>NZ_BMHO01000001.1:1445550-2694935 GCF_014640975.1 Microbacterium faecale
CGCGCACGATGCGGGTGTGCAGCTCGGTGCCATCGTGGCTCGCGGTCGCAATCGCCAGCCGCTCTCCCTCGAGTGCGGCACCCGCGGTCACGCACGCGATCGCCTGGAGCGGCTTGAGCGAGGAACGCGGGAGGAACAGAGCCGAGGGGTCGCCATGCGAGACCGCGACCTCACCATCCGGGGTGATCGCGATCGCGGATCCGACGTGTCGCGACTCGACGAAGCCGCCCCGCTCGACGACGGCGAGCTCGGCGGCGCTGGCTGCGGGAAAGGTCTCTGCGGTGGCCACCCGTCCAGGGTAATCTCCTCGTATGAGCACGCACCGCTACGTGGTGAGCGCCACCTGGACCGGGAACACCGGGACCGGCACAAGCGGCTATCGCGACTACGGACGTGACGTCGTGGTCCGCATCGCGGGCAAGCCCGAGCTCCTCGCATCCGCGGACCGGCCGTTCCGAGGCGATCCGAGCCGATGGAACCCCGAGGACCTGCTGCTCGCCGCCCTCAGCGAATGCCACCTGCTGTCGTATCTGCACGCCTGTGTCACGCGCGGCGTCGTCGTGACGGCCTATGCCGACGAGGCCGAGGGCGAGCTGCGCGTCGACGGCAACGCGGGCCGCTTCGAGCGCGTCGTGCTGCGACCGCGCGTGACGGTCGCGGACCCGGCGATGATCGCGGAGGCGATCGCGGCGCACGAGGACGCCCACGCGTGGTGCTTCATCGCGAACAGCGTGAACTTCGAGGTCGAGATCGACCCCGAGGTCACTTCCGCTCGTGCGGAAGGGCGCGCTTGATCTTCTCCACCGCACCCTCGGCGGGCGGCTCGTTGTAGGTGCCGGCGAGTTCCTGTCCCGAGAGGGCGTGGATCGCCGACATGATCTCGTCGGTCGCCGCCCGGCGCGCGCGTCCCGAGTTCGGGCCGTGATGGCTGAGGTCGAGCGGCTCGCCGAAGCGGACGACGACCCGTTCCTTGAGCGACGGCATGCGCGCACCGACGGGCATGACGCGATCGGTGCCGATGAGGCCGATCGGCACGACGGGGGTGCCCGTTTCGAGCGCAAGGAAGGCCACGCCCGTGCGGCCCTTGTAGAGGCGGCCGTCGCGTGAGCGCGTGCCCTCGGGATGCAGGGCGATCGCGGCGCCGGATTCGAGGATCTGCTTCTGCTGTTCGAGCGCTTCCATTGCGGCCTGGCCGACGCCGCGCTGGACCGGCGTCGCACCGACGGCCGTGAAGAACGTGCGCGAGAGCCATCCCTTGAGGCCGGGGCCCGTGAAGTACTCGGCCTTGGCGAGGAAGTGCACCGGGCGCGGCGCCGCGGCGACGGGGATCGCGATCGAGTCGATGAACGAGAGGTGGTTGCTCGCGAAGATCACGGCGCCATGCTTCGGCACGTGGTGCTTGCCCTCGACGCGCGGACGGTAGACGGCACGCGCGAGAGGGGAGATGAGGTTCCGACCGAAGGTGTACACCCAGCTCGGGGTCTGCGGGCTGTCCACTGCCGAATCGCTCATCATTTCAGGATACGTTGAGCGTATGCCCAGACGGGAATCCGCTCACGCGGAGCCTTCCGGCGAGGCATCAGCCCGCACATATCGACATGGGGCAGGATGGGCGGGTCCGTCGAATCTGATTGAGGTATGACAGTGCGTCTTCGCTCGCTGACCATCGCGTCCTTGGCCGTCGCTTCTCTCGCTCTTGCGGGGTGCGGCGGCGGTGAGTCGCCCGACGGCGACACCGAGACACCGGTGCCGTCAGCCGACGCGACGATCCCCGAAGATCTCTGCGACGCGGCCTCTCCAACAGGTGACGCGATCGAGAGCGTCGAGGTGACGGGCGAGTTCGGAGAATCCGCCGAGGCGACCTTCGATGCCCCGCTCGAGATCGAGGACTTCGAACGGTCGGTCGTCGTCGAGGGCGAGGGCGACGAGATCGAGGCCGGCGCGTACGTGCGCTACGCCGCGACGATCTACGACGCCGAGAGCGGGGAGGAGCTCGGCAGCGAGGGGTACGGCGACGAGCAGACCGTGCCCATCAACGTCGAGACGAACAATGCCTTCGGCGCCGCCTTCGGGTGCGCGACGCCTGGCACCCGTGTCGTGTTCGCCTTCCCAGGCCAGCAGGGACAGGACGGCACAGCGGTGCCGTCGCAGCTGCTCGTGCTCGACCTCATCGACACCGTGCCGATGGCCGCGTCCGGTGAGCCGCGGGACGCGCCGGCGGGTTTCCCTGAGGTCGACGTCGCCGAGGACGGCACGCCGAGCGTCACCGTTCCCGACGGCCTCGAGGCTCCCGACGAGACGGAGGTCGCGACCCTCATCGAGGGCGACGGCACCACCGTCGAGGAGGATGACATCGTCGTCGTGCAGTATCAGGGAGTGCGCGCGTCCGACGGCACCGAGTTCGACTCCAGCTGGACGCGCGGCGCCCCGATGCAGCCCACCCAGCTCAGCGGTCTCGTGACCGGCTTCCAGAAGGCGCTCGTCGGCCAGAGTGTCGGGTCACAGGTGATCGCCGTGATTCCGCCCGAGGAGGGCTACGGCGCCAGCGAGGGACACGAGCTGCAGGACGAGACGCTCATCTTCGTCGTCGACATCCTCTCGGCCACGCACCCCACCGGCGAATAGTCTCATGCGCAAGGTCGTCGTCCTCGGATCCAGCGGGTCGATCGGCACGCAGGCGCTCGACGTCATCCGCCGAAACTCCGACCGCTTCACGCTCGTCGGTCTCGCGACCGGATCGAACGCCGCAGTGCTCGCCGAACAGGCAGCCGAGTTCGGCGTCGAGCACACCGCGCTCGGCGCCGACGAAGCCGCGCAACTGGTGCGCGACGTCGACGCGGACGTCGTGCTCAACGGCATCACCGGATCCGTCGGCCTCGGACCAACGATCGCCGCGCTCGAGGCGGGACGCACGCTCGCGCTCGCGAACAAGGAGTCGCTCATCGTCGGCGGCACCCTCGTCACGTCGCTCGCGCGCGAGGGTCAGATCGTGCCGGTCGACTCCGAGCACTCGGCGATCGCGCAGGCGCTCCGCTCCGGCCGGACGAGCGAGGTGCGACGACTCGTGGTCACCGCCTCGGGCGGCCCCTTCCGAGGGCTCAGTCGAGACGAGCTCGAGCGCGTCACCCCCGCGCAGGCGTTGAAGCACCCCAACTTCTCGATGGGCCGGGTCATCACGACCAACTCCGCGACCCTCGTCAACAAGGGGCTCGAGGTGATCGAGGCCCACCTGCTGTTCGACGTGCCGTTCGGCCGCATCGAGGTCGTCGTGCACCCGCAGCAGCTGATCCATTCGATGGTCGAGTTCCACGACGGATCCACGATCGCGCAGGCGGGGCCGCCGCGCATGCTCGTGCCGATCGCGCTCGGGCTATCGTGGCCCGATCGGCTCGAGGACGTCGACGCGCCGATCGACTGGACGGCGGCTCAGAGCTGGGAATTCGCCCCGCTCGATGACGACGCGTTCCCCGCGGTGTCGCTCGCGCGACAGGTCGGCGAGGCCGCGCGCACGTTCCCGGCGGTGTACAACGCGGCGAACGAGCAGGCGGTCGACGCCTTCCACGAGGGGCGGATCCCGTTCACCGGCATCGTGGACGCGATCGCGCGGGTCGTCGACGCGCACGAGGCGCCCGCGGAGCTCACGCTTGAGACGCTGGCCGAGGCCGAGCTCTGGGCTCGCCGCACCGCCGACGAACTGCTCGCGCGCTGAGCGAACGTCGCGGCGCTCATTCAGCCGTTCCCTGCCCCCTGCGTGAGACGATGGCGGCGTGATCGAGACGCCTCACATCCGCCGCACACCACCCGTGATGCTGCGCCCCGAGCGGCCCACCGCCAGCCGCCTCACTGACCTTGCCGACCACGTGGGCGGCACCGCCACCTCGGACGTCGACGTGACCGGCGTGACGGTGTCCTCGACGGATCTCGTTCCCGGCGATCTGTTCGTGGCGATCCGCGGCGCGAACCGTCACGGTGCCGAATTCGCGGCCGACGCCGCCCGCAACGGCGCCTCTGCGATCCTCACCGACTCCGACGGCGCCGAGATCGCGAGCGGCTCCGGGCTGCCGGCGCTCGTCGTCGCGGATCCGCGCGGCGTGCTGGGCGACGTCGCGATGGCCGTCTACCGGACGGGTCCGGAAGACGAGCTGCCCCTGCTGCTGGCGACGACCGGCACGAACGGCAAGACGAGCGTCACGCACCTGCTCGAAGGCATGCTCACTCAGATCGGCGTCGTTTCCGGTGCCTCGACCTCGGCCGAGCGCGTCGTGGCCGACGAGCGCGTCGTCGCTGGACTGACGAGTCCAGAGGCGAGCGAACTCCACGCCCTGATGGGGCGCATGCGGGAACGCGACGTTGAGGCGTTCGCCGTCGAGGTGAGCGCGCAGGCGGTCACCCGCCGTCGCGTCGAGAAGGTGATCTGGGACGTCATCGGATTCACGAACCTCACGCATGAGCACCTCGACGACTACGGCGACATGGAGACGTATTACCGCGCGAAGGCGCCGCTGTTCACATCAGCTCGCAGTCGACGTGCGGTCATCTCGCTCGACTCGGCGGCCGGAGACCGCATCGCCTCCGAGGCGGACATCCCGGTCACGACGATCGCCACCTTCGGTATCGCCACACCCACCGCGTACGATCACGCGCACTGGCACGTCGAGGTCACGTCGGAGCAGCAGAGCGGAACCGGCTTCCGGCTGACCGGACCCGGCGGCCGCGTGCTCGAGACGATCGTGCCGGTCATCGGTGCGCACATGGCCGCCAACGCTGGTCTCGGCATCGTCATGATGCTCGAAGCGGGGTACGCCTGGGATCGCATCGCGGCGGCGCTTGCGGACGGCATCCACGCGTGGGTGCCGGGGCGGACGCAGCTCGTCTCCGGATCCGACGGACCCGCCGTCTACGTCGACTTCGGGCACACGCCGGACGCGTTCGAGAAGACCCTCGCGGCGGTGCGCCGCGTCACGCCCGGGAAGGTGCTGATGCTGTTCGGCGCCGACGGCGACCGCGACACCACCAAACGCGCCGACATGGCGCGCGCGGCCGTCGCCGGCAGCGACATCACGGTGATCACCGACCACCATCCGCGCCACGAAGACGCCGCGTCGATCCGCGCGACCCTGATGAACGCCGCGCGTGCCGCGGATCCGGATCACGAGCTGCACGAGGTCTCGCCGCCCGAGGCCGCGATCGTGACGGCCGTCTCGCTCGTCGGCGACGGTGACGCGATCCTGTGGGCGGGACCGGGTCATCAGAACTATCGCGACATCGCGGGTGTGCAGTGGGGCTACTCGGCCCGCGAACTGTCGCGCCGAGCGCTCATCGCCGCCGGCTGGCCCGCCCCCGACAGGGTGTGGCCCAACCCCTATCTCGACGACTGATGACGGTCGTGCTGTTCGTCGTCGGCATCCTCGCGATGCTGATCGGTCTCGCCGTGTCGATCGCGTTACATGAGCTCGGGCACATCCTGCCTGCGAAGGCCTTTGGCGTGCGCGTCGGACAGTACATGATCGGCTTCGGTCCCACCCTGTGGTCGAAGCAGGTCGGCGAGACCGAGTACGGTTTCAAGGCGCTGCCGCTCGGCGGGTTCATCTCGATCGCGGGAATGTATCCACCGAGCCCCGCGGCCGATGGACGGCGCAGGCGCGTGTGGTCGACGCTCGTGCAGGATGCGCGCGAGCAGAACGACGAGACGATCGCCGAGGCGGGAGATCGCACGCTCTATCGCCAGGCGACATGGAAGCGCGTCGTGGTGATGCTCGGCGGCCCATTCATGAACTTCGTGCTCGCGATCGTCGCGTTCTCGGTGCTTCTCAGCGGCATCGGCGTCCAGCAGGCGACGGCGACGGTCGCGGAGGTGTCCGAGTGCGTGCTGCCGGCCGGATCCGCGCAGACGGAGTGCGCCGACGACGACCCCGCGACGCCCGCCGCCGAGGCGGGGCTGCGCCCTGGCGACACGATCACCGCGGTCGACGGATCCACCGTATCGAGCTTCGCGGAGGCGTCGGCCCTCATCCGTGAGCGACCCGATGAGACGATCGACGTCGACATCATCCGGGACCGAGAAGCCCGCACGCTGAGGGTCACGCCGATCCTCGCGGAGAACGAGTACGTCGATTCAGACGGCGAGGTCGTCACCGACGACGTCGGCTTCGTCGGCTTCAGCCCGGTGTTCGAGCGCGTGCGTCAACCGGCGTGGGCTGGGGCGCAGGAAGCAGTGCGCAATACGGGTGCCGTCGCGGAGATCGTCGTTCAGTTGCCCGTGAAGCTGTACGACATCGCGGTCGACCTGGTCACGGGCGGGGAGCGGGATCCGGACGGACCGATCAGCGTCGTGGGCGTCGGGCGCATCGCGGGCGAGGTCGCGGCCACCGAAGCGCCGATCGTGGATCGCGTCGCCGTGCTCGTGAACATCTTCGGAGCCCTCAATATCGCGCTGATGGTGTTCAACCTGATCCCGTTGCTGCCGCTCGACGGCGGTCACATCGTGATCGCGCTGTGGGATGGGCTGAAGCGCCTGTTCGCGCGGCTGACGGGACGCCCGGCGCCCAAGCCCGCGGACGCGACGCGCCTCGTGCCCATCACACTCGTGGTCGTCGTCCTCATGATCGCGATGGCAGCGCTGCTGTTCGCCGCCGACATCTTCAACCCCGTGGATCTTTTCGGGCGGTAGCGGGGAATTCGCCGTCGCTCGTCACGCGTAGTGCGGGTAGTCGGGATAGCGGTACCCGACGGACCAGAAGGGCATGAAGCCGTAGTAGCTGACGGTGGCGGCGTAGTGGTCCGGCTCCGCGACCAGCGCAGGATCGTACGATGGCGCGCCGGCGACCTGATCGCGGCTCGGACCGATCCGCACGTCGTCCTCGGTGATGGAGGTGATGGCGTCCACGGGAATCAACGTGGTGTCCTTCCCCATCCCGAGGAAACCGCCGGACTCGACTTCCAGGAATCTCACCTTGCGCTCGTCGGCGTCGATGAGGAGCTCGCCGATCTTGCCGATATCGTTGCCACTGCTGTCTCTGACGTCGCGTCCACGGATGTCCTCTGCGACATCGGCGACGGTCTCGTCCGTCTCACCGAGCTTGATCAATCGACGGTCGGGTTCGGTACTCATCGGAATTCTCCTCCCTTGTGGCATCTTCGCGACCACGGTACTCACGCCGGCAGTTCCCGGGGGAGGGGCTTGACATCGTCTGCGGCGGTCCTCGCCTGTGGCGCGTGCGCGCGCACGTGTGAGCGCGTTGTGAGCGCGCCGTGGTCGACTGCGTCACGACGGCACGGGAGTCTCCTCCTGGCTCCTCCGGCCGTCGTCTCGCAGATCTGTGTCGACCCGAAGGACGCTTACCATGAAACGCACGATCGTGGCCCGGGGAATCGCAACCGCCGCGGCGGCCGGTCTCCTCACCGTCACCCTCACGGGGTGCTTCGCGAATCCGCTCGAGATGATCACCGGTGGATCCGATGATGGCGCGATCCCGAGCGGAGCAGACGAGCTCATTGAGGGAATCACGGGCGGAGGAGTGGACATCGAGTTCGGGAGCATGCCCGACAACTTCCCCGCGGAGGTCCCCGTGGTCTCTGATGACGTGCTCCAGAGCACCTCGATCAACTCCGACGACGGCTCCGGGATGATGGTCGTCGTCTCCGATCCGCGTGGCTTCGATGAACTCGTGCAGCAGGTCCGTGGTGACTTCTCCGGCTGGGACGAGGTCATGTGGACCGAGATGGGGGAGCTCGTCAACGGCACCTTCACCCTCGACGAGTCGCTCACCGTCCAGGTCGGCGTCGCCGAAGCGTCGGAGGGCGAGGACACGACCGTGTCGTACATGGTCTTCCTCGGCGAGTGATGCACGCCGTCGTTCGTGAGATGTGAGCGGTGTGTGAGCGGCGCCTGCGACGGTGAGGCGCCGCGACACCGCAGCTGTGAAGAGAGGACGTGTCCAGTTGAGGACGAAGACCCACCCGCCAGCAGATGAGCCCGCACGCTCGATCAGAATGCCGCTCGCGGTCACCGCCGTGACGGCTCTGGCCGTGCTCGGTCTCGCGCCGGCGGCGCATGCCGATCCCGGGGACGAGATCTCCATGCCCGACGACGTGCTCCGGGAGTGCGTGAACACAGCGCTCTCGCAGAATCCGGCGGACCCGATCACCGAGGGCCAGGCGGCGGGACTGACGATCGTGAACTGCCAGAACGGCGCCGTGACGGATCTGACCGGTATAGAACACATGACGTCGCTCCAGCAGGCGCACCTCGGCAACAACCCGGGGGTCACCGACCTGGCACCGCTTGAAGGGCTGGACCGCCTGTGGTCGGTCGCCATCAGCGGCACCGGCGTGGACGAGTCGGATCTCGAATCACTCGAGACACTGCCCGCCCTCGAGTATCTCGTCGTCTCGTCGAACGGCTTGACGGACGTGAGTTCGCTCGGGACACTCACGGGACTGCGCTTCCTCTACATCAACGACAACGACATCTCCGATGTCAGTCCGCTGGGAAATCTCACCGCATTGGAGCTCCTGCGGCTCGACACGAACGAGATCTCGGACGTCACGGCGCTGTCATCGCTGAGTAGCCTCGAGGAGCTGCACCTCCCGCATAACCATGTCGTCGATCTGAGCCCGCTCGCCGGGCTTCCCCTCACGACCTTCGGTGCGGTCGGTCAGACCGTCGACGTCGGAGACCTTCTCGTGGGCGCGGCCGAGCCCAACCCAGTGCGGGATCGCGCCGGCGCTCCCGTCGCGCTCGACGCCCGCTATGACGCGGGTGCGAACACGTTCACGCCCACGACCCTCGGCCTGGACAGCGTGGGGTGGGACGATGGCAGCGACTTCAACGGAGAGCTGACGTTCACGGCGGTGGAGCAGTCGGCCATGCCAATCCACATGCCCGATGACGCGCTGCGCGCCTGCGTCAACTCCGAGCTTTCACAAGCTGCGGCCGCGGACATCACTGGGGCGCAGGCAGCGGGTGTCTCCGACCTGTACTGCGTCGATGCGGGGGTCGTGGATCTCGAGGGAATCCAGCACCTGACCGGGATGTGGCAGGCGAATCTCGATGGCAACGAGATCGTCGATCTTGCACCGCTCGCCACCCTGGGCGGTCTCGAGGTGCTGTCGCTCAACGAGAACAGCATCGTGGATCTTGCACCGCTCGCCACCCTCGGGAGCCTCGACACGCTGTCGCTCAACGAGAACGACATCGTGGCTGTGCCGGAACTGCCAGCGAGCATCGAGCGACTCACCCTCAGCGAGAACGACATCGCTGATGTGTCGGGACTCGCGAACGTCACCGCGCTGACGGCGCTGTATCTCGAAGACAACGAGCTCACCGACGTCTCGGCCCTGGGCAACCTGGCAAACCTCCAGCTGCTTGCGTTGGGCCACAACGAGATCACAGAGGTCCCCGTGCTCACGCCCGAACTGCGGCACCTGCAGCTCTCGGCGAACGAGATCGCCGACGTGTCGACGCTGTCGGGGCTCACGGGCCTCAACAGTCTCTACCTCGATCAGAACAGGATCGCCGATGTGAGCCCCGTCAGGGACGGGGCGGGATTGGAGTTCTTCCTGGCGACAGGCCAGCAGGCCGACCTGGGCGACATCGTCATCGACGAGCAGGCCGACAACCCGGTGTTCGATCGTGCCGGCGCATCGGTCGCACTCGATGCGCTGTATGACGCCGGGTCGAACACCTTCACGCCCGACACGCTCGGCGCGGGAAGCGTCGGTTGGGACGACGGCGAAGCGTTCAGTGGAACGCTCGCGTTCACGGTCGTCGCGGCCGCTGCGGACCCGGACCCCGAGCCGAGCCCGGATCCCGAGCCGGATCCTGAGCCGTCGCCGGACCCTGATCCTGAGCCGAGTCCAGATCCCGAGCCGAGCCCTGATCCCGAGCCGAGCCCGGATCCTCAGCCCAGCCCGGATCCCGAGCCCAGCCCGGACCCCGAGCCGGGGCCTGACCCTGCGCCCAGCCCGGATCCCGCTCCGGAACCGGAATCGGGACCGAATCCCGAGCCGGAGCCGTCGGCGCAGCCGGGTCCCGAGTCCGACGACGATGACGAGAAGTTGGCGCCTACCGACGGAGACACGGTCTCGGCGCTCGTCGCCGGAGGAGCGTTCCTCGCGCTCGCCGGAGTCGGTGTGCTTCTGCTGACCCGGATCCGTCGCGGCGGCGAGGCGGTCTGACATACCGCTCCGCCCCGGGGCCGTCGCGAGAGCGTGCCCCGGGGTGGAGCTCTGCGCGAGCGGCCTCGGCGCCCGAGTCAGCCGAGTCGCTTCAGCGCGAGCTGCGCCGCGAGGCGGCCGGGCATGCCGTGCACACCGGGGCCCGGCACCGTGGAAGCCGAGCAGAGGAAGATGCGGGGATCCGAGGTCTCCGCCGGGTTGAGGCTGAGCCGCGGGCGGGCGAGCAGCTGACGCAGATCCGGCACGCCGCCGTCGATGGCGCCGCCGACGAGATTCGCGTTGTGCGCCTCCATCGCGGCCGGTGTCGCCACGTGCCGTGCCAGGATCCGATCGCGGAACCCCGGGGCGAATCGCTCGATGCGACGCTCGATGAGCTCGGTGATGTCGCCGTCGAACCCGAAGGGGACATGTGCGTACCCGCCGAAGGCGCTTCCGCCGGACGGAGCGCGCGTCGGATCGAGCATCGACGCCTGCGACAGCAGCAGGAACGGCTCGTCCGGCATGCGCCCCTTCGCGACGTCTCTCTCCGCAGCGACCACCTGCTCCGCGGTTCCGCCGAGGTGGATGTAGCCCGCGTCCGCGAGCGCGGGATCCGCCCACGGGACATCGCCTTCGATCGCCCAGTCGACCTTGTAGGCGCTTGCGCCGTAGCGCATCCGATGCAGCGCATTGGCGTAGGAGGGGGCGAATCGATGCCCGGCGATGCGAAGCGCGTCGCGTGGGGAGGTGTCGAGCAGCACGGCCCGCGCGCTCGGAAGCCGATCGACGCTTGTCACCCGCGTTCCGGTGATGATCTCGCCGCCGAGCGCGGTGAAGCGCGCGATGAGCGCATCGGCGATGGAACTCGTGCCGCCGACCGCGACGGGCCATCCGACGCCGTGCGCGAAGGCGCCGAGCGCGACGCCGACCAGCGCCGCCGCGGGCTTTCGAAGGTCGACGATCGCGTGCGCGGCGAGGCCGGAGAGGACCGCCCGCGAACGTTCGTCGCGGAGGGCCTTCAGCAGCCAGGTCGTCGGCCAGACGCTCGTCGCGCCGAGCGCGATGAGGTCGGGAGTGGGGCGCAGGGGATTGCCGATCGCGCGTCCGAGCTGCTTCCACCGCGAGCCGAACGTGCCCATCACGCGGCGCCAGATCTTCTCGTCGGCACCGAAGCCGGCCGCCGTGTCCGCGGCGCTGCGACGCAGGATGCCGGATTCGCCGGGACGGATCGGGTGGCCCAACGGGATGTCGTTCTGTGCGAAGGCGAGGCCCTCGCGCTCGAGGCCGAGTGCGCGGAACGCGGGGCTCGCCATCGCCATCGGGTGGTTCGACGCGCACATGTCGTGGACGTAGCCCGGGAGAGTCGTCTCCTCGGAGCGCAGCCCACCGCCAGCGGTGTCCTGCGCCTCGACGACGACGACGCGCCATCCGGCCTCGGCGAGCGTCACCGCGGCGACGAGCCCGTTCGGCCCGGAACCGACCACGACCGCGTCGACCTCGTATGCGCTCACGCGCTCAGCCTACTCGTGACCGTCAGACACCGAGCGCGTGCGCGACGACGCGCTCGAGGGTGCGAATGCCGTCGCGAGACAGGATCGACTCGAGATGGCCCTGCACGCTCGCGAAGCCGGATCCGCGCAGCGCGTGCACGTCGCCCTCCTCCGTCGCCGAGACCTCCACGACGCCGACCTCGCCGGCGCGTTCGAGGCTCGGCGTGAGGCGGCGCACACCAGGCAGTACGCGGGCGGTGAACGTGTTGTAATACCCGATCGCCGCGCTCTCGCCGAACATGTCGACCGTCATCTGCAGGCCCTGGCGCGGCTTCTCGAGCGGCTCCAGCGCGAGGCCGAGGCGGTGGGCGAGCACCTGGTGGCTCAGGCATACGGCGACGAGAGGACGGTGATCCGCGAGTCGACGGGAGACGATCTCGCGCACCCGGACGATGCGGCGCGCGTCGCTGCGGGGATCGCCGGGGCCGGGGCCCGCCACCACGAGTTCCGCCGCGTCGACTTCCGCGTCCGTGACGTCCGACCAGGTCACGATGCGTGTCTCGAGCCCCAGGTGCCGCAGCTGGTGCGCGAGCATCGTGGTGAATCGGTCTTCGGCGTCGATGACCAGCGCGTGCCGCCCGGTGAAGGGCGCCTCGTGCGAGCCGGACTGGTCGTCCATCCAGAACGGCGCGAGACGCTCGTTGCGCGACGCGAGCAGCGCGGCGATGTCGGGATCCTCGGCGAGACGCGCGGGGGCGGCTCCCGGAGCATCCTCGTCGACACCGGCGACCGACGTCACGGCGCGCGGGATCGCCCCGATCGCGCCGAGCACACCGGCGGCCTTGCCGTGGGTCTCCGCGACCTCGCCGAACGGGTCGCTGTGCCGCACGAGCGTCGCGCCCGCCGGAACCCGCAGCTGTCCGTCCTCGATGTACGCGGTGCGGATCAGGATCGGTGCGTCGAGGTCGTGCCCGCTCTCGCGCGGGCTGAACAGCGCGGCGACACCCGAATAGTATCCGCGCGGCTTCGTCTCGTGGCGGCGGATGACCGCGCACGCATTCTGCATGGGCGAGCCCGTCACCGTCGGCGCGAACATCGTCTCGCGCAGAATGTCGCGCGGATCCATCGAGGACCGGCCGCTCAGCATGTACTCCGTGTGCGTGAGCCGCGACATCTCCTTCAGGTGCGGCCCCGTGATGCGCCCCCCGTCGCTGCAGACGGCGCTCATCATCTTGAGCTCCTCGTCGACGACCATGAAGAGCTCCTCGGTCTCCTTGGTGTCGCGCAGGAACGCGGCGAGGCCCTCGGCGGTCGGGCCGCCGGAGGTGTGCCGGAACGTGCCGGAGATCGGGTTCATCTTCACGACGCGGCCAGCCACGCCCGGTTCGCTCATCGCCGTGACGTGCGCCTCGGGGCTGGCGCCGACGGCGACGTGATCCGGCGTGACGATCGCGAAGGTCCAGTACGCCCCGCGCTCGTGCTCCAGCAGCGCGCGGAACCAGGTGAGCGCGGCAGTTCGCGGATCCGCCTCGACCGTCGCCGTGTAGTCGCGTCGGATGACGAAGTTCGCGCCCTCGCCGCGGCCGATCTCGTCGCGGATCACCGTGCGCACGATCTCCGCATAGCTGTCGTCGTCGATGTCGAAGCCCGCGTTCGCCAGCGGCACGTCCTCCGCCGGGAGCGCCGTGAGCGCATCCGCAGCCGGCACCGATCGGCGCTCATCGACGACGAGGCAGCGCAGGGGAGCACCATCGTCGTGCGCCTCGAAACCGCGCTCGACGACCTGGCGGAACGGCACGAGCGCCAGCACCTCCTGAGGGGTGCCGTCCGCGCTCGCGAGGGGGATGTCGGCGAGCCGGTCGACATCGACCGTGGGTCCGGTCAGCACCTCAACCGTCGCGGCGCCGTCGCGCGCGATCAGCGCGAACGACTGCGACGGATCCGCCGCGAGCGCGGCGATGATGTCGGCGGGGGAGTCAGCCATGGGGAGCTCTCTTCTGCTGGCGGGCGGCCCCGCAAACGCGAAACGACCGCCACGTGGGACGGTCGTCGGACGATGGGTCGCGAAACGGGCCGCCTATGAGGCGGGCCACCAGGTCTGGTTCGCGAACATGCTCATGACGCTACACAGTCCCTGAGGATCCCTGCAACTGCGGGTCCCTCGCAGGGTTCGGGCGTAGGCTGGATCCGTGCCTGCAGTGAACCTCGGTATGCCTTCGGCCCAGACCCTCGCGCCGCGTCGAAAGACGCGTCAGATCAACGTCGGCAAGCTCAAAGTCGGTGGTGACGCACCCATCAGCGTGCAGTCGATGACCACGACCAAGACATATGACATCAACGCCACGCTTCAGCAGATCGCCGAGCTGACGGCCTCCGGCTGCGAGATCGTGCGCGTCGCCTGCCCCACGGATAAAGACGCCGAAGCGCTGAAGATCATCGCGATGAAGAGCCAGATCCCGGTGATCGCCGACATCCACTTCCAGCCGAAGTACGTCTTCCAGGCGATCGAGGCCGGCTGCGGTGCGGTGCGCGTAAACCCCGGGAACATCCGCAAGTTCGACGACAAGGTCGGCGAGATCGCGAAGGCCGCGTCGGACGCGGGCGTGAGCCTCCGCATCGGCGTCAACGCCGGATCCCTCGACAAGCGCCTCCTCGCCCGGTACGGCAAGGCGACTCCGGAAGCGCTCGCGGAATCGGCCATCTGGGAGGCGTCCCTGTTCGAAGAGCACGGCTTCCACGACTTCAAGATCTCCGTCAAGCACAACGACCCCGTCGTCATGGTGCAGGCCTACCGTCTGCTCGCCGAGCGCGGCGACTGGCCGCTGCACCTCGGCGTCACTGAGGCCGGCCCCGCGTTCCAGGGAACGATCAAGTCGGCGACCGCGTTCGGCATCCTCCTGTCGGAGGGCATCGGCGACACCATCCGCGTCTCGCTGTCGGCTCCGCCGTCCGAGGAAGTCAAGGTCGGCCATCAGATCCTGCAGTCGCTCAACCTGCGCGAGCGCACGCTCGAGATCGTCTCGTGCCCGTCGTGCGGGCGCGCCCAGGTCGATGTGTACAGCCTCGCCGACAGCGTCACGGAGGGCCTGAAGGACATGACGGTGCCGTTGCGTGTGGCCGTCATGGGCTGCGTCGTGAACGGACCGGGCGAAGCTCGTGACGCCGACCTCGGCGTCGCCAGCGGCAACGGCAAAGGCCAGATCTTCGTCAAGGGCGAGGTCATCAAGACCGTGCCCGAGGACGAGATCGTCCAGACCCTCATCCAGGAGGCGAACCGCATCGCCGAGGAGATGGGGCCCGACGCCGCCCCCGGCACCGCGCAAATCATCACCGCCTGACCCGGGCACGCCCATCGCGGCGTTCTTGTCGGTTGCCGCACGCCGGTGCGCCTGCCCTCCTCAGCCTTGCGCTGGACGCGCCCGGGGGACGCTCGAGCGGCGTTCTCGTCGGTTGCCGCTGAGCAAGCGTGTCGGCGGTGCGCCGTAGAGTGGATCCATGACGCTCGCCACGATCGCTCCGGCTGTTCCGTGGGGCGACGCGCTCGGGCAGGACGACGCGGTCGACATCCTGCGGCGCGCCGCCGCGGATCCCGGTCTTCTCGCGCACAGCTGGCTGCTCACCGGTCCTCCCGGATCCGGGCGGTCGACCCTTGCGCTCGCGTTCGCGGCGGCGCTCATCGCCGAAGGTGAGCATGACGTCGCGACCATGAAGCAGGTGCTCGCGCGGTCGCACCCCGACCTCACGATGCTGACGACCGAGGGCGTCATCATCACGATCAAGCAGGCGCGCGAGATCGTCGAGCGGTCCTACTACGCGCCGAGTCTCGGTCGCTATCGCGTCATCGTCGTTGAGGACGCCGACCGCATGGCCGAGCGCACCTCGAACGTGTTGCTGAAGGCGCTCGAGGAGCCGCCCGCGCAGACGATCTGGGTGCTGTGCGCGCCGAGTGAGGCCGACCTCCTTCCCACGATCCGATCGCGCGTCCGCACGCTGCGGCTGCGCGAACTCGAGGTCGACGACGTGGCCCGCCTGCTCGTCGCGCGCACGGGCGCCGATCCGGTCGTCGCCGAGCAGGCCGCTCGTCACGCGCAGCGACACATCGGCATGGCCCAGCGACTCGCGACGGACGAGGAATCGCGTACGCGCCGAGAGCAGACGATGCGCGACGTGCTCGGGCTGCGCGGCATCGGGCGCGTCGTCGACGTCGCCAGCGGCATCGTGCAGGCGGCGAGCGACGATGCGCAGGCGCTCACGGCCGAGCGCGACGAGACCGAGCGCGCCGACCTGCTGCGCACCGTGGGGCTTTCCGATGGAGCGAAGGTTCCGCCCGCCGTGCGTTCTCAGCTCAAGGAGCTCAAGGACAACCAGGAGCGCCGCGCAAAGCGAAGTGTGCGCGACGGACTCGACCGAGTGCTGACCGATATGCAGTCGCTGTTCCGCGACATCGTCCTGCTGCAGCTGGGGCGCGACGTCGACCTCGTCAACGTCGAGTACATCGACGAGATGCGGCAGGTCGCCCAGGCGCGACCGGCCACGCACACGATTACCGTGCTCGATCACCTGGCCGAGACGCGCGCCGCGCTCGGACAGAACGTGCAGCCTGCGCTCGCTCTCGAAAGTCTGCTGATCACCGTCGTCACAGGGAGGCGACCATGAGGCGCTTCGTCCGCGCACGCCGCGCGCTGTCCGTCGTCGCCGTGGCGGCCGTCCTCGGCCTCACGGCCGCGTGCGCGAACCCGTTCACACTGAAGGTGCCTGGCAGCGGATCCGGGCCCGAGAGCGGTCCCGTCACAGACGGCGTACCCGACGAGCTCCTCCCGTTCTACGACCAGCAGCTCGCATGGGAGGACTGCGACGAGCCGATGACGAGCGAGGCCGTCGAATGCGCCTCTGTCACCGCACCACTCGATTGGCACCAGCCGGGTGCGGGCGAGATCCAACTGCGCATCTCGCGACCGGCCGACGTGCCGGCCGGCGCTCAGGGCTCGCTGCTCATCAACCCGGGCGGGCCCGGCGGATCCGGCATCGACTACCTCCACTCGGTCATCGAGAACGACGCGATTGGTGAACGTCTGCTCGAGGCGTACTCTGTCGTGGGCTTCGACCCGCGCGGCGTGGCCCGTTCGACCCCCGTCGAATGCCTCGACGCGGAGGGGATGGACGCCTATCTCTACGACACGTCCGACGCCGAGCGCGGCACCGATGAGTGGGAGGCCGAGCTCGACGAGCGCGCGAAGACGTTCGCGGACGCGTGCGCGGAGAACTCAGGGGAGCTGCTCGAGTTCATCACGACCGAGCAGTCGGCACGCGACATGGACCTGCTGCGCGGGGTGCTCGGCGACGACCGCCTCACCTACCTCGGTTACTCCTACGGCACATTCCTCGGAGCGACGTACGCCAACATCTTCCCGGAGCGCGTCGACCGTTTCGTCCTCGACGGCGCCCTGGACCCCTCAGTGTCGGGAAGCGACGTGGGGATGACGCAGGTGATCGCCTTCGAGCAGTCCTTGCACACCTATCTCGAGACCTGCCTCGGCGGATCCTCGTGCCCGTTCCGCGGCTCCGTCGACCAGGCCCTCGACGATGTCTCGTCCCTGCTCGCTTCGCTCGACGCCCGGCCGCTCGTCTCCTCCGACGGGCGCGAGCTCGGCGGCGACACGATGATGACGGCGATCGTCGCGGCGATGTACAACGAAGCGAACTGGCCGTACCTGTCCGAGGCGTTCTCCGGTGCGCGCAGCGGCGACCCGACGGCCGCGATGTTCCTCGCCGACTTCTACAACGACCGCACACCGAACGGATACGGTTCGAACTCGACGGAGGCGTTCAACGCCTACAACTGCATGGACTACCCCTCGGAGTCCGAGGAGATGACCGAGGAGGATGAGCAGATCCTCGAGCGCGAGGCGCCCGTGACCTGGCAGTACATGCTGGGTGCCGACGTGTGCGAGTTCTGGCCGCACCCGCCGAGCGGAGAACGTGAGGCGATCTCGGCCGACGGCGCGGATCCGATCGTCGTGATCGGGACGACGGGCGACCCGGCGACGCCGTTCGCGTGGGCGGAAGCGCTCGCGGACCAGCTTTCGAGCGGCACGCTCATCACGTTCGAGGGGGAGGGCCACACGGCCTACGGGGCCGGTAGCGACTGCGTCGACGACGCGGTCGAGGACTACCTGATCGACGGCACGGTTCCCGACGACGGGCTGACATGCCAGCCGGGGTGAGCGCGCGGCCTGTAGTCCGGCGCGCCCGGGCGCAAACCTCGATTCGCGCGGGCGGTGGGCGGCGGGTAATATAGATGCTCGTGCCGCTCGCGCGGCGCGAGACGCCACCTTAGCTCAGTCGGCAGAGCGATTCACTCGTAATGAATAGGTCGTCGGTTCGATTCCGACAGGTGGCTCCACGAACTTCTTCTGCACGTCGCGCTGTTCTGGCGCTCCGCGTCGGTCCGCCGGCTGCCGCGGCTGGCGCTGGTCTACGTCGTCTGGTGGGGCGGGATCCTCGTGGTCCTCCTGTCGCATCTGGGCGCGCTCACAATCGCGGTCGCCGCGTACGGCATCGTCCTCGGGCTCACGGCGGCGTTCGCGCTGCGCTGTCACACGCTCGTCGCGGTTGGTGGCATAGCGTTCCTCGTCTCGGATAAGATCCTCGCGTTCCGTCTCTTCCTCCCTGGGGCGATGCCCGCGTGGACGAGCCCCGCGGTGAGGGCGACACACACCCTCGGGCAGGCCCTGATCGCGGTAGGGGCATCGTCGCGCTGCGGCGAGCTGAGCATCAGCTCCAGTCGCTCGGCGCGGGACGCCTGGTGCTCGGCAGGCGCGCGGCTTCGGACCAGTCGTGGATCCATGCGTCGACCTGCGGCAGATCGTGCGGCATCTCGAGGGCCGCGAAGAGTTCGTCGTGCGGCACGACGCCGCCCGTGCGCCGGACCATGCGGGCGCGTATGACGGCCTGGGCATAGACCTCGCCGTCGACAACGGCGCGATGCTCCAGGTACAGCGCGCGGTCGTCCTGGCCGACCCACTTCGTCTGCAGCTCGAAGCGCTGGAAGGGCAGCAGGGGCTTGCGGAACGTGATGGTCTCGTTCGAGACGACGCCGTACCAGCCGTGTGCGCGCAGGACGTCGAAGAGGCCCGTGCGGATCATGAGATCCCACCGGCCGAGGTCGAACAGCGAGAGGTATCTCCCGTTATTCATGTGCCGCAGGATGTCGAGATCCGTGGGGAGCGTCGTGAGACGGATCCGCCCGACATCGGTCATCGGCGTCCGGCCGTCGCGCCGCTTGCGCAGCGTCGAGCGGACCATCACGATCAGGGTGCGCCAGAGAACGTTCACGATCCGCGATGCTATCCGGCGACGCGCCCCGCCCGACAGCGCATTGTCGATCGCCGACAACCCGGTCAGCGACGGCGCGGTCGCGCAGGCCGCCGTGGACGCAGCGCGAAGGCTGCGCCCGCGCCGCCGAGAGCGCCGAACAGATGCGCCTGCCAGGAGACGCCGTCGCCGGCCTGCAGAATCCCCGAGAACATCGTGCCGCCGTACGCGACGCCGACCGCGATGGCGATGATCGCGTACAGCATCCCGCGCCCGAGCGAGGGGGCGACGAACGCGCGCAGCAGCAGGTACCCGAAGTAACCGAACACGAGGCCCGACGCGCCAACCGTCAGCGTGCCTGGCGCGTTCACGACCCAGGTGCCGACCCCGGCGACTCCCGCAATGATCGCGGTGACCGCCCAGAAGCGCCCGACGCCGTCGAGCGCGGCCAGCCCGGCGAGGATCGCGAACGGCACCGTGTTCGCGATGAGGTGCGCGAGGTCGCCGTGCAGCAGTGGCGACAGCAGCACCCCGTCGAGCCCGCGGAACGCCCACGATTCGATGCCCGCGACGCGATTGAAGCTGCCGGGCAGGACGGCGTCGAGCAGGAAGACGGCCCACATGATCGCGACGAGGGCCGCCGGCTGCGCGAGCCGCAGGCCGACGGACCCACCAGGGCGCGCCTCGAGATCCGCTGTCATGGATCCAGTCTCGCGCATGCGGGATCAGACGGTCGACGTGATGTCTCGCACGAAGCGGGCGACATTCGCGCGAAGCGTCGCGATGCGCGACTGACGCGCGGCCTCGACATCGAAGCCGTGATACGCGGCGACCGGCTTCCGTCGCACGTTGCGATTGCACTCGAACTCGGCGCAGACGTACGTGCCGACGGTGTTGCCGCGGCGTCCTGCCGCGCCGGCGCGCTTGGTGCTGAACATGACGACGTCGTTCGGCAGTTTCACGTCGGCGCACCACACGCACTGCGTCCGGGCGTGCGGGGTCTGCTCGGCCTGACGCATGAGCAGACCGACGGGCTCGTCATCGATCATCGTGATGACGTAGCCGACGAGCGGGAGCTTGGGATCTCGCCACCCGAGGAAGTCGAGATCCTCCCAGGCGATGGCGTCGAGATCGGGGAGGGGAATGGCCTTGCGCTCGCGCAGGGAAACATTGGCAAAGGCCGCCCGGATACGGGCAGCGTCGATGAACTGCATGACGAAAGAGCTTTCTGTTCAGGAATGACGAAGGAGTGCGCGGCTCACGAATCGGAGCACGCGAGAGGAGGAGCCTGGTCAGGCTCTGCGGCCCGCCGACGCTGTGCGCGTCGACGACCTCCTCACTCCCCGAAGGGTCATTCGCTGGAACACGTCGGCGATGTTACACCCGACGATGCATCGTGACGTTCAGCCGCCGTCTTCTTCGCCGACGGCGCGGTGCCGCCCGGACGGGGAAGAGCCCGTTCCGCGGATCCGCACGGGCGGATGCTCCGAGGAACGGGCTCTTCTCCGAGGGAGGGTCAACGGCGTTCGACCAGGTGCGTCGCATAGGCCTTCGTCGTCAGGAACGGAGCGAAGGTACTCGACAGTGCGACGTCGCGGAACACGGCGGCGGCGTCGTCGAACCGGTCGCCGTCCGCGCGCTCCGCCGAGGCGAGCACGTCATCGACGAGACCCGAGACGAACTCATGCGTGATGATCGAGCCCTCTTCGGTGACGCGATCCTGCCGGATCCACTGCCAGATCTGCGAGCGCGAGATCTCGGCGGTGGCCGCGTCCTCCATGAGGTTGTTGATGGCGACCGCGCCCTGGCCGCGCAGCCAGGCCTCGATGTAGCGGATCGCGACGTCGACGTTGCCCCTCACACCGGCGTCCGTGATGCCGCGTCCGATGGTGAGGTCGAGCAGGTGCCGCTCGCGCACGTCGACGTCGTCGCGCTGCCGGTCGAGCTGGTGCGGTCGGTCTCCCAGCACACGATCGAACTCCGCGCGTGCTGCGGGGATCAGGTCGGGGTGGGCGACCCACGTACCGTCGAACCCGTCCGTCGCCTCGCGCTTCTTGTCGCTCGCGACCTTCTCGAGAGCGTTGCGATTCGCCTCCTCGTCGCGCCGGTTCGGGATGAACGCGCTCATGCCGCCGATGGCATACGCGCCGCGGCGGTGACACGTCTTCACGAGGAGTTCGGTGTAGGCGCGCATGAACCCGACCGTCATCGTGACCTCGTTGCGATCGGGCAGCACGAAGCGTGACCCGCGTCCGCGATAGGTCTTGATGATCGAGAAGATGTAGTCCCAGCGACCCGCGTTGAGCCCGGCGCAGTGATCGCGCAGCTCGTACAGGATCTCCTCCATCTGGAACGCCGCCGGGAGCGTCTCGATGAGCACGGTCGCGCGGATCACCCCGTGGGGGAGCCCGAGGTACTGCTCCGAGAACGCGAACACCTGGTCCCACAGCTTCGCCTCCTCCGCCTGCTCGATCTTCGGCAGGTAGAAGTACGGCCCGCGCCCGCGCCGGATCAGCTCGTGCGCGTTATGGAACATGTAGAGCCCGAAGTCGACGAGCGAGCCCGACGCCGGCATCTCGCGGCCGTGCGTGTCGGTGAACACCAGGTGGTGCTCCTCGAGATGCCATCCGCGAGGCCGCATCACGATCGTCGGCGTCCGCTCGGCGGTGACCGTATAGTGCTTGCCGTTCGGCGCGGTGTGCTCGAGCTGCCCTCGGATCGCGTCATAGAGCGACAGCTGGCCGCCGATGACGTTCTGCCACGTGGGGCTCGTCGCGTCCTCCTGGTCGGCGAGCCACACGTTCGCGCCCGAGTTGAGCGCGTTGATCGTCATCCGCGGATCCGTCGGGCCGGTGATCTCGACGCGCCGTTCCTCGAGGCCCGGGCCGGCTCCCGCGACCCGCCAGTCGTCGCGCTCGCGGATCCGACTGGTGTCATCGCGGAAGGTGGGGTTGTGGCCGTTGCCGATCTCATAGCCGTGACGCAGACGAGCGGCGAGGCGGTCGTACCGTGCGCCCGCGAAGAGATCGTGCAGCTGGGCGAGGAAGGCGAGTGCGTCGGGAGTGAGGACCTGCTCGAAGCGCTCGCGCATCGGTCCGGTGACCGAGATCGCGGGGTAGGTGCGCTCGCGGATCCGCTCGTCGCTGCGTTCTCTCGCGGTGCGTTCGGTGGTGTCGATGAGGGTCATGATCGTGCTCCAAGAAGATGTGTACGCGTGTCGTGGGGGCCGCGGTCGGCGGCCGGATCAGAACTGCTCGGCCTCGGTGGAGCCGGCGAGCGCGAGGGTCGAGGCGTCGGGGTTGAGCGCGCTCGACACGTGGTCGAAGTAGCCGGTGCCGACCTCGCGCTGGTGACGGGTCGCGGTGTAGCCGTCGGCCTCCGCGGCGAATTCGGCGTTCTGCAGGTCGACGTACGCCGTCATCGCGTTCTCCGCGTAGCCGCGTGCGAGCTGGAACATCGAGTGATTCAGCGCATGGAAGCCCGCGAGCGTGATGAACTGGAAGCGGTATCCCAGCTCGGCGAGTTCGGCCTGGAACGTGGCGATCTCGCCGTCCGAGAGCGCGGCCGCCCAGTTGAAGCTCGGCGAGCAGTTGTACGCGAGCATCTTGCCGGGGTGCTCCGCGTGGACCGCGCTCGCGAACTCGCGGGCCAGTTCGATGTCGGGCGTGCCCGTCTCGACCCACAGCAGATCCGCGTACGGCGCATACGCGAGGCCGCGGCTGATGACCGCGTCGATGCCGTTCCGCACACGGTAGAAGCCCTCGCTCGAACGTTCGCCGGTGAGGAAGGGGCGGTCACGCTCGTCCACGTCGCTCGTGAGCAGGTCGGCCGCAAGTGCGTCGGTGCGGGCGATCTGGATCGTCGGAACGCCGGCGACGTCGGCCGCGAGCCGCGCCGCGTTCAGCGTCCGGATGTGCTGGCTCGTCGGCACGAGCACCTTGCCGCCGAGGTGCCCGCACTTCTTCTCGCTCGCGAGCTGATCCTCCCAGTGGATGCCCGCCGCGCCCGCCTGGATCATCCCGTGTGCGAGCTCGTAGGCGTTGAGGGATCCGCCGAAGCCCGCCTCCGCGTCGGCGACGATGGGCGCGAGCCAGTCGCGCGTGAGCGCACCTTCCGCCGACTCGAGCTGGTCCTGCCGCAGGAGCGCGTTGTTGATGCGGCGGACGACCGCGGGCACGGAGTTCGCGGGATACAGCGACTGGTCGGGGTAGGTCTGGCCGGACAGATTCGCGTCGGCCGCGACCTGCCACCCGGACAGGTAGATCGCCGGCAGTCCGGCCCGCACCTGCTGCACCGCCTGGTTGCCGGTGAGGGCGCCGAGTGCCCGCACGTACTCACCCGTGGTGAGGCGCTCCCAGAGCGTCTCCGCACCACGGCGCGCAAGCGTCGGCTCTTCTCGAACGCTGCCGCGCAGGCGGACGACGTCCTCGGCCGTGTAGTCGCGACGAACGTCGTTCCATCGGGCGTCCGCGTCCCACTCGAGCTGCAGGTCGGCGGCCGTCTGCGTCTGCGTACCGGGACGGTGCGGGGTGGTGGTCATCTTCGATCTCCTCCGTTCGTGCGGCGAACCGCGTGTCATAGGACCACCATGCGTGAACGGTCAGCGCCCGAACGCGGATCCATGGAGAGAACTATTGCGAAGTTTCTGTACTGCGGATGCATGTGGCAGAATCTGCGGCATGACGACGCTCGAGGACGAGACGGATGAGGCCGACGCGATCGCGGTGGGGCGACGGATCCGCGCGCTGCGGACGGCGAAGAAGATGACGCTCGCTCAGCTCGCCGAGGCGGTGGGGCGTGCGCCGAGCCAGCTGTCGATGATCGAGAACGGCCGCCGTGAGCCGCGCCTGTCGATGCTGCGCGCGATCGCGCGCGAACTTGGCGTCGCGCCGGACGCGTTGCTCGCGCAGGAGGAGCTGGATCCGCGCAGCGAGCTCGAGATCGCCCTCGAACGCGAGATGCGCTCGCCGCGGCTGCGTGCGCTCGGAATCGAGCCGTTTCGGATCCCCAAGGGGATGCCCGACGAGGCGATCGCCGCGATGCTGCGACTCACGGGGGAGATCGATCGCCTGCGTGACGAGCGACAGGCGACGCCGGAGGAGGCACGGCGAGCGAACCTCGAGCTCCGTCACCTCATGCGTGCCCAGGACAACTACTTTCCCGAGCTGGAGCGCACGGCCGAGGAGATCCTGGCCGCCGTCGACCACACGGGCGGTCCGCTGACCCAGCGGGCGGCCGGCGAGATCGCCGCGCACCTCGGCGTCACCCTGCACTACGTGCCTGACCTGCCCGCGTCGACCCGCAGCGTGCTGGATCTCAAGCACGGCCGACTGTACCTGCCGAACAGCGTGTCGACGGATCCGCGCGGGCCGATGCTGCAGGCGCTCGCGAGCCGCATGCTCGGCCACTCGGAGCCGACCTCGTACGCGGAGTTCCTGCGCCAGCGCGTCGAGCAGAACTACCTCGCCGGAGCGCTGCTCATCCCGGAGAAGCGTGCGGTGCACGCGCTCTCCGACGCGAAGAAGCGACGCGCGATCTCGATCGAGGACCTGCGCGACGCGTATTCGGTGTCGTACGAGACCGCGGCGCACCGATTCACGAACCTCGCCACGCGCCACCTCGATCTCCGCGTGCACTTCCTGAAGGTGCACGAATCGGGAACGATCACGAAGGCATACGAGAACGACGACGTGAACTTCCCCACCGACCGACTCGGATCCATCGAAGGCCAGCTCTGCTGCCGACGCTGGACGAGTCGCGTCGTCTTCGACGTGGACGACCGGTTCAACCCTTACTTCCAGTACACCGACACCGGTGAAGGTACGTTCTGGTGCACGGCGCGCGTCGAGCACTCGAGCCAGGGTGCTCACTCGGTGAGCGTCGGCGTGCGGTTCGACGACACCAAGTGGTTCGTTGGGCGCGACACCCTCAATCGCGGGGTCTCGCGTCACGCCGACGACGTGTGCTGCCGCCGCCCGCCGGAGCAGCTCGCGGGAAAGTGGCGCGACGGAGCGTGGCCGAACGTCGCGACCCCCCGGACGCTCCTCGCGACGCTCCCGACGGGCACGTTCCCGGGCGTGGACACCACGGACGTCTATGAGTTCCTCGAGCAGTACGCCCCGACCGCTCCCTGACGGGGATACCGTGGGAAGAACCCACGAACGACCACGGAAGGACACCCCATGTCGCGCGTTCTGATCATCGGAGGACACGGGAAGGTGGCGCTGCGCCTCGCCCCGCTGCTCGTGGAGCGCGGGGACGACGTCACGTCCGTCTTCCGCAATGTCGATCACGAAGAAGAGGTCGCGGCAACGGGAGCCACACCGGTCGTCGCCGACATCGAGCGTCTCGATGTCGCGGGGCTGGCCGACCTCGTCCGCGGGCACGACGCGGTGGTCTTCGCGGCCGGCGCGGGCGGCGGGGATCCCGAGCGCACGTACGCCGTCGATCGCGATGCCGCGATCCGGTCGATGGAGGCGGCGTCGGTCGCCGGCGTGTCTCGGTACGTCATGGTGTCGTACCTGCGGGCGAGCCGCGAACACGGCGTCGCACCGGACAATTCGTTCTACGCGTACGCCGAGGCCAAGTCGCTGGCGGACGAGCATCTGCGCGGCACCGACCTCGACTGGACGATCCTCGGCCCGGGCCCGCTCACCCTCGATGAGCCGACGGGCCTGATCGAGGTGACGGAGCCGGGGGACGGCCGCGTCGCGCGGGCCGATGTCGCGGCGGTCGCGGCGGCGGTCCTCACAGATCCGTCGACCGTGCGTCGGACGATCGCGTTCGGCAACGGATCCGTCCCGATCGCGGAGGCCGTTCGCGCCTGACGCCGCTGCCCGGTGGCAATACCCTTGATCGCAGAGACGAGGGAGGAACACCGTGGCGGAACTGCTCGGAGTCACGTGGCTCGAGGCGGGCGCGGTCGCGCTCGCGACGGTCGGGATGTACGTCGCGCTGGTGGTGCTCATCCGCATCCTGGGGCAGCGGATGCTCTCCGGGATGTCGAGCTACGACCTCGCCGCCGTGATCGCGTTCGGCGGGCTCATCGCCCGCGCCGCTCTCGGTGAATCTCCGCGACTCGCGGGCGGCGTGATCGCGCTCGTCACCCTCGTGGCGTTGCAGGCACTGTCCGGGGTGATACGGCAGACGCGGTTCGGGTCATGGCTGGTCGTGAACCGCCCCGTGCTGATCATGGCGGGCTCGGAGGTGCTGCAGCGCCACATGGACCGCTGCCACGTCTCGTATCCCGAGCTGCACTCGCGGCTGCGCCAGTCGGGGGTGTCCCACGCCGACCAGGTCGGAGCGGTCATCTTCGAGCCCTCCGGAACACTGAGCGTCATCCGTCGTGGCCAGCCGATGGATCCCCTGTTCTTTCGCGATGTCGTCGGCGCCGAGAGGCTCACCGAGTCCTCGCCGGGTCGCGCATAACTCTCGCGCGATCGAGACACGGGCGCGTGGGAGACGTAGAGTCGAGGCATGGCCAGGGCACTTCTCATCGTCGACGTGCAGAACGACTTCACGGAGGACGGCGCGCTCGCTGTCGCCGGCGGCGACGCCGTCGCGATCGGTGTCACGCGGCACCTTCGCGAACACGCAGCCGACTACGCTGCGATCCTCGCGTCGCGCGACTGGCACAACGCTGACGACGACAACGGCGGGCACTTCTCCGAGACCCCGGACTTCGTCGACACGTGGCCCGTGCACTGCGTGGCGGGCACGCCCGGTGCCGAATACGACCCGTGGTTCGACCCCGCCGCCGTGACGCATCACGTCAAGAAGGGGCAGGGGATCCCGGCCTATTCGATGTTCGAGGGATCGGACGAGGACGGGCGCACCGTCGCGGACCTCCTTGAGGCACACGGCGTTGACGCCGTCGACGTCGTCGGGCTCGCGACCGACCACTGCGTCCGTGCCACCACGCTCGACGCGCTCGTGCACGGCGTCTCGGTGCGAGTCTTCACGCACCTCATCGCGGGGGTCGCCCCCGATTCGAGTGCACGTGCCCTCGATGAACTCGAGGCGGGCGGCGCGGAGCTCGTCTGAGCGTGTCGTTCGCCCCGCTCTCGTGCCGTAGAATCGGTGCGGGCCTATAGCTCAGTTGGCAGAGCATCGGACTTTTAATCCGCGGGTCGCGGGTTCGAGCCCCGCTGGGCCCACCAGTACATCCCGACACGTTGCCGGCGCTCACGCGTCGTACTCCGTATCGAAGGCGTCGCGCGCCCGCGTCACCTCGGCCATGTGCGCCGTGCTCCACATCAGCAGGGCATCGATGAGGTCCTGCAGTGTGCGGCCGAGATCCGAGATGCGGTATTCGACGGCGACCGGCCGGGTGTCGATGACTTCGCGCTCCACCATTCCGTTGCGCTCGAGCCGGCGTAGCGAGGCGGTGAGCGATTTCTGCGTCACCGTGGGAATGGCGCGCCGCAGTTCGTTGAAGCGATGTGGGCGCTCGCACAGCGTGTCGAGGACGAGCAACGACCACTTGTCGAGGATCTCGTCGAGCAGCGCGCGGTGCTCTCCGGCGATCTGGGAATGAACGGCGGCGGCGGGGGTGGTTTCCATGGCGACACCTGGTCTCGTTGAAGTGCTCTTCGGAGACCACGTATACAGGAGATACCTACACATCGCAACGAAGAAGGATCTCTCATGACGGTTTCGCTCTCCACCCCGCCCGGGATGTTCCAGCCGGTTCCGTACCATCACGTGTCGGTGGCGACTGGTGGTCGGCACATCAGCGTGGCCGGTCAGATCGCGCGCGACGAACACGGGAACCGACTCGCGCCGGGGGATCTGGCCGGGCAGTTGGCGCACGCGCTGCGGAACACCGCGCGCGGCCTGGCAGGTGCGGGAGCGAGCTTCCGCGACGTCGTCCGACTGCGGTTCTACGTGACCGCGTGGCAGCTGGAGAAGTATGGCGAGTTCATGGCGGGCATCGAGTCCGTCGTCGAGGAGCTCGGCATCCCCCAGCCGCTCCCACCGCTGTCCTGTATCGGCGTCGACTATCTGTTCGAGCCCGATGTTCTCGTCGAGGTCGAGGCCGACGCCATCGTCTCCTGACCCACGGCGGACGGTCCGTCAACCCCCTCGTGGTTCTGTGCCGGATGGTCATCATGGAGACGTGGCCACTTCAGAGATGACGATCGAGGTCGGTGGACACGCGGTCCGAGTGACGAGCGCGGACAGGGCGGTCTATCCGGCCACGGGAACGACGAAGGCAGACGTGGTCGCGTACTATCGCGCGATCGCCGACACAATGTTGCCGCACGTCCGCGACCGGGCGCTGACGCGCAAGCGCTGGCCCGACGGCGTGGGCGAGGACGGCGATGGCGCAACCTTCTTTCAGAAGGATCTCGGCGGGGCCGCGCCGGACTGGGTGCGCACGGAGCGGATCCAGCACCGCGACCACGTCAACGCCTACCCTCTCGCGAACGAGGAGGCGACGCTCGTGTGGCTGGGGCAGATCTCCGCGCTCGAGCTCCACGTGCCGCAGTGGCGCTTCGGGGATGACGGCACGCAACTCGCCCCTGATCGGCTCGTGTTCGATCTCGACCCGGGGGAGGGGGTGACGCTCGAGCAGTGCGCACAGATCGCGTTCCGGATCCGCCGTGCACTGCGTGCCGAGGGGCTGGACCCGGTGCCCGCGACGAGTGGCGGGAAGGGGATCCACGTCTACGCGCCGCTCGACGGCTCACGCACGTCCGACGAGGCGTCCGCGCTGGCGAAAGAGCTCGCGCGCCGGCTCGAGACCGACCGTCCTGACGAGGTTACGAGCGCCATGAAGCGCTCCGAACGCGGCGGCCGGGTCTTCATCGACTGGAGCCAGAACAATGCCTCGAAGACCACGGTCGCCCCGTACTCGCTGCGCGGCAGGAGGCGCCCCACGGTGGCGGCGCCACGCACGTGGCACGAGTTGGCCTCTCCGCACCTTCGCCAGCTCGAGTACCCCGAGGTGCTGAGACGCGTGGCCAACCGCGGCGACCCGCTCGCGGCGGCATAGTCGTGCGCCGCCGCCGCTGAGCATCTCGAAATTTGCGGGCAGGCCGCGAGATCGCCCGAAATAGTGCGACGGTTGGCGAATTCCGAGATGCTCAGCGAATCACCGACGCGAGGCTACGCGACGGGCTCGCGGCGCGCCCAGAGCAGCCCGCGTTCGATGATCGTCCGGACGCTCTCGTTTCGCAGCACATCGAGGTCGTGGCCGGGCGTCGCGACGAACACGCGGCCCTCGCCCCACGCGCGGGTCCAGACAGCCGGCGTCGTGACCGGCCGAGACCAGGGGTGGTACGGCTGGACGGGATGCGTCGTCGTGGCGAGCACGTCGTTGAGGGTGTCGGTGAGCACCCAGTACTGCTCCGTCACGAGACCGAAGTCGTCGATCCCCGACGTGATCTCGTGCGCGCGCCCGAGCTCGGTGATCTCGATCTGGTGCGGAATGTAGTTATCGGACGGGTCGTCCTTCAGTTCGTCGGGGTGCTTCGACGGGTGCGTCGCGAACTGGCCGCCGATGAGCTGGAGATACTCGGCGTCCGCACGGTAGGAGTCGGCGATTCCCCCGTGCCAGCCCGCGAGGCCGGTGCCGTTCGCGACGGCCGCTCGCAGGCCCTGCGACGCCTCGCGCGAGATCTCGGACATCGTCACGCACTGCAGGATCAGGTCCGTGCGGGCCATCACGTCGGAATCGGCGTAGATCTCGTTCGACGACTCGACTCGGACCGCGAAGCCGTTCGCTTCGAGGAATGGAATGAACAGGTCTGTGGCCTCGACGGGGAAATGCCCGTCCCATCCGCCTCGGACGACGAGCGCCTCACGTGTCTGCATGCCCGCTCCCTTCGCGCATATTTGGTGTCGATCGCAACAAGGCTACCGGGTGCGGGATGAGGGAGAATCGACACATGGTCGAGGATGTCGGGTCACGCGGATCCGTCTGGCGAGTTCCGGGCATGCCGGCTCTGCTCGCGACCTCGGCGCTCGGTTTCGCCGGATATGCGCTGCTGCTTCCGACCGCGCCGCTCTGGGCGCGCAGCGGCGGCGCGGATGAGGGCGGTGCCGGCCTCGTCAACGCGGTGCTGATGCTCGCGACGGTGCTGGTGCAGACGACCGTCCCCTGGGCGCTCCGTACGCTGGGGTGGCGCGTGACGCTGGTGGTGGGGATGGTGCTGCTGGGCGCGCCGTCGCTGCTGTTCGCGCTCACCGATGAGCTCTGGGGGATCCTGGCGCTCTCGGCCGTTCGCGGTGCGGGGTTCGCGGTGCTCACGGTCTGCGGATCCAGTGCGGTCGCGCACCTCGTCGAGGCGTCGCACCGCGGACGGGGCATCGGCGTGTACGGTCTGTCGATCGCGGTGCCGCAGTTCCTGCTCACTCCGACCTCCGCGTGGATCGCCGAGTCGATCGACTTCCGCATCGTGTTCGTGCTCGGGTGTCTGCCCGTGGCCGCCGCGCCCTTCGCTGCTGCGCTCGGGGCTCGCATCGACAAGGCCGGAGAGACGCCGGAGGATGAGCACCGGCCCGCTCGGGCGGTCAGCCGCGGGCGGGTGCTGCTCGCATTGGGTGTGCCCGCTCTCGTGCTGTTGGCGATCACGACGCCGGGCGGTGCGATCATCTCGTTCGCGCCGCAGTTCGGCTACGGTGCGCTGACGGTCGTGATCGGACTGTTCGCCTTCACGGGCGTGACGGCGTTCTCGCGTTGGCTCGCCGGCGGTCTGGCCGATCAGTTCGGGCCACACCGGTTCATCTCGCCCCTCCTCGCGGTCGGCGCGGTGGGGCTGGGCCTCGCGGCATGGGCAGTGACCGTTCCGGAGCGCAGTCCCGTCGCCCTCGTCGCGGGGATGATGCTCGTTGGCCTCGCATACGGGGCGCTGCAGAACCTCACCCTCGTCGTGTCGTTCGCCGCAGTGCCCAGCCGGTTGCGCAACGTCGCGAGCACGACCTGGAACATCGGATTCGACACCGGCACGGGCCTCGGCTCGCTCGTCGTCGGCTTCATCGCCGCGGGCGCGAGCTTCACCGCGGGGCTCGCTGTGACCGCGGGGCTCTGCGTCGTCATCGGCCTGCTGCACCTGATCCACTTGGCGCGCCTCCGCCGGCACGCGCTGGACGAGCCCCCCGCATTCTGACAGCGCCTCGGGCGTCAGCGCGTACGTTCAGCGACGGCCCGGAGGTGGGTGGGGGTCGGGGTCACGACCGCATGCGGTGCGTCGGGGTGCTTCTCGGCCCACGCCTTGACGTAGGGGCAGACGGGCACGATCGCTCGGCCCTCGGCCGCCGCAGCGGCGACCGTCTCGCGCACCAGGCGGGAGGCGAGGCCCTGGCCGCCGTATTCCTCGTCGACGCGGGTGTGGAACAGCACGCGATCGCCGTCGACGTCGACGTACTCCTCCTCGCCGATCTCCGCGTCGCCCGATTGGCGGTCGAGGAGCACGTACCGGCTCTGATCTGCGCGGTGTTCGATTGCGTAGCGTTCATCGGACATGTCGTCTCCTTACTCGCGCGGGCGCAGCCGCACGTTCGGCAGGGCGGGAGCGGGAAGCGGGTCGGGCTCGCCGTCCGGAAACTGACCGAAGAGCGGATCCGGCTCAGCGCCCGCGGGTTCGAAGCCGAGCTCGGCCTGGTAGCGCTGGCGGAACGCAGCGACCTCGTCGTGCGAGCGGCCCACGAAGTTCCACCACATCACGATCTGCTCTCCGAGGGGCACCCCGCCCAGCAGGATGACGCGCGCGTCGCGCGGTGCAGAGATCGTCAGCGTGTCGCTGCCGAGCGGCGCATACCCGAGGGCGCGGTGCGGAATCGTCGTGCCGTTGACCACGACGTCGCCGGTCTCGGCGAGTGCCGCGAGTTCGAAATCGCGCCGGACGTCGAGCGTCACTTCCGTGCCGGCCGCGAGCGTGAGCTCCGCGCCCAGCAGGTCGGGTGTTCTCGTATCCACCGGGGAGGCGGATCCGGCGAGCGCGCCGAGGAACACGCGCACGCTGACGCCGGGGGCGGGCGCGACCGGGGCGGGGACGTAGTGCGCGAAGTGGTTCTCTGAGAAGCGCGTCGACTCGGGCATGGCGTACCAGAGCTGTACGCCGTGCAGCGTGGTCGTCTCGGGCGTCGAGATCTCCTGGTGCGTAATGCCGCGTCCAGCGATCATGAGATTCAACTCGCCGGGCCGCACGCGCGCTGCGTTGCCGCCCGAGTCGAGGTGATCGATCTCGCCGCTGAAGACCCACGACACTGTCGCGAGCCCGGTGTGCGGGTGTCGCGGCACGCGCATGCCGCCCGTGAGCGAGACGTCGTCGGGCCCGTAGTGGTCGAGGAAGCACCAGGATCCGACGAGCGAGCGCTTGCGTTGCGGGAGCGTGCGCGAGACCGGCATCGCGCGGGGCCCGCCGAGCGGCACCGATCGCGGCAGCAGCACCTCGACGTCGATGCATGGCTCGCCCGCCTCGAGCAGGGCGAGGTCGGGGGACCGCTCAAGGTTGCTCATGCCCTCAGCGTACGGATTTCCGGGGTCGACGCCACCCAAACGGCACGCACGTCATCGCGTGATTGACAATAGTGTGTGACGCACAGTATTGTGGTGGACATGAGCGATGGATCCGATCTGCACCTGCAGGAGCTGCGCCGCGGCACCGTGGTGCTCGCGTGCGTCACCCTGCTGCGGCGCCCGGGGTACGGCTACGGGCTGCTCGAGCAGCTCGCCGATCGCGGGTTCGCGACCGACGCCAACACGCTGTACCCGCTGCTGCGGCGCCTCGAGAAGCAGGGGTTCCTGCGGAGCGAATGGGATACCGCCGAATCGCGGCCGCGCAAGTTCTACCGCACCTCCGATGAGGGGATGCGGCTCGCCGAAGACATGACCAGGGAATGGCGCGCGCTCAGTCGCGCGATCGGGTCACTCGACCAGGAAGGGACGTGAGCACGATGACCGCCACGCTGACCGAACGCTATATCGAGGCGACGGTGCGTCGTCTGCCCGCGACCGCGCAGGACGACGTACGTCGCGAGCTCGAGGCCTCCATCGCGGACGCCGTCGAGGCTCGCATCGAGCAGGGTGAGTCGCCCGCCGAGGCGGAACACGCCGCGCTCACCGAGCTGGGCGATCCCGCCGTGCTGGCGAGCGGTTTCGCCGACCGGCCGCTGCACCTGATCGGTCCGCGTTTCTACCTCTCGTGGATGCGGCTGATGAAGATCCTGCTGTGGACGCTTCCGCCCCTGGCCGCGGTGGGTGGCGCGATCGGGCACGCGGTCACCGGCGCCGGGTTCGGCACCGTCTTCGCCGAGGCGATCGTCCTCGCGATCAGCGTCGCCGTGCACACCGCATTCTGGACGACGCTCATCTTCGCGGTGATCGAACGCACCGGAGCGGAACTCCCGTCGATGTGGACCGTCGATCAGCTTCCCGAGGTGCCGGAGAAGGAGGGCGGGTGGACCGACGCGATCGCGTCGCTCGTCTTCCTCGCGCTCGCCGCCGGCGCGTTCGTATGGGATGCGCTCCGCGGATTCGTCTGGACGGGCGAGGCGTGGATCCCGGCGCTCAGTGCTGAGCTCTGGCCATGGTGGATGGCGGCCCTGTTCGTCATCATGGCCGCCGAGGCCGTGTTCGTCGTCATCCGTGCGAAGCGTCGCCGCTGGACGACGGCCCTGGTCATGTGGCGAATCGTGCTCGCCACGCTCGTCGTGAGTTGGTCGGCGACGGTCCTCGGCCGGGGGATCGTGCTGAACACGGATGTCGTCCAGCTGCTCGCCGAGCGCGGCGTCGGATCCGACGTTCTGGGGATCCTCGCGATCCTCCTCGCCGCGGCGATTTTCGCCGGAGCCGTCTGGTCGGTGGTCGTCGCCGCGGCTGGCACCCGACGCGACCGCTGACGGGCGTACCCTGGTACGCGATGTCCCACGAGTTCTCCAAGCCGGTGTTCCGGCCGTCCGGCACCTTCGATCGGCTCTTCAGTTCTGAGGATCCGGCGGAGGTGTCGCGCGCGGCGCACTCGACCGCGACGACGCTCCTCGCGCGCGTGCGCGACGAGGAGGATCCCGCGGTCGTCGAGCGGCTGATCTCGTTCACGGATTCGCACGGCATCGACGACATCGCGCAGCTCTGGGCGCGCTCGCCCGCGAAGTCGCTGCCCGGATCCCTATGGCGGCTGTATCTCGTGCAGCTGAGCATCCACGACGACCCGAGGACGGCCTCGCTCCTGTACGAGCGCGGCCACCGCGAGCTGCGCACGACGGATCCGCTGGTCGCGGGGGCACGAACGCCGGTGGCACCGGACGAGCTGGTCGCGCTCATCGACACGATCCTGCGCGGCGCGTTCACGGGCGACTTCGCGCTCGCCCTCGACCGGGCGGCCGCGTTCTGCCGGGTACAGGCCTCCGGCGCGACCCACCTCGCCGATGACTACGAGACCACGGAACCGGATCGCGCGACAGCCTTTACGACGCGGGCCCTGCGCCTGTCGTCGTTCGCCGACGATCTCGCCGTCGCCGCCCGCATGTGGCGGCGCGACGAATTGATCTAGACATCGCAGAGCCCCGCCGCCCCTGAGGGGATCGGCGGGGCTGGAGCGGTCACGCCGCCGTGGATAGGCGAACGAGGTTCGCCCACGGATCCTCGAACGAGACGGTCGCGCCGTCATCGCGGATCGCGACGCCGTGGTGACGTAGGCGCTCGGTCGTGGCGCCGATGTCATCGGGCGTCGGGAGGGCGATGTCGACCGTGCCCAGACCGAGGGTCCGGCCGCGTCGGCCGGCACCCGCGCTGTTCCAGACGTTCATCGCCATGTGGTGGTGGTAACCGCCGGCGCTGACGAACAGGGCGCCGTTCCAGTCGAGCGTCGTCTCGAAGCCGAGCTGATTCACATAGAACCGGCGCGCGGTCTCGACGTCGCCGACGCTGAGGTGCACGTGGCCGACGCTTGCGCCGCCGACGATCGGATCCGCCGCGCCCGCTTCGGTCAGGTGCTCGCTCAGGTATCCCTGTGGGTCGAGCCGGATCACGTCCATCTCGACCTGCCCGTGCGTCCAACTCCACGCCGTGCGGTCGCGGTCCCAGTAGAGTTCGACGCCGTTGCCCTCGGGGTCGGTGAAATAGAACGCCTTGCTGACGAGGTGGTCGGCGCTGCCGGTGAACGTCCCCGGCGCGTGGCGCGCGACCGACGCGACGGCGGCGGCCAGTGCCGGCTCGGATTCGAACAGGATGGCCGTGTGGAACAGGCCGGCGTCGCGCGGTGACGCGTGCCGCAGCTCCGGCGCATGCTCGAGGACGACCACGGGGGTCGTCCCGCGGCCGAGTACCGCGGTGGGGCCGACGGCGGTGAGAACGCGGAGCGGGACACCCTCGGTGTAGTACCGGATCATCCCGTCGAGGTCCGCCACGCGGAGCGTGACGGGGCCCATCGCGGTGTCGGCCGCGAGCAGGTCGCGCGCGGGCCGCACGTCAGCTGACGACAGCGAATCCGGCATCCCAAGCCACCTTCTCCTGTGCCGCGAGCGTGAGCTGCAGGAATCCGACCGCCTCGAGCTCGTGGGCGCGCTTCAGCGCACCGGCGTCGATCGCGCGGACGCCACCGGCCGTGACGGCATCGGCGAGCGCCTGCTTCGCGCTGGCGTCGTCTCCCGCGATGAGGACGGTCGTCGCGACGTCCCCGACCTGGCCGGACGCGAGGGTTCCGGCGAAGTTCGTGTTGAACGCCTTCACGACCTTCGCGGACGGCAGTGCCTTCTGCAGTTCCGCGGCGGCCGAGCTGCCGGTCGGGACGACGAGAGCGTCGAACGTGGCGAAGTCGAGGGGGTTGGTGATGTCGACGACGGTCTTGCCGGCGAGCTTGTCGCCGTAGTCGGCGGTGATCTGCTCGAGCGCGGTGTAGGGGACGGCGAGGACGACGATGTCGCCCTGGATCTCGGCGTCATGCTCGGAGCTGCCGATGTGCTGCACGGCCGCGCCGCCCTTGGCGAAGATCGCGTCGATCGCCGCGCCCATGTTGCCGTTGCCGAAGATGGTGATGTTGGTCATGATGTCCTCCATGTGGTTGTTGGTACAACTATATATGACAACATCGTTGTCGGCACAACTATTCCCGTAAGATCGTCGTGTGTCCCGATCCCGATCATTCACCGCCGACGAGCAGGCGACCTGGGCGCCGATGGCGGCCGTCATGGAGCTGCTGCCGCGCCGCATCGACGCGCAACTCCTGCGCGACGACGACCTCACGCACTTCGACTACTTCGCGATGGCGGTCCTGACGCGCGCCGACGATCACGCGCTGCGCATGAGCGAGCTCGCGGTGCTCACCAATGCGACGAGGCCGCGGCTGTCTCACGTCATCGCGCGCCTGGAGAAGCGCGGCTACGTGGCGCGGACGAAGGCCGCCGACGACGGGCGGGGGACCGAGGTGCGCCTCACCCACGAAGGGCGGCGGAAGGCGATCGCGGCGACGCCGGGCCATGTGGCGAATGTCCGAGACGTTGTGCTGGACGCGCTCGCGCCCGAGCAGAGGGAGCAGCTGCGTGAGATCGCCTATCTTCTGCTCGAACGCCTGGATCCCGAGGGTCAGGTTGCGGGGCTGCGCCGCGGCGACTTCGACGGGCGCTGAGGTTCACGGCGCGTCCGCGAGCATGAAGAGGCCGGGCCGCAGAAAACGCCTCTCGGCGGAAGGCCGCTCGAAGCGGCGAGAGTTGGAGCCCGGGGTTTTGACTGCGACCCGGCACACCCAGTGTAACGGCGCTGGCGCCAGATGTATTCCCCGCGAAGGGGTCAGCCGAAGCGTCCGGAGACGTAGTCCTCGGTGGCCTTCTGGGCGGGCGCCGTGAAGATCTTCGTCGTGTCGTCGTACTCGATGAGCTTGCCCGGCTTGCCGGTTCCGGCGATGTTGAAGAACGCGGTCTTGTCGCTGACGCGGCTGGCCTGCTGCATGTTGTGCGTGACGATCACGACCGTGTAGTCGTTCTTGATCTCGGCGATGAGCTCTTCGATCGCGAACGTCGAGATCGGGTCCAGCGCCGAACACGGCTCGTCCATGAGGATCACGTCGGGGGAGACCGCGATGGCACGTGCGATGCAGAGGCGCTGCTGCTGTCCGCCCGATAGGCCTGATCCGGGCTTGTCGAGGCGATCCTTGACCTCGTTCCACAGGTTCGCACCGCGCAGCGACTGCTCGAGGAGCCCGTCCTGGTCGCTCTTCGCCATGCGTCGGTTGTTCAGCTTGACGCCGGCGAGGACGTTGTCGCGGATCGACATCGTCGGGAACGGATTGGGGCGCTGGAACACCATGCCGACCTGGCGGCGCACGAGCACCGGGTCGACGCCGGCACCGTATAGGTTCTTGCCGTCGATCATGACCTGGCCCTCGACGCGGGCGCCGGGGATCACCTCGTGCATGCGGTTGAGCGTGCGCAGGAAGGTCGACTTGCCGCAGCCGGACGGGCCGATGAACGCCGTCACGGTGCCGGGCTGCACGTCGAGCGACACGCCTTCGACGGCGAGGAAGTCGCCGTAGTAGACGTTGAGGTCGTTGACTTCGATGCTCTTGGACATCTGGATCCTTCTGTTGCTTTCGAAAAGATTCTCGTTCAGCGGCCGCGCGTCTTCGGGGCGAAGAACTTCGACACGAGGCGCGCCACGAGGTTGAGCGCCATGACGATGACGAGCAGGGTGAGCGCAGCAGCCCAGGCACGGGCGATGGACTCGTCCGGCGCTGCCGCGCTCGGGTACATCACCTGGTTGTAGACGAAGACGGGCAAGGTCATCATCTGGCCGTTCTCGGACTCGAACGCGTTCAGCTGCATGTTGGCGGTGAAACCCGCCGTGAGCAGCAGCGGCGCGGTCTCGCCGATGACGCGCGCGATCGCCAGCACGACCGAGGTCGTGATGCCCGCGATCGAGGTCGGGAGCACGACCTTCACGATGGTCAGCCACTTCGGGACGCCGAGCGCGTAGGACGCCTCGCGCAGTTCGTTCGGGACGATCCGCAACATCTCCTCGGATCCGCGCACCACGACGGGAATCATCAGAACGCAGAGCGACAGGGCACCCATGATGCCCATGCGCACGCCGGGGCCCATGAGGAGCGCGAAGACCGAGTAGATGAACAGACCGGCGACGATCGACGGGATGCCGGTCATGACGTCGACGAAGAACGTGATGCCCTTGGCGAGCTTGCCGCCGGCGCCGTACTCGACGAGATAGATCGAGGTCATGAGGCCGATGGGCACCGAGATGATCGTCGCGAGGCCCGTGATGATGAGCGTGCCCCAGATCGCGTGGACGGCGCCGCCGCCCTCCGCGACAACGTTGCGCATCGACCACGTGAAGAAGGTCATGTCGAAGCGGTCGAGGCCGTTGATCACGACCGTCCAGAGGACGGACACGAGTGGGAGGCAGGCGAGCACGAACGCCGTCGAGATGAGCGCCGTCATCAACCGGTCGATCGCGTGGCGCCGGCTCTCGGCGATCGCGGAGAGCACGCCGATGAACACGATGTATATCACCATGCCGACGAACAGGGCGCCGACGATGTTGAAGTCCGAGAGGTCTGCTTCGAGGTTCATGACCGCGAACACCGCGAAGGCGATCGCCATGGCGCCGCCAAGGATGGCCCAGGGCGCCCAGGCAGGCAGCTGTCCGGAGGTGATGCGCCGGGACTCGAGCTCTGGCGTTGTCGCGGCCTGCTCGTCAGGTCGCGTCGTTGTGGGAGTGGTCATGTCAGTTCGCTCCCGAGAACTCAGCGCGGCGGTTGACGAGCCAGCGTGCGATCGCGTTGACGATGAACGTCACGATGAAGAGGATGAGGCCGGTGGCGATGAGCGTGTTGACGCCCGTGCCGTGAGCCTCGGGGAAGTCCTGAGCGATGTTCGCGGCGATCGACAGCGGGTTGCCCGACTGCAGCAGCTGCACGGCGACGATGGGGGATCCTGACAGCACCATCGTCACGGCCATCGTCTCGCCGAGCGCACGGCCGAGGCCGAGCATCGCGCCCGACACCATGCCGCCGCGGGCGAACGGGAGCACGGCCATCCGCACCATCTCCCAGCGCGTGGCGCCGAGGGCGAGCGCGGCTTCTTCGTGCAGCTTCGGCGTCTGCAGGAACACCTCGCGGCAGATCGCCGTCATGATCGGGAGGATCATGACGGCCAGAACGAGCGCTGCCGTCAGGATCGTCCGTCCCGTCGGCGAGGGCTGACCGCCGAAGAACCACTCGAGCACGGGCACCTGACCGACGGTCGAGTTGAGCCACGCGTAGAAGGGCGTGAGGAAGCCCGAGAAGAACTGCATGCCCCACAGGCCGAACACGACGGACGGGACGGCGGCCAGCAGGTCGATGACGTAGCCGAGGACGGCGGCGAGGCGCCGCGGCGCGTAGTGCGAGATGAACAGTGCGATGCCGATGGCCACCGGCGTCGCGATGACGAGTGCGAGAAGTGACGACCACAGCGTGCCGAACAGCAGCGGGAACGCGTACGACCAGAAGCTCGCGCCGCCGAGGAGATGGTTGTCTTCGGGATCGGTCGTGAACGCGGGGATCGACTGGCCGATGAGGAAGACCGCCGTTGCGGCGAGCACGAGGAGGATGATGATGCCGGCGCCGAGGGAGGTGCCGGAGAAAGCGAGGTCCCCGGGGCGCCGCTTCGCGCGGGGCGCTTTCCGCCGGTCAGGCGGAGCGTCGGGGGCGGGTGCCGTATCGAGCTTGCTCATGTGGTCCCAGCTGTCGGGCGGTCGGGGTTCATGCTGGTGCCCCCGAAGCAGGCTCGTGTGGATACGAGACCGCCCCGGGGGCGCTCTACAGCAGACTACTCGGTGACGATCGCGTCGACCGCGGTCAGCACCTGCTCGCGCAGGCCCTCCGAGATCGGGGCGCTGCCCGAGGCGGTGGCCGAGGCCTCCTGGCCCTCCTCAGAGGCGACGTACGTGAGGTAGTCCTTCACGAGCTGCGCCTTGTCGGTGTCTTCGTACTCGACGCACGCGATGAGGTACGACACGAGCGCGATCGGGTAGGCGCCATCGGTCGCGGTCGCGGGATCCACGGCGAACACGAGGTCCTGCGGCTCGCGGTCGGCCTCGAGCTCCGAGTTCTCGATGAGCTTCGACGCGGCTTCGGACGAGTACGCGACGTACTCGCCGTCGACGCCCACGGCGACCTGGCCGGCACCCTCGGGAACCTGCGAGGCGTCGAGGTAGCCGATGGTGCCCTCGCCCTGGCCGATGACCTGCGAGACGCCCTGCGTGCCGTTGGCGCTCTCCGTGCCGTCGATGGGCCAGTCTTCGACCGGGCCGTACGTCCACGCGTCGGAGGCCGTGGCGTCGAGGTAGGTGGTGAACGTCTCGGTCGTCCCGGAGCTGTCGGAGCGGTTGACGGGCGTGATGGCCGTGTCGGGCAGCTCGACGCCGTCGTTCTGCGAGGCGATCGCCTCGTCGTTCCACGTCGTGATGTCACCGGCGAAGATCGCCGCGATCGTGTCGGCGTCGAGGTTGAGCGTGTCGATCTCGGGGAGGTTGAACGCGATGGCGACCGGCGAGATGTACGTCGGCACCTCGACGATGCTGTCCGAGACGCAGCCGGCGAACCCGGCGCCGAACTCGTCGAGCTCGTATGCGCGGTCGGACCCGATGAAGTCGGACGCGCCCGAGGTGAAGTTCTCGCGGCCGGTGCCGGATCCGGTCGACTCGTAGTTGACCGTCGCCTCGGGGTTGGCCGTCTGGAACTCGGCGACGAGCGCCTGCTGTGCCGACGCCTGCGACGAGGCGCCGGTGGCGCCGATCGTGCCCGAGGAGCCACCCGACTCGGCCGGGGCATCGCTCGTCGTGGTGTCGTCGTTCTGGTCGGCGGGCTGCTCGTTCGCGGCGCAGCCGGCGAGAGTCAGAGCAGCGACGGCACCGAGAGCAGCGATGCCGGAAAGTCGATTGAGCTTCACGAAGAATCCGATCCGTTCTGAGGAGGACAGGGTATGTCGTCGGGAGGGACACCCGACATGACGTGACGCTATGCGCGCTTTCTGTCCTGATCGGAGACTGAAGGTGAACGGGAGATTAACGACCGTGTGCGGTCGCTGAGAGGTCGTAGTCGGCCACGACGGGAGCGTGATCGCTCCAGCGGGTGTCGTACGACGGATACCGATCGACGCGATACGAGGTGACGCGGCTCGCGAGCTCGGGCGTCGCCGCGTGATAGTCGATGCGCCAGCCGGTGTCGTTGTCGAACGCTTGACCACGGTTCGACCACCACGTGTATGGTCCGTCGACCTCGCCCGCGAACGTGCGGCCCACATCGACGAAGCCGAGCCCGGTACGCGTGACGCCGTCGACGCACTCGATCGGCTCGCCCGCGGGGCCGAAGAACCGGTCGAAGTACGCCCGCTCCTCGGGAAGGAAGCCGGACTTCTTGCGGTTGCCGCGCCAGTTCTTGATGTCGAGCTCACGGTGGCCCACATTGAGGTCGCCCGTGACCACGGCGAGCGCTCCCGGCTGGTTCAGTGCCTCGAAGCGGTCGACCATCGCATCGAGGAAGAGCCACTTCGCGTCCTGACGAGGCGTTCCGACCTCGCCCGAGTGGACGTACGCGCTGGCGACGGTGAGCGCTGCGCCGTCGACCTCGACGTCGGCTTCGATCCAGCGGCCGCTCGAGTCGACGTCCTCGTCGCCGAGCCCGACGCGGGTGTCGGCGAACGGGATCCGCGACGCGATCGCGACGCCGGCGCGGCCCTTCTGGGAGGACTCGTCTTCGACGAGGTGCCAGTCGGGCAACACGGCCTCGAGGTGCTCGCGCTGACCGCGGACCTCCTGGATCGTCAGAATGTCGACGCCGGCCTGTTCTAGCCAGGCTCCCATGCCCTTCCGCGTGGCCGCGCGGATGCCGTTGACGTTGACGGAGGCGATGCGAATCATGCCCATCAGCCTATCGCTGGCGGGTCACCGTCGGCGACGCTCGGGTCAGCGACCGCCCTTGAGGACGGCCTCCTTGACCTCGGCGATCGCCTTGGTCACCTCGATGCCGCGGGGGCACGCCTCGGTGCAGTTGAAGGTCGTGCGGCAGCGCCACACGCCCTCCTGGTCGTTGAGGATGTCGAGGCGCACCTGCGATTCGTCGTCACGCGAGTCGAAGATGAATCGGTGCGCGTTGACGATCGCCGCCGGGCCGAAGTACTGCCCGTCGGTCCAGAACACGGGGCAGGACGACGTGCACGCGGCGCAGAGGATGCACTTGGTCGTGTCGTCGAAGCGCTCGCGGTCGTCGATCGTCTGGTGACGCTCCTGGCCTTCCGCCGGGGCGGACTTGGCCTGCAGGAACGGCTGCACCTCGCGGTAGGCCGCGAAGAACGGCTCCATGTCGACGATGAGGTCCTTCTCGAGGGGAAGACCCTTGATCGCCTCGACGTAGACCGGCTTCGAGATGTCGAGATCCTTGATGAGGGTCTTGCACGCGAGTCGGTTGCGGCCGTTGATGCGCATCGCGTCGGATCCGCAGATGCCGTGCGCGCACGAGCGGCGGAACGCGAGGGATCCGTCCATGTCCCACTTGATCGAGTGGAGCGCGTCGAGCACGCGGTCGGTGGGGTACATCTCGACGTCGTAGTCGACCCACTTCGGTTCCGTGTCGACTTCCGGGTTGAATCGGCGCACCATGAAGGTCACGAGGTACGACTGGATGGCGCTCTCCTGCTCGGGAGCGTCTGCCACGGCTATCGACATCAGTACTTCCTCTCCAACGGCGGGTAACGGAGCTCGCCCGAATCATCCTTGATGAACGCGACCGGCTTCCATTCGAGGGCGATGTGGTCCTCGGGGTTCGGCGAGTGCGGGTCGCCGGTGAGGTAGGCCATCGTGTGCTTCATGTAGTTCTCGTCGTCGCGGTCGGGGAAGTCCTCCCGCATGTGGCCGCCGCGGCTCTCCTTGCGGTTGCGCGCGGCGTACGCGACGATCTCGGCGAGGTCGAGGAGGAACCCGAGTTCGATCGCCTCGAGAAGGTCGGTGTTGAACCGCTTGCCCCTGTCGTCGATCGTGATGTTCATGTAGCGCTCGCGCAGGCTGTGGATCGTGCCCATGACGTTCGTCAGGGTCTCCTCGGTGCGGAACACCTGCGCGTTCTTGTCCATCTCCTCCTGGAGCGTGCGGCGGATGTCCGCGGTGCGCTCCGTGCCGGCCGAGGTGCGGATCCGCTCGACCATCTCTCGGACCTCCTTCGCGGGATCCTCGGGGAGGGGGACGAACTCGGCGCTCTTCGCGTATGCGACGGCGTTTCGACCGCTGCGCTTGCCGAACACGTTGATGTCCAGCAGCGAGTTCGTGCCGAGGCGGTTCGAACCGTGCACCGACACGCAGGCGCACTCGCCCGCGGCGTACAGGCCGGGGACGACGCGTTCGTTGTCCGCGAGGACCTCGGCATCGTTGTTGGTCGGGATCCCGCCCATCGCGTAGTGCGCGGTCGGCATCACGGGGACCGGCTCGACGACGGGGTCGACGCCCAGGTAGGTGCGCGCGAACTCCGTGATGTCGGGGAGCTTGGTCTCGAGCACCTCGGCACCGAGGTGGGTGCAGTCGAGGTAGACGTAGTCCTTGTTCGGTCCCGCGCCGCGGCCCTCGAGGACCTCCTTGACCATCGAGCGCGCCACGATGTCACGCGGGGCCAGGTCCTTGATGGTGGGGGCGTAGCGCTCCATGAAGCGCTCGCCGGAGGCGTTGCGCAGGATCGCGCCCTCACCGCGGGCGCCCTCCGTCAGGAGGATGCCGAGGCCAGCGAGCCCCGTCGGGTGGAACTGGAAGAACTCGATGTCCTCGAGGGGGAGGCCCTTGCGCCAGATGATGCCGACGCCGTCGCCCGTGAGCGTGTGGGCGTTCGACGTCGTCTTGAACATCTTGCCGAACCCGCCGGTCGCGAACACAACCGACTTCGCGTGGAAGACGTGCAGGTCTCCGGTGGCGAGATCGAGTGCGACGATGCCGGCGATGCGGATCTCGCCGCCGTCCTTCACGGTCACGAGGTCGAGCGCGTAGAACTCGTTGAAGAAGTTGATGCCGAGCTTGACGCAGTTCTGGTACAGCGTCTGCAGGATCATGTGGCCCGTGCGGTCGGCCGCGTAGCACGCGCGGCGCACCGGCGACTTGCCGTGTTCACGGGTGTGTCCGCCGAAGCGACGCTGGTCGATCTTGCCGTCAGGCGTGCGGTTGAACGGCAGACCCATGTTCTCGAGGTCGATGACGGCCTCGATCGCCTCCTTGGCGAGGATCTCGGCCGCATCCTGGTCGACGAGGTAGTCGCCGCCCTTGATGGTGTCGAAGGTGTGCCACTCCCACGAGTCCTCTTCGACGTTCGCAAGCGCCGCGGCCATGCCGCCCTGTGCGGCGCCGGTGTGCGACCTGGTCGGGTAGAGCTTCGTGACGACGGCGGTCCGTGCGTTCGGGCCCGCTTCGATCGCGGCGCGCATGCCAGCGCCGCCGGCGCCGACGATGACGACGTCGTGCTCGTGGTAGTAGACGCCGTCCTTGAAGACCGCGTCAGGGTATGCCGTGGATGTCATGCGTGAGTCAATCTGTGGAGGGTCAGGCCTGGCACTGAGCCCAGAGCGCGCTGGACTCGGTAACGCCGATGCAGGGGTCGAAGGTGAACACGACGAGCGTGCCGAGCACGATCATGAGCGCCGCGACGATGCCGATGATCCACACGAGTGCGGCGCGCACCTTGGTGTTCAGTACATAGTCGTTGACGATCGTGCGCATGCCGTTCGCGCCGTGGATGAAGCCCAGCCACAGCATGAGGACGTCCCACCACTGCCAGAACGGGTCGGCGAGCTTTCCGGCGACGAAGCCGAAGTCGATCGCGTTGATGCCCTCGCCGACCATGAGGTTCACGAACAGGTGGCCGAAGATCAGCACGATGAGCAGGACGCCCGACACGCGCATGTAGAGCCAGCCCCACTTTTCGAAGTTGGATCCCTTGCGGCGCTGCGGGGTGCGGGGTGCGTCGAGAGTGGAAGCGTTCATCAGTGACCCCCTCCCATGTGCGCGAGCACGTTCGGGATGTGTCGCGCGCTGAAGCCGATCATCGTGACGGCCCAGACCGCGATCACGGTCCAGAACATCACGCGATGGTACTTAGCGCCCTTCGACCAGAAGTCGATGAGGATGATGCGCACGCCGTTGAACGCGTGGTAGACGATGCCCGCCACGAGGGCGACCTCGCCGAAGCCCATGATGGGCGTCTGGTACTGGCCGATGACCGCGTTGTATGCCTCGGGGGAGACGCGGATCAGTGCCGTGTCGAGGACGTGCACGAGGAGGAAGAAGAAAATGGCAACGCCGGTGATGCGGTGCAGGACCCACGACCACATGCCCTCACCGCCGCGATACAGAGTTCCTCGCGGCACTTTCGACGTCGTCTGAGACACATCGAGTGTCTGTCGCGCAGATGCGGACACGATCATCCTCTCTGATCGATGCTGGTGTCGTTCACGCGCACGCTGACTCGCGTGCTCGTCGAACCTTCGTCCAGGATACTCCCGGGTAGGGGTTTCCTCGACTAAGCCCACCCTAAGTATCTCGACGTCGAGATATCCGTGTTCTGCGCGCTTGATCGACTACCGTGGACGCCATGTCTGAGCCGCTCGACGACTTCGTTGCCGTGATCCCTGCCGGCGGGATCGGATCCCGCCTCTGGCCTCTCTCGCGGGCGGAGTCGCCGAAGTTCCTTCACGATCTGACCGGGTCCGGTCTGACGCTGCTGCGCACCACCTGGGACCGGCTTCTGCCGCTCGCGGGCGCGGCGAACATCAGCATCGTCACGGGGCGCGCGCACGGAGACAAGGTCGAGGACTCGCTCCCGGACATCGACCTCGACAACGTGTTCATCGAGCAGGACCCGCGCGACTCGGCCGCCGCGATCGGTCTCGCGGCCGCGATCCTGCACCGCCGCAACCCCGAGGTCGTCATCGGCTCGTTCGCCGCCGACCACGTGATCAAGCGTCAGCGCGTGTTCGAGTTCACCGTGCGTCAGGCCGTCGCGGCCGCGCGCGAGGGGTACATCGCCACGATCGGGATCCAGCCGAGCGAGCCGGCCATCGGCTTCGGCTACATCAAGACGGGCGACGAGCTCGTCATCGACGACGCTCCGATGGCGGCACGCGTGGAACGCTTCGTCGAGAAGCCCGACCTCGCGACGGCGCGCGCCTATTTCGCCGACCGCTCCTATCTCTGGAACGCGGGCATGTTCATCTCGCGCGCGGACGTGCTGCTGGACGAGCTCGCGCAGAACGAGCCCGAGCTGCATGCCGGACTGGTCGAGATCGCCGCGGCGTGGGACACGCCGGAGCGCGACGCGGTCGCGACGCGCGTATGGCCGACGCTGAAGAAGATCGCGATCGACTATGCCGTCGCCGAGCCCGCGGCCGAGAAGGGGCGGCTGGCCGTGATCCCCGGACAGTTCGACTGGGACGACGTGGGCGATTTCGCGAGCCTGTGGAAGCTCGTCGGCGACGGGAGGCGCGACGGCGTGACCGTCCTCGGCCCGAACGACAACGTGCTCGAAGACGACGCATCGGCGCTCGTCGTCTCGCAGACCGACCGTGTGATCGCCATGATCGGCGTGCAGAACGTCATCGTCGTCGACACCCCGGATGCCCTGCTGGTCACGACGAGCGAACACGCGCAGCGTGTGAAGCAGACTGTCAGCGCGCTGCAGACGCAGGGGCGCAACAGCGTCCTCTGATCCGCTTCGCGCTAGCCGTCCGAGCGTGAAGATAACTATCGCGTCTCAGCACATCGAACTTGTCGAAACGCGCAGACTCGGCGGGGTAGCGTGTGCATAATGCCCCGGCGGAAGCGATCCGCCTGGTATCTGTGCAAGGGGCCATTCTCACTGGAGGACGAAAACGTCATGAAGACGATCAAGCGCACGGCCCTGGGGGGCCTCGCAGTTGTCAGCGCCGGGATCCTGCTCGCGGGATGCGGCGCCGCACCCGAGGAGTCCGCCGGGACCGGCGACGGTGCGAACGAAGACGCGGCACCCGACTTCCTGCCGTGCATCGTTTCCGACTTCGGCGGATTCGATGACAAGTCGTTCAACCAGCTGTCGAGCGAGGGCGTCGAGGAGGCCGCGAACGAGCTCGGCGTCGAGTTCAAGCCGGTCGAGTCGAACGCCGAGACCGACTACGAGCCGAACCTCAACAGTCTCGTGGCCCAGGGCTGCGACGCGATCACCTCGGTGGGCTTCGCGCTCGCTCCGGCCACGGTCGACGCCGCCAACGCCAACCCCGAGGTCGACTTCATCCTGATCGACGACCTCGGCGACACCGACTTCGACGGGACGACTGACGCCGAGACGATCAAGCCCGTGCTCTACGACACGGCGCAGGCGGCGTTCCTGGCCGGCTACCTCTCGGCCGGTTACTCGGAGTCGGGCACGGTCGGCACGTTTGGCGGGCAGGAGTTCCCGACCGTGACGATCTTCATGGACGGCTTCCTGCAGGGCGTCGAGCACTACAACGAGGAGAAGGGCGCCGACGTCGAGGTCGTCGGCTGGGATGGCAGCACCGGCTCCTTCACGGGCGGCTTCAGTGCCGGTCCCGAGGCGAAGACGGTCGCGCAGAACATCATCGACCAGGGCGTCGACGTGATCATGCCCGTCGGCGGACCGATCTACCAGTCGGCGCTCCAGGCGATCAAGGAATCGGACCGCGACATCGCCCTCATCGGCACTGACGCCGACCTGTTCGTCAGCGACCCCGACACCGAGGACTTCGTGCTCACGTCGGTGCTGAAGAACATGCATCTCTCGGCGTATGAGGCGGTCATGGCCAGCGCGAACGATGAGTTCGACACCGAGGCGTACGTCGGCACGCTCGAGAACGACGGCGTCGGCATCGCCGACTTCCACAACTTCGCGGACAAGGTCGACAGCGAGCTCGCCGCCGAGGTGGAGGCGCTCCAGGAGGCCATCATCGCGGGTGACATCACGGTCGAGTCCTACCTCGACTGATCAGCATTGATGGAGGGAGGTCGGCGGTCGCCGGCCTCCCTCCCGCCTGGAAGGCGCCAGGAATAGGATCGGCATCTATGAAGCTCGAACTGCGCGGCATCACGAAGAGGTTCGGCGCGCTCACCGCCAACGACAGCATCGACCTCACGGTCGAGCCCGGCGAGATTCACTCGCTTCTCGGCGAGAACGGCGCGGGCAAGTCGACACTCATGAACGTCCTCTACGGCCTCTATCAGGCCGATGAGGGAGACATCCTGCTGGACGACGTCGTCCAGAACTTCGACGGTCCCGGCGATGCCATGGCGGCCGGGATCGGCATGGTGCACCAGCACTTCATGCTCGTACCCGTCTTCACCGTCGCCGAGAACGTCATGCTCGGCCACGAGGAGACCGGGTTCGCGGGCACGCTCGACATCGGCGCCGCCCGCGAGAAGGTCCGCGAGATCTCCGATCGGTTCGGCTTCGACGTCGATCCGGACGCGATCGTGGAGGATCTGCCCGTCGGCGTGCAGCAGCGCGTGGAGATCATCAAAGCGCTGTCGCGCGACGCGCATGTGCTCGTCTTCGATGAGCCGACCGCTGTGCTCACGCCGCAGGAGACCGACGAGCTGATGGAGACGATGCGCCGGCTGCGAGACGGCGGCACGTCGATCGTGTTCATCACGCACAAGCTGCGCGAGGTGCGCGAGGTCTCGGACCGCATCACGGTCATCCGTCTCGGCAAGGTCGTCGGTGAGGCGGAGCCCACCGCGTCGAACGCCGAGCTCGCGTCCCTCATGGTCGGTCGCGCCGTGGAGCTCACGGTCGCGAAGGACGCCCCGAAGCTCGGCGATGACGCACTCGTCGTCGACGGCCTGACCGTCACCGACAGCGTCGGCACGGTCGTCGTGGACGACGTCTCGTTCTCCGTGCGCGGGGGCGAGATCCTCGCCGTCGTGGGTGTGCAGGGCAACGGCCAGACAGAGCTCACGGAGGCCATCGTCGGCCTGCAAGATCGCGTCGGCGGCAGCATTCGCCTCAACGGGAACGAGCTCCTCGGCCGCTCCGTGCGCGAGATCCTCGACGCCGGCGTCGGCTTCGTGCCGGAAGACCGCAGCGTCGATGGCCTCGTCAAGGAGTTCTCGATCGCCGAGAACCTCATGCTCGACCGCTCCCACGGTGCGCCGTTCGTCTCGGCTGGCAGCGTGCAGCTGCGCGACCTCGAACGTTTCGCGATCGAGAAGATCGACGAGTTCGACATCCGGACACAGGGACCTGCGCAGCCGGCGGGCTTCCTGTCGGGCGGAAACCAGCAGAAGGTCGTCCTCGCACGCGAGCTGAGCCGCGAGCTGTCGCTGTTCATCGCCGCGCAGCCGACCCGCGGCGTCGACGTCGGATCCATCGAGTTCATCCATACGCGCATCGTCGGCACACGCGACGCCGGGATCCCGGTCGTCGTCATCTCGACGGAGCTCGACGAAGCGGCGGCCCTCGCCGACCGGATCATGGTCATGTACCGCGGAAAGGTGGTCGGCATCGTGCCCGGCGACACGTCCCGAGAGGAGATCGGCCTGATGATGGCCGGCATGGAGGCCGGCGCCGAGGGAGCAGCCTCATGAGCGTCGTCGACACCGAGCGGCGCGAGACCGAGCCGTCGCGCTGGCACCGCGCGTTCCAGCAGATCACGACCGGCAACGGCGCCATCGCCGTGCTCTCGATCGTGCTCGCGCTGCTGGCCGGAACCGTTCTCATCGCCATCACCGACGAGCAGGTGCAGGAGGCGGCGGGCTACTTCTTCGCGCGGCCGGGGGACACCCTCGCCGCCCTGTGGGCCGCGGCTGCGGGCGCGTACATCGCGCTGTTCGAAGGGGCGATCTACAACGCGGGTGCCGACAGCTTCGCCGTCGCGATCCGCCCCCTCACGGAGTCGCTGAAGTTCGCCACGCCGCTCATCGCTGCGGGTCTCGGCGTCGGCCTCGCGTTCCGGGCCGGGCTGTTCAACATCGGTGGCCAGGGGCAGATGCTCATGGCGGCCGCCGCTGCCGGATACGTCGGCGCGTACATGAATCTGCCGATCGGTCTGCACCTCGTCGTCGCCCTCGTCGCGGGCGTGATCGCCGGTGGCATCTGGGCCGGCATCGCCGGACTGCTGAAGGCACGCACCGGGGCGCACGAAGTGATCCTGACGATCATGCTCAACCACATCGCCTTCTATCTGCTCGCGTGGATGCTCGCGACGCGCGGGATCCTGCAGGCACCCGGTTCGAGCAACCCGAAGACCGCGGCGATGCAGGACACTGCCGTTCTGCCGCAGCTGCTCGGCGACCGGTTCAACCTGCACGCAGGCTTCATCCTCGCCCTCATCGCCGTCGCCTTCACCTGGTGGCTGCTCGAGCGCTCGAGTCTCGGGTTCCGGCTGCGCGCGGTCGGCGAGAATCCGCACGCCGCACGCACGGCCGGCATCAGCGTGGGCGGTTCCTACGTCGTCGTGATGCTGATCGCGGGAGGCCTCGTGGGCCTCGCCGGAGTGACCCAGGTGCTCGGCACCGTCACGAACGGCTTCGGCGGGGACATCGACGCCGGCATGGGCTTCGACGCGATCACCGTCGCGCTCCTCGGCCGGTCTTCGCCCATCGGCATCCTCTTCGCCGGGCTGCTGTTCGGCGCGTTCAAGGCCGGCGGGTTCTGGATGCAGGCCGATCAGCAGGTGCCGAACGAGGTCGTCCTCGTCGTGCAGTCGCTCATCGTGCTCTTCATCGCGGCGCCCCCGCTCGTCCGGGCGATCTTCCGCCTGCCCCAGCCGGGTGCCCGCGCGCGGAGACGCCAGCGCACGGCGAAGGGAGCATCGCTATGAGTGCCACCGCGCACGCCGTCGTGAGCGATGAACAGCGCCACGTCGCCGTCATCTCGTGGAAGGCACCGGTGATCTTCGGTGTCTTCACGGTGCTGTTCGCCCTCCTTCCGCTGATCGGACCGCGTGAGGGCGACAGCACGTTCCGCCTCGTCCGGAGCGCCGCGGCCGCGATCCAACTGCCGGACCTCGTGCTGCCCTCGAACGCCACGGCGTGGGTCTGCGTCGTGCTGATGGCCGCCTCGACGGTGCTTGCCGTCGTGCTCACGAAGTCGCATCGCGCGATGCCGCTGTGGCTCATCGCGGCCTACGTCGCGTTCCTGCTCATCGGCTTCCTCTCGTGGGCGTCCGCCGGCGGTACGCTGCCGATGATCGGCCTGCTCGGCGGCGCCCTCGCTCTCGCGACCCCGCTCGTCTTCGGCGCCCTGAGCGGCGTGATCGGCGAGCGCGCCGGCGTCATCAACATCGCGATCGAGGCGCAGCTGCTCTCGGGCGCCTTCACGGGCGCGATCGTCGGATCCGTGACGAAGTCGCCATGGGCGGGGCTCGTCGGAGCGATCCTTGCGGGAATGCTCGTCGGGCTCGTGCTCGCGGTGTTCGCGATCACCTACTTCGTCAGCCAGATCATCGTCGGTGTGGTGCTGAACGTCCTCGTCATCGGCCTGACGACGTTCTTCTTCAGTACCGTCATGAGCGACAACCCCGACCTGCTGAACTCACCCGAGGTGTTCCCGACGATCCCGATTCCGCTGCTGAGCGAGATCCCGGTCCTGGGCCCCGTGCTGTTCCGACAGACGATCATCACGTACCTCATGTATGTCGTGGTGTTCGCCGTCTCCTACGGTCTGTACCGCACGCGCTGGGGCCTGCGCCTTCGCGCGGTGGGCGAGCACCCGCAGGCGGCAGACACCGTCGGCATCAAGGTCCGCGCGACCCGCTACCGCGCGGTGATGCTCGGCGGCGCCATCGCTGGCATGGGGGGAGCGTTCTATACGCTCGTGTCGAACCCGCAGTTCGGCCGAGAGATGACCGCCGGTGCGGGCTTCATCGCGCTCGCGGCCATGATCTTCGGAAAGTGGGATCCGATCCGTGCCGCGCTCGCCGCGCTGCTGTTCGGGTTCGCCACCAACCTGCAGGGCGTGCTCAGCGTGATCGGATCGCCCGTGCCCAGCCAGTTCATGCTCATGCTGCCGTACGTCGTGACGCTGTTCGCGGTCGCCGGGCTCGTGGGCCGTTCGCGACCCCCGGCGGCCAACGGCCAGCCGTACATCAAGAGCTAGGACGGGGACACGTCATGGACGTCGATTGGGACGAGCTGCGCGAGGTCGCCGTGGCCGCCATGCGCAACGCTTACGTGCCGTATTCGCACTATCCGGTCGGGGCGGCGGCTCTCGTGGACGACGGCCGCGTCGTCGCCGGCTGCAACACCGAGAACGCCTCCTACGGCGTCGGGCTGTGCGCCGAGTGCGGGCTCGTGTCGAACCTCGCGATGACCGGCGGGGGCCGGCTCGTCGCCTTCGTATGCGTCAACGGCGACGGCGAGACCATCATGCCGTGCGGGCGCTGTCGCCAGCTGCTCAATGAGCACGCGCATCCGACCATGCTCCTCGAGACTGTCTCGGGGGTCCGCACGATCGACGAGGTGCTGCCCGACGCATTCGGGCCCCGCGACCTCGACCGCTTCGCCCAGTAAGGAGACAAGAGCGCGTATGACCGAGCCCTTCGACGCCGTTGATGTGATCCGTGCCAAGCGCGACGGCGGGGCCGTCGCCGAGCCCGCGCTGCGGTGGATGATCGACGCCTACACGCGCGAGTACGTCTCCGATGCGCAGATGTCGGCCTTCGGAATGGCGGTGCTGCTCAACGGCATGACGCGCGAGGAGATCCGCGTCATGACCGACGCGATGATCAACTCCGGGGAGCGGATGAGTTTCGCGGGTCTCGGCAAGCCCACGGCGGACAAGCACTCGACGGGTGGCGTCGGCGACAAGATCACGCTGCCACTGGCCCCCCTCGTTGCCGCACACGGCGTCGCGGTGCCGCAGCTGTCGGGCCGTGGCCTCGGGCACACGGGCGGCACGCTCGACAAGCTCGAGTCGATTCCCGGGTGGCGCGCGGCGCTCACGAACGACGAGATGTTCGCGCAGCTGCGAGGATCCGTCGGCGCCGTCATCTGCGCGGCCGGCTCCGGCCTCGCGCCCGCCGACAAGCGGCTGTACGCGCTTCGCGACGTCACCGGCATCGTCGAGGCGATCCCGCTGATCGCCTCGAGCATCATGTCGAAGAAGATCGCCGAGGGCACCGAGTCGCTCGTGCTCGACGTGAAGTTCGGCTCCGGAGCCTTCATGAAGGACGCCGAGCGGGCGCGCGAGCTCGCCACGACGATGGTCGCGCTGGGCACTGACTCGGGCGTGAAGACCACGGCGCTGCTCACCGATATGAACGTGCCGCTCGGCCGCACGGTCGGCAACGCGAACGAGGTCCGCGAGTCGGTCGAGGTGCTGGCGGGAGGCGGTCCGGCGGATGTCGTCGAGCTCACCGTCGCGCTCGCGCGCGAGATGCTGCAGATGTCCGGCGTCGACGCGGACCCGGCCGATGCGCTCGCCGACGGTCGCGCGATGGACGTGTGGCGCAACATGATCCGCGCCCAGGACGGCGACCCCGACGCCGCGCTGCCGACCCCGCGCGAGACGCACGTCGTCACGGCCGACCGTGACGGGATCCTCGTCTCGCTCGACGCGTTCGAGGTTGGTCTCGCGGCCTGGCGTCTCGGCACGGGACGCGCGCGCGCGACAGATCCCGTCGTGCATGCCGCCGGCATCGATCTGCACGCGAAGCCCGGCGACGCCGTACGCGCGGGGGATCCGCTGTTCACGCTCAACGCGGACGACGCGGGGCGCTTCGATCGCGCGCTCGACGCCCTGGCGGGTTCGTACGAGATCGGCGATACTGCTCCCGAGGTCGCGCCCATCGTGCGCGACCGCATCACCGCAGCCTGACCCCTTGTCGAAGGAGCATCGCATGGCACGTGCGCAGAGGAACGGCCGTCAGCCGCGTCGCGAGGCGACGGTGGACGGCGTGCCCATCCGCAGCCTTCCCAAGGTGTCGCTGCACGATCACCTCGACGGCGGGGTGCGCGCGTCGACGGTGTTCGAGCTCGCGACCGCCGCGGGCCTCGAACTGCCGGTCGACACCTCGCGTGCGCTCGGGGAGTGGTTCGCCGAGCAGTCCGCGTCGGACTCGCTCGTCGACTACCTGAAGACGTTCGAGCTGACGGTCGCGGTCATGCAGTCGGCCGACGATCTCACGCGCATTGCCCGCGAGTTCGTGGCGGACCTCGCGAACGACGGCGTGGTCTACGGCGAGGTGCGGTGGGCTCCCGAGCAGCACCAGGCCGGAGGGCTCGAGCTCGAGGATGCGGTGCAGGCCGTACAGGACGGAATCGCACAGGGCGAGGAGGCCGCGGAGGAGGCGGGGCGTCCCATCCGGGTCAACCAGATCCTCTCCGCCATGCGCAGCGGGACGCGCTCGCTCGAGATCGCGCGCCTCGCGCTCGACTTCCGCGACGAGGGCGTCGTCGCGTTCGACCTGGCGGGTCCCGAAGACGGTCATCCGCCGGCGGACCACGCCGAGGCGCTCGACCTGCTTGCGGCCGAGTTCTTCCCCGTGACGCTGCACGCGGGGGAGGCGGCGGGGCTCGACTCGATCCGTTCCGCCCTCATCGACGGGCGCGCGCTGCGGCTCGGCCATGGTGTGCGCATCGCGGAGGACCTGGAGGAAGTCGCCTCGGAAGGCGACGAGGTGCGGGTCAGCTTCGGGGATCTCGCGCGTTGGGTGCGCGACCGCGAGATCGCGCTCGAGCTCGCGCCCACGTCGAATCTCGGCACGGGAGCCATCGCGCGATGGGGAACGTCGCTCGAGGATCACCCGTTCGACCTGCTCTATCAGCTCGGCTTCGCGGTGACGGTGAACACCGACAACCGGCTCATGAGCCGCACGACGCTCACGCGCGAGCTCGCGCGCCTTGTCGACGCCTTCGAGTACGACCTCGACGACCTGCTCGAGTTTCAGCTCAACGCGGCCGCGGCCGCGTTCCTCCCTGTGGAGCAGCGCGAGGAGCTCATCGATATCGTCACGGAGGGCTTCGAGCGCTGAAGGTCAGCGGATCGAATGCCCGCCGCACGCGAGCTCGTAGGTCAGTTGCCGGGGGTCGCGGGTCGCGGTCTGCTCGGCATGGATCCGTCGGGCGAGAACGTCGCGCCGGGCCTCGCGGCGCGCCGCGCGTGCGGCGACCCACGCGGTGAGGAGGCGTGCCGAGGCGAGCGCCGCGCGTTCGATGCGTGTCACCGCGACGGGGCGGGGGAGGACGGCGGCGCTCATGGTGTCCGCTCCTTCGACGTGTTGTGCTCCGCCAGGGGGAAGACATCGGCTCGGACGGTGACATGGCGCACGCCGTCTCCGACCTGCTCCCGATAGGTGTCTGCTGCCGCGTCGATGACCGCCTGGAGCTTCTCGGTCAGGTCCTTCGCCTGGGCCGCGGTCATCGGGACCCCCGAGGTCGTGGCGATGCTCGCGTCGCGCCACTCGGTCGGCTCGCGGTCGATGCGCGTGGTGAAGAACTGCATCGCCTCGTCATAGCGGTGCCGCAGCAGTTCCGCGACGGCGAGCTGCATCGCCGCTTCCCCGGCAGGCGAGCCCTTCACGGCCTCGTCGGAGACGGTGACGCCGCCGGGGGTGCGCCTCCACCAGCGCTCCCGTCCTGAGGGCTGCTCCGTGTCCTCCTGGATCAGCCCGTGACGAGCGAGTGTGCGGAGGTGATAGCTCGTGGCGCCCGAGGACTCGTCGAGGGCGGCCGCGAGGGTGCTCGCGGTCTGCGGTCCACGCTGGCTGAGGGCCTCGTAGATCTTCACTCGCAGGGGGTGGCCGAGCGCGCGCAGCGCCCCGGCGTCCAGCACCCGGTGCTTGCGCTGCGGCCCTGGTTCGTCGTTCGTGCTCATATCGCAAAGATATCATTGCAAAGCAATCTATGCAAAGAGTTCTTTGCAATCGATGGTCGGTCTCCTCGCTGAGAGGCCTGACATCTGGCGCACGTTCCGCGGCGCCCGCGCCGAATCGGCGGCGGCGGCGCTTCGGAGTAGGTTGGTCAGGTGCGCGCAGAGTCCAGATCGACGGTTTTCTTGATCGGACTGCTGACGCTCATCCCCCCGCTGGCGATCGACTTCCATCTGCCGGCGATGCCGCGGATGACGGAGGATCTCGGCACGACCGACTCTGCCGCGCTGATGACGGTGAGCGCGTGTTTCCTTGGTTTCTGCATCGGCCAGCTCGTGATCGGCTCCCTCAGTGATCGAGTCGGCAGGCGCATGCCGCTGCTCGTGGGCACCGTCGCGTTCTCCCTGTCATCGTTCGCCTGCATGCTCGCCCCGTCGGTCGAGCTGCTTCTTGCGCTCCGGACGCTGCAGGGGATCGCGGGATCCGCGGCTCTCGTGATCGCGCGCGCGATCGTCCGAGATCTCTTCACCGGCATCGAGGCGGCGCGCGTGTTCTCGGCGCTCGGGGCCATTACGGTCATCGCGCCGATCCTCGGGCCTCCCCTCGGCGGCCTTCTCCTGCTCTGGACCGACTGGCGGGGTCTGTTTGCGGCGCTGGGGATCGCGGGGATCGCGCTCGCGGCGATGGTGTGGATCTGGATCCCCGACACACTCCGCGTCGAGCACCGCACGACGGGCGGCGCGGCCGGGCAGTTCCGTCAGTACGCCGCCGTGCTGTCGCGGTCGCCGTTCCTGGCCGTTGTGCTCGCGAACGGTTTCGCCGCGCTGTCGCTCTTCATGTACGTGTCGATGGGCTCGCACGTGCTGCAGAACGAGTACGGGCTGAGCGCGCAGGGTTACTCGCTCGTCTTCGCGGGCGGCGCGCTGGGGATGCTCGTCGCCACGCAGGTGAACCGGGTGCTGCTCACACGCGGCGTGGCCGTGCGGACGCTGGTGACTCTCACCGTCTCGGCGGCGGTCGTCGGATCCGTGCTCGTTGCGCTCGCGGCCCTCGCCCACGCGCCGCGGTGGGTGCTCATCGGCGCGGTCGTCATCGCTGTGATGCCGCACGGTGCAACCGTCGCGAACATGTTCTCGATCGGCCTGTCGCCGTTCGCCCGCGGCGCGGGAACCGCGTCCGCCCTGCTCGGGTCGCTCCAGTTCGCCTTCGGCGGGATCGTGCCGCCGATCATCGCGGCACTCGCGGGGGCCGACGCCATCGTGATGGGCGTCACGATGGCGTCGACGACGGTTGTCGCACTCGCGATCCTCGTCGTCTGGGTTCGGCCGCGCCCTGCTACGCGATAGCGCGGATCCGGGCGCTCAGTACGACGCGCGCTCGGAACCGTCCGCATCGTGGATGAACGTCGCCGCGAGGGCCTCCGAACCGCGGGCGGCAAGGCCCACGTCGGCGCCGACGAGCAGGAACGCCGCGCCCGCGTCGACGTACCCGCGCGCCGCGTCGGGCGCAAACGCGTTGACGCCGACCGGGGTTCGGGCGGCGGCCACCCCCTCGAACGCACGACCGACCGCGGCGGTGACGTCAGGGTGGGTCTGCTGTCCGATCAGCCCCATCGACGCGGCGAGGTCGCTCGGGCCGACGAAGACGGCGTCGACGCCGTCGACGGCCGCGATCTCACGCGCGTTGTCGACGCCGGTCGCCGTCTCGATCTGCACGATCACCGCCACGTGCTCGGCGGCGTTCTGCAGATAGTCGTCCACGCGGTTCCAGCGGCCCGAGCGCGCGAGCGCGTTGCCGACGCCGCGGTTCCCCCGCGGCGGGTAGGACGCGTGCTGCACGGCCTGTTCCGCCTCGGCGGCGTTCGAGATCATCGGCACCATGATCGACTGCGCACCGAGGTCAAGCACCTGCTTGATCCACACCGCGTCGTTGGCCGGCACGCGCACGACCGTCGTGACGTCGTAGGCGGCCGCCGCCTGCAGCTGCAGCTGCACGGACTCGAGCGTGTTCGGCCCGTGCTCCATGTCGATCAGCAGCCAGTCGAGCCCGGATCCCGCCATGATCTCTGCCATGACGGGGGATCCGGAGCACACCCAGCCGCCGAACAGCGCGCGGTCGGATGCCGCGAGGCGGTGCCGGAGGGTCGGGGTCAAGCGAAGCGACATGCGATCGTTCCCATCGGTCCGTAGTCGGCGAGCACGGTGTCGCCCGGGTGCACCCACATCGGGCGGGTGAAGCTTCCCGCCAGCACGATCTCGCCCGCTTCGAGCGCGTCGTCGTGCTGCGCGAGCTTGTCGGCGAGCCAGGCGACGCCCATCGCGGGGTGGTTGAGCACCGCCGCGGCGACGCCCGACTCCTCGATCTGCTCGTTGCGGTACAGCAACGCGGAGACCCAGCGCAGGTCGACGTCGTGCGGCTTCGTCGGATTCCCGCCGTAGACCATCGCGCCGAGCGCCGCGTTGTCGCTGATCGTGTCGACGATCGTGCGCCCCTCGAGCTCGATGCGGCTCGAGAGGATCTCGAGGGCCGGGATGACGTACTCCGTCGCGCGCATGACGTCGAACACGGTCGTGTTCGGCCCCTCGAGGCGCTCACCGAGCACGAACGCGAGCTCGACCTCGATGCGCACGCCCGTGAACTGAGCGTGCTCGATCACGGATCCGTTCTCGAAGACCTGATCGGCGAAGATCGCGCCGTAGTCGGGCTCGGTGATGCCGGTCGCGGCCTGCATCACCTTGCTCGTGAGGCCGATCTTGCGACCGACCTGTCGGCGGCCCGACGCGATCGCCCGACGCCGCCACTCGTTCTGCACGGCGTAGGAGTCCTCGACCGTCATCTCCGGATGGCGAGCGGTGATGAGGGGGATCATCGATCGGGTGCGCTCGGCGTCGGCGAGCTCGTCCGCGATCGCGGTGATCTGCTGGTCGTCGAGCATGGCGGTCAGAGCTGGTTTCCGAGCTTGTACTCGCCCTGCTTCCAGTCCGGCATCTCGCCGTCGTCGCCTTCGCGCGTGTAGGAGAAGCCGTCGGCGCCGATCGTGACCGCCATCTCGCTCGACTCGGTGCGCTCGACGACAGGCTGCGGCTTGCCGTCGAGATCGAGTACGAGGGATCCGTCGCGGTACCAGCTCGGGACGACGGGGTTGCCCCACCAGTCGCGGCGCTGGTTGTCGTGCACGTCCCAGGTGATGACGGGGTTGTCCGGGTCGCCGGTGTAGTAGTCCTGCGTGTAGATCTCCACGCGGTGCCCGTCTGGGTCGCGCAGGTACAGGTAGAAGGCATTGGAGACGCCGTGGCGACCCGGCCCGCGCTCGATCGCGTCGCTGCGGCGCAGGGCGCCGAGCTTGTCGCAGATCGCGAGGATGTTGTGCTTCTCGTGCGTTGCGAACGCGACGTGGTGCAGGCGCGGTCCGTCGCCGCCCGTCGCGGCCGTGTCGTGCACGGTCGGCTTGCGGCGCATCCACGCCGCATAGACGGTGCCGTCCTCGTCCTGAATGTCCTCCGTGACGCGGAAGCCGAGGTCCTGGTAATGGCGCACGGCGCGCGGCACGTCGGGGGTGATCTGGTTGAAGTGGTCGAGCCGCACGAGCTCGCCGGGCGTCTGCAGGTCGTAGCGCCACGAGAGTCGCTCGACGTGGTCGGTCTGGTAGAAGAACTCGTACGGGAAGCCGAGCGGATCCTCGACGCGCACCGAGTCTCCGATGCCCTTGGTGAACCCGCCTTCTCGCCGCTCGACGCGGCACCCGAGCTCGGTGTAGAAGGCGACGGCCTTATCGAGATCCTCCGGCGTCCGCACGCGGTAGGAGAAGGCGGCCACGGCCGCGATCTCGCCCTTGCGGAGCACGAGGTTGTGGTGGATGAACTCGTCCGTCGACCGGAGGTAGATCGCCTCGTTATCCTCCGCGGTCACGTGAAGCCCGAGTACGTCGACGTAGAACTCGCGCGAGGCGGCAAGATCGGTGACGACGAGGTCGAGGTACGCGCAGCGCAGGATGTCGGGCGCCGGTGCCTTCGGCGTCGCGATGGGGTTCGCCGCGGCGATCGGTGCCGCCTCAGAGACGAAGAAGCCGGAGGAGGTTTTGATACGTTCGTTGGTCATGTCGCGTCCTTGCGTGTGAAGAGGTCAGGCTTTGCCGAAGCTCGGGTTGTGCACGGCACCGAGGTTGATGTGCACGGCCTGCTGGTCGGTGTAGAAGTCGATCGAACGGTAGCCGCCCTCGTGGCCGAGGCCGGAGGCCTTCACGCCGCCGAACGGGGTGCGCAGGTCGCGCACGTTGTTCGAGTTGAGCCACACCATTCCCGCGTCGACCGCCTGCGCGAAGTTGTGTGCGCGCTTGAGGTCGTTGGTCCAGACGTACGCGGCCAGTCCGTAGCGTGTGTTGTTCGCCAGCTCGAGGGCGTCGTCGAGGGTGTCGAACGGCGTGATCGCGACGACGGGCCCGAAGATCTCCTCCTGGAAGATGCGGGCATCGGGGGAGACGTCCGCGAAGACCGTCGGCTCCACGAAGTTGCCCTCGTCGAAGCCTTCGGGGCGGCCGCCGCCAGCGAGGAGACGCCCCTCGGACTTGCCGATCTCGACGTAGCTCATCACCTTCTCGTAGTGCTCGGGGTGCACGAGCGCGCCGACCTCGGTCGCGGGGTCGTCGGGGTAGCCGACCTTGACCCGCTTCGCCTGGGCGACGAACTTCTCGACGAACTCGTCGTAGACGGAGCGCTGGACGAGGACGCGGGATCCCGCGGTGCAACGCTCGCCGTTGAGGGAGAACACCCCGAAGACGCACGCGTCGATCGCGGCGTCGAGGTCGGCATCCTCGAACACGATGGCTGGCGACTTGCCGCCGAGCTCCATCGAGAGGCCCTTCAGATACGGAGCGGCGTTCGCGAAGATGAGCTCGCCGGTCTTCGATTCACCCGTGAACGAGATGAGCGGCACGTCGGGGTGCTTCACGAGCGAGTCGCCCGCGTACCCCTCCTCGCCGAAGCCGTTGACGAGGTTGAACACGCCCTCGGGCAGGCCCGCCTCCTCGAAGATGTCGGCCCACAGCTGCGCGGACAGCGGCGTGAACTCCGCGGGCTTGAGGACGACGGTGTTTCCCGTTGCGATCGCGGGGGCGAGCTTCCACGACTCGAGCATGAACGGCGTGTTCCACGGCGTGATGAGGCCGGCGACGCCGATCGGTTTGCGGTTGACGTAGTTGATCTGGCGTCCCGGCACCTTGTACGTGTCGTCGGCCTGAGCCACGATGAGATCCGCGAAGAAGCGGAAGTTCTCGGCGGCGCGGCGCGCCTGTCCCTTCGCCTGCGTGATCGGCAGGCCGGAGTCGAACGACTCCATCTCGGCGAGCTGCTGGTCGCGCGCCTCGACGAGGTCGGCGATCGCGTGCAGCACGCGGGACCGCTCGCGGGGGAGCATCCGCGGCCACGGGCCCTCGGCGAACGCCTTCTTCGCGGCCTGCACGGCGCGGTCGACGTCGGCGGGCTTGCCGGAGGCGGCCTGGATGTACGCACGGTTGGACACCGGGTCGATGACATCGAACGTGTCGCCGTCGAGCGAGTCGACGAACTGGCCGCCGATGTAGTGGCGGATCCGTTCCGGGAGGTTCTGCGGCAGCGGGCGGGAGGGGCTGGACATGGTGATTCTCCTCGTCGTCAGGAAGAGCGGTTCGTGGGGTGGTGGGCGGAGCGCTTGTCGCGGTACGCGTTCATCGTCCGCAGTCGGTGCTGTCGCGCCGCCTGCTCGATCGCCTCGGCGGAGGCGCCCTCGCGCAGCAGAGCGACGAGCTCGTCGTGTTCGTCGACGGATGCGGCGGCGCGCGCGGGGATGAACCCGAAGGTCGAGTCGCGCACGTTGTTGAGGCGCATCCATCCGCGCTGCACGAGGTCGAGCAGGTGATGGTTCGGGCAGGTCTCGAACAGCAGCGTGTGGAAGCGTTCGTTCAGAGCGGTGAAGCGGTGCGGGTCGAACTCGGTCAGTAGCTCGCGCATTTGCTGGTTCACGGCGGCCGCCTCGTCGAGGGCCTCCGCGCTCACGTGCGGTGCTGCGAAAGCCGTCGCGGCTCCTTCGAGGACGCCCAGCGTCTGCATCGTGTCGATGTACTCGTTCGGATCCGCCAGCGCGACCCGCGCGCCCACGTTGCGTTCGTAGCTGATGAGTCCCTCGGCTTCGAGGCGACGGATCGCCTCGCGCACGGGGACGACGCTCATGTCGAGGATCCGAGCGATGTCGCCGAGCACGAGCCGGTACCCGGGACCGTATTCGCGCGTCGACACGCGTTCGCTGATCCAGCGGTACGCGAGCTCGGACTTGCTGAGCGCCTCGGTGGTCGTCATGATCGGTCTCGGCGCTCCGACTCGTACCGCGCCCGCCACTCGGCGTTCATGGGGAAGAGGCCCTCGATCGCGGCGCCGGCCGTGACCTGCGCGGCGATCCAATCATCCTCGTCCTCCTGCGCGAGCGTCGCCTCTGCGGCTTCGGTGGCGAGGTGGGCTGGCACGACCACGACGCCGTCGCTGTCGCCGACGATGATGTCGCCCGGCTGCACCGTGGCGCCGCCGCACGCGATGGTGACGCCGTGCTCCCACGGCACGTGGCGACGGCCGAGCACGGCGGGGTGCCCGCCCTGCGCGAAGACCGGCAGGTCGAAGCCGGCCACGAGGTCGGAGTCGCGCACGCCGCCGTCGGTGACGATACCGGCCGCGCCGCGCGCCTGAGCACGCAGGGCGAGGATGTCGCCGAGCGTTCCGGTCTGGCGCTCGCCGCGCGCCTCGATGACGATGACCTCGCCGGGGCGCACGCTGTCGAAGCACTGCTTCTGCGCGTTGTATCCGCCGCCGTGCGACGAGAAGAGGTCTTCGCGCAGTGGCACGAAGCGGAGCGTCTTGGCCACGCCGACGATCTTGTCGCCCGCAGCAAGCGGGAGCACGCCGTCGATGAAGCACGACCGGATCCCGCGCTTGCGCAGCTGCTGCGACAGTCCGGCGACGGGACACGCCTCGAGCTTGGCGCGGAGGTCGGCGTCGAGGACGGGTGCGTCCTCGAGACCGGCGGCTTCACGGGAGCCCCAGGCCTCTTCGCGCTGTGTGTCGTCGACCGACGGCAGCGATCCGAGCTCGGGGTCGAAGTCGCCCTCGCCCTCGACGACGCGCGAGGCGAGCACGCCGGAGGTCAGGCCCGCCGCGGGAGCGTCGACCTCGACCTCGATCTCGTCGCCCGGCTCGGCCACCGAGGATCCGGCGGGGGTGCCGGTGAGGATGATGTCGCCCGGCTCGAGCGTGACGTGCTGCGAGAGGTCGGCGATGAGCTGTTCGAAGCCGAAGATCAGGTGTCCATCGGCGGTCGTGTCGTCCTGGACCAGGTCGCCGTTCTTCCACGTGCGCACCCGTAGGTCGCCCGGGGAGACGGAACGCGCATCGATCGTCTCCGGACCGATCGGCGTGTAGCCGTCGCGTCCCTTGTTGCGGAGGTTGGATCCCTTGTCGTTCGTGCGCAGGTCGTACAGGCCCCAGTCGTTCGCGGCCGTGACCCAGCCGATGTGGTCCCAGGCGTTCTCGGGGGCGAGGTGCGCGCCGGCGGTGCCGACGATGAGCGCGATCTCGCCCTCGAAGGCGAGCAGCTCCGTGCCTGCGGGCCGGGCAACCGCGGATCCCGACGCCGCGAGCGAGCTGGTCGGCTTCAGGAAGTAGGACGGGTGCTTCGGGCGGCGGCCGCGCTGGTCGGAGCGAGAGACATAGCTCAGGTGAACCGCGATGATCTTCCCGGGGCGCAACGGGAGCGCGGCGAAGCGTGGGTCAGGGGATCGGTCGTTCGTCATGGCTTCGCTGCCTTTCGCTCTCGTACGTTTGGTGTATCTGAAATCGTATATTATCGTGTCTCCGGTCACAAGAGCTTCTTCTCGCCGCCCTCGGAGAGTACCTTCGGGGCGTCCTGGTTCGAGAGCTCGCGCCAGAATCCCATCTGACATACGCACGAAGGAGTTCGCGATGTCCCGCACATCAAGGCATCTCACGCCAACCGGCACCATCCAGGCCACGCGCGATCGCCGTCGCGTCGCGTTCGCCACGGTGGCGGGCACCACCATCGAGTGGTACGACTACTTCACCTACGCCGCGTGCGCGGGGCTCGTCTTCGGCGCGCTCTTCTTCGAGCCGGCTGGCGAGGGGATCTCGACGATCCTCGCCTTCGGATCCGTCGGTATCAGCTTCCTGTTCCGCCCGCTCGGCGCATTCCTCGCGGGTCACTTCGGCGACAAGATCGGGCGCAAGCCCATCCTCGTCATCACGCTGTTGCTGATGGGGGTGGCCACCGCGCTCATCGGCGTGCTGCCGACGTACGCGATGGCGGGGGTCTGGGCGCCGATCCTGTTGATCCTGCTGCGCATCCTGCAGGGCATCTCGGCCGGCGGCGAGTGGGGTGGCGCGGTCCTGATGGCCGTCGAACACGCACCGGCGAAGCGCCGCGGGTTCTTCGGGTCGATGCCGCAGATCGGCGTGCCGATCGGCCTGCTGCTGTCGAGCGGCATGCTGCAGGTCATGAACTGGCTGTTCCCCGGGGATGCGTTCCTCGAGTGGGGCTGGCGTATCCCGTTCCTCTTCAGCATCGTGCTCATCGCTCTCGGGTACTGGATCCGTCGCGGCGTGGAGGAGAGCCCCGTGTTCACCGAAATCGCCGAGCGCAAGGAGCAGACCTCCGCTCCCGTTGCCAAGCTCTTCGCGCGGTTCACCCCGCTCGTGCTTCTGGCGGCCCTCGTCTTCGCCGGCAACAACGCGATCGGGTACATGACGACCGGCGGCTATATCCAGAACTACGGCACCGCGGAGCTCGGTCTCGAGCGCGGACCCGTCCTCGCGGCGGTGACGTGGTCGGGTGTGAGCTGGCTCGTCTTCACCCTCCTCGCGGGCATCATCAGCGACTACATCGGCCGGCGTACGACCTACATCATCGGGTACGTGCTGCTCGGCATCGCCGCGGCACTCACCTTCCCCGTCGTCAACATCGGTGAGGTGTGGGCGCTCACGGTCGCGCTGCTCGTGCTCACGGTGGGATTGGGGCTGACCTACGGTCCGCAGGCCGCCTGGTTCACGGAGCTGTTCCCGTCTTCCGTGCGCTTCTCGGGCGTCTCGATCTCGTACGCGATCGGTTCGATCGTCGGCGGCGCATTCTCGCCGATGATCGCGGCGTGGATTCTCGAGGCCACCGGCGACGCGCTGAACATCGGCTACTATCTCGTCGGCATGGCGGTCATCGCGCTCGTTGCGACGCTCCTGCTGCGCAACCGCAACGGCATCAACCTGCGTCCCACGCAGGAGGAGCGCCAGCGCACGGGCATTTACATCTGGCAGAAGCCGTTGGACGAGACGCGGCGCTAGCCGAGGTTCACCCGGATGATCTCGTGCTGGTACGGCGCGATGATGCGGCCCGAGATGCGCAGATCGAGCATGAGGAAGCGGCGCTCGGCGACCGGCTCCTCCGCCCAGGTCGCGACGCGATCAAGGTCGGCGAGCGAGGTCACGACGACCGGCTCGGCGCCGACCGCGGCGCCGAGGGCGGCGAAGTCGACGTCGGGGATCCGCATGGGGCGTTCGTTCAGTCCGAGCAGACCGTAGAGGTTGACTTCGGCCCCGTACGCACCGTCGTTCCAGACGACGCAGATGCCCCGGCCGCCCGCGGTACGGACTGCGGTCTCGAGGTCGGCGAGCGCCATGAGGCCGCCGCCGTCGCCCGTCGAGAGGACGATGGCCGAGTCGGCATCCGCGGCCGCGGCGCCCGCAACGCTCGGGAATCCGAGCCCGATCGACTGGTAGGCCGTGCCGACCATGACCATCCGTCCGGCGGAGGCCACGGGCCAGAACATGTTGGCCCAGCCCAGGAAGTGACCGCCGTCCGACACCACGATGCGCTCACTCGGCAGGAGTTCGGCGAGGCGCGACGCCGCCGCGCGCGGATCGAGGCGCCCGTCGTCGGCGAACTCGCCCTCGACGACCTGGGTGCGCAGCGCCGGCACGTCGACGGTGTCGCGCCAGCCGGATCCGGATCCGGCTCCGAGCGCGTCGACGAGGAGCTCGGTGACGGTGTGCGCGTCTCCCCGGAGGAACGCGTTGACGCGCGGGTGGGTTGCGCTCGGCGCAATGTCGACCTGTACCACGTGGGTGTCGGGGGCGAACAGCTCGCCGAAGCGCATCGTGAACTGGTTCAAGGAGGCGCCGATGACCACGACGACGTCGGCGGTGCGGACCAGGTCCATCGCGCCGGGCGCGCCGAATCCCCCGGTGACACCGAAGTCGTACCGTGCGTCGGGGAAGATCCCGCGCCCCAGCGTGGAGGAGCCGGTGAGGGCGCCCGTGCGGTCGGCCAGGCGTCCGAGCGCATCCGATGCACCGGCCAGCCACGCGCCGCGGCCGCCGAGGATCACGGGGCGCTGCGCCGCGCGGAGCACATCCGCGGTGCGTGCGATCGCGGCGTGCGTGGCCGCGGCCGGCTCGACGCGCTCGGGCGGCACAATGGCGGGCAGCTCGCGGGGAAGCGGCCCCGCATCGCGGGTCGGCACGTCGTAGGGCAGCGATAGCACGACGGGGAGTCGCTTCGCGAGAGCGTGTTCAATCGCGAGCGTGACCGTTGCGACGGCGTCGAGGCGCCCGACGGTGTAGGTGCGCACGCCGACGCCCGACGCGAGCGCGATCTGGTCGACGTCCCAGGGGCGCGCGCCGCTCGTCGGCTCGTCCCCGACGACGAGCACGAGGGGGATGCGCGCCATGGCTGACTCGGCGAGGGCCGTCAGGGTGTTCGTGAACCCCGCGCCATAGGTCGTGGTGGCGGCGGCGATCCGCTGCGAGACCCGAAAGTGCGCATCGGCCGCGACCACGGCGCCCTGTTCGTGGCGCACCGCAGTGTAAGCGGCGTCGGTCTCGTTGAGCAGGGCGTCGAGAAGGTAGGCGTTTCCGTTGCCCATCACCCCGAAGACGTGGTCGATGTGGTGGGCGAGGGCGTGGGCGACGTGCTGGGCGACGGTGGGCATGGGTGAGCCTTTCGTGAGACGAACGGAGCGACAGGATCCGTATGTGTCTCGCGCGTCGGCGCTTCGTGCCCCTTTTTCGGGCACCGACCCCGCCAGGGTCGGACGAGTGCGATTCTACTGCGACGCCGGTTGTCGCGCGCCCCGAGAGGGCGTACGATAAGGAAGTCACATACAGAACACGGTGTTCGAATATAGAACACACAATTCGATACCGTCGCCACACACGATGACGTGAGGAGCACCCCGCGCATGCAGTTCCACCACCACGGTTACGTATCGGGAGACCCGCGGGTGCAGCCCGCGGCCGGCATCGGACTCGACCGTCCGGCCGAGCTGCCCGACGAGATGGACGTGCTGATCATCGGCACGGGCCCGGCCGGTGTCATCACCGCGGCACAGCTCGCCACGTTCCCTCACGTGCACGCGCGGATCATTGACCGTCGGCCGGGTCGCCTCGAAGTCGGCCAGGCCGACGGCATCCAGGCGCGATCTGTCGAGACGTTCCAAGCGTTCGGGTTCGCCCCACAGATCACGCAGGAAGCGTACTGGATCACGGAGATGGCGTTCTGGCGACCGGACGTCGACAACCCGCGCAACATCGTGCGCGGCGGGCGGGCGATCGACGACGAGCACGGCATCAGCGAGTTCCCGCACCTCATCGTGAACCAGGCGCGCGTGCTCGACTACTTCCTCGCGTTCATGCGCAACGCGCCCTCGCGCATGGAGCCCGACTACGGCTGGGAGTTCGTCTCGCAGCGGCGACTGTCGGGCAGTCACCCCGTCGAGGTGACGCTGCGGCGCACCGCGGGGGACGACGAGGGCGCCGAACGTACGGTGCGCACGAAGTACCTCGTCGGCGCCGACGGCGCCCGCAGCGCTGTCCGGCGTTCGATCGGTCGCGAGCTCACGGGCGCGCAGGCGTTCCATGCCTGGGGCGTGATGGATGTGCTCGCGGAGACGGACTTCCCCGACATCCGCACGAAGTGCGCGATTCAGTCGCACGACGGCGGATCCATCCTGCACATTCCGCGCGAGGGCAACCACCTCTTCCGGATGTACGTCGACCTCGGCGAGGTGGACGAGAACGACGGCGGGCGGGTGCGCGAAACCACGCAGGAACAGGTCGAACAGCGCGCGAACGAGATCATGCACCCGTACACGCTCGAGGTGCGCGACGTCGCATGGCGCAGCGTCTACGAGGTCGGTCACCGCGTCACCGACTCGTTCCACGATGCGGACACCGATCCGCGGGTGTTCATTCTCGGTGACGCGTGCCACACGCACTCCGCCAAGGCGGGCCAGGGCATGAACGTGTCGATGCAGGACGGCTGGAACCTCGCCTGGAAGCTCGCCCACGTGCTCGATGGCCGCGCGGGGGAGGAGCTGCTCGAGACATACTCGGGCGAGCGCCAGCAGATTGCGGTCGACCTGATCGACTTCGACCGCGAATGGTCGACGCTCATGGCGAAGCGCCCGGAGGAGTTCGACGATCCGGCGGAGCTCGAGGATTTCTACGTGCGCACGGCCGAGTTCCCCGCGGGGTTCATGACCGAGTATCAGCCGTCGATGATCACGGGCGACGTGGCACATCAGGAGCTCGCGGCGGGCTTCCCGGTCGGCAAGCGCTTCAAGTCGCACATGGTCACGAGGGTCTGCGACGCGAACCCCGTGCATCTCGGTCACCACGCGACGGCGGATGGCCGGTGGCGCATCTACGTCTTCGCCGACGCGGCCGCGCCTGCTGAGTCGTCGCCGACGCGTGCGCTCGCCGATTGGCTCGCCACGGATCCGGCCTCCCCGCTCGTGCGGTATCGGCCGGAGGGCGCCGATGTCGACGCCTGGTTCGACGTGAAGGTGATCTACCAGCAGCCGCACTCCGCGTTCGACATCACCGACGCGCCCGAGGCGTTCCTCCCGCGCGTGGGGCCGTTCCAGGTGCGCGACTACGAGCGGATCTACGCGGCGCGATCGGGCGAGGATATCTTCGAGGGGCGCGGCGTCTCGCGCGAGGGGGCGGTCGTGATCGTGCGGCCCGACCAGTACGTCTCGCAGGTGCTGCCGCTCGGCAGCACGGCGGACATCGCGGCGCATTTCGACCGCATCATGGGCTGAGGCAGCTCGCGCTCACCGGCCGAGCGCCGATGAGATCGCCGCCGAGGCCCGGTCGAGGGCCTCGGCGATCTCGGCGGCCGGGCGCGGCAGCGTGATGTGGATCGCGGCGAGAGAGGCGGGCGGCTGTCCCGGCAGCTCGAGCGGCACGGAGACGGCGTGCAACGACGGCACGACCTCGCTCTCGCTGAGCGCGTAGCCGCGGCGCGCGCTCTCGGCGATCTCGTCGCGCAGGTGGTCCGGGACCGTGGTGGGCCAGTCGGCGGCGTCGAGCCCCATCAGAATCGCCTTGCCGGGCCCGCCGCGCGTGATGGGATGACGGTGGCCGGGGCGATAGGAGATGGTGATCTCGCTGCGTGGCGAGGCGCTGGTGAGAGTGACGGCCTCGTCGCCGTCCACGAGCACCGCGATGAGGCAGGTCATCCCGAGCGTGTCCGCGGCCTCGGCGAGGTGCGGATAGGCCGCCTGCTGGAGATCGCGTGACACGGCATACGCGAGCGTGGCGAGACCTGCCGCCAGCCGCACGCGACCCGCGTCGTCGCGCGAGACGAGCCCGTGATGCTCGAGCGTGCGCAGCAGCCGGTAGGCGACGGATCGGTGCAGCCCCAGCGCGGCCGACAGCTCATCGATCGACAAGGGTCGGTCGGCATCGGCGAGTGTCTCGAGCATGCGGATGCCGCGACTCAGTGTCTGGGATCCGCCGACTGGCGACTCGGACGTCATGCCCCGATCCTCCCACGCGACGGCGCGCGCACGCCGCGGCGGCTACGGCAGGTCGTCGAGCTCGAAACCGCAGGCGGCCCCGAGCTGCGTCGCCGCGCGCTGGGCCGCGCTCTGGGCGGCAGACGCGTCGTCGGCGGAGCGCGCCTCCGCCAGATCCTCGTACGCGTCGGCGAGATCGTCGAGCGGCTCGCTCACCTCGTCCGTCGACATCTGGTCGGCGAGCGAGTCGAAGAGCGCACCGAGGTCGCTCGGGCCGCTCGCGGCCCCCGGGCCCGCGGCGAGAAGCGCATCGCAGTCAGCCTGCACGTCCGGATCCGCCGATCCCTCGGGGAGGGTCCAGCCGTCCTCGGGATCCGTCGGCACGAGGTCGCCGAACTCGTCGATGATCGTCGTCGTGTAGGTGAAGATGCCCGCGACCGCCACGACGATCGCCGCGGCGATGCCGAGCACGCTGCCCGCGAGCGAGACGGCCAGCGCGGCGATGCTGATGCCCAGGGCAGCGGCCTTCTTCGCGAGCGCGACGATCGACATCACGAGGCCCGCGATGAGGAACGCCCAGCCGATGAAGGAGAGGAAACCGGTCACGCGTCCGGCCTCGGGTATGAAGCTGAGGAAGCCGAGGCAGACGACGAGCGTTCCGATGATCGCGCTGACGAGGGCGAGCACAGGAAGCGTCTTGCCGGGGCGCGGCTTCTGGGGTGCGGGCGTGACCTGCGCCGCGGGGCCGCCAGCCGGAGGCACGGGGCCGCCCGGCTGCGGATACCCGCCCTGTTGCGGATATCCGGCCTGCTGCGGAAGGGGCGCCGTCGGTGCGGCGGCCGGGGGAACCTGGTGCGCGGGCGGGCCGTACGGAGGCTGCGGGGTGCTCATGACGACATTCTCTCCTGCTTCGCCCGGAACCTCCTCAGCGCGTATGGCCCGCGACCACGTCGCGCACCGCCGCGTACAGCGGGTGCGACGGATCCAGGCCCGTCACGTCCGCCGTGAACGCGTCGGCGCTCTGCGCCGCGAGCTTCGCCCGCAGCTGGGCGGCCTGCTCGTCGTCCGGGTCATCGAACGCGAGGGCCGCGTCGATCGCATCCAGCAGCCCGTCGACGGCGAGGCCGCGCTCGGCGGCTTCCGCGGCGGGGCCGACGAAGCGCTCGTGCCGCGACAGCTTGCGCAGCGGCTGGCGGCCGACGCGGCCCACCGTGTCCGGCAGGGCGGGATTCTTGAAGCGCTGGAGGATCGTCGCTCGGTAGGCCGCGAGTTCCTCGTCGGCGAAACCGTGCTTGTGGGCGAGCACCGCGCTGGTCTCCTCGATCGCGCGGGCCACCTTCTGCTCGATGCCCGGATCCGCGAGGGCGTCCGCGATCCGCTCGTAGCCGGCCCGCGCGCCGTGGTAGGCGGTGGCGGCGTGGCCCGTGTTCACGGTGAACAGCTTTCGCTCGATGTACGGGCCGAGCTCGTCGACGAAGTGCGCGCCGGGGATCGTCGGCGGCGCCTGGTCGAACGGGGCGCGCTCGATCGCCCACTCGAAGAATGGCTCGACGGTCACGTCGATCCCCGCTCCCTCCGGCTGGCCGGGGACGATGCGGTCGACCGCGGTGTTCGCGAAGACGGCACGCGGGGAGAGCTCTCCCCATTCCTCGCCCGCAACCTCCGTGATGTGCCCGCGCAGCTGATCGGTCGCGCCGATCGCGTTCTCGCACGCCATCACCTGAACGGGGGCGGCATCCGCGTCCCGAGCACGGATCCCCGCGAGCACGTGCGGTGCGATGAACTTCAGCACCGTGGGGCCGACCGCGCACGTGACGACGTCGGCGTCCGCGATCTCGCGTGCGACGCGCTCCGGATCCTCGGCGCTGTTCACGGCCGAGAACCCGGACACGACGATGTCGCGTCCGCCGTCGCCGACCTCGTGCACCGTGTAGGAGTCTGCCTCCTCGAGCGCGGCGACGAGGTCGGCGGCGACGTCTGAGAACACGATCTCGTATCCGCCCTCGGCCAGCAGGGCGCCGACGAAGCCGCGCCCGATGTTGCCGGCGCCGAAGTGCACGGCCTTCATCAGGCCAGTCCGTCCTGGAGCAGGCGGTACAGCTCCTCCGGCGAGGAGGCCTGCTTCAGCTGCTCGACCGCGTCCTCGTCGCCGAACTGCACGGCGACCGACTGCAGGATCTCGAGATGAGCGTCGCCCTGGCCGGCAATGCCGACGACGAACGTCGCGGTGTCGCCGTCGCCCCAGTCGACCCCGCCGTCGTAGCGGACGACCGACAGCGCGGTGCCGAGGACGGCGTCCTTGGCGGCGTCGGTGCCGTGGGGGATCGCGAGGCCGTTGCCCATGAAGGTGGACACGGTCTCCTCGCGGTCCTTCATCGCCTGGGCGTAGTCGCCCGTGACGGCCCCGGCGCCCTCGAGGATGCCCGCCGCCTCGGCGAGCGCCTCGTCGCGCGTGACGGATCCGGCATGGATCCGCACGTACTCGGGCTTGAGGACATCGGAGCCGCCGGAGCTGTCGTCCGCGACGTCGGGAGCCGGCGCTGCCTCCGTCTCCTCCGCGGGAACGTCGCCGTCCTCGCGCTGGCGGCGCACCATCTCGACGACCTCGTCGTATTCGGGGGCGTCGAGGAAGCCGCCCACCGAGACGTGGATCGCGCCGGGCTCGTTCTGTCGCGCCCTGTCGGTGAGCTGCGCCTGGGTGATGACGAGGTCGGCGGATCCGTCGAGGTTCGCGATCGACTTGTTCGTCACGGTGACGTCGGTGATGCCGGCCGCCTTGAACTTCTTGCGGAGCACGCCCGCGCCCATGGCGGAGGATCCCATGCCCGCGTCGCACGCGAAGATGACCTTCTCGATCGTCTTCGTGGCGGTAGTCGTGGCCCCGGCGACGAGGCCGGACAGCGCCGCGGAGTCCTTGCCCTTGTTCTTCGCGGTCTGTGCGACGGCCTGGGAGAACTTGTCGCCCGCGGCGAGGTCGCGCTTTCGGCTGGCGCGGAGGATGACGGCGGCGATCACGAACGTCACGGCCGCGGAGGCGACGACGGCGAGGATCACACCGACGTAGTCGCCGCCCGCCGTCTGGATCATCACCGCGATGATCGACCCCGGCGCGGCGGGTGCGCGCAGGCCGGTGTCGAACAGGACGTTGACGCCGACGCCGGTCATCCCGCCCGCGACCACCGCGAGCAGCAGCGACGGCTTCATCAGCACGTACGGGAAGTAGACCTCGTGGATGCCGCCGAAGAAGTGGATGATCGCGGCGCCGGGGGCGGATCCCTTCGCGGCACCGACGCCGAAGAACGTAAACGCGAGCAGCAGGCCAAGACCGACGCCGGGGTTGGCTTCGAGCAGGAAGAGGATCGATTTGCCGTGCTCGTCGAGTTCGCCGATCCCTAGCGGTGTCAGCACGCCGTGGTTGATCGCGTTGTTGAGGAAGAACACCTTCGCCGGCTCGATGATGATGCTGGTGAGGGGCAGCAGTCCGTTCTCGACGAGGAATCCCACGGCGTTGCTGAGGACCCCCGTGAGCCAGTTCACGACGGGCGCGAGGACATAGAAGGCGAAGATCGCGGCGAGGAAGCCGAAGATGCCGGCCGAGAACATCGACACGAGCATCTCGAAGCCCGCCTTGACCTTGCCTTCCCACAGGGTGTCGAGCTTCTTCATGATCCATGCGGCGAGCGGACCCATGATCATCGCGCCGAGGAACATGTGGATCTGGGGGAGGCCGCCGTCTCCCGTCTCGTTGGCGACCGCGACGAGCAGGTCGCTTCCCACGATCGCGCCCATCGTCGCGATGACGCCGACGACCCCGCCGCGCTTGTCGTAGATCATGAACCCGCCGGTGTAGGCGATGATCAGCGGCAGCAGATAGTGGATCATCGGGCCGACGATCGTCTCCAGGTCGGCGTTCGGCGTCCACCCCTTCTCGATGAAGAACGCGGTGAACAGGCCCCACGCGACGAGCGCGGGAATGTTGGGCATGACCATGCCCGACATGAAGGATCCGACCTTCTGGATCAGCACCCGGAACCCGCCGGGCGCCTTGGTCTCTGCTGTCTGCGTTGACATGATGTGACTGCTTTCTGGGAAGGGGAGAGTGAGGTCAGGCGGCCGCGCGAGCGGCGGCCTTCGCGGCGTCGGCGTTCGATGCGGCCGTGGCGGCCTCCGCGAGGCGCCGGGCGTCCTCGAGGGTGTACTTCTTCAGTTCGGCGCGCACGTCGGCGAGCGCCGACGGCGACATCGAGAGCGTGTCGACGCCGAGCCCGACGAGCACGACGGCGAGCAGCGGATCCGCGGCGGCCTCGCCGCAGACGCCGACCGGCTTGCCGTTCGCGGCGCCGCCGTCGGCCACCATCTTGATCAGCCGCAGCACGCCCGGGTGCCAGGGGCTCTGCAGGTGCGCGACGGATCCGAGCAGGCGATCGGCGGCCATCGTGTACTGCACGAGGTCGTTCGTGCCGATCGACGCGAAGTCGGTCTGTCGCAGGATGTCCTCCGCGAGCAGCGCGCTCGAGGGAACCTCCACCATGACGCCCGCGGTCTTCAGGCCCAGCTCCTTGGCGAGCGACGTGAAGTACTCGGCCTCGTCGACGGTCGCGACCATCGGCGCCATGACCCAGAGGTCGGCGTCCGTCTCCGCGTCGGCGTGCGCGAGCGCGGTGAGCTGGTCGCGGAGGATCTGCTCGCGATACGCGAGGGCGCGGATCCCGCGGCGGCCGAGCGCCGGATTCTCCTCGTCGTCGTCCGTCAGGAAGGGGAGCGGCTTGTCGGCGCCCGCGTCGAGCACGCGCACGACGACCTTCTTCCCGGCGAACGACCCGAGCAGCTGCCGGTAGCTCTCCTGCTGGTCGGCGACCGACGGTGCCTCGTCGCTCGAGAGGAACAGGAACTCGGTGCGGAACAGTCCGACGCCCTCGGCGCCGAGCTCGATGGCCTCGGCGGCTCCGTCGGCGGATCCGAGGTTCGCGAGCAGGGGCACCTCGGTCCCGTCGGCGAGCGCGCCGGGAGTAATCGGGGCATTCCGTGCGGCCTCGCGGTCGGCGGCGCGCTGTTCGGCCTCCGCGATCTGCGCGTCCGACGGATCCACGATGACGAGGTCCTGCGCCGCGTCGACGATGACGATCTGGCCGTCAGTGAGGTCGGCCTCGGCGGCGCCCACGACCGCGACGATGCCCTTCTCGCGAGCGAGGATCGCGGTATGCGAGGTCGGGCCGCCCTCGATCGTGACGACGGCGAGCACCTGGTCGAGGTCGAGCAGGGCGGTGTCGGCCGGCGCGAGGTCGGTCGCGACGAGCACGAACGGGTGCCCGGGCTCTGGCACCCCGGGGGCGGGGACGCCGCGGAGGTGCGCGATGATGCGCTGCGCGACGTCCGCAAGGTCGGCCGCGCGCTCGCCGAGATAGCCGCCGATCTCCTTCAGTTGCTCGGCGAACTCGGCGAAGGCGGCGTAGACGGCGTGTTCGCCCGTGGCGCCGCCGTCGATGCGGGCCGAGACGAGCTCTTCGAGCGTCGGATCCTCGGCCATCATCGCCTGCGCCTCGAGCACGTCGCGGGCGGACCCTCCCGCGCGCTCGCCGCGGTCGTTCAGCTCTGCCGCAACGGCCGAGACCGCGTCGGCGACGGCCGTCTTCTCCTCGTCGGGCGTCCGCGTCGACGGCGCGTCGCTCGGCGGTTCGAGGGCCGCCGCCATCACGGCGACGGGGCCGGAGGCGTTGCCCAGCCCGACGCCGGTTCCGCGAATCTCGGCCGACATGATCAGGCGTCCTGGTCGGACTCGAGCATGGCCGTCAGCTCGTCGAGCACGGCGTCTTCGCCGTCGCCGGAGACGGACAGCGTCACCTCGTCGCCCGTGTTGGCGCCGAGCGAGATGACGCCGAGGATGCTCGCCGCGTTGACGGGCTTGCCGTCGCCCTTGGCAACCGTCACGTCGAGGCCGGAGTTCTTCGCGGCCTCGGCGAAGAGCTTCGCGGGACGCGCGTGCAGACCGTGGGAGGAGGCGATGGTGACGGTGCGAGTAGCCATGATGTGTTTCCTTTCAGCGGGGCCCGCCGGCGGTGGCGGATCCGGGGTCGGTCACGAGTGCGAGGGTGCGTGCCCCGTCGCGGTCGGCGGCGATGTCGGCGGGCAGGTCGACGACGCGCACGCCGTGCTCGCGCGCTCGCGCGCGGACGGCGCGCGCCGCGTCTCCGAGGTGGGCGCCGAGGAGCAACGCGTCGGCAAAGGCGAGGTCCGCGGCGAGCGCAGAGACGGGGATCGCGGACGCGTCGATCTCGAGGCCGGCAACCGTGGCGGCGCGGGACAGCCGGGTGGCCACGAACGTGCTCGAGGCGCCTGCGCCGCACACCACGATGATCTTCATCGACCCACTTCTCCTCGTTTCCCCCCATCCTGGGGTGTCTGCTCGCCCGTGGCAATGGAGGGCGCTTTCCGCTCCCTGCGGAAAACGACGTCTGGTTGACTGGGGCCGTGACGATCAAGCGGCAGACGCGGGTGCTCGGGATCCTGTTGCGCCGCTCGGACTGGGTCACGGCCGGCTACCTCGCGGATTCGTTGGGCGTGACCGCGCGCAGCGTACGGTCGTACGTCACGGCGATCAATCGGCGCGCTCCCGAAGCGATCGAATCGGGGCCGCAGGGGTACCGCGCGACCGAGCGCGCGCAGACGGTCGAGCTCGCCGAGTTGGATCCCGATCGAGGCACGCCGCGCGAGCGCACGCACGCGCTCGTGCGCCGCCTGCTTGAGACGCCCGATGGTGTCGACGTGTTCGACGCCGCGCTCGAGATGCACGTGTCCCGCGACACGGTCGAGTCCGACCTGCGCCGGGTGCGCAGCATGCTTCGGGGGACGGAGCTGTCGTTCGCGCGCGAGGCCGCGGTCGTCCGGGTGACAGGAACCGAGCTGGCGCGGCGGCGGCTGGTGAGTCGTCTCGTCCACGAGGAGCTGGACGAGGGATCCGTCGACGTCGACGCCCTGCGCCGCGCGGCGGGCCATCTGGGGCTCGACACCGCGTCGTTCACCGCGGTCGGCCATGACCTGCGCGACGCGCTGCGGGAACTCGATCATGCCACCAACGAGCTCGCCGTCTTCGACGTCGTGCTGCACATCGCCATTGCCGCGGATCGCGTCGCCCGCGGTCACGCTCTGGCTCGCGCTGACGCGAGCGCGAACGAGACGGAGGATGGCGTGGCGACGGCGATCGGTCGCATCGCGCGCGAGAGGTTCGGTGTCGAGCTCCGGTCCGGAGACCTCGCCCACCTCGCGTCGCTCGTGATGCTCTCCGTCGTCGACCCGGTCGAGACGCCCAGTGCACACGGCGTGGACGAGCGGGTCGGCGCCGCGGTGCGCGCCGCCGTCGGTCGCGCGGCGGAGACCTATGGGCTGCGCTTCGCGCAGGAGCAGTTCGCGTCGCGTCTCGCGCTGCACGTGCAGAACCTCGTGCTCCGGGCGGCGGAGGAGCTGTGGTCGCGCAACCCGATGACGCGGTCGCTCAAGGCGGCCTCGCCCATGCTGTTCGACGTGGCGGTATCGATCGCGGGTGACCTGTCTCAGGCGCTCGGGATCGCGATTCCCGACGATGAGATCGCCGACATCGCGATGCACGTCGGTGCGGCCCTCGAGTTCGATCGTCAGCGTTCGGCAGCGCTGTCTGCGGCGCTCGTCAGCCCCGGGCTCGAGCAGATGAGAAGGCGGCTCGCGGCCGAGATCGCGCGCGCGGCCGGGCACGAGGTCGAGATCACCGAGACGTCGACGAGCTACGACCCGGACTGGGCCGCGTTCGCCACCGACCTTGTGCTGACGACGGTCGATCCGCCGGCGACCGTGCGGGGCGGATCCGACCGCGTCGTCAGGATCGCGCCGTTCCTCTCGGACCGCGACGCCGACCGGATCGCCGACGCCGCGAACCGCGTGCGTCGCGCTCGGCGCTTGAGCGGCCTGCGCGAGGAGATGGCCCGCTGGTTCCTTCCCGGGGCATTCGTGCGCGACGTCGGCGAGGCGACCCCGGCCGAGATCATCCGCCGACTCGGCGCGCCACTCATCGCGGAGGGCATCATCGACGAGTCGTACATCGACAGCGCGATCGAGCGCGAAGCGCTCTCCTCGACCGCCTTCACGGAGTCGCTCGCCGTGCCGCACGCGATGACGATGTCGGCCCGCCGCACGGCGATCGCCGTCGCCGTCAGCGAGACCGCTGTGCCGTGGGGATCCGACCGCGTGCACGTGATCGCGCTGGCCGCGTTCTCCGAGAGCGACCGGCCCGCGTTCCAGACGGTCTTCGAGCAGTTCGTGGAGGTGTTCGCGGATCCGGCGAACGCGCGCCGCATCACGCGCCGCGCGACCGATCGCGACAGCTTCCTCACGGAGCTCGCCACGCTCATCGACGAGGGCTGACGACGCGCCGCGACTGATCTTGTTATGCAAGCCTTGCTACGCAAGGTAAAGTTCCGGACATGGACGAGGAACGCGTTCGCATCGCAACGAACATCCGCAAGGGCGTGCTCGAGTTCTGCGTGCTCGCGCTGCTCGCGCGCCGCGACATGTACGGTCTCGAGCTCGCGGACGAGCTCGTGGCGCGTGATCTCACCGCCAGCGAGGGCAGCCTGTACCCGCTCCTCGCTCGCATGCAGCAGGCGGGGGTGGTGGCGAGCCGGCACGAGGCGCCCGCGGGCTCGCGTCCTCGCAAGTACTACGCGATCACCGACGACGGCACGGCGCAGCTGGCGACCTTCGCCGACGTCTGGGGTCGCATCTCACGTCAGGTCGACGACACCCTCGGGGAGACAGCATGAACGCCATTCAGGACCGCGCCGCGAACCGGTTCCTCACGCAGCTCGATCGCGAGCTCGGGATCCTGCCGGCCGCGCAGCGGCACGGGATCGGCGAGGACGTCGAATCGCACATCCTCGACGCGCTCGAGCGGGGGCGTGACATCGACGCGATTCTCGCTGGCCTCGGCACACCGCGCGAGGTGGCGAGACAGTATGCCGACCAGCTCGGCGTCGACCAGGGTGCACGCCCGGACGACCGGGCGACGAGATGGCTCGCGATCGCGACCGTCGCTGTCGGCGCGCTCTCTGCGGCGCTGATGCCCTTCATCGCGGACGGGGAGCTCGGGCGAGGCGCCGTCGCGCTCGGGGTGGAGGTGCTGCTGTTCGCGCTGCCGATCCTGCTCGGCGCGCTCCCGCTCGTCGTGTTGCGGCCCTGGGGCTACCTCGCCGCCGTCGTGGCCGCCATCGTGACGACCGGGTTCGTCGCCGTCGGGCTGGGGTGGCAGGGCAACCTCATCATGTTCATGCCGCTGATGTTCGTGACCTGGGCCGCCGTCATCGTGCCGCCCGTCGCACGCCGCGGCGCGTCGGGCGCGCGCATCACCCTGCGCATTCTCGGCGGCTGCCTTGTCGCGTTCCCCGGACTCTTCGGCGTCGCCGGCGGCATCGGCGGGACGGTCGATCTGACGGTGGCCGTCGTGATCATCGGCATCGTCACCCTCGCCGCGGGCGCGCTGTTCGCGTGCGGCGTGCGCGCCGGTTACGTCATCGTCGCCCTCGGGGGCGTCGTGGTGCTGGTGACCAGCCTGTTCGACCCGGGCCTGCTGTTCCTGGTCTTCTGGAGCACGGGCGGACTCTGGATCGCGCTCGGCGTCGGCGCGCTCGCCGGGGCGCGCCGACGCTGAGCCCGTGCCCGCTCTCAGGCCAGGAGGGCGTGTGCCGCCTGCTCCAACGCCGCGAGGCGTGCGCGGGCGATGGCGGGCGTGTCGCCCGTCACGTCGAGGTAGGCCTTGAGCTTCGGCTCGGTACCGCTCGGCCGGAAGATCACCCGCGAACCGTCCGCGAGGCCGAACCGCAGGATGTCGCCCCCGGGCCCTCCGTCGCGCGGCGTCATCAGGTCGTCGACCCGCTCGACCGCGACGTCGCCGAACGTCGTCGGGGGCTCCGCGCGCAACCGCGCCATCGCGGTGGTGATCACGGCGACGTCCTCGACACGGATCGAGACCTGCCCGCTCGCGTAGTGGCCGATCTCCGACGCGAGGTCGTCGAGCAGGTCCGCGAGCGTGCGTCCCTCGGCGCGTGCCTCGGCGGCCAGACCCAGCACGGCAACGGCGGCCGAGATGCCGTCCTTGTCGCGCACCGTCTCGGGGTTCACCAGGTAGCCGAGCGCCTCCTCGTACCCGAACACCATGCCGGGTGCGCGCGAGATCCACTTGAACCCCGTCAGCGTCTCGTGCCAGTCGAGGCCGTAGCGTCGCGCGATCGCCCCCAGGCCGGGGGACGAGACGAGCGAGCAGGCGAGAGACGGCGCACCGTCCGAGGCCCCCGCGGTGCGCGCGACGGCGCGCGCAGCGCGGGCACCGAGCAGCAGCCCGATGTCGTTGCCCGTGAGGCGCCGCCAGCCGTCGGTGGTGGGAATCGCGATGGCGACGCGGTCGGCGTCCGGGTCGTTCGCGATGACGAACTCGGCGTCGATGCGCTCGGCGGTCGCGTACGACAGGTCCATCGCGCCCGGTTCCTCCGGGTTCGGGAACGCCACCGTCGGGAACGTGCCGTCTGGCGCGATCTGTTCCGCCACCACCTCGGGCGCGGGATAGCCGGCCGCCGTGACGACCGCGCGGACCGTCTCCCACCCGACGCCGTGCATCGCGGTGTAGACCCAGCGCATGCCCGCGGCACCCGCCGGAGCGGGCTGCACCTCGGCGGTGCGGCGAACGTATTCGTCAAAGACGGCATCGTCCGCGATCGCGTAGCCATCGGATCGCGGCAGCTCGGCGATGGATCCGCCGTCGGCGACCCCCTGGATGCTCGCGGCGATCTCCGCGTCGGTGGGCGAGACGATCTGTGCGCCCTCGTCGGCGCCGCCGAGATAGACCTTGTAGCCGTTGTCGGCTGGTGGGTTGTGGCTCGCTGTGACCATGACGCCCGCGTCGGCGCCGAGGTGCCGCACGGCGAACGCGAGCACCGGCGTAGGCAGCATGCGGGGGAGGAGGACCGCATTCACGCCCGCGCCGGCGAGCAGCTCCGCGGAGTCGCGGGCGAACACATCGGAGTTCCGGCGGCCGTCATAGCCGATAACGACGGTCGGGGCGGATCCGTCGGAACGGTCGACGAGGAAGCGCGCAAGCCCGGCGGCGGCCTGCGCCACGAGCACGCGATTCATCCGCATGGGGCCGGCGCCGAGCGCGCCGCGCAGTCCCGCGGTGCCGAACTGCAGGCGCCCCGTGAACCGGTCGGCGAGATCGGCGTTCGCCTCCGCGTCGCCGCGCTCGGCCCGCTCGACGAGCACTGTCAGCTCCGCACGCGTATCGGGATCCGGATCCTGCGCGAGCCACGCGCGGGCGGCCGCGATCATCGAATCTTTCCGATCACGTCCGCGAGCAGCCGTGAGATGCGTCCCTCGGCGCTGCGCCCGGCCTCGATGACCTCTTCGTGGCTGAGCGGGGTCGGCGAGATGCCGGCCGCGAGGTTCGTGATGAGCGAGAATCCGAGCACCTCGAGCCCAGCCTGGCGCGCCGCGATCGCCTCGAGCGCCGTCGACATGCCGACGATGTCGCCGCCGAGCGCTTCCACCATCCGCACCTCCGCAGGCGTCTCGTACTGGGGCCCGCGGAACTGCGCGTAGACGCCCTCGTCGAGGCTCGGATCCACCTCGCGCGCGATCTCGCGCAGACGCGACGAGTACAGGTCGGTCATGTCGATGAACGTCGCGCCCTCGAGCGGCGTGTCGGCCGTGAGATTGAGGTGGTCGCTGATGAGCACCGGCTGGCCGGCGCTCCAGGTGTCCTTGATGCCGCCGGCGCCATTGGTCAGCACCATCACACGCGCTCCGGCCGCCGCCGCGGTGCGCACGCTGTGCACGACGCGGCGCACGCCGTGCCCCTCGTAGTAATGAGTCCGGGCGCCGATCACGAGCACGTATCGACCGTCGTCCATTCGCACGCTGCGGAGAGTGCCGACGTGTCCCTCGAGTGCGGGCTTCGTGAAGCCCGTCACCTCGGTGGCGGCGATCTGGGCGACGGTTTCGCCGATCAGTTCGGCGGCGTGTCCCCAGCCGCTGCCGAGCGTGACGGCGATGTCGTGTCGCTCGACGCCGGTCAGGCGGGCGATGTCGGCGGCGGCGGTACGGGCGACCTCGAACGGATCTGCGGCGAGGTCGAGAGGGTGCGACGGATCAGTCATGGAGACACGATAGCGCCGCTGTCTGGGCCAGGGTGACACAATGGGGCCCATGAGTTTCGACTTCGAACGCAGCCAGAGGATCGCGATCATCGGCGGCGGGCCGGGGGGATACGAGGCGGCGCTCGCGGGAGCGCAGCTGGGCGCCGACGTGACCCTCGTCGAGAGCACCGGCGTCGGCGGTTCCGCCGTGCTGACCGACGTCGTGCCGTCGAAGACGCTGATCGCGACCGCCGACGCGGCGCGCGCGATCGAGGACGCCGGCGATCTGGGCGTGCAGTTCTACGCGCGCGGCGACTCCGGTAAACCGCTCAAGCCGGAAGTGGCGATCAACCTGCTGGCCATCAACAAGCGCACGCTCGCTCTCGCGGGGCAGCAGTCCGAAGACATGCGCGAGCGCCTCCTCGACGCCGGCGTGACCATCATCTCTGGCCACGGCCGGCTGGAGGGCGACGACGCGGTCATCGTCTCGACCGGCCCCGACGGCACCGACTTCGACCGGCTGGAGGCCGACACCATCATCGTGTCGGTCGGCGCGTCGCCGCGCGAGCTGCCGGGCGCGATGCCCGACGGCGACCGCATCCTCACCTGGAAGCAGATGTACAACATGTCGGCGCTGCCCGAGCACCTCGTGGTGGTCGGTTCCGGCGTCACCGGGGCCGAGTTCGCCTCGGCGTACATGAACCTCGGCGCGAAGGTGACGCTCGTCTCGAGCCGCGAGCAGGTGCTCCCCGGTGAGGACCCCGATGCCGCGAAGGTGCTCGAGAAGGTGTTCACGCGCGGGGGCATGACGCTCCTCGCGAAGTCACGCGCCGAGACGGTGGAGAACACCGGATCCGGCGTGGTCGTCACGCTCACGGACGGCTCGACCATCGAGGGCTCCCACTGCCTCATGGCCGTGGGCGGCGTCCCCAACACGTCAGGCCTCGGCCTGGCGGAGGCGGGCGTGCAGCTCGAGAAGTCGGGTCACATCAGCGTCAACAAGGTCGGTCGCACCTCGGTGTCGAACATCTACGCGACGGGCGACTGCACGAACCTGGTGCCGCTCGCGTCGGTGTCCTCGATGCTCGGCCGCACGGCCGTCTTCCACGCGATGGGCGACGCGGTGATCCCATTCGCCGAGCACAAGATCGCCGCCAACATCTTCACGTCGCCCGAGATCGCCACGGTCGGCTGGACCTCCGACGCGGAGCACGCGATCCAGTGCAAGCTCGATCTCGAGGAGAACCCGCGCGCCAAGATGATGGGCGTGCGCGACGGCTTCGTGAAGCTCTTCGCCCGCCGCCTGTCCGGCACGGTCGTCGGCGGTGTCGTGGTCGCCCCGAAGGCGAGCGAGCTCATCTTCCCGATCGCCATGGCGGTCGAGCGTCGTCTCACGGTCGATCAGGTCGCGCGCGTGTTCACGGCCTACCCGTCGCTGTCCGGGTCCATCACCGACGCCGCGCGCTCGATGCACGGACTCGGCGTCCGCGTCGAGGAGTGACGCCGGCGCGGCTCAGACGATCTGCAGCAGCTGGTGCCCTGCGCTCACGGTCTGACCGACCGGCGCGCTGATCGACGCGACGCGCCCATCCTTGTGCGCGTGCAGGGGCTGTTCCATCTTCATCGCCTCGAGGACGACGACCAGGTCGCCCGCGACGACGTCCTGACCGTCGTCGACCGCGATCTTCACGACGGTCGCCTGCATCGGCGAGGTGACGGCGTGACCGGAGGCTCCGCTCGGGACGCCGGATGCATGGTGGCTGCGACGCGACGGCGGCACGTTCGCCGGTCGTCCTCGCGAGGCGGCCGGCTGCGTGACGCGCTCCGGCAGGCTGACCTCGACGCGCTTGCCGCCGACCTCGACGACCACGGTATGGCGCTCGGGGGCGGGCTCGGCCTGGTGCAGCTCGCCGTCCCACGGCGCGATCTCGCCCGCGAACTCCGTCTCGATCCAGCGCGTATACACGCCGAATTCTCCGTCCGACGCCGCGAACGCGGGATCGCGAACGACCGCCCGGTGGAAGGGGATCACCGTCGGCAGGCCGCTGACCTCGAACTCGTCGAGGGCGCGGCGTGCGCGATCGAGCGCCTCCGCGCGGTCGCTGCCCGTCACGATGAGCTTGGCGAGCATCGAATCGAAGGCGCCGCCGATCTCGTCGCCGGCCGTGACGCCGCTGTCGACGCGGACACCGGGGCCGCCGGGGACCTTGAACGTGTGGATGGGGCCGGGCTGGGGGAGGAATCCGCGACCGGCGTCCTCGCCGTTGATGCGGAACTCGATCGAATGGCCCTCCGGCACGGGGTCGCCGTACTCGAGGAGGCCGCCCGCGGCGATCCGGAACTGCTCCCGGACGAGGTCGATGCCGGTCACTTCCTCGCTCACGGGGTGCTCGACCTGCAGCCGCGTGTTCACCTCGAGGAAGGAGATCGTGCCGTCTGCGCCCACGAGGAACTCACACGTTCCCGCGCCGACGTAGCCGACATCCTTCAGGATCGCCTTCGACGCGTCGTACAGGATCCGGTTCTGCTCCTCGGACAGGAACGGCGCGGGCGCCTCCTCGACGAGCTTCTGGTGGCGGCGCTGCAGCGAGCAGTCGCGCGTCGAGACGACGACGACGTTTCCGTTCGCGTCGGCGAGGCACTGCGTCTCGACGTGGCGCGGCCGGTCGAGGTACTTCTCGACGAAGCACTCGCCGCGGCCGAATGCCGCGACCGCTTCGCGCGTCGCGGATTCGAACAGCTCGGCGACCTCATCGAACTCGCGCGCGACCTTCAGTCCGCGCCCGCCGCCGCCGTAGGCCGCCTTGATGGCGATGGGCAGTCCGTGCTCCTCGGCGAAGGCGATGACCTCGTCCGCGCCCGCGACGGGACCCGGCGTGCCAGGGGCGAGCGGCGCGCCCACCTTCTCGGCCACGTGGCGTGCGGTCACCTTGTCGCCGAGCGCCTCGATGGCCTCAGGACCGGGGCCGATCCAGACGAGGCCGGCGTCGGTGACGGCGCGCGCGAAGTCGGCGTTCTCCGCCAGGAACCCGTATCCGGGGTGCACGGCGTCAGCACCGGACCGCCGCGCGACCGACAGGATCTTGTCCATGGCGAGGTACGTCTCGGCGCTCGTTGCGCCCCCGAGAGCGTACGCCTCGTCGGCGAGTCGGGAGTGGAGGGCATCTCGGTCCTGGTCGGCGTAGACGGCGACCGATCCGATTCCGGAGTCGCGGGCCGCGCGGATAATGCGGACGGCGATCTCTCCACGGTTTGCGATGAGCACCTTGCGGATTGCGGGCATGGATTCGAGCCTATCCAGCGGGGGCCGTGGAGATTTGATTGACCTCCACAACATGCCCGGCGTTTCGTGTGCGATTGGCTACGAGGCCGTCGTGGCCCAGAGGGAGGTCCATTCGATGCCGAGGTCGCGCACGAGTCGGCGCACGGTCGACAGCGACATACCGACCACCGTCGAGGGATCCCCGTCGACGCGCTCGATGAAGGCTCCTCCGAGGCTGTCCACGGTGAACGCGCCGGCGACCGACAAGGGCTCGCCCGTCGCGACGTACGCGGCGATCTCCTCGTCGGTCACGTCCGAGGCGAACGTCACGTCCGCCTGCGAAACGGCGTCGGCGCGGGTCAGCCGCCCGTCCGCGATCCGGATGACGCTCTGGCCCGAATGGAGTGTGCCGGTCATGCCCCGCATCTGCCGCCAGCGGTCGGTGGCGCGCTCGGGAGTGTGCGGCTTGCCGTAGACGTGTCCGTCGAGCTCGAACATCGAGTCTCCGCCGATGACAATGCCCTCGAAGCCCTCACGTGCCAGTCGTGACGCGACCTCGTCGGCCTTGTGCGTGGCCAGCAGCAGAACGTGCTCCGCCGGCGACAGTTCGCGCTCGAGGGCGGCGATCACCGCGTCCTCGTCGACGTCGGGGGCCTCGAGGCGTGGTTCGATTCCCACCTGCCGCAGGAGCATGAGCCGGGCGGGGGACGTCGACGCGAGACACACCTGGAGCATGCCCCCAGTCTCGGGTACAGCTCCTGCTCAGGGCAACGAACGTGCCGGAGACACGCGGGCACGGCGTGGGAAGATGGCGGGATGCAGACGGGGGATGTACTCGAACTCGAGGTGTCGGGCGTCGCGCACGGCGGCGTCTTCGTCTCGCGACATGGGGAGAGCGGCCTCGTCGTCTTCACGCCGGACGCGCTGCCCGGCGAGCGAATCCGTGCGCGCGTGACGGACGTGCGCCGCTCGTTCGCCCGCGCCGAGACGCTCGACGTGCTGGACGCGTCGGAGGATCGCATCCCGCATGTGTGGCGCGAGGCCGACGTCTCGCGGCCGCCAGCGGCGCGTCCCGGCGGCGCCGATTTCGGGCACGTCGCGCTCGCAGCCCAGCGCGAGCTCAAGCGCCGCGTGATCGAGGAAGCGTTTGACCGGTTCGCGGGCGGCGCCGTGTCGACTCTCGTCGAGCCCGCCGGATCCGACGAGACCGCGGACGGCACCCGGTGGCGCACCCGCGTCGGCCTGCATGTCGACGCGGACGGGCGGGTCGGGCCGTTCGCGGCCCGCAGTCACGATGTCATCGATGTCGCCGATTACCCGCTCGCCACGGCCGAGGTCGCCGACGCGGCCCTCGCGCTCGGCCGGGAGCAGCCGGGGCGGATCGATCTCGTCCAGCCCGCCGATGGGAGGGTGCGGATCCTGCGCCGCCCGGATGCCCGCGCCCGGCGCCGCGAGCGGTCCGAGGTCGTGACCGAGCGCGTCGCCGATCGCGCCTTCCGCGTCGACGCGGGCGGGTTCTGGCAGGTGCATCGTGGCGCCGCGACGGTTCTCGACGCCGCCGTGCGCGACGCCCTCGCGAGCCTTCCGGTGGAGCCCGGCGCCCACCACCTCGACCTCTACGGTGGCGTCGGACTGTTCTCAGCGGCGCTCGCCGGACATGGCGAGAAGGCCCGCGTCACGACGGTCGAGTCGGCGTCGACCGCCACGCGCCACGCGCGGGAGAACCTCGCCGATCTGCCAGTCCGCGCCGTCACCGCGCGGGTCGAGCGGTTCGTCGCCGGGCTCGAGCCTGACGACGACCTGACCCGCGGCATCGCGCTGCTTGATCCGCCTCGAGCGGGCGCGGGAGAACGCGTCGTGCACGCCATCGCGCAGCTGTCACCGCGGGCCGTCGTCTACGTCGCCTGTGATCCGGTCGCCCTCGCGCGCGACGTCGGAATCTTCCGTCGATTCGGGTACGACATCGACGTGCTGCGCGCCTTCGATCTGTTCCCGAACTCGCATCACGTGGAGGCCGTCGCCGTTCTGTCGATATCCTGATCGACATGACCACGGTCGCGCTCATCGACGATCACGAATCCGTGCGCCTCGGGCTGCACGCCGTGCTCGTCGACGACGGTGCCTCGATCGTGTTCAGCGGATCCACGGTGGGCGAGTACCGGCGCAGCCTGCGCGACGCGAACGCGGTGCCCGCCGACATCGTCCTGCTCGACCTGACGCTCGGCGACGGCACGACGGTCGCCGAGAACGTCTCGAGCCTCGCGGGGGAATCGGCCGTCATCGTCCACTCGGTCGCCGATCGCCCGGCCAGCGTGCGAGAGGCGCTCGCCACGGGCGCTGTGGGCGTCGTCAGCAAGGCGTCGCCCCTGGGGGAGGTCGTCCAGGCGGTGCGCACGGTCGCGGCGGGGGAACCGCTCGACAACGTCGAATGGGCGGCCGTCGTCGAGAGCGACCGGGCCTTCGCAGACGCACAGCTGTCGACCCGCGAGCGTGAGGTGCTCCGGCTCTACGCCGCGGGGCTGCCGCTGAAGGCGGTCGCCGACCGGCTCGGCATCGCGTTCTCGACGGCCAAGGAGAACATCGCGCGGATCCGTGGCAAGTACGTCGGGGTCGGGCGGCCCGCGCCCACCAAGGTTGATCTTCTGCGGCGCGCGATCGAGGACGGCATCATGTCGTCTCCGGACACGCATCGTGCCTGACAGCCTGATGCCGAGCGCCTCCGCCGCGACGATCGATCGCGCGTGGGGTGAGCTCTCGCGGCGCCCGGTGCCGCCGAGCGCGCCGCACGGCTACACCGGACGGCGCATCGAGCGCGCCATCCAGGTGATCGTCGCCGTGGGAACCGCCGTCATCGGCACGCAGGCGGCGATCTTCACGCTGCACGATCCGACCGTCGGTGCGACGTGGTGGCCGATGATCGCCACGGTCTTCGCCGTGCTCGCGTGGATGGTTCTCGCCTGCCTGCTGGGGCGCGCGCCCCGGCTCGCCAGCGGCGGGTTCGCGTGCGTGTTCACTGCGTCGCTCGTCGTGTGGTTCGTGCAGGCCGAGATCGCGGACGTCACACCCGCCGCAGAGCCGTGGCCGTACTACCTCCTCGGAGTCGCTCCGGTCGGGGCGATCATCGCGTTCCCGGTCGCGGCGCAGCTGGCGTTCGCGATCGGCGTGCCGACGCTGTTCGCCACGGCGCGCCTCGTGCACGGCGGCGGCGCACCGGCGTTCTGGGAGCAGGTGCTCTACGACGTGTCGATCGCCCTGCTGCTCGGCGTCGTCTATGTGGTCGTGGCCTGGGCGCTGCGCGGCATCGCGGCCAGTGTCGACGCGGCGCGGGCGGAAGCGGTGACGGCATACTCGGACGCGACAGGCCTCGAATCCGCCGAGCGCGAGCGCGTCGAGGTCGCCTCGCTCATGCACGACAGCGTTCTCGCGGCGCTCATCGCGGCGGCGCGGGCGCGGACGGACCGCGAGCGCGAGCTCGCGGTGACGATGGCGCGGGACGCGCTCGGACGGCTCGCCAACGCGGATGACGAGATGGTCGTCGGGACGAATCAGCCGGTGACGGTCGCGCGGCTCACGCACGAGCTGCGGGAATCGGTCGCCCAGCTCGGCGCCGACATCCACATCGCGCTCCCGGATCGCGCTCGCGACGAATTGCCTGCGCGCGCCGCGCGCGCCCTCGTGCTCGCTGCCACGCAGGCGGTGGCGAACGCGCTCGAACACGCGGCGGGCGCCGGTCTCGCGGTCGAGGTCGCGACGCTTGAACCGGGCGTCCGGATCGACGTGCGAGACGCCGGCGACGGGTTCGACGTCGACGCGATCAACGCCGACCGGCTCGGCATCCGTGGGTCGATCATCGCGCGCGTGGCCGCGGCGGGTGCGCGCGCCGAGATCGACTCGTCGCGCGCCGGCACCCACGTCTCGCTCATCTACCGGGAGGCGTCCTAGATGCGGGCGCGCACCGTCTTATCGCTGCTTGCCGCCGTGCTCGCGGCATACTTCGCGATCCGCGGCGCCATCGCGCCGGACGCTCAGACGGCGCTGGTCGTGCGGGTGGGCGCCGTGGCGATCTTTGTCGCCGCCACGACCCTGGCGCTCCTGGTGCCCGGACGCGCCGCTGCGGACACGTCTCACCCGGCGCGGATGCCCCGATGGGCCGCCATGGCCGCGAGTGCGGCCGCGACAACGCTCCCCGTGATCGCGACAGCGGGAATGGCCGGGACCGATGCGGCGTCGGCGCCGAACGCGACGTGGTTCGTGGGAGCCGGCGGCGTTGTGTTCACGATCGTCTGCGCGCGCCGCCGACCGATCGCGGCGTGGGCGGGCATCGCCGTGTTCTCCGTTGCGACGACGGTCGTGGTCGGGAGCATCGCGACGGGTTTCGTCGCAGGACTGCTCGGATCCCTGCTCTGGGTCGCGGTCGCTCAGCTCGTCGTGCTGTTCACCGATCAGGCGTACCGCGACACGGTGCGCCTCGCCACGATCCAGCAGGAGTCCGCGTCGTGGCGTCGTGCGCAGGAGTCGCGCGGTCGCGAGCGCCGGGAGCGCGTGCGCGTCGCGCTCGCGGTCGCCGGGCCGGTGCTCACCCGCGTCATCGAGGCTGCGGGGCATCTGACAGACCGGGAACGGGCGGACGCGGTGATCGCTGAGGCGACGCTGCGCGACGAACTCCGGGCGGCCCGCCTCCTCGACGCGCGCGTGCGCGCCGCGCTCCAGGAGCGACGGCGAGACGGAAGCACGGTGACCCTGTTCGACGAGGGCGGGCTCGATGACCTCGAGCCTGCGGCGGTCGGCCGCGTGCGAGAGCAGCTGGCGGCGACGCTGTCCGGCACCCGCGCGGCGCAGATCATCGTGCGCACGTCGCGGCTCGAAGACACCGCCGTGACGGTCGCGGGGCGCACCGAGGACGGCGACGTGGATCTCTGGACGGAGATCCCGCGCGGGTGACGAGCCCCGACAAGAAAAGACCCGGGGCGGAGAGCCCGCCCCGGGTCAACTACGCAGTGCGGTCACCCGAAAACCGATTCTGCGAGCCGTTCTCGTGCGCCTACCCTGTAGCGGACGAGACGGCGAGCGCGATCGCTCGAAACTCACGCTAGTTGTCGGCGGGCAGCCGCGGCAGTCGGCTCTTTGGGGGACAAGCCGCGGACGCCATGTGGAGATCGCACACGCGACGCGCCGATGCGTTGTGCACGTGAGCCAACGGTCGGACGGATGGCGTGATTAGGGTGGAATCCGTGACCGAACCGGACATCTCGACCACCGCGGGCAAGATCCAGGACCTGCGAAACCGCTACCACGAGGCCGTCGTCGAGCCCGAGAACGTGGCCGCGACGAAGCAGCACGCCAAGGGCAAGCAGACCGCCAGGGAGCGCGTCGAGCAGCTCATGGATCCCGGCAGCTTCGTGGAACTCGACGAGTACGTGCGCCACCGCACGACGTCGTTCGGCATGGACCGCTCGCGTCCGTACGGCGACTCCGTCGTGACCGGCGTCGGCACGATCCACGGGCGCGTCGTCGCCGTGTACTCGCAGGACTTCTCGACGTTCGGCGGATCCCTCGGCGAGGTGGCCGGCGACAAGATCGTCAAGGTCATGAAGTTCGCGCTGCAGAACGGCATGCCCATCATCGGGATCCTCGACTCGGGCGGCGCGCGGATCCAGGAGGGCGTGCTCGCGCTCGGCAAGTACGCCGAGATCTTCCGGCTGAACACACGCGCGTCCGGCGTGATCCCGCAGATCTCGATCGTGATGGGCCCTGCAGCGGGCGGCGCCGTGTACTCGCCGGCGCTGACCGACTTCGTGATCATGGTCGACCGGACGAGCCAGATGTTCGTCACGGGGCCGGACGTCATCAAGACCGTCACCGGCGAAGACGTCGGCATGGAGGAGCTCGGCGGTGCGCACACGCACAACACCCGCTCCGGAGTCGCCCACTACCTCGCGGAGGACGAAGAGGACGCGCTCGACTACGCGCGCTCCTTGCTCGGCTACCTGCCCGACAACAACATGGCGGACCTGCCGGACTACACCTCGGACTTCGAGTTCGAGACGAGCGACCTCGATCAGCGTCTCAACACGATCATCCCGGACTCGCCGAACCAGCCGTACGACATCCACGAAGTGATCTCCGTGATCGCCGACCACGGCGAGTTCCTTGAGGTCCAGCCGCTGTTCGCCCCGAACATCGTCGTCGGGTTCGCACGCATCGAGGGACGCTCGGTCGGGATCATCGCCAACCAGCCGCAGCAGATGGCCGGAACGCTCAACATCGAGGCCGGCGAGAAGGCTGCCCGCTTCATGCGGTTCTGTGACGCGTTCTCGGTCCCCGTCGTGACCCTCGTCGACGTGCCGGGCTACCTCCCGGGTACCGACCAGGAGTGGACGGGCGTGATCCGACGTGGCGCGAAGCTGCTGTACGCGTACGCCGAGGCCACCGTGCCGCTCGTCACCGTGATCCTGCGCAAGGCGTACGGCGGCGCGTACATCGTCATGGGCTCGAAGCAGCTCGGCGCCGACGTTAACCTCGCCTGGCCGACCGCCGAGATCGCCGTCATGGGCGGCCAGGGCGCGGTGAACATCCTCTACCGCGGCGAGATCAAGAAGGCCGAGGAGAACGGCGAAGACGTCGCCGCGGTGCGCACGCGGCTGGCCGACGAGTACACCTACTCGGTCGCCTCGCCGTTCCTCGCAGCGGAACGCGGCGAGCTCGACGGCGTGATCGAGCCGGCGCACACGCGCGTCATGATCGCGAAGGCGCTGCGCGCGCTGCGTCGCAAGCGCGCCGAGCTGCCCCCCAAGAAGCACGGGAACATCCCGCTGTGACCGGCGAGCCCGACCTGCGCGTGACGCGCGGCAACCCCACGGACGAAGAACTCGCGGCCGTGCTCGCCGTCGTGACCGAGGCTGCCGCGCAGGAGGCCGCTACGGCCACGGTCGACGACCGACCCGTGAATCGGGCATGGACGACGTCGCGGCGTCTGCGTCGCTACGACCGCCGCCCGTGGGGCGGCTTCGCCGGGTGACCGCGGGCCGCCGCTCGCGCAGCCCGCTGCGCTGAGCCACGCCACCCTGCGCGAAGGAAGACGTCGATCCGGCGTGCGTAGGATCGGACGCATGTGGTCGCTCGCCGAAGCCGTGTCGCCCCGCCTCATCGACGCGGAGCACATCGGATCCACGAACGCGGATCTGCTGGCGCGGATTCGTCAGGGGGAGGCGTGGCCCCACCTCGGCGTGCTCCTGACGCGCGATCAGCGCGGCGGACGCGGCCGCCTCGATCGCCGTTGGGTGGCCCCCGCCGGCACGGCGCTCGCGGTGTCGGTCGTGCTGCGCATCGACGCCGTGCCGGCGGAACGTCGTGGCTGGGTCCCGCTGATCGCGGGCGTCGCGATGGCGGAGGCGGTCTCGTCGCAGATCCCCGGAGCGATGGTGAAGTGGCCGAACGACGTGCTCGTCGGCGAACGCAAGATCTGCGGGATCCTCGCCGAGGTGGCGACGGAGGGCACGGTCGTGGTCGGCAGCGGGGTGAACACGCGGATGACGGCCGAGGAACTGCCCACCGACACCGCCACGTCGTTCGCCAGCGAGGGCGTCAATGTCGATGAGGATCGGCTCCTCGCGGACTACCTGCGGCGTCTCAGCGAGCTCACGGCGCTCGTCGAGCGCGGATCCGTGCGCGCGCTCGTGCGCGAAGCGTGCGTGACAGTGGGACGCCGCGTGACGGCGCACCTTCCCGACGGCACACACCTCACCGGCCGTGCGATCGACCTCGACGAGTACGGTCGCCTCGTGATCGACGGGGCATCACGGCACGCGGTCTCCGCCGGGGACGTCGTGCACCTCCGGCCTGCCCCGACCGATCACTGACGCGAGCGGGTGCATCGGGCACCCATGCGAGCGCAGGAGATCCTCCCGAGAAACTGCCGGATCCGTGCGAAAAGTCCTCTCGTCGGCGAAAAGTCCTCGGCTCGGGCGCACGGGCGCTCTGCTCCGGCTACCGCGCGCCGACGCGCCACGGCGCCGTCGCCGGGCCACAATGGAGGCATGGCCGATCAGCAGGAGCTCCGTATCGCGACATTCCGTCGCGGTGCCGGATGGCTCGTCTGGCCGGCGGTCCTGCTCATCGCTGTCGCCGGCGCGACCGGCTACTTCCTGACGAATCTGCCGGATCCGTTCGACGACTGGATGCTCCTCGCCGCGGCGGTCGTCGTCGTCTTCTTCGGCGTCCTGCTGCCGTGGTGGACGTGGATCTCGCGCAGCTACATCGTCACCACCCGCCGCATCATCGCGCGGCATGGGCTTCTCCTGCGGCGCCGACGCGAGTTCCTGCACGCGACGGGGTACGGCGTTGAGCTGCTCCGCGGACCAGTGCAAGGCGCGTTCGGAACGGGAACGCTGCGACTAACGTGGGCGGGATCGACGATTGAGCTGCGCGGTGTGCGGAACCCGAAGCTCGTGCGCGAGACGCTCAGCGACCAGATCGAGATCTGCCAGATCCTCGCGCACCGGCAGGCACAGCAGCTCGCGGCCGATCCGTATCTCGAGCAGCCGTCAGCCTGAGACAATGGGCGCATGACGAAGCGTGTCGGCGTAATCGGCGGTGGGCAACTCGCCCGGATGATGATCGCTCCGGCGACGGAACTCGGCATCGAGATCCGCGTGCTGGCGGAGCAGGAGGGGATGTCGGCGGCGCTCGCCGCAACCGCAGTCGGTGACTATCGCGACCTCGAGACGGTGCGCGCGTTCGCGGCGGATGTGGACGTCGTCACCTTCGACCACGAGCACGTGCCGCAAGAGGTGCTGCGCGCGCTCGTCGCCGACGGGACGGCCGTGCACCCGGGGCCCGACGCCCTGCAGTTCGCACAGGACAAGCTCGCCATGCGCGCGCGACTCGCCGAGATCGGCGCGCCGCAGCCCGACTGGGCTGGCGTCGCGACGCACGCGGAGCTGCAGGCCTTCATCGACGACCACGGCGGACGCGCCGTCGTGAAGACCCCGCGCGGCGGGTATGACGGCAAGGGCGTGCGCGTCGTCCGGTCCGCGGAGGAGGCGGACGACTGGTTCGAGGCGTTCGCGGGCGAGCGGATCCTCGTGGAAGAGCTCGTCGACTTCTCGCGCGAACTCGCCCAGCAGGTCGCGCGCCGACCGAGCGGCGAGATGGTGCCGTATCCGGTCGTCGAAACCGTGCAGCGGGACGGCGTATGCGCCGAGGTGTTCGCTCCCGCCCCCCGCGCGGGGGAGCGCATCATCGAGATCGCGGCGCGCATCGGGACCGAGATCGCGAACGGCCTCGGCGTGACCGGGATGCTCGCGGTGGAGCTGTTCGAGACTACGGACGAGCGTCTCCTCGTCAATGAACTCGCCATGCGCCCCCACAACAGCGGGCACTGGACGCAGGACGGCGCGATCACGAGCCAGTTCGAGCAGCACCTGCGGGCGGCGCTCGACCTGCCGCTCGGATCCGCCGAGCCGCTCGTCGACGCGACGTGCATGATCAACATCCTCGGCGGCCCCGACGGCGTCGACATCGACGAGCGCTTCCCGTCCGTGATGGCGGCGTACCCACAGGCGAAGATCCACACCTACGGGAAGGCATCGCGCCCCGGCCGCAAGGTCGGCCACGTCAACGCCACGAGCGACGACATCGACGAGGCGGCCTACATCGCCCGCGCAGCCGCCAAGGGCTTCGAGTAGGCCGGCGGCGCCACTTCTTGAGCTGACTCAGGCGAGGCACTCAGCCAGCCGCAAGTCGAGCCTCTACTCTCGTAGGGTGCTTCCCAACTCTGGATCCCCCCTCGTCGGCGTCGTGATGGGCTCTGATTCTGACTGGCGTGTCATGCAGGACGCGTCGGCGGCGCTGACCGAGTTCGGCATCGCGCACGAGGTCGAGGTCGTCTCGGCCCATCGCACCCCGGACAAGCTCGTCAGCTACGGACGCGAGGCGCGTGGACGCGGTCTGAAGGCGATCATCGCGGGCGCCGGGGGAGCGGCGCACCTGCCCGGCATGCTCGCCTCGCTGACGCCGCTGCCGGTCATCGGCGTTCCCGTGCCGCTCAAGACGCTCGACGGCCTCGATTCACTGCTCTCGATCGTGCAGATGCCCGCGGGCATCCCCGTCGCAACCGTGTCGATCGGCGGCGCGACCAACGCCGGACTTCTCGCCGCGCGCATCATCGGCTCCGCGGATCCCGACGTCGCGGAACGCGTCGAGCAGTATGCAGACCGGCTCGAGTCGCAGGTCGAGGACAAGAATCAGCGGCTGAAGGACTCCCTGTCGTGACCCTTGCCGCCGAACGCCTGGCGGTGCCGCGCGGCCCGGTCATCAACGAGACCCCGCTGCGCACGCCCGACGCCCGCAACGCGGCGATGATGACGCGCCGCGGATGGTGGCTCGTGATCCTCGGGTTCCTGATTCCCGGCTCCGCGCAGTCGCTCGCCGGCAGTAGGCGGTTCGCCAAGCTCGGCCTCGCCTCGACGCTCGTCATGTGGCTCCTGATCGTCATCGCGGCGCTCGGCGCACTGCTGTGGCGCGAGGCGGTCGCCGATCTCGTGCTACGGCCGTACGTGCTCATCGCCTTGGCGGTCGTCGTGGCGGCGTACGCGATCCTGTGGGTCATCCTGTCGATCGACACGCTCCGCCTCGTGCGGCTCGTCAAGACGCGCACACCGCAGCGGTTCCTGATCGCGCTGCTCGCGATCGTGCTGATGCTCCTGCAGGGGGCGACGGGCGCGCTCGCGGCTCCGCGGCTCTTCGCGGCGGGCGGCACTCTCGGATCCATCTTCCACTCGTCGGGCCCCGTCGTGCCGGCGAGTGACGGGTACTACAACGTGCTGCTGCTCGGTGCCGACTCGGCCGAGGGCCGCGACTCGGTCCGTTACGACAGCATCTCGGTGATCTCGGTCAACGCCGACACGGGGCGGGTGACGATCACCGGCATCCCGCGCGACCTGCAGCACGTTCCGTTCAGCGACGGCAGCCCGATGCAGCAGCTGTACCCGAACTACTTCGAGGGGCACGCGGATCCGGCCTGCGGTTGGAGCAGCGGCATCAACCAGCTGACGAACGCCGTGACGTTCTGCCGCGACGACTCGGGCGAGAGTTTGTATCCTGACGCCGAAGCTAACGCGTCCACGCCGGCGATCGAGGCGACGAAGGACGCCGCCGAGGGGCTGCTCGGCGTCGAGATCCCGTACTACGTCTCGATCGACATGCACGGCTTCGCGGCGCTCATCGACGCGCTCGGCGGCGTGGAGATCACGGTCGACGAGAGGCTGCCCGAGGGGCCGGGGCCGGCCTATGAGGGCCAGCCCGCGAGCGAGTGGGCCACCGGCTGGATCGAGGAGGGCACTCAGCACATGAGTGGCGAGACGGCGCTCTGGTACGCCCGCTCCCGCTACACGACGAGCGACTGGGACCGCATGCAGCGCCAGCGCGAGCTGCAGGAGGCGGTCATCAGCCAGATGACGCCCCAGAACGTCCTCGCGCGCTTCCAGGAGGTCGCGCGTGCCGGCGACGACGTCATCACCACCGACGTGCCACAGGGACTCGTGTCGACCTTCGTCGAGCTCGCGGTCGATTCGCGCTCGCAGGAGATGACGTCGATCGAGCTGAACCCGGACTCCGGCGTCGACCAGGAGTGGCCCGACGCGGTCGCCATCCGCCAGCTGGTCGACGAGGCCCTCCACCCCGCGGGCGAGACTGAGGAACCGGTCGAGTGAGGGTTCTCAGAATCGCCTGCATACGGGCGGTAGGATCCAGTGTGACCTTCTGCGTTCGACCCCTGCGAGGCGCGCTCCTGTGACGAACATCGACCTGTCTCAGTACGACGTTCCGGGGCGCGGGCGGGGCCTGCGCGATGTCATCCGGTGGCGTTACCTGCTGACGCTGCTGATCCGCAAGGGCACGGCGACGCGGTACCGCAACTCGGCACTCGGGTGGACCTGGTCGTACGTCAAGCCGCTCATTCAGTTCTTCATCTATTACCTGGTGATGGGGTTCATCTTCGGGATGGACCGTGGCGTCGACAACTTCCCGCTGTACCTGTTCTCCGGCTTCATCACCGTGCAGTTCTTCAACGAGGGGTTCGGGAACGCGACGGGCTCGGTCGTCGGCAACAAGGCGCTCGTGAAGAAGATCTATCTGCCGCGGGAGCTGTTCCCGATCGCGGCGATCGCGGGCGCGTTCATCCACTTCCTCCCGCAGCTCGCGATCCTGATCGTCGTCGCGCTGATCTACGGGTGGATCCCGACCATCGCGGGGGCGGGAGCGATCCTGCTCGGACTCGCCATCATCGCGCTGGTGGCCTTCGGGCTCGGCCTGCTGTTCTCCGGCATCAACGTCCGCTTCCGCGACATCGACAACTTCGCCGAGGTCATCCGCCAGCTGGCGACCTGGGCCTCTCCCGTGCTGTACACCTGGCAGCTCATCGAGGAGCACCTCGGCGACATCTGGCTGTTCCTTTATCTGTGCAACCCGATCACGGTCGCGGTCGAGCTGATGCACTTCGGCTTCTGGGTTCCGACGGTCGACGAGTACTCCGCGTCGAACGAAGGCGGCTGGGTCGGATTCGCCCCGCACTTCGGGACGCACATCGGTATCGCGATCCTCATCGGAATCGTGCTCGTCGTCATCGGGCAGCTCACCTTCCGCCGATTCGAACGCACCTTCGCTCAGGACGTGTGATGACCGACACTCTGCAACAGACTTCCGAGCGCACCCCGGCGATCATCGTCGACGGCGTCACCAAGCGCTTCCTCAAGCGCAACACCCATTCCCTCAAGGAGGGGTTCGTCAACTGGACGCGCGGGAAGAAGGTGCGCGCCGACTATTTCGAGGCCCTCCAGGACGTGAGCTTCCAGATCGGCGAGGGCGAGTCGGTCGCGGTGCTCGGCTTCAACGGATCCGGGAAGTCGACCACGCTCAAAATGGTGTCGGGCGTCATGGAACCCGATGAGGGACGCGTGTTCACCAAGGGACGGGTCGCCGGGCTCATCGAGGTCGGTGCGGGTTTTCACCCCGAGCTCAGCGGTCGCGAGAACGTCTACCTGAATGCCGCGATCCTCGGCATGTCGAAGAAGCAGATCGAGGAGCGCTTCGACGACATCGTCGCCTTCAGCGAGATCGGCGAGTTCATCGACCAGGAGGTCAAGCACTACTCGTCCGGGATGTTCATGCGCCTGGCGTTCTCGGTCGCGATCCACGTCGACCTCGACATCCTCCTCGTCGACGAGGTCCTCTCGGTCGGCGACGCCCCGTTCCGCAAGAAGTGCAACGAGAAGCTGCGCGAGCTCACCGAACAGGGCGTGACGATGCTCGTCGTCAGTCACAACATGAAGACGGTGCAGCAGCTCTGCTCGCGCGGCATCGTCATCCACGAGCACCGCGTGCTCTTCGACGGCCCCATCGATGATGCCGTCGAAGTCATCCGCACCACCCCGCACTAACTCCGATGCTGCGCTAGTCCTTGCGGAAGGTCCGCTTCAGAATGCGGAGGGTGCGCTCGGGGAGGCTGTAGCGCTCGATCTCGCGGCGGAGCCCCTGTTCCACCTCGACGAAGCGCTGATCGATGAACTTCGTCAGGTACAGGGGCAGACCGGGCCCGTACTCGCGAACGTATTCGCGCAGTGCGGCATCGCGCACCTCGGCGTCATACTTCCGGTGCTCGGATCCGGCCGAGATCACGCTGTTGCCGTCGATCCCGGCGTGTCCGGGCCGCTGGTGCCAGTATGCGAATGGCCGGTCGTCGAGGTACTCGAGCGGGCCCCGCGCGAGCACCTTCATCGTGAAGTCCCAGTCGCCGACGACGGGCAGTCGCTCGTCGTACATGCCGAGCTCGTCGTGCATCGCGCGACGGTAGACGAAGCCGATCGGCACGAAGCGGTTGAAGAGCATCGTGTCGCCGAGGGTCGGCGCCGTCAGATCGGGCTGGAACAGTTCGCGCCCGAGTTCGACATAGTCGCCGCCGTCGACGCGCTCCCAGACGATCTCGATGCGCGAGACGACTCCGCCGCGCTGGAAGTTACCCTCGCGATCGAGGTAGGCCGTGGCACGCTCGAGGAACTCGGGGTGCCACGAATCGTCGTCGTCGTGCAGCACGAGGTAGGGAGCAGACGTCAGCGAGACACCCGCGTTCGCGCTCGCCCAGCGCCCGTGCGAGGTCTGTCGATGCAGTACGCGTACCTTGTCGCGGTGCTCTTCCGGCACGCGCGCGATCATCTCGTCGACGCCGGCCGGGTCGCCGCCGTCATTGATGACGACGCACTCCCAGTCGGCCATCGTCTGCCCCGCGATGCTGCGCAGCGCCCGATCGAGGAACCGCGGACGGTTCTTCGATCGGACGACGACCGCGACGCGGGGGTTCGTCATCGGCCCATTCCGGTGTAGGTCCAGCCGGCCTCGCGCCAGGTGTCGGGGTCGAGGATGTTGCGACCGTCGATCACGACGGCTCGCTCCACCTTCTGCGCCGTCTCGGTCGCGTCGAGCTGCTTGAACTGCTTCCACTCGGTGGCCACGACGACCGTCTCGGCGCCCGTGAGGGCCTCGTCGAGGCTGTCGGCGTAGGTCAGCTGCGGGTGGGCGCGACGCGCGGTCTCCATCGCCTGGGGGTCGTACGAGACGACCTTCGCGCCGAGACCCTTGAGACGCACCGCCACGTCGAGCGCGGGGGAGTCGCGAATATCGTCGCTGTCCGGCTTGAACGCCAACCCCAGCACCGCAACGCGTCGGCCGTAGGGCTGACCGTCGAACGAGTCCACCACGAGGTCCACGACCCGCTCGCGGCGACGCAGGTTGATCTCGTCGACCTGCTTCAAAAACGCCACCGACTCACCCTTGCCGAGCTCCTCGGCGCGCGCCGCGAACGCCCGGATGTCCTTCGGCAGGCACCCGCCGCCGAACCCGATGCCGGCATTGAGGAACTTGCGGCCGATGCGCTCGTCGTGACCGATCGCGTCCGCGAGCTCCGTGACGTTCGCGCCCGTGACCTCCGCGATCTCGGCCATCGCGTTGATGAAGCTGATCTTCGTCGCCAGGAAGCTGTTGGCAGCGGCCTTCACCAGTTCCGCCGTGGCGAAGTCGGTCACCAGGCGCGGCGTGTCCCGCTCCAGAATCGACGCGTACACCGCGTCGAGCGTCGCGACGTCCTCGTCACGCGTGTCACCGTCGACGCCGTAGACGAGCCGGTCCGGATCCACCGTGTCCTTCACCGCGAAGCCCTCGCGCAGGAACTCCGGATTCCACACCAGACGCACGCCCTTCGGACGCACGATCTCCGCCAAGCGCGCCGCCGTGCCCACCGGCACCGTCGACTTCCCCACAATCAACGAGCCCGCCTTCGCGTGCGGCAGAATCCCCGCGATCGCGCTGTCGACATACGTCATGTCCGCGCCCGCCGCATCGCGCCGCTGCGGCGTTCCCACCCCGATGAAGTGCACGTCGGCATCCGCGATGGCCGCATAGTCCGTCGAGAACGACAGGCGCCCCGAGTCGATGCCCGCCTTCAGAATCTCATCGAGCCCCGGCTCGAAGAAAGGCGTCTCACCCGCCGACAGCTTCGCCACCTTCGCCACATCGACATCGATGCCAACGACCGTGTGGCCCAGCGAGGCCATCGCCGCCGCGTGCACGGCACCCAGGTAACCGCAACCGATCACACTCAACTGCATCTGGAGGATCTCCTTCGTGGGGAACGTCCGGTCCGGACGCTCTCCATATCCTGCCACGTGCTGGGTTCACATATCCTGGTGCGGATATGTCCGGATCTTCCCGCGCTGAGCACGCCTCCGACGCCCCGCTGCTGTCGGTCGTCATCCCGACCCATAATGTTCGGCCGTGGCTGCGGCAGCTGCTCGACTCCGTGCTTCGCCAGCTCGACGATCTCGAGGTGATCGTCGTCGACGATCGCTCCGACGACGGAACGGTTGAGGACGCTGGCGCGGTGGCCGCTCGCGATCCCCGCGTGACGGTCATCGCCTCGCCCGGCCAGGGCGGCGGATCCGCACGGAACGCCGGGGCGGAGCGCGCACGCGGTCGATATCTCGTGTTCGCGGACGGCGACGACCTGATCCCGGACGGCGCGTACGCCGCGCTGACCGAGAGCCTGGAGCGCTCCGGATCTGACATGGCCGTCGGCGACTATCTCAAGTTCCGCGCGGTCGACACGTGGCGCCCGACCGCCGCAATGCCGGCGTTCGACCGTCCGGCGGAGGGCATCTCGCTCGCGGACGAGCCGACGCTGATCTACAGCCGCCCGTGCTGGAACCGCGCGTTCCGGCGTGAGTTTTGGACGGGCTCCGGGATCCGCTTCCCCGACGTGCCGCGCTCGAACGACATCGTCCCGATGGTCACGGCGCTTCTCGCCGCCCGGTCGATCGACATCATCGCCGACGCCGTGTACGTCTATCGCGAGCGGCCCGGATCCGGGTCGATGACGGCGCGAGCGGGCGCCGGAACGAGTCTCGTGAGCTACCTGACGCAGGAGGCCGAGTGCGCCCGCCTCGTGAGCGAGGCGGCTCTCCCCGCGCTCGAAGAGGTGTACGCCGACCTCGTCTGGGACCGCGACGGCTTCGTCGCCGTGAACCGTTACCTGCTCGCCTGGGAGGCCCCGTCGGAGGCCGACGACGAGGTCGCGGCCGCCTTACACGCGCTGCTCGAGGCTGTGCGCGCCCCCGACGCCATCGGATCGCTGCGCCGCGCCACCCTCGAGCTGGCGGCGCGCGGGGAGTTCGACGCTGGCCACGCCATCGCTCGCGTCGCGGGCGGCCACCCCGAGGGCACAGATTCCACGGAAGAACGCGCAGACCTCGTCGCCACGTGGCGAGCGCTGCTCGCGGCGGACTCCGCCTGGAGCGATGAGGAGCGCGCACTCGTCCTGGAGCGACTCTCGCGCCAGCTGGCGCAGCCGCGTGCTGCCGGATCCGAGTGGCGACAGCTTGTCGAACAGGCCCGTGACATGCTCGGCGAGCGCGCGCGCTTGTTCGCGGTCGACGCGTGGCAGGAGCCATCGGATGACGACGCGCGCCGCGAGATGCGGGCGCGCATCGGCGCTCGAGTGGATCGGGTCTCGGGCGGCGACCTCCTCGTCATCGAGGGGACGGTCTCCGCCGACGCCGCGTCCGTGGCCGACGACCCACGGCCGGCGCTGTTCGACGGCGAGGCCGCGCTCGCAGCGGGGGAGCGGCGCGTGATCGACGCCGCGAACGTCACCTGGCGCACGGCAGCCGACGGCGTGCGCAGCTGGTCGGCCGCCTTCCCGGCCGCGTCGCTGCCGTTGCATCGTCCGCTCACGCCGGTCGTTGTCGCCGGAGATGCCATCACGAACATCGACGCGGCGTTCGAGCTGCCGCCGTATTCGCCGCGTGACGCGTTCCTCTACGACGTCGTCGACCGGATCCTCGTGGTGCGCCGCCGACGCCACTGGCTCGTCCGCGGTGTTCGCCGGCTCCTGCCCTGATCGAGCTCAGGCGGCGCTGAGTTCCGCGAGCAGATCGGCGTAGGCGCGTGAGACGTCCCAGGGGGAGATCGGCGCGAGGAAGTCGTCGAAGTCGGCGTCGGTCACCGAGGCGAACGGATCCGTGGCGAGCAGCTCGGCAAGGGAGTCCGTGGGATCCTCGGGGTCGAAGAACGCCACCCAGCGCTGATCGCCGAACTGCGCGCGCAGTCCCGGATCCGCGGGGAGAATGACCGGGACGCGGAACGTGGCCGCGAGGTGGACGCTGCCGGAGTTGAGGATCGCGCGATAGGGGAAGCAGGCGACGTCGGCGGCGCGGAACCAGCGCGCGATGTCAGCGTCCGCCACGAACGCGAGTTGCGTCACCGTGCGCATCCCGCTCGGCAGCGACGCCGCGAAATCCGCGCGCGACATCTCCTTGACCGCGCCGGCCAGCATCAGCACGAGGTCGTTCTTGCGACGCGCGTCGGCCTCGGCGGCTGCGGCCGCGAGCGCGGCGACGCCCTTGTACGGCCGGATCTGTCCGAGGAACAGCGCCGCGGTGTCGCCGTCCGTCAGGCCGAACGAGGCACGCGCATCGCTCCGCGTGACCGACGTGTCGTACACCCCCTCGTAGCTGGGGTGCGGGATCTGCCGGATGCGTCGCGGGTCGAGCGAGACGACGTCGCCGATCGCCTCGGGCGTGTGCGGTGCCATGATGTGGACGGCGTCGGCCGAGTCGGCGATGACGCGCAGCAGCCGAATCTCGAGCTCGCGGAACGTGAGCTCATGGGGCAGCCGGTTGTGCACGGTCCACACGAGCTTCCCGCCGCGCGAACGGACGCCTCGGAGCGCGCGATCCAGGCGGCGCACGCGGCTGAGCGCATCGGCGTACGACTGGGCCTGCTGCGCGATCGGCGTCGTCCAGTGCAGGTGCACGATGTCGCCGCGCCCCAGGTCGGCGAGTCCGCGCATGAGGTCGTCGTACGTGTGCGCACCGCGGATCTGGAAGCCGCCAGCTGCCGGAGCCAGTTGGAGAAGGTTGAGAAACGCGTTGTTCAGATAGGCGGGAAAGACGAGCAGCTGGGGGCCGGAACGCATGCCCACATGATAGGAGGCTCGGGAGGGAAACCGGCGCGCGCCTTGCGGCGCCCGCGCAGCTGTCGCGATGATGGCCCTGGGGTGTGCGGGTTTCTCACCCTGCCGCTCATGATGACCCCAGGAGAAGCTTCGTGGCCTTTCCCGACGAGTTGATCGACGGCGTTCGCGTGCCGCATTGGACGCCAGACGCGCCGGATGCGCCGAGGAACTTCGGCGACGAGATCGGACCGTTGCTCGTGCGCGCGCTGCTCAGCGCGGCTCCGCGACAGGAGGGCTCGGCGCGCCTGCTCTCGGTCGGAAGCGTGCTGCAGTTCGCCTCGCCCGGCGATGTCGTGTGGGGCGCGGGAATCAACGGCAAGGTGCTTCAGCGCGTGCGATACCCACTGGACGTGCGCTCCGTGCGCGGGCCGTTGACCCGCGCGGTGCTCCTCGGGCACGGTGTGCGCGCCCCCGAGGTGTACGGAGATCCGGCCCTTCTGTTTCCGCGGTTGTTCCCGGAGGTGACCGCGAACGGGGCCGGCGGATTGACCGTCGTCCCGAACCTCAACGAGCTCGATCGCGTGCCGGGTGAGGATGTCCTCAGCCCTGTCGGCGAGCCCCGCGAGATCGCGGCGCGCATCGCCGGGAGCGGTTTCGTCGTGGCCAGTTCCCTGCACGCGCTCGTACTTGCCGACGCATACGGCATCCCGTCGCGGCCGCTCGTCCCTGCGGCCGAGCACCCACTGAAGTATCTCGACTACTACGCCGGGACGGGGCGCGCCGACGTGCGATTCGCTGCCACGCACGAGGAGGCGCTGGAACTCGGTCCCGTGCCGCCTCCGATCGTGGACCTCGACGCGATCGACGCGGCGTTCCCGCGGGATCTGTGGCGCGGTGGGATCGCGCGCGGCCCGGAGGACTCGCGCGACTACGAGAGCCTTCGGCACGCCTCGGCCGCTGTGCGCGACGCGGTGACGCGGTCGGTGGGTCAGGATGTTTCGGCCAGCGCGGCGCAGGCGCTGCTCCGCGTCGAGGAGCTCGTTGCCGATCAGCCCGCCGCGTTGACGCACCTGCTGGAAAGGTGTTCGTCGGAGGCGCGGCCGGCCGCAGACGAGATCGGAACGATGACGGTGCGATACCTCATCGAGTGCGCGCCCCACGGCGAGACCGACCGGCGAGTTTCGCGCGCGCTGAGACGCGCGTCGGCCAATATGCATGACGTGCCCGTGGTCGCGCGCGTGGCGGCCACGGGCAAGGTGTCTCTCGCCCGTGCGATCGCTCGGGACGAGCGGACGGAGGCGGACGGATTCGCCTATCTCGCGTCGCTCGACCTGCCCGCCGCCCCGATCGAGCGATCACGGCGTCGCAGGCGCATGTTCCGACGTCGCGACTGAACTCGGATCAGTTTCTCGTTACCTAATTGATGGCGCAACGCGGCGCGCGACGCGCCGGAAGAGTCGAACTTCGGGTGTTGCAAACCAGTCACATCTGTCACACTAAGCATCATGCGTCGCATCAGAATCGGCTACGAGTCTGCCCGGAGGGGACGGATCGCGTTCGCGTTCGCCGTCATCGCGGGCGTGATCATGGCGATGCTGCCGACGACTGCCTTCGCGGATACGACGCCGACGCCGACACCGACTCCCGAGGTCACGGCTCAGCCGACGGAGGCTCCGGATCCGGACGCCGCTCCCGCTGCGACGCCCGCACCGACGGCGGAACCGACCGAGACGCCCGCGCCGGACGAGACGGCGGCACCCGAGGAGACAGCGGCTCCCGAGGAGACAGCGGCTCCCGAGGACACGGCGGAGACGCTCGATGACGAGATCGCGCGGATCCCGACGCCCGAGAACGGGGACTACGTCGGGTCCAACACGGTCGACGAGGCCGATCCCGGCGGCTATTCGGCGACGATCGACGCGTACCAGCCGGCCACCCTCAAGGGCTTCCGCCCGGGCAACATCATCAGCGACGCGAAGATGTACACGTCGGGCACGATGTCGGCGAAGCAGATGCAGTACTTCTTCGACAAGAAGGTGCCGAAGTGCGATTCGGACTACACGTGCCTGAAGGACTTCTCGATGAAGACCCTCACGAAGGCGCCGAACGCGTACTGCTCGGGGACGTACCGCGGCGCGGCGAACGACACCGCCGCCCAGATCATCTCGAAGGTCTCGAAGGCGTGCAACGTCAGCGAGAAGGTGCTCGTGGTCATGCTCCAGAAGGAACAGGGACTCGTCACGCACACCTGGCCGAGCGACTTCCGCTACGACATCGCGATGGGGTACGCGTGCCCGGACGACGCCGCGTGCGACGAGCGCTACTTCGGGTTCCAGAACCAGATGTACATGGCCGCCTACCAGCTGCAGCGCTATACGAAGGACTCGTACTTCAGCTGGTACCCGGTCGGTAAGACCTCGCAGGTGCGCTGGCACCCGAACGCGTCCTGCGGATCCGGTGCCGTGCGCATCGAGAACAAGGCGACGGCGGCGATGTACTACTACACGCCGTACCAGCCGAATCGCGCCGCTCTCAACGCCGGCTACGGCATCGGCGACTCGTGCTCGGCCTACGGTAACCGCAACTTCTACAACTACTACACCGACTGGTTCGGCGGCACGCGCGGCGGCGAACCGTCCGCTCCCTCGCCGAATATCCCGGTTCCCGGTCAGATCGGGCAGAAGTGGCGTGCTCTCGACGGCCAGTCGGGATTGCTGGGTGAGCCGACGGCGACACAGAAGTGTGGCCTGCAGCGCTACAACGGCTGCTATCAGACCTTTGACGGCGGCATGATCGTCTGGTCGAAGCAGACGGGGGCGCACTACGTCTCGGGAGCCATCGCTGCTCGGTGGAAGGCACTGTCGTCGCAGAACGGCCGGCTCGGGTACCCGACGTCGGATCCGCGCTGTGGCCTGGACGGCGGCGGCTGCGCACAGCGGTTCGAGGACGGTCGGATCCACTGGACAAGCTCGACGGGTGCGCACGCGACGACGAACTCGATCATGCGCAAGTGGCGGGCCGCTGGGTGGCAGACGGGCGCGCTGGGCTACCCCTCCGGTGAGCGGTGGTGCAACGCAGGCATGTCGGTCTGCACGCAGCCCTTCGAGGGCGGCAAGGTGCACTGGCTCAAGAACCGCGGGACGTTTCAGACGACCGGGTCGATTTACACGACCTGGGAGCGCTCGGGCTCCGGAGGCGGCCCCCTCGGGCAGCCGATCTCCGACCGCCGCTGCACGCTGGAGAACGGCGGTTGCGCACAGAAGTTCCAGAACGGACGAATCCACTGGACCTCGGCCACGGGCGCCAACATCACCAAGGGGGCGATCCTGCGCGCGTGGCGCGCTGCGGGATGGCAGACGGGGGACCTCGGCTACCCGACGAACAACGAGCGCTGCGGTCTCGAGCGCGGCGGCTGTGCACAGCGGTTCGAGGGGGGCCGGATTCACTGGTCGCCGAAGACCGGCGCGCACGCGACGACCGGACCGTTCGTCGACGCGTGGCGGAACAACGGCTGGCAGGCGGGTCGCCTCGGCTACCCGACGTCCGAGAAGCGATGCGTCCTTGAGGGCGGCGGCTGTGCGCAGCGGTTCGAGGGTGGCCGGATCCACTGGTCGCCGAAGACCGGCGCCCACGCGACGTCCGGCGCGATCATGACGGCGTGGCGGGAGCGCGGCTGGCAGACCGGCCGCCTCGGCTACCCGACCGGCGACGGCAACTGCTCGGCCTCGGGCGACCGCTGCGTGCAGTGGTTCCAGGGCGGCAGCATCCGGTGGGAGCGCGGCGCCGGCGTCTCCGTCCGCTACTGGTGACCGTGATCTTCCTGTGACATTCGCGCCCGCCTGTCAGGATTGACGGCCGCTCGATGAAACAATGAGCCGTATGGACACCGATCTTCTTGTCGTCGGCTCGGGATTCTTCGGCCTCACGATCGCCGAACGAGCCGCGAACGCGGGCCGCCGAGTCACCGTCATCGAACGCCGTCACCACATCGGCGGCAATGCTTACAGCGAGGCCGAGCCGGAGACGGGGATCGAGGTGCACCGCTACGGCGCGCACCTGTTCCACACGTCGAACGAGACGGTGTGGGAATACGTCAACCGTTTCACGACGTTCACGAACTACGTGCACAAGGTGTACTCGAACCACAAGGGCGTCGTGTACCCGCTGCCGGTGAACCTCGGCACGATCAACCAGTTCTTCCAGGCTGCCTATTCGCCCGATGAGGCACGCGCGCTCGTGAAGGACCAGGCCGGCGAATTCGACGTCGCCAGCGCGCAGAACTTCGAAGAGAAGGGCATCGCTCTCGTCGGCCGGCCGCTCTTCGAGGCGTTCTTCCGCGACTACACGGCGAAGCAGTGGCAGACCGACCCGACGAAGCTCTCGGGCGACATCGTCAGCCGTCTCCCCGTCCGCTACACCTACGACAACCGCTACTTCAACGACACGCACGAGGGTCTTCCGACGGACGGCTATACGGCCTGGCTCGAGCGGATGGCCGATCACCCGAACATCGACGTGCGCCTCGACACCGACTTCTTCGACACGGCTCAGCCGTTCAACAAGAAGGACGTCGTCGGTCAGCTCCCCGTCATCTACACGGGCCCTGTCGACCGCTACTTCGACTACTCCGAGGGCGCACTCAGCTGGCGCACGCTCGACTTCGAAGAAGAGGTCCTCGAGGTCGGCGACTTCCAGGGCACGAGCGTCATGAACTACCCGGACGCCGACATCCCGTACACGCGGATCCACGAGTTCCGGCACTTCCACCCGGAGCGGGCCGACCGCTACCCGAACGACAAGACGGTGATCATGCGGGAGTTCTCCCGCTTTGCCTCGCGCGACGACGAACCGTACTACCCGGTGAACACGTCGGAGGACCGCACCGGGCTCCTCGCCTATCGCGAACTGCAGAAGAACGAAAAGGACGTGCACTTCGGCGGCCGGCTCGGCACCTACCAGTACCTCGACATGCACATGGCGATCGGGTCCGCGCTGTCGATGTGGAACAACAAGCTCGTCTGAGACCGGGGAAGACGGCATGACGGACGCAACCGAGGTGAGTGACGCGTCGCGGCTGCCCGAGATCGTCGTGATCTCGGCGCCGCGTTCCGGAACGAACTTCTTCTGCGAGTGCCTCGACCACCTCTCGGAGGTGCGGGGACTCTATGAGGTCTTCAGCGCGAACGGAGTCTACGGCACGCTCGAGAACGTCGTCGCGTCGCCGCACCGGCTGGCGTACGTGCTCGTGCGTTCCCGCCTCGACGCGTATATCTCCGTGCAGAAGAACGTCAGCGGCGAGAGCGGGACCCACACCGACACGAGCGAGGTGCGGCCGGAGATCGACGTCGACGCGTTCCTGGAGTGGGCCGTCGACCTCGACCGCTGGTTCGAGCGCATGGCCGACGTTCTCGAAGCGACGGACAGGCCGTATCGGATCCTGTCGTACGACGCAGACGTGAACCGCGACAAGAGCGAGCTCCTGTCGGCGCTGAGCGAGACGCTCCGCGCGGACGGCATCATGGCGACGGTCGCCGCGCAGGGTGGTCGCGACCGCATTCAGCGCCAGGATGCGGCGACGAGTCCCTTCGAGAAGGTCGCGGACGGCGAGCGGCTGCGCGCTGAGTTCGTCGCGCGCGACCTGCTCGATTACGCGTGTGCGGAACCGCTCGCTGAGCGCGACGCGCGACGCGGGCTCGCGGCCGAGCTCCGGCCGCGGCCGAACACGACTTCGCCGCTCCTGCCGGAACGCGCACGGCTGCTCCACATCGGTCTGCCGAAGACCGGCACTACCGCCCTGCAGCGCACGGCGGTGCGCAAGCGGGACGAACTCGCGCGCGCCGGCGTGTTGTACCCGCGCACGCTCACGAAGCGGCACGATCATCTCATTCCTACCGCGGCCCTCATGGGGCGGCGCATCGCGGAAGTCGGAGGCGTGCCCGAGATGGAGCACTGGAACGACCTCCTGGCGCGGGTCGAGGCGGACGATTCGCGCCGCGTGTGGATCTCGCACGAGTGGGTCTGTGAGAGCGATGACGATCAGGTACGGCGCTTCCGCGACGAGCTGGGCGAATCGCTGCACGCGGTGATCTCGGTGCGGCAGTACGGCACGATCCTCGCCTCGACGTGGCAGGAGTTCCTCAAGTCGACGATGCTGCACGAGTTCGAGGACTGGGCATCGTACGCGCTGACAGACGAGCAGGCGCCGGACGGCTTCACGCAGCGACAGATCGCGGCGTTCCACCGGCGATCCCAGCAGGGACGCATCGTCGAGCGCTGGGCGCGGATCCTCGGGCGTGATCGCGTGACGGTGGTCGTCGTGGATCCGGATCACCGCGACCAGCAGACCGACGCCTTCGAGGACATGCTCGGGCTCGAGCGCGGGATGCTTGGCGCAGAGGAATCCGGAGCGGTGGCGAACCGCAGCATGACCGTCGAGGAGACGGCGCTGATGCTCGCGCTCAACCGCGCCTACGCGGACCCGGACTCGGCGCTCGAGAAGCGCCATGGACGCCTCCCGATCGCGCTGTCCCGCGAGCTCCTCACCCGTACGCCGGGCGCGGACGAGCGCAAGCTCACGTTGCCGCGGTGGGCGGCGGAGCTCGCCGACGTCGAGAGCGCGCGGCACGCGGACGAGATCGAAGCGACGGGGGTGCGCGTCATCGGCGACCTCGACGCTCTCCGCACGGCGAGCAAATCAACCGACGACGCCCGGCACAACGCGAGCGCCGATGTGCCGCTCGATGCGGCCGTGCGGGCCGCACGCGCAATCGCCGAGGAGGGTGTGAAGCGCGCTCACGCGGGTGAACAGGAGGACCGGCCGGACGAGCGAGCCCGCGTCGATGACGTGCCGGCGGTCGAGCTCGCGAAGGAGGTCGCGCGCCGGGCGCGCGGCCGAGCCGGGCGCGCGTTGCGCCGTGTGGCCTCGAAGTCGCGGCCGGAGGAGGAAGCGCCGTGACCGAAACCGTCGGCGCTCCCGGGACGCCCCGGCGCTACCTGCACTCTCTCTGGCTGCTGTCGTCGCGCGACCTGCGGGTGCGCTATGCGACGAGCTGGCTCGGATACCTGTGGAGCGTGCTCGATCCGCTCGTGATGAGCGCGATCTACTGGTTCGTGTTCACGCAGATCTTCCACCGCGATGTCGGCGCCGATCCGTACATCGTGTTCCTCATCGCGGGCCTGCTGCCGTGGGTGTGGTTCAACGCCGCGGTGACCGACTTCACTCGGGCCTTCAACAAGGATGCGAAGCTCGTGCGATCGACGTCGATCCCGCGCTCCATCTGGGTCGGCCGCATCGTGCTGTCGAAGGGCACCGAGTTCATGTTCTCGCTGCCCGTGCTCGCGATGTTCGCGATCTTCGTAGGCGGCACGTCGTTCGGGTGGGGAATCCTGTGGTTCCCGGTCGCTGTCATCCTGCAGGCGATCCTGCTCGTCGGGCTCGGACTGATCATCGGGCCGCTGTGTGTGCTGTACAGCGACCTCGAGCGGACGACGCGCCTCATCCTGCGCGCACTGTTCTACGCCACGCCGATCATCTACTCCGTCCCCGACCTGCCGAATGGCTTCGGGTTCCTCGGCGTCCTTAACCCGCTCGCGGGCATCTTCACGATGTTCCGTGCCGCCTTCTTCCCGCAGCTGTGGGACACGACCTCGGTCGTGGTGAGCATCGTCTGGTGCGTCGTGCTGCTGGGCGTCGGCCTCGTGATCTTCCGGGCGCTCGAGCGCCCGCTGTTGAAGGAGCTGTGATGGCGGGGGAGAACGCGATCTCGGTGACAGGGCTCGGCGTGCGCTTCCGCCGCAACCGGCGCGGACGCCGGTCGATCAAGGCGATCTTCTCGAGCGCGCGACGGCGCACGCCCAAGGGCGAGTTCTGGGCGCTGCGCGATGTGTCGTTCACCGTCCGTCCCGGCGAGTCGATCGGCGTCGTCGGCCGCAACGGACAGGGCAAGTCCACGCTGCTGAAGCTCGTCGCCGGGGTGCTGCTCCCGGACGAAGGCACGGTCGAGGTCTCCGGCGGCGTCGCTCCGCTGATCGAGATCACGGGCGGATTCGTCGGAGACCTGACGGTGCGCGAGAACGTGCGCCTCACGGCGGGCCTGCACGGCATGAGCCGGCGTCAGGTCACGGATCGCTACGACGAGATCATCGAGTTCGCCGAACTCGAGGACTTCCAGGACACTCCGTACCGCCATCTGTCGAACGGAATGAAGGTGCGCCTCGCGTTCTCGGTCGTCTCGCAGCTCGACCACCCGATCCTGCTTGTCGACGAGGTGCTCGCCGTCGGCGACAAGGCGTTCCGCGAGAAGTGCTACGCGCGCATCGATGAGCTGCTCGCCGGCGGCCGCACGCTGTTCTTCGTGAGCCACCGAGAGGCCGACCTGAAGCGGTTCTGCACGCGCGGGCTCTACATCCGTGATCACCGGCTTGCCCTGGATGCTCCGATCAGCGAGGTGCTGGAAGAATACAACGGTGACAACGAACGTTCGTGAACGGACGATGACGCCCGCGCCGGCGCGACCCACGCGCATCGGCGAAATCGACGGACTTCGCGGCATCGCGCTCACGCTCGTCGTCATCTTCCACCTGTTCGGGCACGGTCGCGTGTCCGGAGGCGTCGACGTCTTCCTCACCGTCTCGGGCTTCCTGCTCGTCCTCTCGCTCGGGCGCGCTTTGCAGACCGAACGGCCGCTCGGCATCGTTGCGCGGTGGGGGCGCACCTTCGCCCGGCTCGCTCCGCCCGCGACACTCGTCCTGCTGGCGGTCACGGCGCTGTCCTACACGGTGCTGTCGCCGTGGACGCGAGAGCAGAACCTCATCGAGGTCATCTCGACGGCTCTCTACGTCGAGAACTGGCAGCTGATTTCCTCCCAACTCGCCTACGGCGCGGCCGGGCCGGAAACGAGCCCGCTGCAGCACTTCTGGTCGCTGTCCGTGCAGGCGCAGTTCTTCTTCCTCTTCCCGCTCGTGGTCGGCATCCTCACGCTCATCATCCGCGGTCGGCGTGCCCGCGTCGTCGCCTTCTGGACCCTCCTCGTGGTCGCCACGCTGGCCTCGTTCATTTACGCGTGGCGCGCGAACCTCGCGGATCCGCTGGCCGCGTACTTCGACACGGGCGCCCGCTTCTGGGAGCTGGGCATCGGCGGTCTCCTCGCCGGGCTGGTGCTGGCCGGTTGGTCGATCCCGGCCGCGCTCAAGGTCGTCGCGGGGTGGGTGGGCCTGGCGATGGTCATCAGCAGCGGCTTCATCTTCGACGGCGGCCTGAGCTATCCGGGACCGGCGGCGCTCCTTCCCGTCGGCGGCGCCATCCTCGTCGTGCTCTCGACCGCGGGCGGAAAAGGGTCGGCGTCGCCGCTCCTCACGAGCCGCCCGCTCGTCACCCTTGACCGGCTGTCATACGGGCTGTATCTGTGGCACTGGCCGATCCTCATCGTCTTCCTCACGATCAAACAGCGCGACGCGATCGGATGGCGCGGTGCGAGTGTCGTGCTCGCCGTATCGGTCGCGGTGACGTTGCTCACGCGCTTCCTGCTCAATGCTCCGACCGCATGGGCGACGTCGGGAGGTGGGCGGCGCCCGCTGGTGTTCTTCCTGGTCGCCGTGATCGTGGCCGTGACGCCGGCCGGCGTCCTCTATGCCTCCAGCTCATCGGCCTCGTCCAGCGTGGTCGCCGTGGACGAGTGCGCGGGCGCCGCGTCGCTCGATCCGACGCGGCCCGAGTGCGCCGATGCGGGGGAGGGCGAGGATCCGGTGCCGGCGCTCGACGCGCTGCGCGGAGACGATGCCAACCGAGCCGAGTGCTGGTCGCGAGTCGACACGCGCGACGTCGCCATCTGCGCGCTCGGCGAGGAAGAGAACTACGAACAGCGGATCCTCGCCGTCGGCGACTCGCACAACAATGTCTGGATCGACGTCTACGAGCAGATCGCCGAGGCGCGTGGCTGGCGCATCGACGCGGCGGGACGCGCGGGGTGCCAGTGGGTTTCACCGGACGCTCCGGTATACGGCCAGAACGCGGAAGGGCAGGAGGGATGCGCTGAATGGCGCACGGCGATCAGCGAACGGGCGGCGTCCGGCGAGTACGACGCGATCCTCACGACCGCGTCGTCGAAGTCGCGCTTCACGTCCGAGGACCCGGGAGTCTCCGACGAGGAGTTCCACACGGAGATGATCCTTGAGGCGTGGCAGGCCCGGCCGTCGTCAGATACGCCGATCCTCTTCCTCCGCGACAACCCGATCTTCCCCGAGGAGTCGCTCGACTGCATCGCGAACCGGTCGGCGCGAGAGGCGGGCGACTGCTCGCGGCCGCGCGCCGACGCGCTTCTCCACACGGGGTACGACGACGCCGTCGCGCGCACCGAGAACGCGCACACGATCGACTTGAGCGACCTGCAATGCGGTCTCGACCGCTGCGACATGGTCGTCGGCGGCGTCGTCGTCACGCGGGACGGAGCGCATCTCACGTCGACGTATGCGGGAACGCTCGCGCCCTACCTCGATCGAGAGCTTGCGCGGATCCTCGACTGAGGCGAGCGAGCGCGGCCGGACGAGAGGCGAGCGGCAGCGCACTCCCTTGCGGGGCTCGCGCGAGCACGCGGAGCCCTCACGTCAGCGCCTGTGCCGACGTCAGCGACCGCGGCGCAACGCACGGACGGCGCGCGCGGGGAACCCACCGAGCAGCCGGTTCACGCCGCGTGCCGCGCGACCCGCGCGGCCGCCCGTCTTCGCGTTGAGGCCGCGCGCGACGAGGCGCGCCGTCGAGATAGTGCCCTCGGCCTGCTCGGCGCGGATCCGCATGTGCTGCAGCTCGTTCTCGAGGCGCGCGATGCGGGGATCCACGCGCACGACGCGCTCTTCGAGGTGCTCGTTCTCGCGCAGGTCCGCGAGCTGTGCGGCGTCGCTCGACTGCCACTCGAAGCCCGCGATCTTCGCCACGAGGTCCTCGAGGCTCTGCTCAGCGGTCACGTAGGGGCGGGCGCGCTCGACGACGGCCGAGTTCCAGATCGTCACCGCCTCGTCGTTATCGTGACCCGGCGTGAAGAATCGCATGGCGCCGATCCACGGCTTGTCCATCAGGCGGTACATCTCCTGCAGGCTCTCGCTCGAGAGCTCTGCGGTGATGGGCACGTCGATGCGGAAGGGCGCGGGGAAGACGCTCTGCGGGCGCTCTTCGGCGAAGATGACGCGGTTGTCGGTGCGGAACCACTCGCGGACGAGGTACAGCTCGTTCATGGGGTCGGCGAGCATGCCGCGACGCCCCTCGTGGAGCTTCGACCAGGGCCCGACGAGCACGACATGCACGTCGGTCTGCGTGTTGTTGAGGATCCGGTCGATCGCGGGGCGCGCGTAGACCGCCGTCTCGGGTGTCACCTCGGTGACGACCTTGAGGAGCGGCACTTCCCAAATCCTGTTGTCTGCCTTGCGACGGTACCGGGGGATCGCCATACGCTGTGCGAAGTGGACGTCGTTGTGCCAGGCGACCTTGGCCGCGTGGTCCTGGATCGTGCCGCGACCCATGTGCCAGCCGACGGCGTCGTGCGCCGGGATGAACACGGCACCGGCCTGCCACAGCTGGTAGGCGATCTCGGTGTCCTCCCCGAGGTGCAGGCGGGTGTCCTGGCCGAACGTGCGGTCGTAGACGGCGCGGGTGACGGTCGCGCACGCGCCCATGTGGGTGGAGTAGTTGCGGCCGTCGGAGTCGTTGAGGTCGTCCGTCTTGCGGTAGATCTCCTTCGACCAGTGCTCGTGGAGCTGCGAGCGGTCGTAGTCGTCGCCGATTGTTCCGGCCTTGACCTTCTCGTAGACCTCTTCGGGCGTGTAGGTCCACTCCTCGATGAAGCCCTTTTCACCGATCGTGGCGGCTTCGGGGATGAAGTGCCCCCACTTGGCGTGCTGGCGCACGTTGTCGCGGAAGAGGATCATGTCCGAGTCGCACCAGTAGATGATGTCGCCGGTGGTGGACGCGATGCCGATGTCGGTGGCGTTCGAGCGGCCCCAGCCGTCACTCACCTCATGGATGCGGATGACGCGGGTGTTCTTGGGGACGAACTCGCCGAGCTCGACCGGCTCCTCGCCGCCACCGTCGTCGAGGACGACGACCTCGAGAAGATCCTCGGGGTAGTCCTGTGCGGCCAGAGAGGCGAGCGTGAACTCGAGGGTCTTCGACTTGTAGGCCGGGATGATGACGGACACCGACATGGTCGGCTCCCAGTCCTCGGGGAGGGTTCCGTCGAAAACGTCGCGCCACCGGTTGCGGGAAACGACGGTGGGCGCGCCTGCACGCTCAGCTTCTCGAGTCACGCGATGAGTCTAAGGGGTGGGCTTGTGCGTTCCTGAAGGCATGCGTAACGTCTGCCGACATGCCGGAGCGGCAGACGTTCGTCGTCATCGCGGAACTCCAGTGGAGCGGGTCGACTTGGCTGGGCCGGCTGCGGGCGATCGGGCGCCGGCTCACGCGCTTGCGGCGAGCGATGAGGCACCCCATAGACTCGGGTGATGGGCCCTGTGTCACCTGCGCTCGCACCCGAGAAGCGGCGCATCTTCAACTTCCCCGGTTGGCGGGATAACGCTTATGTCCAACTGCTGCAGGAGGAGGCCGTCGAGCGCGGCTACGAACTGGCCGGACGCCCCGACTTCGACGAGGCGCTGAGGGAGCTCACCTCGCCGGAACGCCGCGGTGTCATCCACGTGCAGTGGACGAGCCCCGTCACGGAATGGGCGGTCGATGCGAAGGACGCGCGGCGACGCGCCGATCTCTTCCTCGACGCGCTCTACAGCGCGAAGCAATGGGGCCGGCGCATCCTCTGGACGTTGCACAACGTGCTGCCTCACGACGTGGTGTATCCGAAGACGGCACTGATGCTGCACGAGCGGCTCGCCGAGCTCGCGGACGCCATCCACGTGATCTCTCCGGGAACGGTGGAGCTCGCATCTGCGCACTATGCGCTCCCGCCCGAGAAGGTCGTCGGCATCCCGCACTGCAGCTACGACGGCGTGTACGGTGATGCGCCGACGGATCGCGCGGCGGCGCGCGAGGCGATCGGCGCGCGACCGGACGGCACGGCGGCGATGTTCTTCGGGTGGATCCGGCCGTACAAGGGACTCGAGCACCTCGCGCGGGCGGCGGAGATCGCCGTAGGGCAGGGGGCCGAGATCGAGGTCCTGCTCGCGGGACGCCCGCAGGGCGCGGTGGACGGGATCCTCGCGGACCTCGAAGCGGGACCTGTGCGCGTCACGACCCACCTGCAGCGCGTCGCGGACGAGGACGTCCCGACATGGTTCACGGCGGCCGACGTGCTCGTGCTGCCGTACCGGGCGATCCTGAACTCGGGGAACATGTTCCTCGCGGCGACCTACGGGCTGCCGATCATCCTTCCCGATGCGCCGCACCTCGTCGCGGAGTTCGGCGAGGAGGCGTGGATCCGATTCTTCGACCACGAGAGGCCGGCGGAGTCGATCGCGGAGCTCCTCGCGGATGGCTGGTTCCATCAGGAGGAGGCGCGAGCTGCGGCGCGTGCATTCGCGGATGCACGGCCGCCTCGAGCGATGGCGGAGGCGTACGCCGACCTCGTCGAGCGGCTTTCCTGAACATCACAACGTGGCCGGGTAGCCTGTCCACGCCCGATGAAGGAACTCGAGAGGGAATCGGATGCGACGAATCCGCCGTGACGCCGACGTGAACGACGTGGCGAGGCGACTGGACGGACCCGAAGACGTCGCTCGCGCGATCGGCATCGAGACGGATCCGCTGCCGCGCCTCGCGCTCGACCTCCCGGACGCCCACCTGCTGCGTCACGTCGCACTGCCGCGGGATCCGGCGCAGAAGACCTTCGAGCTGCGGGTGCGATTCGACCACTGGGAGGCGCCGGTTCCGCGCTGGCGCGGCCGGCTCGGGCAGGTGCGCGGCCTCACCGGGTATGACCTCGAAATCGGCACGCCGCGCGGCGGGGCGACGGCGACGGTGCGGGTGAGTGAGCCGACGCCCGTGCACGAGATCGCGAACGCGCTGATTCCGGTCTTCCTGCCCGACACGCCCTTCGCGGGTGCGGGCTTCCCGCTGGTCGCGCTCGCCGCCGGGGCGGGCGACGCGGCGCTGCCGCTCCTCCCGACGCGATCCGTGCCGCCGGTCGAGCCGATGGTCGACCGCCTGCAGGGCGTCGGCCTCAAGCGCGCGGATGTGCTGATCGGCGGGGCGGTGCGGTTGGCGGATGAGCTGGCGGCACACCACGTGTCGACGTCGGACGCGACATACGGCCAGCCGCGCACCGAACTGCCTGCGATCGATCTGGCGGTGCACAACCCGATCGGGCGCGAGCTGTTGTTCAAGCCGTCGCGGCCGGAGCGGCGGATGACCGTGACCGGCAATCGCGGAATCATCGCGGCCGTCGAGGTGGGGATGGGTGCGCCGATCGAGTTCGACGTGCGCCGCCCGCTGGACGCGGCGATCGTCCGCGAACTACGCCGCGTGGAGAGCATCGACCTGTCGGGGCTGCGCGACCTGCCCGAGGGTCTCGCCGCGCGGTTCGCGGAGATCGCGGCGACCGACACGATCCTGCACTCACTGCCGGCCGCGGTGGACGTTCCTGCGGAGGCGCTCGCTCCAGCCCTGACGAACGTGATCCGGCGGCCGTACCGACAGCAGATGGGGCTGGAGCGCGAGCTGCGTCAGGTCGAGGCGCGGCGGATCGCCATGCACGAGCACGGCGGCTTCTTTCGGCTCGCATCGAGCGTGGAGCAGCTCACGGGCACGCGCTACTCGCCGCGCGTCAGCGTGATCCTGTCGACGATGCGCAGCGAGCTCGTTCCCGGTGTGCTCGAGATGATGGCCAGGCAGACGTACGCGCACGTCGAGGTCATCGTCGTGCTGCACGGTGTGCCGGCGCCGTCGCTCGACGGTGTCGACCTGACGGGGCTCGACTACACGCTCGTGGAGGTTCCGGCGACGGTGCTGTTCGGCGGAGCACTGGCGGAGGGCGTGCGACGGTCGTCGGGAGACCTCATCACGAAGCTCGACGACGACGACTGGTACAGCGAGCATCACGTCTCGGACCTCGTGCTCGCCCACCTGTATTCGCGTGCGGACATCGTTGGAAAGACGACGGAGTATCTCTTCTTCGAAGAGGTCGGTCAGACGGTGCACCGCACCTTCGCCACGGAGCGCTATCACGACCAGCTCGCGGGCGGGGCGATGCTGATGTCGCGGGCGGCGTTCGACGCGCTCGGCGGATGGCGCCCGACGCCCAACTCGACGGACCGCTCGGTGCTGATCCGGGTGGAGACGCAGGGCGGGGTCGGTTACCGTACGCAGAGCCTCGGCTACATGTACATCCGGCACGCGTCGAAGCACACGTGGGAGCGCACCGCCTCGCAGCTCGTGCAGGGCTCCTTCGAGCAGTGGCGCGGGTGGCGCTCACCCGAAGTGGGGTACTGAGCAGGCGGATCCCGCAGCAGCTCTGTGCGGGGCGCGGTCAGGGGTGCGCCCAACGCTCACGCGCGACATACTGGACGCCATGCAGCGGATTCGCGGAGCGGTGGCCCTCGCCGTACTCGGGCTCGGCGCGCTGACGCTCGCGGGCTGCGCGGGGTCGATGGGCGGCTTCAGCGACCTCGACGCGGATCGCGAGGCGCAGGACGAGCTTCCGGCGCTCGACGAGGTCGCGCTCGCGTCCGTCGACGCTCAGACCAGCCGATACGTCGGCGAATACAAGGGGACATCGCTGTGGCTCGTCGAAGGGCGCGCAGACTCGCCTGTGTGCTTGGTCGCCGCCAGTGACGATTCCGAGTGGACCATGGCCTGCGGCTCGGGCGCCGGACTGACGACGAGCGGCGCCCTCGGTCGTTTCACGGTGGTGCCGGACAACCTTCCCGCGCCCCACGAGGCGACCGCGATTTCGGAGAACGTGTACGCCCTCGGCGGGTGAACGGTATGAGCGCCAGGCGCGCGCAGCGAGCGCGGCGCGGGCGGGCGCGGTCGATGATCGACCTCAGCAGGAGTCCGATGGTCAGAGCGTGACGGCGTGCGACGGTCGTCGGGCCGCATCACCACCCTTCCTTCCGGTCCGAATTGTCGTCCGCGCGCTCGGCTGCCCGCGCGCGGGCAACCGCGTCGTTGCGGGCGTCGCGGTCCTGGACGATGCGTCGTTCGTGCGCGGACCGCTCGTCGGCACGGCGCTTCGCCTCCAGCGACTCGACGTGTGCGCGGAAGTCACCCCGATTCTCTGGTGGGTCGCCGTCTCGTGCCCATTCGGGGCGGTCGTCGTCTCTTGTCGGTGACGGTGCCGGCTGAAAGAACACGCGGCTCGCCGGTTCGTCGCGATGCGTGCGGCCGGCCGGGCTCGTCCATTCGATGACGCCGTCGGCGAGTTGGCGTAGGGTCCACCCCGAGCCGTGCTTCATCATGTGGTGTCCCTCGCAGAGCGCCGCGAGGTTCGATTGCGCCGTCTGACCACCGCGCGCATAGTCGTGCGAGTGATCGATGTCGCTCTTGCGCGCGGGCACAGTGCACCCCGGGAACCTGCAGGTCATATCCCGTCCGATCAGCGCGCGCCGTTGCGCCGCGGATGGTCGGTAATGGTCGACGCGTTCAATGGTGCCCGAGTCGGGGCGATAGAACAGCCGTTCCCAACCAGCCGCGCTGCCCGCGACGATCCGAGCGGTGTTGGGTGAGACGAGACCGCCCTCATCGATCCAGCTCGTGCCGTCGTCGGGATCGATCATCTGGTCGACCGGAATCGTCACCTGCACCGTCGCCTGCACATCCGCGAGCGTGGCGCCCGTGCCCGAGGCGTGAAGGTCGTGGCCCGTCGGCTCCGCCGACAGAAGGATGTCCGTGAGGATGTCGACGCGCAGCTGATCCAGCGTGCGCAGGTCGGTCGCAGCAGCAGGCGCCGCGTCGTCGACCGCGTGCCCGCCTTCGCGGTCGTGCGCACGTCGCGCGCGTCGTCGGTCGGCCGTCACGATCTTCGCCATCTCGGTGGCGCGGTCGTACAGGGCGCGCCCCTCGAAGGTGGGGAGATAGATGACCAGGTCGCTCATGCCGTCGTCGCGCTCGGTCAGCGTGACGAAACGACGTGCGCGCTCCCGCTCGTGACGCTGACGTAGTGAGAGCGGCGCGAGCTCGGCGGCCTGTTTCTTCACGATGCGCTTCAGATCCCCCGGTGTGCTCTGCTCCGCGAACGGGACCGCCGCCTGATCGAGGGACGCGCGCGCGTCCGGCGTGAGCGGCCCGCCCGCGTCGACGACAGCACGTGCGTGCCGCACGGAGATTCGCCCGTCACAGAGCGCGTCGTGCATCCGGGGGTAGGAGTCGACGAACTGCTCGGTCGGCCTCGAGAGCCAGCGGCGTCACTATCCGCATCAGCTGTCCGGCGGCCAGAAGCAGCGCGTGGCGATCGCGCGGGCGGTCGCGCTGGATCCGGCTCTGCTGATCGCCGACGAGCCGACGAGCGCGCTGGACGTGTCCGTGCAGGCGCAGGTTCTCGAGGTGTTCCGCGACTTGCAGGAGCGACTGGGGTTCGCCTGCCTGTTCATCAGCCATGACCTCGCGGTGATCGACGAGCTGTGCGACGACGTCTCCGTGCTGCACTTTGGACGCGTGGTGGAGACGGGCACGCGCGAGCGCGTGCTGCGGGATCCCGAGGACGATTACACGCGCCGTCTCCTCGCGGCCGCTCCGGTGCCGGATCCGATCGTGCAACGGGAGAGACGCGCGGCGCGCATTGCGGGATGATCGTCGAGCGCGGCCGGTTCGCCGCCGCTCGGACGACAGGAGGACGACATGACCATCGACGACGCGATCCGCCCGTTCGAGCTGAAGGTCGACGAGGCGCGGGTCGCGGATCTGCGCGACCGGCTCGCCCGGGCGCGTCTTCCGGAGCGCGAGACGGTCAGCGTCGGCGACGCTTCCTCGGATGCCGACTGGAGTCAGGGCGTCCCGCGCGCCTACCTGACGGAACTCGCCGAGTACTGGGCGACGCAGTACGACTGGCGAAGACTCGAGGACGAGTTCAACGCTCATGACCCGGCCGTCACGCGCATCGACGGCGTGGACATCGTCTTCCTCCACGTCCGCTCATCGCACGCCGATGCCGTGCCGCTCGTGCTCACCCATGGCTGGCCGAGTTCGGTGATCGAGCCGCTGGAGGTCGCGCGTGCGTTCGCTGAACCCAACGACCCTGAGGCGCCGGCGTTCCACGTCGTCGCGCCCGCGTTACCGGGTTTCGGTCCGAGCGGAAAGCCCGTGGAGACGGGGTGGTCAGTCGATCGGACCGCCGATGCGTGGTCCGTGCTGATGTCGCGGCTCGGCTACGAACGGTTCGTCGCCGCGGGTGGGGACTGGGGCGGTCGGGTGACGGCTGCGCTGGCCGTGCGCCACCCCGATCGCGTCGCGGCGATCCACTCCTTCACCCCCTACGTCGAGGTGCCGCCCGAGGACGGTGATCTCGACGAGCGCGAAGCCGCCAATCTGGCGGAAACTCGGGCGTTCTGGCAGCGGGGCGGGGGATACTCTCTCGAGCAATCGACGCGTCCGCAGACGCTCGCGTACGCGCTGACCGATTCCCCGATCGGCCAGCTCGCCTGGATCGTCGAGAAGTTCCACGGGTGGACCGACAACGACGGCCGCCCCGAGGACATCGTGGCACGCGACCGTATCCTTGACACGGTGTCGCTCTACTGGTTCACCGCGTCGGCGGGATCGTCGGCACGGTTCTACTGGGAGAACTTCCCACCCGACAACCGCGCCCCCATTGAGGTGCCGTCGGCGGTGACGGTGTTCGCTCGGGAGATCGAGCGCCTGCCTCGCGCATGGGTCGAGCGGCGGTTCCGCGACCTGCGCGTGTGGAGTTACGCGCCGCGCGGCGGTCATTTCCCCATGCTGGAGGTGCCGGGCGACTACGTCGCCGAAGTGCGCCGCGCATTCTGCGCGATGCTCTCGTAACGACCTCCCTTGCGTTCGCCACGCGCCTTGAGGAGCGCGCGCTCGAGCGGCGCGCGGCGACCAGCGCCCGTCATCCGCTACCGTCGAGGGCATGACCTGGCGCGACGACCGTATCGGATCCGCCGTGCGCGGGGAGAACCCCACGGTGCTCGCCGAGCTTCGCGGCGGCTACGCCGTCATCGGCGACGTCCAGTTCCTGCCCGGCTACTGCGTGCTCCTCGGCAAGGATCCGCACGCGACGGCGCTCGCGGAGATGCCGCGCGCCGATCGCGTGCAGTTCCTCGCCGACGCCGATCTGCTCGCCGCGGCCGTCGAACGCGCGTGCCGTGAGGCGGATCCGCGCTTTCGGCGCACCAACATCGACGTCCTCGGCAACCACGACGCCTTCGTGCACGCCCATATTTGGCCGCGTTACGAGTGGGAGGCGCCGGAGCTCGTGCGCCGTCCGGTGTGGCTCTACGATCCTGCGAACTGGCGCGACCCCGCGACCGCCCTCGATGCGCGGCACGACGCGCTCCGCGCGAGCATCGCACGTCACCTCAGAGCGCTCGCGGCCGCCGACGCCGTGCGGATCCGCGCCTGAGCGTGCCCCGCTCCGCGAGTGCCCCGTCGCCCTGTTGCGCGCCGAAAAGGGCGCGAACGCACTCGCGAGGCGCCCGCTGGCGTCATCGCGCCGCTTAGCCCTTCAGGCGCTTGACGACGCGCGCGGGCACGCCGGCCACGAGCACGTCGTCCGGCACGTCTTCTGTGACGATCGAGCCGGCCGCGACGATCGCGCCCGCTCCGATCGTGACGCCCGCGAGCACCGTCGACGATGCCCCGATCCACGATCCGGCGCCCACGACGATCGGGTCGTGCCGCACCGCGCCCGCTCGACGCTCATGCGGGCCGATGTCGTGTGTGTCCGTGATGAGGCGCACGAACGGTCCGATGTTCACGCGGTCGCCGATCGTCACGTGCGGCCGCACGTAGCAGTCGCGGTTGATGAACACATCCTTGCCGATTGTGATGTCGCCCGTGAACTCACCGCCCCGGTAGATCTGGGTCCGGTCGCCCACGCGAAGCGTGGTGTGCTCGCCCTGGTTGAACTGCACCTGCTTCGCGATGCGCGTGTCGTCGCCGATCTCGAGCATGGCGTCAGTCTTCCAGCGGCGCCATGATCTCGAACGACCGATCGCGCGAGAGCGCGAGTCCGTCACGCATGCCCGTCCAGAGGTTGCTCCAGCCGCGGCGTGTGATCTTGCGCTCGACGAAACCGAGGCGGATCAGCTCCTTCGCGAACGTCGCCGCCGTGCCGAGCGCGAAGGCGAGCGGGCGATAGTCGCCGTGTGCGCGGTAGTAATGCGACATGATCCCGCGGTTGCGCATGATGTAGTACCGGTACATGTCGCTCGAGGCATTCAAGTGCCGCGTGCCCATATCCCACTGCTTGATCGACCGCGTGCGCTGCAGCACGAACTCATCGACGATCACGCACGGCTCGTAGCGTGAGGCGAGGTAGCCGTAGATCGTGTCATCCCAATAGATGAAGAATCGCGGATCCGGCAGACCGATCCGCTTCACGAGCGAGCGATGGATGAACATGCCCTCGAAGCAGCCCGAGTTCATCTCGCGGTACCCGGACTCATCGAAGCCGGCCGGCGCAAACGGGATCGGGATGCCGAGCGCCGTCGAGACCCGGTACTGCCAGTAGAACTCGGATCCGTCGTAGTCGTAGCGACGCCCCTGCACGTGGCGGAAGCGCGGCGCCCACACACCCATGCGGGCGAGGCCGTCTGGCAGCACCTCGACGTCGTCGTCCATGAGCCAGATCCACTCGGATCCCAGCGCGTACGCGGTCTTCATCCCCTCGCTGAAGCCGCCCGCGCCGCCCGTGTTCTCATCGAGGCGGCGAGAGACGAGCTCTGTGTCGAGTTCGCTCTGGAAGCGCTCGACGACGCTTGCCGTGTCGTCACTCGAGGCGTTGTCGACGACGACGACGCGACCCGGCTTCGGATCCATGCGGCCGACCGACTCGAGAGCGCGCGCCAGCAACTGTGCGCGATTGAACGTCACGATGACGATCGCGGCGGTCCGGGGGTCGAATGCGTCGGTCATGCGTCGTCCTCGAAACTGCGGATCCATTCGTCCTCCGCCACGAGGCGGGGGAGGGCGGCCCGGTACTCGCGAGCGAGGCGCGGCCATTCCTTCTTCAGACGGCGGTGCAGGCGGATCGAGTCGCGCAACATGCCGCGGAACGTTCCTCGATTGCGCGTGTAGATCTGCTTTCCGGATCCGTCGGCAGCCGACACGAGCGCCGAGTCGAACGCCGGCACGCGCCACCACTCGGCGTCGTCCTTGCCGAACTCCACCTCGGGCGTCTGCACGTTCTCCGGGGCCGGGCGGCGCAACAGGTGGTCGAGCAGGGTGCGCGCCGTGAAGACGCGCAGGCGCAGACCGGTCGGATTGTCGAGCCCCGCGCGGCGGGGCCGCAACTCGAACACCCGGCGGCCCTTGCGCGAGTGGAGGACGCGTTCGGGGTCGCGGTGCACGACCGTCTCGGGGTACTTCTTCGCGATTTCACGCGCCTCCGGCATGCGCGTGCGCAGCGTGCGTCGCATGTGATCCGGGCCGCTCAACACGTCGCGCAGCGCGCGATTGCGCAGCGCCGTCGGGTAGTACTGCATCATCATGAGGTGCTTGAGGTCCATGCGGCGGCTGTGGCGCAGCAGCGTCCCGCCATGGGGGATCGTCGAGTGCAGCAACCCCGACACGATGCGGTTGCGCGCGTGGAAGTACGCCTGCCAGTCGATCGCGTCGTCCTTGCCGACCCACGACACGTGCCAGAGCGCCGCACCGGGGAGCGTCACGGTCGGGATACCCGCCGCGCGGGCGCGCAGCGAGTACTCGGCGTCGTCCCACTTGATGAACGCGGGAAGCGGCAGCCCGATCTCGGCGATGACCGCCTTCGGGATCAGACACATCCACCAACCGTTGTAGTCGGCGTCCATGCGCATGTGCAGAAGCGGGGCCTGGCGCAGGTTCTGCTCGCGGAAGTCGTGCGGCAGCTGCTCCTGATAGAGGGTGCGCCACATGAACGGCATCTCGTCGACGACCTCGGCCCAGGCGTGCAATCGCGGTCGGTCCAGCAGATCGAACATGTGTGCGCCGACGATGACCGGCTTCGTCGCGTAACGGCCGAACACAATCGAGCGGCGGATCGACTCCGGCTCGATCTTGACGTCGTCGTCGAGCAGCTGCACGAAGTCGCTCTCGTCGCGCTGCATCGTCTCGTGCATCGCGCGGGCGAACCCGCCGGATCCGCCGAGGTTCGGCTGCGTGATCACCTGCAGGGTGTCGCCGAGAGCGCTGGCGACCTCGGCGAACCCGTCCTGCGCGTCGACCCGGTCTGTGCCCTGGTCGATGAGGAAGACGCGGTCGACGACCTCGAGCACGCCCGCGCTCTCGGCGAGCGCGGTGAGGGTGTCGAGGCAGTACGAGGGCTTGTTATAGGTCGTGATGCCGAGCGACGCCTTGCCCTCGCGCACCGGCTCGTGGTCGGTCGTCCACGTGGCGCCCTCGAGCACGACGGGCTCGCGATCCGCGACGATGTCGAACCAGACCCAGCCGCCGTCGGAGAACTGCGTCAGCGCGATGTCGAAGTGCGTCTCGCTCTCGCCCGACACCTCCGCGGTCTCGATGCGCTGCTGCACGGCGGATCCGTTGGAGCGATACACGAGGACCGTCGCCGACCCCGACGTGCGCACGGTGAGAGTGACGCGGCGTACGCTCGTCCAGTGCTGCCAGTATGAGGCAGGGAAGGCATTGAAGTAGCTCGCGAATGACGTGCGACTGCCCGGATGCACCCGCACGCTCTCGCGCGAGAGCACGTCGCCGATGTGGGCGTCGTTCGTCACGCGAACGGGGGTGTCGTCGATCGTCGACCAGGTGTCCGCGTCAAGATACAGCGGCAGGAGGTCCGGGTCGCGGTCGGTCGGGAAGACCACGTTCTGCAGAACGAACGGCATAGACGTTGAGACTACCGGGCCGATCCCCCAGACGGCTGAATCGGCGGCGCCGGGAGCGGCGCGGTCGGATCCAGCACGACGCGCCAGGATCGCTCCTGACCGGCGCGGACTGCGCACACGACGAGCAGCAGCCAGCCGAGGTCGCCGAGCGCGTAGCTCTCGAAGAGCGACTCGACGAGCAGGGCGACGAGCATCAGCGGCAGCCACGCGTACACGACGGATCGACGATCCGCGGCCGCGAGCCAGGCCCGCGCGAGCGCGAGCACGCTGAACGTCGCGAACAACAGCAGCCCCACCCAGCCGAGCTGCAGCACGATGTCGACGTACACGTTGAGGGCGGAGGCGTTGACCCAGCCGAGCGAGAGGTCGATCACGTTCGTGGGGAACGGCTCTTGCTCCCACGTGCCGAAGAGGCTCCACCCGGTGACGGGGCGCTGGCCGATCCAGACGCTGATCTCGCTCCACAGCTCGGCGCGCGCGGCGAACCCTGACCGCGCGGAGAAGAACGCCGCGATCGGGCGGTACAGCACAAGGATCGATACGACGACGAGCGCCGCGATCACGGCCGTGACGAGGTGAGCGCGACGACGGGCGGTGCGGCGCGACCGACGGGCGACGGCGAGCGCGAGCTCCGCCGCGACGAGCGCGCTGACGAGGACGACGGCGGTCGGGGAGCCGGACAGCACGAGCAGCAGCGAGGCGAGGATGAGCGAGTATGTCGCGACATGTCGGGCGATCGCTCGCGCGCGCCACTCGATCGTGAAGGTGATGAGGCCGATGACCGCGACGAAGGCGAGCAGGTTGCGCGAGCCGAACAGGCCCTGGATCGGACCGCCGTTCGCAATCAGCCCCTCGATCCCGAGCGCGACGAATGGTGCGTCGAAGATGATTCCCGACAGCACCTCGAGCGCGAGGGACGCCGTGAGGAGCCACCGCAGCACGTCGCCGACGGCACGGGCGATCTGGAGCGTGTCGCGCACGTGCGCGATCGTGACGGCGACGATCGACCATCCGATGAGTGCGCACCACGCCATCACGGTGCGACCGTAGGTACCGTCGAGCGCCCAGGCCAGGCTGACGATCGCCCACACGAGATACAGGACGAGACTCGTGGGGGCGAACCCGATCAGCGACAGCTCGTCACGACGGGCGACGAGGATCCCGACGCCGAGCACGGCGAGTCCCGCGACGATCGTCGCGAGAGTGACGGGTCCGTTCACGCTGTGGATCGCGGTCGTCAGGAACGCCGCCGTGAGCGCCGTCAGCGTGTACGCGCGGGCGAAGGCCGCCGACCGGAGCAGATCGGCCAGAGCCGTCAAGGCGGCACCGCGCGCCGATGTCATGCGGGCGCGCCGATTCCCGCGTCGCGCGAGGGGTGGCTGAGCGCAGGAGTGACCTTGATCTTCGCCGAGAAGAGGACGACGAGCATCCACCCCCACAGCATGATCGGGTTCGACTCGGTCAGCCCCTGTACGAGCAGCGCCCACAGCACCAGGAGGGGGATCAGCGTCAGCGGCGAGTAGCGCCGGCTTGCGTGACGGTCCCAGCGGGGGCGGTCGACGGCGAAGAACCACGCGCGCCAGACGGCGGATGCGTAGACGGCAGCCACCACCGCGACGCCGAGCGCGCCGAGCTGGAAGAACGCGTCGAGCCACATGTTGTGCGCCTCGAAGACCGAGATGCCGTGGTCGACGATCCAGCCATCGAACGCCGGATCGGTGGGCACCCACGGTGACGCGAAGCCGTTGCCGATCACCGGATGCTGCACCGCGCGGTCGAGCACCGTCTCCCAGATGTCGTCGCGGCCGGTGAGCCCCCCGTCGCGTCCGAGCGCGGCGGCGACGCGATCGTACGCGAGCAGGCCGATCGCGACGACGCCGACCGTCGCGGCGCTCGCCGTCGCGTAGACGGTCGTGCGTCCACGCGGCGTCGTCTGCCAGCGCATGACGAGCGCGATCGCCAGGACGGCCAGCACGACGGCGCCCGCGACGAGGCTCGTGGCGGATCCGGCCCGCGCGAGCAGCCATGCCGCGAGCAGGAGCCACACGGCGCGCATGATGATCCGCTCTACCGGGAGCCGCCCGAGGAACGCGACGCGCAGTCGCACGCCGAACACGATCAGCGCGACGACCATCAGCATGCCAAGCAGGTTCGAGTTGCCCACGATGCCCTGGATCCTGTCGCCGACGAGCCACGCGTCGAAGAGGTTGCCGCGCACCCAGTACCAGTGCGGATCCGCCTCGCCGTCGATCGGGAAGAAGTTCGGCAGGATCGGGTGGTCGAGGATGAGCGCGACCCACGCCTCGAACAGGATCGACAGGGCGACGACCCAGCGCAGGGCGACCTCGAGGCCGCGCACGATCTCGCCCCACGTCAGCATGTCGGCCAGGAACACCCCCTGCAGGGTGAACGCCGCGAGCACGAGCGCGGTCGCGATCGTGGAGCCGGGCCAGGCCGACCACGCCACCGAGACGAACGCGAGGGCGACGTAGGCGAATGCGGCCCACGGCAAGCGGCGCCATGCGAGCGCCCGCGGTCCGCGGCGGCGCGTGAGGCTGGGGATCCAGATGGCGAGCGTGGCGAGGACGGCGACGGCGACGAGGGCGAGCGCACCGATCATCCCGAGAAGGTTGTACCACCACGAGTACGCCAGCGCGCTGAACAGCACGAACGTCGCGTATGCGCGCAGGGCGAGGTGCCCCGTCGCCTCCCGCGCCGGTGCGCGGTGCGGTGGGGACACCGGGTGCGCCGACAGCTTCGCCATGCCTCAAGCCTACGGCGCGCGGGGACGCGACCGGTGTGATCATAGGGTGGGAGCATGCTCGTACCACTTGGCAACGATCCGCGTCCGTTCGACTGGGGGTCGACGACGCTCATCGCGCAGCTCGAGGGACGGCCGGAGGCTGCGCAGCCCGAGGCCGAGGTATGGTTCGGCGACCACGCCGCCGACGCCGCGGACGTTCGTGACGGGAGTGGTCGCACGCTCGACGAATGGATCCGCCAGGAGGGCGTCGAGGTGGGTCCCGACGGCCGACTGCCGTACTTGCTCAAGATCCTCGCGGCCGAGAAGTCGCTGTCGATTCAGGCTCATCCGACGAAGCGACAGGCGGAAGAGGGCTTCGCCGCGGAGCGCGATCTGCCTGACTCTGCGCCGCGCAACTACACCGACGACAATCACAAGCCCGAGATGATCGTGGCCCTGCGCGACGGCTTCGTCGCGCTCTGCGGCTTGCGTGACATCGAGGCCACCGCGCGCCTGCTCGCGCAACTCGGCGACGCCGCCGCGCCGTTGGCCGCGCGGATCCGCGACGACGCCTCGCTCGCCGACGCGATCGCGTGGCTGCTGTCGGGGGACGCGCAGCCCGTCGTCGATGCGATCATCGCCGCGCTCGACGCCGCACGCTCGGTCGAGTTCGCTCCCGACCTCGCCAATGCCCGGCGAAACGCGGCGCAGTTCCCGGGCGACCCCGGCGTCGTCGTGGGGCTCCTGATGAACATCGTGACGCTGGCGCGTGGCGAGGCTCTCTTCCTGCGGGCCGGCCAGCTGCACGCCTACCAGTGGGGCATCGGCATCGAGATCATGGCCGCGAGCGACAACGTCATGCGCGGCGGACTCACACCGAAACACATCGACGCCGGTGAGCTCATGACGGTGCTCGAACGGCGCTCCGGATCCGTTCCCGTCGTGCGCGCGCAGGAGGCTGCGGAGGCGCCCGGCTTCGTCGAGTACCCATCCGACGCGCCCGACTTCCGGCTTCTCGCTGCACGGGTGTCGGGATCCGACACGGCGCGCCTTGAGCCGTCGGGAACGGCGATCGTGCTGTGCACGGCGGGGCGTGTTTCGGTCGCCGCGGGTGAGGCGGCGGAGACGCTCGATGCCGGTCGTGCCGTGCTGGTGACGACAGGGGAGGCTCTCGTCGAGGTGAGCGGAGATGGCGAGGTGTTCGTCGCGCAGCCGGGTGCTTAACGCGCGATTGTGACACGCCGTCGCGCCTCAAACCTTCAATCTGCGGATGAACCCTCTACGATCAGCGACTTGATATTCGCTAATTACACAGGTGTAATTATCGAGGGAAGGCACCCGACGCTGGGACTGACCGAGGGGGAGAGAACATGAGCGCACCGTATTACCGTTCCGAGGCACCGGCCGACTGGTTCGTCGACCCCGCTGAGCGTGGCGTTCCGGGAACGCTCCACGCGCTCGAGGCCACGGACGATGGCGCCCTGTCGTGGCAGAGCGACGCACTGTGTTCGCAGACCGACCCTGAGGCGTTCTTCCCGGAGAAGGGCGGCTCGACGCGCGACGCGAAGCGCATCTGCGAGTCGTGCGAGGTGCGTTCACAGTGCCTCGAATACGCGCTGCAGAACGACGAGCGCTTCGGCATCTGGGGTGGCCTGTCCGAGCGGGAGCGTCGCCGTCTCAAGAAGGCGCAGCAACAGCAACAGGCGTCCTGACCGTCCCGCGCACGCCGGAACTGAGTGAGAGCTTCGCCCGGTGTGTCTGTGACGGGGTCCAGGCAGGCGAGCGCTTAGGCTGAGCGGGTCATGCCCGCCCCTGTCCAAGTCGTGCTCGTCACGCGATCCTCGCCCGCGGCCGCCAGTCGGTTCGAACGCGCACTCGCCGCGCTGCGCGCCCAGACGATGTCCATCGCCGGGCTGACGGTCGTCGTCTGCGGCGATACCGAGCCGTTGCGCGCGGCCGTCGACGCCTCGGGCGCCGACGTCGCGGTGCATGCCCCCGAGCGCGTCTCCTTCGCGGGCGCGGTCGAGACCGCACTCCCGCGCACCCCCGAGGGATGCCACATCTGGCTGCTCGACGACGCCGCCGTGCCCGAGCCCGATGCCCTCGCGCGCTTGACGGCGGCGCTCGAGCGTCAGCCCTCGGTGGCCATCGCCGCACCAAAGCTCGTGCGCGCGGGCGACCGGCGCCGGATCGAATCGTTCGGCGTGACGATGACGACGCTCGGACGATCGATCGAGCTGGCGCGAGGCGAGTACGACCAGGGTCAGCACGACCACGCCGACGACCAGCTCGGCGCCGACATCCGCGGCATGCTCGTCCGGTCGGACGTCGCGCGCGATCTCGTTCCCGATCGGGCGCTGCTCGGCGCGGACGAGGGGCTCGATCTCGGCGTGCGCGCCCGCCTCGGCGGGAGAAGGGTCACGCTGGCGCCGGCCGCGCGCGTCGCCGTCTGGCCGGTCGGAACGTCCTCGATCGCCCAGGCGTACCGCACGCGCGTCGCGCAGCTGCACCGCCGTCTCGCGTACGCGCCCGCGCTCCTCGTCCCCGTCCACTGGATCCTGCTGCTGCCGTTCGCCGTGTGGGCGACCGTGCTCGCGCTGCTCGCGAAGCGGCCCGCCCGGGTTGCACCCGAATGGATGGCGACTCTGACCGTCATGGTCCGCATCGTCTCGATCGCGCGTTCGTGGCGACGCGTGCGGCGGTTCCGCACGGGTGGATGGAGCCAGATCGATCCGCTGCGCCTGACGCGCACCGAGGTGCGCGAACACCAGCAGGCGACCGACGAGCGCCGCGACGCCGTGCGCTCGCCGCTGCACTTCTTCTCCGGCGGGGGAGCGTGGGCGACCCTGGCCGCGTTCGTCGTGAGCGTCGCCGCGTTCATCGCGCTACTCACCTGGCCGGCCGTCGGCGGCGGCGCGCTGTTGCCGCTGCGGAGCACCGTCGCAGGGCTCTGGGCCGATGCCGCCTACGGACTGCGCCCGGAGGGCGCCGCGCACGTCGGCGCTGCGGATCCATTCGGGACGGTCATCGCACTCGTCGGATCCCTGTGGCCGGCCGCACCGACGTACGCGCTCGTGCTGTTGTGGCTGCTGGCGCTGCCCCTCGCGGTGCTCGGCGCGTGGTTTGCCGCAACGCGCGTCGCGGTGCGGCCCGTGGCGCGCCTTGCGCTCGCCCTCGCGTGGGGCGCCGCGCCGCCTCTCTGGGATGCCCTGGCCGGAGGCCGTCCCGCCGCCGTCATCGCGCACCTGCTGCTGCCGTGGCTCCTGTTCGCCGGCGCGGCCGCGCACCGCTCCTGGACCACCGCCGGCGCCGCCTCGCTGCTGCTCGCCGGCGTCGTCGCGTGCGCGCCGTCGCTGGCTCCCGCCCTCGGTCTGCTGTGGATCACGGCGCTCGTCGTCGCGATCGTGCGCGCCCGGCGCGGTATCGCCCGCATCGTCTGGCTCGTGTTCCCGACGCTTGCGATGTTCGCACCTCTCGCGGTCGAGCAGATCGTGCGCGGCACGCCGTGGGCGCTCTTCGCGGATCCCGGCGCCGTCGCACCCTTCGGCCACGGCCCGACGTGGGCGGCGGCCGCCGGAATGCTCGACCCCGATGCGTGGACGCGCGCGCTCGCCGGATTCGGCATCGACCTCGACCTCGCGCCCTGGGTGCCGCTCGCGACCGTCCCGCTTGCCCTGCTCGCGCTCGCCGCCCCCACGACCCGACGACCGGGTGCGGCACTCGTGGCGCTGTTCGCGGCGGCGCTCGGGAGCATCACCGCCGTCGCCGATCTTGCGCTGCGCCTGGTCACGTTCGACGGCGCGGCGGTCGCTGTCTGGCCCGGCACGGCCGTGAGTCTCGGATGGCTCGGACTGGCCACCGCGGCCGCGATCACGATCGAGCACCTGCCGCGTCAGCGGGCGACGGCCACGGCGGTCGCCGTCGTCTGCGTCGGCGTCGCGATCCTCCCGCAGCTGACCGCGCTGCACCGCGGCGACACCCAGCTGCACGCCGGTGAGACATCGACTCTGCCGGCATACGTCTCGGCGGAGGCCCGCGCGGATCGCGCTGTCGGCACGCTGGTACTCACGCCCGTATCCGACGGATCCGTCCGCGCCGAGGTCGTGTGGGGCATCAGCGAGACCCTCGGTGGCGCCTCGACCTTCGCCGCGACCGCGCCGTCCGCGACCCGGGAGGACCAGGAGCTCGCCGACGTCGCCGCGAACGTCATCTCCGGCAGCGCGACGTCGGTCACCCAGCCCCTGTCCGACATAGGAGTGTCCTTCGTGCTGACGCGCGAGACGGCGGCGCCGCAGAACGCCGAACAGCGCGTCATGACCCTCACCGCGCACGCATCGATGGATCAGCGCGCGGGCTTCGTCCGCGTCGGCGAGACGCCGCGCGGCGTCCTCTGGCGCGTCGACGGGGACATCTCCGAGCGCGAAGGTCTGACGGGCGGCGAAGCCACGACCGCGTGGCTCATCTCCGCCGGTCAGATCGCGGCGGGGACGATCGCGCTGCTGCTCGCCATTCCGACGACCCGCACGCGCGAATTCACGCGCATGGAGCCGCGCATCGTCGGACGCCGACGGGAGGAGAGCACGTGACGCGCCGCATGGTGATCCGCGCTTCGGCCACGGTCTCGGCCGGGGTGGTGCTCGCTGCCGGCGCCGTGCTGGCGGCTCTCGCGCCCTGGCCGACGATCGGCCAGACCGGGCCGGGGCAGGCGACCGGCACGCCTGGCGTCGACGTGACGCCGATCGCGGCAGAGGCCGTGCTCGCGTGCGACGGGCCCCTCGTCGCGCTCGGACGCGATGCCTCCGACGCCGCCGGTCTCTCGCACGTGCGGGATCTCGACGTGAACTCCCGAAACGGCCTGCAGAAGGATCCGGCGTCCGATCAGGAGCTCGAGCTCGAAGGCGTCGGCGCTTCGCTCTCGGTCTCGCAGCTGCCGGTCGACGGTGAGTCCGTGCCCGTCGCCGCGGCCGGATCGGCCATCATCGACGAGCCGGATCTCTCGGGCGTCGTCGCCTCGGCCTGCCGCCCGGCCATCCCCGAGACCTGGATCGCCGGTGCCACCGTGCAGACCGGCGTGACCGACGTGCTGCTGATCGCCAACCCGTCCGATGTGGTCGCGACCGTCTCGCTGTCGGTCTACGGCATCGACGGCCGCCAGGATCCAGCCGGCGGCGAGATCGCGCTGTCTCCGAAGTCGCAGCGGGCTGTGCCGGTCGCAAGCATCGCCGGCGAGGAGCAGAGCCCGGTGATCCGCGTGACGTCGCGCGGCGCGCCCGTGCGGGCGACGCTCCAGTCGAGCCGCGTCGAGACACTCGATCCGGCCGGGTTGGATCTCCAATCGGGAACGTCGCCCGCGACGGAGTCGGTCGTGCCGGGGATCCACGTCACGGAGGCCGCGGCCGGCGACGACGACCCGACGCAGGTGCGCCTGCTCGGCACGAGCGGTCGGTCCGGGACCGTCGAGGTCGAGGTCGTGGACGAGGAGTCCGGCGAGACAGCGTTCTCGACGACCGCGGACCTCACCCCGGAGGTCCCCGTCACGGTCGGCTTCGAAGGGCTCGAGGCCGGGACCTATGCCGTGCGCCTCAGCGGCGACGTGCCGTTCGTCTCGGCCGTGCGCCAGGCGTCGGGCGGTGACTACACCTGGCTCGCTCCCGAGGAGCCGCTCACCGGCACGAGCCTCGTCGCGCTCCCCGAGAGCCCGACCGGGCGGTTCGGCCTCAGCTTCGCCGCCGTCGGAGACGAGGGCGCGACGGTGCACGTCGAGCGGCTCGCCGGAGACAACTCCTGGACGCTCGAGCTCGAGGCCGGCGGGTCAGAGACGATCGACGTGCGCGACTGGCGTGCCTACCGCGTCACGGTCGAGAGTGGGCGCGTGACCGGATCCGCGGGCGTGGCCGAGGACGGTGCGATCGCAGCCTTCCCGCTCGCGCCGGACGCCGCAGAGCCCGATACGATCACCGTCGCCCCGTAGGGCACGACCGCGCGGTCTCAGTGAAACGGATCCGCGCCGAGCTCCCACGGCTCGTGCCCGAGATACTCGGCGGCCGCGCCGAAGACCGCGCTCTCCACGAGGATCCGCTTGTGAAAGTCGTCGGCGCGGTACATCGGCAGCCCGTGCGCGCGGTCGAGTCGCTCGACGGGGACCCGGTGCACGACGATCAGGTTGCGGTCGCGATCGATGGTCCAGCGGGGGACCGCTCGATCATCCTCGTGCGTCGGCATCGAGCCGACGTCGAAGTGGACCTCGCGCAGTTCCGGCCACGTCGCCCGCAGGAAGTCCGCCGTCGACGTCACGACCATGCTGAAGATGTCGTAGCGCGACCCGACGCCGGGCAGCGGGGGCTTCGTGATCGGACTGCGCCCGAGACGCCCGTGCCGCCCGTGCCGAGCGGGACGGGGGAACGGCGGATCCTCCGCCTCGCGGCGCGCGCGGTCGAACCACTTCATGCGATCAGCATAGGCTTCAGGACGTGGGTGAACGAATCTGCTCGAAGGTCGCGTGCAATCGCGAGGCGGTCGCGACCCTGACGTTCGACTACGAAGACCAGATGGCCGCGCTCGGCCCGCTCGGTGCCGGGAACGATCCGCACGCCCACGACCTCTGCGCGCAGCACACCGACCGGCTCTCCGTGCCCGTCGGGTGGACCGTGCTCCGCCACGACACCTTCAAGGAATAGCGACGCCACGAGCGCACGCCTCGCGGTGTTGTCGGCAGTCGACGCACGCGGGGTGCGCCTCCCTTCTCCGCCTTGCGAGGCGCACGCTCGTGGCGTCGCTGGGGTGCGTACGTCTCGCGGTGTTGTCGGCGGTCGACGCACGCAGAGTGCGCCCAGCGGCTTCGAGCGTTATGCCGCGGGGGCGCCGGTGAAGGGATCGATGCCGCTGAGCCGCTTGGTGCGGGACGACTCGGCCCGGAGGATCGCGCGCTCGCGCTCGCGACGCACGGCCGCGACGCCGACGAGGAAGAGCTCGGGATGCACGTCGGGGACCGGCGTGACGAACGGCGCCACGGCCGCCGCGAGATCGGCCGCGACCCGCGCCCGCGCCGCGGGGTTCATCGCGTGCGCGCCGGCGGAAAAACGCGTCACCTGCGCGTCGAGGCGGGCGGGGAGGCGAGCGACGTCCGCAACCTCTGCCCAACCCGCGAGCGGCTCGGGGATCCCCCCGGCCGGCTCCGGCAGTGACGGCTTCCGGGCGCGTTCGCTGTAGGTTCCCGCGACGAGGTCGCCGAGCCGCTGCGCACGCGGCGTGAACACGCCCACGATCAACGCCAGGCCGCCGAAGGTCATATACACCTCGAGCACGCCGACGAGCCCACGGATGAACGCGTGGCGGAACCCAATCGCCCCGCCGTCCGTGCGCACGATCCGCCCGCCCGCGGCGAGCTTGCCGAGGCTGCGGCCGCGCGCGAGCGTCTCGACCGTGATCGGTAGGGCCGCGAAGCAGATCACGAGCAGCACGATCGCGAAGATCCGCGAGGTGGCCTGCGTGAGGACCCCCGCAGCGACGAGCGAGCCGACGCCCCAGATCGTGATCACGAGGTAGAGCGCCCAGGCCAGCACGGCGTCGATGAGGCCGCCGAGCACGCGCAGACCGAGGCCGACGGGCTGCAAGTCGAGCGCGACCGCCTCACCCGTGAGAACCTCGTCGTCCGCGACGAGAGGGCGGGGGCCGGCGACCTGAGACATGCTCCCAGGTTACTGGCCGTCGCGTGCTCGCGTGCGCCCGGGGAGGTGCGCGCTCTCGCCGTCGTGGTCGAAGATCGTCAGGATCTCGGCGGGGCTGTCGTGGGCCGAGATCGCGTGCGGAGTCATGGTGGAGAACTCGGCGGCCTGCCCGGGCCGCACCAGGATCGTGCGCGTGCCGAGCCGCAGCCGCACGACGCCGTCGAGGACCGTGAACCATTCGTAGCCGGGGTGCACGCGCGGCTCGGGGGCGTCCGTATTCACGAGGCGCATCTTTGCGATCGTCACGCCGCGGCGGTCGCGCTCGCGGGAGAGGATCCAGACGGTCGCGCCATGCATCGTTTCGGGCTCGGGGCGGATGACGACGTCGTCGTCGCCGGGCGGCTCGACGAGCTGGTCGAGGGAGGTGCCGAGCGCCGACGCGATCGCGACAAGCTGTTCCAGGGCGATGCGCTGATGACCCGTCTCGATTCGGCTCAGCGTCGACGCCGAGAGAAAGCTACGACCGGCGAGGTCGTCCAGCGTCCAACCGCGCGCGCGTCGCAGCCCGCGGACGCGCAGTCGAACAACGTCTTCCGTAGAATCTTGCATAATACGCAAGAGCGTACCCGGTCTATGCAATGCGCGAGTAGCGTCCACGACATGACACACGAGAACTCGGGCCAGACCACCGTCGACGTCGCCGTGATCGGAGGTGGCGCGAGCGGGCTCGCCGCGGCGGTCGCTCTGGCGCGATCGCGACGGGACGTCGTGGTGATCGACGCCGGAGAACCGCGCAACGCGACCGCGGACGGCGCGCACAACGTCCTCGGAAACGAGGGGATCCCGCCTCAGGAGCTGCTTTCCCGGGGCCGCAAGGAAGCCGAGTCCTACGGCGCGCGGATCCTCGCGGGGCGGGCGACCGATGCCTCGGGAAACCTCGACGACTTCACGATCGAGGTCGACGACGGTGCACATCGGATCCGCGCCCGCCGCGTCGTGCTCGCCACCGGGCTCGTCGATGAGCTTCCCGATGTGCCGGGCATCGCGGAGGCGTGGGGGAACACCGTCCTGCACTGCCCGTTCTGCCACGGTTGGGAGGTGCGGGACGCGCGCATCGCGATCCTCGCGCGCGACCAGAACGCGGTCCATCAGGCGATGCTGTTCCGACAGCTGAGCGACCGCGTGACGTTCATCCGTCACGAGGAGGGCGGGCTCGACGATGATGGCCGGCGGCGCCTCGCAGCGCTCGGGGTTCCGGTGGTGGCGGCGCGCGTCGAGAGGATCGAGGTCGACGGCACCCGCGTGCGCGCGTTGCGCCTCGCCGGAGGGGAACGGCAGGAGGTCGACGCGGTGGTGGTCGCGCCGCGTTTCCACACCAGGACGGAGCTGTACGAGGCGTTGGGCGGCCAGGCGGAAGCGACGGCGTTCGGCCAGCAGCTCCCCGTCGATGAGCGGGGCATGACGAGAATTCCCGGTGTCTGGGCGGCGGGGAACTCCTCCCAGCCGATGGCGATGGTCACCGGCGCCATGGCGAGCGGCCTCATGGCGGGCGCCGCCGTCCACGGCGACCTCGCGGCGGCTGATCTCGAGCGGCGACTCCTCGCGACGCCGACGGCATAGCCGTCGGCGCAGGCGATCAGCCGGCGACGAGGCGCGAGGTGCCGGCCTCGTACTCTGTGAGATCCCCCGTCTCGCCCGCCCTCACGGCGCGGCGACCGACGATCAGCATGTAGGCGAGGAAGACGCCGAGCGCGATCGCACCGATACCGATCTTGATGGCGTGCGGCCACTCCTGGCGCGTGATGAAGCCTTCGACGAGGCCCGACAGCCCGAGAGCGATCACGAGGCCGACCACGACGGTGGCGAGGGCGCGGCCCTCCGCCGCGAGCGCGGTGGCGCGCGTGCGGGTGCCTGGCGCGACCCATGCCCAGAAGATGCGCATGCCGGCCGCTCCCGCGACGAAGATGCACGTCATCTCGAGCAGGCCGTGGGGGAGGATGAACAGCAGGAAATCGTCGCCGCGCCCGTACCAGTTCATGACGGCCGCCGAGGTGCCGAGCCCGACGGCGTTCTGCATCAGGACGAAGACCGGGTAGACCCCCGTGATCCCGAACATGATCGCCTGCGCGGCGATCCAGGCGTTGTTCGTCCAGACCATGCCGGTGAACACGCCCTCGGAGTGCTCGCTGTAGTACGCGACGAAGTCCTCCTCGGCGTACTTCTTCAGCTGGGCCTCGTCGCCCATCGCAGCCATGTACGCGGGATCCTGCTGCGCCCACCAGCCGACCAGTGCGACGATGCCGATGAAGGACATCGCGACGATGAGGGAATCCCACCGGATCCGGTACAGCGCGGCGGGCAGCTGTCGCGCGAAGAACCGGGGCACCTGCCGCATCACGTTGTCGGGTGCGCCGGTCAGCATCAGGCGCGCACGCGCGAGGATGTTCGAGAGATAGTCGCCCGCGGCAGAACGCCCGATCGAGGTCTTGATATCGGCGAGGTCCGCGGACGCCGCGCGGTACAGGTGCACGAACTCGTCAGTCTCGGCACCGGTCAGCCGGCGGCGGCGCGCGAGCTCGTCGAGCCTGTCCCACTCGCCGCGGCGCTCGTCGATCAAGGCGTCGATGTTCATCGGATCCAGCCTACGCCGCCCGCGCACCGCACTTCGCGAGTGCCGACGTGCCCTTCTCGTCGCCGCTCAGGGCGTGGTCGCACTCGCGAACGACACGGGCGGCGACGGGGACGCCCTCGGGGGCGCTACTCGCAGTCGGCGCAGATTCCGCGGAAGGTGACGCTCGCTTCGAGGATCCGCATGTCGTGGTTGTGGTTCGGAGCCAGACACGGTGCCTCGCCGACGACGCAGTCCACGTCCTCGACCCGTCCGCAGACGACGCACTGCACGTGGTGGTGGTTATCGCCGCGGGCGAGCTCGTAGAGCGAACTCGATGCCCCTGGCAGACTCACGCGCTGCGCGATGCCCGCCGCGGTGATGTCGTTGACGATGCCGTGCACGGTCTGCAGGGCGATGCCGGGGATCTGCTCGTGAACGCGCTCGTGCAGTTCGTCGACCGCGACATGCGCGCTCTGTCGCAGCACGTCGAGCACGGCGGATCTCTGCGTCGTCACGCGCAGGCCGGCCGCGCGGAGCATGGTCGGTGCGTCGACGACCTCAGCGCGCGCCGCGGCGCGCGGGGAGGGGTCGATCGAGGTCATTCGCCGATTCTATCTTGTTCTGAACGATTCGGGTCTTGGTGTAACCGGGACGGGGAGGAGGTTCACAGCCGGCCCGCCTTCTTGAGCGCGAGGTAGCGGTCGGCGATCCGCGGGGGGAGATCCTCCGGGGTGTCGGCGATCGCCTCGGCTCCCGCGCGCGAGATCGCTGACGCCACGAGCTCCGCGTCGTGACGCGTCGCCTCGGCGGCGGCCGCGCGGTAGTAGTCCGTGATGGATCCGCCGGCGCGCGCCGCCTCCGCGAGTCCTGCGTCGGTCACGGTGCCGACGAGCACGGTCGTCGCGGCATCCGGGATCCTCGTCAGTCGCGCCAGGAAGTCGCGCGAGGACGAGAGCGCCTCCTGCGCGGTGAGGATCACCACGAGACTCGGTCTCCGGGCGAGGCGCCGCGCCTCCGCGAGCGCTCCGTCCCAGTCGGTGTCGATCATCTGAGCTTCGACGGGGGCGAGGGCATCGACCATCGCGGGGAGCAGGCGCGCCCCGTCGACGCCCGTGACCCGTGCACGGACGAGACGGTCGTACGCGACGACGTGGACGTGGTCTCCTGCCCGGGTCGCGAGCGCGGCGAGCAGAAGTGCCGCTTCGAATGTCGCGTCGAGTCGCGTCTCGTCGCCCACCCGCGCCGCCGCGGTGCGACCGGTGTCGATGATGATGACGACGTGACGGTCCCGCTCCGGTCGCCACGTGCGCAGCATCGTCGTCGACGCTCGCGCCGTGGCACGCCAGTCGATCGACCGCACATCGTCCCCACGTACGTACTCGCGCAGCGAATCGAACTCCGTGCCCTGACCACGCACCTGCAGCGACGTCGCGCCGTCGAGCTCGCGGAGGCGCTGGACGCGGCTGGCGAGGTGCCGCCGGGCCCGGAAAGGCGGCAGTACGCGGATCGCGGTGGACGTCTCGAGTGCGCGGGAGCGGCCGGCGAAGCCGAGCGGTCCGAGCGTGCGCACGGCGATGAACTCGCTGCGCAGCTCCCCGCGGCGGCGTGGCTGGAGGTCGATGCGCACCGTGCGCGACTCGCGTGGCGGAATGGTCAGGCGCGGCCGGCTGCCGTCGGCGCCCGCGGTGGGCTGCCATCCGTCACGGATCCGCGCGCGCACCGTGCGATCGCTGTCGTTGATGACCTGCAGCCGCGTGACGGCGTCGTCGCCGAGCCGGACGCGCTGCGGCACGGCGCGGGAGAACCGCAGCGCGTCAGGGGCGGGCGCCGCCAAGACGTCGAACGTGCAGACGAGCGCGACGAGGAGGACCCACCCGACGAGCACGAGCCACGCGTCGAAGCCGGCGGCGCTCAGCGCGACGATCGGCACGGCGCCGAGAGCGACGAGCAGCGGGAAGCGACCGGTCAGGAACACGGTCTCTCCTAGCGGGGCACGGGGGTCTGGCGCTGCACGGAGGTCAGGACGGCATCGACCGTGACGCCCTCGATCTCGGCATCGGCCCGCAGCTGCACGCGGTGCCGCCACACGGGGGTGATCATCGCCTGCACGTGGTCCGGCGTGATGGCCGGGTATCCGCCGAGCCAGGCCCACGCCTTGGACGCGGCGAGCAGCGCCGTCGCGGCACGGGGGCTCGCACCGACCTCGACCGACGCCGCCTCGCGCGTCGCGCGGGCGAGATCGACGATGTAGGCGAGCACCTCGTCGGTCGCGGTGACGCTCGCGGCCGCCTGCTGAGCCGCGAGGATCTCGTCGCGCGTAACCGCGCGCGAGACCGCGTCGAGATCGCGCGGCGTGAAACCGGCGGCGTGTCGTTGGAGGACGCCGATCTCGGATTCACGGTCGGGAACGCGGATCTGCAGCTTGAGCAGGAAGCGGTCCAGCTGCGCCTCGGGCAGCGTGTAGGTGCCCTCCTGCTCGATGGGGTTCTGGGTCGCGGCGACGAGGAACGGCTCGGGCACGGGCCGCGTGACGCCGTCGCTCGACACCTGACGTTCCTCCATCGCCTCCAGCAGCGCCGACTGCGTCTTCGGGGGCGTGCGGTTGATCTCGTCCGCGAGCAGCACATTCGTGAACACGGGACCCTCGCGGAACTCGAACTCGCCCGTCTTCGCGTCGTAGACGAGGGATCCGGACACGTCGCCCGGCATGAGGTCCGGCGTGAACTGCACGCGCTTCGTGTCGAGACCGAGCGCGCGCGAGAAGGTGCGCACGAGCAACGTCTTGGCGACACCGGGCACACCTTCGAGCAGCACGTGGCCGCCCGCGAGGAGGGCGATGAGCAGACCCGTGACCGCGCCGTCCTGGCCAACCACGGCCTTTGCGACCTCGGTGCGGACGCGCTGCATCGCCTGACGGAGGCGCTCGGCCTCGTCCGGTAGGCGCTGTGCGCTCTGCGGCGGTCGGGGATCCTGCGGCGGCACCGGCGGGTGCGGCGTCGAATCGGTCATCGTGCGCGTCCTTCCCAGGGGTCGATTCTCTCGAGCGCGTGCTCGAGGTCACGGAGGTGTTCGGCGAGCTCGGCGAACTCGGCCTCGTTGTGGGGCTGCGCCGTCCAGGTCTGCAGCACGGCGCGCGGATCGCGACCGAGCGCGGCGGCGATGGCGTGCGCGAGCTCTTCGGCGGATCCGTCGGAGGACAGCCCGAGGCGCCGGGCGAGGCGCGCTGCGGCGCCGCGCCGCAGCGCCGCGAGGGCGTGCGCGGGGTCGTCGGCGGCGCGGTAGAGACGCGCGCGTCCGTCGAGCGTTTCGCTCGCGCGGACTGTGACCGGGAGCGTCTCGGCGACCAGCGGACCGAACCGTCGTCCGCGCCAGACCGCGGCGGCGATGCCCACCAGCGTCGCGAGCACGAGGACGGGCGTCACCCACGTCGGCACGAAGTCGCCGAGCGCGGGGATCCCGTCGGCGGATGCGTCGTCGTATGACGGCATGTACCAGATCAGGCGGTCGTGGCCGCCCAGGAGGCCGAGGGCGAGCGCGGCGTGACCCTCGCTCGCGAGGTGCTCGTTGACGAGCACGGCCGCGCCGTCGAGCACGGTGACGGTCGAGTCCGGGTCGATATCGGCGGTGAGCAGAGCGTAGCCGTCGTCGACGGGGTAGCACCCGGTGGCGTCCGATCCGAGGTCGTATGCGGTGCCGGGAATGATCGCGCCGGCGTTCACCGCGACAGGCAGGTCGCAGGCGGGGGAAACGGGGTCGGATCCGCCGTACGCGGCGAACCCGGTTCCCTCGATCACCGCCTCCAGCGCGACGGCGTCGCCGCCGAGCACGACGAGGTCGGATGCGTCCGTGGCGAGGTCGCGCAGATCGTCGGCGTCGAGGACGGCGGGGTCGGTGACGACGAGCGTGGCGTCACCGGTCAGCTCGTCGCGCGCGGCGGCGAGACGGTCGACCTCGACGACGTCGACGCCACGCTCCCTGAGCAGCGTCGTGACGGCGAGCGCCCCGTCGTAGCGGGGACTGTCGGCGGCGAGGGGTTCTGGCGCCTCCCATTCGCGATCGAAGACGGCGAAGGCGCCGCCGACGACGACGATGAGGGCGATGATTCCGACCCACGACCAGGCGCGTTTTGCGCGCGACGCTCGCGGCGCCTGATCCGCCCGGTCTGCGGTGTGCACGAGGCTCATGAGAACGCGGCCTCCGGGGTCCTCGCCGGGCGCGTGCCCGCGATCGCTCGGTCAAGCGACGCGATGCGCTCGGCGGCTTCCTCGGACGCGGGGCGCCGCAGGTAGCGCACGTCGTCGAACGTCCCGGCGGCGGCGCGGAGCTCCTCGCGGTGATCGGGGAACGGCGAGGCCGCGGCGCCGGCGAAGGCCTGCGCCGTCATGCCCGGAGGCGCCATGAGGACGCCGCGCTCGTCGGCCGAGCGGGCGATCGCGCGGAAGCGCAGGACGACGGTGTCGTCCCAGCGACCGTCCCTCATCATCGCGTCTGCAGCAGCGCGCAGCTCGGATGCGGAGCGCTCATCGTCGTCGAACACGGTCGACGACGGGGCACGATGGGTGCGGTGATCGCCGCGCGGAGCGCCCCAGATGATGAAGGCGACCACGATCAGGGCGACCAGGATCGCGACGATCACGATGGTCCAGATAGGACTCCACGTGGCGCCCCCGATCTGTGGGTTGAACAGGGAGGCGAGGAAATCACCGATCGCCCGCGCGACGCGATCGAACAGCGTCGGCTCCGACTCGCGATAGACCGCCTTTTCGAGCTCGCGTTCGGCCCACTCGCGTGCCTCGTCACGATCGGGCAGATCTGCGGCGAGACGGAGCATCATGACGGCGGCGCGAAGGGCGGCTGCTGGTCGCCGTCCGGAGCCGGCGGCGAGGGCTGCTGCGGCGGGTAGGTCTGCGGCTGCTGTTGCTGGGGCGAGTACGGCTGTGGCTGCTGCTGCGGCGGGTAGGTCTGGGGCTGCTGCTGGGGCGGGTAGGGCTGCTGCTGCTGGGGATATGCCTGGGGATACGCCTGCGGGTATCCCTGCGGCTGATTCGGGTATCCGTACGGTCCGCTCTGGGGCGAGGGAGGCTGCTGCGGCGCGGCGTACGGCGACGGCTGAGCGTCCGGCACGAACGTGTAGGGGTCTTCGGCAGCGCCGCCGGCCTCAACGTAGTGGCGCATGCGCAGGTCGATTCCCTCGTCGCGCATGCGGGCGTCGATGTACGCCAGCGTGCCGCCGGCACCCGTCACGATCGTCATGATGGCCGCAATGGCGAACGACAGCACCATCGAGAGGATGAAGACCAGAGAGCCGATGACGGACGCCGCGGTGAAGTCGCCAGCCGACGCCGAGATCGGCACCAGGATGGTGCCGATCAGCGGCGCGAACATCGACACGACGCCGGAGATGATCCCGGCGACGAACTGCGTGATGAGCGTGAGCAGAACCACGACGCCGAAGGTTGACCAGAAGCGGCCGCGCGTCAGCCTCCATGAGCGTCCGATGGCGCGGATCGGCCCAGCGCCCTCGAGGACGATCGCCGACGTGCTGAGGTACAGCTTCGTGCCGATCCACGCCGCCAGTACCAGGAACCCGAGGCCGGCGAACAGGAGGCCGACGCCGAACGCGATCCACGATGCCGTGGTGTCGGCGAGAGCGAGGAGGACGAACGGAACCGCGACGAGCGCGAGCGCGAGCATCACGCCAACGCTGATGAGGAGCGAGAGCCCGATGAGGCGCCAGAAAGCCGGGCGGACGCGTTGCCACAGCGTGCCGAGCCGAGCTTTCTCGGCGAGCGAAGCGTGAGCCACTTCCGCGACGATGAAGCCGTGCGCGATGACACTGACCCCGGTGAGCGCGAGGGAGACCGCCACGGTCGCGAGCAGGATGATCAGCACGGATCCCGCGACGATGTCCCCGAACTCCGGAGACATGGGCGAGACGGTGTCCAGCCGCCCCATGGCGAGGAAGGTCACCACGAAGATGACGACGGTCGACAGTGCCATCGAGAGCGTCTGAACGCCGACGACGAACAGCAGAAGGACCTTCGGGTTGCCCTTCAGCACGGCGAAGGCCTTGCCGAGGATCGTTCCGAATCCGTAGGGGTAGAGCGGCACGAGCCCGGGTCGGGGCGCGGGCGCCCAGGTCGCCTGGGTGTTCTGTGTCATTTCTGTTCCTCCCACCGCCATGGTTTCACACCTGGCGCGCCTCAGCCGTCGCGCGTCGCGCGCGATTAGGCTGTCAGCATGACTGGTCGCATTCTCGTCGTCGACGACGACACTGCGCTCGCCGAGATGATCGGCATCGTGTTGAAGAGCGACGGCTACGACGCCACGTTCTGCTCCGACGGCATGCAGGCGTTCGACATGTGGCGCGAGTCGAAACCCGATCTGGTGCTGCTCGACCTGATGCTGCCCGGTAAGGACGGGATCGAGATCTGCCGCGAGATTCGCGCGGAGTCTGGCGTTCCGATCATCATGCTGACGGCGCGTTCCGACACGACCGATGTCGTCGCCGGGCTCGAGGCCGGCGCCGACGACTACGTCGTCAAGCCCTTCAATCCGAAGGAGCTCGTCGCACGGATCCGCACCCGACTGCGTCCCGTGCTTCCGGATGACGGACGATCGCTGCGCATCGGCGACCTCACGATCGACGTCTCTGCGCATGAGGTCCAGCGCGGCGACGAACTGCTGTCGCTCACGCCTCTCGAGTTCGAGTTGCTCGTCGCGCTGGCCTCGAAACCGAACCAGGTCTTCACACGCGAACAGCTGCTCGAGCAGGTGTGGGGTTACCAGTACAAGGCCGACACGCGACTCGTGAACGTTCACGTGCAGCGCCTGCGCTCGAAGGTGGAGCGCGACCCGGACAATCCCAAGGTCGTCATGACGGTGCGCGGCGTCGGCTACCGCGCCGGCGCCACCACGTAGCGAGCCGATGTCCGACGCCTTGACGGGGACGCTCGGCGGCCGGCTATTGGCGTTGATCCGCCGCCCGGCCGCGGCATGGCGCAACTCGCTGCTGTTCCGCACCGTTCTCATCTCCGCGGGCGCGACGACCGTCGCGATCGTCGTGGCAACGGTGTGGGCCGCGCTCGCGATCCAAGCGGATCTCTACGACGCGCGGATCGAGCGCTCCCAGGTCGATACGGCGCGCGCGATCGATTTCACCCAGCATTTCGTGAACGAGGAGCCACCCGCGACCGACCTCGCGGCGATTCAGGCGCTACGCGGCAGGATGCTCGACAACCTCGCGACCGCATCGTCGACCGACCTCATCGTCGGGTTCCCGATCGCCGAGAAGTCGGGGCCCGACATGCCGTCCGGCTTCACACGGCCGAACGACGTGTTCGATGAGTCGCTGCTCTCGGACGGCTTCCGCGAACAGGTGCGGCTGCTGCCCGAGCAGCAGTGGTATCAGCCGCTCGGCCTGCCGCTGGGCGACGGCACTGAGGTGCCCGCCGTGGTCGTCGGCCAGCAGCTCACGCTGCCCGAGGTGGGAGTGTACGAGGTGTACTTCGCCTACCCGCTCAGCGACGTCGCGCAGACGCTCGCCTACGTGCAGGGCGTCCTCCTCGTCACGGGCGTCGCGCTCGTCGTCATCGTCGGCGTCGTCGTGTGGCTCGTGATGCGTTCGGTCGCCGCGCCCGTCGTGGACGTCTCGCGGGCGAGCGCGCGCTTCGCCGACGGCGACCTCTCCGCGCGGCTCGCGGAGTCCGGATCCGATGAGCTCGCGACGCTCGCGAAGTCGTTCAACCAGATGGCGGACAGCATCGAGCATCAGATTCGCGAGCTCGCCGAGCTCTCCCTCGTGCAACAGCGCTTCGTGTCCGATGTCTCGCACGAACTGCGCACGCCGCTGACGACGATCCAGCTGGCGAGCGAGGTCATCCACGCCTCCCGCGACGAGTTCGATCCGGCGACAGCGCGGTCGGCCGAGCTGCTGCATGATCAGGTCGCGCGGTTCGGACAGCTGCTGACCGACCTCCTCGAGATCAGCCGCTACGACGCGGGATCCGTCGAACTCACACGCGAGGACGCGAGCCTGAGCGAGATCGTCGAGCAGGTGGCCGAGTCGATGCGCCAGGTGGCGTGGCAGAACGATACGGAGCTGCGATTCCGCGGAGCCGACGGCGACGACGTCGTCGAGATGGACCCGCGTCGCGTCCGACGGATCCTTCGGAACCTCGTCGGCAACGCGATCGAGCATGGCGAGCACGAGCCCGTCGAGCTCACCGTGGCGCAGGACGACACATCCGTCGCCGTCTCTGTGCGCGACCACGGGCTGGGCATGAAGCCGGAGCACGTCGAGCGTGTCTTCGACCGCTTCTGGCGTGCGGATCCTTCCCGGCAGCGGACGCTCGGCGGTACGGGGCTGGGCCTGTCGATTGCGTTGGGCGACGCGCGTCTGCACGGCGGAACAATCGACGTGTGGTCTCAGCTCGGTCAGGGCACGCAGTTCGTCGTGACGCTTCCGCGGAACGCGGACATGGGGCTCCTCTCGTCGCCGATCCCGACCGAGCCGCGCGACGCGCTTCCGCGTGGCGACGGCCGGCGCGCGGCAGCCGGCGACACTGAGACGATCGTGGTGCGGAACTCACCGGACCAGGAGGACGCATGACCATGCGACGCACACGGAGGATCGGTGCGGCCGTCGTCGCCGTGCTCGCGCTGTGCCTCACCGCCTGCTCGGGACTGCCGACCGAGGGGAGTTTCCAACCGGGACTGTCGACCGAGGAACGCTCCAGGGAGGCGCGCTGGCAGTTCAGCCCCGACGGGCCGGCAACGGGCGCGGAGCCCGCGGCGATCGTGCTGGGGTTCCTCGACGCGGGGGAGAGCCCGCTCGACGACTGGAAGGTGGCGCGCGAGTTTCTGACCCCCGCGGCGCAGACCACGTGGGATCCGAATGAGCGGATCACGGTCGACAGCGTCAACGACCGCGCCGTGGGCGAGTTCGAAGCGGAATCTGACGGCGACGGCGGCACCATCACGGCGCGCGTCACGCCGACGGCCACGGTCGACGAGAGAGGCGCCTACCGACTCGCCGGCGACAGCGTGCGCTCCCTCGACTTCGAGCTCGAGCAGGTCGACGGCGAGTGGCGGATCTCGTCAGCGCCCGACGGCGTGGTGGTCCAGAGCGGCAGCTTCACCAGCATCTTCGCACCGCAGGCACTGTACTTCTCCTCCTTCGATGATCGCCTGGTTCCCGACGTCCGCTGGTTCGCGGATTCGCCGACGCGCGTCGAACGCATCGTGACTCAGCTTGTCGAGACGGGGCCGTCGCCGTGGCTCGAGAATGCCGCCTTCACCGCGTTCGACGGCATCGACGTCGAGAAGGTGACGGTTAGCGAGACCTCTGCGACCGTCGAGCTGTCGAGAGCGGCGGCCGAGGCGAGCCCCGAGCAACGTGCGCGGATGCAGACGCAGCTCTCCCGGACGCTCAACATCGTCGACGTGCGCATGACCGTCGACGGCAGCCGGATCACGGCACCGGACGACCGCATCGTGTCGACCGAACCGGATCCGCGTGCGATGGCGCTCGCGGAGACGGACGACGGCGTCGCCTTCGGATACTTCACGAACGGCGAGATCACACCGATTCCTGGGCTCAGCGACGTCATCGTGGAGCAGTTCGCGCCGGACGGGGCAGCCGATGATCCCGCGACGTCGATCGTCGTCTCGCCCGACCTGATGACCGCGATCGTCCGAACCGAATCGGGCCGGATGTGGTGGGTCGACGCCGAGGACGGTTCGTACGACGTCTTCAACTACGAGAAGGAATGGACGTCGCCTTCGCTCGACGCGTTCGGCTACGTCTGGTCGGCGCACCTCGACGAGGCAGGACTGTTCCAGACGTGGAACGACGAGCGCGATCCGCGCGAGCTGAACGGGCTGTCGCAGCTGACCGAGGTTTCGGCGATTCAGGTCTCTCGCGACGGTGCGCGCATCGCCGTGACGGGACGCGCCGACAATCAGCCGGTGCTGATCGTCGCCGGCGTGCGCCGGGACAGCGATGCGCGGCCCGTCGGGCTGTCGGCACCGCAGGATGTGTATCCGCTTCCCGGCGACGCCCAGGCGGTGGCGTGGGTCTCCGACACCGCCGTCGCGGCGATGGTCGTCTCGGATGGCCGGACCGTCATCCGAGAGCAGCAGGTCGGTGCGCGCGGGACGCGGCTGACGCCGTCATTCGTCGCGGAAGACATCACCTATGGAAACCCCGAGTCGAGTGAACGCCTGCTGGCGGACGACGGCTCGCTGTACATCCGCAACACGACGAGCTGGCAGCAGGCCGGCGGCGACGTGCTCGTGCTCGCGACACAGACGGGCGCGCCGCCCATGACCGACACCACGCCGTAGGCGCGTCCACAGACCGGACGGCTGCGGCCGGTTCTCCACAGCCGGGGCACAGCGCCCGCGTGCGACGGACGATGAGGAGATGGCTTCCCTCGCGCGCGTGGCGGCCGATGCCCTGGCGCTGCTGCTGCCGGTCTCGTGCGCCGCGTGTGCGAATCCAGGTGTCGCGCTGTGCGACGGATGCCGAGCCGAGCTCGCGCCGCGCCCGCGAGCCAGTTTCGTCGGGCCGCGGGAGGACCCGCTGGCCGTGTGCGCGTCGTTGTCACTGCAGGGCGGCGCGGCCCGTGTCGTGCGCGCGCTCAAACAAGACGGGCGCACCGACCTTGCTCGCCCGCTCGGACGCGCGTTGCGCGCGGCGCTCGCGCACGCGGCGGACGGAGAGGAGGACCTGCTCGCCGTGGCAGTGCCGTCGGGACGGGACGCCACGCGCCACCGCGGATATCGCGTCGTCGAGCGACTCGTCCGAGCCGCGGGGGCGCGACCGACACGCGGGCTGGCGTGGGCGCGGCGGGCGGCGGATCAGCGCGGGCTGGGGCGAGACGCGCGGGAACGCAACCTCCGCGGCGCACTGACGGCGCGTCGCATGGGAGCGGATGCTCGGGTCGTCATCGTCGACGACGTCGTCACGACCGGCGCGACGATCCTCGAGGCCCGTCGTGCGCTGCGTGCGGCCGGCGCGCACGTCGTCGGCGCGGCCGCGCTCGCACGCACGCCGCTGCGCGCCGAGATGAACGACGGATGACACGCCCGTGAATCGGATCTCGCGAAAAGAGTGACAGGGGTCGAATGTGGCAATACGGTGGGAGGCCAGAAGCGACGTGGTTCGCTCACTCCGGGCGAACCGGAATGGGAGGCACAAGATGGACACGAGCATCGTCGGGGTGGGCGTCAGCATCACCGACAGGTTCCGAACCGTTGTGGATGAGAAACTCTCTCGCGTCGAGACCCTCGCGCCTCGTGCCGCGGCGCTTGATGTGAAGGTCACGCAGTCGGCACACCATCGCGGACGGGTCGAAGAGGCCAAAGTCGAACTGACCGTGACGGGCAAGGGCAAGGTCGCCCGGGCCGAGGCGCGGGCGGAGGACAAGTTCCAGGCGCTCGAGGTCGCCCTCGACAAGCTGACCAATCAGCTGCGCCGCGTGAAGGAGAAGCGCGTGAGCGACCGCCAACGGCCGCACGGCGCGCACCTCAAGAAGGACACCGGGTCCCTCGAAGGCATCGACATCACCCCCGTCGACGCCGAGACGCTGCACGCGGTCGCGACCGGAACGATCCCGACGTCGCAGGAGGAGACCGAAGAGGCCTACTCACCCGTCGTCATTCGCACCAAGACGTTCGAGCCCGAGTGGATGACGGTCGAGGACGCCGTCGACAGGATGGAACTCGTCGGCCACGACTTCTTCCTCTTCATCGATGCGAAGACCGACCGTCCGAGCGTTGTGTACCGCCGCATCGGTTGGGACTACGGCGTGATCGAGCTCGAGACCGAGGCACCGCCGGCGCAGCAGATCGCCAGTTGACATCCGATCAGAAGGCGGTGGGCGCAACCCGCTCACCGCCTTCGTCGTGTGCGATTCACGTGGACTTGCGGATGTGGAACGCGAAGAATTGCGCGCCGAGCCCGTTGATCGGATAGCCCGACACCGTGTCTGCCGCGACGACGAGCGTGGGGGTCACGTAGAGCCACTCGCTTGCGGCATCCTCGGCGATCGTGCGCGCGACGAGTTTGAGCAGTTCGGTCTGCTCGGCACCGGTGGTGACGAGCTCCGACTGCTCGATCCACTCCGCGACTTCCGGGTTGTCGTAGCCCCAGATCGCCTCCGGATCCCCATAGGTGAGCAGATCGCGCACGCCCGGGCGGTTCACGAGTGTCGCGCCGTACTCGCCGTCCTCGACGACGAGCCGATGCCACTCGTCGGGAGCGACCTCCTCGACCTCGGCCGTGATGCCGGCCTCCGCGAGCTGGTCGCGGATGAGCTCGGCATCTGTCATGTGGTCGGAGCCGGTTGGCAGAGGAAGCGTGAACGTGAGCCCGTCCGGGTATCCGGCCTCGGCGAGCAGATCGCGCGCCTGGTCGGGGTCGTAGACGTCGATCCCGGACAGGTCTTCGTACCAGGCGTCGGTCGGCGGGACCATGGATCCGATGACCTCGCCGCGATCGCCCCAGGCGGCCTCGCGCACGGCTTCGTCGTCGATCGCCGCCGAGACGGCGCGTCGCACGCGCACGTCGTCGAACGGTGCCACGCGATTGTTGAAGGCGAGCACGACCTCGTTGGTGGAGGTGCCGTCGCTCACGACGAGAGAGTCGTCCGCTTCGAACATCGCGGCGGCACCGGGCGTGGCCACTCCCGTCGCGATGTCGATATCACCGGCCAACAGGGCGTTGCCGAGGGCGGTGGCGTCGGCGAAGTGCTCGAACACGACGCGCTCGTTCTCCGCCGCGTCTCCCCAGTACTCGTCGTTGCGCTCGAGCGTGATCTCGGATCCAGGCTCCCACGGGACGAGCGTGTACGGCCCCGTGCCGTCAGCCGTCGTGGTGCGGTCGCCGTCGAGACGATCGTTGGCGATCGGCACACGGGCGAGATCTGCCGCCAGCGAGATCGACGGACGCACGAGGTGGATCTCGACGGTGTCATCGTCGAGCGCGACGACCGAATCGACGGCCTGCAGGCCCGCCCCGCCGGGTGAGGCCGGGGTCGTGCCGCGCGCGCGTTCAATCGAGTCGACCACGTCGTCGGCGACAAGCGGATCCCCGCTATGGAACGCGACATCGGGACGCAGTGCGAAGGTATGGGTGAGTCCGTCCTCGCTGCGCTCGTGGCCGGCGGCGAGCAGCGGCTGGACGGCGCCGGAGTCGGTCACGACGAAGAGTGTCTCGTAGACGTTGCCGATCAGCGCCTCGATGGCGCCCGACTCGTCGTCCGCCGCGATGTCGAGGCTCTCGGGGGCGCGGAGCGAGCCGATGTGCACGGGCGCCATCGGATCGACCTCGGTGCCCTCGGGGGGCTGCTCGGGGCCACCCGACGGCGGATCCGGTGTCGACGGGGCGCACGCCGCGAGCGTGAGCGCCGCGATGAGTCCGACGCCGATGCCAGCGATTCTGCTCGTGCGCATCCGGATCCCTTTGCTCCGACCCTCGTCCGCCTCAGCGCCGACGTGGGGCCTGTCGTCAGTCAAAGATATCGCCGATGAGCCCGCCGAGGATCGCACCGCCGATGAGGCCGCCCAGCATGTCACCGCCGCCCATGCCGCCGCGCCGACCGTAGCCGCCGCCCATCCCCATGCCCATGCCGGGGCCGCCCCAGTTGTCCTGGCGGGCCCGGTCGATGTCGCGCTGCGCGATCTGCATCGCCTCGTGGGCGAGGGAGGCGCTGCGGCGGGCAAGCTGCTGCGCGCGCTCCCGGGTGTCCTCGTCGGCGACGAGCGTGCCCGCGTCGATGCGGATCCGCTCGGCTTCCGCCAGCCGCGTGCGCGCGTCGGCGCCGATCGCGCCCCGGTGACTGTCGATGAAGCTGCGCGCCGACGTGATGGCGCGGTCGGAGGCGTCGACGTCGTGGCTCACGTGCTCGAGCGAGGGGATGTGTCGCTGGGCGTGTTCGCGAGCCTGGTCGAGCGCCGCGTTGAGCTCGCTCACTCGCGCGAGCTCCGAGAAGGGGTCCCCGGACACCCCGGGCGGAGTGAGGGCTCCGAGCGCGTCCTCGAGCGCAGCGATCGCCGTCGTCACGCCCGTCGTCTGGCGCTCGAGACGCGCCTCGGCGATGTCGGAGCGCGAATCGGCGACGACGTCGGCGAGCGTGTTCTGCGCGCGGATCGCTTCGATCTCGAAATCGTCGACGGCGTCGAGGATCCGCTGCGCGCGCCGGACGGCCTCGATGGCGGCCTCGAGCGCGACGAGCGCGTCGTCGCGTCGCCCCGCCTCGCGGCGGCGGCGCGCCACGTCGATGGAGTGGCGCGCGAACTCGATCAGCTGGTGGCCCTCGGTGGGGTTCGCGCCGATCCGCTGCAGCGCCTCGGCGGAATAGCGGTGCCGCAGCCGCTCGATGGTCTGCTCGGCGCCGGGCAGCAGCCCCGCGATCCGCTCGGCCTCGCGTGCCGTCTGCTCTCTGACGGACGGCGCCTCGCGGATCTTCTCGATGCGTTCGCGCAGCACCTCGGTGCGCTCATCAAGGACGTTCTCGGCCCAGTCGCACAGCTGCACGATGCGGGCATTGCGCGTCCGCAGCTCTTCGGGAGTGTCCGGGATGTGATCGTGATTGAGCTGGTGCAGCTCGAAGGCCTCGCGCATGTGCTGCTTGACGGCGTCAAGTCCGTCGCGGAGGTCCTTCGTCGCGTTCGCGCCCAGCTCCGCGGACGCGAACTCGAGTTCGTCGAGTGTCGTGCGGATCCGCTCGTCTGTCGCGACGAGGGCGGTCTGGGCGCGCACGGCGAGATCCTTGTCAGCGGCGTCCTGTTTTTCGGTCTCCGCGCGCTTCCTCTTGCCCCAGAACACCATGGATCGAGTCTACTGGTGCCGATCGGACGATCGCCGTACGCCGGCACCCGCCCCACATGACACGAATGCACCTTCCGGGGCGTCGGGACGGTGCATTCGTGTCATGTGGAGCGGTCGATAGTGTCATGAGATGGCACACGACGAGGCGGAGCTTGCCGAGCTGCGGCGCCGAGCGTACGGGCGCGGGGCGGATCTCGCGGGCGATCCGGCGGCAATGGCGCGACTCGTGGAACTCGAGGATGCTCAGCGGCCGGTCGTCGAGGATCCTCGGGCGATGGCCGAGCGTGACGCGCCAGGCAGTGCGCGCGAGGATCCTGCGGACGGCGCCGCGGGCGAATATCCGCGAGTCTCCGAACAGCCATCGGGGCGCGGATCGGCGCAGGCCCGTGGCGGCGGAGATGAGATGGGGCGGGACGGTGCGCGCGTGCGATCTCGCTGGTTCTCCCCGGCGCTCGTGGTGACGTGCGGGCTCGCCGCGATCATCGTCATGCTCGCGGCCGGTGGCGTCGGGTGGGCGGGCGGATTCGTCGCGGGCTGGGCCGGGGCCGCGGCGCCGGACGCAGAGGGTTGGCAGTTCGAAGGGATGCACGAGGCGCAGGCGGTTCCCGACGCCACCGCCGACCAGCCGTGGACGCAGATGCTCGTCGACGCGCGGACGGGAGAGGCATCGAACGAGACCGCGTACTTCGGCGAATTCGGGGACGGCACCCACATCACGGTGACCACCGGGGCATGGGGATCCGAGGTTGAGAGCGCGTCCGATCAGGCCTGTGTGCAACTGTTCCGCGTCGCGCAGGACGACGCTGACGGTACGTCGACGTGGGGGACGGGCGCGTGCGGATCCACGCGCGCCGACGTGCGGTTCGATGTGATCGTCGCCGAGACCGACCCCGGGCCGGGAAGTCGCATCGCCGTCGACGGGTACGAGCCAGGGACCGTGCTGCGTTTCGTCTACGAAGCCGAAGTCGAGACCATCGAGGTGTGGTCGCTCCCGCCGGAGGAGGAACCAGATCCTTAACGACTGAGCGTCACCATAGCCTCGGGCCGATAGCATGGGCGGGCATGTCTTCCGCCGCCGGCGGACGCATCCGGCGAGTTGCCGACGCACCCGCCGCATTCGATTTGGGAGTGACACGTGGCAAATCCGTTCGAGAAGCTGCTCCGCGCAGGCGAAGGACGCCTGAGGCGCAGACTCCAGCGCGTCGTGAACGCCGTGAACGACCTCGAAGAAAGCTACGCGAAGCTCACCGACGACGACCTGCGGGGCGAAACCGAGGGCTTCCGAGAGCGCCACGAAAAGGGCGAGAGTCTCGACGACATCATGCCCGAGGCCTTCGCGGCCGTCCGCGAAGCGGCCAAGCGCACGCTCGGCCTGCGGGCCTACGACGTGCAGGTCATGGGCGGCGCGGCGCTGCACCACGGCAACATCGCCGAGATGAAGACGGGTGAGGGCAAGACTCTCGTCGCCACGTTCCCGCTGTACCTCAACGCCCTCGCGGGCAAGGGCGTGCACTTCATCACGACGAACGACTACCTCGCTTCCTATCAGGCCGAGCTCATGGGTCGCATCTACCGCGCCCTCGGCATGACGACCGGCACGATCGTCTCCGGTCAGACGCCCGCTGTGCGTCGTGAGCAGTACGCGTGCGACATCACCTACGGCACGAACAACGAGTTCGGCTTCGACTACCTGCGCGACAACATGGCGTGGCGCAAGGACGACCTCGTGCAGCGCGATCACCACTTCGCGCTCGTCGACGAGGTCGACTCCATCCTGATCGACGAGGCGCGCACGCCGCTGATCATCTCGGGGCCATCGGCGGGGGAGGCCAACCGCTGGTTCTCCGAGTTCGCCAAGGTCGCACGAGCCCTCGAAGAAGACGTCGACTACGAAGTCGACGTCAAGAAGCGCACGGTCGGCGTGCTCGAGCCGGGTATCGAGAAGGTCGAAGACCACCTCGGCGTCGACAACCTCTACGAGTCAGCGAACACGCCACTCATCTCGTTCCTGAACAACTCGATCAAGGCGATCGCGCTGTTCCAGCGTGACCGTGACTACGTCGTCATCGGCGACGAGGTGCAGATCGTCGACGAGCACACGGGCCGCGTTCTCGCCGGCCGTCGCTACAGCGAGGGGATGCACCAGGCGATCGAGGCGAAGGAAGGCGTTCCGGTCAAGGCCGAGAACCAGACCCTCGCGACCGTGACGCTCCAGAACTACTTCCGCCTCTACGACAAGCTCGCGGGAATGACGGGTACGGCCGAGACCGAGGCCGCCGAGTTCATGTCGACCTACCAGCTCGGCGTGTTCCCGATCCCGACGAACCGTCCGATGATTCGCAAGGACGAGTCGGATCTGATCTACCGCACTGAGGACGGCAAGTTCCAGAAGGTCGTCGACGACATCGTCGAGCGCCATGAGAAGGGCCAGCCGGTCCTCGTCGGCACCGTGAGCGTCGAGAAGAGCGAGAAGCTCTCCACTCTGCTGGCGAAGCGCGGCATCCGCCACGAGGTCCTCAACGCAAAGAACCACGCGCGTGAGGCCGAGGTCGTCGCGGTGGCCGGCCGGCTCGGCGCCGTCACGGTGGCGACGAACATGGCGGGCCGCGGAACGGACATCATGCTCGGTGGGAACTCCGAGTTCCTCGCGGTCTCCGAGATGAAGTCGCGCGGGCTGGATCCTGAGGAGAACCCTGAGGAGTACGAGGCGGCCTGGGACGAGGTCTTCGACGAGGCCAAGAAGCGCGTCGAAGAGGAGGGAGACAAGGTCCGCGAGGTCGGCGGGCTCTACGTCCTCGGTACCGAGCGCCACGAGTCTCGTCGCATCGACAACCAGCTGCGCGGTCGCTCCGGTCGTCAGGGAGATCCCGGCGAGAGTCGCTTCTACCTCTCGCTCGAAGACGAACTGATGCAGCGCTTCCGCTCGCCGCTCGCGGACGCGATGCTTGCGCGCACCGACTTCGATGACTCGCAGGTCATCACCGGCCGCGCCATCACGGGGCTCATCAAGAACGCGCAGGCCCAGATCGAGGCGCGCAACGCGGATTCGCGCAAGAACGTCCTCAAGTACGACGACGTGCTGAACCGCCAGCGTCTCGCGATCTACTCCGACCGCCGCGTGATCCTGGAAGGGGACGACATCCGTGAGCGGGTGCACCACTTCATGGAGGACGCGATCACCCAGGTGATCAAGGATCACACCTCTGTCGGTCACAACGAGAGCTGGGACTTCGACGCACTCTGGACCGAGCTGAAGTCGCTCTACCCGATCGATGTCACGATCGAAGAGGTTGCCGCGGAGGCGCGCAGCCGCAAGGGCGGCATCGACCAGGTCGGCCTGACACGCGAGCTGCTGAGCGACGCGGAGATCGCCTACGACAAGCGCGAGGAGACCCTCGGTCACGAGGCGATGCGCGAGCTCGAGCGCCGCGTCGTCCTGCAGGTGCTCGACCGCCGCTGGCGCGACCACCTCTACGAGATGGACTACCTCAAGGACGGCATCGGGCTGCGCGCGATGGCGCAGCGCGACCCGCTGATCGAGTATCAGCGCGAGGGCCACACGATGTACGAGTCGATGATGGCGCAGATCAAGGAAGAGACCGTCGGGTACCTGTTCAACCTCGAAGTGAAGGTGAACGCCGCATCCGACGGATCCGCGCAGCAGGTCGAGGCGAAGGGGCTGACCGATGCACCGGCCACCGACCAGCAGAAGCTCGCCTACTCGGCCCCGGATGAGGACGGCGACGTCGAGGTCCGCGGCGCGAACGGCCAGGTGAAGACCAGCCGCCCGGACCGCGAGCGCACGGCGACCTCCGGAAGTCGCCCGATGAACCGCGAGGAACGGCGCCGGCAGGCGAAGAAGAAGTAGCGTCGCGAAGCGGCAGGGGGGCTCGGCCCGTAGAATGACAGGATGAGCCCCCTGCGCCACCTCGATCAGTCCGCGAAGCTCCGCAACGTCCTGTACGAGATCCGCGGCGCCGCGCTGGCCGAGGCCGATCGACTCGAACAGGACGGGCACACGATCCTCAAGCTCAACACGGGCAATCCCGCCGTGTTCGGCTTCGAGGCGCCGTATCAGATCGTGCGCGACATGCTGCACGCCGTGCCCACCGCGCACGGCTACACCGACGCGCGCGGCATCGTCGAGGCCCGGCGCGCGATCGTCAGTCGGTACGAGAACGTGCCCGATTTCCCGGTATTCGACGTCGACGACGTCTACCTCGGAAACGGCGTCTCCGAACTGATCACGATGACGATGCAGGCCCTCCTCGACGAGGGCGACGAAGTGCTGATCCCGGCTCCCGATTATCCGCTCTGGACCGCGATGACGAGTCTGTCGGGCGGGACCCCGGTACACTATCTGGCCGACGAGCACGCCGGGTGGCAGCCGGACTTGGACGACATCCGGGCGAAGATCACGCCGAAGACCAAGGCGATCGTCGTGATCAATCCGAACAATCCGACGGGCGCGGTCTACTCCCGCGAGGTGCTCGAGGGGATTGTGCAGATCGCGCGCGAGAACTCACTGCTCCTCCTCGCCGACGAGATCTACGATCGGATCCTGTACGACGACGCGCAGCACGTCTCGCTCGCGACGCTCGCGCCCGACCTGCTGTGCCTGACGTTCAACGGTCTGTCGAAGACGTACCGCGTCGCAGGCTACCGTTCCGGATGGCTCGTGATCACGGGCCCGCGCGACCACGCGGAGGGCTTCCTCGAGGGAATCCAGCTGCTCGCCTCGACGCGACTGAGTCCGAACGCGCCCGGCCAGCACGCGGTGCTCGCGGCGCTGACGGGTACGCAGTCGATCGACGCGCTGATCGCGCCAACCGGGCGCCTCCACGAACAGCGCGACATCGCGTACGAAGGCCTCAATGCGATCCCCGGCGTCAGCTGCGTGAAGCCCACCGGGGCACTGTATGCGTTTCCGCGCCTCGATCCCGAGGTGCACGAGATCCACGACGACCGGCAGCTCATCTACGACCTGCTCGTCGCGGAGCACATCCTCATGGTCGAGGGGACCGGCTTCAACTGGCCGACGCCCGACCACCTGCGTCTCGTGAACCTCCCGGAGCCGCGCGTGCTCAGCGAGGCGATCGAACGGCTCGGGAACTTCCTCGCCTCTTACAAGCAGTAGTGCGTCAGAGCACGGCGAGCGACGTGGCGCGCCAGCGTCGATCGTAACCCTCGAGGCGGATCGCGATCGCTCGTGTGCGCGCCATCGTGGCCACGATCACGGTCGCCTCGACGACGCCGTCGGTCGGCGACGTGCTGAGCACCCGCTGGATGCGATAGACGGGCTGGCGCGCCGACTGCGACCGGGCGCTGCGGGCGCGCGCGGCGAGGTTGGCGCGCAGGACGAGGTTGCGGTATGGCTCTTCCGCGAGCCATCGGGAGAGTTGGTCGACGTCACGCACGCCCGCGATGACCTCGACAGCCCCTCCGGCGAGCGTCGCGAGAAGCGGCTCCGCATCAGGAAGGCTCTTCGTCGCGGTGCGCTGCGGAGCGAACATGTCATGGATCTGATTCGTGCGGTATCGACGTATGGCGGGCGGCATGATTCTCTCTGCTCTGCGATTGTGGGAGCGCTCTTCTCGTTCGATATCGACTCACACAACCAGTGCCGGCGCGGCGGAGCCAGCCGATTATATGCCTGTGGATCCACGCGGAACGGCCCGCCCGAGCCGCTACGCTCGCAGCCATGCCGTCCGATCGCTGGGAGAGTCTCTTCGAGGATCTCGAGCTCCAGTTCGCCGCGGAACGCGACGCGGCGGGTGCCGTCCTCGAGGCGGAGCGTGACCGTGTGTGGGTCGGTCGGCTCACCCTCCGCCAGCGACTCGCAGCGGTGCCGGCCGGAGCCGACATCGTCGTCGACGACACGGCGGGAGAGGTCCATCGCCTCCGCGTCGACGCCGTCGGCGCGAACTGGGTCGCCGGCACGATGACGGAGAGCACGGGGATCCTCGTTCTGCGTCTCGACGCGATCGACGCCGTGCGGATGCCCGACCGCGCAGCCGACGCACCGCAGGACGCTGATCCGCTTCTGGAGCGCATGGACGTCGGCTTCCTCGTGCGCGGGCTCGCACGTCGCCGCGCCGCGGTCACGGTCGGGCTCGTGCGCGGTGGACGCCTGACCGGTACCCCCGCGCTCGTCGGGGCCGATCACGTCGACCTCGCAGTGCACGATCCCGGCGACGCACCCCGTTCCGCGGCGGTGCGCGAGGTGCGCACGCTCGCGTTCGCCGCGATCACGTGGGTGCGCGTCGGCGCGCGCCGAGACCTCGGCCTCGGGTGACCCCGGCATGCTCAGAGGCGCGTCTGCGGGCCCCACAGCTCGGGAATGCTCGCGATGTTCGACTCGTGCCACAGCGCGTGGCGCCGGCTCAGCTCGGTCTGGTCGTCGAGATAGTCGCGGACGCTGTCGCGCTCGATGCGCCAGGCCTCCGGGTGACCGACCCGCGCACCGCGCAGTCGGCCGTCCATCACGAGCGTCACGACCTCGTCGGGCGTGATCGTGAGCAGCTCCGCCACCTCGGCTGGCGTAAGGAAGAGCGCACCCTGATCGGTCGACATGCCTCCATTATGCGGCCGTGTACAAGGTCACGGGCTCGCCTGTGGATAACTTTCGAGGCACGTCCGCGATTTCTGCCACCATGCCGAACATGCCGCCATTCACTCGCGACACACGTCGAGCCCGACCCGCGTGGCTCGACGCCCGCTTTCTCATCGGGATCGTCCTCGTCGCCGCCTCCGTCGCGGGCGTCTGGGGCGTCATCCACGCTGCGCGCCAGACCGCACCCGCGCTCGCCGTCGAGCACCCCGTCGTGCCGGGCCAGTCGATCACGGCGGCCGATGTCGTCGAGATCGACGTGCAGCTCGGCGCCGCCGCCGACGGATACCTGACCCCGGCCGATCTGGAGGACGGGCTCGTTGCGACCGCCGCCATCGCCGCCGGAGACCTCGTTCCCGTGGCCGCGGTCGCGGAGGCCGACGCCGTGGACGTCACAACGGTCGTGGTCCGCAGCACGCTCGACGTCCCCGCGAACGTCGACGTCGGCACCACGGTCGAGCTGTGGGCATCGCCCGCGGAGGAACCGGGGCAACACGGCGAGCCGCGGGTGATCGTCACCAGCGCGACCGTCGCGAATCTCGTGACCGACGACGGCGTCATGCGCCAGGAAGGCGCGGTGGTCGAACTCGTCGTCTCGCGCGACGTCGTCGGCGAGGTGCTGCGGCACGTGTCCGGCGGATCCGCGCTGTCCGTCGTGCCCGCGAGCCTCGCACGCGAAGCAAACGCCGCGGATCCGTCGGATGACGAGAACGCGGAGACCGATAACGAGCACGCCGGGGACGGCACCGACGCGGGCGACGGCGACGAAGCCGCCGGTGATGCTCCGGAGAGCGACCAGTGAGTGTGATCGTCGCGGCGGCGGAGCCGCACGGGTCGCGGATCGCGTCGGCGCTCGCCGACGAAGATGTCGACGTGGTGCTCACCGTCGCGCCGGACGAGCTCGTGCGTGCCGTCGGCGACCAGGCCTCGCGGATCTGGGACGCACTGCGCGTCGCCGATACCGTCGTGATCCACGCCACGCGGGCGGTGCTCGTGCCCGAGGTCGTCGCGATGTGCGATCGCAGCGGTGCGCGGATCGTCGCGCTCGGCGACCGTGCGGCCGAGCGCCGCACCGTCGCAGCTTTCGGTCTGCCGCCGGCGTTGCCGGTGGTGGCCTCCGGGCGCGAACTGCGCGACGCGATCGCGACGCGCTCGTTCCCCGCGGAAGCTCCCGGCGAGGCGAGCCGGGGATCCGTCACTGTGGTGTGGGGACCGCACGGCGCGCCCGGCCGCACCACCCTCGTGCTTGCCCTCGCCGCCGCGCTCGCGCTCGACGACCGCAGGGTGGCGATCGTCGACGCCGATACCCACGCGCCGTCCGTCGCCCAACGTCTCGACCTTCCCGACGAGGCGCCGGGTTTTCCCGCCGCCTGTCGACAGACGGACTACGGCGTGCTCGACGACGCTGAGTTGACGCGCCTGAGCGCGCCCGTCGATCTGGGACGGCAACCGATCGAGGTGCTCACCGGGATCAACCGTCCGGCTCGGTGGCCCGAGTTGTCGCCGGGGCGGGTCGTCTGCGCGCTCGACGTGGCGCGGTCGTGGGCGGATCACGTCCTCGTCGACGTCGGCGCAAGTCTCGACGCTGACGAAGAGATCGCGAGCGATATCGACGCCCCGCGGCGCAACCAGGCCGCGCTCGCCGCGCTGGGTGCCGCCGACTCAGTGATCGCGCTCGGGCTCGGGGATCCGGTCGGCATGTCACGGCTGATCCGCGGTCTCGCCCGCCTGGACGAAGTCGCCGCGGCCGCCGAGAGGACAACCGTGGTCAACCGCGTCTCCGGAGGGGCGGTCGGAGTGGACGCGGCTGGGCAGGTGCGGCGAGCGCTCGCGCAGTACGGCGACATCGACGACGTCTGGCTGCTGCCGGACGATCCGCGTGCGGCCGAGCGGGCGCTCCTCGGGGCGCGCCCGGTGCTCCCGAGGCGACGGCCCGGGCTCGCACACGCGGTCGGCCGCCTCGCCGCTACGCTGTGAGGGTGTCGACTCTCAGCGATCAACTCACAAAACTCAATCAACTGAGCGAGAAGGACATCGAGTGGGTCCATCGCGTGCATGGTGACGGGCAGCTGCTGGCTGACCTCGCCTCGGCGGACATCGTCATCTGGGGCGAGAGTCCTGACGGCTCCTTCCGCGCCGTCGGACATGTGCGTCCGAGCGGCGCAGCGACGCTGTTCTATCGCGACATCGTGGGTGAGAAGGTACGGCCGCAGTGGCAGAGCCAGGTGCGCGAGGCGTTCCGCACCGGCAGCATCGTCGATTCGTCGAGCCCGGAGTGGTTCGAGGAGACGCCCACGCGCGTCAAGGCCGTTCCGATCGTGCGCCGCGACGGCGACGGTACGGCCGTGATCGGCGTCATCACCCGGCATACCAACCTGAGCGAGGTGCGAGCGCCGTCACGGCAACAGCGCACCTTCGACGAGTGCGCGAACGCGGTCTTCGGGATGATCTCGACGGGTGACTACCCCGACATGACGGCGCCGATGGGTCCGCGTCGCGGTGCACCGCGCGCGGCCGACGGGATGATCCGCCTCGACGTCGATGGCGTCGTCACCTTCGCGAGTCCGAACGGGCTCAGCGCCTTCAACCGCATCGGCTTCGTCGACGAGCTGGAAGGGGAGACGCTCTCTGACGTCGCGCGCCAGATCATGCCGCCGGCGCGTGACGCATCGGCCGATGAGGCCTCGCTTCCGGTTCTGCTGACCGGGCGCACGCCGTGGCGCAGCGACATCCAGGCGCGCGGCGTGACCGTCGCGCTGCGGATTATCCCGCTGCGCGATCGCGGCGAGCGCATCGGCGCCATCGTGCTCTGCCGCGACGTCAGCGAGCTGCGTAACCAGGAGCAGGAGATCCTCACCAAGGACGCGACGATCCGCGAGATCCATCACCGCGTGAAGAACAACTTGCAGACGGTCGCGTCGCTCCTGCGGATCCAGGCGCGTCGCACGGCGAGCGACGAGGCGAAGGAATCCCTCCTACAGGCGATGCAGCGCGTCTCGGCAATTGCGGTCGTGCACGACACGCTCTCCGAGGGCCTCAGCCAGAAGGTCGACTTCGACGAGGTGTTCAGTCGCGTGCTGCGCCTCGTTGCGGAGGTCGCGGCGGCGCAGAACACGGTCGCGCATACGCGGAAGATGGGTTCCTTCGGCACGCTGTCGAGCGAGTACGCGAACCCGCTCGCGCTTGCGCTGACGGAGGTCGTCACGAACTCCGTCGAGCATGGCCTTGCCGGGCGCGAGGGGCACGTCGAAATCACCGCCGATCGCGATGAGGACGAGCTTCGCGTCCGCGTTCGCGACACCGGAGCAGGCCTCCCCGAGGGGCGCGTCGGTCACGGTCTCGGGACGCAGATCGTCCGTACCCTCGTGCAGGGCGAGCTGAGCGGGACGATCGAGTGGCGGACCATTCGCGGGTCGGACAGTGACTTCGAAGGCGGCACCGAGGTCGCGATCGATATCCCCCTGCGCTGGACGAAGAGCGCCGAGAGCACGCGCCCCGCCGAAGGCGAGGGCGTGCTCTGACGGAAGGCGGCGTCAGCCGGCGCGGCGGGCGCGTGCGGCGCGGCGCTTCAGGGCGCGGCGCTCGTCTTCGCTGAGGCCACCCCAGACGCCGGAGTCTTGGCTCGTCTCGAGCGCGTACTGCAGGCAGACCTCGGTGACCGTGCAGCGCGCACACACCGACTTCGCCTTCTCGATCTGATCGACCGCGGGTCCCGTGTTGCCGACGGGGAAGAAGAGTTCCGGGTCGACCGTAAGGCAGGCCGCCTTGTCACGCCAGTCCATGCTGAGGTGCTCCTTGAGTGGGTGGTGGGGTAATAGTGGTTCAGCGGTGGTCGGGTGATCGACTACGCTGGATGTGTGACGGGCCCGTGGCCCCGCACCCCACCACACTGTGGGAAACACACCGTGAACAATTGTCGTACAGGTGTTGCCCACGATCAAGGGTTTTGGCAAATGTCCAGGATTTTCATGCAGCGCGCCGCCGTTTCGCTGCTCGCAGTCGAGGCGATCGGGCTCGCCGCCCTCACCGTGTGGGAGGTCATCTCCTTGGTGCGCGGGGATCTCTCCTCCCTCGCGACATCGCTCGCACTCCTCGTGATGTCTCTCCTCGCGACGAGCGCGCTCGCGGCATTCGCCTTCGCGGTCCACACGGGTCGCGCCTGGGGGCGTTCGGGCGGGATCGTGGCACAGGTGCTGATCTTCGCCGTCGCCGTGGGTGCTGTGCAGGGCGCCGACGCACACTGGGGGATCGCCGCCGCGCTCGCGCTGCCGGCGATCGCCACCTTCGCGGCGCTGATCGGATCGGCGCGTCGCGCCGACGAGGCACCGCGCGACTGATCGCCGCGTCGGTCTGAGCGCCCGGGGTACCGGGCGCTTTGTCATTGGCGGGAATACTCTTCATCGCAAAGCGTTGAACTTGACAAGACGCGACTCAAGATTGCAAAGTTGAGTCGTATCGCATCACGTTTCACGAGGAGTGGATACATGCCCGAGATGGATTTTCCCGGCGGATCATTCGACGAGTTCCTCGCGCGCTACCTCCAGGGTCAGCGTGCGCGTCAGGCGCGTTCGGTCGATCTCCGTGAGCTGTTGAGCGCCCGATCGCACGAGATCATCCAGCGTGCGGGCGCGTTCGCGCTCGAGCGCGGGCAGCGCGAAGTCGACGCACTGCACCTCCTGCGCGTTCTGCCGGATGACGAATCCGTCGCCGCAGCGCTCCGCGCCGCCGGGGCGGACGCCGAGCAGATCGCGCAGGCCGCCGAGGCCGCGCTGCCCCAGCCGGCCACTGCCGTCGACGTCCCCGCCGCCGAGATGACGGCCGCATGCCGACGTGTGCTGTACCAGGCCGTGCAGGTCGCCCGCTCGTCCGGTGCCACCTACGTCGATCCGGAACACCTGTTCTTCTCGATCGTGCTGTCGCAGGAGACCCCCGCGGGCCGGATCCTGGCGGCGCACGGTGTCACGCCGGATGCCCTGCTGGGCGCCGCACGCGAGCGCCACGACGTCAGCGCACAGGGGCCGCAGCAGGAAGCGGAGACGAGCGCGACGATGCTGGAGACGTACGGCACCGATCTGACGGCGCTCGCTGAGGCTGGCGAACTCGATCCCGTGATCGGCCGCGCCGATGAGATCGAGCAGACCGTCGAGATCCTCTCGCGCCGAACGAAGAACAACCCGGTTCTCGTCGGCGAGGCGGGCGTCGGCAAGACCGCGATCGCGGAGGGCCTCGCCCGCGCGATCGTCGCCGGATCCATTCCGCAACAGCTCTCCGGCAAGCGCGTCGTGAGCGTCGATATGGCCGGCATGCTCTCGGGCGCCCGCTACCGAGGCGACTTCGAGGAGCGCCTGACGAAGACGCTCGAGGAGGTGGCGGCGCAGAAGGACGAGATCATCCTGTTCATCGACGAGCTGCACACGATCGTCGGTGCGGGCGGAAGCGGCGAGAGCGGCGCCATGGACGCGGGGAACATCCTCAAGCCGCGCCTCGCCCGTGGCGAGCTGCACCTCGTGGGCGCGACGACGCTCGACGAGTTCCGCCGGATCGAGAAGGATGCGGCGCTCGCCCGCCGTTTCCAGCCCGTGCGCGTCGGCGAGCCGAGCGTCGCCGACGCCGTGCAGATCCTGCACGGCCTGCGCGAGGCGTACGAGACGCACCATGCCGTGACGTACACCGAGGATGCGCTCGAAGCCGCCGTCACGCTCAGCGACCGGTACCTGTCAGACCGCGTACTGCCCGACAAGGCGATCGACCTGATCGACCAGGCCGGCGCCCGGCTGCGCCTGCGGCTCGGGGAGAGGACCTCGCGAGAAGACCTCGACGCGCAGCGCGCCGAACTCGAGCGCGAGAAGACCGAGGCCGTCGCCGCCGAGGACTACGAGGAGGCGTCGCGGATCCGCGATGAGATCGTCCGCGTGACCGAACGGATCGACCGCGGGGCCGCCGACAGCGCCGCCGTGGTCGACGAGGAGCAGATCGCGGCCGTCGTGAGCCGCGCGACGGGCATCCCCGCGAACCGCATGACCTCGGGCGAGCGCGAACGTCTCGCCCTGCTCGAGCAGGAGCTCCACGCGCGCGTCATCGGCCAGGAAGACGCGGTCGCGGCGGTGTCGAAGGCCGTGCGGCGCAGCCGGACGGGCATGGCGGACGCGCGCCGTCCGGTCGGATCCTTCCTCTTCCTGGGGCCGACCGGCGTGGGCAAGACCGAGCTCGCCAAGGCCCTCGCGTCGAGCCTGTTCGACGACGAGAACCAGGTGGTCCGCTTCGACATGAGCGAGTACGGCGAGCGGCACACCGTCAGCCGGCTCGTCGGGGCCCCTCCCGGATACGTCGGCTACGACGAGGCCGGGCAGCTCACGGAGCGTGTGCGGCGCAACCCGTATTCGGTCGTGCTGTTCGACGAGATCGAGAAGGCACACCCGGACGTGTTCAACCTGCTGCTGCAGGTGCTCGACGACGGCCGCCTGACCGATGGGCAGGGGCGCACTGTCGACTTCCGCCACACGGTGATCATCATGACCTCGAACCTCGGCAGCGAGTTCCTCGCATCGCGTTCGGGAGCGATCGGCTTCTCGGCTTCGGGGCGCGAGTTCGACGAGAAGGACCTGCGTGACCGCGTGATGGGACGCCTGCGGGAAAACATGCGGCCGGAGTTCCTCAACCGGATCGACGAGATCGTGCTGTTCCGGAAGCTCGAGCGCGACCAGCTCCGCGAGATCGTGGAGCTCGTGCTCGGCGCCACGCGGCGTCGTCTCGATGCGCAGTCCGTGGCGATCTCGGTCACCGATGCAGCGCTCGAATGGCTCGCCGCGGAGGGATATCAGCCCGAGTACGGGGCGCGTCCGCTGCGTCGCGTGATCCAGCGGGAGATCGACGATCGGATCGCCGACCTGTTCGTGTCGGGGGCGCTCGACGAAGGCGGATCCGTCGTCGTCGACGTTGCGGACGGCGCGCTCGCCGTGCGCGCGGACCAGGTGGTCCCGGTATAGCCAAGCGACCAACGATCGATGGCGACCCCTCTGGCATCAAGCGGACGGGTCGCCGTCGGCGCGCCTCAGAACAGCAGGTAGATCGCGCCCACGACGGTGAGGATCACGACGATCCGCTCGAACACCGCCTGGGAGACGCGCCGGATCACGAGGCGTCCGATCGCGGCGCCGATGACGAGGGGGAGCAGCAGCACGAGATCGAGCCAGACGGTCTCAACCGTGATGAGGCCGAGGCCGATCGAGAAGGGCAGCTTCGCGACGTTGACGATCGCGAAGAACCACGCCGCGGTGCCGAGGAACGCCTTCATCTCGAACCGTGAGGCGAGGAAGTACATTGACATGACGGGGCCGCCGGCGTTCGCGACCATCGTCGTGAACCCGCCGAGGGATCCGTAGCCGATCACGGCGCCGCGCCCGCCCGGCACCCGGCGCTGCTCCTGTTCGATGCGGCGTCGCCACATCGTCAGCGCGATGAGCGCGAGCAGGACCACCCCGATGGAGCGCTTGACCCAGACGTCGTCGACGAACGCGAGGAAGGCCGCTCCGACGATGAGGCCGATGATCACCGATGGTGCGAGCCGGACGAGCGAGCGCAGGTCGGCGTGGCGTCGGTAGAGGGCGAGGGCGAATACGTCGCCGACGAGCAGCAGCAGGAGCATCGCGCCGGTCGACTCGCGCGCCGGCATCACCGCGGCGAACAGCGCGATGCCGAGCGTGTTCGCGCCGGGGAGACCCGTCTTCGAGGCGCCGACCGTCATCGCCGCGAACGCGAGGGCTGCCCAGGCGATCGGGGCCAGCTCGGGGAGGGTCACGCCCTCAGGCTATCCGGCCCCGGTCTCGTCGAGAGCGCGCGCGAGGTCGGCGACGAGGTCGTCCGGATCTTCGAGGCCGACCGACAGTCGAAGCGTCGCCCACGTGATGCCCGCGGCCGCCAGCTGCGCGGGCGTCATGTGATTGTGCGTCATCGAAGCGGGGTGACAGACGAGCGTGCGGGCGTCGCCGATGTTGGCGACCAGTTTCACGACGTCGAGCCGGTCGATGAAACGTGCGGCGTGGGCGAAGGACTCCTCGGCGTCGGCGTCGTCGGGCTGGGCGAGCTCGAAGGCGAACACCGACGGGATCCCCTTCGGATACTGGCGCTGGGCCGATGCGTGATATCTGTTCGTCGCCAGCCCGGGGTGATGGACTACGCGCACGCCGGGATGCTCGTCGAGGAACGTCGCCACCTGCAGCGCCGAGGCGGTGTGGCGCGCCATGCGCAGGTCGAGCGTCTCGAGACCCTCCAGCAGCTGAAATGCGTTGAACGGACTCAGCGCCGGCCCGAGATCCGCGATGTACTTCGACTTCAGCAGGGTCGTGAATGCGCCTTCGCGTCCGAACGCCTCCCACAGCGGCACGTCGCCAAAGCGCCAATGGGGCTCGAACAGCCCCGGCCAGCGCTCCGGTTCCGCCGCGAAGTCGAACGTGCCGAGATCGATGACGGCGCCGCCGAGGGACGTGCCGTGACCGCCGATGAACTTCGTCGCCGAATGCACGACGATGTCGGCGCCGTGATCCTTCACCCGGATGAGCGCCGGGGTCCCGACCGTGTTGTCGACGACGAGGGGGACACCCGCGTCGTGGGCGATGTCGGCCACCGCGCGGATGTCGAGAACCTGAGCGATCGGATTGGCGACCGTCTCGGCGAACAGCAGGCGGGTCGTGGGGCGCACGGCGTCACGCCAGGCCGCGAGATCGTCCGGATCGACGAACGTGACGTCGATGCCGAGGTCGCGGAACGTGTCGTCGAACAGATCGACGGTGCCGCCATAGAGCGAGCTCGACGCGACGATGTGGCCACCGCGGCCGGCGAGCGCGAGGCTGGCGACGGTCGTCGCCGCCTGCCCGGATCCGACCGCCGCCGCGGAGCCGCCGCCCTCCAGCGCCGCGAGACGCTTCTCGAAGATCGCCTGTGTCGGCGTCCCGTTGCGGCTGTAGATGTTGCCGGCCTTGCGCAGCGCGAACATCTCACGTGCGTCCTCGAGGGATGCGAACTGATACGCCGACGTCTGGTAGATCGGCGTGGCCACGGAATTATGCGGCGTGCCGGGGGTGTACCCCGCGTGCAGCTGGAGCGTCGCGGGGGAGTACGAGTGGCCTGCGGAGGTCATGTCGTCAATCACACCCGATGGCGCCCGCGGCGCCAAGGACAGTGACGCTATGTGTCAGGGCACGAGGAGCTGCTTGCCCGGCTCGCCCTCCTGGTTCGCCGTCTGGGCCTCGCCCGCGCGATCGAGTGGGAACGTGCCGCCGAGTTCGACGTCGAAGTATCCGGCCGCCATCAGCGCGAGCGCGACGGGAACGGCTTCGGCGCGCCACGCGAGCTGCTGCGGGGTCATCGGCGTCGAGGCGCCGCCGAGGAACGTGCGCATGCCGAGCTCCTCCGCCTTCGCGCCGAGGACGATCGACGTGATCCGCGAGGTGTCGTCGAGCAGTTCCAGCGACGCCTCGAGCACACCGTCGGCGCCCGCGCAGTCGATGATCGCGTCGACGCCATCGGGCGCCGCCTCGAGCACGCGCCCGGTCAGCCCGTCGCCGTAGCGGATCGGGTCGGCCCCGAGGTCGCGGACGCGGTCGGCCCGCCGGTCGCTCGTCGTGCCGATCACGCGCGCGCCGAAGAGGACGGCGAATTGGGTGATCGCCTGGCCGACGGATCCGGATGCGCCGTGGACGAGGAGCGTGTCATCTTCGCCGACGCTGAGCGACTTGAGCACCTGATATGCGGTTCCGGCGGGGATCCCGAGTGCGGCGCCCTGTGCCGCCGAGACGCCGGCGGGACGCGCGAAGGCGTTCGCCGCGTCGATGACGACGTCCGTCGCGTACGCGCCGGCCGCCCCGAAGAACGCGACCGGATCGTCCACGCGGAACCCGTCCACGCCCTCGCCGACCGCCGTCACGGTGCCCGCGCCGTCGGATCCGGAACGCCACGGCCCGTCGCCCGCGAGCGGACGACCGCCCGATCGCAGCTTGATGTCGAGCGGGTTGACGCCCGCGGCCTCCACGCGGACCGCCAGCTGGCCCGGTCCGGGCGCCGGGTCGTCGACCTCGACGACCGTGAGGACTTCGGGACCGCCCACCTGTGTGAACTGCACTACCTTCGCCATGCCCCCACGCTACCGCGCCCGCGGGGCCGGCGCCGGGTCAGAGGTGAGCGCGGTAGGCGTCGCGCGCCGGCGAGGTCGACGGCGGCAGCTCGGCGAGGGTCGTCGGCTTCCAGTTGGGGCGCTCGCCCGTCAGCGCCCACGCCGCCTGGGTGGCGGCGCCGAGCGCGACGTACTCGCCGGGGTCCGGCACGACGACGGTGACGCCGAACACCTCGGAAGCGATCTGCCGCACGGCCGGGCTCTGCGCGGCGCCGCCGGTGAGCAGTACGCGCTTCGCCTCGACGCCGAGCGCGCGCATCGCGTCGAGTCCCTCCGCGAGGCCGCAGAGGACGCCCTCGATGGTGGCGCGCGCGAAGTTCTCGCGCGTCGCCGACGCGAGCGTCATGCCGAACAGCGTCGCGGTGGCGTCCGGTCGATTCGGGGTGCGTTCGCCTTCGAACCACGGCTGCAGCACGAGCCCGCCGGATCCGGGTTCCGCAGCGAGGGCGAGGTCGGACAGCGCCGCATGGTCGACAGCGAGGAGTGCGGCAGCGGTATCGATCACGCGTGCGGCGTTCAGCGTCGTCACGATCGGCAGGAAGCCGCCCGCGGCGTCGGCGAAGCCGGCGACCGTTCCCGTCTCGTCGCGTGTCGGCTGGTCCGTCACGGCGAAGACCGTTCCGCTCGTACCGATCGAGACGCCGATGTCGCCGCCGCGCGCGCCCATGCCGAGCGCGGCGCCCGCGTTGTCACCGGCGCCCGGGGCGACGGTGCGTCCCGCGTGATCCGTGACCGATTCGCTCGGGCCCAACACTCGGGGGAGGATGACCTCGGCGGCCTCTCGCCGCAGCGCGAGCGAGAGCAGGTCTCGGTCGTACTCGTTCGTCGATGAGTTGAAGTACGCGGTGCCGCTCGCATCCGATCGGTCGGTGATGAGCTCGTCGAGCTGCGGGCCGAGCGCGGCCTCGTCCGCCGGCCCGAATCCGCGCAGGCGCCACGTCAGCCAGTCGTGCGGCAGCGCGATGGCGGCGATGCGCGCAGCGCGTTCCGGTTCCGCGTCAGCGAGCCACCGGACCTTGGTCGCCGTGAACGATGCCACCGGAACGACGCCGGTGCGCTCCGCGTACGCGTCCGCACCGATGGCCGCCGTGAGATCCACGGCGGCCTCGGCGGAGCGGGTGTCGTTCCAGAGCAGAGAGTCGCGGATGACCCGTCCGTCGGCGTCGAGCGCGACGAGGCCGTGCTGCTGACCGGCGATCGACCAGGCAGCGACATCGTCGAGGCCGCCGGCCTCCGCGATGGCCCCTTGGAGAGCCCGCCACCAGTGGGCGGGATCGACCTCGGTGCCGTCGGGGTGCGACGCGCGACCCGAGCGCACGACGGCGCCCGAATCGGCGTCACGGATGATGACCTTGCAGCTCTGCGTCGATGAGTCGACGCCGGCGATCAAATGGGGCATACCGCGATTATCTCAGCCTCGCGCGCCGAGCAGGTGCTCGGTAGCGAGCTGCTGCAGGCGAACGAACCCGAAGCCCTTGCCTCCGAAGTACGCGTTCGCGTCGAAGTCCTCGAACGCGGAGCGGTCCGCGAGCAGGTCGTCGTAGCTCTCGCCCTCGTTGAGCGTTGGCGTCGCCAGCTCGTCGACCTTGGCGGCCGCGAGCGCCTCCTGGACCTCGGGATCCGCACGGAACGCCTGCGCGCGCTCCTTGAGGAGCAGGTAGGTGCGCATGTTCGCCGCGGCGGAGTCCCACACGCCCGTCTCGTCCTCGGTGCGGCTCGGCTTGTAGTCGAAGTGGCGCGGGCCGGTGTAGGCCTGGCCGCCGCCCGGGGCGCCGTGCTCGAGCAGGTCGACCAGCGAGAACGCGTTGTGCAGGTCGCCGTGCCCGAACACGAGGTCCTGGTCGTACTTGATGCCGCGCTGGCCGTTGAGGTCGATGTGGAAGAGCTTTCCGTGGTACAGCGCCTGCGCGATGCCGGCGGTGAAGTTGAGGCCCGCCATCTGCTCGTGGCCCGTCTCCGGGTTGAGGCCGACCAGCTCGGGGCGCTCGAGCGTCTCGATGAAGGCGAGCGCGTGACCGAGCGTCGGCAGCAGGATGTCACCGCGGGGCTCGTTCGGCTTCGGCTCGATCGCGAAGCGGATGTCGTAGCCCTTGTCGGTGACGTAATCGCCGAGCAGGTTGACGGCCTCGCGGTAACGCGACAGTGCGGCCTGGATGTCCTTGGCCGAGTCGTACTCGGCGCCCTCGCGTCCGCCCCACATCACGTAGGTCTTCGCGCCGAGTTCGGCGGCGAGGTCGACGTTGCGCATCACCTTGCGGATGGCGAAGCGGCGCACGTCGCGGTCGTTCGAGGTGAAGCCGCCGTCCTTGAAGACGGGCGCGCTGAAGAGGTTCGTCGTCACCATCGGCACGACGATGCCGGTGTCGGCGAGCGCGCCCTTGAGCCGGTCGATCTGCGTCTGGCGCTCGGCGTCGCTCGAGCCGAATGCGAACAGGTCGTCGTCGTGGAACGTGAGGCCGTAGGCGCCGAGCTCAGCGAGCTTCTCGACGCCGTGGACGACGTCGAGCGCCGGACGGGTCGGGCCGCCGAATGGGTCGCCGCCGTTGTAGCCGATGGTCCACAGGCCGAAGGAGAACTTGTCGTCCTTGGTGGGGGTGAGGGTCATGATGAGCCGCCTTCCAGCGTCGTTGATGAATTGTTGTTGGTCAAAACGTATCACGCGGAGGTGCCGTTTTCAACGGATGGGGCTTGTGCCCAGCGGGCAGGAGTGCGTAAAGTCATCGCTCAGTCGAAGCGCTTCGCCTATGTTGCGCAGGGAGAGCCCGGGAGAGCGCAGTGGTCACGATCAACGAGGTCGCGAAAGCGGCGGGCGTCTCGATCAGCACGGTCTCGTACGCGCTGTCCGGGAAGCGGTCGATCTCGCGCGCGACCCGCGAGCGCATCGATCGTGCGATCCGCGAGCTCGGCTACACCCCGAACGCCGGCGCCAGGATGCTGGCTGGTGCGCGGACGAACATCCTCGCGCTCAGCGCGCCGCTCCATGCCGACGGCCACCTTCCGACGCACATGCGATTCGTGACAGAGGTCGTGCGCGCCGCTCGAGAGCGTGACTACGACGTCCTGCTGCTCGCTCGCGACGATGAGGTGACGGGGATTCGGCGGGTCGCGAGCACCTCGCTCGTCGACGGCGTCGTGGCGATGGGTGTGACCGAGCGTGACGAGCGCGTGGCCCTCGTTCGGTCGTTGGGGGTCGCGGCGGCGTTCATCGGCGTCCCCGGCGACAGCGGCGGCATCGCCTGCGTCGACCTCGACTTCGCCGAAGCGGCGCGGATGGCCGTCGAGCGCCTTGTCGCGGACGGTCACCGCACGATCGGCGTGATCGGGCACCCGCACGGCTATGTCGATCGGCAGCAGACGTTCATGGCGCGCTTCGAGGATGGTCTTGCCGCGGCGGCTGCGGAGGCCGGCGTGCGCATCGTCCACGAATGGGCCGAGGTCTCACGCGGGGCGGGCGCGCGTGCCGCCGACGCACTCCTGGATGCCGCGGAGCCGCCCACGGCGATCATCTTCCATTGCAACGAACCGGCGGTCGAGGAGGCGGAGCGACGCGTCCGCGAACGCGGTCTCGCGGTTCCGCAGGACCTGTCGCTGTTCGCCGCCGCGGCGAGCTACGACCCCGGTCGCCTCGAGATCCCGCTCAGCGGGATCACCCTGCCCATGGAGGAGATGTGCACGAGCGCGGTCGAAGCCGCGCTCGGCCTGCGCGACGGCGTCGCGCAGGCGACGACGCGGATCCTCGCCCCCGCGCTCGTCGATCGGGGGTCGGTAGCGGCCGTCGTGTGACGGCGCATCGCTTATTCGTTTGCCCATTGTCGAAACGCTTCGATCACGACGTGACCGATTCCGTCCGGCAGCAACACACCGCCGCATCTGCGGCATTCGCAGCACGGGACATCCGTCCCCTACAAGGAGGTAGAACATGAACGCTCGTCGGCTCATCGCCACGACGGGAATCGCCGCACTCGGTATCGCCGCTCTCGCAGGATGCGGACCGGCGGAACAGGAATCCGATGGCGTGCTCACGCTCTGGCATTACGAGGGCGAGAACTCCGCGATGGGAATCGCCTGGAACCGCGCAATCGAGATCTTCGAGGAGGAGACGGGCGCGACGGTCGCGTTCGAGGAACGCAGCTTCGAGCAGATCCGCCAGACCGCGAGCCAGGTGCTCAACTCCGACGAGGCACCCGATCTGCTCGAGTACAACAAGGGCAACGCGACCGCCGGTCTCCTCGCCAGTCAGGGGCTGCTCGCGCCGCTCGACGACGCCGTTGCGGAGTACGGATGGGACGAGACGCTCGCCTCGTCGCTGCAGACAACCGCCCGCTACGACGAGGACGGTGTCATGGGAAGCGGCAGCTGGTACGGGGTTCCGACCTATGGCGAATACGTGCAGTTCTATTACAACGCCGAGATGTTCGATGAGTACGGCGTCGAGGTGCCGACCACGCTCGATGAGCTCGAAGACGCGATGCAGGCGTTCGTCGACGAGGGCATCACCCCGTTGGCCGAAGCGGCGGCCGAGTACCCGCTCGGCCAGCTCTGGTATCAGCTCGCTCTGACGCAGGCCGACCGCCAGTGGGTCGACGATTACCAGGTCTACGACAACCCGGTCGACTTCGCCGGCACAGAGGTGACGTACGCCACCGACACTGTCGCGGACTGGGTCGAGAGCGGTTACATCTCCAGCGACGCCACCGGCCTCGCGGCCGAGGACGCCGGCACCGGCTTCATCAACGGCACCTACCCGATGTTCTTCTCCGGCAGTTGGTGGTACGGACGCTTCCTCGACGAGGCCCAGCACGACTGGTCGACGTTCCTCTTCCCCGAGACAGAGATGTCGCCGGGCTCGTCGGGCAACCTGTGGGTCATCCCGACCACGTCGGGCGATCCCGAGCTCGCCCAGGAGTTCATCGACATCACCCTGCGCCCGGAGATCCAGGCGATCATGGGCGACAACGGCGGCGTCCCCGTCGCCGCGAGCCCAGACGACCTGACGAACGACTCGAGCGTCGAGCTGATCGAGAACTTCAACACGCTGCTCGACCAGGACGGCCTGGCCTTCTACCCCGACTGGCCCACGCCGACGTTCTACGACGAGCTCAACGCCGGTCTGCAGGGGCTGCTCAACGGCTCCCTGTCACCGCAGCAGATGAACGAGCAGATCGGATCCGACTACGAAGCCGGCCTGCCGGCGAGCGCCGGATCGTCCACCCCGTGAACCGAGGGGAGGGGCGATGACCTCGCCCCTCCCGGAGGACTTCTGACATGACACTCATCGAATCCCGCGCGGACGCGACGCGCCCCGCGGTCGCCCCGCCGACGGGGCGCCGACGGGGGAGGGGCGACTCCCTCGTCCCGTTCCTCTCGGGCCGGAGCTACTGGTGGTACCTGCTTCCTGGCTTCGCGCTCCTGACGCTCATCATTCTCGTGCCGCTCGTGTGGAACATCTACCTGAGCTTCACCGACTATCGCGGCATCATTGCGCCGCAGTGGAGCGGTCTCGACAATTGGGTGACACTCTTCCACGACGAGCGCTTCTGGCTGTCGTTCCGCAACAGCGTCGCGATGATCCTTGCGATGGTCATCGCCCCGACCGTCATCGGGCTGCTCGTCGCGGCCGCGCTGTTCGACGTGATCGGCCGCAAGTTCGGCGCGAAGCTCGCGGCCTTCCTGCGTGCGACGTACTACCTGCCGCAGATTCTGCCCTCCGTGATCGCCGCAATCGTGATCGGCTGGATCCTGCGGCCCGAGAACGGAGCCCTCAACACGATCCTGCAGGCAGTAGGCCTCGGCCAGTTCGCCAGCAATTGGCTCGGGGCGCCCGACACCGCGCTCGTGAGCCTCATGGTCGTGCTCGTATGGATCCAGGTCGGATACCCCGTCGTCATCTTCATGGCGGCGCTCGAACGCGTCGACCCCGAGTTGTACGAGGCCGCGGAGATCGACGGCGCAGGCTGGCTCCGGAGGTTCGCGGCCATCACAATGCCGATGATCCGGCCCGAGATGTTCGTCGTCGCCCTGACGTGCACGATTGCGGCGCTGAAGGTGTTCGGCCCCGTCTATGCCCTCACGGGCGGCGGACCCAACTTCGCCACGATCGTGCCGAGCTACTACTCCTACAGCCAGTTCTTCCAGAATCAGCAGGTCGGATACGGCGCGACGATCGCGACCGCGCTGACGGTCGTCATCATGCTCGTCTCGATCGTGTTCGTGTGGGCGCAGAATCGCGCCGAGCGAAAGGAGCGCGAACGATGAGCGCCACCAGCCTTCTCGTCACGGGGGAGACCGGGCACCGGAACCGTCGGCGTCGCACCGTCGGCGACTGGATCGTCCTCGCCGTCATCGTCATCACGGCACTCGTCGTCGTATTCCCGTTCCTGTTGATCCTCATCAACGCGTTCAAGTCGCCCTCCGACTATGCGACGGGCGGACCGCTGCAGTTGCCGACGGCGCTGCACTTCGACGGGATCGCAGCGTTCTGGGAGCGGGTCGACTTCACGGGAAAGCTGTGGAACAGCCTGTTCATCAGCGGTGTCGTCGCCGTGCTCGCGGTTGTCGTCTCGGTGCTGAATGCGTACGCGATCGGGATCGGACGCGTGCGTGGCCGCGTGCCGCTGATTCTCGTATTCCTTCTCGCGAACATGCTGCCGCAGGAGGTGCTCCTCTACCCGCTCTACACGATCTTCCGCACGATCGGCCTCTACGACAACGTGTGGTCGGTGATCATCACGTTCGTGGTGATCCAGAGCGCGTTCGGCACCTACCTGCTCGCCAGCGTCTTCGGGACCTTCCCGAAGGAGATCATCGAGGCCGCGGCACTTGACGGCGCCGGGCGCTGGCTCACCCTGTGGCGTGTCATCGTGCCCGTGAGTCGCCCGACGCTCGGCGTGCTCATGGTGTTCTTCTTCATCTGGACGTGGAACGAGTTCCTCATCCCGCTGACGTTCCTCATCAGCAACGCGAATCAGACCGTTCCCGTCGCGATCAGCGTGCTGCAGGGCGACCGGCTGATGGACGTCACCACCACGAGCGCATCCGCGCTCCTGGGCCTCCTTCCGACGCTCATCTTCTTCCTCATCTTCCAGCGCACGCTGTCGCGTGGCATCACAGCAGGAGCAGTCAAGTAAATGAAGTTCACCGACGGTTTCTGGCAGCTGCGTCCCGGCGTTGAGGCGCTTTACGGTCGCGAGGCGTACGACCTCGAGGTCGACGGATCCACGATCGTCGCGATCGTGCCCACGAAAGTCATCGAGACGCGGGGCGACACCCTCAACCGGCCGACCCTGACGGTCACGCTGCATTCGCCTCACGAGGGCGTCATCGGCGTGCGCGTCGCGCACCACACCGGCGCGCGACGACCGCGGGGGTTCGAGCTCGTCGGAGCGTCAGAATGCGGCGAGGTGGTGCGAGACGGACACGAGGCTCGGCTCGTGAGCGGCGCAATCACGGCGGTCGTGCGGTTGGGGGCGCCGTGGCGACTGGAGTTCCGTGACACCGAGACGGGGCGGCTGCTGACGTCGAGCGGCGAGAAGGCCCTGGGCTACATGCGGACAACCCCCGACGCCCAGATCGACCCCGGGATCGTCGGCGACGCGCGCGCGACCCTCCGTTCGGAGCAGGGTCAGGCCTACCTCCACGAGCAGCTGTCGCTGGGCGTCGGAGAGGTCGTCTATGGCCTCGGCGAACGATTCGGGCCCTTCGTCAAGAACGGCCAGTCCGTCGACATCTGGAACGCGGACGGCGGGACGTCGAGCGAGCAGGCCTACAAGAACGTCCCGTTCTATCTGACCAATCGCGGTTACGGCGTGCTCGTCAACGACGCGCGCCACGTCTCGTACGAGATCGGTTCGGAGGCCGTCGAGCGGGTGCAGTTCTCAGTCGCGGGGGAGCACCTCGAGTACTTCGTGTTCGCGGGGCCGACCCCCGCCGCGGTCCTGGACCGTTACACAGCGCTCACCGGACGCGCGCCGGAGGTGCCCGCCTGGTCGTACGGGCTCTGGCTCTCGACCAGCTTCACGACCGACTACGACGAGCAGACCGTGAACAGCTTCATCGACGGGATGACGGAGCGCGACATCCCGCTCGATGTCTTCCACTTCGACTGCTTCTGGATGCGCGAGTTCACGTGGTGCGATTTCGAATGGGATCCGCGGGTCTTCCCGGATCCCGAGGGGATGCTCGCGCGGCTGCACGACCGCGGTCTGCGCGTGAGCGTCTGGACGAACCCGTATCTCGGCCAGCGCTCGCGGCTGTTCCGGGAGGCGGCAGAGAAGGGGTACCTGGTCCGGCGAGCCGACGGATCCGTGTGGCAATGGGACATGTGGCAGGCGGGGATGGGGCTCGTCGACTTCACGAACCCCGACGCGCGACGGTGGTACCAGGAGCATCTGCGACGCCTCCTGCGTCAGGGGGTCGACACGTTCAAGACCGACTTCGGCGAGCGCATCCCGCTCGACGTCGTCTACTTCGATGGATCCGACCCCCACGACATGCACAATCGCTACACGCACCTGTACAACGAGGCCGTCTTCGAGGTGCTCGAGGAGCAGCGCGGCCGCGGTGAGGCGGTGGTGTTCGCGCGGTCGGCGACCGCCGGCGGCCAGCAGATGCCGGTGCACTGGGGCGGCGACAATACCTCCTCGTTCGAATCGATGGCGGAATCGCTGCGCGGCGGGCTATCACTCGCGATGAGCGGTTTCGCGTACTGGAGCCATGACATCGGCGGGTTCGAGGGCAGGCCCGATCCCGCGGTATTCAAGCGCTGGCTCGCGTTCGGGCTGCTCTCGAGCCACAGTCGCCTGCACGGATCCGAGTCCTACCGCGTGCCGTGGCTCTTTGACGAAGCAGAGGGTCGCGACGAGTCGGATCCGCAGAGCGCGGTCAGCGTGACCCGACGCTTCGCGCAGCTCAAGGCCTCGCTCACGCCGTATCTCGTGCGAATCGGTCGCGAGGCACGCGAGACCGGTCTGCCGCTCATGCGTCCCATGGCACTCGCGTTCCCGGACGATCCGGCGATGGCCTATCTCGATCGGCAGTACATGCTCGGGGCGGATCTGCTCGTCGCCCCCGTCTTCTCCGCCGACGGCGACGTCGAGTTCTTCCTGCCGGCCGGGCAGTGGACCTCACTCCTGACCGGAGAGAGCGTCGAGGGTGGATCCTGGCGTCGGGAGCGACACGAATTCGACAGCCTCCCGCTGTACGTGCGCGCGGGCGCCACGCTCGTCACCGGCGACGGATCGCGGGGAGCGGATTACGACGTCTTCGACGCGCCGCGGCTCATCGTCTTCCCCGGGGCGGACGGAGAGCGAGCAGCGACGATCGTCTCGGGCGACCGGACGGCGACCTTCCGCGTCGAACAGACGGCGGACCACGTGCGGATCACGTCGGCCGACGTCGCGGCGTTCTCCGCGGCGATTGCGAACGGCGAGCCGCATCACACGGCCGACGGGACCGTCACGATCCGACGGTGACCGGTCGTAGCATGGACACTGTTTCTCTCACCATCGACGGAAGTGATCTCACGCATGCCCGCTGATCGATCGATCGCCCTTCAGCTGTATACGCTCCGAGATCGCATGAACGCCGATCCCGACGCGACCCTCGCGAGGGCCGCGGAGATCGGGTTCGCGCAGATCGAGCTCTACAACATCGTGGGGTGGCGCGACGAACTCGCCCGGGGGCTTGCCGCGAACGGCTTGACGGCGCCGACGGCGCACGCGCGACTGTCCGGCGCGGACGTCGAGGAGGCATTCGACGCCGCCGCATCGCTCGGTGTGCGCACGCTCATCGACCCGATGATCGCCGCGGAGCGCTGGACGACGCGCGACGACGTCAAGCGCAACGCCGAGCAGCTCGCCGAACACGGCGAGCTCGCGAAGAAGTTCGGCCTGGAGTTCGGGTACCACAACCACGCGTGGGAGGTCGAGAACGTCTTCGGCGACGAGACCGCGCTTGAGGTGCTGGCTGCCGAGCTTCCGGACGACATCGGGCTCGAGGTCGACGCGTACTGGGCGGCAGTCGGCGGGGCCGACGTGGCCGCGGTGCTCACGCGTCTCGGATCGCGCGTGCGACAGCTGCACATCAAGGACGCGCCGCTCGCGGGCGGTGCCCTCAGCACCGACCGAGAGGACCAGCTCCCCGCCGGCCAGGGCGCGATCCGGTGGGATCCGATCCTCGCCGCGGCGCCCGCCGCGGAGCTGCTCGTCGTCGAGTTCGACGAGTATCGCGGAGACATCTACGACGGCGTCGCCCAGGGACTCGCGGGCATTCGCACGCTCATCGAAGGAGAGAACGCATGACCAGTCAGCCTCTGGGCGTCGGATTCATCGGCGCAGGGATGATCAGCGACACCTACCTGGAGCACCTCGCGCAGTTCCCCGAGGTGGAGGTCATCGCGATCGGAGACATCGACACCGACCGCGCGTCCGCGCAGGCCGAGAAACACGGCGTGCGCGACTCCGGCCGCCCGGCCGACATCCTCGCCCACCCGGACGTCGAGCTCGTGGTGAACCTGACAATCCCGGCCGTGCACGCCGAGATCTCGCTCGCCGCGATCGACGCGGGCAAGCACGTGTGGAGCGAGAAGCCGATCTCCGTCGACCGCGAGTCCGGGCGGCAGCTCGTGCAGCGCGCCGCCGAGAAGGGGCTGCGCGTCGGCATCGCGCCCGACACCGTGCTCGGGCGCGGCGTGCAGAGCGCGCTGCGCGCGATCGCCCGCGGCGACATCGGTCAGCCATTGGCCGCAACGACCACCATGCAGGGCCCGGGCCCCGACCAGTGGCACCAGAATCCCGACTTCTTCTTCCAGCCCGGCGCCGGCCCGATCTTCGATATGGGGCCGTACTACCTGACGACGCTCGTGAACGTGTTCGGATCCGTCACCCGCGCGTCCGCCTTCGGGCTGACGCCGCAGCAGGAGCGGCGCGTCATGGCGGGGCCGCGCACGGGGGAGACCTTCCCCGTGCGCGTGCCGACCCACGTGCATGCGAACCTCGAGTTCGAAGCGGGTGGGACCAGCACGAGCGTCTACAGCTGGGACTCACCGCTCGTGCGGATGGGCTTCTTCGAGGTGACGGGCACCGAGGGCACCCTCGCGATTCCCGACCCGAATATGTTCGAGGGGCCGCTCCGGGTGATGCGCGTCCCGAACCGCGAGACGCGCGAACAGGCGTGGGAGGAACTCCCGTCCGACGGCGTTGTGGGCGGTCGCGGGCTCGGCGTCATCGACATGGTGCGAGCGATCCACTCGGGTCAGCCGCACCGGGCCTCCGCCGAGATCGGTCTCCACGTGCTCGACACGATGATCGCCATCGAGCAGTCCGTCGCGACGCGGCAGACCGTCGAGGTGACGAGTCGCGCCGACCGGCCCGAGCCGATCCCGGCCGACTGGGATCCCTACCGCGTCTGAGAGTCGGGCGCGGCGGTCGACTCGCGCACGACGAGGTCGGAGTCGAGGCGGATATGCGTCGGCGCCGCATCGTCGTCCATCATGCGAACGAGCAGGTCGACGGCCGCGCGGCCCATGTCCTCCAGCGGCTGACGGATCGTCGTCAGGGACGGGGTCATCGCGATCGCTTCGGGGATGTCGTCGAAGCCGACAACGGACAGATCCTCCGGCACCCGCACGCCGCGGGCGTTCGCGACGCGGATGAGCTCCATCGCGGAGATGTCGTTCGCGGCGAAGATGGCCGTCGGCGGTTGTTCGAGATCAAGCAGCACAGCCGCGCCCGCGGACGCCTCGGCGGCGCGGTATCCGCCCTCGGCGACGAGCGCTGCGTCGTGGGCGATCCCAGCGGCTGACAGCGCCTCGGCGTATCCGCGCTCCCTCAGGCGTGCGGATTCGAGGTCGCTCCGGCCGCGCAGGTGCCCGATGCGCGTGTGGCCGAGCGAGATCAGATGCTCGGTCGCGAGGCGCGCGCCCCGCAGGTTGTCGGTGTCGACGCTCGCGGATCCGGCGGGGCCCGTATGCGGATCGACCGACACGACGGGGACGGCCGTCTCGGGCGGCCGCACGGTCGGGGTGACCACGATCGCTCCGTCGATGAGCGTGCCGCCGAGTCGTGACAGCGAGCGGCTCTCCCACCCGTGGTGAGATCCGGACGAGACCGCACCGGCGTAGGCGAGCACGTCGTAGTCGGTGTCGCTGAGCGCGCTCGAGACGCCGTTGAGCAGGCGCAGTGCGAATGGCTCGAACTCGGCCACGAGCACGCCGAGGACGTGCGTGCGACTCCGGCGCATGGACGTCGCGACGAGGGAGCTGGCGTACCCGAGGTCGGAGACGATCTTCAGGACACGCTCGCTCGTCGCCGCGGCGACGCCGTCTCTGCCGTTGATCACTTTCGAGACGGTCGCGACCGACACGCCGGCGGCGCGCGCGACGTCGGTGATCGTCGTGCGAGTACGTGGACGAATCCTGCTGGTGGTCATGATCCTCCTACGTTAGGCCCGAAGTGCCCTCTCGCCGGGCATCCCGCGATGCGGGAAGTGTCGAGCCGCCCCGAGAGAAAACGTTATCGATATCGATTGACAATGTCGAGAGATCCTGTCAGAGTCGTTTCCGCACCGGGTGCGTACCCTGCTCGGTGCGAGGACGACAGCACTCAACGAGGAGAAGAGCATGAACGTGCGAAAGAAGTGGGTCGTCGCAGCGGCGACCGTCGCCACGGCGAGCCTCGCCCTGGCCGGTTGCGCCGGAGGTTCCGGAGGCGGCGACGAGGACGGCACGTCGATGGAGATGTGGCACAACTCCACGACGGGCGATGGCAAGGAATACTGGGACGAGGTCGCGGCCGCGTTCGAGGAGGAGACCGGCGTCTCCGTCAAGATGACCTCGATTCAGAACGAGGACATGGACGGCAAGCTCCAGACCGCGACGAACTCCGGTGACATGCCGGACCTGTTCATGGCGCGCGGCGGCGGCAAGCTCGCCGACATCGTGGCCGCGGGCGTCGTGAAGGACATCACGGGCCTCATCGACGACGAGACGAACGAGGCTTACGGCGAGACGCCGTTCGCGCCGTTCACGGTCGACGACGCGATCTACGGCATGCCGGTCGCGGTTCTTCCCCAGGGCATGTTCTACAGTGAGGACCTCTTCGCGGATGCGGGCATCTCCGAGCCGCCCACGACGTTCGACGAGCTGGGCGACGCCATCTCGGCTCTTAAGGACACGGACGTCGAGCCGATCGCGCTGGGCGCAAAGGCGGCATGGCCGGCCGCGCATTGGTACTACGCGTTCGCGCTGCGTGCCTGCTCGGAGGAGACGATCCAGGACATCGCCTCGACCCTCGACTTCAGCTCCGGCTGCTGGCTGTCCGCGGCTGAGGACCTTGAGGAGTTCGCGGCGACCGAGCCGTTCAACAAGGGCTTCCTGACGACCGACGCACAGGAGGGCGCGGGATCGTCTGCCGGTCTCGTCGCCAACCACCAGGCCGCCATGGAGCTCATGGGCGGCTGGAACGCGGGAGTGATCGGGTCGCTGACGCCGGACGGCGAGCCGTTGGCGGACCTCGGCTGGTTCCCGCTTCCCGCGACGTCCGGCGGCGAGGGTGCCCCCACCGCCATGATGGGCGGCGTCGATGGCTACGCATGCTCCGTCGACTCGCCTGACGCCTGCGAGGAGTTCCTGAACTTCATCGCGCAGGCCGAGTGGCAGGAGAAGTACGCCGATGCATTCGATGCGATCCCCGCATCGCTCGACGCGCAGGGCGCTGTTGAGGACCCGGTCCTCACCGAGATGATGGCGGCGTACAACGACGCCGAGTACATCGTCCTGTGGCTTGACACGCTGCTCGGACAGAACGTCGGCAACGCGCTCAACACCGCGGTCGTCGACATGCTGGCCGGCGGTGGCACTCCCGAGTCGCTCGTCGAGACCGCAACCAACGCCGCCGCGCGCGGCTGAGAGGGCTCCGTATGACCTCCCCCGCAACGTACGCGGCGCGCACGGCCGGGGAGCGGGGCACCGGGGGCGGCGCGAACGCGCCGTCCCCGGCGCCTCGCAAGGCGCGTGCGGACTGGCGAAAGCGCGGCGAGATCGCGCTTCTCGCCGGTCCCGGCATCCTCATCTTCGTGACCTTCGTCATCTTCCCCGTGCTGATGGCGGCGTTCTACGGCTTCTTCCGCTGGAAGGGCTTCGGGTTCCCCGAGGACTTCGTCGGGCTCGACAACTACGTCATGATCCTGCAGGATCCGACGTTCCGCGAGGCCGTGATGCACAACATGTTCATCGTCGTGGCCTCGCTCATCCTGCAGGGCCCCCTCGCGATCCTCTTCGCGCTGCTGATGAACCAGAAGATGCGCGGACGCGGCCTGATTCGCGTGCTCATCTTCGTGCCGTACGTGATCTCCGAGGTGGTCGTCGGCACCGGCTGGTCGCTCATGCTGCAGGACGTCGGCGCCGTCAACTCGTTCCTCGAGAAGGTCGGGCTCGGCGCCTGGCAGCAGTCGTGGATCTCCGAACCGGGCATCGCGATGGGCACGCTGATGTTCATCATCAGCTGGAAGTACATCGGCTTCGCCGTCATCCTCATGCTCGCCGGGCTCCAGTCGATCCCGGAGGAGCTGTACGAGGCCGCCGCGATCGACGGCGCGACCTTCTGGCAGTCGCAGTGGCACATCACGCTTCCGCTGCTCGGCCCGACGATCCGCATCTGGGCGTTCCTGTCGATGATCGGCTCACTGCAGCTCTTCGACCTCGTCAATATCATCTGGGGTCAGTACATCGCCGCCACGGCGGGGACCTCGACGATGGCGACGTACATGTACCAGAACGGTCACCTCGCGGGGAACTACGGCTTCGGTAACGCGGTCGCCGTGCTGCTGTTCCTCATCTCCTTGATCATCGCGCTCACGTACCAGCGCATCGCGCTGCGCCGTGACACCGCGGGCGCCGTCACCGGCGACAGCGGAAGGAAGAAGTCATGACCTCGACATCGGTCGCCATCGGCGCGGTCGGCACCCGTCGGCGTCGCTCGTCGCGTGCCCGCACGGGCGGAGCGAGCGGCTGGGTGTACCTGATGGCGACGATCCTCGTCGCCGTGTGCATCGGCCCTGTCCTCTACGTCATCATCGGCGGGTTCCGCACGAACGCGCAGATCACGCTCGATCCGTCCGGGTTCCCCACCCCGTGGGTGTTCGAGAACTACGGCGGCGTGCTCGTCAGCAGCGAGTTCTGGGTTGCCATGGGCAACTCGACGATCTCGGCGGTGGCGACCACGGTCGGAGCGGTCACGCTCGGCGTGATGGCGAGCTATGTCATCGCGCGGTACGACTTCTTCGGCAAGGGTGCGATGTACTCGCTGTTCGCCGCGGGGCTGATGTTCCCGGCGACCGTCGCGATCACGCCGCTCTACCTGCTGATCCGCAACCTCGGGCTCGTGAACAGCCTCTGGGGCATCATCCTGCCGCAGATCGCGTTCGCGCTCCCGACGACGATCATCATCCTCGTACCGTTCCTCCGTGCGATTCCGCGCGAGCTGGAGGAGGCCGCGTCGATCGATGGCACGGGACGGCTCGGGTTCTTCTGGCGGATGGTGATCCCGCTGAGCTTGCCCGGTGTCATCACCGTCGGGATCCTCGCGTTCGTCACGACGTGGAACGGATACATTCTGCCGCTGTTCATCCTGAGTGATCCGGGGCTGTTCACACTGCCGCTCGGCGTGCAGAACTTCGCCTCGCAGTACTCGGTCGACACGGCCAGAGTGCTCGCGTACACATCGCTGTCGATGGTCCCCGCGCTGATCTTCTTCAGCCTGTTCGAGAAGCGGATCGTCGGCGGCCTCACCGGAGCAGTCAAGGGATGACCAGCTCATCGTCGATGGAAGGAACGCCCCAGGTGACCATGCAGCAGGACGCGATCGCCGCGATGCCCGAGGTGTCAGAACGCGTCCGCGCGCTTCTTGCCTCGATGAGGCTCGAGGAGAAGGCCGCGCAGATCGTCGGATACTGGCTCGACCAGGGCGGCGAGGTCGTTGCCCCGATGGCCGACGAGATGACGACGAGCGACGGTTCCCGCACGCTCGCGGACATCACGCGGCACGGGATCGGACACTACACGCGCGTGTACGGGACGCGTCCGGTGGATCCGGCCCAGCGCGCCGCCTGGCTCCGTGACGAGCAGCGCCGACTGGTGCGCGAGACGCGACTCGGGATCCCGGCTCTCGTGCACGAGGAGTGTCTGACGGGGCTCGCGGCATGGAAGGCCGCGACGTTCCCGACTCCGCTCGCCTGGGGCGCGTCCTTCGACCCCGATCTCGTGGCCGAGATGGCCTCGGCGATCGGGGAATCGATGGCGCAGCTCGGCGTCCACCAGGGCCTCGCCCCGGTGCTCGACGTCGTGCGCGATCCGCGCTGGGGGCGCGTCGACGAGTGCATCTCCGAGGATCCGTACCTCGTCGGCACCGTCGGTACCGCGTTCGTCCGCGGACTGCAGCAGGCCGGCATCCACGCGACACTGAAGCACTTCTTGTCGTATTCCGGGTCGCAGGCGGGGCGCAACCACGCGCCCGTGCACGCCGGGCCGCGCGAGCTCGCGGACGTCTACCTGCCACCGTTCGAGATGGCGATCCGCGACGGCGGAGCGAAGAGCGTCATGAACAGCTACACCGAGATCGACGGCGTGCCGGTCGCCTCACAGCCGCAGCTGCTCACGCGCCTACTGCGCGAGGAACTCGGATTCACGGGCACGGTCGTCGCCGACTACTTCTCGGTGGCGTTCCTCGAGATCATGCATGGTCTCGCGGCCGACCGCGGAGAAGCGGCGCAGTGGGCGCTGGAGGCCGGCATCGACGTCGAGCTTCCCTCGGGAGACGCGTATCTCGAGCCCCTCATCGAGCGGGTCCGCTCGGGTCACATCGACGAGCGGTTCATCGATCGCGCCGTGCTGCGCGTGCTCGCCGAGAAGGAGGAGCTCGGGCTGCTCGAGCCGAACGCCTTCGACGACGACGCTCCGTCAGTGATTGATCTCGACACGCCGCGCCACCGCGACATCGCGCGGCGCCTGGCGGCTGAATCGGTCGTGCTGCTCTCGAACGACGGCGCGCTCCCGGTGACGGCGGATGCGCGGCGAATCGCCGTCATCGGCCCCAACGCCGACCGGCCCGAGGCGCTGCAGGGATGCTACTCGTTCGCCAACCACGTGCTCGCGCACCACCCTGGGCACGACATCGGGCTCGAGATCCCGACCGTGGCCGAGGCGCTGCGCTCCGAGTTCCCGGACGCCGAGCTGACTGTCACCCGCGGCTGCGAGGTCGAGGGGTTCGACACTGCCGGAATCGACGACGCCGTCGCGCAGGCGGCCGACGCCGACGTCGCGATCATCGTGGTCGGCGACCAGGCCGGCCTCTTCGGCCGGGGATCCGTCGGCGAGGGCAACGACACCGAATCGCTCGAGCTTCCCGGGGTGCAGCGCGAGCTCGTCTCGCGCGTCGCCGCCACGGGCACGCCCGTCGTGATGGTGATGCTCACCGGACGCCCCTACGCAATCGGCTGGGCGCTCGACGGCGCGGAGCCGCGTCCGCGCGCCGTGCTGCAGGCGTTCTTCCCGGGCGAGGAGGGCGGTCCCGCGATCGCCCAGATCCTCTCGGGCACGGTCTCGCCCTCGGGTCGTCTGCCGGTGAGCCTGCCGCGCGCGGCCGGCGCGCAGCCGTTCACGTACCTGCACCCGCCGCTCGGCGGTGCCTCGAGCGTGACCTCGACGGATCCGACGCCCGTGCGCCCGTTCGGGTTCGGACTCGGGTACGCGACGTTCGCGTACGACGACTTCGCGTGTGCGACCGCGGCGGAGACCAGCGGCGCGTTCACTGCGGCCGTGACCGTGACGAACACCTCCGACGTGGCGGGCACTGACGTCGTGCAGCTCTACGGCCGGGACGTGGTGGCCAGCGTCACGCGCCCCGTCGTGCAGCTGATCGCCTACGCCCGCGTGGAGCTCGCGCCGGGGCAGAGCGCGCGTGTCGAGTTCGACGTGCCCGCCACGCGCTTCGCGTTCTCGGACCGGCGGATGGTGCGAGTCGTCGAGCCGGGCGCGGTCGACGTGTGGGTGGGGGCGCATGCCGCAGCTGGTGGCCCCGCCGCGGCCGACGCCGCACAGGCCGCCCCCGTCGTTCCCGGCGCGGCGACGGCGCGGACGCGCGTCGAGCTCACGGGACCCGTGCACGAGGTCACGCCTGCCGACCCGCGGATCGTGGGTGTGCGCATCGCCTGAGGTGCGCGGCCCGGCAGCTCCCGGCCGATAGGATTTTGGCCATAACGTCAGGAGCAACATGGGCAGCGGATCGAACGTCGAGGGCGTCAGGCGACAGAACCTCGGCACGATCCTGCAGCTCGTGCATCACGCCGGGCCGCTCTCGCGCGCGGCGCTCACGCAGCGCACGGGCCTGAACCGCTCGACGGTGGGTGGCCTCGTCGTCGCGCTCGCAGAGCACGGGCTTGTCCACGAACGCGAGCCGGACCCGACGCGCCGCGTCGGCCGTCCATCGCCGACCGTCGTGCCATCGCGCGATGTCGTCGCGATCGCGGTGAATCCCGAGGTCGACGCGCTCGAGATCGGAGCGGTCGAGCTCGGAGGCTCCGTGCGCGTGCGCACGCGACAGGAGATCGGGCACCTGCTTTCGCCCGACGAGACGGCCGAGCGCGTGGCCGCCGTCGTCGCGGGCTGGACCGCGGACGCGCTCGCCGAATGTCGCATCGCGGGCGTCGGTGTCGCCGTGCCCGGCCTCGTGCGCGACGCCGACGGGATCGTCCGCAATGCACCGCACCTGAAGTGGCAGGATGTCGACCTCGCGTCGCCGATCGCGCAGCGGACGGGCCTGCACACCTCTATCGGCAACGACGCCTCCCTCGGCGCGCTCGCCGAATGGCTGTTCGGTGCGGCACACGGCCACTCCGATATCGTGTACCTCAACGGGGGTGCCAGTGGCATCGGCGGCGGCGTGATCCTCGGCGGTCACAGCATCGGCGGCGCCGGCGGCTACGCCGGGGAATGGGGACAGAACAGCCCGAGCATCTCCGACGCGGTCGATCGTCGCGTTCCCGGCGGCGTGCTCGAGGACGAGGTCAATCGCGCGCGACTGTTCGCGGCGCTGGGCGTCAGCGACGACGATCGGCTCGCAGACGCGCTCGCGTCGACCGCGACCGCCGAGGTCGGCCGTCAGCGGCGGATCCTCGCGGCCTCACTGGCCAACGCGGCCAACACGCTCAACCCGTCGATGATCGTGCTGGGCGGCTTCCTCGCGGCGCTGCGCGCGACGGATCCGGAGTCGTTCGACGCGCAGGTGCGCTCGCAGATGCTCGCCGCCCCGGCCGAACAGCTCGCCATCCGGTCCGCCGCGCTTGCCGACGCGCGCCTGCTGATCGGCGCGGCCGAGCGCGTGTTCGAGCGCGTGGTCGCGGATCCGCTGCTCGCCGCTCGCTGACGGCGGGCCTCAACGGAAGCGCATGCCGGGGCCGCTACTCCCGGAGGCGCACGAGGCGCTCGTGGCCCTCTTCGCGCACCTCGGTGAGGGTGTCGCGCGAGGTCAGGAAGTCGTTGAACGACCGGTAGCCGAGCGCCTTCTCGCTGAAGGACGGGTCCATGCGGCGGATGTGCTGCTTGACCGCCGAAGCGTAGAGGAATCCCTGGTCGTCAGCCTTGTTCTGTCCGACGCGGAGCGCCCGTTCGAGGAGGCTCGTCGCGACGGCATGGAGATCCTCGGGAGGCGTCTCGTCGAAGGTCGTGACAGCGACGTCCGGTTCGGCGGCCTCCTCCGGTGATTCGACGGGAGCGGCGGTCCGGCGTCGCCTCGTCGGCTTCTGCTCGGCGGTCTCGGTCGCCTCGCGCGGTGCGCGCTTCTTCGACTCGGAGCTCTGCCGCTTCTCCAGGGCCGGGACGCCCGGCAGCGTGTCGTAGGGCTCGAACTCGTCGCAGGCGGCGGCCAACGATTTCGCGGTCGATCCCGCGACTCCGACGCCGATGACGTACCGACCGAGTCGCCGGCACCGCTGCGCAAGCGGCACGTAGTCGCTGTCACCGCCGACGATCGCCACGTGCGTGAGGTCGGGGAGGCGGAACATGTCCTCGACGGTGTCGACCGCGAGGCGGATGTCGGCGCCGTTCTTCGCATACGCCGCGGCGGGGAAGAGCTGGACGAGATCCACGGCTCGCGCCACGAGCTGTCGACGGTAGATAGCGTTCACGGGCGACGACCAGTCCGCGTACGCGCGCGTGAGGACGAGGGTGCCGTAGCTCGAGGCGAAGTCGATGATCGCGCCGACGTCGATCGTGGCCGCCGCGAGGCGCTCCGCGATCTCGGGCTCGGTCGGATCCTCGGCGATGCGCTGCCGGTCGCGAGAATATGCGTTGCGGCCGTGCACGCGGTCATACCAGCTCATGACGATGTTGTCGAAGTCGAGGTAGACGGCGACACGGCCGTCGTCATGAGGAGAGGTCATATCGAGAGCCTACGCGTCTGGCGTCACGCGTCCCCTGGGTAGGCGAGCCCGATCTGGCGGCGGATCTCGTCGAGCGTGGCCATGATCTCGACGCTCTCGTCGACCGGCAGTTCCTCGGGAGCGCCCGTGCCCTCCGCGATGACGCGCTCGGCGGCGAGCGCCTGCAACTGCATCCCCCGACCCTCGATCTCGGTGTGGAACCGCTCGAGTTCGGTGCCGTCCGTCGCGGTGACCCGGAACGTCGTCGGCGCGAGCCAGAAGTTGTCGATGTCGATCCGTGCCGCGGTGCCGAGGATGTGGCCCGAGTTCAGTCCCATGCCGCGCGAGCTCGAGATGCTCGTCGAGATGAGGCCGCCCGCGTGCGTCATGACGGCGACGACGTCGGTGTCGGCACCGGTCTCGCCGAGCCGTGCGGTCGCGGAGATCGCCTCCGGCCGCCCACAGATGTCCCACGCGAACGAGACCGGATACACGCCGAGGTCGAGGAGCGCGCCCCCGCCGAGCGCGAGGTCGTTGAGGCGGTGCGTCGGGTCTGTCGGCGCCGACTGCGCGTGCGTGGCCGTGACCATGCGCAGCTCGCCGAGCGTGCCCTCGCGGAGAATCTCGCGGATCCGCACCATGTGGGGCAGATACCGCGTCCACATGGCCTCCATGACGAGGAGACCGCGAGCCGCCGCCAGGTCGCGCACGGCTTGCGCCTCGGGCGCATTCAGCGTGAACGGCTTCTCGACGAGAACGTGCTTACCAGCCTCGAGCGCGAGCGTCGCGGCCGCGGCATGCTGCGGGTGCGGCGTCGCGACGTACACGATGTCGACCGATGGATCCGCGACGAGAGCCTCGTAGGAGCCGTGCGCGTTCGGAATGCCGTACGGTCGCGCGAACCGCTCCGCAGACTCCTGTGTGCGCGAGCCGACGGCGGCCACCGTCAGCCCCGCCACCAGCAGATCCTTCGTGAATGCGTGTGCGATCCCGCCTGTCGCGAGGATTCCCCAACCGAGTGCCATTCCCCGAGCATATCGGTCGCGCGCACTCCACCCGGCGCGCCGAATACGCGGCAGGGCGGGCCGGATCCCTGGGAACCGACCCGCCCTGCCGTGCGGTCAGAAGCTGTCGATCGCCTCGTTGAGCGTCGACGACGGGCGCATGACGCGCTTGGTCTTCTCGTCATCGGAGCGGTAGTAGCCGCCGATGTCTGCCGGACTGCCCTGCACCGCAATCAGCTCGTCGACGATCTTCTGCTCGTTGGCCGTGAGCGTCTCGGCCAGCGGCGCGAATGCCGTCGCGAGTGCCGCGTCGGCAGAGGCCGCCAGCTCGGTGGCCCAGTACAGCGCGAGGTAGAAGTGCGAACCGCGGTTGTCGATCGTGCCGAGCTTGCGGCCGGGGGAGCGGTCGTGCTCCAGGAACGACGCCGTGGCCGCATCGAGGGTCTCGGCGAGGACGCGCGCGCGGGGGTTGTCCGTGTGCAGCGCGAGGTGCTCGAACGAGGCCGCCAGCGCGAAGAACTCGCCGAGCGAGTCCCAGCGCAGGTAGTTCTCCTCGACCAGCTGCTGCACGTGCTTCGGCGCGGATCCGCCCGCACCCGTCTCGAACAGTCCGCCGCCCGCCATCAGCGGGACGATCGAGAGCATCTTCGCGGACGTGCCGACCTCGAGGATCGGGAACAGATCGGTGTTGTAGTCACGCAGCACGTTGCCGGTCACCGAGATCGTGTCGAGTCCCTGGCGCATCCGCTCGAACGACAGGCGCGTCGCCTCCGACGGGGCGAGGATCCGGATGTCCAGGCCGCTCGTGTCGTGCTCGGGCAGGTAGGCGTTCACCTTCGCGATGAGGTTCACGTCGTGCGCGCGCGTCTCGTCGAGCCAGAACACCGCGGGAGTGTCGGACAGTCGTGCGCGGGTGACCGCGAGCTTGACCCAGTCGCGGATCGGGGCGTCCTTGGTCTGGCACGCACGCCAGATGTCGCCGGCCTCGACGTCGTGGGAGATGACCGCGTCGCCGGCGCTCGTCACGACGCGCACGGTGCCGTCCGCGGGGATCTCAAAGGTCTTGTCGTGCGAGCCGTACTCCTCGGCCTTCTGCGCCATGAGGCCCACGTTGGGCACGGTGCCCATCGTCGCCGGGTCGAGGGCGCCGTTGACGCGGCAATCCTCGATCGCGGCCGCGTACACGCCCGCATACGACGAGTCGGGAATGACAGCGAGGGTGTCGTGCTCGGCTCCGTCCGGGCCCCACATCTTGCCGCCGCCGCGGATCATCGCGGGCATCGACGCGTCGATGATGACGTCGCTCGGCACGTGGAGGCCCGTGATGCCCTTGTCGCTGTTGACCATTGCGAGGTCGGGACCGGCCGCGATCGCGTCGTCGAACGCGCGGCGGATCTCCTCGCCGTTCGGCAGCTTCTCGAGTCCTGCGTAGATGGCGCCGAGACCGTCGTTCGCCGACAGCCCAGCCGCCGCGAGGTCGGATCCGTACTGCGCGAACACCGGTGCGAAGAACGCGCGCACGACGTGGCCGAAGATGATCGGGTCGCTGACCTTCATCATCGTCGCCTTGAGGTGCGCGGAGAACAGCACGCCCTCCTGCTTCGCCGCCGCGACCTGCTCGGCGAGGAACGCGTCGAGCGCCTTCGCGCTCAGGAACGTGCCGTCAACGACCTCGCCGGCGAGGACGGGCAGCGACTGCTTCAGCACCGTGACCTCGCCGCCGCGCTCGACGAGCTCGATGCGCAGCGTGTCATCGGAGGGCGCGACCCACGACTTCTCGTTCGTCCGGAAGTCGTTCTCGCCCATCGTCGCCACGCGCGTGCGGCTGTCGCTCGACCAGGCGCCCATGCGGTGCGGGTGCGCCTTCGCGTACGCCTTCACCGCGCCGGGAGCGCGGCGGTCGCTGTTGCCCTGGCGCAGCACCGGGTTGACCGCGGAGCCCTTGACCTTGTCGTAGCGCGCGGCGATGTCCTTCTCGTCGTCGGTGCGCGGGTCCTCGGGGTAATCGGGAACGTCGTAGCCCTGTGCCTGCAGCTCGGCGATCGCGCCCTTCAGCTGGGGGATCGAGGCCGAGATGTTCGGGAGCTTGATGATGTTCGCCGCCGCGTCTTCCGCGAGCTCGCCGAGCTCGGCGAGCGCGTCGCCGATGCGCTGCTCGGCGGTCAGTCGCTCGGGGAACTGCGCGAGCACGCGACCGGCGAGCGAGATGTCGCGCGTCTCGAATGCGATCTCCGCCTTGTCGGCGAACGCCTTCACGATGGGAAGGAACGAATAGGTCGCGAGGAGCGGCGCCTCGTCAGTATGCGTGTAGATGATCTTGGACATGCGTGAGTGCGCTCCAGAAATCTCGGGGGTCGAGGAAGAGACGAATTTCTCGACATCAAGATACCGGAGCCGCCTGCGTATTGCAGATCAGGGGGCGTCGACGGCCGACAGGATCCGCCTGGTCAGCGGTGCGCTCATCGTCTGCGCCCACGACTGCGTGAGGTGGCCGTGGGCATCGCGGTAGACGATCACGCCGCCGACGATGCCGTCGCAGAATCCGTCCACGCAGTACAGATCGGTCATGTCGACGACCGGGACGCCCTTCTCGCGCGCGACGTCGGCGAGCACGTGGGGCGAGGCGAGCGCGACGTCGGCGCTCGTGCCGCAGCCGCTGTCGGCGCCCGCGCCGAGGCGCGTCGTGCACGCGATCGACTCCTCGTCCGGCATCGGGTTGTCCTCGATCACGACGACCCGGGTGCCGGCCGCCGCGATCTCCGTCAGGATCGCCGCGTGGCTGTCCGCGGGAGTCGCGAAACGCCGCGTCGAGGTCGCGAGGACGATGTCGTAATCGCCGGAGACGAGCTGAGCGTTGATGTCGGGACGCGCGACGTCGCAGTCGCTCGTCTGCTCCGGCGGAGCCATGAGCGCGCAGCCCCGCCCGACGTACGTGTCGAGCCTCCAGCCGAGCGAGGCGAGCTGCGGTTCGAGCGCGGGCAGCAGCGCGGCCGCGTGGCTGTCGCCCACGAGCGCGACCCGCGTCGCGTCGTCCGCCTCGGGTCCGTGCGAGCACGACAGCAGCGACGCGTTCTCGCCCATGTAGCAGGCGTACGCGTCGCCCGTGTCGGCCTCGAGCGCGTCGGGAGCCGGGATCAGGCCGTCGAATGTCTCCTCCGCGCACGCGTCGCGGTGAACGGCGGATCCGGCGCCCGTGCAGTCGACCTCGCCCGCGGATTCGCCGTCGGGCGACACGGTCTCGATCGCGTCGATTCTTCCGCTGTCCGCCTGCAGCGGCATCACGATGGCGGACGCGGCCGTGCCGGCGATGGCGACGATCGCGAGCGACGCGGCTGTCGGGATCCATGCGCGCGTGAGGCCGCGGATCCGGCCGCCTCGCCACGCGAACCACCTCGCGCGCCGGGCGGGATTCTCGACCAGGTGATACGACAGCGCCGACAGGATGAGCGTGAGGGCGAGGGCGAGGAGGACGTACGCGACGGTCCCTGTCGGAATGATCGCGACCAGCAGCATCGCGACGGGGAAGTGCCAGAGATAGAGGCTGTAGGAGATGTCGCCGAGGTAGGTCGCGACGCGGTTCGTGAGGATCCGCGGGGGGCGGACGGTCTCGTCGGTGCCGGCGATGATGACGAGCGCGGATCCGACGACGGGCAGCAGCCCGAGCGGTGCCGGCCATCCCACGGACGTCGGGGTGATGACGACGAGCGACGCGGCGATGCTCGCGATCCCTGTCCATGCGAGCACATGCCGCCACGCGTGTGACAAGCGCAGGTGCGGGAGGAACGCGAGGATCGCACCGATGCCGAGCTCCCAGGCGCGCGAGAACGTCGAGAAGTAGGCGAACGCGGGGTTCGCGATCGTCTCGTACAGCGCCCAGGCGAAGGAGGCGGTGGTGAGCGCGACGATCGCGATGCGCGTGCGGCGCATTCGCCGCGTCGCGGCGAGCGAGACGATCGCGAGCATGACCCACGGCCACACGAGATAGAACTGCTCCTCGACGCCGAGCGACCAGTAATGCTGCAGCGGTGACGGCGGGGTCCCCTGCGCGAAGTAATCGATGCCGTCGAACGCGAAGCGCCAATTGCCTGCGAACAGCGCACTGAAGATGCCGTCGACGGCGATGTCGCGGCTCCGCTCGCCGAGCAGCACGAACGATCCGGCTACCGTGGCGGCGATCACGACGAGGGCGGCGGGGAGGATGCGCTTCGCGCGCCGTTCGTAGAAGCGACGGAACGAGATCGTGCCGGTGCGGTCGATCTCGCGCAGCAGCAACCCCGTGATGAGGAAGCCCGAGATGACGAAGAACACGTCGACGCCGACGAAGCCGCCCGCGGGCGCGCCCGTCATGTGCGCGGCGATGACGGCGAGCACCGCGAGGGCGCGGAGACCCTGGATGTCGCGGCGCTGGCGCGTGGGTGCGTGGGGCTGCATCCCGATGAGTCTAGATTCCGCGGGCTCGACGTTCGGCGCCACGGCCCCGCGTTCGCGAGTGCGGCCGCGCCGATTTCGGCGCTCGCGGGGGCGTGAGAGCACTCGTGGGCGTCATCAGCCGGCGAGCGCCTTCACTACCCGCTGCACCGACACCGTCTCGGCGGTGCCGAGGCGCTGCGCGAACAGGCCCACGCGCAGCTCCTCCAGCAGCCAGCGGGCGCGCACGATCCGCTCGTCGGCTCGCGGCGACAGCGGGATCTCGCCGCCCGCGTCGTCGAACGCGCGCTGCGCCCGCTCGAACTCCGTCATCCACGCGCGGTCGCGTCCCGGGTGGTCGGGCAGCTGCTCGAGGCGGATCTTGACCCCCGCGAGATAGCGCGTGAGGTGGCGCAGCCGGCCGAGGCCCGCCTCGTGCACGAAGCCGTTGTGGACGAGGCCATCGAGCTGCCCGCGCACGTCGTTCAGCGCACCGAGTAGCGCCATCGAGTTCGCGGTCTTCATCGCGCGCTCGACCTCGCGCCACGCGGTGAGGATCTCCGCCGTGAGCGAGACGGCGCCGAACACGTCGTCGACGGATCCGGCGGTGACCTCCTGCTTGAGCGCGTCGAACGCGGCGCGCGTGCGCACCGCGCCATGGCGCGCGATGGCCTGGTCAGCCAGTGCGGCACGGCAGTCTTCGATCACGGCCTTCGGCGACGCATAGGGTGAGGCGGCGAGGGCGAGCTTCTCCTGCGCCGAGAGGTGCTCCTGCACGTAACCGACAGGGGAGGGGACGGTCAGCAGCAGGAGGCGGCGGAGTCCGGCGCGCGTCTGGAAGGCAGCCTCCTCGGCGGTCGCTTCGACGCGGATGGCCACCGAGGTCTTCTCGTCGACGAGGGCCGGATAGCCGCGCACGATACCGCCCGCGACGCGGGTGTCGACCTGCGCGGGAAGGTCGCCGAATGACCAGTCCGTCAGTCCCGAGCGCTCGATTGCCGGAGCGGCCACGCGGGCGGCTGCATCCGCCGTCCGACCGCCGCGCGTGGCGGGTCGCGCGAGTTGACGCGCGACCGAGTCGCGGGCGCGCCCGGAGAGGCTCCGCTGCAGCTCGCCGAGATCGCGTCCGGATCCGGCGGTGCGCCCGCGCGGATCGACGGCGCGGAAGGACATCGTGAGGTGCGACGGCACGCGCTCGACGTCGAAGTCCTCGGGGGAGACCCGCTGATTCGCCTGCACCTGCACGAGCCGTGCGAGGCGTTCGGCCAGGCTCGCGGGGGGACGGCCCGCGTGGTCTTCGGGGCCCTCGCCCGCGAGCTCCACCGCGAACTTCTCCGACCAGTCCGCTGCGGGCACGACGTGGCGACGCAGCACCTTGGGGAGCGACTTGAGCATCGCGGCGATGAGGGCGGCCCTCAGGCCCGGGACCTGCCAGTCGAACCCACGGGAATCGATTGCGGCGAGCAGCGCGAGCGGGATCACGACCGTGACGCCGTCGTCGTCGGCGCCCGGCTCGAACCGATACGCGAGATCGAGCGTCTGGTCGCCCTGCGTCCACCTCGTGGGGAAGTCCTTCGCGTCGGCCGTGGCCTCGCCGTCGATCAGGTCGCCCTCGGCCATCGTCAGGTGGTCTGGCGCGCTCTCGAGCTCGCGCCGCCACCAGGCCTCGAAGCTGCGCACGTCGAAGACCTCGGCGGGGATCCGCGCGTCGTAGAACGAGAACACCGCCTCGTCTCCCGCGAGGATGTCGCGTCGTCGCTCGCGCTCCTCGAGCTTCTCGAGGCGGCGGCGCAGGTCGGCGTTCTGCCGCAGGAAGCGCGTCACGGGCTTGGCGAGGCGGGTGGGATCCCACTCGCCCTCGACAAGCGCGTGACGGACGAACAGCTCCCGGGCGGCCGCGCGGTCGACGCGCGCGAACTGGATCCGCCGCCGGGAGACGATCTCGACGCCGAACAGCGTGACCTTCTCGTGGGCGACGGCGGCGCCGGCGTCCTTCGACCAGTGCGGCTCAGAGATCTGGCGTTTGGCGAGATCGCCCGCCAGACTCTCCGCCCACGCGACGTCGATCGCCGCGACGGTCCGGGCGAACAGGCGCGACGTCTCCACGAGCTCGGCCGCCATGACGGCCTGCGGCCTGGCCTTCTTCAGTCCGGAGCCGGGAAAGATCTGGAACGAGACGTTCCGCGCGCCACGGTAGCTCCCCGGCCCGGGACGGCGGGACCCCTTCTGTCGGCGCGCATCGCGCTCGTCGAGCACCCCGATCTGACTGAGCAGGCCCGCCAACAGCGCCCGATGGATCGCGTCGCCGCGCGGATGTCCCTCGGGCTCCGCGCCTGCGCGCTGCCGCACCGGCGCGGGCGTCTCGCGCGCGCTCTGGCCGCTCGCGTCGTCGCGCTTCCGCGCGCCGAGGTCCCGCGTGAGCGAGCGCAACTGGCGGTGCACATCGAACCACTCGCGCACGCGCACATAGTTGAGGAACTCGGAGCGCACTCGACGCCGGAACGCGCTCGATCCGAGCTCGCGCTGCTGCGCGCGCAGGTAGTTCCAGAGGTTCAGCAGGCTGAGGAAGTCGCTCGACGGATCCGTGAATCGCGCGTGCGACTGGTCGGCCTTCTCGCGCTGCTCCTCGGGACGTTCGCGGACGTCCTGGATCGACAGGCCGGAGACGATCGCGAGGACGTCGTCGGTGACACCGGAACGGCTCGCCTCCACGAGCATGCGCGCGAAGCGGGGGTCGATCGGCAGACGCGCGATCTGGCGGCCGATCTTCGTCAGGCGCGCCTCGCCGCGCGATGTCGACACGGCGCCGAGCTCGGTGAGCAGGTCGAATGCCGCCTTCACGCCGCGCGAGTCCGGCGGGGTGAGGAAGGGGAACTCGTCGATGCGGCCGAAGCCGAGGGCGAGCATCTGCAGCACGACCGACGCCAGCGAGGTGCGCAGGACCTCGGGATCCGTGAACTCCGGGCGGCGCGTGAAGTCGTCGTGCGCGTACAGCCGGATCGCGATGCCGTCGCTCGTGCGTCCCGCGCGGCCGGACCGCTGCTGCGCGGACGCCTGGGAGACCGGTTCGATCGGCAGGCGCTGTACCTTCGCACGGGTGGCGTAACGCGAGATCCGTGCGGTGCCCGCGTCGATGACGTACTTGATGCCGGGAACAGTGAGCGAGGTCTCCGCGACGTTGGTGGCGAGGACCACGCGGCGCCGGAGGCCGTTGATGCGACTCGGTTCGAAGACGCGGTGCTGCTCTGCGGCGCTCAGCCGTCCGTACAGCGGCAGCACCTCGGTCGGCGCCGCCGGGTTCTGAAACGCCCCGCGTACGGCGTCTGCGGCATCGCGGATCTCCGCCTCCCCGGGGAGGAAGACGAGCACGTCGCCCGCCGGCTCGCGGTCCAGCTCCCGCAGCGCCTCGACGATCGCCGAGACCTCATCGTCGGCGCGATAGATCCGCTCGTCGACCGCCTCCTCGGCAGGGCGAGGGCCGTCTACGGCGGCGACGACCGATTCGCCTGCGGCGCGATCCGAATCGGCGGAACCTGCCGTACCTGTGTCGTCGCTCGCGAACGGGCGGTACCGGATCTCCACGGGGAAGGTGCGGCCGGAGACCTCGATCACCGGCGCAGGGCGGCCGCCTGCGTCCGCGAAATGAGCCGCGAACGAGGCGGGATCGATCGTCGCCGACGTGATGATGATCTTCAGGTCCGGCCGCTCCGGGAGGATCCGCTTCAGGTAGCCGAGGAGGAAGTCGACGTTGAGCGAGCGCTCGTGCGCTTCGTCGATGATGATCGTGTCGTAGCGGGTGAGCAGCCGATCGCGGTGGATCTCGTTCAGCAGGATCCCATCCGTCATGAGCGCGATCTGCGTGGCTTTCGACACCTGATCGGTGAACCGCACCTTGTAGCCCACCGTCGAGCCGAGCTCGACCTGCATCTCCTGGGCCACGCGTTCGGCGATCGTGCGCGCCGCCAGGCGCCGCGGCTGCGTGTGTGCGATCGCCGTTCGTCCCAGCTCGAGGGCGATCTTCGGCAGTTGCGTCGTCTTGCCGGATCCGGTCGCCCCCGCGACGATGATGACCTGGTGCGCGCGGATCGCCTCAGCGATCTCACCGCGCGCGCGACTGACCGGCAGGTCGTCGGGGTAGGAGATCACGGGGGCAGACGCGGACATGACGTTTCAGTCTAAGCGGCCGCTGCGGCGCGGGTGGCCGCGCCCCTACGATGGGGCCATGACTGTTCCCACTGTGAAGCTCAACTCCGGTCACGGGATCCCGCAGCTCGGCTTCGGGGTGTTTCTCGTCCCGCCGCAGGAGGCGGAGAAGGCCGTCTCGGAGGCGCTCGAAGTCGGGTACCGACACATCGACACCGCCGCGATCTACAAGAACGAGGAGGGCGTCGGCGCCGCGATCACCAAGAGCGGCATTCCGCGCGAGGACCTCTTCATCACCACCAAGCTGTGGAATGACCACCAGGCAGATGAGAAACCGCACGACGCCATCCGCGCGAGCCTCGACAAGCTGCGCCTCGACCACGTCGACCTGTATCTGACGCACTGGCCGGCGCCGGAGAAGGACACCTACTCTCACGCGTGGCAGAAGCTCATCGAGATCCGCGACGCGGGGCTGTCGACGTCTATCGGCGTCTCCAACCACCTCCCCGAGCACCTCGATCGCATCGTGAAGGACACGGGTGTCGTGCCCGCCGTCGACCAGATCGAGCTGCACCCCGCCCATCAGCAGTCCGACGTGACCGAGTGGGCCGCAGCGAACGGAATGGCGATCGAGTCGTGGGGCCCGCTCGGCCAGGGCAAGTACCCGCTGTTCGACAACCCCGCGGTGATCGCGGCCGCCGAGGCGCACGAGAAGACGCCCGCGCAGGTCGTGATCCGCTGGCACCTGGAGCGCGGCTTCATCGTGTTCCCGAAGTCGGTTCACCGCGAGCGCATCGAGCAGAACTTCGACGTCTTCGACTTCCAGCTCGACGATGACCAGGTCGCCGCGATCTCGGCGACCGACCCGGGTGACGGATCCGGGCGCGTCGGTGCGCACCCCCTCGAGCTGAACTGAGCGGGCGGGCGCGTTACAGGAACCAGCTCGGCAACCAGAGGTGCGCCCGGTAGAGGGCGTCCGGCTCCAGCCAGCCCGTTCCGAACGGCAGGAAGAAGATTCCGACGGCCGCGATGAGGCAGATCGTCACGCGCACGGCCGTGCGGCGCACGGCGCCGATGCCCCGCACGCGCTCCTGCTCGGCGCGAACTTCGTCGAGCGACGGGTCCGCGAGCAGGGTGGGTGCGGGCGTGCGCGCGATGCGCTGCGCGGTAAGTACGACCGCGAGAATCACGAACGGCAGCGCGGTGACCGCGTAGAACGTGAACATCGTCCGTCCGGGCAGCAGCAGCCACGGCGCGTATGTCGCGAGGATTCCCGCGCCCACGAGGCACTCGGATCCCGTTACCCGCGCTCGCCCGAGCGCGGCCAGTACGATGCGCACCGCGAGCGCCGCGAGCGCGATCATGCCGACCCACCACAGCAGCGGGTTGGGCAGCGCGGCCATCAGCCCGACGGATCCGCCCTCGCCGGCCTCGCGGTACATCAGGGTCGGATTGAGCATTGGGATCCACTCGAGCGCCGGGCTGGCGTACGTGTGCCCGCTCGTGACGCTCCGGTGGTACGCGAACACGCCCTCGTGGTAGTTCCACAGCGCGACGAACGGGTTCGCGGCCGACTGGCGGTCGTAGCCGCCGGAGGTGACGAGCCAGCCTGTCCAGCTGACGAGGTAGGTCACGAGCGCCGGGGGGACGAGCAGGAGGAACGACGCCGGGCCCTGGCGGCCGATCGCGGACTCGGCCCAGCGGTCGACGCCCGCGCGGCGTCGGTCGATCGCGTCGGCGATGACGATGGTGATGCCGAGCACCGCGAGCGCGTAGAGCCCTGACCACTTCACCGCGGAGGCGAGGCCGAGAGTCAGGCCCGCCGCGATGATCCACGGGCGGCGCCAGATCACGGGGCCCGCGACCGGGTCGCGAGCGGTGCCGGCATGAATCGCGGCGACGGTCCGGCGCCGATCGAGCAGCGAGAACCAGAACGCGAGCAGGACGAGGAACGACAGCTGGGTGTCGAGGAGCGCGACGCGACTCATCGACACCGCGAGCGGGTCGATCGCCATCAGGGTGCCCGCGACGCCCGCGAGGGCGACGGATCCCGTCATGCGTCGCGCGACGATGTAGACGAGAGCGACGAGGAGCGTGCCGACGGCGGCTGTCGCCGCGCGCCACCCGAACGGGTCAGAGCCCGCGAGCGCCATGCCGAGGCCGATGATCCACTTGCCGAGCGGCGGGTGGGCGACGAAGGAGCCCTCCTCGGAGAACCCCGTTCGCTCGCCGGCTTCGAACGCGGCGTTCTGATCGCCGCCCCACGTGCCCTCGTAGCCGAGCTGCCAGAGCGTCCACGCGTCCTTGACGTAGTAGGTCTCGTCGAAGATCAGCTCGTCCGGCCCGCCGAGCCCCGTGAAGCGCGTCAGCGCCGCGAGCGCCGTGACGCCCACGGGCACGGCCCAGCTCGCCACGCGGACGGCGCGTGTTCCGGGCGTACGGTCGGTCACGCGACAAGCCTAGGGTGAGAAGCATGATCATCCTGGCGGCCACCCCGATCGGCAATCTCGGCGACGCGTCCCGCCGCCTCGTCGAGGTGCTGAGCGAGGCGCGCACCATCGCCGCGGAGGATACGCGGACCACGCAGAAGCTCCTCCGTGCACTGGCGATCGAGAATCGGCCGCGGCTCGTGCCCCTCCATGACCACAACGAGAAGCGCGTCGCGTCCGAACTCGTGGAGCTGGCGCGCGAGGAGGATCTCGTCGTGCTCAGCGACGCCGGGATGCCGACGGTGAGTGATCCGGGCTACGGGCTCGTCGCGGCGGCCGCGGCGGCCGGCGTGGAGGTGACCGCGATCCCGGGTCCCAGTGCCGTCGTGACGGCGCTGGCGATCTCGGGACTGCCGACCGACCGGTTCGCGTTCGAGGGGTTCGTGCCGCGCAAGGCGGGGGATCGAGCGCGCGTGTTCGCAGCCGTGCGCGAGGATCCGCGCACCCTGGTGTTCTTCGAGGCGCCGACGCGCACGGAGCAGACGCTGCGCGACATGGCGACGGCCTTCGGCGCCGACCGGCGCGCGGCGGTGGCTCGAGAGCTGACGAAGCTGCACGAGCAGGTTGTGCGCGGCACGCTCGACGAGCTCGCCAGCTGGGCAGCGGGCGGTGTGCGCGGCGAGGTCGTGCTCGTCGTCGGGGGAGCGGATCCGGTGGTGCTGACGCGCGAGGAGGCGCTCGAGCGGGTGCGCGGGCTCGTCACGGACGGGGCGCGGCTGAAGGACGCGACGCGTCAGGTCGCCGCGAGGTCGGACCTGTCGGCGCGCGAGCTGTACGACGCCGCTCTCGCCGCTCGCTGAGTCCACAAGTCTCCGACAAGTCCGGCGCTGTTCGCAGCGGACTTGTCGGAGAATTGCGGACTTGTCGGAGACTTGTGGATGTCAGGAGAGCGAGCCGTCGGCGAGGATCTCCGCCCAGACGACGCGCATATGCGTCCGTGAATGGCGCTCGGCGGCCGCACCGTCGCCCGCCATCACGGCCGCGGCGACCTGTTCGTGCTCTTCGAGCGTCCCGGCGGCGGGCGTCGCGGGTGTCATCCCGAGGCGTGAACGCCCCGTGAGCACCTCGCGGATCGGCCCGCGCAGCGCGACGAGCTGGGGGTTGCCTGACGCCTGCAGCAGCAGGTCGTGGAACGCGACGTCGGCCTCGAGGAACTCATCGGAGGCGCCGCCGGCCTCGTCGCCGAGCGCGCGCAGCCGTGCGGCGAGGCGCCGAAGCTCCGCGCGCTGCGCTGGGGTCGCGCGCCGGGCCGCGAGCATCGCGGCGGTCGGTTCGACCGCGACGCGCACCTCCATGAGCGCCTCGAGCTGTTGCTGGCGGAAGGGACCGGACAGGTTCCACGCGATCAGGCGCGGTGAGTAGGCGTCCCAGGCCTCACGTGGCTGCACGGTGATGCCGACACGGCGCCTGCTGGCCACGAGACCGATGCTCTCGAGCACGCGCACGGCCTCACGCACGACGGTGCGGGACGCGTCGTAGTCGGCCTCGAGCTGCGCGAGAGTGAGCACGGCGCCGGGCGCGATCTCGCCCGCGGCGATGCGCTCGCCGAGATCTGAGGTCACGTCTGAGTGCATGCCGCCCGCCATCGGGTGCTCCTTCCCGCCGCGGGTGTCGCGCCCGCTCCAATGGTGCTATGTTATCTCGTTAATAAGTACTACCTTTCGAGGTGGCCGCCAACGACGTCGCCCCGCCGCATCGCATTCGATGGAGAATCCCATGACCGAAGAATGGACACAGACTCTCGGAGCCGGTCCGCTCCTGGCGATCGCGGCTGTCGCGATCGCCCTCATCCTCTTCCTGGTGATCACGGTCCGACTGCACGCGTTTCTGACACTGATCGTGGTCTCGCTGCTCACGGCGATCGCCACCGGGCTCCCGATCGGCGCCATCGTCGATCAGCTCGTCGCCGATTTCGGCGGCACCCTCGGATCGGTCGCGCTGCTGATCGGGCTCGGCGCGATCCTCGGAAAACTCATCGAGTCCTCGGGCGGTGCGAAGGTCGTCGCCGACAAGATGGTGGCCGTCTTCGGCGAGCAACGCGCCGCGATGGCACTCGGCATCACCTCGCTGCTCCTCGGCTTCCCGATCTTCTTCGACGCCGGTCTCATCGTGATGCTGCCGATCATCTTCGCCGTCGCCCGCCGCATCGGCGGTAAGAACCTGCTGCTGTACGGCATTTCGGGGGCGGCCGCGTTCTCCGTCATGCACGTGTTCCTGCCACCGCACCCCGGTCCCGTCACCGCGACCGAGGCATACGGCGCGAACCTCGGCCTCGTGCTGCTCGTCGGCATGATCATCGCGTTCCCGACGTGGTACCTCTCGGGTCTGCTCTGGGGTCGCTTCGTGAACAAGCGCATCCCGATGGCGGTTCCCGCGCTCTTCGGCACCTCTGACGACGACCAGCCCGCGAACCCGCCGTCGGCGGGGACCGTGATCGCGATCCTCCTCATCCCGATCGTCCTGATCTTCCTCAACACTGGGCTCGACGCGCTCGGCTCCGTCGGCACGGTGGACCCCGAGGCGACCTGGGTCCAGGTGCTCTCCCTCATCGGGACCGCCCCTGTCGCGTTGCTGATCTCGGTCGTGATCGCTCTGCTCGTGCTCGGCAAGTTCCGCGGCGAGAAGGGATCGGCGCTCGAGAAGCTCGTCGAGGGCACGTTCGGCCCCGTCGCCTCCGTCATCCTCATCACCGGCGCCGGCGGCATGTTCGGCGGCGTCCTGCGGGCCTCGGGCATCGGCGACGCACTGGCCGACAGCCTCGGCGACCTCGGCCTGCCCGTCATCGTCGCGGCGTATATCATCGCGGTCGTGCTGCGCCTCGCGCAGGGTTCGGCGACGGTCGCTCTCGTCACGAGCGCGGGGCTGATGGCTCCGGCGGTCGCCGCCGGCGGCTTCGGCGCCATCGACATCGCCGCGATCACGCTCGCCACCGCGGCGGGCAGCGTGTTCGCCGGCCACGTGAACGACTCCGGCTTCTGGCTGGTCGGACGTCTGATGAACATGGACGTGAAGACGACCCTCAAGACGTGGACCGTGCAGCAGGCGATCGAATCGGTCGTCGGTTTCGCGCTCGTTCTCGTCGTGTACGCGATCTTCTAAGGAGGAGGGCTGGCGATGACGATCGACCTGTTCGATGTGACGGGGCGCCTCGCGCTCGTGACCGGGTCCTCGCGCGGTCTCGGCCGCAGCCTCGCGATCGCGCTGGCCGAGGCCGGTGCGCGGGTGATCCTGCACGGCCGCGACGAGACGGCGCTCGCCGAGACGGCGGACGCGATCGAGCGTATGGCGGGGGAGCGGCCGAGCGCCGTCCGCTTCGACGTGACGCGCTCCGCGGAGGTCCGTGAGGTCGTCGGCGCTCTCGTCGCCGAGCACGGCGTCCCGGACATCCTCGTCAACAACGCCGGACTGCAGCGGCGCGCGCCGATCCACGAGTTCGACGCCGACGACTGGGACGCCGTCATCGCGAGCAATCTCTCGAGCGCCTTCTACGTCGCGCGGGCGATCACGCCCGGCATGGTCGAACGGGGCAGCGGCAAGGTCATCAACATCGCGTCGGTCCAGTCGAAGCTTGCGCGTCAGACGATCGCGCCGTACTCCGCGTCGAAGGGTGGCATCGCCGCCCTCACGCAGGGGATGGCGGCCGATCTCGCACGTCACAACGTGCAGGTCAACGCTCTGTCTCCCGGCTATTTCGCAACCGACATGAATCGTGCGCTCGTCGAGGATCCGTCCTTCGACGCCTGGCTCACCCAGCGCACGCCGGCCGGACGCTGGGGGCGCGTCGACGAGCTGCGCGGCGCGCTCCTGTTCCTCGCCTCGGACGCCTCGAGCTTCGTCTCGGGCCACAACCTCGTGGTCGATGGCGGAATGACGGCCGTCGTATGAGGGCGGTGTTCATCGACGCCAAGGACCGGATCGCCGTGCGCGAGACGGCGATGCCGGTCCCGGGCGACGACGAGGTGCGGATCCGCGTCACCCACGTCGGGATCTGCGGCAGCGATCTGCATTACTTCTTCGACGGCGCCAATGGCGAGCACGCGGTGCGCGAGCCGCTCATCCCGGGCCACGAGCTCGCCGCTGTGGTCGACGCGGACCCGTCCGGCCGCCTCGAGCCCGGCACGCCCGTTACGGTGCATCCCGCGCGCTTCGGGAGCGTGACGCCGGAGATCGCGCAGGAACCGCACCTGCGGCCCGGTGGCTCGTATCTCGGCAGTGCGGCCACGTGGCCGCACACGCAGGGCGCGATGGCGGAGTTCCTCGTCGTCGAATCCCGCATGATCCGCGTGCTGCCCGATGGCCTCCCGCTCGCGCGTGCCGTGCTCGCCGAACCCCTCGCTGTCGCACTGCACGCCGTATCCCGCTCGGACGGCGTCGAGGGGCGGCGGGTGCTTGTCTCCGGCGCCGGACCGATCGGACTCCTTGCGATCGTGGCCGCGCGCGCCGAGGGCGCCGCGCACATCACGGTGAGCGACGTGCTCGCCGAGCCGCTGGAGCGCGCGCGGGCGCTCGGCGCCGATGCCGTGCTGCGGGTCGGCGTCGACGACGTCCCCGCCGAGGCGTTCGACGTCGTATTCGAGTGCTCGGGTGCCGCCGTCGCGATCTCCACGGCGACGACGGCCGCACGCCGGCGCGGCGTGATCGTGCAGGTCGGGATGGTCCCGAACGAGGCGCGCGCCATCGGACTGGCGCCGCTGATCTCGAAGGAGGTGGATCTGCGCGGCGCCTTCCGGTTCCGCGACGAGATCGACCGCGCCATCGAGGTGTTGGCCGCGGGAGAGGAGATCGCGGGCGTCGTGACCCACGTGATCGACGTCGCCGAGGTCAGCTCTGCGTTCGACCTCGCACGCGACGGCGCCCGGTCCGGCAAGGTGGTTGTATCGCTCACCGACCAGAAGGGGACCGGATGACGTCGCCGGACGTGCTCATCGGGATCGACATGGGCACCACAGCGACCAAGGTCGTCGCCTATCGCTCGGACGGCGCGGCCGTCGCCGACGCCTCGCACGGCTACCCCCTCGACGAGCCCGAGCCGGACTACGCCGAGCAGGATCCGCACCTCATCCTCGACGCCGTCTATCGCGGGATCCGCGAGGTGACCGAGCGCGTCGGCGCGGATCGCGTCGCCGGGCTGAGCTTCTCGACCGCGATGCACTCCGTGCTCGCGCTCGCGTCGGACGGATCGCCCCTCACCTCGGTCATCACCTGGGCGGACACTCGTGCCGCCGAGGTGGCCGCTCGTCTCCGGGACAGCGGGTCCGGCCTCGCCCTGCATCGCCGGACCGGGACGCCCGTGCACCCGATGTCGCCGCTGACGAAGCTCGCCTGGTTCCGCGCCCACGAGCCGGAGCTGTTCGCCCGCGTGGCGACGTGGGCGGGCAGCAAGGACTGGATCCTGTGGCGCATGACCGGCCGTCTTGTCACCGATCACTCGCTCGCCTCCGCGTCCGGCCTCATGGACATCCACCGCCTGGCGTGGGATGACGAGGCGCTCGACATCGCGGGGATCTCGGCCGATCAGCTGCCGGACCTCGTTCCCACGACCCACGTGATCGACGGGCTCGGAGATGAGGCCATTGCCGCGACCGGGCTCCGGCCCGACACTCCTATTGTCGTCGGCGCGGGAGACGGTCCGCTCGCGAACCTCGGGGTCGGTGCCGTCCGCCCCGGCGTCGCCGCCTGCTCGGTCGGCACGAGCGGAGCTCTGCGCGTCGCGGTCGACCGCCCGAGCGTCGATCCGATGGGCGGCGTGTTCTGCTACGCGCTGACCGAGGACCGCTGGGTCATCGGCGGCGCGATCAACAACGGCGGCGTGGTGCTCGACTGGGTGCGCGGCGAGCTCGCGTCGGGCGACGCGGGCCTGTCGACCGCGCAGCTGCTCGACGAGGCGATGACCGTGCCCGCGGGAAGCGGCGGACTGCTCATGCTGCCGTACCTGCTCGGCGAGCGCGCCCCGCGCTGGGGCGGCGTCGCCCGCGGCGCCTACGTCGGGCTCACGCGTTCGCACCGTCGGGCCCACCTCGTGCGCGCGGCGGTCGAGGGCGTCGCGCTGCAGCTGGCGCTCGTGCGGCAGTCGATGCAGCACGCCGACCTCGCCCTCGACGAGATCCGCGCGACCGGCGGCGTCATGAAGCACCGCATCTGGCGCCAGACGCTCGCGAGCGCGTTCGACGCACCGATTGGATTCCCCGAGAGCTCGGAGGGATCCGGCTTCGGTGCCGCGCTGCTCGGGATGGAGGCGCTCGGCATGATCGACTCGATCGAGGTCGCGGCCGATCTCGTGCCGGTCGCGGATGTCACCCGTCCGGTCACGGAGGACGCGGGCGTCTACGCCGAGCTGCTGCCCGTGTTTGAGCGCCTCTACGGCGCGCTGCTGCCCGCGAACGTCACCCTCCAGGACATCGCCTCGCGCCTGCCGCTCGCGCACTGATGCGGCCCGATCGCGTTAGCACGCCCGCGTCAGCGCGGTCAAGGCAGGTGCCGGCCCACGAATGCTCGGTTTAGATGGACGTCCCACGTCACCATTCGACGAACCGGAGGGGCAGCCATGACGCAGAACCGTGACGAGATGGCGGCATCGACAGCCGATCCCGGTCACCCGGCGGAACGCACGCGCGCCTCGATACGAGAGCAGGCGCGCACTCCCCACCCCGACACCGCCGGCAAACCCGATTCGCTCGGCGAGATCACGAAGCCGTCGTGGAAGTACGTCCTGAAGAAGACCGTTCGCGAGTTCGGCGACGACGAGTGCACGAACCTCGCGGCGGGCCTGACCTATTACACGGTGCTCGCGCTGTTCCCGGGCCTCATCGCCGTGTTCTCTCTGCTCGGCGTGATCGGTCAGGACGGGCAGGCCGCGGACGCGGTGCTCGGCATTGTCGACGACGTCGCTCCCGGCGGAGCCGCGGACACGCTCCGCGGACCGATCGAGGAGCTGGCGAACTCGCAGGCGGCCGGACTCGCGCTCGTGACCGGTCTCGTTCTCGCCCTCTGGACGGCGTCAGGCTACGTCCGCGCGTTCAGCAGCGCGATGAACCGCGTGTGGGAGATCGACGAGGGGCGCCCGTTCTGGAAACTTCGGCCCGTGCAGCTCGCGGTGACGCTTGCCGCGGTCCTGCTCGTGGTCGTCGCTCTCGTGCTGCTGATCGTATCGGGCCCGGTGGCCGCCGCTGTCGGTGCAGCAGTCGGCGTGGGAGACGTCGCGCTGATGGTGTGGGGGATCGCGAAGTGGCCCGTGCTGGCCTTCGTCGTGGTGCTGATCGTGGCACTGCTGTACTTCGCCACGCCCAACGCGAAGCAGCCGAAGTTCCGCTGGGTCAGCGCGGGCGCCCTGGTCGCGATCATCGTGCTGGCGGTCGCGTCGGCCGGCTTCGGTCTCTACGTCGCCAACTTCTCGAACTACGAGCGCACCTACGGCTCGCTCGCCGGCGTGATCATCTTCCTGCTGTGGGTCTGGATTGCGAACATGGCGCTGCTGTTCGGCGCGGAGTTCGACGCGGAGCTGGAGCGCGGTCGTCAGCTCCAGGCAGGCATGCCGGCCGAGCAGCACATCCAGCTGCCGCCGCGCGACACGAAGATGATCGAGAAGCGGGCTGAGCAGGACGCCGCGGAGCTCGCGGAAGCACGACGGCTCCGGGCCAGCGCCGGCCGCGGCTGACGACGATGCATCAGCCGTGAGGCGGATGAGCGAGGAGATGGTCGGGATGGTCGGGAGGATCATCGCGGGCGAATCGGACGGCGTGATCACTCTCGGCACGGGGCTGATCGTGCGGGCGGTCACTCAGGCAGACTGGAACGCGTGACACCGACCTCCTCGCGCCGTACCTCTCGTCTCGTCGCCTGCTCTCTCCTCGTTCCGCTCCTCGGCCTGACCGCGTGCACGGGCGATGACGGGCTCGATCAGGCCATCGAGAACCTCGTGGCATCGATCGAGGACCACGAGGTCCGCGGGTTCGACGAGGCGGCGGAGGCGCTGGCCGAGTATCCGGTGGAGGCGATGGCGGAGGAGCCTGTGCGGGACGGGGACGCCGCGACCGTCGACCTCGCGGTGACGTGGGACATCGACGGCAACGAGTGGAGCTACGAACTGCCCGTCACGCTCGGGCTGAGCGAGGAGGAATGGTCTGTCGACGTGACGCCGCAGCTCATCGCCGATGGCCTCGAGGAGGGCGAGGTGATCGAGCTCACGCGGGAGTACCCGGCGCGCGCCGACATCGCTGGCGCCGGCGGCGAGGCGATCGTCACGGAGCGGCCCGTCATCCGCTACGGCCTCGACAAGAGCTGGATCGACCCGGGCCAGACCGAGCGCAGCGCCCGCCGCATCGCGCGGGCGCTCGGCGTCGACCCCGACGAGCTCGCGTCACGCGCGGCCCAGACGGGAGACCAGGCGTTCGTCGAAGCCATCGTGCTGCGGCCCGACGACGCGAAGGAGCGGGTGCCCGCCGACTACAGCGACATCCCCGGCGCTAACGCGGTCGACGACACGATGTTCCTCGCACCGACACGGGAGTTCGCACGAGACATCCTCGGCACCGTCGGCGAGGCGACCGCCGAGATGATCGAGGAATCCGAGGGCGCTCTCCGCGCAGGCGACGTCGTCGGGCTGTCCGGTCTGCAGGCGGCACATGATGAGGCGCTCCGCGGCATTCCCGCCGTGACCGTCAGTGCAGCGAGCGGCGAGGGCGACGATGCCGAGCGCCGCACGCTCGTCGAATGGGACGCGGTCGAAGCGGAGCCGCTCGCCACGACGCTCGACGTGAAGACCCAGCAGCGCGCCGACGCCGTGCTCGCGGACGTGCCCGGCGGCTCGTCGCTCGTCGCGATCCGCCCTTCGACGGGCGAGGTCCTCGCCGCCGCGAACGGGCCGGAGACCGAGGTCCACGCCGCCGCGACGGTCGGGCAGTACGCTCCGGGATCCACCTTCAAGATCGTGACCGCCCTCGCGCTGCTGCGACAGGGGCTGACGCCCGACGACACCGTGAGCTGCTCCGAGACCCTCACGGTCGACGGCTTCGAGTTCCATAACTTCCCGGACTACCCGGCGGACAAGACGGGCGACATCACGCTGCGCGACGCGATCGCCCACTCGTGCAATACGGCGATGATCGCGCAGTACGCCGATCTCGACCAGGCCGCGGTGCGGGACGCGGCCGCCTCGCTCGGGCTCGGGGCCGAGGCCGACCTCGGGATCCCGGCCTTCCTCGGCGACGTCCCCGAGACCGATGGCGCGACCGCCCATGCGGCGAGCCTCATCGGACAGGGCACCGTCCTCACCAGCCCGCTCGCGATGGCGACCGTCGCCGCCTCCGTCGCCGCCGGTCAGACGGTGACGCCGACCGTGCTCGCCGAGCCGGAGGAGGCCGGTTCGGCCGCGTCTCCCGCACCGACCGAATCCGGCGCGCCCGAGGAGACGTCGCCCTCGAGCGCCGACCCGCTCACGCATGATGAGGCGGCCACCCTCCGAGCGCTGATGCGGTCGGTCGTGGTGGACGGATCCGCGTCGGAGCTGAAGGCGCTCGAACCGGCCGTGGCGGCCAAGACCGGTACCGCCGAGTTCGGCGAGCCCGACGCCGACGGCGACCTCAGCACGCACGCGTGGATGATCGCGGTGCAGGGCGACCTCGCCGTCGCGGTATTCGTGGCCGACGGGCCTTCCGGATCCGACACAGCGGGCCCCATCATGGCCGACTTCCTCGGCCGAATGTGACGAAACGGCCTCCGCGGACGGCTCGGAAGCGCGCGCATGAAACTTCCGGTCGTGCACCAATAGACTGGAGCGCGTGACTTCTGGCGGTTCCTTTTACATCACCACACCCATCTACTACCCGAGCGATGTGCCGCACATCGGCCACGGGTACACGACGGTGGCGGTTGACGCGCTCGCCCGGTGGCACCGTCAGGCCGGTGACGACACGTGGATGCTGACCGGAACCGACGAGCACGGCCAGAAGATGATGCGCGCGGCCGCAGCGAACGGCGTCAGCCCGCAGGAGTGGGTCGACCGGCTCGTCTCCGAAGCGTGGCTGCCGCTGCTCGAGACGCTCGACGTCGCCAACGACGACTTCATCCGCACGACGCAGGAACGGCACGGCACGCGCGCGCAGAAGTTTTGGCAGTCCATCTACGATCGCGGCTACATCTACGCGGGCGAGTACGAGGCGCTGTACTGCGTCGGCTGCGAGGAGTTCAAGCCCGACAATGAGATCGTCGAGGGCACGGGCGCCTTCGAGGGACTCCAGGTCTGCGCGATCCACTCCAAGCCCCTCGAGCTCCTCCACGAGAAGAACTACTTCTTCAAGCTCAGTGAGTTCGCCGAGCCGCTGCTCGAGCTGTACCGCACCCAGCTCGACTTCGTGCAGCCGGAGTCGGCGCGCAACGAGGTCGTCGCGTTCGTGCAGCAGGGGCTGAAGGACCTGTCGGTCTCCCGCAGCGCCTTCGACTGGGGGATCCCGATCCCGTGGGACGACTCCCACGTGCTGTATGTCTGGATCGACGCGCTACTGAATTACGTCACAGGCGTCGGGTACTCCGCTGACGACGACGAGTTCGCGCGCCGCTGGCCCGGGTACCACGTCGTGGGCAAGGACATCCTGCGCTTCCACGCTGTCATCTGGCCGGCGATGCTGATGGCCGCCGGGCTCGACGTGCCCCGGGGAGTCTTCGCGCACGGATGGCTGCTCGTGGGCGGCGAGAAGATGTCGAAGTCCAAGGCGACCGGCATCGCGCCGCAGACGCTCGTCGACACGTTCGGCAGCGACGCGTTCCGCTACTACTTCCTCTCCGCGATCGCTTTCGGCCAGGACGGATCCTTCTCGTGGGAGGACATGCTCGCGCGCTACCACGCCGAGCTCGCGAACGGCTTCGGCAACCTCGCCTCGCGCTCCGTCGCGATGACGACCAAGTACTTCGATGGCGTCGTGCCGGAGCCGGCCGAATACCTTGAGGCTGACCTCGCCGTGCAGCGCCTTGTCACTCAGGCCGCGGAGAAGGCCGACCACGCCATCGAGCGGTTCCGCATCGACCAGGCGATCGACGAGATCTGGCAGATCGTCGACGCGCTCAACGGCTACATCACCACGACCGAGCCGTGGGTGCTCGCGAAGGACGAGAATCTGCGCCCGCGCCTCGCGACGGTGCTGTACACGTGCCTCGAGGGTCTGCGCGCGCTCGCCGTGCTGCTCGCCCCGATTATGCCGTCCTCGACCGAGAAGCTGTGGTCCGCGCTCGGCGCCGCTGGGGCGCTCGCCGATCAGCCGATCCGCGAGGCGGGCCGGTGGGGGCAGCTCGCGCCGGGATCCGCGGTGGCGAAGCTCGCCCCGCTGTTCCCGCGCGTCGAGGACGAGTGACGCCGGATGGCCGAGACCTACGTCCAGGAGCGCTCTAGGAAGGGCCGGAAGGACCTCTCGCATCCTGAGCCGCCCGAGCCGCTGGCCGTGCCGGTCTACGACAATCACTGCCACCTCGACATCGACGACGGCGACGACCCGCTTTCGCTGACGGAGCAGCTCACCCGTGCCGAGCGCGTAGGCGTCGCGGGTGTCGTGCAGTCCTCGGGGGATCTCGCGTCGTCACGATGGGCGGTGCGGGCGGCCGAACAGGATCCGCGCGTGCTCGCGTCGGTCGCGATCCACCCGAACGACGCGCCCGTGTACGCTGCCGACGGCGCGCTCGAGCAAGCGATCGCCGAGATCGACGAGCTCGCGGCGCACCCGCGTGTGCGTGCCATCGGCGAGACCGGTCTCGACTTCTTCCGCACCGGCGAGGAGGGGTGGCCGGCGCAGTACGCGTCGTTCGAGGCGCACATCGAGCTCGCGAAGAAGCACGGCATCGCGATGCAGATCCACGATCGCGATGCACACCGCGAGGTGCTCGACACCCTGCATCGCGTCGGTGCGCCGGATCGCACGGTCTTCCACTGCTTCTCGGGCGACGCTGCGGTCGCGCGCGAGGCGGTCGAGGCCGGCTGCTGGATCTCCTTCGCCGGCAACGTGACCTTCCGGAACGCGCAGAATCTCCGGGACGCGCTCGACGTCACGCCGCGGGAGAAGATCCTCGTCGAGACCGACGCTCCGTTCCTCACTCCCATGCCGTACCGGGGTCGCCCCAACGCCCCGTATCTCGTGCCGCTGACGATGCGATTCATCGCCGAGCATCTCGGCACCGACCTCGATGAGCTCTGCGCCCAGGTCGCCGCCAACACGGTCGCGGTCTACGGAGACTGGCGATGACGATCCGGCTGCTCGGCGCAGCCGACATCCGCCGGCTCGCGGCCGAGCTCGACGTCACGCCGACGAAGCGGCTCGGTCAGAACTTCGTCGTGGACGCCAACACCGTCCGCGGGATCGTGCGCAAGGCGCAGGTGACGGACGAGGACCGGGTGGTCGAGGTCGGGCCCGGCCTGGGGTCTCTCACGCTGGCGATCTTGGAGACGGGCGCGCGCGTCACGGCGGTCGAGATCGACTCCCGCCTCGCGTCCCGCCTCGCGCAGACGGCGGCGGAGCAGGGCGTCCCGGACGAACTGCTGACGGTGGTGGAGCACGACGCGATGACGATCGCGGACCTGCCCGGCGAACCCGGCGTCCTCGTGGCGAACCTGCCGTACAACGTCTCCGTCCCGGTGCTGCTGCACTTCATGGCCACGTTCCCGACACTGCGGCGCGGCGTCGTCATGGTGCAGTCCGAGGTCGGCGAGCGCCTCGCGGCCGCCCCCGGCGGAAAGATCTACGGCGCCCCGAGCGCGAAAGCGGCGTGGTACGGCTCCTGGGCGCTCGTGGGTACGGTTTCGCGCCGAGTCTTCTGGCCGGTCCCGAACGTCGACAGCGTGCTTGTCGGCTTCGAGCGGAGCCCAGAGCCGCTGGGGAGCGAAGAAGAGCGCCTCCAGACCTTCCAGATCATCGATCTCGCCTTCCAGCAGCGCCGCAAGATGCTGCGGCAGGCGCTGTCGGCCCGGTTCGGCGGATCCGCGGCCGCGAGCGCCGTGCTGGAAGCGGCTGACGTCGACCCGACCGCGCGCGGCGAGGCGCTCGACGTCCATGCCTTCCGACGGATCGCGCGCGCGGCCGACGCTCGCCGGTAACCTGAAGTGGTGACCGATTCCCCGCACTTCCACCGTCGCGACGTCCCGGACCTCCACCGTCCCTACGTCGCGGCGGACGACCGTTACGCGTCGTTCGCGTTCCGGCAGGTCGGCTCATCCGGACTCTTCTTGCCCGCCCTCTCGCTCGGGTTGTGGTGGAACTTCGGAGACAATGTCGCGCTCGATCGTCAACGTGAGCTGCTGCGCTACGCGTTCGACAAGGGGATCACGCACTTCGACCTCGCGAACAATTACGGCCCGCCGTACGGATCCGCCGAGAAGAACTTCGGCCGTATCTACCGCGAGGATCTCGCTCCCTATCGCGATGAGCTCATCATCTCGTCGAAGGCCGGCTTCGATATGTGGCGGGGGCCATACGGAGACTGGGGCTCGCGGAAGTACCTCCTGGCGAGCGCGGAGCGTTCGCTGCAGAGCATGAACCTCGACTACGTCGACGTCTTCTACTCTCATCGCCCCGACCCCGTCACCCCGATCGAGGAGACGATCGGGGCGCTCGACACCCTCGTGCGGCAGGGCAAGGCGCTCTACGCGGGCATCTCCTCGTACTCGGCGTCGCAGACGATCGAGGCGAAGGCTGTCGCTCGCTCGCTCGGCACACCCCTGGTGATCCACCAGCCCGCGTACTCGATCCTCGAGCGCGGGATCGAAGACGGCCTGACCGACGCTCTCGCTCAGGAAGAGCTCGGCGCGATCGCGTTCGTGCCGCTCGCGCAGGGGCTGTTGACGAACAAGTATCTCGGTGAGGGCGACGCCGATCGCTCGCAGCAGCGCTCCTCGCTCGGCGGGCGTCGCGTGACGCCCGAGGCACGCGCGCAGCTGCGGCGGCTCGACGCCGTCGCCTCGGAGCGTGGCCAGACGCTCGCGCAGCTCGCCCTGCAGTGGGTGCTGCGGAACGACGTGGTGGCCTCCGCTCTCATCGGCGCGAGCACCACGGCGCAGCTCGACGAGAACCTCCGCGCCCTCGATGGCGCGGCATTCGCCGCCGAAGAGCTCGAGATTATCGACGAGGTCTCCTCGGCGCTCGACAGCGCGAACGTGTGGGCCGCGGACCGAGGCTGATGTCGTGACGCTGGTCGAGGAGTTCCCGGGAGTGCGCGTCCGCGCGCCCGGGAAGATCAACGTCTACCTCGAGATCGGGCCGCGCAAGGACGATGGCTACCACGATCTCGCCACCGCGTATCAGGCGATCAACCTATTCGAGGACGTGGTCGCGACCCACTCCGACGAGTTCTCGCTCGCGCTCACCGGTACCGTCGACCTCATCGGCGTCCCCGTCGACGAGTCGAATCTCGCGCTGCGTGCCGCTCGGCTGCTGCAACGAGCGTCCGGGTACAGCGGAGGGGTGCACCTCGACATCCGCAAGGAGGTCCCCGTCGCGGGGGGCATGGGAGGCGGATCCGCCGACGCGGCGGCCGCGCTCGTCGCCTGCGACGCCCTGTGGGGCACGGGCCTGTCTTCGCGCGAACTGCACGATCTCGCCGCGCAGCTCGGCGCCGATGTACCGTTTGCGCTGATGGGCGGCACAGCGATCGGCACGGGCCGCGGCGACGTGCTGAACCCGGCCCTCGCACGGGGCCGGTTCGAATGGGTCATCGTCACGAACCAGATCGGGATGTCGACGCCGGCGACCTACGACGAGATCGATCGCCTGCGCGAGGAGCATGCCGGAAAGATCCCCGCCGTGCACGAGACGCCGTCGGTACCGGCGAGCGTCCTGCACGCGCTGCGCGCGGGGGATCCGCGCATGCTCGCGGACGTGATCCACAACGACCTCCAGGCCGCCGCGCTGCGCCTGCGTCCCGACCTGGGCGAGGTCCTCGAACGCGGCGAGGCCGCAGGGGCGCTCGCGAGTCTCGTCTCGGGGTCCGGGCCGACGCTCGCCTTCCTGGCCGAGTCGAAGGCCGAGGCGCGCGCGTTGCAGCAGGCGCTCGAGAGCGCGGGCCATGAGGCGTTGAATGTCTCGGGGCCGGTTCACGGAGCGCGGATCGTGTGATGGACCTCAACAGCGACGTCGGCGAATCGTTCGGATCGTGGCCCATGGGAGACGACCGCGCGATGTTCACGCACGTCACGAGCGCGAACGTCGCGTGCGGATTCCACGCGGGCGACCCCACGGGCATCGCCCGGACATGCCGTGATGCGGTCGACGCGAGTGTGACCATCGGGGCGCACGTCGGATACCGCGACCTCGCGGGCTTCGGCCGGCGTTTCCTCGACTGTTCCGAGACGGAGCTCGCCGACGACGTCGTCTACCAGCTCGGAGCGCTCCAGGGGCTCGCCCGCCGCGCGGGCGGCGACGTCCGCTACGTCAAACCGCACGGCGCCCTCTACAACGCGATTGTGACGCACGAAGCCCACGCGCGCGCCCTCGTCGATGCGATCCGGTCGGTGGATCCGTCGCTGCCGCTCGTGCTGCTGCCCGGCAGCGTCGCGGCGACGATCGCCGAGGGAGCCGGCCTCCGCGTCGTCGGCGAGGCGTTCGCCGACCGCGCGTACACGCCGGAGGGTTACCTCGTCCCGCGCGGCACAGCGGGAGCGGTGCTGCACGACGCCGATCTTGTCGCCCAGCGCATGACGAGATTCGCGCGAGACGGCGTGCTCACGGCGATTGATGGAGCCGAGGTCCGCGTCGAGGCGGAGACCATCTGTCTGCACAGTGACACGCCGGGAGCGGTGGCGATCGCGGCCGCAGTCCGCGGAGCCCTGACCGAGGCGGGGGTCTCGCTTCGGAGCTTCGCGTGATCGAGGCGGTGCGCTGGGCGGGAGAGAGGGCGTTCCTCGTCGAGCTCTCGACGCTCGAGGAGGTGATGGCGTTCGACGCTCGGCTGCGGGCGGATCCCGTCGGACAGCGGGATCAGGTGCCCGCCGCGCGGACGGTGCTGCTCACCTTCGAGACGGCCGCCCGCGCGCGCCGGGCCGCGACGCGCATCCGTGACGTCGAGCTGTCGCCGGTGGCCGTCGAAGCGGGCACAGAGATCGGGATCGACGTCGTCTACGACGGGGAGGACCTCGACGAGGTCGCGACGCTCATCGGTCTCTCGCGTGACGCCGTGATCTCGGCGCACGCGGATGTCCCGTGGATCGCGGCGTTCGGCGGCTTCGCCCCCGGCTTCGCGTACCTGACGGGCGATGATCCGCGCCTCGACGTGCCACGGCGCGAGGCGGCGCGTCCGGCGGTTCCTGCCGGGTCGGTGGCGCTCGCCGGCGGGTTCTCGGCGGTCTATCCGCGTCGCTCTCCGGGCGGGTGGCGCCTCCTCGGCCGCTCCGACGCTCCGCTGTGGGATCCGCAGCGCGACCAGCCCGCTCTGATCCAGCCGGGGGACGTCGTGCGTTTCCGCGCCGTGCGCGAGGTGGCCGCGGCGCGCGCCGCACCGGCGCCCGCCGCGCCGCGCAGCGCCGATCCGCCCGCGCCCCGCGGCGGCCTGCGGGTCCTCCAGCCCGGCCTCCTCGCTCTCGTCGAGGACCTCGGCCGGCCGGGCCGCGCCGGCATCGGGGTGACGCAGTCGGGCGCCGCGGATCCGCGGTCGGCGCGCCTGGCGAACCGGGTCGTCGGCAACGCGCGCTCCGCGGCGGTCGTGGAGGTGTTGCTCGGCGGGCTCCACGTGCGGGCGGAGGGCCATCAGGTCGTGGCGCTCACCGGGGCGGACACCGGCGCGGTCCTCACGCGCGACGGCGACGAGGAACCCGTAGCCCCTGGGCGAGCCCGGCTGCTCCGTGACGGCGAGACCCTGTCACTCGGACACCCGGCGACGGGGCTGCGCACCTACCTCGCCGTCCGCGGCGGCGTCGACGTGCCGAGCGTCCTGGGCAGTCGCAGCACGGACCGGCTGAGCGGAATCGGTCCCGAACCGCTGGCCGCGGGCGACCTCGTTCCGGCGGGATCCGCCGCCGTCGCGGCCGTCTCCGCGCCCGTTCCCGCCGAGACTCCCGCGCCCGCGAGCATCGAGGTCCGCGTCCGCTTCGGGCCCCGGGAGGACCGCTTCGACGCGGCCGAGCGCCGACGTCTCCTCTCAACGACGTGGATCGTCGGTCCGCAGTCGGATCGCGTCGGCGTGAGGCTCGCGCCCGCCGACGGATCCGCCCCGTTGGCGGTGCGCGACGCGGACCTGCCGAGTGAGGGGATGGTCGCCGGCGGGATCCAGGTGCCGCCGTCCGGCGAGCCCGTCGTGTTCGGCGCTGACCACCCCGTCACGGGCGGGTACCCGGTCATCGCCGTCGTTCTCGCCAGCGACCTGCCCGTCATCGCTCAGCTGCCGCCCGGATCCCGGCTTCGCTTTCGAGAGTCGGATCCGTCTCGCTTCGAGCCTGCCGATGCGCTGCCGGCATCGTGCCAGAGGAGAGACTGAGGACATGATTCCTTCGCGCTTCGTTCTCGGCGATTCCTCCTACGTCCTTCGTCGCGCGAGCCGTGCGGACATCCGCGGGATCGTGGAACTGCTGCGGGACGACCGGCTCGGCGCCACCCGGGAGTCGACCGATTGGCCGCGATACGAGGCTGCGTTCGCGGACATCGCCCGTGATCCGAATCAGTTCCTCGCCGTGATCGAGGCGGTGGGTGGGGGACTGGTCGGCACGATGCAGTTGACGCTGATTCCGGGACTGTCGCGAGGCGGGGCCTGTCGGCTTCAGATCGAAGCGGTCCGCATCGCGGCTTCCGCGCGTGGTTCCGGCCTGGGCACGGCGATGATCGAATGGGCGCACGAGTACGGTCGAGAGCGCGGCGCCACGCTGGCCCAGCTGACGACGGACAGGACCCGCGCCGACGCGCTGCGCTTCTACCGCACGGTGGGGTACAGCACGAGCCACGAGGGCCTCAAGCGCAATCTCTGACTCGGTGCGGGATGGTGCTGCGGCACATGCGCGAGCGGAACGCTCCTGTCGACGGAAACTGTCTGCTCGCGCCTCAGCGCTGCGCGTGTCGATACGCGTGCGGCGTCATGCCGAGCACACGGCGAAAGTCTCTCGTCAAGTGCGCATGGTCGGCGTATCCGAGGTCGGCCGCGGTCTGCGCGACCGTGAGCGAAGGATCCTCGCGCAGCCGCTGAGCCGATTCCTGGAGGCGATAACGACGGATGACGGCGAGAGGCGGCAACCCGACGTATCGGCGTGCGAGTCGCTGCACGGTGCGAGACGACACGTGGAGAGCCTGCGCGAGGTCGTCGACGCGGACGATGTCCGGATCCGCCTCGATCTTCTCCTCCATCGCGTTCGCGAGCATTGCATTCGGGTCGGGACGACCCACACGGCCCGCGAGCCACGTCCCGCAGACGGCGACGGCGTCGTGTCGCGCAGCGTCCGGTTCCTCGCCGGCCATGGCCGTCGAGACGTCGCGGACCAGGTCGGGCGCGTCGAACGGCACCTCGACGTCTCGAAGGCTCTGCGGATCCGCGTGGAGGGCGGCGACGCCAGCGGGCCGAAGCAGCATGCCGACCGCCCAGCCGTGTCCCGTGAGATCCCGTTGCGAGGCGCGCGTCGTCGGCCCCGACAGTGTGGCGCCCTCGCCCTGCACGACCAGGTTTGACGCGGGGTACGGCAGGATCTCCTGGCGCGAGCTTTCGCCGGGAGCGAGACGCCACCGCGGGATCCAGAACCACCGCACGACCGCCGCGAGTGAAGACGGCGCGGGCACGCGATGGAAGGTCGGCAGCCGACGAGGGAAGAGGATGCCGCGCTCATCGTCGACGTCGACCATCACCGGATCCGCATCTGTCGTGAATCTTCAAGTGGCTGCCGCCGCGCGGAGCCTACGGTCAATCTATGACACAGAACAGCGCAGCAGTGCGCGGCATAACCGGCGAACACACGACCGCCGGACGGCCGCACGGATCCACGAGCGTGACACCGTTTCTCGCTGTCCCAGGCGCCGGGGAGGCCGTCGACTTCTACCATTCGGTGTTCGGTGCCCGCGTCGTCGACGTGACGCGGTTCGGCGACGTCGTCGTCCACGCAGAACTCGACTTCGGAACCGGCAAGCTGCAGTTGGGCGAGCCCAACCCCGAGTTCGGGCTTATCCCGGCGCCGGAGGGCGATGCCGCGTGCTACTCGATCGCCCTGTACTGCGCGGACGTCGATGACGTCGTGCGACGCGCCGTGGATGCCGGGGCGACGGTACGGGAGCCGGTCGCGACGTTCGTATCGGGCGACAGGTACGCGTCGATCCGGGATCCGTTCGGCGTGCGGTGGTCGGTCATGACCAGGGTCGAGGACCTGTCGGAAGCAGAGAGCGCGCGGCGCGTGGCCGAGTGGGCCGCGACGCAGGGATAGCGGGTTCGCCGAGCGGCGGGAAAATCGCCGGGATCTCCGCAATCTGCGCGATTTCTCGAGATGCTCGCCGAATTTCGAGACGCTCGGCGAAGCGAGGTCAGTCGAGTTGCTCGCCGAGTTCCAACCAGCGCTCCTCGAGGGAGTCGTTCTCGTCCGTGAGCGCGCGCAGATCGTCGTTGAGCTGCCGGAGGCCGTCGATGTCCCCCTGGTCGTGCGCCGCCATCTTGTCGTGCACTCGCGCCACCGACGCGGCGACCTTCTCGAGCCGGCGCTCGATCGAGGAGAGCTCCTTCTCGGCGGCGCGCTTCTCGGATCCACCGAGACCCTGCTTCTCGGGTGCGGACTGCGCCTTCGACGGGCGCGCATCCTGCGCCGCGCGCAGTTGCAGATACTCGTCGACCCCTCCGGGGACGTGGCGCAGCGTTCCGTCGAGGATCGCGTACTGCTGATCGGTGACGCGCTCGAGCAGATAGCGGTCGTGGGAGACGACGAGGAGGGTGCCCGGCCAGGAGTCGAGCAGGTCCTCCATCGCGGCGAGCATGTCGCTGTCGACGTCGTTGGTGGGCTCGTCGAGCGCAATCACGTTGGGTTCGCTCAGCAGCAGCATGAGCAGCTGGAGGCGCCGCTTCTGGCCGCCGGACAGGTCGTCGACGCGCGCGGAGAGGTGCTCGCGCGCGAAGCCGAGCCGCTCGAGCAGCTGCGCGGGAGTGTGGTCCTTCCCGTCGATCGCGAAGGTCGTCTTCTCGCGAGCGAGCACCTCGCGCACGCGGTCGGAGCGGATCTCCGCGAGCTGCGAGAACTGCTGATCGAGCAGGCCCAGCCGCACCGTCTTGCCGCGCTTGACACGCCCCGTCGTCGGTTCGAGCGCTCCGGTGATCAGGTTCAGGAGCGTCGACTTCCCGGATCCGTTCGCGCCGAGGATCCCGGTGCGCTCGCCGGGCCCGATCCGCCAGGTGATCTTCTTCAGGATCTCGCGGTCGCCGAACGAGACGCCGACGTCGAGGAGGTCGACGACGTCCTTGCCGAGTCGCGCGACCGCCATCCGCTGCAACTGGATCGGATCGCGCGCGGGCGGAACATCGGCGATGAGGGCGTTGGCGGCGTCGATGCGGAACTTCGGCTTCGCGGTGCGGGCCGGGGCGCCGCGCCGGAGCCACGCGAGCTCCTTGCGCATCATGTTCTGCCGCTTCGCCTCGGTCGCCGCCAGGATCCGGTCGCGCTCGACTCGCTGCAGTACGTACGCCGCATAGCCGCCCTCGAACGGTTCGACCTCGCGGTCGTGCACCTCCCACGTCTTCGTGCAGACCTCGTCGAGGAACCAGCGATCGTGGGTGATGACGACGAGCGCGCCGGCATTCGCGCCCCACCGCGTCCGGAGGTGTCCGGCAAGCCACGCGATTCCCTCGACGTCGAGGTGGTTCGTCGGCTCGTCAAGCGCGATGAGATCCCAGTCCTCGATCAGCAGCGCAGCCAGGGCGACGCGGCGGCGCTGCCCACCGGACAGTGCATCGATGCGCGCCTCCCACGGGATGTCGCTCGCGAGCCCGGTCATGACGTCGCGGATCCGCGCATCACCCGCCCACTCGTGCTCGTCGCGGTCGCCGACGATGGCGTGCAGGGCGGTGGCCGACGGATCCAGATCGTCGCGCTGGGCGAGCACGCCGAACCGCACGCCGCCACGCCGCGTGACGCGGCCGGACTGCGGCTCGATGGATCCGGAGAGCATCCCGAGCAGGCTCGACTTGCCGTCGCCGTTCCGTCCGACGATGCCGATGCGATCGCCCTCATCGATGCCGAGGGTCACCGAGTCGAAGACGATGCGGGTGGGATACTCGAGGTGCAGGGCCTCGGCCCCGAGGAGATGTGCCATATCCCCTCCAGGCTACGCCCCCGCATCAGTCGAAGGAGACGAGGAGGTGGCGCAGGAGCGTGCCGAGCTTGCTCTGGTCGCCCGCGGACATTCCCGAGAGCATGTCGGCCTCGGCGTCGATCAAGCGCGTGATCGCCGCGTCGACGCGCGTGCGGCCCTCGTCCGTCAGCGTGACGAGCGCGCCGCGCCGGTCCGACGGATCCGCCGACCGCTTGACGAGACCGCGCTCACGCAGCCGATCGATGCGGTTGGTCATCGTGCCGCTCGACACGAGCGTCTGCTGCAGCAGTTGCTTCGGGCTCAGGCGGTACGGCTCGCCGGCGCGGCGCAGCGCCGAGAGCACGTCCCACTCCCAGAGTTCGATGTCGGTGCGCCGAAAGGCCTCACGTCGCGCTCGGTCGAGGTGGTGCGAGAGCCGGTCGACGCGGGAGAGCACCGCCATGGGGGAGAAGTCGAGGTCGGGGCGCTCCGCGCTCCACGCGCCGACGATTCGATCGACCTCGTCCTGTTCATGCGGCATCTGACGATTATCGCGCGTTCGTCGGGCGTTCGGTCGCGGCGAAGCCGGCGAGGAAGAGATCCAGGGCGCGAGCGACGTGATGTCGCTGCTCCGCGGGGGAGGGGACGGCGTCGTCGCCGAGCAGCATCGCGGCGTTCACCGGCTCTCCCATGACGAGCCAGTTCAACTGCGTCGCCGCCGATTCCGGATCGGGGACGGCCAGCAGGCCGTGGGCGTCGAATTCGCGAAGCATGTCCGCGAGGACGCGCATCGCGTGGCGCGGTCCGTGCTCGTAGAGGGCGGCGGCCAGTTCCGGGGACCGTCCCTGCTCGCCGATGACGAGACGCCGCAGGCTGAGGAGCTCCGGCGCGAGGACGATGGCCAGCTGGGCCTCCAGTCGCGTCGTCAACGTGGCGCGCACGTCGGTGTCTGCATCGATCTGCGGGTGCTCACCGTGTGCGCGCCCGCCGGCGGCTGTCGTCTGGGTCGTCACGAGCGCCAGGAACAGGGCGCGCTTACTGCCGAAGTGCCGGTAGAGGGTCTGCTTGGCGACGCCGGACTCGGTCGCGATCGAATCCATTGTGACCGCGTCGTAGCCGTCGGCAAGGAACTGCCTCTCCGCGGCGAGCAGGATGGCCTCACGTTTCGCGCGCGAACTCGGTCGGAGCATTCCGCCGCTCTCCTCGTCGTCTCGGTGTGCTTGCAGAAATCATACTCGTCGGTCTAATCTCTTTCTGCGAGACTCGTCAGTCTCGAATCTCGAAGTGTGTGGACACGATCGGCGAGGAATGAGGATGAGATGACCGGAGATGACAAGCGGCTCACCTTCGAGGTGACGCTCCGGAACGCACCCGATGTCGGGTCCTGGACGGTGTTCGACGTGCCGGACTCGGTCGCCTGGTTCGGTACCGGACGGACCGTGAAGGTCGTGGGCGAGATCGACGACGTGCCCGTCGCGATCACGCTCATGCCGACCGGCCGGGGCGGACACATGGGGCCGGTCAAGGCCGCCACACGCAGGCGGCTCGGCAAGCAGGTGGGGGACGACGTCCGCGTGAGCATCGAGGCGGCATCATGAGCTTTGTGACGACGCCCGCGGGCGACCATGTCGCGTTCGATCGATACGGACCCGCCGGCGCGCGGGGTGTCCTCTTCGTCAGTGGTGCGGGCCCCACCCGGGCCGACGATCCGACGACGACCCGCACGGCGCACCTGCTCGGCGAGCGCGGTATCCAGGCGAGCGTGCACGACAGGATCGGACGCGGCGACTCCGAGGCGGACGGCCCGATCGATCTCGAGCGGGAGTTGTTTGCCATCGAGACCCTGGCGCAGGAGTTGGGCGGCCCGGTTGTGCTCACCGGTCACTCGTCCGGATGCGCGATCGCGATGCTCGCTGCCTCCCGTATCCCTTCGTGCGCGGGCCTGGTGCTGTGGGAGGCGCCGATCGGTCAGTTCGACGGGGGAGCACCGGCCTGGTGGGACGCCGTCGCCGCGCACGTGGCTGCGGACCGGCTGCCGGAGGCCGTCGCGGCGTATATGGTCGGCATGCCGCCGGAGTGGTTGGATGAGCTGCGGCAGTCGCCGGCGTATCCGCGCCTCGTGCTCAGCTGGATTCCCGACGGGATGGCGCTGGCGCAGATCGAGCGCGCCGGGTTGTCGGCGACGCTGCGCGACGTGACGGATCCGGTGCTCGCCCTGATCGGCACCGAGACCTTCCCGGGGATGGCGGAGACCGCGGCCGCGATCGCCGAGGCGGCGCCGAATGGTGCGGATGAAGAGCTGGCCGGCGCCTGGCACACCTGGGATGCGGATGCGATGGCGTCCCGGCTCGAACGTTTCGTTCACGGCGAGGCTCTGAACGCGGCACCCCGATCATCGTGACAAGATGGAATGAGCGGCCCCCGGGTCGCGGGTCCGCCATGGTGTAATGGCAGCACGACAGCCTTTGGAGCTGTGAGGTCTAGGTTCGAATCCTGGTGGCGGAGCGTGACAGAGCAGAGTCTGGCGATCGTGGTCCTGGCGGCGGGACAGGGTACGCGAATGAAATCTTCGACCCCGAAGGTTCTGCACCGTCTCGGAGGTCGCCCCCTGCTCGGCCATGTGCTGCGCAGCGCAGAGTCTCTCGGCGCCGAACTCGTGCGCGTCGTCGTGCGCCACGACCGCGACCGGATCGTCGAGGCTCTTGCCGACTACCCGGGTGCGCTCCCGGTCGATCAGGATGACATCCCGGGAACCGGGCGCGCCGCGCAGGTCGGTCTCGAGGCGCTGCCGGCTGACTTCGACGGCGACGTGCTGATCCTCTCGGGCGATGTGCCACTCATCGAGGTCGCCACGTTCCGCAGCATGCTCGATGAGCACCGTGCCCGCGGGGCCGACGCCACACTCCTCGGCGCCGAGCTGCCGGATCCGCGCGGGTACGGCCGCGTCCTCCGCGGCGCCGACGGCATGGTCGAGCGCATCGTCGAGGAGAAGGACGCCACGGCCGAGGAGGCAGCCGTCACGGAGATCAACCCCGGCGTGTACGTGTTCCGGGCGCACCCGCTGCGCGACGCACTCGCGCGCGTCGGTACGGAGAACGCGCAGGGCGAGATGTACCTCACCGATGTCGTCGGGCTCCTGCGCGCCGCCGGAGGCGGGATCGCCGCGGTGACCGCCCCGGACGCAGCCGCCGCGCTCGGCGTGAACGACCGCGTGCAGCTCGCCGACGCCGCACGCATTCTGAACCAGCGCGTCGTGCGGCGCTGGCAGCTCGAGGGCGTCACGGTGCAGGACCCGCAGACGACCTGGATCGACGACACGGCCGAGCTCGCCCGCGACGTCACGATCCTGCCCAACACCCACATCCTCGGCGCGACGACGATCGGCGAGGACGCCATCATCGGGCCGGATACGTCGATCGTCGATACCGAGGTCGGTGCGGGCGCCGTCGTGCGACGCAGTGACGTCACGCTCGCGGTGATCGGCGCCGGCGTCAACGTCGGACCCTGGGCGTACCTGCGCGCTGGGGCTGAGCTCGCGGACGGTGCGAAGGCCGGTACGTTCGTCGAGATCAAGAACTCGCAGGTGGGCGCCGGCAGCAAGGTGCCGCATCTGTCGTACGTGGGGGACACCGAGATCGGCGCCGGAGTGAACCTCGGCGCCGGTGCGATCACCGCGAACTACGACGACGTCGACAAGCACCGCACGGTCATCGAGGACCACGTGCATACGGGATCGCACACCGTCATGATCGCGCCGGTCCGGCTCGGCGCCGGCGCAAAGACGGGTGCGGGGGCGGTCGTCCGCAAGGACGTTCCGCCCGGAGCGCTCGCGATGAGCGTGGCCCCTCAGAGGAATCTCGGGGGATGGGTCGAGAACAACCGAGCGGGAACGGCGGCCGCTGAAGCGGCCGAACGGTCCCGCACCGCACAGGAAGCGTCTGATGGCGAGTAAGAACAAGACGGTCAGCCTCGATATCGAACAGGGCATCGCTCCCGGCAAGGAGCAGAAGACGCGCAAGCGGATGGTGGTGGTCTCTGGCAGCGCGCACCCGCAGCTCGCGGCGGACGTCACCGAGTGCCTCGGCATCGAACTCGCTCCCACGGAGCACCGCACCTTCGCCTCAGGCGAGATCTACACCCGCTTCTCGGTGTCGATGCGCGGTACCGATGTGTTCCTCCTGCAGTCGTTCGGTGAGAACGTCAACGAGGACATCATGGAGACGCTCATCATGCTCGACGCCCTCAAGCGGGCGTCCGCGAAGCGCGTCACCCTCGTCATGCCGTACTACCCGTACTCCCGACAGGACAAGAAGGGGCGCGGTCGCGAGCCGATCTCCGCGCGTCTGATCACCGATCTGATCGCGACAGCAGGCGCCGACCGCATCATGAGCGTCGACCTGCACGCCTCCCAGATCCAGGGGTTCTTCAACGGTCCCGTGGACCACCTCTTCGCCAAGCCTGTGCTCGAGAGCCACTTCCTCGAGTCGTTCACTCCCGACGAGCGCGACACACTCACCGTCGTGTCGCCCGACATGGGGCGCGTCCGCGTCGCGGACACGTGGAGTGACTCCCTCGGAGCTCCGCTCGCCATCATCCACAAGCGCCGCGACCCGCGCGTGGCGAACCAGGTCTCGGTGCACGAGATCGTCGGCGCTGTCGAAGGCCGCACATGCCTGCTTGTCGACGACATGATCGACACGGCCGGGACGATCGTGAAGGCCGCCCAGGCGCTCAAGGAGAACGGCGCCAAGAAGGTCATCGTGGGCGCGACCCACGCGGTCTTCAGCGACCCGGCGATCGAGCGGCTGCAGGATGAGTCGATCGACCGCGTCGTCGTCACCGACACGGTTCCCGTGCCGGAGCACCACCGTTTCGACGGGCTCACGGTGCTGTCCGCGGCTCCGCTGCTCGCGCGCGCGATCCAGGAGGTCTTCGACGACGGATCCGTCACGAGCATGTTCGACGGCGCGGCGTAACGACTCACAGCAAGCGCATAGTCGACTCCATAGCGAAGTCATAGGAACCGGCGCACAATGGGGGCATGACCACCTCCGGATCCGCACTCACCCGACCCGACGGCTCGCCCGTGCGCGTTCTCGTCGTCGACGACGAGCAGATGCTGACGGACCTGCTCTCGATGGCACTGCGCATGGAGGGCTGGGAAGTGCGTACGGCGGCGAGCGGCTTCGAGGCGCTCGACGTCGTTGCAGAGTTCCATCCCGACGCGCTCGTGCTCGACATCATGATGCCCGACCTGGACGGGATGAGCGTGCTGCAGCGCCTCCGCCAAAGTCAGAACCTCGTGCCGGTGTTGTTCCTGACCGCGAAGGACGCCGTGAGCGATCGCGTTGCGGGACTCACCGCGGGCGGCGACGACTACGTCACCAAGCCGTTCAGTCTCGAAGAGGTCGTGGCGCGGGTCAGGGCGCTCATGCGGCGCTCGGGCACCGCGCTCGCCGCGGACCCGGAGCCGATCCTGCGCGTCGGCGACCTGAGCCTCAATGAGGACAGCCACGAAGTGATCCGAGGCGAAGATGAGATCGAGCTGACCGCGACGGAGTTCGAGCTGCTGCGATTCCTCATGCGCAATCCCCGGCGTGTGGTGTCGAAGTCGCAGATCCTCGACCGGGTCTGGAACTACGACTTCGGCGGCAAGTCGAGCGTCGTGGAGCTGTACATCTCCTACCTGCGCAAGAAGATCGACGCCGGGCGCGAGCAGCCCCTGATCCACACCGTGCGCGGCGTCGGGTACATGATCAAGGCACCGCAGTGATGGACGGCGCGACGCAGCACAATCCCGCGAGCAGCGCGTCGCCGCGCGCGCACCGGATGACGCTGCAGTCGCGCCTCATGGTGATCGTCTTCACGATCGTCGCCGGAATTCTCATCGTCGTCTCGATCGTGACGGGCGTTCTGCTGAACAACGTGCTCAACGGACAGGTCGACGCCCGCGCCCGCGAGGCGATGGCCAACCTCGCTCCAGAATTCGGCATCGGTCTGCTCGACGGCACGGCGGTCGAGCAGCTCAACTCCGCGCACGCCTCGCCGGGCATGCTGCTCGTGATCAGCAGCCCGTTCACGGGCACATCCGGCGCCATCGTCGGTCAGGACTTTCGTCGCTACACCCTCTCGGAGGGGCAGATCGAGCGCGTGTTCGACGCACTCGACCGGGTCGACGGCGGGCTGACGACTGTCGCGCTGCCAGGTCTCGGCTCGTACCGCGTCAACGCCCTGGAACACACGGGAACGGGCGAGTCGGCCGGGGCGTTCGGGCTGTCGACGGCCAGCGAGAGCCTGACGCTCAAACAGATGCTGTGGTCGATCGCGCTCGCGACCATCGGGGGCATGCTGTTGCTCGGCGTGGCGACTTCGGGCGTCATCAGGCAGGGGCTGCGCCCGCTGCGCGACATCGCGCAGACCGCCGCTCGCGTCTCCCAGCAGCAGCTCGACCGCGGCGACGTGTCGATCACCGAGCGCGTGTCGGAGGATCAGGCTGATCCCGCTACCGAAATCGGACAGGTGGGGGCGTCCCTCAACACGCTCCTCGACCATGTCGAGGATTCGCTGTCGGCCCGCCAGCGCAATGAGGACACGATGCGCACGTTCGTCGCCGACGCCAGCCACGAGCTGCGCACGCCGCTCGCCTCGATCCGTGGCTACAGCGAGCTCTCCCTGCGGGATCAGACCCTCAGCCCCGAGAGCCGGCAATCGCTGCAACGGATCGAGGCCCAGTCGCAGCGGATGACGGGGCTCGTGGAAGATCTGCTGCTGCTCGCGCGCCTCGACGAGGGGCACGAGCTGACCTACGACATGGTCGACCTCAACCAGCTCGTCATCGACGCGGTCGCCGATCAGGCGATGGCCGGAATGGAGCACGACTGGGGGGCCGACGTGGGGGAACAGCCGGTCCTCGTTGCGGGCGACCGTGCGCGGCTCACGCAGGTCGTGACGAACCTGCTCGCGAATGCCCGAACGCACACGCCCGAGGGGACGTCCGTGACGGTGTCGCTCCGCATCGAGGGGGCCGAGTCCGCAACCCGCGCCGTGCTGTCCGTGCACGACACCGGGCCGGGTATCCCGGAGGCCGTACAGGAGACGCTGTTCTCGCGGTTCGCCCGTGCGGACGTGTCGCGCGCGCGAAAGACGGGCGGATCCGGCCTCGGGCTGTCGATCGCGAAGGCGATCGTGGAGGCGCATCACGGCACGATTTCGGTGGAGAGCGCGCCGGGGGACACGACCTTCACCGTCACGCTCCCGGCCAAGCCGCGCGACGCAGCCTGATCCGCATCACGGCGAAGCGCCCTCGCCTCAGCTGCCGTGGGCGGGCGAGGCGGGGGCGCTTCGGCTGAGGCTCAGTGCGTGTCTTCGGCCTCGGACTCGGTGCGGTCGCCCGACCAGTCGGTGTGGAAGGTGCCGGGCTTGTCGATGCGCTTGTACGTATGCGCGCCGAAGAAATCGCGCTGTCCCTGGACGAGTGCGGCTGGCAGGCGGTCGGCGCGGATGCCGTCGTAGTACGCGAGCGATGAGCTGAACGCCGGGGCGGGAATCCCCGCCTGTGCGGCGGCGACGACGACGCGGCGCCATGCGCCCTGGCCGCGCGCGATCGAGTCGGCGAAATACGGCGCGGTGGCGAGTACCGGCAGACCTGGTTCCTCGGCGTATGCGTCCGCGATGCGGTTGAGGAACTGCGCGCGGATGATGCAGCCGGCGCGCCAGATCTTCGCGACGGCGCCGAGATCGATCGACCAGTCGTATTCCTCGGCCCCGGCGCGGATCTCGTCGAAGCCCTGCGAGTAGGCGATGATCTTCGACGCGAACAACGCTTGGCGCACGTCCTCGACGAAGGCGTCCACGTCGTCGACCTCGAACGTGCTGTCTGGGCCGGGCAGCGCGGCGGCGACGCGTCGCTGCTCCGGGTGCGACGAGAGCGAGCGGGCGAACGTTGCCTCGGCGATGCCCGAGACGGGGACGCCGAGGGACAGGGCGGTCTGCACCGTCCACGCGCCCGTGCCCTTCGCGCCGGCCTGGTCGAGGATGACGTCGACGAGAGGCTTGCCCGTCTCGGCGTCGATCTGACGCAGCACCTCCGCGGTGATCTCGATGAGGTACGACTCGAGCTCTCCGCCGTTCCAGTCCGTGAAGATGTCGGCGATCTCGGCCGGCGTCTTGCCGGTGCCGCGGCGAATGAGGTCGTACGCCTCCGCGATGAGCTGCATGTCGGCGTACTCGATGCCGTTGTGCACCATCTTCACGAAGTGGCCCGCGCCGTTGTGGCCGATGTGGGTGACACATGGCTCGCCCTCGGCCACCGCGGCGATCGACGTCAAGATCGGGCCGAGGGTGACCCACGACTCGTCCGAGCCGCCGGGCATGATCGAGGGGCCGTTGAGTGCGCCCTCCTCACCACCGGAGATGCCGGCGCCGACGAAGTTGATGCCCGTCTCCCGCACGGCCTTCTCGCGGCGAATGGTGTCGGGGAAGTAAGCGTTGCCGCCGTCGACGATGATGTCGCCGGGCTCGAAGACCTTGACGAGCTCGTCAATGACCGCGTCGGTGCCGCGGCCCGCCTTGACCATGATGATGGCGGTGCGCGGCGTCGTCAGGCTCGCGGCGAATTCCTCGTACGAGAACGACGGAATGAAGCCCGCCTCGGGGTGCTCCGCGACCAGCGCATCGGTCTTCTCGCGGCTGCGGTTGTACACGGCGACCGTGTTCCCCTCGCGGCTGGCGAGGTTGCGGGCCAGGTTGGAGCCCATGACGGCGAGGCCGACGACCCCGATGTTTGCTGCGGACGCGTTCACGCACTTCTCCTTAGGGAGATGGATCTGGATTCGCCCACCAGGCTAGTGGGTCGGGGGAGGAGGCCGATCGGATCAGTCGTCGTATGACGAGTGCCGGCCGAGCGACCACATGGCGCCGATGGCGGTGACAGTGCCGATGCCGGCCAGCACGAGGACGATGAGTTCGATGATATGCGAGGGTTCCACGGTACGCGCCTCCTGAAGCCGGGAATGGGACGGTGCGTCGAGACGCACGAAGTCGATTCTATCGGAGTGATCGGGTACGCTGAGGTACGACCTCGGCGAGGGATGCACGTGTGTGCGTCCGTGATCGACGCGGTGAAGCTGGCCGGAAGCGGTCTCCTCACGCGCTGCGTTCGAGTCGAGAACCCCTTTCCCGCCCGCGCGGCCGGCACCTTTGCCGCGCACACCCCAGGAGCAAGATTATGAGCGAAAACAAGCTCTCCGTAGACGTCCGCACCGAGTTTGGCAAGGGTTTCGCTCGCCGCCTCCGCGCCGCGGGCAAGATCCCGGCCGTCCTGTACGGTCACGGCGCCGACGTCCAGCACCTTGCGCTTCCCGCGCACCAGACGGGCCTGATCGTCCGCTACGCGAACGCGATCATCGACCTCGACATCGACGGTACGAGCCAGCTCGCGCTCGTCAAGGATGTTCAGCGCGATCCGGTGCGCAGCATCATCGAGCACATCGACCTCGTGGCCGTGCGCCGCGGCGAGAAGATGACGGTCGATGTGCCCTACACGACCGAGGGCGACCCGTTCCCCGGCACGTACATCACCTTCGGTGCGTCGGCGATCTCGGTCGAGGCCGACGCCATGAACATCCCCGACACCATCGTCGTTAACGTCGAGGGGCTCGAGGACGGCACGAACATCTTCGCGAAGGACCTCACGCTGCCGGAGGGCGTCACGCTCGTCGACGACCCGGAGCTGCACGTCCTGTCGGTCACGATGCCGACGGCGTCGGACGACGACGACGCGGCCGATGCACCCGCGGACGCCGGTGGCGAGGCCGAGGCGTCTGCCGAAGCAGAGTCCGAGTAAGGGTTCAACGCATCATCGAGGGGGCGCGACGGATCGCGCCCCCTCGATTGCTCTCTGGGAGGCAGCGGATGAGTGAGACGTGGCTGGTCATGGGGCTCGGGAACCCCGGCCCGCGATACGAGCGCACCCGCCACAACGTCGGGCAGCTCGTCGTCGACGACCTCGCGGTCAGGCGTGACGCGTCGTGGCGCCAACACAAGGCCGGCGCGCGCGTGGCGGAAGCGTGGGCCCGACCCGGCGGAGCGAAGCTCGTGCTCGCGAAGTCGAACGGGTACATGAACACCTCCGGTGGGCCCGCCGCCGCGCTGACGTCGTTCTACTCGATTCCCGCAGAGCGCGTTGTCGTGATCCATGACGAGCTCGACCTCCCTTTCGACGCGCTCAAGCTGAAGAGCGGCGGCGGCCACGGCGGCCACAACGGGATCCGCGACATCGCCAAGGCCCTCGATACCCCTGACTTCGTCCGCGTCCGCGTCGGCATCGGCCGGCCCCCCGGTCGCCAGGACGCCGCAGACTGGGTCCTGAGTGAGTTCGGCGCGGCCGAGCGGCGCACCCTGGGGACGCTCGTCGCGGAGGCCGCCGATGCCGCGGAGCTCATCGTCGAGGACGGCCTGGTCGCAGCGCAGCAGCGCGTGCACGCTCCGCGCTGATCAGTCCGCGTTGGTCAGAAGGTGAAGGGCATCAGCCCGACGAGCCCCGCGAGGAGCGCGTGCTGCGTGAAGGCGAGCAACAGCATCCAGCCGCTGCTCGCGAGCACGATCGCGGCGATGCCCCAGCCACGACCGCGACCGAGCGACGTCGCGACGATGCCCTGGATCAGCCCCCACAGGGCGACGAGCGCATGCACGACCCACGCGACGACGAGGACGATGACCGCGCCGACCGCGCGTTCGAGGGTGTCCCAGAGCTGCGCCTCGGTTTCCTGGATGAGATCCGGATAGTCCACCAGGCGCACGACGCGGCCGACGAGGAAGCCCGCCAGCCAGATCCCGACCATCCCGACCACCAGCGCCGTGACCGACGCGATGAACGCGACGAGGCCAAGACCGGTGCCACGGCGCGAGCGGACGGGAACAGGATACGCGGCAGTCACGCCCCTACAGTATCCGTACACTTGTCGGGTGAGTCTTTCCGGGATCCTGCGCGCCCTCGACACGTCCGAATCGTTCAGGGAGGCGTTCGCGGCGACATCGGTCGACCAGGATCTCTCGCTCGTCGACGGACTCGATGCGCCGGCGCTCGCCGCATTGATCGATCGACGTCAGGCAGCCGGTGAGGCCGGTGTGCTGTTCGTCGTGGTCCCGACGAGCCGGCGCGCCGAGCAGCTCGCGACGGCTCTCGCCGCCTTCGTGCCGACGGCCGACGTCCGCGAGTTTCCGGCGTGGGAGACGCTGCCGCATGAGCGACTGAGCCCGAGCGCCGAGACCGTCGGGCGTCGGCTCGAAACGCTCCGCGCTCTCACGGCGTGGGACGGCGAGCGGCCGCTCATCGTCACCGCGTCGATCCGCGCCGCGATCCAACCCGTCGTCCCCGGGCTCGGCGACGCGAACGCCGTGTCCCTCGCGGTGGGCGCGCGCGATCACGACCTCGACGACATCGCCGTGCGGCTCGTCGAGCTCGCTTATCATCGCGTCGACATGGTCTCGCGACGCGGCGAATTCGCCGTGCGCGGCGGGATCCTCGACGTGTTCCCGCCGACGGCCCCGCATCCGCTGCGCGTGGAGTTCTTCGGCGACGAGGTCGACCAGATCCGCGAGTTCTCCGTCGCGGATCAGCGCTCCGTGCCGGGCGACGTCGACCGGATCGAGCTTCTCCCGAGTCGCGAGCTGCTGCTGACCCCGTCGGTGCGGCAACGCGCGCGAGAGCTGCAGCACGATTACCCCGGCATCGCACAGATGCTCGAGAAGATGGCGGAGGGCATTCCCGCGGAGGGCATGGAGTCGCTGTCGAATCTCGTCGCCGGCCCGCTCGTGTCGATCGCGGACTACCTGCCCGCGGGATCCACGACGGCGGTCGTCGACCCCGAACGCGCCGTGTCGCGCGCGGTGAGCTTGAAGGAGACGAACACCGAGTTCCTCGAGGCGGCATGGAGCGCCGCGACCGCGGGCGGTGAGGCGCCCGTCGATCTCTCGAGCGGAGGGTTCCTCACGCTCGAAGAGCTCCGCGAGCGGGTGCGCGCACTGGACGGTGTCTGGTGGACGCTGAGCCCGTTCGACACCGGACTCGGCGAGATCGCGGCCGAGCTCTCCGATGCGGCAGAGGGTGCCGCGATCGCTCGTGACGCCGCGACGCGCGTCGCGGGCGAGCCGATCGCCTCCTTCCAGGGCAACGTCGAGGGCGCGACCGGCTTCGTCGGCGATCTCGTGCGCGAGGGGTGGGCGGTCGTGCTGGCCTCCGCCGGCACGGGCATGGTCGACCGCGCACGCGACGTGCTCGGCGAGCGCGGGGTCGCGGCACGGATCGTGGACGACCTGACCGAGGCGCCCGAGCGCGGCGTCGTCACGCTCGTGCAGGCGGAGGTCGAGCGCGGCTTCCGGGTGGAGCAGGTGAAGCTCGCGGTGCTCACCGAGGCGGAGTTCTACGGCCGCACGGCCGGCGGCGGCAGGCAGTCGGCGAATCGGCTCGCATCGCGCCGCCGCAACGTCGTCGACCCGTTGCAGCTGAAGCCGGGGGACCCGGTCGTGCACGCCACGCACGGCATCGGACGGTTCGTCGAGATGATGCAGCGCGAGGTGTCGACAGGCGGGCGCAACGCGCAGAAGTCGACGCGCGACTACGTCGTGCTCGAGTACGCCCCCGCCAAGCGCGGTTACCCGGGCGACAAGCTGTTCGTGCCCACCGACCAGCTCGACCTGCTGTCGAAGTACGTCGGCGGCGAGAATCCCCAACTGTCGAAGATGGGCGGATCCGACTGGTCTCAGACGAAGCGGAAGGCGCGCCGTGCGGTGCGCGACATCGCCGTCGAACTCGTCAAGCTCTATTCGGCGCGCATGGCGTCGAAGGGCCACGCCTTCGGCCCAGACACCCCGTGGCAGCGGGAGCTCGAGGAGGCGTTCGCCTTCGTCGAGACGCCCGACCAACTGCAGACGATCGACGAGATCAAGCGCGACATGGAACGCGAGATCCCGATGGACCGCCTGCTGTCCGGAGACGTCGGCTTCGGCAAGACCGAGGTCGCCGTCCGCGCGGCGTTCAAAGCGATCCAGGACGGCAAACAGGTTGCGATGCTCGTGCCGACGACGCTGCTCGTGAAGCAGCACATCGAGACGTTCTCCGACCGCTTCGCGGGATTCCCTCTGAACGTGCGCCCGCTGAGTCGCTTCCAATCCGACAAGCAGGCGCGCGAGACGCTGCGCGGGCTCGCGGACGGATCCGTCGACATGGTCATCGGCACGCACCGGATCCTCACGGAGGGGGTCGTGTTCAAGGACCTCGGGCTCATGATCATCGACGAGGAGCAGCGCTTCGGCGTTGAGCACAAGGACGCGCTCAAGAAGCTGAAGACGAACGTCGACATCCTCGCGATGAGCGCGACGCCGATCCCTCGCACCCTCGAGATGGCCGTGACGGGGATCCGCGAGATGTCGACCCTCGCGACCCCGCCCGAGGACCGCCACCCGATCCTGTCGTACGTCGGACCGTCGAACGACAAACAGGTCGCGGCGGCGATCCGTCGCGAGATGCTGCGCGAGGGGCAGATCTTCTTCGTGCACAACCGCGTGACGAGCATCCAACGCGTCGCCAACCACCTCGCCGAACTCGTGCCGGAAGCGCGCATCGCCGTCGCCCACGGCAAGATGGGCGAGCACCAGCTCGAACAGGTCGTCGACGACTTCTGGGAGCGCAAGTTCGATGTGCTCGTCTGCACGACGATCATCGAGACGGGAATCGACATCCAGAACGCCAACACGATCATCATCGATCGTGCCGACAAGTACGGCCTCGCCCAGCTCCACCAGCTTCGGGGGCGCGTCGGCCGCGGGCGCGAACGTGCATACGCCTACTTCGTCTACGACGAGCAAAAGCCGCTGAGTGAGACCGCCGCGGATCGCCTCGAGACGATCGCGGTCCACAACGACCTCGGCAGCGGCATCCAGGTGGCGATGAAGGATCTCGAGCTGCGCGGGGCCGGGAACCTGCTCGGCGCCGAACAGGCGGGGCACATCGAGGGCGTCGGCTTCGACCTCTATCTGCGGATGATCGGCGAGGCGGTCAGCGAGTTCCGCGGCGAGGCGACGGACGGGCCGGTCGAGCTGCGGCTCGAGCTCCCGATCGAGGCGCGGATCCCCGACGACTACATCGACAGCGAGCGGCTTCGGCTCGAGGCGTATCAGAAGCTCTCGGCCGCGGCCTCCTCCAGCGCCGACGATGACGCGATCGACCGTGTCGTCGAGGAGCTCGCCGACCGCTACGGCGAGCCGCCCACCGACGTCGCGGGCCTCGTCGAGGTCGCTCGGCTGCGGCGCCGTGCCGCGCAGTCGAAGCTCTCCGACGTCGTCGCGATGGGCAAGAACCTGCGCATCGCACCGGGAGCCCTGCCGGAATCCAAGGCGGTGCGCATGAAGCGGCTCTATCCGGGCGCGAAGATCGTCGCCGGGGGCGACGCGCTGATCGTCCCGCTGCCGATGAGCGGCGGCGAGCCGCTCGCCGACGCAGACCTCGTGACGTGGGTGCGCCAACTGCTCGACGCGCTGTTCCCGCTGTCGACTGCGCCGGATCCGCGTCCCGAGTAAGCTTGCCCGAGGTGTGCCGGGAAGTCTGGTCGGCTGAGCGAGCTGCGCTGCTCGCGAATCACCCGCGATCCGAAGGATTCTATGTCGCTGCTTCGCTCTGAGCGCTTCCCCGCGTTCCTCCTACTGGGCGCCGCCGCCCTCGGCCTCATCGTCGCGAATCTGCCGTTCGGCGATCGGGTCATCGAGTGGAGCCATCTCGAGATCGGTCCGGCCTCGCTGGGTCTGAACCTCTCGCTATCGCACTGGGTGGCGGATCTGCTGCTCGCGATCTTCTTCTTCGGCGTCGCCGTCGAACTGCAGTACGAGATGACGCGCGGCCAGCTGAACAGCCTTTCGAAGGCGATCAAGCCCGCCATCGCCGCGGCGGGAGGCGTGATCGTGCCGATCGCCGTCTACCTCGCCATCGCCGGTGGGCCCGAGACGAACAGCGGCTGGCCGATCCCCACCGCGACGGATATCGCGTTCGCGCTCGGTGTGCTGGCCATGTTCGGCAAGGGACTGCCGACGAAGGTGCGCATCTTCCTCCTCGCCCTCGCAATCATCGACGATATCGTCGGCATCGTGTTCATCGCGGTGCTGTTCGCGACGGACCTCGATTTCGGGATGATGCTGGCGGGCCTCGCCTGCATCCTCGTCTTCGCGATCCTGAGCCGTCTGCGCCGCAGCCTGAATACCCCGACGATCGTGATCGCGATGGTGATCGTGGCGCTGGCGGCCTGGGCGTTCACCTACCTGTCGGGTATTCACGCGACCATCGCCGGCGTTCTCCTTGGCCTGCTGAGCCGGCAGCACGAGGGCATGCAGGCGCGGCACGTGCTCGAGCCGTGGATCAACGCGCTGATCCTGCCGATCTTCGCATTCTTCTCGGCGCTCGTCGTGATTCCGCAGGTGGCGCTCGACGAGCTCTCTCCTGCACTCTGGGGGATCCTCGTCGCGCTGCCCGTCGGCAAGCTGATCGGCATCACGCTGTTCGGCTGGCTGGCGATGTTCGTGGGGCGCAAGAAGGGTGAGAAGCCTGAGTTGCCTGTCGCCGACATCCTGCCCGCGGCTGCCCTCGGCGGGATCGGCTTCACGGTGTCGCTTCTGCTGTCACGACTTGCATTCACCGACAACGTCGTCGCCGACGAAGCGGTGCTGGGTGTGCTGCTCGGATCCCTCATCTCTCTGATCCTGGCGGCATTCCTCGTCAGCGCTCGCGCACGGCATTACCGCCGCCTCGCCGAGCGCACCTGACGTGGCAGAGTGGGGCCGTGAGCGAAATCGGTGAGGGGCTGCGCCGCGCGGCCGAGGTGATGGATCGCGTCCGCGCCGACTGCGTCTGGTCGCAGCAGATGACCCACGAGAAGCTCGTGCCGTATCTCACGGAGGAAGCGGCCGAGGTGATCGAAGCCGTTGAGAGCGGGTCCGCCGCGGAACTGCGCGAGGAGCTCGGCGACCTGCTGTGGCAGGTGCTGTTCCATTCCGCCGTGTCGGACGAGTTCACGATCGACGATGTGGCGGGCGACCTGGCGGACAAGATGACGCGCCGCCACCCGCACGTGTTCGCGGGAGAGACCGCGGAGACGTCTGACCGCGTGCTCGAACTGTGGAACGCCGCGAAGGCCGACGAGAAGCGCGAACGCACTTCGGTGCTCGACGGGATCCCCGCGGGCATGCCCGCGCTGGCACGGGCTCAGAAGGTGCTCGGCAAGGGGGAGAAGGTCGGAGCCGGGCTCGAATTCGCCGAGGAGATTCTCGCGGCGGAGGCGCTCGAGGCCGCCGGCGAGGAAGAACTGCTGCCAGCCAGCGAGGAGGAGCTGGGTGAGGCGCTTCTCGCGCTCGTCGCACTCGCACGGGTGCGCGGCTGGGACGCCGAGCGCGCCCTCCGCGGCCGGACGCGGGACGTCGCCGAGGAGATCCGCGCCGCCGAGTAGCGGGCGGTGCGGTCCGCGCGCGACGCCTGGGATAATGGAAGGTCTATGGCTACTGTGAACCCGCCGCGCGGCATGCGCGACTTCCTTCCCGCCGAGAAGCGACGCCGCGAGCAGGTGCTCGCGATGATCCGGGATCGTTACGAAGCGCACGGCTTCGACGAGATCGAGACGCCCGTGATGGAGGACTATGCGCGTCTGCACGGCGGGCTCGGCGGCGACAACGAGAAGCTCGCGTTCACGGTGATGAAGCGCGCTCTCACGACCGAGAAGCTGCGCAGCGCGGCGGATCCCGCCGATCTCGCCGACCTCGGCCTGCGGTTCGACCTCACGGTTCCGCTCTCGCGCTTCTACGCGTCGCACCGCGGCGACCTCCCCGGCGTGTTCCGGGCGATCCAGATCGCGCCCGTGTGGCGTGCGGAGCGGCCCCAGAAGGGGCGCTACCGCCAGTTCGTGCAGTGCGACATCGACATCATCGGCGATGCGACCCCGCGCGCGGAAGCCGAGCTGCTCGCCGCGTCGCTCGACGCATTCTCCACGCTCGGCCTCCGTGACGTCACGATCCGCATCAACGACCGACGCGCGCTCGACGCGATGCTCGACGTGTTCGGATTCCCGGTGACCGACCGTCCCGGTGCACTCATCACGATCGACAAGCTCGACAAGATCGGCCCCTCCGGTGTCGCGGCGGAGCTGCGCGAGCGGGGATCCGCCGACGAGGCCGTCACGGCCCTGGAGGAGTTCCTCGACGGGCTCGCCGAGCCGACCGAGCCGTATGGCGCCGCGCAGATTCGCGCCCTGCTGCCCCAGGGGATCCCCGAGGACGTCGTCGACCACCTCGTCGGCATCGGAGAGGCTGTGGGCGGGCCCGCCGCCCTGCGCTTCGACCCGTTCCTCGTGCGCGGCATGGGGTATTACACGGGCACGATCTTCGAGGTCGAGCACCCGGAGGTGTCGTACTCGCTCGGCGGCGGCGGCCGCTACGACGGCATGATCGGTCGCTTCCTCGGCCAGGATGTGCCGGCGGTCGGCTTCTCAATCGGGTTCGAGCGCATCCTCGACCTCGTCGAGCTCGACCCCGCCGTGGGGAGCGAGGCGGTCGTGCTCGTGCACGATAAGGACGTGCCGGTCGCCGAGCTCCTCGCGCACAAGGAGGCGCTCGTCGCCAGCGGAGCACGAGTGCGCCTCGAACAGCGCCCGCGCAATCTCAAGGGCGCGCTCGAGCGCGCCGCGGCCGACGGGTACACCGTGTTCGCGACGGTCGCGCGCGGCCAGGACGAGCTCGAGCTGAAGCCGCTCGCGGAGCCGAGCGAATGACGATGCGTCCAGCGGAGGTGTTCTTCGCCGGGATCGTCATGCCGTCGGGACGAAGCCATCGGCTCGGCGGAGGCGGCCGACGCGTGAACGACCGGTGAACTCCCCGCGTTCGCGAGCGGCGGCGGGCGTGAGGTGGCCTCCGCCGCGCTAGCCTCGCGGCATGACCTCTTCCGGTTTCGTCCGGCGGCTCGGCCTCATCGACGCCGTCGCCATCGGACTCGGATCCATGATCGGCGCGGGCGTGTTCGCGGTGTTCGCTCCCGCCGTCGCGGTCGCCGGCAGCGGAATCCTCGTCGGGCTCGTCCTCGCCGCCGTCGTCGCGTTCTGCAACGCGACCTCGTCCGCTCAGCTCGCCGCCGTCCATCCTGTCGCCGGCGGAACGTACGCCTACGGCAACGCCGAACTCGGCGCCTGGTGGGGATACCTCGCGGGCTGGTGCTTCGTGGTCGGGAAGATCGCGAGCTGCGCCGCGATGGCACTCACCTTCGCGGCGTACGCGGCTCCCGGCTTCGAACGGCCCGTCGCGATCGCCGCGGTCGTGGCGCTGACGACCGTGAACCTATTCGGCGTCACGCGCACGGCGCTCGCGACCAAGATCATCGTGACCGTCGTGCTCGCCGTGCTGGCGTTCGTCGGGGCCGCCGCGATCGCCCAGCCGGCGGCTCCCGGCGGCCTCCTCGGCGACGGGATCCTCGTCGGCGGCTGGTACGGCATCCTCCAGTCCGCAGGGCTGCTGTTCTTCGCCTTCGCCGGGTACGCGCGCATCGCGACGATGGGCGAGGAGGTGACGCGTCCGTCCGTCACCATCCCTCGGGCCATCGTGATCGCGCTCGCGGGCGCCGTCGGCATCTACATCCTCCTCGCGCTGGCGGTGCTCACGACGCTCGGCACCGGCGCGGCCGGATCCGCCGCCCCGCTCGCCGACGTCGTCGCGACCGCGGGCTGGGACTGGGGCGAACCGATCGTACGTGTCGGGGCCGCGTGCGCCTCCCTCGGGGCGCTCCTCGCACTCGTCGCCGGCATCGGGCGTACCAGCCTCGCCATGGCACGCGGGGGCGACCTGCCGCGGTTCTTCGCACGGATCCACCCGCGCTCGCACGTGCCGCACCGCGCCGAGATCGCGGTCGCCGTAGTGGTCATCGCGATCGTGCTCGTCGCGGACCTGCGCGACGCGATCGGCTTCAGCTCCTTCGGCGTGCTGCTGTACTACTTCGTCGCGAACGTCGCCGCGCACCGCCAGGGAGCCGCCGCGCGGCGGTATCCGCGGGCGATGCAGGTCGTCGGCGCTCTCGGATGCGTCATCCTGGCCGCGACGCTGCCCTGGCCATCGGTGATCGGCGGTGTCGTTGTTGTCACGGCGGGGATCGCGGTGCGCGGGATCCGCCTCGTCATCGAACGCCGATCCGTGTGAGGCTCGAGTCTCGGACAGCGCGCGGCGCCCTGATAGCCTCGCCCACGGGCCGCGAAGACGCTGGCGGGGCCCTTTCGATGAGGTGAGGTGTGATGCTGGGACGCGCGATCGATCGGCGACACGGCGGCCGTGCCATCTTCTTCGCGAGTGAGGATCCGACCGGTTCCGCAGGCTCGTCGGACGAAGGCGTGACCGGGTCTGCGGACACGGTGCCGACGACCTGGCGGCGGTCCGTCTCGATCTCCCGCGGCGGCGCGATCACGCTGGGTGTGCTCTTCGGCGCGACGAACCTTGCGCTCGTCGCGGCGTGCGTCGTGGGGTTGCGCACGGACGGAAGCGTCCCTGTTCCCCTGTGGATCGCGCTGGCGATCATGCTGCCGGTGACGCTCGTCGCACTCGCCGCGCTGCGCTTCGACGTCCGCATCGACGAGCGCGGGGTCACGGCACGCGCAGCACTCGGCTGGCCCCGGGTCCGGGTCCCGCTCGAGAAGATCACCTCCGCCGACGTAATCGCGGAGGTAAGTCCGCTCGCCGACTTCGGCGGGTGGGGGTGGCGCACCGTCGGCGCGGGCGACGGTGTCGTGCTGCGCACCGGCGAGGCGATCCGCATCGGTCGCGACCGGCGCAGCGATCTCACGATCACGGTCGATGACGCGGCGGGCGCCGTCGCCGTCCTGAACGCCCTTCGACGTGAGGCCGGGCACGCGGTCGATCGCCCCTGAGACACGCGGGCGAACCTGTTCGCCGCGCCGCCGCGGTGCGAGATACTCGACGAAGCGATTGACCGCGCCGGAGGAGCCACCGTGACGTTGCACCACATTCCGCTGACAGCCGCACGACTCGAGCGGGGGCTGTTCGACTCCCGTCGCCGCCTGAATCGCGAGTACCTCGCTGCCCTGCAGCCCGATGCACTGCTGCAGAACCACTACATCGAGGCCGGTGTGGGATCACAGCTCTGGCACCTGCACCCCTCACGGGATTCGTCGCGCGACCGCGGCCTCGATCGCCACTGGGGCTGGGAGACGCCGGGCGCGCTCCTGCGGGGGCACTTCGTCGGGCACTGGATGTCGGCGGTCGCGCGCGAGGTCGCAGTGACCGGTGACGGCGTGCTGCGCGCGCAGCTCGACGCGGTGCTCGACGGCCTCGAGCGCTGTCAGCGCGAGAGCGACGGGGAGTGGCTGTGGGCGATCCCGCCGAGCGTCCTGCGTCGCCTCGACGAGGGACGCTCCGTATGGGCGCCGCAGTACAACATGCACAAGACCCTCATGGGCCTCGTCGACGTGCACCGTGACCTGGCCGACGAGCGTGCGCTCGCGCTCGCCCGGCGCGCGACTCAGCCACTGCTACGGTGGGTGCGCGGTCACGATGACGCCAGCTTCCAACGGATCCTCGAAGTGGAGACCGGCGGGATGCTGGAGGTCTGGGCGGATCTGTTGGAGGCGACCGGCGATCCGATCTATCGCGAGCTGCTCGACCGTTACTATCGCCGCTCGCTGTTCGACGGCCTCCTCGCGGGGCACGACGTGCTCACGAACATGCACGCCAACACCACCATCCCGGAGGTGCTCGGCGCGGCGCGCGCCTACGAGGTGACCGGGGACGACATCTGGCGGCGGATCGTCGAAGCGTATTGGGACTGGGCGGTGGTGCGCCGCGGCACGTTCTGCACGGGCGGGCAGACGTCCGGGGAGATCTGGACGCCACCGTTCGCCTTCGCGGCGCGACGCGGCGAGAAGACGCAGGAGCACTGCGCCGTGTACAACATGATCCGACTCGCCGACGTCCTGCTCCGCTGGACCGGAGACCTGTCGTACGCCGACTACATCGAACGAAACCTCTACAACGGTGTCCTCGCTCAGCAGCATCCGCAGACGGGGATGGTGGCGTACTTTCTGCCGCTCGTCGGCGGTGCCCGAAAGGACTGGGGGAGCCCGACCGAGGACTTCTGGTGCTGCCACGGATCGCTGGTGCAGGCGCACACACGCCACGCGCAGCTGGTCTTTTACGCCGACGGCGACAACGAGACCGTCACGATCGCGCAGTTCATCGCGGCACGGGCGAGCGTGCCCGTCGGCACCGCGACCGCCGATCTGCGCCTGGAGCTCCTCGACGAGGCCGATGACGTCGGTCCGGACGCGAATGCGGGGGCCGCCGGGGACCGGCATCGCCCGATGCGCACGCGGATGCGCGTGACCGTCGATGCTCCGGCGTCGATGCGGGTGCGGATCCGCATTCCGGAGTGGGCGGAGGGCGCCCCGGAAACGTCGGCGGACGACCTGGTGACGCGCGAGGGCGACGCGCTCTTTCTGGCGCACCCCGGCGGCAGGCTCAGCGTGGACGTCTCCTTCCGGTATGCGCTCCGCGCGGTGCCGATTCCGGACGAGCCGACCACGGTCGCATTCGCCGAGGGGCCGGTCGTGCTGGGCGGTCTCGTCGACCGTGAGGTCGCCCTGACCGGAGACGCGAGTCGCGCGCCCGAACTGCTCGCGCGCGACGACGAACGGCACTGGACGCGGTGGCTCCCGCGCTACCGCACGGTCGGGCAACCGGTCGCGATCCGCTTTCGACCGCTGCACGAGATCGCCGACGAGCCGTTCGCTGTGTACTTCCCCGTCGTCGGCGGATCCTGACGCGCGGTGTCAGCCGAGGTGCAGTTCGAACGTCGCGAAGGAATGCGGCGGCAGCTGAGCCGTGAGCACCCCATCCTCGATCTGTGCCTCGAGCGGCGCGGGCGCGACGCGATCGGGGGCATCGGGGTCGTTGAACGTTGTCGCGCTCTCGCCGGTCAGCACCCGTGCGCGGGTGAGCTTCGCGGCACGGCCACGCAGGTCGACACGGACGCGGCAGTCGGCGTCGACCGACATGTGCGTCAGCGAGATCAGCGCCGCATCCTCCGACGTCGAGGCGGACAGTGACACGAGGGTGAGCTCGTCGTCGCCGACCATGGTGGTGGGCGCCTCGAGCAGATGCGCCGATAACTGCCGCGCGTCGTGATGCCCGGAGTTCATTTCGAACACGTGGTACGTCGGCGTCAGGACCATGCGATCGCCGTCGGTGAGCACCATCGCCTGCAGTACGTTGATCGTCTGGGCGATGTTGGCCATCGCGAGCCGCGAAGCGTGTCGATGGAACACGTCGAAGTGGATCCCCGCGACGAGCGCGTCGCGCACGGTGTTCTGCTGGAACAGGAAACCGGGGTTGGTGCCCTCCGCGGCGTTCCACCAGGTGCCCCACTCGTCGCATACGAGATCGATGCGCCGGTCGGGGTCATACGAGTCCATGACGGCGATGTGTCCGCGGATCACGCGATCGATGTCCGTCGCGTACGCCATCGTGTCGTAGAACTGCGCGTCGGTGAACGCAGTCGCGTCCTCCGTGTTGATGCCGGATCCGGAGTGCGTGTAGTAGTGGAACGAGATCGCCTCGTACGGCAGGCTGTTGTACAGAACGTTGGTGTGGCTCTCCACGGCGCCCTTCATGAGGGCGCGCGTCCAGTCCAGGTCGTCTTCGTTGGCGCCCGCGGCGATGCGCACGAGTCGGTTGTCACCGTGGTTGCGGCTGTACATCGCGTAGCGGCGGGCCTGTTCCGCGTAAGCCTCGGCCGACATATTGCCGCCGCAGCCCCACGGCTCGTTTCCGAGCCCCCAGAACGGCACGCGCCACGGCTCGTCGCGGCCGTTCTCGCGACGAAGGCGCGCCATGGGGCTGTCGTCGCCCCGGGTGAGGTACTCCGCCCATTCCGACATCTCCTGGACGGTGCCGCTGCCGACGTTGCCGTTGACGTAGGCGTCGGCGCCGAGGAGGTCGCACAGGTCCATGAACTCGTGGGTGCCGAAGTGGTTGTTTTCCACGACGTCGCCCCAGTTCGTGTTCGCGATGCGGGGGCGTTCGTCGCGCGGACCGATGCCGTCGCGCCAGTGATATGCGTCGGCGAAGCAACCGCCCGGCCACCGCAGGTTCGGGATCCGGAGCGCGCGCAGGGCGTCGACGACGTCGCGGCGGATGCCGCGCACGTTCGGGATCTCGGAGCCCTCGCCGACCCAGAAGCCGTTGTAGATGCAGCGCCCGAGGTGTTCAGCGAAGTGGCCGTAGAGGTGGCGGCTGATCCGAGCGCCGACCACGTCGAGGTCGACGACGGCGCGGGCGACGGCGCTCAATGTGCCGCCCCCCAGTCGGCGCGCGAGGTCCGTGGCACGATGGGCGGCCGGGTGGCCGTCGTCATGAGATCGATGCGACGCCCCTCACGCGCGGAGTCCGTGAGCGCCGTCATGATCTCGAGCACGTGCAGGGCGATGTCGCCGTGCGCGCGGGCGCCGCCGTCCCGCACGAAGTCGATCAGTCCGATGCCGCGCCCGGCGTTCTCGTAACCCGCGCGCACGGGCAGCGAATCCCAGTTGTCGGCGCCCGGACGCCTCAGACGCACCTCGCCGTCGAAGAAGTTCGGATCAGGCAGCGCGAGGGTCGCCTCCTCGCCGTGCATCTCAATCGGCGCGGCCTGGGTGGCGACGCCGTCGAAGCTGAACGTCACGGTCGAGACCGCGCCGCTGACGTGCTCGAGGATGCCGGTGACGTGCGTGTCGACCTCGACCGGGATCTCCTCGCCCGCGCGCGGCCCCGTGGCGATCTGCCGCACGTCGCGCGATCGCGACGATGCGCCCGAGACGCGTGCGACAGGGCCCAGCAGGTGGAAGAGCGCGGTGAGGTAGTACGGTCCCATATCGAACAGCGGGCCGCCTCCCTCGCGGTAGTAGAAGTCGGGGTGCGGGTGCCATGCCTCGTGGCCGGGAGCCGTCCAGGAGGCGACGGCGGCGACCGGGCGGCCGATCTCGCCGGCGTCGACGGCGGCCCGGGCGGTCTGTACGCCGGCACCGAGAGCGGTGTCCGGAGCACAGCCGACCCACGCGGATCCGGCCGCGTCGAGGATCTGGCGCGCCGGCGCGACCGTCGGGGCGAGGGGCTTCTCGCCGTAGACGTTCTTGCCGTGGCGGAGAGCCGCCAACGCGACGGGAGCGTGTGCGGCGGGCACGGTGAGGTTCAACACGGTGTCGACGGCCGGATCCGCGAGGAGTTCCTCGACCGTGAGCGAGCGACAGCCGGGGATCCGCTGTGCACCCGCGGCCGCGCGCGCCGGGTCCAGATCCGCCGTGGCGACGATGCGCACGTCAGGATGCGCGGCGAGCGTGTCGAAGTACTGTCCTGAGATGACGCCGATTCCGACTATTCCGATACCGTGCGGCTCGCCCACAGCATTCCCCTTTCGATGATGGTGCGCACATTCACGTCCCGGAGGACGACCGGACCGTGTCCGGGGGTCGCGACGAAGACACGTCCTCGGCCCCAGCGCCGCGTCCACACGGCGGGAGTGACCACCGGGCGATGCCATGGGTGGTGCGCCTGGACGGGATGGGTGGTGGTCGCGAGGACGTCGTTGAGATCGTCGGTCAGCACCCAGTACTGCTCTGTCTTCAGGGTGAAGTCCTCGAGACCCGCCATGATCTCGTGTTCGCGACCGAGTTCCGTCAGATCCACTGTGTAACAGAGGTAATTGTCCGACTCGTCGCCGGCGCGGTCGTTGGGGTGCTTCGCCGGGTGCGTCGCGAACTGCCCGCCGATCAGGTGCAGATAGTCGGAGTTGCTGCGGTACGAGTCGGCGATTCCGCCGTGCCAGCCGGCCAGACCGGTGCCGCGCTCGACCGCGCGGCGGAGACCGGTGAACGCCTCCGTGGAGATCTCCGACATCGTCACCGACTGCACGATCAGATCGGTCTTGGCCATCGTGGTCTCATCGGCATAGACGTCGTTTGACTCCGCGACGCTCACCTCGAAGCCGCTGCGTTCGAGGAATGGCAGGAACATGTCGGTGGCCTCGACGGGGCGATGGCCCTCCCACCCCCCGCGAACGACCAGCGCTCTCCGAGTGGTCATGTGCGCTCCTTCCGCTGTGATGCATCGCGAGCGAGGTACGCGTCGACGTCGGCGTCGACGTCTGCGCGTCCTCGAGAACCCGTGCGGATCGCGAGAAACACTGCCAGGTGCGTTGACGAATGTCTCGTAAATTGCGCAAAATAGACGGATGCGCGCTCCCTCCCGGGTCACCCTCGCCCGTGTCGCGAGCGAATCGGGCGTCAGCGTCTCGACGGCATCGCGAGCGGTCCGCGGGCGCGGAGATATGTCGGCGGCCACGCGCGCCCGTGTGCTGCGGGTCGCCGATGCACTGGGCTATTCGCCGACGGGGGAGAGGCGCGGGCGGCCGCGGGGTGGCACCTCGCTCATGTTCGACCTCGTGCTCGGACACTTTCACGACCCGTACACCGACGAGGTCACGGCGGGAGCGCGAACGGCTGCCGCCACGCTGCGGTACGACCTCGTCCTGACGACGGCGCACGGGAACCCGGACGACGACTGGCCGGACCGCATCCGCTCGCGCGGCACGGCGGGTGTCATCCTCGGCCTGCTCGTCCCGACCGCGGCCCAACTGGGCCGAATGCGCGAGGCCGGGATCCCGGTCGTGCTGCTCGAGCCGCCCGAGGAAGCACCCGAGCGTCTGCCGAGCGTGCGCACGACCGACCACGCGGGCGGCGCCGCGGCCGCGCAGCACCTCCTCGAACGCGGCGTGCGCCGCTTCATCGTCATCGGCGGGGCGCCCTCCTACCGGTACGGTCGCGCCCGGGTTGAGGGCTTCCTCTCGACCATCGAGCGTGCAACGCCCGGCGCGCCCTGTGTGCGGGCCGAGGCCGACTGGGGCGCGATGGGCGCGTGGCGTGCGTGCGCGCAGTCCCTCGCGCAGATCGGGGGACAGGGGCCCATCGGGGTGTTCGCCTGCTCGGACGAGATGGCGGCGGGCGCCTACCGCGCGATCGGCGAAGCGGGCCTGGTGATCCCGCGGGACGTGATGGTCGTCGGGTTCGACGACGTGCGCGGCGCCCGGTGGCTGCACCCCTCGCTGACGACGATCCGTCAGCCGATCCGCGAGATGGCGGCGGCCGCGGTGCAGATGCTCGCGCGCCAGGTCGCAGGTCGCGACCGCGTCGACGACGTCGTGCACCTCCCGACCGAGCTCGTGACGCGCGGGTCGACGCGGGCGCGCTTCCCCGTCTGACCTCCCGACCGTCGGAGATCGATCTCACAGGGTCTTGTGCCGGAGCCTCGACCTGTGCGAACAATGGTCGGATGAACGCTCAGCGCCTCATCCACCTCACCGCCGGCGACGTCTCCGTCGTCCTCGTCTCGTCCGATCACGCGCTGCCGGTCATCGCACACTGGGGTCCACGGATCCGCGCCACCGACGACGACCTCGTCGCGTTCTGGGACGCGGAGCACCGCCCGGGGCTCGAGGGCGTCTCCGACGTGCCGTATCGGCCCTCGCTGCTCCCCGAGCATGGGGCCGCGTGGTTCGGCCACCCGGGGTTCGAAGCGCATCGCGCGGGCGCCGCCTGGGCGCCCCGGTTCGTCGTGCGGTCCGTCGAGATCGACGGCGGCGAGATGACGCGCGCCGTCGTCCAGACCGGACCGGCGCGTGTGGCGTTCACAGCGCACGACGAGTGGGCGGCGGTCGAGCTCGAGATCGACCTCGAACTCTCGCCGGAGGGACTCCTGCGGGTGCGCAGCAGCGTGCGAAATGGCGCCGCCTCCGGCGAACCGCTCGAGATCCAGGGGATGACGCTTGCGCTGTCGATCCCGACGCGGGCGAGCGAGCTGCTCGACTTCGCAGGGAGATGGGGACATGAGCGACTCCCGCAGCGGCACCCGGTCGTGCGCGGTGCGCACGTGCGTGACTCGCGGCGCGGACGGACGGGCCTCGACGCGACGACCATCCTGGCGGCGGGCGTTCCGGGGTTCTCTTCGGACGCGGGCGAGGTCTGGCTCGGTCACGTCGGATTCAGCGGCAACCATCATCACGCGCTCGAGCGCGGCGACGCGACGCTCGCGTTCCGCGGCGGGGAGCTACTGCTCCCCGGAGAGGTCCGCCTCGCGCCGGGAGAGGCCTACGAGACGCCGTGGGTCTACGGCAGCTACGGCGACGGGCTGGACACGGCGTCGGCGCGCTTCCACGCGCACCTGCGGCGTCGCTCCCGCTCGAGGTTGCGGCCGCGTCCCATCACGCTGAACGTGTGGGAGGCCGTGTATTTCGACCAGGATCCCGAGACGATTTTTGAGCTCGCGCAGGAAGCGGCGGCGCTCGGGGTCGAGCGGTTCGTCCTCGACGACGGGTGGTTCCGGAACCGTCGGGACGATCGTGCGGGTCTCGGCGACTGGACCCCCGACCTCGAGGTGTGGCCGGAGGGCCTCGCTCCGCTCGCTGACGCCGTGCGCGAACTCGGCATGGAGTTCGGCGTCTGGGTCGAGCCGGAGATGGTCAATGAGGACTCGGACCTCGCCCGCGCACATCCGGACTGGATTCTGCGCGCGCGACCGGAGCTGCCCGCGCTCTTCCGTTTTCAGCAGGTGCTGGACCTGACCAATCCCGAGGCATACGCGCACATCCTCGACGCGCTCGACCAGCTCGTGCGCGACACCGGCGCCGCGTACGTCAAGTGGGATCACAATCGCGACCTGATCGCCGCCGGTCATCCGGCGAGCGGAGGTGCCGCGGTGCACGAGCAGACGCTCGCGGTCTATCGCCTGTTCGACGAGCTGCGCGAGCGGCACCCGGCCCTCGAGATCGAGAGCTGTGCGTCCGGCGGCGGACGCATCGACCTCGGGATCCTCGAACGCGCCGACCGCGTCCACCCCTCGGACAACCACGATCCGTTCGACCGCTTCCAGCTGCTGCGCTGGACGGGGCTGCTGGTGCCTCCGGAGATGCTCGGATCGCACGTCGCGTCGCCGACCTCGAGCGTCACGGGGCGCACGCACGACCTGCACTTCCGCTGCGCCATCGCCTTCCTCGGCCATTTCGGAATCGAATGGGACATCCGCGGCCTGCCCGACGACGAGCGCGCGACGCTCAGGCACTGGATCGCGCTCTTCCGTCGTTTCCGCGGCACGATCGCAACGGGGCGCCACGTCGGCGGCGGAGAGACGGATCCGATGGCCCCCTCACTGCGCGGAGTCGTCGCTGCGGATCACTCGGAGGCGCTCTACACGATCGTTGCGCCGCCGACGGCAGCCGACACCCTCACGCGGGTGCGACTCGTCGGCCTGCACGACGAGCGTCGATACCGGATCTCGGCCGACCTCCCGGCCTCGCTCGGGCCGCCATGGCAGGTGCCGGACTGGTTGCGTGAGGCGGCGGCACTCGGCGACGAGACCGGCGCGCGCGTGATGTCGGGCGCGATGCTGCGCGATGTCGGCTTGGAGTTTCCGACGTTCCACCCTGATCGTGCGGTCGTCGTCCACGCGAGCGCGGTGAGCTGACGCGGAAGACGCCCGCACGACTCACCCCTTGAAGGCGCCGTCCATGATGCCGGCGACCATACGTCTGCCGACGAAGAAGAACACGAGCAGGAGCGGCAGGGTCGCGAGGAACGACCCGCCCATGGTGAGGGCAAGGTCGATCGTGCGGTTCGCCTGAAGCTGTTTCAGCGCGATCTGGACGGTGAACAGTTCTGGCGACTTGAGCACGATGAACGGCCACATGAAGTCATTCCACACCGCCGTGAAGGTGATGAGCCCGAGCACGAACGCCGCAGGACGCACAACGGGGAATCCGATCCGCCAGAACACCTGCCAGCTGTTGCAGCCGTCGATGCGTGCGGCCTGCATCAGCTCGTCGCTGAGGGTCGTTGCCATGTGCTGCCGCATCCAGAAGATGCCGAACGCGCTGGCGAGCCCCGGAACGATGATCGCCTGGAGCGTGTCGACCCAGTCGAGCCACGAGATGATCAGGTACTGGGGGATCACGCTGAGCTGAGCGGGCACCGTCATCGTCAGCAGCACGATCAGGAACAGCGCGTTGCGACCAGGAAAGCGCAGCTTCGCGAAAGCGAAGCCGGCCAAGGCGCACAGGATCGCGGCGAGGACCGCGACCGTCAGCGACACGATCACGCTGTTGATCAGCGACTGGATGAACGGCACGGTCTCGAAGACCTTGCTCGCGACCTCGACGAAGTTGAACCCCGGGTACAGCCGCGGCGGAATCGAGGTCACGGCGGATGCGCCCACGGACGCGATGACGAACATGTAATACAGCGGGAAGACGCTGATGATGACCGCGACGATCAGCATCGCGTACACGGGCCACGGCACCTTGCCGACGCGGTGGCCGCGCTTGGAGCGGTTCGACCGCATCGGCAGGGGAGCGGCCCCGGCGGCCTTCGGGAGCGACTGGTCGACGGCGGACATCAGCGAGCCTTCCGTGTGCGGGTGGTGAGGAAGAAGTTGATGAGCGAGACGACGACGACGATCACGAACAGCGCGACGCCGATCGCGGATCCGTAGCCGAACTCGAACTGACCGAAGCCCTGCTCATAGAGGAAGAGCGCGAGCGTCTGGCACTGACGTCCGCCGCCACACGTGAGACCGGACTCTGGGGCGACGAGGAGAGGCTCGGTGAAGATCTGCAGCCCGCCGATCGTCGACATGATGACGGTGAAGATGATGATCGGGCGCAGCGATGGAATCGTCAGGTGAATGAACTGCTGCCAGCTGGATGCACCGTCGACGGACGCCGCCTCGTACATCTCACGCGGCATCGCCTGGAGCCCCGCGAGATAGAGCAGCGTGTTGTATCCGAACCATCGCCACATCACCATCGACGAGATGACGACCCACGAGCCGACCTGCGACGACAGGAAATCGACGCCGGGCTGGCCGAAGAGGCCGAACACCCAGGTGATGAGGCCGAAGTTCTTGTCGAAGATCTGGGCGAATACCAGGGCGGTTGCAGCGACCGACGTGATGTACGGCACGAGCAGCGCCATCCGGAAGAAGTTCGCCGCCTTGAGTGCCGCGTGATTCAGCAGGTGCGCGAGGAGCAGCGCGAGGAGGAGCTGCGGGATCGTCGAGATGAGGAAGATTCCGAAGGTGTTCACGAACGCGTTCCAGAATCGCGGATCCTGAAAGAGCCGTTCGAAGTTCGCCAGGCCGACGAACGTCTGCTCGCCGACGGGGTTCCAATCGAACAGGGCGACGTAGAACGTGAACAGCAGTGGGAAGAGGCCGAAGACCGCGAAGATCACGAAGAACGGGGCGACGTACGCGTACGGAGCGATGCGTTCGGCGAACGTCTGGCGGATCTGGATGGTCGGCGGCCGGTCGCGGCGGCGCACCTTTTGGACAGGGATGGCGGATGCAGTCGCGGTCATCATCTACCTCGGTCGGGGCGGTGGCGCCGCGCGTGGCGCCACCGCCGGTGTCAGATGGGTGTGTCAGCCGCCGATCGCGGCGTTTGCGCTGGCGACGGCGTCGCCCCAGGCATCGGCCGGATCGACGTTGCCGGCCTCCATATCGACGAGCACGTTCAGCAGTGCCGCGCCGATGGCGCTGGTGTCGGGTCCGTTGTAGAACGAGTTGAACTCGAGCACCGAATCGCTGATGATCTCGCCGATCGCGGAATCGCCGAAGAACTCGTTCTGGTATTCGCGGATCTCGTCGCTCTCGAGAGCAGCCCGGGCCGCGGGGAACGTGCCCGTTTCGGCGAAGTGCTCCTCCTGGCCCTCGGGCGACAGCATCGTCTCGACGTACTGCCACGCGGCCTGCGGGTTGTCCGCCCGGGCGGGGATGGCGATCACGCTGCCGCCCCAGTTTCCGCCGACGCCGGGAATCGAGGCGACGCGCCACAGTCCTTCGGTGTCGGGCGCGTCGGTCTCGAAGCTCGAGAGCATCCACGACGGCGCCGTCGTCACGGCGAACTTGCCGTTCGCCTTGCCCGGCGCCCATCCGGACGACCAGGCGGCGATGCCGGCGCTGATGTCGGAGTCGTACGCGCGCACCGCGACGTCAAAGGCCTCTTCGACCTCGGGGTTCGTGTCGAAGACGAGCTCGCCATCAGGGGAGTAGTACTTCTCGTCGACCTGGTTGACCGTCGAGAAGAAGACGGTCGTCTCGACGTTGTCGACGAACGGCTCGCCGGTCGCCTCAACGTACTGCTCACCCATTGCGATGAAGGCGTCCCAGCTCGACCACATTTCGGCGACCTCATCCGGATCCGTCGGCAGACCCGCCTCCTCGAACAGGTCGGCGCGATACGCGAAGGCGAGTCCGCCGACATCGGTGGGGATGCCGATGATCGACCCGTCCTCACCCGTCGCGGCATTGATGGCCCAGTCGAGGTATTCCTCGCCGACGTCGTCACCGCCGAGCGTGCGCAGATCGGTGAAGTTGCCGGGATTCTCGACGAACTTCGGCAGGTCGTCGTTCTGGATCATGACCAGGTCCGGCACGCGTCCTCCGGCGAGGGCTGCCGTCAGAGCGGTGGCTGTCTCGGTCGTGCTCCCCACCTCGGAGAGCTTGACGTTGGCATCGGGGTTCTCGTCCAGGTAGCGCTCGACAGAGTCCTTCTGGCCGATGCCGGTGAAGGACCAGAATTCGAACTCGGCGTTCGGGGCATCGGACGCGCCGCCCGAGCCGCCGCCTGAGCAGCCGGTCAGGACGAGTGCGAGCGCTCCGGCCAAGGTCACGCGCAGGGCGATCTTGCGACGGTTCACAACGGCTCCTCTTCGTTGGGGACATGCGATTGCGATCGAGAGCACCATGCTCTCGGCGAGAGAACGATCTCGCAGGATCCACACGATAGCCGTCACACCGTGGCCCGGCAACCCCTCGCTTCGCTCCAGCTTCGCGTGGGAAGTGTGCAATGATCGTGACGCGAGAGATCGATCCACTACGCTTTCGCGAAAGACCTCAGGAGAGGGAGCAATGGCCCGACCCACGATCATCGACGTCGCCAGAGCAGCCGGCGTCTCGCGCGCAACGGCGGCTCGCGTGCTCGCGGGTGCCACGAACGTCGACCCCGCGATGACGTCCGCCGTGGAGCGCGAAGCGCGCAATCTCGGATACGAGACGAACGCCGCCGCGCGCGTGTTGCGCGGCGGCCGCGCTGGAGCCATCGGGCTCGTGATCGCGTTCAACGAGATCGGCAGCATCAACGGCACGTTCTTCGCCACGGCGCTCAAGGGAGCGGCGAAGGGCCTGTCTGCGGGCGACGTCCAGCCTGTGCTGCTGCCCGCCGACGACGAGGACCGGACGAAGATCCCGAAGTTCCTGCGGTCCGGCGCCGTCGACGGTGTCGTCGTGATCCTGCAACACGAGATCACGCACCTCGTCGAGGTGCTTGCTGACGCGCCCGTGCCGATCGCCTGGGTGGGACGCCCGCACGGCGACATCGGGCCGGATCCCATCATCGTCGACGTCGACAATCATGGCGGCGGCGTCCTGGCGGCGCGCGCGCTGGTCGAGGCCGGCCGTCGCCGGATCGGGATCATCACCGGGCCGCCCGACATGGAGCAAGCCAACGACAGGGCGCGAGGCTGGACCGAGGAGCTCACACGGTCCGGGATCGCTCCCGGACCGATCGTCCACGGCGATTTCACCGTCGACAGCGGGATGGCGGCGATGACGCGGCTGCTGCAGCGCGATCCGGAGCTCGACGGCGTGTTCGCGTCGTCCGACCTGATGGCCGCGGGCGCGATGCGCGTGCTGCAGGCGGCCGGGCGCCGAGTGCCCGTCGACGTCTCGCTCGTGGGCTTCGACGACGTGCTCATCGCGACGACGTCCGAACCGCCCCTGACGACGGTTCGGCAGCCGCTCGAGGAGATGGGACGCGCCGCCGCAGAGGCGCTGATCGCCGTGATCCAGGGCGATCCGGTGGATCGGGTGCGGGAGTTCCCGACCGCGCTCGTGCGGCGAGAGTCGCTGTGAGAACCGGCGACGCGGTCCGGGAGTGCGGGTGACGCGCTGGCGCTTCACGACGCGGACGGCGGCGCCGACCTGGGAGGACGGGCTCGTCGTCGGTAGTGGACGCATTGGCGCGATCGCATACGGACCGGCCGACGCGCTCACGATCGCGCTCGCTCACGAGCGCTTCCTCCTTCCGGTCAACCCCCGGCCCGATGCGCCCGACCTCACCGGCGTTCTCCCCGAGATGCGCGCCCGGATCCTCGCCGGTGACGGCTCCGCGGCCGCCAACCTGCTCGAGTCAGCCGCGAACGAGGCCGGATACGACGGCCTCGTCTGGACCGACCCGCTCGCCGTGTGCGCGACGCTCGCGGTGGCGTCGCCCGGAGGCGTCACGGATGCGGTGCGCAGCATCGATCTGCGCCGGGGCACGGCGACGATCGCGTGGGCGGACGACCGTGGCGGCGAGCGCCGCGTGACGCTGGTGGCCCCGCGCGGCACGGACTCTGTGTGGATCGCGCTGGAATCCGACCTCGCCGCCGAGGTGACGTTGCGACTCGGGCTGGATCCGCGCGACGACGGCCCCGCCGCGTCCTTCGCACCCGACTACTCCGGGCGGGTCACCTCGGCCGTGGCGGGTGGGCGAATCGGTCGGCTCGAGCTGCGCGATGCGCACGGCGAGCGCCTCGCCCGCGTGCGGGCCACCGGGGCGAGGTCGTGGGACGCGGGTGATCCGCAGGCACTCGTCGCGCGCGTGATCGTGCCCGCCGGCGGCCGCACGCTGCTGCGCCTGGACGTCGAGGTCGCCGGCAGTCCGGTCCGGCCGGCCGACGACGCGGACTGGGACGCGATCCTGCGCGACCAGACCCGGCCGCATCGTGAGCTGGTCGAGGCCTCGACGCTGCAGCTGGAGGGACGCGAGGGTCGGGTCGTTGAGGAGATCTGGGATCGCGCGGCCGCAGGTGATCCGGCGGCTCGGCGGCGGGCGATCGAGATCGCCTACGCCGCTGGTCGATCGCACATCATCGCGGCCACCGGCGAGCTGCCTCCCACGCTGCAGGGAGTCTGGCAGGGCACATTCACGCCGGCCTGGTCGGCCGATTACACCCTCAACGGAAACGTGCAGAACGGCGGCATCGCGGGGCTCATCCCGACGGGAACCCCCGAGTTGGCTGCCTCGCTTCTCGAGCTCATCCTGCCGTTCGCCGACCACTACCGCGCGAATGCGCGCCGCGTCTTTGGAGCCGACGGCATGCTGCTGCCGTCGCGCATGTCGACGCACGGTAAGGCCGATCACTTCAACGCCCGGTTCCCGCACCTGTTCTGGACGGGATGCGGCGGCTGGGTGTTGCGGGTCATCGCCGATCTGGTCGCGGTGACGGGCGACCGTTCGCTCGTCGACGACCGCGTGTGGGAGCTCGTCGACGGCGTCCTCCGATTCGCCGAGACGGCGACGGTGTCGCGCGATGGCCTCCGGCACTTCGTGCCGAGCTACTCGCCGGAGAACACTCCGTCAGACGCCGAATCCTCGCTCGCCTCGGACAGCACGGCCGACGTCGCGATCCATCGTGACGCCGCCCGCGCCGCGGCCGTGCTCGCGCGCGCTCGCGGCGATGAAGCGCTCGAGGAGCGCTGGACCGCGCTCGTCGACGCGCTCCCGGACTATCGGATAGCCGACGACGGCACGCTCGCCGAGTGGATCGGCCAGCCGTGGCGCGAGAATCACGCCCATCGACACGCGACGCAGCTCTACCCGCTCTGGTACGAGGTCGACCCTGCCTTCACGGGGCCGGGGGAGCGAGCCGCGCGCCTCCGCGAGGCCGCCCGGGCCACGATCCGGGCCAAGATCGCGTGGCGGGCGGCCGACCCGACGCCGCCGCCCGGGCGCATGGAGATGTCGTTCGGCCTGGTGCAGCTCGGGCTCGCATCGGCGGCGTTGGGTGACGCCGACGACGCGCTTCGGTGCGTGGAATGGCTCGCCGTCGATCACGTCGCGCCTGCGCTGACGACCCGTCACGATGCCGGGCGCATCTTCAATCTCGACGCGAGCGGCGGACTGCCTGCGCTCGTGGCCGCCATGCTCCTGGGATCGACCGCCGACACCCTCACGGTCCTTCCCGCCCTTCCCGAAAGCTGGCCGACCGGGCGCGTGACGGGGCTGCGCGGACGGGGCGGCGTCGTCGTCGACGTTCTCGAATGGGACGGTTCCTCGTGCGCGCTCGAGCTGCGTCGGCTCGACGCGGCCGAATGGCTCTGTCCGGATGGCCGTGTGCGCCTGCTCCCCGGGTCAGGTTTCCGGTGCGAGGACCCGCGGGACGAGGAACTCACGCTGCGGGCCGGCGAATCCGCGACCGTACGGCTCGTGCGCGCCCGAGCCCGGTGACCCTCGCACGAGACCTGGCAGGATCGGAGCATGACCCTCATCCACTCTGCGCAGCTTGTCGCCGACGGCTCGACCGAGACCGACGCGTGGGTGCGGTTCGCGGGCGACCGCATCGCTGCCCGCGGCATGGGATCCTCGTGGCGCGCCGAACAGGATGAGGACGTCGTCGACGCCGACGGGGGCATCCTCGTTCCCGGCTTCGTCGACCTGCACTGCCACGGTGGGGGAGGCGGCGCGTTCGACGGTGACCCTGCGGCGATCCGCGACGCACTCGCGACCCACCGCGCGCACGGCACGACGCGCAGCGTGCTGTCGCTCGTGACGGCCCGGATCCCGGACCTCGCCCGGCAGGTCGGCGCGATCGCTGACGTCGTCGACAGCGATCCGCTCGTGCTCGGCTCGCACCTCGAAGGCCCGTTCCTCGATCACGCCCACCGCGGCGCCCACGATCCGACGCTGCTGACCGATCCGCAACCGCGCGACGTCGACGCGCTCGTCGAAGCGGGGCGCGGATCCGTCGTGCAGGTCACGATCGCCCCGGAGCGGCCCGGGGGCCTCGACGCGGTCGACCGCTTCGTCGCCGCGGGCGTGCGTGTTGCGGTCGGACACACCGCGGCGAGCTACGACGAGGCTCTCGCGGCCTTCGACCGCGGCGCGTCGCTGGTCACCCACGCGTTCAACGCCGTCGACGGCATCCATCACCGCGCGCCGGGGCCGGTCGGCGCCGCGCTGCGACGCCCGCACGTCACGATCGAGGTCATCAACGACGGCGTGCACGTGCATCCTGCCGTCGTGAAGATGCTGTTCGACGCGGCTCCCGGCCGCGTCGCGCTCATCACCGATGCCATGTCCGCCGCCGGAAAGGCCGACGGCCGCTACGACCTCGGAGGCCTCGCCGTCACCGTCACGGAGGGCGTCGCCCGGCTCCTCGACGGGGGAGCGATCGCGGGGTCGACGCTGCTCCTCGACGAAGCCCTCCGCCAGGCGGTCGACGCGTGTGGTCTCCCGCTCGTCGACGCGGTCGACGCCCTCACGCGGATCCCGGCGCGTGCCATCGGGCGCGATGACCTCGGCTCGCTCTCGGTCGGCAGCGCGGCCGACGCCGTGCTGATGTCCTCCGCGTTGCGCGTGCGCCGCGTCTGGGGCGCGGGTCGCGAAATCGGCTGACGGGCTACGCGAGAGTCTCGATGCGTGCGGATGCGTCGGCAGCCGGGGTGTCCCAGAGTGCCGCGACGGCGTCCGCGAGCGCCTGTTCCCGTCCGGCGAGCTGATCGACGCGGAAGATCGTGCAGGATCCGGTCTGCGCGCGCTGATGTGCCCGCGCCGCGGAAGAGAAGCCGTGCGCGACCGCGTGGATCCAGGCCTCGGTAGCGGCCTTCATGGCGACGTAGTTCGCGCCACCGGCTCGCGGTCTGGTGACCTGCACGGATGAGACCACCGCGACGCGCGCGGCTGGCGACGCGTCGAGCAGAGGCCAGGCGGCCCGGCACGTGTGGCGCACGGTCGAGAGTGCTGTCGACAGGAACGCCCAGTCCTCGTCGGACTGACCGGAGATGCCCCCGCCGCCGCGCCACCCGCCCACGAGCGGGATGAGACCGTCGAGCGAGGACAGCGCGCCGATCTGTTCGTCGACCGCGGCCGCATCGGCGAGGTCCAGCTCCATCGTCAGGAACCCGCTGTCGGCGAACCGGGCGAGCTTCTCCGGCGAGCGGCCCGCGACGATGACGCGCGCGCCGCGGCTGCGCAGCGCGTGAGCGCACGCCCAACCGGCCTCGGACGTCCCGCCCGCGAGCAGAACCTGTCGTTCCTCGAGAGTTCCCCGAATCGTCATTTTGCCATCCTCGCGCGTGATCGCGGCCTGCGCCACCGCCCGCAGCGCGGGGGCGACGCTCGCCGGATATCGGCCGCCGCGGCGACGCCATAGACTGTGCAGTGGGTCTCATCACCCGACAACGCCCACTTTTCAAGGAGTACATCCGTGGCACAGATCGAAGCAGTAGGCGCACGCGAGATCCTCGACTCCCGAGGGAATCCGACCGTCGAAGTTGAGGTCCTCCTCGACGACGGCATCGTGCAGCGCGCGGCCGTTCCGTCGGGCGCCTCAACCGGAGCGTTCGAGGCGTACGAGCTGCGTGACGGCGACAAGGATCGCTATGGCGGCAAGGGCGTGACGAAGGCGGTCGCGAGCGTGATCGACGAGCTCGGTCCCGCGATCGAAGGTCTCGACGCCGCAGACCAGCGTCTCGTCGACCTGACGCTGAACGAGGTCGACGGCACGGCCAACAAGAAGCGTGTCGGCGCCAACGCGATCCTCGGCGTCAGCCTTGCCGTGGCCAAGGCGGCCGCAGACAGCGCCGATCTGCCGCTGTACCGCTACGTCGGCGGCGCGAACGCGCACATCCTCCCCGTCCCGGCGCTCAACGTCATCAACGGCGGCGAGCACGCCGACAACGGCATCGACATGCAGGAGTTCTTCCTCGTGCCGCACGGCGCCGACTCGTTCGCCGAGTCGTTGCGCTGGGGTGCCGAGGCGTACCAGGTCCTGAAGAAGGAGCTGCTCACGGGCGGCTTCGCGACGGGCCTCGGTGACGAGGGCGGCTTCGCCCCGGACCTCCCGAGCAACCGCGCAGCACTCGACTTCCTCATGGCGTCGATCGAGAAGGCTGGCTTCACCCCCGGCACGGACATCGCCGTTGGCCTCGACGTCGCGTCGACCGAGTTCTTTGCGAACGGCGTCTACACGTTCGAGGGTAAGGAGATGTCGGCCGAGCAGCTCACCTCCTACTACGAGGAGCTGTTGGCGAACTACCCGCTCGTCACAATCGAGGACGCGCTGGCCGAGGACGACTGGGATGGTTGGGCCGCCCTCACGGCGCGCATCGGCGATAAGGTGCAGCTTGTCGGCGACGACCTGTTCGTGACGAACCCCGAGCGTCTGAAGCGCGGCATCGACGAGGGGATCGCGAACTCGCTGCTCGTCAAGGTCAACCAGATCGGCACGCTCACCGAGACGCTCGATGCGGTCTCGATGGCGCACAACGCGAACTACACCTCGATGATGTCGCACCGTTCGGGCGAGACCGAGGACGTCACGATCGCCGACCTCGCGGTCGCGGTGGGCTGCGGCCAGATCAAGTCGGGCGCGCCTGCGCGCAGCGACCGCGTGGCGAAATACAATCAACTCCTGCGCATCGAAGAGGAACTCGGCGACGCCGCGACGTTCGCGGGCCGCGGTGCCTACCCGCGCTTCCAGGGCTGACGAACGACACGCACCACGAGAGAGGGGGCCGCATGCGACGACACGCGGCCCCCTCTTCGCGTTCCCGGGCGGGGTCCGGGCGCCCGCGACCCTCCGCCCGCGACTGGCTGAGCGGGATCCGGCTGTCCGGGTTCACCGTCATCATGCTCGGCCTCGTCGTCCTGGGCGCGTTCGTGCTCGTCCCGTCCGTGAGCGGCTACGTCGACATGCGTCAGCAGATCACACGTGCCGAGGCGAGTGTCGCCCTCGCGGAAGAGCAGATCGCCGAGCTCGAGGTCGAGCGCGACCGCTGGCGCGACCCGGCGTTCATCATGAGCGAGGCGCGTGAGCGGCTGTACTACGTCGAGCCGGGCGAGATCGTGTACCTCATCGAGGACGATCTCCCCGCCGACGAGAACGAGGATCCGGAGCCCGTCGACGATGAGGTCGCCAAGGATGAGCATGACTGGATGACGGTCACGCTGCGATCGATCGTGCAGGCCGGCCTCGCCGAGCAGGGCGTCGCGTCCGACGACGAGGTCTTCGCTCCCTGACTTTGTCGTCACGGCACTTTGTGCCGCGCCGAGTCTCCGGCGGCGGGGCCCCAGACAACGCGGGTAACCTCGCGGTGTGACGATTCCCCCCTTCGATCCCGTCAGCGAGCAGGAGATCCGCGTGGTCAGCGCGCAGCTCGGCCGACCCGCCCGCGGCGTCGTCGGCATCGCGGCGCGTTGCGCCTGCGGTAACCCGACCGTCGTCGCGACGGCGCCGCGCTTGCCGCAGGGGACACCGTTCCCCACGTTCTACTACCTGACCCACCCGTCCGCGACCGCCGAGATGTCGCGTCTGGAGGCCGGTCAGGTCATGGTCGAGTTCACGCACCTGCTCGCCGAGGATCCGGCCGTCCGCGACCAGTACGCGCGCGCCCACGCGGCGTTCCTCGCGGACCGCGCGCCCTACGGCGATGTGCCCGAGATCGCCGACGTCTCCGCGGGAGGAATGCCGACCCGCGTCAAGTGTCTCCACGCTCTCGCTGGCCACGCGCTTGCCGCGGGGCCCGGCGTCAATCCGATCGGCGACCTCGCGCTCGAGCGCTCGGCGTGGTCGCCCGAGCGGTGCGAGTGCACCGACCCCGGCGCGGCTCTCGCCGACGACGGAGCTCCGGCGGCATGACCACCCGCGCGCATCGCCGGATCCGCGCGGCCCTCGCCGTGCTGGTGACGGCGGGTGCGCTCGTGACCGCGCCCGTGGCCGCCGTGGCGGCCGCGGACCCGGACGCGCCCGCGGGAAGCGAGTCGCCGACGCCGTCGCCGACGCCCACGCCCGACCCGATCCGGGCCTCGGAGTACTGGCTCGAGGACTACGGCATCGAGGACGCCTGGGAATCCACACGTGGCGACGGCGTGACGATCGCGGTGATCGACAGCGGCATCGCCGACGAGATCGACGAACTTGACGATGCGGTCGCGGGCGGGACCGACGTCTCGGGCGTCGGCACGCCGGACGGTCGCACACCCATCGGCACCAACGCCCACACCCGCAGTCACGGTACGTGGGTCGCCTCGCTCGCCGCGGCGCGCGGCACGGGGGAGGACGAAGGCATGATCGGCGTCGCTCCCGAGGCCAACCTGCTGGCGATCTCGATCGGCTTCGGATCCGTGAGTGACGTCTCCTTTGCCGACCAGGTGGCGAACGCGATCGTCTGGGCGGTCGACAACGGCGCCGACATCATCAATCTCTCCGTCACGACGAACCAGACCGCGTGGGGGGAGACGTGGGACAAGGCGTTCATGTACGCCTTCGAACGCGACGTGCTCGTGGTCGCCGCGGCCGGCAACCGCGCGAGCGGCACGATGATGGTCGGCGCTCCGGCGACGATTCCCGGGGTGCTCGTCGTGGGCGGCGTGGATCCGTCTGGCCGGGCGAGCCACGACGCGTCGACGCGCGGCGTGACGATCGGGGTCTCGGCGCCGAGCGAGAAGCTCATCGGAATCGGGCCGACCGGAGGCATCGACCGGTGGCGCGGCACGAGCGGCGCGGCGCCGATCGTCGCGGGCGTCGCGGCGCTCGTCAAGGCGGCCCATCCGAACCTCGACGCCGGCAACCTCATTCATCGGATCGAGGAGACGGCTGTCCCTGCGGCGGGACAGAACGGCGTTCACGATCCGAACTACGGACACGGCATCATCGACGCCGAGGCGGCCGTGTCGGCGAACGTCGCGACCGTTGAGCGCGACCCGGCCGCGGAGCTCGCAGAGTGGATCCGGATCAACCGCGGTGCCTCGTCCTCCGGCGAGGTCGAAGAGGGCACGTCGCCGACGCCCGCACCGATCGAACTGCCCGCGCTTCCGCCGCCGGATCCGCCCGCGGAAGCCGCGAATCCGTTCCTGCCGTCGCCCGAGAGCCTGCGGGAGGTGACGCTGCCGCTCGTGGCGATCACGGCCGCTGGTATTCTTGTGCTGATCGGCGTCATCGTCGTGTCACGGCGCGTTCGATCGCTTCGTGCGGAGCGCGAATCGAACACCTGACTATTTCAAGGAGATTTTCTTCCGTGCCCAAGATTCTCATCGTCGGCGGCGGCTACGCGGGCTTTTACACCGCTTGGAAGCTCGAGAAGCACCTTCGGTCGAATGAAGCCGAAGTCGTGCTGGTCGACCCGCTTCCCTACATGACCTACCTTCCGTTCCTTCCGGAGGTGGCCGCCGGTAGCATCGAGCCGCGTCACGCGGTCGTCTCGCACCGCCGACACCTCAAGAAGACGAAGATCGTCAACGCGAAGGTCACGAACATCGACCACGCGAACAAGACGGCGACGATCAGCGCCCCCGGGGGTGAGGACTGGGAGTACGAGTACGACCAGATCGTCGTCACGGCCGGATCGATCTCTCGCACCTTCCCGATCCCCGGCATCGCCGACCACGCGATCGGCATGAAGTCGATCGAGGAGGCCGTCGCGGCGCGCGACACGCTGATCCGCAACTTCGAGCTGGCCGCGAGCCTTCCGAAGGACAGCGAGCTGCGTCGCCGGCTTCTTACGGTGATTGTCGTCGGCGGCGGCTTCGCCGGTATCGAGGCGTTCGCCGAGCTCCGCTCCGCTGCGAACGCGCTGCTCGGACGCTTCCCGGAGATCACGTTCGACGAGACGCAGTTCCACCTCATCGAGGCAATGGGCCGCATCATGCCCGAGGTGTCGCTCGCGACGAGCGAGAAGGTGCTGAAGGATCTTGCCTCGCGCGGGGCCAACGTGCACCTCGACACGCAGGTCGCCGACGCGACCGACGGCGTCGTCACCACGAACACGGGCGAGGAGTACCCCTCCGACCTCATCGTGTGGACCGCGGGCGTCATGGCCAACCCGAAGGTCGTCGGCGGCAGCGATCTGCCGCGTGAGCCGCGCGGGCGCATCACGACCCAGGCCGACCTGCGGGTCGTCACGGAAGAGGGCGACGTCGTCGCGGGGGCCTGGGCGGCCGGCGACATCGCCGCGGTTCCGGACAAGACCGGCGGTTTGCCCGACGGCACGTGCGTTCCGAATGCGCAGCACGCGGTGCGTCAGGCGAAGCTGCTCGCGAAGAACCTCGTCGCGGTCATCCGCGGCGAGGAGCCGGTCGATTACTTCCACAAGAACCTCGGCGCCGTCGCGGGTCTGGGCCTGTACCAGGGTGCGTTCCAGTCCGGGAAATTCGGAATGACGGGCTTCTTCGCGTGGCTCGCGCACCGTGGCTACCACGGCCTCGCGATGCCGACGTGGGAGCGCAAGTGGCGCGTGCTGTGGGGATGGGTGCACAACTTCTTCCTCGGCCGCGATCTCGTGCAGATCGAGAAGGTTCAGGACCCGCGCGCGTTCTTCGAGGAGTACGCCTCGCGCCCCAAGCCGAAGCCGGATGAGGTCGCGCCCGAGGCGGTCAAGGCCGCTTCCCCGGAGAAGCAGGACGCCTGATCCCGTTCGTGAAGGGCGCTCCTCCCACTACGGTGGAGGGGCGCCCTTCGCGCATCCCCTCGTAGCCCAACCGGTAGAGGCGGCGAACTTAAAATTCGCACAGTGCGGGTTCGAATCCCGCCGGGGGGACAGCGAGTCTCGCGGGCGTGCGCCGCGTCGCCGACCTGTCGTGGCTAAGGTTGCTGCGTGGCACGATTCGGCAGGCGCATTCTCGCGCCCCGCGAGGGCATCTCCGCCGCCCGTCTGCGGGCGCCGGGTGGGACGCAGACGCACGCCGAGCGTGACCTGCCGGTGCCGGCGACCGTGCGGGAATGGCTCGCAGAGACCGTCATCCCCACGCGGCTCGGTCGCGAGGAGGCGTTCCGGGATCGGCCGCTGACGCCGGAGCTGTTCGTCGATCCCGGAGAGCTGACCGATCAACGGGGAGCCCGTGTTGGCCTGGACGACGCCGTCGTCCCCGGCGGGTTCTACTTCTTCCACAAGCCGGTCCCGCCGGAGAAGCCCGTCCCGTTCGACATCGAGGTCGTTCACGAGGATGAGGACCTGCTCGTCGTCGATAAGCCGCACTTCCTGGCGTCGACCCCGAACGGCGCCTTCCAACGCGAATGCGTTGTCACCCGCATGCGCATCGCGCGCGGCGAGGATGACATCGTCGCGATCCACCGTCTCGACCGCGTGACGGCCGGTCTTCTCGTCCTCTCCCGTCGCGCCCACACGCGGGGTGCCTATCAGGTGCTGTTTCAACAGCGGCGCATTCGCAAGGCGTACCGCGCGCTCGCCTGGCTGCCGGTCGGGTGGGAGCCGGGCGCTGACCTGCCGCTCGACCTCGAGGCCGGTGCGGCACGCGAGCGGATCAGCCGTCTACGCAAGATCGACGGCGAGCGCGCCGTGCGTGAGATCGCGGGCGAGCCGAACGCCCGCACCTCGATCCGGCTCGTGCGCACGTTCCGTCACGCCGAGCGGTGGGTGGGGGAGTTCGCCCTGGAGCCGCACACGGGCAAGACCCATCAACTGCGCGTGCACATGAACGCGCTCGGGATGCCGCTCGTCGGCGACCCCGTTTATCCGCGGGACGTGAATCCCGATCCGTACGACTTCTCGGATCCGCTGCAGCTCGTCGCCGTCGAGCTCGAGTTCGCGGATCCGTTCACGGGCGAGCCGCGCGCGTTTCATTCGCGACGGAAGCTGGATCCGTCGCGCGGATGACGCGCGGCCGGACGGTCCGCGCCACACGAGCGCGTCAGGCCTCGATCGGGGCCTGCTCCTCCTGATCGTCGGCGGGCTTCGTGATGAAGAACGCCAAGATCACCGGGATCACGGCGATGCACGCGCCGAGGAGGAACGCCGTGTGGGCACCGGTCGTGCCAGCGGTCTGAGCCGTCTGGCCTTCGTCAACGCCCGTGTGCAGAAGCGCCGAGTAGATCCCGATGAGCAGAGCGGTACCGGCGGCACCCGCGACCTGCTGCATCGTGTTGAGCGCCGCGGAACCGTGCGAATACAGGTGGCGGCGGAGCGAGCCGAGCGAGGCGGAGAACAGTGGCGTGAACGACCCGGCGAGCCCGAGCGACAGCGCGATCTGCACGATGATGATGAACCACATCGGCGTCTCGGGCCCGATCGTCGAGTACGTGAACATCGCCAGCGCGATGAGGATCGTGGCCGGGATCAGCAGCGTCTTCGGGCCGCGCGCGTCGTAGATTCGCCCCATCACCGGGCCGAGCAGACCCATCAGGATGGAGCCCGGCAGCAGCACGAGGCCCGACTGGGTCGCGTCGAGCTGTGAGACGGTCTGGAGCACGAGCGGCAGCATCGACAGGGTGCCGAACATTGCAAACGAGACCACCGTCATGATGAGCACCGCGATGACGAAGTTCTTCGAGCGGAACACGCGCATGTCGAGCAGCGCACGGTCGGTGCGCTGCAACCGCACCTGGCGCCAGACGAACACCGCGAGCACGATGACGCCGATCACGAGGAGCGCGATCGGCAGGACGCCGACCTCGGCCTCGGCGCTGCCGAGCTGACTCAGGCCGAACACGATGCCACCGAACGCGAGAGCCGACATCACGACCGATATCACGTCGATCGGAGCGGTCGTCGTCTCGCCGAGGTTGGTCATCCACTTGGCGCCGAGCGCCATCGCGATGAGCGCGATCGGCAGGATGATCGCGAAGATGTAGCGCCAGCCGAGCGTGTCGAGGATGACGCCGGACAAGGTCGGGCCCAGTGCGGGCGCCAGCGAGATCACGAGGCCGACGCGGCCCATCATGCGCCCGCGGGAGTGGGGCGGCACGACGTTCATCATCGTCGTCATGAGCAGCGGCATCATGATGCCCGTTCCGCCGGCCTGGATGATGCGGCCGAGGAGCAGCACGAAGAAGCCGGGCGCGACGAGGCACACGGCGGTGCCGACGGAGAAGAGCGTGATCGCCGACAGGAACACCTGCCGTGTCGTGAAGCGCTGCAGCAGGAAGCCGGTCGTCGGGATGACGACGGCCATCGTGAGCATGAAGGCGCTCGTGAACCACTGGCCCTGCTCCTCGGGGATCCCGAGCGTGATGTTGAGCTGCGGGATGGCGATCGCCATCGTCGTCTCGTTGAGGATCGCGACGAACGCCGCGACGAGGAGCAGCCAGATCACCCGCATACCCGCGGGGTCGATCGCATCGCGCGGGGCAGGCTGGGCGCGCATGGGTCCGGTATCGGTCGTCACGAGAAGCACTCCGTGCAGAGTAGAAGGCGATCTGCCTCGGGCCAGGGCGTCTCAGAGGTCCCTCGCAGGCAGCCGGGTAAGTCTACTCGGCAACGGACGAGGTGGGCGCTGCTCACGGCAAATACTCATCGTGCACCGGTCGGGTCGCCCTACCGAGCCCCGCGATACGCTCGGTCGTGTGAGCATGGGCAGACCGATGGGCGTGGGCTTGCGGGGCCCCGTCGACGTGGCGGCGCAGCGGCGTCGAAACGCCGAGGCGCCGCGCATCCCGCACCTGGGGCGACGCGTCCTCGCGCTGTTCCGTCCGTATCGTCGACGCGTGTTCGCGACGATCCTGCTCGTGATACTCGGTGCGGTACTCGGCGTCGTGCCGCCGCTCGTCATCCAGCGCGTGTTCGATGAGGCGCTGTTTCCCGACTCCGGCCCCGTGCAGCTCGGTCTGCTCGGGGCGCTCATCGGGTTCATGATCGGCCTGTACGTGGCCGCGGCCGTGACGCAGGTCGCGCAGACCTGGCTGACCTCGAGCGTCGGCAATCGCGTCGCGGGTGACCTGCGCACACGCATGTTCGATCATCTGCAGCGGATGGAGCTCGCCTTCTTCACGCGCACCCGGACGGGGGTGATCCAGTCGCGGCTGCAGAACGACATCGGCGGGGTGTCGAGTGTGCTGACGAGCACCGTGACGAGCATCGTCGGCAACGCCGTGACCGTGATCGCCTCGCTCGTGGCGATGATCCTCATCGACTGGCGACTCACGATCATCGCCGTGATCCTGCTGCCGCTGCTCGTGTTCGTGCAGCGCCGCGTGGGGCAAGCCAGGGCGCGCATCGCGGCCGAGACGCAGCAGTCGCTGTCGGATATGACCGCCATCACGCAGGAGACGCTGAGCGTGTCGGGGATCCTCCTGTCGAAGTCCTTCAATCGGCAGGGCGCCGAGTCCGAGCGCTTCGCGCGGGAGAACCGCAACCAGATCCGCCTGCAGGTGCGGCAGACGATGAGCGGTCAGGGCTTCTTCGCGCTCGTGAGCGCGCTGATGTCGTCGGTCCCCGCGCTCATCTACCTCGCCGCGGGATTCCTGCTCGCGGGTGACGTCGGATCCCTCACCGCGGGCACGGTCGTCGCGTTCACGACCGTGCAGGCGCGGCTCGCGATGCCGCTCGTCAGCCTGATGCGGGTCGCGCTGGACGTGCAGACGTCCACCGCGCTCTTCGCACGCATCTTCGAATACCTCGACCTGACGCCCGCGATCGCGGACCGCGACGACGCTCTTGACGTCGCCGACGTGCCGGGCCCCGTCGGCCGCATCGAGTTTCGCGGCGTCACGTTCCGTTATCCGGATGCGGCGGCGGAGACGACCGCGACGCTCGACGACGTCTCCTTCGTCGTCGAGCCGGGGCAGGACGTGGCCTTCGTCGGACCGAGCGGTGCGGGCAAGACGACGATCGCCTACCTCGTGCCGCGGATGTACGAGGCCTCAAGCGGGAGCGTGCTGTTCGCGGGCGCCGATGTGCGCGATCTGTCGGCGACGTCGATCATCGACCACGTCGGCATCGTCAGTCAGGAGACCTACCTGTTCCATGCGACGATCGAGGAGAACCTGCGCTACGCGAAGCCGGATGCAAGCGCCGACGAGATCGTCGCGGCCTGTCGCCAGGCGAACATCCACGACCGCATCGAGAGCTTCGAGCACGGCTACGAGACGGTCGTCGGCGAGCGCGGCTACCGCCTGTCCGGCGGCGAGAAGCAGCGGATCGCGATCGCGCGCGTGCTGCTGAAGGATCCGCCCGTGCTGCTGCTGGACGAGGCGACGAGCGCCCTCGACGCCGTCGGCGAGCGGATTGTGCAGGACGCACTCGATCTCGCGGCGCGCGGGCGCACCACGATCACCATCGCCCACCGGCTCTCGACCGTCGTCTCCTCGGACGTGATCCACGTGCTCGAGCGCGGTCGGATCGTCGAGAGCGGCACGCACGCCGAACTGCTCGCCCGGGGCGGGTCCTACGCGACGCTCGTCGCGGAGCAGGTCACCTAGCCGACGTCGCGCCGTCGGCCTCAGGACGAGCCGAGTGGGCCGAGGTCGGCGAGCTCCACCTCACTGTTGTAGCGGAAGATGCGCGCGGGGCGGTGTGATCCTGTGCGGAATCGCTCGGTCGGCACAAGCGCCTCGCTGCCCTCGAGCAGTCGCCGGAAGTTCGACGGATCGAGGCGGCGGCCGAGAACGGTCTCGTAGACGGCGCGCAGTTCGGCGAGCGTGAACTCGTCGGGCAGCAGGCCCGCGGCGATGCGGCTGTACCCGGCCTTGTTGCGCAGGCGCCACACGGCGTAGTCGATGATGTGCCGGTGGTCGAAGGCCAGCTGCGGCAGGTCGTCGACGTCGAACCACGCGACGTTCTCGGGAGCGTCGACGGCCTCTCGCTGCGCTTCCACGAGGTCGCTGCGCAGCAGCGCCCAGTAGACGATCGACACGACCCGCGAGGGCGACCGGTCGAGGTCGCCGAAGGTGTACAGCTGCTCGAGCCAGCTCGGTGCGAGCCCGGTCGTCTCAGCGAGCGTCCGTCCCGCGGCGAGGCCGAGGCCCTCGTCAGACGCGAGCCATCCGCCCGGCAGCGCCCAAGATCCGACGAACGGATCGCGCGTGCGTCTCACGAGGGGGATCATCAGCACGTCGCGGTCCTCGCGCGTGCGCACCGAGAAGATCACGGTCGAGACGGCGACGCGGATCGGATCGTCTGCGGCAGGTGTCACACCGTGAGCCTACCGACCCGCCCCCACGTGCGCCGAGACGGCCTCGGCGAGTGCGGCGACGACGGGCGTCAGATCGGGGGTCGATGCCGCGAGTGAGAACCGGATCGCGGTGCGTGCCAGGTCGTCGCCGATGCCGAGCGCGACGAGCACGTGCGAGGGGTCGACGCTTGCTGCGGAGCACGCGGATCCGCTCGAGGCGATCACGCCGCGCCGTTCCAGGTCGAGCAGCACGCTCTCGCCGCCCGCTCCGGCGACCGTGAAGCTCGCGATGTGCGGCAGGCGCTCCGTCGGGTGGCCCGTGAGGTCCGCACCGTCGACGCGCGCGAGCACGTCGCGGACGAACGCGTCGCGCACGTCGGAGACGCGCTGCGCGGCGCTCTCACGCTCCGCCTCAGCGACGTCGAGCGCGGTGCGCAGCGCGACGGCCCCGGCGACCGACTCGGTGCCGGAGCGCCGGCCGCGCTCCTGGCCGCCGCCGTGCAGCAGCGGCTCGAGCGGGATCCGCTGACGCACCGCGAGCACGCCACTGCCCGCGGGCGCGCCGATCTTGTGGCCGGAGAGCGCGACCGCGTCACCCAGGGGCGAGCGGCGCCCCTCCGCCGCCACGCCGGAGAGCGGAAGCCACCCGGCGGCCTGCACCGCATCGACGTGCAGCGGAACGCTCGCCGCCCGGCAGACGTCGCGGATCTGCGTGACCGGCTGTACCGTGCCCACCTCGTTGTTCGCGGCGCCGAGCGCCATGAGTGCCGTGTCCGCGCGGAGGGCGCGGCCGACCGCAGCCGGGTCCACGACGCCGTGCCGGTCGACCGGCAGCACCGTCACTTCGAAGCCGTGCACGCGCCGCAGCTGGCGCATCGACTCGAGGATCGAGGAATGCTCGATCGCCGTGGTCACGACGTGGCGCGCGCCGCGGTCGAGTGCGGCGGCCACCGCGATTCCCTTGATCGCGAGGTTGTTCGATTCGGTGCCGCCGGAGGTGAAGATCACGTCGTTGGGTCGCATGCCCAGGTGTCGAGCGACACCGCGTCGCGCCTCCTCGAGGGCGCGCGCAGCGGCGTCGCCCACCGCGTGCGTGCTCGACGGGTTGCCGAACCGCGTGGTGAGGAATGGCGCCATGGCGTCGAGGACGCCGCGACGCACCGGGGAGGTCGCGGCGTGATCGAGGTACAGGGTCACGGCGCGCCAGGGGTGACAGCGCCCTCCGTCAGGGCGATGTCGAGGCCGAGATCGATCGCGACGGCCGAGTGTGTGAGCGCGCCCACCGAGATGACGTCGACGCCGGTGCGCGCGATCTCCGCGACGGAGTCGAGCGTCACGCCGCCCGACGCCTCGACGACCACGCGGCCGGCGACGAGCTCCACGCCACGTCGCAGGTCGTCGATCGAGAAGTTGTCGAACATGATCGTGTCGACGCCCGCGGCGATCACGGGGTCGATCTGGTCGACGTGATCGACCTCCACCTCGAAGTGCGTCGTGTGGGGCAGACGCTCTCGAGCGTCGCGCAGCACGTCGGCGAGCGGCCGCCCCGCCAGCACCGCGAGGTGGTTGTCTTTGGCCAGTACCGCGTCGGACAGCGAATACCGGTGGTTGCGTCCGCCGCCCGCGATGACAGCGTGACGTTCGAGCGCGCGCAGTCCGGGCGTGGTCTTGCGCGTGTCGACGATGCGCGCCGGAGTGTCACGGACGGCGTCGACGAACCGAGCCGTCAACGTCGAGACGCCGCACATGCGCTGGACGAGATTGAGGGCGACGCGTTCGGCCGTCAGGACGGATCGGGCTGGCCCGTCGATCCGCGCGAGGCGGACGCCGGCGTCGAAGCGCCCTCCCTCCTCGGCGAGGATCTCCACCTGGATCCGTGAGTCGGCGGTGGTGAAGGCCGCACGGAACACGTCGCCGCCGCTGAACACGCCGGCCTCGCGGGCGACGAGCTCGGCGCGCGCGACCGCGCCGGCGGGGATCAGCGCCTCGCTCGTGAGGTCGCCCCACGGGGCGTCCTCGTCGAGGGCGAGTCGAACAACGCGATCGATGGCAGCGGTGGTCAGCATGTGCGCTCCGGGGTCGAGGGGGAGGACGTCACGGGGTGGCCGCCAGCATGCGGTCGAGCGCGAGACGGGCGGGGGCGGCCACGTCATCGGAGACGGTGATCTGGTTGACCGTCTCGCCGGCGACGAGGCGCTCCAGCACCCACGCGAGGTAGGCCGGGTGGATCCGGTACATCGTCGAGCAGGGGCAGACGACAGGATCGAGGCAGAAAATCGTGTGCTGGGGGTGCTGTGCGGCGAGCCGCTGGACGAGGTTGATCTCGGTGCCGATTGCGAAGGTCTGCGGCTCTGTCGCGCCCTCGATCGCGCGGCGGATCACATCGGTCGACCCCCACTCGTCCGCGGCATCGACGACGGGCATGGGGCACTCGGGGTGCACGATCACGCGCACCCCAGGATGCTCGGCGCGCGCCTTGTCGATCTGCGCGGTCGTGAAGCGGCGGTGCACCGAGCAGAACCCGTGCCACAGGATGACGCGAGAGCCCACGAGTTCGGACGCGGAGGATCCGCCGAGGGGCTGGCGAGGGTTCCACATCGGCATGCTCGTCAGCGGCACTCCCATGGCCTTGGCGGTGTTGCGGCCGAGGTGCTGGTCCGGGAAGAACAGCACGCGCCGGCCGCGCGCGAACGCCCATTCGAGCACCGTGCGCGCATTCGACGAGGTGCACACGATGCCGCCGTTGCGGCCGACGAAGCCCTTGATCGCGGCCGAGGAGTTCATGTACGTCACCGGAATCACCGGCGCGAGGCCATCGGCGTCCGGCTCGTCGAGCGGCCCGAGGATGTCCTCGAGCTGCTCCCAGCAGTCTTCGACCTCGTCGATCGATGCCATGTCGGCCATGGAGCACCCGGCGCCGAGGTGGGGGAGGACGACCTCCTGGTCGGGCCCCGACAGCAGATCGGCCGTCTCGGCCATGAAGTGCACGCCGCAGAACACGATCGCCTCGGCGTTCGGGTGCTCGGTCGCGGCACGCGCGAGTTGGAAGGAGTCACCCACGTAGTCGGCGTGCTGCACGACCTCGTCGCGCTGGTAGAAGTGGCCGAGAATCACGACGCGCTCGCCGAGTTCCTCCCGGGCGACACGGATCCGCGCGTGCAGCTCGTCGTCCGAGGCGTCGCGGTAGGTGGGCGGCAGGTCCCTCTGGACGGGAGCGTGCTGCGGGAACGGATCCGCCATCGACGACCCGGGACCGTAGCCGGGCACGTCGTCGAAAGACCAGGGCGACTCGGCGAGATCGGTCGTGCAGGAGTCGTCCGGGGAAGCGGAGATCGCATCGGCCACGGAGGGGCCGAGCGTGACGCGGGTGGCGGGCATGCGTGGTCCTCACTGTGGTTCAGGTAGCTGTGACCTGAAGTATACGCGGACTTCGGGTACGCATGACCGTAAGGGTGTCCGCTACGGTGGTCGGCAGAAGACACGGGGTGTCCCCGCCGGGGACTGAGACCACACCCGAAGAACCTGATCTCGTTCACACGAGCGGAGGGATGTCGATCATGACGGACGCCAGTGCCCGTATTCTCCAGTCGCTTCGCGAGGGCGTGCCCCTCGTGCAGTGCATCATTAACGCGGTCGTGATCAACTACACGGCCAACGCCCTGCTTGCGGCGGGCGCCGCGCCGGTCATGGCGGACGTGCCGGGCGAGGCGGCCGAGCTCGCGCCGAACGCGTCGGCGCTGCTGATCAACCTCGGCACGCCAGATGACGAGCAGCGGCGGGCGATGCGCGAAGCCGCATCGGCGGCGCACGACGCGCAGACCCCGTGGGTGCTCGACCCGGTCGGCGTCGGCGCGCTGACGCTGCGCACCGACTTCGCGCGTGAGCTGCTGCGCCTGCGGCCCGACGTGATCCGCGGCAACGCGTCCGAGATCCGCGCGCTGGCGGGCGAGGGATCCGGTGGTCGCGGTGTCGACGCGACCGATGGCGTCGAGGCGGCACGGAGCGCCGTCGAGCGGCTCGTCGCGGAGACGGGGGCGGTGGTCGCCGTCTCGGGGCCCGTCGACCTCATCGTCGGGCCGACCGGCGAGGCGCGCGTGACGGGTGGTGACGCGCTCCTGACGCGCGTCACGGGCGGCGGCTGCTCGCTCGGCGCGATCGTGGCCGCAGCGGTTGCGGTGTCGGATCCGTTCGCGGGCGCCGTCGCGGCCCACGAGCTGTATGCGGCCGCGTCCGAGCGCGCAGCGCAGGGCGACGTCGGCCCGGGGACGTTCGCCGTGCGCTTCCTCGACGCGCTCGATGCGGTGACGACCGCCGAGCTGGCATCACGATGATCGACGTGAGCACGTACCTCGTCGCCGACCTCGCGACGATCGACGACGGCGACCCCGCCGCGATCGTCGCGGCGGCGGTCGAGGGCGGGGTGACCGCGATACAGATCCGCGGCAAGCACCTCGCCGATGGCGACCTCCTCCGCGTCGTTGACGCCTGCGCTGAGGCGATCGCCGGCCGAGCGGTGCTTCTCATCAACGACCGCGTCGACGTCTTCCTCGCCGCGCGTGCGGCGGGGATGCACGTCGATGGCGTGCACGTCGGGCAGGGCGACGAACCCGTCGAAGACGTGCGCGAACGCGTGGGGCCGCGGGCGATCGTGGGCCTCAGCGCGTCGACCGGCGACGAGATCACACGTGCCCGCACGCTCTCTCCGGGAACCGTCGACTATCTCGGTGTCGGCGCCGTGCGCGCGACGCCGACGAAACCCGACGCACCCGAGCCGCTCGGATGGGATGGCTTCGCTCGCGCGACGCAGACCGCCGGAGCTCTGCCGTGCGTCGCAATCGGCGGCGTCGGCGTGGGCGACGCGGCGGACGCGATCGCGGCCGGTGCGGCGGGGATCGCCGTCGTGCGCGCGATCTGCCGCGCGGCGGATCCTGAGCATGCCGCTCGGGAGCTGCACCACGAGTGGCAACGCGCCGCGCACCCCGTGCCCAACGTGCTCACGATCGCGGGATCCGACCCGTCGGGAGGGGCGGGGATCCAAGCGGACCTCAAGACGATCCAGGCGACCGGCGGCTACGGCATGGCCGCGATCGCGGCCCTCACGATCCAGAACACCCAGGGCGTGGCCGGTGTCCACGTTCCGCCCGCCGCGTTCCTCGGTGAGCAGCTGGCGGCGCTCGACGCCGACGTCCGTATCGATGCGGTGAAGATCGGAATGCTCGCCGACGCGACCGTGATCGACGTCGTCGCCGACTGGCTCGCGGCGCGCCGCGAATCCACGCCCGTCGTGCTCGACCCGGTGATGATCGCCACGAGCGGTCACCGTCTGCTCGACGCTGCCGCGGAGGCGGCCCTGACGAGGCTGGTCGGTCTTGCCGATGTGATCACGCCGAACCTGCCGGAGCTGGCGGTGCTCGTCGGCGAACCCGAGGCGCGCGAGTGGCCGGAGGCACTCGCGCAGGCGCAGCGGCTCGCCGCGCGCCACGAGGTGCTCGTCTACGCCAAGGGAGGCCACCTTCCCGGCGATCGCAGCCCGGACGCGCTCGTCGGATCCGCGGGTGTGCTCGCCGCGTTCGACGGGACGCGGATCGACACGGCCAGCACCCACGGCACGGGATGCTCGCTGTCATCGGCGATCGCCTCCATTCGAGCCGGCGACCGGACGGCGCTCGCGGACGACGTGCGCTGGGCATGGTCCGCGCGGCTCGCGAGAGAGTGGCTGCGCGGTGCAATCGCGGCCGCCGACGGGCTCGAGGTGGGCTCGGACGGCGGGCACGGTCCGGTCGACCATGCATACGCGCTGCGTGCCGGCATCGCGCCGCCGCGTCGTGACGCCGAGCTCGACGCGTGGTGGGAGGACATCTCAGAGCTCCGCGCCGCGATCGTCTCCGACTCGTTCGTGACGCAGCTCGCGGACGGATCCCTCGACGCCGCGCGGTTCGCGGAATACCTACGACAAGACGCGATCTACCTCGAGGCGTATGCTCACCTGCTTGCGCGCGCCGCGGTCGTGGCACCCACGCGCGCGGAACGTCGCTTCTGGGAGGCGTCGGCGGCCTCGTGTCGCGAGACTGAGATGGAGCTGCACCGCGCGCACGGCGCGACCGAGGCGCGCACGCCGTCCCGGGAGGCCGCCGCCTACCTCGCGCACCTCGAGCGGGCGGCCGCGACCGGCGACCACGGCGTGCTCGTCGCGGCCCTGCTGCCGTGTTTCGGGTTGTACGACGACATCGGCCGCGACCTCGCCGCCGCGAACCGCGCGGACCACCCGTATCGAGACTGGCTCGACACCTACGGATCCGACGAGTTCGCGCGTGACACACGGGCCGCGATCGCATGGGTGCAGCAGGCCGCACGACGCGCACCTGGCGCACGACTGCGGCTCATGCGCCGCGCGTTCGTTCAGTCGGCGGAACACGAGCGCGCCTTCTTCGCGCAGGGGGAGTGAGGGGCCGTGCGCCGTCGCCGGTCGCGGCGCGCGAGCCGCCCGGCGCGACGCCCCCACAAGTCCACAAGTCTCCATCGAGTCCGCAAGTCTCCGACAGGTCCGCAGCTGTTTGCACCGGACTCGTCGGAGACTTGCGGACCTGTCGGAGACTTGCGGAAATGCGTCCGACGATAGGGTCGCCGAATGAGCTTCTCGTCTACTCCGATGTTGCGTAGTCATCGGATCCTCCGCGACGGCCACGTCCGAGACACGGCCGTGTACTCCATCCTCGACACGGAGTGGCCGGGCGTGCGCAACGGTCTCGCGCAGCGGCTGCCGTGACCGACGTGCGAATCCGTCCGATCACGGATGCCGACATCGAGCCGGTCATCGCCCTCTGGCACAGCACGGGTCTTGTTCGACCGTGGAACGACCCGCGTGCTGACATCGCCCGCGCTCGCGCCGTCTGGCCGGATCTGCTGCTCGTCGCGGACGACGAGGGCGTCGTCGGATCCGTGATGGCCGGCTATGACGGTCATCGCGGCTGGCTCTACTATCTCGCAACCGACCCATCGAGGACGGGCGAGGGGATCGGATCCGCGCTGGTTCGCGAGGCGGAGCAGCGTCTCGAAGCACTCGGATGTCCGAAGGTGCAGCTCATGGTGCGCTCCGATAACGCACCGGTGCTCGCGTTCTACGACGGACGCGGCTATGAGCGGTCGGACGTTCTGGTGGCTGGCCGGCGTCTGCTCGCCGACAGCTGACATCAGCGCGTCAGCAGCGCATCCTCGCGCTTCTTCTCCACAAGGATCGCGGTGTGCGACCCGCGGGGATCATCGCGATACTTCATGTCTCCGTCCGCCTCTCCGACGACATCGGAGTCACGCCAGTAGGTGTCGACGCGCGCTTCGCCGTACCCCTTGAGGTCGAACACCACCTGCAGCTCAGGTATCGGATGCCCGAGCCACTCGATCACCGCGAGAGTGGCCGTGGACCTGCCCGGTGATCCGTGCGGCGCCCTTCGTGTCGGCGAGAATATGGACATGCGCCGAGCGTCGCATATCCGTGTGAGTCACATGGCTGCGAACCCCGCCATCGGGAACAGAAAGGGCGTATCGTTCGCCTGTGGACGAGGTATGCCCCGCGCACCCGACTCCGCACTGGTGCGACCCACCCAAGCTCGCCCGCGCTATCCCGCGGGGCGGGCCCGGCGTCCGACCGATATCCGCAAGTCTCCGACGAGTCCGTCGCCATTCGTTGCGGACTCGTCGGAGACTTGCGGACTCGTCGGTGTCGTGAGGAGCCGTGGAGCGGGGCACGCATAGGGTCGGGGGATGGCGACACCTGATTTCATCCTGCGGCTGCGCGAGAAGATCGGGCACGACCCGCTGTGGCTCATCGGTGTGACGGCCGTCGTCGTGAAGGACGACAGCGTGCTGCTCGTCGAGCGGGCGGACAACGGGCGGATCACTCCGGTGACCGGAATCGTGGATCCGGGCGAGGAGCCCGCGACCGCCGCCGTGCGCGAGGTTGAGGAAGAGGCCGGGATCACCTCGGAGGCCGAGGCGCTCATGTGGGTGCACGCGATGCCGCCGATGACGTTCTCGAACGGGGATCAGGCGCAGTTCCTCGACCACGTCGTGCGCTGTCGCTGGACGGGCGGCGATCCGCACCCAGCCGACGGCGAGAATACGCGCGCCTGGTGGTGCCCGATCTCCGAGCTCGAGAATGCGGGTCTCGGCGACGACATGCGCGAGCGGATCCACGTGGCGCTCACGCGCGAGGGCTCGGCCCGGTTCGAGACATGATCGATCACGATCGCCGGCGGATCCACGTGAGCGCCGTCGTGCTACGTCACCCCGAGACGGGGCACGTGCTTGCGGTCCGCAAGCGTGGCACGACGCGGTTCATGCAGCCGGGCGGCAAGCCGGATCCGGGGGAGAGCGCCGTCGACACCGCGATCCGCGAGGTTCGCGAGGAGCTCGGCGTCGACCTCGAACCGACGCTGATGAGGTTGCTCGGCGTCTTCGAGGCACCCGCCGCGAATGAAGGCGGCTACGTCGTCCGGGGAACGGTGTTCACGCATCCGCCCGTCGAGGTGACGGCGCCGGAGGCCGAGATCGAGGAGATCCGGTGGGTCGTCCCGACCGTCTCGGCGTCGCCCGACCTCGCGCCGCTCATGACGGAACGGATCCTTCCGGCCCTGCGTGCCGCTGCGGTGTGACGCTCCACAAGTCCACAAGTCTCCGACGAGTCCGCAGCGAATCGCGCCGTACTCGTCGGAGACTTGTGGAAATGAGGGGGACTACGGGAGGAAGGGCGCCGCGAGCGGATAGCCGACGAAGGCGATGATGTCGATCAGGGCGTGAGCGAGCACGAGCGGCATCACTCGGCGCCACTTCAGGTACACCCACCCGAATACGAGCCCCATGACGACGTTGCCCAGCGCCATCGCGGGCCCCTGATAGAGGTGGTAGAGCCCGCGCAGCACGGCAATGAACACCAGCGCCTGCCATGCGGACCACCGCAGTTGCGAGAAGCGCTCGGCGAGGTAGCCGTTGAGGATGATCTCTTCCAGCAGCCCTGCACGCACAGCCGAGAGCACGAGCAGCGGGATCGTCCACCACGCCGCGTCCAGCTCCGCAGCCTGTACCTGGAGCGTAAGCCCCATCAACCGGCTCACGCCGTAGAGCGCGAGCCCGGGGATCCCGATCGCCGCCACGAGCAGGACCGCGACGCCGCAGTCGCGTCCGAACCGCGAGAAGGTCAGCCCGATGCGGTCGAACGCGCGCCGCCCCGGTTCCCACAGCAGGTACAGCACGAGAGCGACCATCGCCAGGTCGAAGAAGACGTCGAAGACGCGGTAGATCGCGTCCCAGACCGCCTCGTCTGCCCGCGATGGATTGAGCGCCGTCGCCTGATCGCGCAGCGCGGCTTCGCGCAACAGGGATCGGGTGAACGACAGGACCGAATAGATCGCCGACTGTCCGATGGACAGGGCGAGCACGATCGCGATCTCCCAGCCGAGGCGCGTGCGAGAGGGGGAGGACATCACCCGTCATCATAGAGTTGACCTCATGCCCCCCGCCGAGAACAAGCTCGTCTTCCGCTCCGTCATGGGCTGGGTGTGGTTCGGTCTGGCCACGGCGATCGCCGCGTTCCTCCTGATCGACATGGCGATCCGCGGGAGCGTTTGGGATGCCTTCCTCGTCGCGCCGTGGCTCGCCGCGATCTGTTGGGTCGTGTGGGTGTTCCAGGTCGTGCCGCGTATCGAGGCCGACGACTCCGCGGCGCGCCTGTTCAACCTGCTGCGCGTGATCGACGTGCCGTGGGGCACGGTCGCCGAGGTGCGCCTGCGGTACAACGTCGAGTTCACCCTGCGTCAGGGCGGAAAGATCACCGCATGGGGCGGATCCTCGCGCCGTCTGCACCGGTCGATCGGCCGCCGCTCGGCCGAGGATCCCGCCGACAGTGAGGCCGAGGCACTGCAGCGACTGCACTCCCACGCCGACGGTTCGCCTGGTGCGGTCACCAAGACCTGGGACTGGCCGAGCATCGCGGCCGCGATCGTCATCGCCGCCTGGCTCGTCTTCTCGCTCACTCAGACGAACGGCATCGTTCTGCCCGGCTGATGTAACAGGCGAAGGGTCTGCGGCAACATGAGGCTCAGAGGGATCCATCGACGAAAGTTGCGGCGTGGGGCACGGGCCTGAACATGCGGACGCGTTCCGCGCGTTCTACCGCGCCTACTACGGGCTGCTCCTGACGGTCGCCGAACAGCGCCTCGACAGCCATCAGGAAGCCGAGGACGCGACCGCCGACGCGTTTCAGGTGGCGTGGCGGCGGTACACCGACGACGGCGCGGCACTCACACTTCCGTGGCTGTACCAGATCCTCCGAAACGTGATCGGCACGGAATACCGGCGGCGCGCGCGGTCGCGGCGCGCGGATGAACGGATCCGTGAGGACGTGGCGCCCGAAACGCCGGACGACATGAAGATCGAGACGCGAATCGCCCTTCGTGGACTTTCGGAGAACGACAGGGAGGTGCTCTACATGGCCTATTGGGAAGACCTGACCAGCGACGAAATGGCGGGCATCCTCGGCACGACGCCCGGCGCCATCCGTGTGCGCCTCACGAGAGCACGAGATCGGCTGCGTCGGCGCCTCGCACCACCCACTGCGCGCGAAGGAGAAGGGGATGGATGACATCGAACTGCTCGTGCGCGATGCGCGCCCGGACTCTGGACACCGTGACCGTCCGCTGAGCGACCGTGCGGAGCGGGAGCTCGAGGCGCTCATCGCGCCGCGGCCACGGCCCCCGCGCGCCGCACACGTTGCGCCGCGTCGGCGCCGGTGGCGAGGTGCCATCGTGGTGTCGCTGGCAGTCGGTGCCGTGGTCGCGATCGCCGCGATCGGCATCGGCAGTGCGCTCGTGAGCGCACCGGGTGCACCGCGTGCCGTCGCGACCCCTGCGGAGCCCGATCCATCGACCGTGCTGTCCGGCGCCGCCGATCGGCTCGCGGCGAGCGACGCTTCGTCCGAGGACGCGCAGGAAGACCGTAACGGTCAAGAGAGCCGCGATGAGGCGGATCGCGGCACCGCGCTGCAGGTGCCTCAGGCTACGCCGGACGGCGCTTCGCTCGTGGCGTGGCTGACGTCGTCAGCGGCGACTCCCACCGCACAAGCGGAACTGCTCGAGTCTCTCGCGGTAGGGGGGCGTGCGTCGAGCGCGACGCGCAGCACGGATCCCGTCGGCAACGCGCTCTGGCGCGTCTCCGTTGACGAAATCACCCTTGTGATCCGCGCGGACACCGGCGCGATCGTCGCGGTGATGGACATGAACGGCGTCGAGCGGGAGGTTCCGCCGATCAGCTGACGTGCGCTGTAACGATCCGCCGATCAGCTGACGTGCGCTGTAACGATCCGCCGATTGCGGCAACAGTCCAGACAGGACTGATGGACAGGAGACACGCTATGACGACGACACGACGCGCCAGTCTCGGGCTCGTCGCCTGCCTGGTCCTGGCAACGGGCCTTGTCTCGTGTGCGAGCCAGCCATCCGGCGCCGACGCGGCACAGAGCGCGTCCCCAGCCCGCACGGACCCGCCCGCGACAACGAATCCTGACGGCACGGTGACGGTGACGACCCGCCACCGCACGATGGTGATCGAAGACGGGGACCGGCCACCACAGCTCTGTGTCGAGGGCGTCCAGGAATCACTACCGCCCAATTGTTCTGGCGTGGAGCTCATCGGGTGGGACTGGGGTGCGGTGGACGGCGACGACGAGCAGCGCGGACGAATGGACTGGGGTGAAGTCGAGCGCGGACCCGTCCGTTGGGGCGAGTTCACTGTGACAGGTGACTATTCGCGCGCGGACAACAGCCTGAAAGTGACGTCCATCGAACCGGGCGGCTCGGAGCCCGCGCCCCTTGAGGTGTGCCCGGACGGGTCCCCGACACTGGCGCCGCACGAGCGCCCGCTCTTCGACGAGACGGCATCCCAGTTCGTCGCCGAGCGGTTCGGTATCGCTGTGCCGCCCGGCTACAGCGACGAGTGCGGACGTCTGACGATCAGTGTCGTCTTCGATGACGGATCCATCCGAGCGGCCCTCGATGAAACGAGCGGGGATGGGCCCGCGGTGCGTGTCGAATCGGCGCTGGTCCCCACCGCCTGACCCCGCACAGCGCGCGGTCAAGCGCGGACGATAGGATGGACTGCCCTGGTTTCGGGGCATCTCCCAACGACCCAGAAGGATCCCTTCATGGCGCTTGCCCACCGCTCCGATCTCCGTAACGTCGCCATCGTCGCGCACGTGGACCACGGCAAGACGACGCTTGTCGACGCGATGCTGCGCCAGACCGGTTCCTTCGGCGACCACGAGCACGTCGATGAACGTGCCATGGACTCGGGTGACCTCGAGCGTGAGAAGGGCATCACGATCCTCGCCAAGAACACGGCGGTCACCTACAACGGCGAGCACACCGACTCGCCCATCACGATCAATGTGGTCGACACCCCGGGCCACGCCGACTTCGGTGGTGAGGTCGAACGTGGTCTGTCGATGGTCCACGGCGTCGTGCTCCTCGTCGACTCCTCCGAGGGCCCGCTGCCGCAGACGCGCTTCGTGCTGCGCAAGGCGCTCGAGGCGAAGCTCCCCGTCATCCTCGTCATCAACAAGACCGACCGCCCCGACGCGCGCATCGCCGCGGTCGAGTCCGAAGCGCAGGACCTTCTTCTCGGACTCGCGGGCGATCTCGCCGATGACGTGCCCGACCTCGACGTCGACGCGCTGCTCGACGTGCCCGTCGTCTACGCGTCAGGTCGCTCCGGCCTCGCGAGCGCGACCCAGCCCGCTGACGGATCCCTGCCCGACAGCGAGAACCTCGAGCCGCTGTTCGAGGCGATCCTGAAGCACGTTCCCGCTCCCACCTATGACGATGAGGCGCCGCTGCAGGCATGGGTGACGAACCTCGACTCGTCGGCGTTCCTCGGTCGCCTCGCGCTGCTGCGCGTGTTCAACGGCACGCTCAAGAAGGGCCAGACGGTCGCGTGGGTGCGCAGCGACGGATCCACGCAGAACGCCCGCATCACCGAGCTGATGATGACCAAGGCGCTCGAGCGCTACCCGGCCGAGGAGGCCGGCCCGGGCGACATCGCCGTGATCGCCGGCTTCGACGACATCTCGATCGGGGAGACGATCGCCGACCCGCACGACGTTCGGCCGCTGCCGCAGATCTCGATCGACGAGCCGAGCATCTCGATGACGATCGGGACGAACACCTCGCCGCTCGTCGGCAAGGTGAAGGGCCACAAGCTGACCGCGCGCATGGTGAAGGACCGTCTCGACCGCGAGCTCATCGGCAACATGTCGATTCGCGTCGTCGACATCGGACAGCCCGACGCGTGGGAGGTGCAGGGTCGAGGCGAGCTGCAGCTCGCGATCCTCGTCGAGAACATGCGCCGGGAGGGCTTCGAACTCACGGTCGGAAAGCCGCAGGTCGTCACGCGTAAGGGCGACGACGGCGCGGTCATCGAGCCGTACGAGAGCCTGACGATCGACGCGCCGGAGGAGTACCTCGGCGCAATCACGCAGCTGCTCGCCGGACGCAAGGGCCGTATGGAGACGATGGTCAACCACGGCACCGGGTGGATCCGCATGGAGTTCATCATCCCGAGCCGCGGGCTCATCGGCTTCCGCACGAACTTCCTCACGATCACGCGCGGCACCGGCATCGCGAACGCGATCTCGCACGGCTACGGCCCGTGGGCGGGCGGGATCTCTCCGCGCGCACAGGGATCCATCGTGGCCGACCGCGCCGGCGTCGTCACGCCGTTCGCGATGATCGCTCTCCAGGAGCGGATGACGTTCTTCGTCGGCCCGACCGAAGAGGTCTACGAGGGCATGGTGCTTGGCGAGAACTCGCGCGCCGACGACATGGACGTGAACATCACCAAAGAGAAGAAGCTCACCAACATGCGCTCCGCGAACGCCGACTCGTTCGAGTCGATGACGCCGCCGCGCCGGTTGTCGCTCGAGGAATCTCTCGAGTTCGCGGCCGACGACGAGTGCGTCGAGGTGACCCCCGAGACCGTGCGGATCCGCAAGGTCATCCTCGACCAGGTGCAGCGGGGCCGGGAGACCGCCCGCCGGAAGCGCCAGGACTGACGTCATGGCCTGGCCGACGCGGATCATCTCGTGGCTCTTCGCCGCGCTCGCGGGAGCCGTCTTCGGCGTCGCCGGGACGATCTCGCACCCGATCGCGATCGGGTGGTTTCCGGTCGGTTTGGTGGTCGCGTCGGTCGGCTGTCTCGCGCTGATGATCGCCGTCCGCCTGCTGATCGAGGACCGCGCGAGCGTTCTCGCCTGCGGCGCCGGCATGATCGGCGCACTCATCGTGTTCTCCGGTCGCGGTCCGGGCGGATCCGTCGTCGTGGCCCAGGCCGCCCCCGGCGAGTTCCCGTATGGCGTCACCTGGATGATCGTGCTGACGGGCATTGTGCTCATCGTCGCAGCGTGGCCCCGGCTGCGCAGCGGTAATGCGCCGACACAGTAGGCCCCTCTGTCGAGGCCGCGTCCAGTAGTCACGGCTAGGATTGAGGGCGTGACTTACGTAATCGCCTTGCCTTGTGTGGACCTGAAAGACCGCGCATGCATCGACGAATGTCCCGTCGACTGCATCTACGAGGGCGAGCGCATGCTCTACATTCACCCGGATGAATGCGTGGACTGCGGCGCGTGCGAGCCCGTGTGCCCCGTCGAGGCGATCTATTACGAGGACGACGTCCCCGAGGAGTGGGAAGACTACTACCGGGTCAACGTCGATTTCTTCGACGATGTGGGGTCGCCGGGAGGTGCCGCGAAGGTCGGCGTCATCCCGAAGGATCACCCGCTCGTCGCCGCGCTGCCGCCACAGCCGCAAGGGGACTGACCGACTCGCGCCGATAGACTCGCGCATATGTCGATCAACGATCTCGATGACTATCCGTGGGACAAGGTCGTGCCGTTCCGCGAACGCGCGTCGCAGCACCCGGATGGCATCTGTGACCTCTCCATCGGGTCACCGATCGACCCGACCCCGCAGATCGTGCGAGACGCGCTCGTGGCGGCGACCGACGCGCACGGCTATCCGACGGCGGCCGGTACCCCCGAGGTGCGTGCCGCGATCGGCGCCTGGTATGCGCGGCGCCGCGGCGTCGACGGACTGACCGACCGCAACATCCTGCCGACGATCGGCTCCAAGGAGCTGGTCGCGCTGTTGCCAACCCTCCTCGGCCTCGGGGCGGGTGATGTCGTCGTGCACCCGCGCGCCGCATATCCGACGTACGAGGTCGGCGCGCGCGTCGCGGGAGCGACGCCCGTAGCAGTCGACGATCCCGCCGACTGGCCCGCCGATACGAAGCTCGTGTGGATCAACTCGCCCGGCAACCCCGACGGCCGCGTCTGGAACGTCGGGCAGATGCGCGAAGCGGTCGTTCGGGCACGCGAGATGGGCGCGATCGTCGCGAGCGACGAGTGCTATGCGGAACTCGGCTGGGACGAGCCGTGGCGCAGCGAGCGGATCCCGAGCGTGCTGGATCCGCGGGTCGCGGGCGACTCGCGCGCGAACCTGCTCAGCGTCTACTCGCTAAGCAAGCAGTCGAACCTCGCCGGCTACCGCGCTGCATTCATCGCCGGCTGCGGAAAGATCATCGCCCGGCTGCTGACGAACCGGAAGCACCTCGGACTCATGCCGCCCGCGCCCGTGCAGCACGCCATGGCGGTCGCGCTCGGCGACGACGCGCACGTCGAGCAGCAGCGCGAGACCTATCGCGCGCGCCGCGACGTGCTTCGCCCGGCACTCGAGCGGGCCGGCTTCCGGATTGACGGCAGCGAGGCGGGCCTCTACCTGTGGGCGAGCGAGGACCGTGACGCCTGGGAGTCGATGTCGCGTCTCGCCGACCTCGGAATCCTGGCCGGGCCGGGGCTCTTCTACGGCGACGCGTCGTCGCACCACGTGCGATTGTCGCTCACCGCCACCGACGAGCGCGTGCGCGCGGCCGCCGGGCGTCTCGAGGCATTCGCTTCGTAGGGATCGTCAACGGGAACCGTTGAACCCTGCCGTTTTTCACAGTTGCCCTCGGAGGCCGGTAGGCTATGGCGGGATGTCCCGCAGAACCCGCGGGCGTATCCACCGCTAAAGGCACAACACAATTGCGAGGAGGCGCCGTGAGCGATGCGGGACAGCTGCCTGAGAAGGCCACTCTCACCGTCGGGGACAAGATCGCCGAGTTCCCGGTTCTGCCGGCCACCGACGGCAAGCCCGCGATCGACGTCTCGACGTTGTCGAAGCAGACCGGCTACACCGCCCTCGACTACGGCTTCGTCAACACCGCCGCCACGCGCTCGGACATCACCTACATCGATGGTGAATCGGGGATCCTGCGCTACCGCGGTTACCCGATCGACCAGCTCGCCGAGAACGCGAGTTTCCTCGAAGTCGCCTGGCTGCTGATCTACGGCGACCTGCCGACGGAGGACGAGCTCGCAGACTTCGACGAGCGGATCCGTCGTCACACCCTGCTGCACGAGGACCTCAAGCGGTTCTTCTCCGCGCTGCCCTCCGGCGCGCACCCGATGGCAGTTCTGTCGTCGGCGACGTCGGCGTTGTCGACGTTCTATGAGGGCAAGACCGACCCCGACAACCCCGAGCACGTCGAGACGAACATCATCCGTCTGCTGGCGAAGCTCCCGGTGATCGCCGCATACGCGCACAAGACGTCGATCGGCCAGGCATTCCTGTATCCCGACAACTCGCTCGGGTACGTCGAAAACTTCCTGCGCCTCAACTTCGGCGTGATGAGCGAGCCCTACGAGATCGACCCCGTCATGGCACGCGCGCTCGAGCGACTGCTGATCCTGCACGAGGACCACGAGCAGAACGCGTCGACCTCGACCGTGCGGCTCGTCGGATCCACCGGCGCCGACCAGTTCGCATCCGTGTCGGCTGGCATCCACGCGCTCTCCGGCCCGCTCCACGGCGGGGCGAACGAGGCCGTGCTGCAGATGCTCGGCCAGATCCGCGAATCGGGCGAGAGCGTGCAGCGCTTCGTCGAACGCGTGAAGAACAAGGAAGACGGCGTGAAGCTCATGGGCTTCGGACACCGCGTCTACAAGAACTACGACCCGCGCGCGAAGATCGTCAAGCAGTCGGCCGACGAGGTGCTCGACCAGCTCGGCGTGAACGACCCGCTACTGGATCTCGCAAAGGAGCTCGAGGAGATCGCGCTCAACGACGAGTACTTCCAGTCGCGCAACCTGTACCCGAACGTCGACTTCTATACGGGCGTGATCTACAAGGCGATGGGCTTCCCGACGCGCGTGTTCACCGTGCTGTTCGCCATCGGCCGCCTGCCGGGATGGCTCGCACAGTGGCGCGAGCAGAACCTCGACAACAAGAGCAAGATCGGTCGCCCGCAGCAGCTGTACACCGGCGAACCCGAGCGTCGCTACCCCGCCTGAGGCCCGCGGGCACGCCACTGGCGGCGTTGTCGGCGGTCGACGCACCTCGGTGCGCCTTCCCTTCTCCGCCTTGCCACTGACGCGCCCGCGGACCTCAGGGTCACTGGCACGCCACTGGCGGCGTTGTCGGCGGTCGACGCACCTCGGTGCGCCTTCCCTTCTCCGCCTTGCCATTAACGCACCCGCGGGCCTCAGGGGCGTGGTCGGACGTGGCGGCCGCGAGTGCCGCCACGTCCGCACGTTCCTGCGCGGCTACGCGTGGAGCGCCTCGTTGAGAGTGACGCCGACGCCCGTGCGCTTGCGTGCCTCGATGGCGCCCGACACCGAGTTGCGGATGAACAGCACGCCGTTGACGCCGGATAGCTGCGATGCCTTGACGACCTGGGGCGCGCCCTCCGCCGTGCGGGGCTCGTCGGCGAGCACGATCTTGGTGCCGGCGGTGACGTAGAGGCCGGCCTCGACGACGCAGTCGTCCCCGAGCGAGATCCCGACGCCCGCGTTCGCGCCGAGCAACGTGCGCTCGCCGATCGAGATCCGGTGGGTGCCGCCGCCGGACAGCGTTCCCATGATCGACGCTCCGCCGCCGACATCGGATCCGTCGCCGACGACCACGCCCTGCGAGATGCGGCCCTCGACCATCGAGGATCCGAGCGTGCCGGCGTTGAAGTTCACGAAGCCTTCGTGCATGACGACCGTGCCGGGCGACAGGTGCGCGCCGAGGCGGATCCGCGAGGCGTCGCCGATGCGCACGCCCTCGGGCAGGACGTAGTCGGTCAGCCGCGGGAATTTGTCCTGCGCGTAGACCTGGATGCCGGCCCGCTTCAGCGCCGGCAGATTCTGCGACGCGAACTCCGGCGCGACCGGCCCGGCCGACGTCCAGGCGTTGTTCGGCAGGTGAGCGAACACGTTCTCGAGACTGACCGAGTTGGGCGTCACGAGCAGGTGCGACAGCAGGTGGAGCCGCAGGTACGCGTCGGGCGTGGACGCGACGGCGGCGGCGATCTCGATCTCGATCTCGACGACCTCGAGCTGAACACCGCGTCGCTCGTCCGCGCCGGTCTGGCTGTCGAGTGACGCACGGGTCGACGCCGCGTCGCCGTCCGCGAGACGGCCCAGGGCGGGGGAGGGGAACCAGGTGTCGAGAATGGTGCCATCGGCGGCGCGCGTGGCGAGGCCGACGCCGGAGGCCCAGAGCGTGTCAGTCATCTCTCCAGGTTAGCCGCACTCGACGACCCAATAGGGTGGGGGAATGCTCGATCTCACGGCCTCCTCCGTCGACTTGACGCGCGCACTCTGCGACATCCCCAGCGAGTCCGGAGACGAGGCGCGCCTGGCCGATGCGGTCGCCGCCGCGCTCGAGCCCTACGGCCATCTGGAGGTCATCCGCGACGGTGACGCGGTCGTCGCGCGCACGTCGCGTGGACGTGCACGCCGGGTCATCATCGCCGGGCATCTCGACACCGTTCCGATCGCCGACAACCTGCCGACGCGCGACGTCACGATCGAGGGCGAGAACTACCTCTGGGGCCGCGGCACGGTCGACATGAAGGCCGGCGTCGCGATCCAGCTGAAGCTCGCGGTCGAGCTGACGGATCCGGTGCACGACGTTACCTGGGTCTGGTACGACAACGAGGAAGTCGAGGCGTCCAAGAACGGTCTCGGTCGTCTCGCCAGGAACCGACCCGACCTGCTCGAGGGCGACTTCGCGATCCTCGGCGAGCCCTCGAACGGCGGCATCGAGGGCGGCTGCAACGGCACGCTCCGGGCCGCGGTGCGCACGCGAGGGATCCGCTCTCACAGCGCACGCGCGTGGATGGGCGAGAACGCCATCCACTTCGCAGCCCCCATCCTGCAGAAGCTCGCCGCCTACACCGCGAAGACGATCGACGTAGACGGCCTCGACTTCCGCGAGGGGCTCAACGCCGTGCGGATCTCGGGCGGCGTCGCCGGCAACGTCATTCCCGACGCGTGCGAGGTCGAGGTCAACTACCGATTCGCGCCGGACAAGACCGCGGATGAGGCCGTCGCCTACATCCGCCGCCTCTTCGACGAGTACGAGGTCGACATCACCGACCTTGCGGGCGGCGCACGCCCGGGCCTCGACGCGCCGCTCGCGCAGTCCCTCGTCGCGGCGACCAGCGTCGCTCCGAAGCCGAAGTACGGCTGGACGGACGTCGCCCGGTTCAGCGAGCTGGGGATCCCCGCCGTCAACTACGGCCCCGGCGACGGTCAGCTCGCCCACCACGACGAGGAGCGCGTGCGTATCAGCGAGATCGAGGACGTCGAGCAGGGACTGAGGGGATGGCTGACGAGCAGCTGACCCGCCGCGTGCGTCGCCTTCGCACGGATCCGCCCGCCTGGGCGCGGGTGCTCGGGATCTACCTCGCCGCGCGCGTCGTCACGAGTCTCTTCATCGTCGTCAGCACGGCTCTCGCACCGCCGGACGGCCGCCACGGCGCGGATCCGTCTCTGCTCGACTACATCGTCGGCTGGGACGGCGCGTGGTACCGCGAGATCGCGCTCAACGGGTATCCGACCGAGCTGCCGATCGATGACACCGGCAACGTGGGACAGAACGCCTGGGCGTTCATGCCGGTCTACCCGATGTTGGCGCGTGCCCTCTCGCTGCTCGTGCCGGGCGCCGGGGTCGGCGCCGACGACGTGTGGGCGGTCGCCACCGCGTGGGCTGTGTGCGCGGCGCTCGTGTCGTTCGTGGCGGGGTTCTTCGCCTGCTGGGGGCTCTACGCGCTCCTCGTCTCACGGATCGGCCACGGCAGCGCCCTGTGGGGCGTGACGTTCGTCGCCGCCGGGCCCCTCGCCCTGATGTTCCACGTCGCGTACGCCGAAGCGCTCTTCCTTGCGGTGATCGTGGCTGCGCTCGTCTGTCTCGATCGCGAGAGGTGGGGGTGGATCTATCCGCTGATGATCCTCGCGGCGTTCACGCGCCCCGGTGAGCTCGCACTGCCGCTCACCGTCGCGCTCTACGGGCTCTGGCGGATCCGTGGACGGCGCGATCACCCGATTGCTCGTCGCGAGGTGGTGCACATCCTGGGCACCGGCGCGGTCGGCACGCTGGCGGGGTTCTGCTGGCCGATCGTGGCGAACACCGTCACGGGCGACGCGAATGCGTACTTCGCCACGGAGCTCGCGTGGCGCCGCGGTTGGGTGCCCGACGCCCACGGCTTCGTGCCGGGGGAGGGCTGGATCCAGGCTGCCGAGGTCTGGACGCGGCTGTGGGGCATTCCCGCCTGGGCCGGGTACGTGCTCCTCGCCGTCCTCGCCGCCGGCGCGATCGCGATGTTCTTCACCCCCGGGGTGCGAGCGATCGGCATCGTGCCGCGCCTCTGGGCCGCGAGCTACCTGGTGTACGTCGTACTCGTCGTCTTCCCGCAGTCGAGCGTGATCCGGCTGTTGCTTCCTCTCGCGCCGCTGTGGGGCGCGGTCGCCGCGGTCGGCATGCTCCGCTCGACGCGCACCCTCGTGCTCGTGGGCTGCGTCGCCGGCCAATTCTGGTGGATGCACGTGATGTACGGCATCGGAAACACGTACTACCTCGTGCCGTGACTGCGTATGACTCCCGGAACAGCGGTGACGGGCGCCGGTCACGATAAGATGGAGGGGAACAATCAGGAAGGGGAGCCACATATGGCTGCTATGAAGCCGCGCACCGGAGACGGACCCATGGAGGCCGTCAAGGAAGGTCGCCTCATCATCGTTCGCGTTCCGCTCGAGGGCGGTGGACGCCTCGTCGTCTCCGTGAACGACGAGGAGGCGAAGGAGCTGCACGGCGTCCTCTCGGGCGTCGTGGAAGCGGCCTGAGGCACCTCGCTTGCCGAAAGGGCCGGATCCCGCTGATGGGATCCGGCCCTTTCGCTGTCCGCGGGGCCGTCAGGCGCGCGCGGTCGTGATCTGCAGGAGGCCCTCGTCGATCGGCAGCAGCGACGAGATGATCGTCGTGGATCCGAGCGTCTCGGACAGCAGACCGCGCAGGTCGGTCGTCAGCTGGTCGCGGGCCACCGGATCCGCCACGCGCCCCGACGCGAGCACGCGTGGCACGAGCACGGTGCCTCCCGCGCGCACGAGCCGCAGCCCGTGCTCGACATTCTCGAGAACGTCCTCCGGGTCGGCATCGACGAGCACGACGTCGTAGGACGCCTCATTCATCCGCGGCAGCACCTCGGCCGCGCGGCCGGTGATGTAGCGCGCCCGCGAGGATCCGACCCCGGCGGCCTGGAAGGACTTGCGCGCCTCGGCGAGGTGTTCGGGCTCCTTGTCGATCGTCGTGAGCACGGCGTCAGGAGCGCCGTGCAGGAGCCACAGGCCAGAGACACCGGCCCCCGTGCCGATCTCGATCATCGACCGTGCGCCCGACGCAGCGGCGATGACCGCGCACTGCGCACCGACCGCCGCGCTGACGGGAGCGGCGCCGAGCTCGAGCGCACTCTGGCGTGCTCGGACGATCGCTTCGGGCTCCGCGAGCGCTTCGTGGACGAACCGGACGACGGCAGAAGATGTCATGCCCTCACACTAATGACTGGAAGGTGTGGGGGAACCCCAGCGTGCGACGATAATCTGAACAGATGGGCGGTTTCTCTCTCGACAAGGTCATCATGATCGCCGTGATCGCGGCTATCCTGATCGGCCCGGAGAGGCTGCCGCAGGCCGCGGAATGGCTGGGCCGCACGACGCGCCGGGTGCGCGACTATGCGCGGGGCGCCCGAACGCGCGTCGAGGAGGAGGTCGGCGACGACTTCGGCGAGGTCGACTGGACGAAACTGGATCCGCGCCAGTACGACCCGCGGCGCATCATCCGCGAGGCGCTCCTCGAGGACGACGCGCCCGCCGCCGCGCCCGCCGCCGCGGCCGTGCGCCCGCCGCGTACGTCACCGCTGATCGCACGGACGTTCTCTGCCGAGGATCCGCCCCCCTTCGACGACGAGGCGACGTAGCGGGTTTCGTCGTCTTCCGACTCGTCGTCGGTTCGCTGCGCGATCGCGTACGCGCGTCCGCGATCCCGAGGACCCGCTCCGCGGCTCCTCCCGCCAGACCCGAGCCAGCGGACGTGCGCACACGATCGCTTCGCTCCGTCGCAACGCAAGCATGCCTCTTGCGTCGGTCCCTGCGTTCTGTGCGGCAGTGCGACCGGTCATTTGCGTGGGACGGATGTGGGCCGGCTCGTGCGGGACCTTAACGTGGGTTCTCGGCCGCTTTCGATATCTGCTCTGGTGCCGCGGTGCGTACGGGGCTACAGGCGAAGAAGACTCCGAACGCGATATAGCTAATCGCGAGCACAATCATCGCGCTGCGTGTTCCCAGGAACTCGCCCATTGTGCCGCCCAAGACGGCACCGACCGGGATCGTTGCCGCGTTGAGGACCTGCGAGACCGAGCTGATTCGCCCCTGGAGGTGCGGTGGTGTGTAGTGCAAGCGGAGGGTCATGAGCGCAACACCCCCGAGCGCGATCCCGAAGCTCACCGTAAAGGCGCCGATGGTGAAGAGGGCAAGGGAAGATGCAGACTGTGTCGCAGGCAGGAGCAACGACGCGGGGGATGTGAAGAGGAAGGTGAAGGTTGCTACCTTCCCCGCCTCATAGCGCCTGATGAGCTTGCCGCTGATGAGCGCCGCGACCAATCCGCCGACACCACTCGCGGTGAGGATGAACCCGATGACGTCCGACGGGACATCGAGGTTTCGCGCGAGGTAAAGGATGTCCAATGCTCCGCTGGCGGAGAGGAGCAGATTCGCGGTGGCGGCTCCTGCGGTGAGCCACGCAAGAACTCGGCTTGAGCGCAGGAGGTGCAGCCCTTCGCCGATCTCGGTGGTGAGCCGCCTTCGGAGCGGCGGAGGGGGAGGGGCAACCTGGCTGACGATCGTGAGGAGCGCGATGGCACAGATGAGAAAGCACGCGGCGGTGACGATCAGGGTATTTGCCGCGCCGATCAGCGCGACGAGAAGCCCCCCGATCGCAGGCCCGACGACTCGCGCGGTCGATCGTCCCGCCTGCATCGATCCATTCGCTGCGGCGTATGTCGTCGACGGAACCAATTGGCGTAGGTATGGCGTGTAGGCGGACTGGAACATGGAGGTGAATATTCCGGTCGCGAAGGCCAGCACAAGGAGTACCGAGGACGTCAGCAACCCCAGAAGCGCCGCAAGAGGGACCGCTCCGAGACTCGCCATGCGGCCGAAGTTCGCCGTAACGAGTATCGCGCGGCAGCGTCGTTGGCTTCGATCGACCAGAGCCCCCAGCAGGAGACCGAGGAAGGCGGCAGGCAACCACTGAAGTGCTTCCAGCAGTGCCACGGTGAATGTCGAGGCTTGCAGCTGCTCGATTGCGATCAGGGGGAGAGCGACAACCGCCACCATCGTGCCCGTCGCGCTGATGGTCTCTGCGAGAAGGAACGTGATGAAGGGCTTACCCAGCGTGCGTAACCCCGAACTCACCCGACGCGCCGTTCCGAGGCGTCGAGCGTGCCGTCGGGCGCGGTCCTCCGGGCGTCGCGGCGTTCTTGCCACGCACGGATCTCTGCGTCACTCTCCGCGTTCGAGAAAGAGACGTGGGTCCCTTCAAGTGCGCCGGCGGCTTGCCCGATACGCTCGCGGATGATCGCTTCCGGAACTCCGCCCGACACAAGGTCTGCTACGTGCGCGCGCCGGAGATCAGAGAGCTTCACGTCGACGCCCGCCTGTGAGCAGTACTGCGCCCATCGATGCTGGACTGACTGGTACCGTAGCGGCGTTTCTCGGCCCGATGCAGTGAAGAGTGGCCCGGACGGTGACGCCGTAAGGAGCAAGTAGTTGGTCAACCGGAGGTAGATCTGCCGATCGTCGACGAGTACGCGTCTCCGCTTGCCGCCCCACCCATCCACCGAGAGGGATGCGGACGACTCTTCGAAGTCCTCGACCCGGAGAGCTAAAGCCTCGCTCGGTCTGAGCCCGAGATGCGCGAGCAATCCGAACAACAGGTGATCACGATCCTCATGGAGAGGAATCATCGAGAACACCGCATCGATCTCCGACCTGAGTACTCGATGGGGTGGGCGTTCCGCCTCGCGATCGTTCGGTGGCTCGACCTCTCCATGAGTCGGCATGAGGATCATTCGATCGCAATGGCGAAGGAGCCCTCGAAGCGATGATGACCGACGCGCCCGTGTCGCGGTGGATCGACCTTTCGGCCAGGCGAGGTAGTCGCTAACTGCTTGCTCGTTGAGTGCGCCGCCATGCTTGGCCGCACACTCGACCAGCACGCTGAGATCCGAGGCATACCCCCGCAAGGTCGTCGCCCGACGTCCTGCATCACGCAAGTCATTCAGGTAAGACCGGACCGCTTCGTGTGCCTGCATTCTGTGACAATATCAATTGACACAGGTTGTGTGAAGACCCGCCGCGAGTCCGGAACTGACCGAACGCGGCCATAGGCACGCGCGCGGCCTCGGGCAAGACCTGTAGCCCGTTGTCGTCTCGTTTTCGTCGCGACGGCTTCGCTCCGTGCGGGGTGTGACGTGGGCGCCGCTGCGCTCTGTTCTCTGCAGCCGCTCAGCGGGTGCTGACGGGCAGTTTGCGTCCTGCGAGGGATCCGCGCCCGCTCTCGACGACGCGATCCGCGAGCTGTTCGATCGCGACGGCCGACGGATCCTCGGGGTGTGAGACGACAACCGGTGTCCCGGCGTCCCCGTCCTCGCGGAGGGCCGGGCTGAGCGGCACCGACGCGAGCACCTCGACGTCGTCGCCGAGGGCGCGCGCCACCTCAGCGCCGCCTCCCGAGCCGAACAGCTCCATGCTCGTGCCGTCGGGCAGCGTCATCGCGGCCATGTTCTCGACGACCCCGATGACCCGTTGTCCGACCTGTCGCGCCACGAGTCCGGAGCGGATGGCGACGTCGGATGCGGCCGCCTGCGGCGTCGTCACGACGAGCACCTCGGCACCGGGCATCAGATGACCCGCCGAGATCGCGATGTCGCCCGTTCCCGGCGGCATGTCGACGAGGAGCACGTCGAGGTCGCCGAAGAAGACGTCTGTGAGGAACTGCTGCAGCGTGCGGTGAAGCATCGGGCCGCGCCACATCACCGCGCCCGGGTTCGAACCGTCAGATTGCCGCAGGAACATTCCGATCGAGATCGTCTTCACGTCGTGGGCGATCGGCGGCAGGATCATGTCGCCGACCTGCGTGGGGGAGGGCGCCTCGCCGTCCTCCATCAGCCCCACCAGCTGCGGGATCGAAAATCCGTGGACGTCGGCGTCGATCAGACCGACCTTCAGGCCGCGGCGGGCGAGAGCGACCGCAAGGTTCGCGGTCACGGTGGATTTGCCCACGCCGCCCTTGCCGCTGGTGACGGTGATCACGCGCGTGAGCGTTCCCTCGCCGAACGGATTGCGCTTCTGTGGGCCGCGCAGCTTCTCCGTGAGCGCCTGCCGCTGCGCGGGCGACATCACGCCGACGTCGATCGTCGCGTGCCCGGCGCCCACGACGCTCTCGGCTGCCTCGCGCACGTCGCGTTCGATGCGGTCAGCTGCGGGGCAGCCGGCGATCGTCAGAGAGATGGCGACGGTCACGTCCTCGCCGGACGCGCTCACGCCCCGCACCATGTCGAGCTCGGAGAGCGGACGGCGCAGTTCCGGATCCATCACGCGCCCCACGGCCTCGGTTACGCGCCGCTCACGGTCCGTCATCTCAACGATCCTCCGACTTCTTCTCCTCGATATCGCGCAGCGCCGATTCCAGGGCGTCGCGCAGCGAATCACGGTCGACCGCCTTCTTCTCGAGCTCCTCGAGCATGAGGCGCACCGAGACGATCTCCCTCGCGAGGTACTCCGTGTCAGCGAGGTTGCGCTCGGCGCGCTGGCGGTCGTTCTGCAGGGCGACGCGATCGCGGTCGTCCTGACGGTTCTGCGCCAGCAGGATGAGGGGGGCGGCGTACGACGCCTGCAGCGAGAGGATCAGGGTCAGCGCGGTGAACCCGATCGCGGCGGAGTCGAAGCGCCATTCAGGAGGCGCGACGGTGTTCCACACCATCCACGCGGCGCAGAAGAGCGTGAGGATGATGAGGAACCACGGGGTTCCCATCGCGCGAGCGACCCATTCCGTCGCGCGTCCGAAGCGGTCACCGCTGCGCGGCGACGCCTCCTCGAGCAGGGGGCGGCGTCCGCGGGCGAAGCTGCGCCCTTCCGGAGAGGCCATCAGGTCTCCACCGTTCGAATGGCGCCCGTCAGTGAGGGGATCGGTTCGCTCGCATCATGGGAGCGCCAGTCCTCGGGCAGCAGCGAGTCAAGGATGTCGTCGACGGTGACCGCGCCGATCAAACGGTGCGCCCTGTCGACCACGGGCATCACGACGAGGTCGTAGCTCGCGAGTCGGCGTGCGACCTCGGCCCCCGGTGACTCGCCCTCGACCGCATCGATCGAGTCGTCGATGATCGCTCCAATGCGCTCGTGCGGCGGGTAGCGCAGCATCCGTTGGAAGTGCACCGTGCCGAGGTATCGCCCGGTCGGCGTCTCGTACGGAGGCAACGTCACGAAGACGCTCGTCGCGAGCGCGGGGTGCAGTTCGTGGCGTCGGATCAGGGCGAGGGCCTCCGCGATCGTCGCGTCGGCCGGCAGGATGATCGGGTCAGTCGTCATGAGGCCGCCGGCGGTGTCGGCACCGTACTGGAGGATGAGGCGCACGTCCTCCGCTTCCTCGGGCTCCATCATCTGCAGCAGCTGCTCGCTGCGCTGTGCGTCCAGCTCCGCGAGGACGTCCGCGGCATCGTCCGGATCCATCACATCGAGCACGTCCGCGGCGCGTTCGTCGCCGATCGCCTCGAGGATCGTGACCTGCTCGTCCTCCGGCATCTCCTCCAGCGCGTCCGCGAGGCGCTCGTCGCTCAGCTCAGCGACGACCTCGATCATCCGCTCGTGCGGCAGGTCGAGCAGCGTGTTGGCGAGATCGGCCGGCCACAGCTCGGCGTAGCTCTGCGCGAGGTGCTCGGCCGACTGCGCCTCTCCGGGCGCGTGCTGCTCGCGGACCTCGCCCCACGTGGCGAAGGCCGTCGGTCCCTTGGCGAACGGCGAGGCGCTCGTGCGGGGTTTGCGGAGGAAGACCTGACCGATCTCCCATTCGCCGATGCGGCTGCGCTCGATCGCGACGTCCTCGATTGTGGCGTTTCCGGATCCGTCACGGAGGGCAACACGGCGGCCAATGATCTCGGCCATAATGCGACGCTCATCCGCGCGCGGCTGGAATCGGCGCACGTTGATGAGCCCCGTCGTGATGATCTGCCCCTGCGCGATCGAGGTCACTCGGCCGATCGACACGAACACCTGGCGGCGTCCGGGAATCTCGAGCACGAGGCCGATCACACGGGGCGCGCCAGAACTTCGGTACACGACGACGACATCGCGCACTTTGCCCAGCCGGTCACCCGCCGGATCGAAGACGGGGCAGCCGGCCAACCGGCCTACGAATACCCTCTGCGTGCTCACATCTCCAGCGTAGCCCTGCGCTGACGAGCTGCGGCTGACGTGCGTTCACAGGAGGCGCATAGCTGGCTCAGGGGACGACCCGGTCGCGACGTGGGACAATCGGGGCATGAGCATGTTGAACGCCGCGATGCCGACCCCCGAGGTGGGCGAGACTGTCGCCACGTACACCAAGTATGAGGGTGCGCAGAAGGCGGTCTCGACGCTCATCGCGCAGGACGTCCCCGCCCGCGACATCGCAATCGTCGGCCAGGCGCTCCGTACCGTCGAGAAGGTCACGGGCAAGCTCGGCTGGGCCCGGGCCGCGTGGCAGGGCGCGCTCAACGGCATCATGATCGGACTGCTGTTCGCCGCGTTCGCCGTCATCTGGTCGCCCGACCTCGCGATGCCGATGATCGGCGGGATCCTGCTGATCGGTGTGGGCTTCGGGATGGCCTTCCGCCTCCTGAGCTACTCGATCGTGCGTCGTCGCCGCGACTACGCGAGCATCATGGCAGTCTCCGCTGACCGGTACGAGGTGACCGTGATGAGCGCGCACGTGGCGGAGGCGCGTCGCCTGCTCGGGACGACGCAGCCGCGCACGCAGGTGGTTCAGCCGCCGACGGACGAGCCGCCGAAGTATGGCATCCGCCTGTCGGACCAGCAGGCGGCGCGCCCCGCGGAGACGACGGAGCCGGCGGCGCCCGAGACGTCCGCCGACCGCCCCGCGGACGGCCGCGCCTCCTCCGGCGACAGCGAGGCTCAGTCGCGAGACTGAGCGATCCACTCCTCGATCTCGTCCGCCGTCCGCGGCATGCCCGCCGACAGGTTGACCGGACCGTCCTCGGTCATCAGGATGTCGTCTTCGATACGGACGCCGATGCCGCGATATTCCTCCGGAACGGTCTCGTCATCGATCTGGAAATACAGGCCCGGCTCGATCGTGAAGATCATGCCGGGTGCGATCTCGCCGTCGTAATACATCTCGCGCCGTGCCTGGGCGCAGTCGTGCACGTCCATCCCGAGGTGATGGCTCGTTCCGTGGACCATGTACCGGCGCTGCTGGCCGCCGCGGTCGGCGTCGAGCGCCTCCTCAGCAGTGACGGGCAGGAGACCCCATTCGGCGGTGCGCGCGGCGATCACCTGCATCGCGGTGTCGTGCAGCTCGCGGAACTTCATCCCGGGGCGCGCGGCCGCGAAAGCGGCGTCCGCGGCTTCGCGAACCGCCTCGTAGATGGTGCGCTGGATCGGGGTGAATCGCCCCGAAACGGGGATGGTCCGCGTGATGTCGGCGGTGTAGAGGCTGTCGAGCTCCACGCCCGCATCGACGAGCATGAGGTCGCCCGGCACCACCGCGCCGTCGTTGCGCGTCCAATGGAGATAGCAGGCGTGCGGGCCGGACGCGGCGATCGTGTCGTAGCCCTCCCAGTTGCCGTCGCTGCGGGCGCGGAGGTGGAAGACGCCCTCGACCACGCGCTCACCGCGCGGGTGCTCGATGATTCGGGGGAGCTCGCGGACGATGTCGTCGAACCCCTTCGCGGTGACGTCCACGGCGAGGCGCATCTGCTCGATCTCGTACGCGTCCTTCACCAGGCGCAGTTCGCTGACGGCGCTGGTGAGACCGTCGTGATCGCCGACGACGAGGTCGTCGTCGCTCGCCGAGAAGCGCTCGATGTGGTCGGTGGCGACGCCGAGCTCGGCCGCGACCGCGGCAAGCGATGGCCTCGGGCCCACCCAGAATTCGCCGATCGACGCGTCACGGTAGAACTCCGGCGTCTCGCGCGTGGCGCGATCGCGCACGTACAGCGTGACCTCGTGCGCGTCGCCGTCGGGATCGAAGACGAGAACGGAATCCGGCACCGCGTCGGCTCCCCAGCCCGTGAGGTGGGCGAACGCCGAGTGGGCGCGGAAGGGGTAGTCGGTGTCGTTGGAACGCTGTTTGAAGGCGCCGGCCGGCACGACGAGTCGCCGGCCCGGGAAGAGCTGGCTCAGCGCCTCACGCCGGCGTGCGGCGTAGGGCGCGACGTCGCGCGGGGCGGGGATCGTGTCGGGACGCTCCGCCCAGCCGGTTCCGATCGTGTCGAGGAAGCCCTGGGGGAACGGCTGCCGGCGATTCGTGTTCGTCTCGCCCTCGGCCGTGGTGGTGTCGGTCGTGTCGCTCATGTCCCCAGTCTCTCACCGTCCTGTCGAGACGTGACCGGGAGGGGGTGCCCTAATCGGCTGGCTCGAGCTGAACGACGAGCGGGCGATGATCGCTGCCCGCGTCGTCGACGTTCGTCACGACGATGGATCCGCTGACCTCCCACGCGTCGGAGACGAGCACGTGGTCGATCGGCGTGCCGAGGGTGGACGGCAGCCAGGTCGGCCAGGTGCCCACGGCCCCGTTACCCGACTCTGCGGCCGCATCGCGACACCAGCCGAGGTCGTTTCCGCCCTCGCCGAGGGCGGCCATGTGGTCGACCGTCGCGTTGAAATCTCCGACCATGATCACGTTGTCGTCCACGCACTGATCGGCGAGCCAGCGGAGGTCGCTGCGCCACTCCGCCATGTACCGGGCCTGCGGAGCGACCGCGTGCGCGGCGACGATGATGGGCCCGGATCCGTCGTTCAGCGGCATCGCGACGGCGCTCGGCAGCATCGTCGTGCCGTCCTGGGACGCGTCGATGACGGAGTAGTCGCCGAGGCCGGGGGAGACGAGCAACGTCGTCTGCCACGCCTGGGGTCCGCGTTCGACGTCCTCATTGTAGATCTCGCTGTGCACCCACATCGGGCTGCCGAGGTCGCGCATGAGGACCGCGACCTCCTCGCCGACGCCTTTCGCCGTCTCCGGCAACGCGACGATATCGGCCTCCATGGCGACGGCGGTGCGCGCGATCGTCTCGGCTCCTGTCGCATTGCCGAGGGTGTTCCACGTCATCACCCGCACGCTCGACTCCTCCTTGTCGGGCATCGTCGCGGCGCCGTAGCCGCGCAGTCCGAGCGTGACGCCGCCGGCGATCGCGGCCACCGCACTCACGACGGCCATCGAGACGGCGAATCCGCGGAGCCGGCGGCTCGCGGCGAAGCAGAGGAACAGGACCGTGAGGATGGCGAAGACGACGACCGTCGCGCCGCGAACGGCGACGATCTGTGCGAACGGAACCTTGTCCTCGAGACGGAAGAAGCCCGGCCACGTGACGACGGCCGCGGCGCACGCGAACAGCACGGTGACGAGGACACCCAGCGATCGCAACACGAGTGGAGCCTACGTTTGCGTCCTGGGAACTTCCGCCATCGCGGGCGAACGAAACCTGCGGATCGGCATAGGATCCTCGTGTGCCGTCCCGTGCTCCCGGCCCTGCCGATCTCCACCTGCATTCTGTGCGTTCCGACGGCACAGAACTGCCACGGGACGTCGTCTCCGCCGCAGCCGACGCCGGGATGGGGACGATCGCGTTGACCGACCACGACACGGTGGCCGGCTGGGACGAAGCAAAGCACGCCGCCCGCGAACGCGGCATCGCGCTGCTGCCCGGCGCCGAGTTCTCGACGAAGCACGCCTGGCGCAGCGTTCATGTGCTCGGATACCTCTTCGACCCCGATGAGCCGGGACTCGCCGCACTCATGTCCGGAGTCCGGCACGATCGCGTCGGTCGCGCACGGAGCATCGTCGATGCCATCGCGCGCGACTACGCGATTACGTGGGAATCCGTCCTCGCTCAACGCGAGGGCGATGCGACGATCGGCCGGCCGCACATCGCCGACGCGCTCGTCGCGGCAGGGATCGTTCCGGGGCGCGATGAGGCGTTCGCGAGCATCCTCCATCACCGGGGTCCGTACTACGTCGGGCATGCCGCGCCCTCGCCGCACGAGGTCGTCACGCGGATCGTCGCAGCCGGCGGGGTCGCGATCATCGCGCATCCGGCTGGCCGCGACATGCTGCCGCGCCGCGCCATCGAGCGGCTTGTCGACGCGGGCCTTCACGGCTTCGAGCTCGGCCACCGCGAGAATCGCCCGGACGGCGTGGCGCTCCTGCGCGAGATCGCCGTGGCGCGCGATCTCATCGTGACCGGCTCAAGCGATTACCACGGAGCCGCGGGCAAGCCCAACGTCATCGGCGAGAACACCACGAGTCCCGAGATGGTCGAACGCATCCTCCGGGCCGCATCCGGGACCGACCCGGTGCTCTGACTACGCGCCCTGCTGCGTCTGTCCGGAGGAGCGGCGACGGCGACGGCGACGGCGCGCTGCGGCGGGCTTGCCGTCGTGGTGCTCCTTGCCGGAGCCGTCGTGCGTGCCCTCGCCCTCCTGCTTGTGCGGCGTGCGCTGGCGGTCGTCGTTCGACGAACGGCGACGACGACGCGAGCGTCCCTCATCTGCGTTGCCGCGCTTGTTGTCCTCACCGCTCTTCTTCGTCGGCGCCTTGGCGATGCGCCCCTTGGTTCCCTCGGGGATGTCGAGATCGGAGTAGAGATGGGGGCTCGTCGAGTAGGTCTCCGTCGGCTCGGGCTGACCGAAGTCCAGCGCGCGGTTGATGAGCGCCCACTTGTGCAGGTCGTCCCAGTCGACGAACGTCACCGCGATCCCCTCGCGACCCGCGCGCCCCGTGCGGCCCACGCGGTGCAGGTAAGCCTTCTCGTCGTCGGGGATCGTGTGGTTGATCACGTGCGTGACGTCGGACACGTCGATGCCGCGCGCGGCGACGTCGGTCGCCACCATGACGTCGCGCTTGCCCGCCTTGAACGCCGCCATCGAGCGCTCGCGCTGCTCCTGACCCATGTCTCCGTGCACGCCACCGACCGCGAAGCCGCGATCCGCCAACTCGTCGACGAGACGCTGCGCCTGACGCTTCGTGCGCGTGAAGATGACGGACTTGCCGCGGCCGTTCGCCTGCAGGATGCGGCCGATGACCTCGTCCTTGTCGAGTTGGTGTGCGCGGTAGATCACGTGGCGGATGTTCGCCTGAGCCAGACCCTCATCCGGGTCGGAGGCGCGGATGTGGATGGGGTTCGACATGAATCGGCGTGCGAGGGCCACGATCGGGCCAGGCATCGTCGCGCTGAACAGCTGTGTGTGCCGCTTCTGCGCGACGCGCTGGAAGATCTTCTCGATGTCGGCGAGGAAGCCGAGGTCGAGCATCTTGTCGGCCTCGTCGAGCACGACCTCGGTCGCGTTCGAGAGGTCGAGGAGTCCCTGACCGGCCAGGTCGATGAGGCGCCCGGGCGTGCCGACCACGATCTGCGCGCCGGCTCGGAGCTGCTCGATCTGACCCTCGTAGGCCTTGCCGCCGTAGATCGCGACGACGCTCGTCGAGCGGCCGCGAGTGAGGAGGTCGATGTCTTCGTACACCTGCGTGGCGAGCTCGCGCGTCGGTACGACCACGAGCGCCTTGACGCCCGGCTCCGGGTCCTTGCCGAGACGCTGCACGATGGGGATGCCGAATCCGAACGTCTTTCCCGTGCCCGTCTTGGCCTGGCCGATGACGTCCTGCCCGGGCAGCGAGATCGGGATCGTCTGCTCCTGGATGGGGAACGCTTCTTCGATCCCCTTCTCGGTCAGCTGATCGACGATGTCCTGATCGATCGCGAGATCGGCGAATGCGGTCATGAAGAATGCTGCCTGTCTCGGCGGCGCGACGTGTCGACGCGGCTGCCGCCGGTTGTGACGTCCACGCCCTTCACATCACAGCCACAGGCGCGGGACTCCGATCCGGTGCCGGAGCTGAGGCCAGCTTACCTGCCGACTCCTGAAGCCCCGATACGCTGAGTTGGTGGTCAACTGGTTCTGGAAGCGTCGCCGCCCCGTCCGCAAGCTGCGGCTCCGCGCGCGTGGTGAAGCGGGGGACGCTGTCCGCGTCGACTTCGAGGAACTCGCGCCGGATGTCAACGTCTTCCTCGGCCAGGCCGCGTATCTGCAGCTCGGCTACTTCGAGACGCTCACGCGCTTAATCCGACACACGCCGGAACTTGCCGAGAAGGAAGCGCTGTCGCACGCCGCGGGGGCCGCCTTGGAGAAGCACCGCGGGATCGTCGAGATCATCCGCGACCGCGACGAGGACCCGACCGAGCTCATGCAGCCGTTCCGAGCATCTCTTGATCACTTCCGACACAGCACACTCGGGGTGCGGCAGCGCGAGACGATGCTCACGGTGCACATCACCGCCGGCATCCTCGATGACTTCTATCTCGCATTGGCCTCGAGCTACGGCGACACGGGACGCCGCGTCGAGCGCGTCCTGCGCGTCGAGCACGACCGCGACCTGCTCGTCGATCTGCTGGTCACGACCATCCGCGATGACGCGGAGATGCGCGGGCTGCTGTCGATGTGGGCGCGCCGCCTCGTTGGCGACACACTCCTCGTCGCGCGCGCCGGCCTCAGCCGAACCCGCCTCGACCTCGAAGAGGAGCAACGCGTCGAGCCCGTGTTCACCGCACTGGTGACCGCGCACTCACAACGCATGTCCCACTTAGGTCTCTCCGCCTGACGCGCCGCGGGAACGCACATCGCGGCGTTGTCCTCGGGCGGGACGTCTTCCCTCAGGCGACGAAGCCGACTCGGCGCGCCTCTTCGGTGCCGATCTCGACATACGCGAGGGCCGCGGTCGGCACGATATAGGTGGCGCCCTTGGAATCGGTGAGGCTCAGCGACGCGCCGTCACCGGAGAGGGCATTGTCGACCTTCTTCGCGATCGCGTCCGCGGTCTCGTCGGAGGAGAAGGTGAGCTCGCGGCCGGAGTTGATCATGCCGATGCGGATATCCACGGATCGTGCCTTTCGTAGCGACTTCCGCCCCGAACGGGGCTCCGCACCAGCCTATTGCAGGCGCGGGCAACGCGACCCGACGCACGCTGACGGCGAACGCTTCCCCGCGACACCGGGCGGCGAGGGAAGAATGTCGCCGCTCGTCAGTAGCGTGTGAGACATGGCTCTGACGAGGTGGGATCCCGACCAGCAGGCCGTGCTGGCACTCGCGCCCGACGCGACGGGCACGATCATCGGCGCGCCTGGCAGCGGCAAGACGGCCGTCCTCGTGGAACGCGTCGCGCGGCTCATCGACGGCGACGACGCGCCGTTCGCCCCCGGCCAGGTCCTCGTGCTCACGCCGTCCCGTGCCTCCGCGACACGCCTGCGCGATCGTCTCGGCCAGCGCGTGCGTGCCGCGACGCCGGGTCCGGTCGCGCGCTCGGTTGGCTCCTTCGCGTTCCACGTGATGCGCGCCGACGCCGCGGCACGAGGAGCCGCCGGACCGACGCTGTTGACCGGCGCGGAGCAGGACCGGATCCTCGCGCACCTCATCGAGGGCGACATCGAAGACGCGCGGATCGCCTGGCCCGACCACCTCGGTCCGACCGTGCGCCGGTCACGCGAGTTCCGCTCCGAGCTCCGCGCGTTCCTCGATACCGCCGTCGAGCTCGACGCATCTCGTGACGAGCTGCAGACCGTGCGCGGCGGCGCCTGGGGGCCCATCGTCGCGTTGCTCGACGAGTACGCCGGGGTCATTCAGAACATGAACGACGAGGCGCGCGACGCCGCGGAGCTCCTGCAGGGGGCGACCGCGGCGCTCCGCGACGGCGCGCACGTGCCCGGCGTCGACGAACTGCGGGCCGTGATCGTCGACGACGCCCAAGAGCTGACGCGCGGCGGCACGGCCCTCGTCGAGGCGCTGCGCGCCCGCGGGGTGGCGGTGCTCGCGGCCGGCGACCCGGACATCGGCTCGGGAGCGTTCCGCGGCATCACTCCGGAGGTCTTCTCCGAGCTCGTCGCGTCGCTGGGGAAAGTGCTCGTGCTGCGTGAACAACATCGAGCGGGCGGCGAGCCGACGTGGCTCGTGCGGCACATGACCGCGGCGATCGGCGTCGGCGGACACGTCCAGCATCGCCGGGCGCCGGGGCCCGAACCGACCGAGTGGCACGCTGTGTCGGTCGTTCGCGCACCGTCGCCGCCAGAGGAGGTCGACCAGATCGCGCGACGCCTGCGCGACGCGTATCTGAACGACGGCGTCCGCTGGGGCGAGATGGCCGTCATCGCGCACGACACGCGCCAGCTCGTCGCTCTCGAATCCGAACTCGCCGCCCGCGACGTACCGACGCGCGCTGCCGGCGTCCCGAGGCCGCTCGGGAGCGAGCGCGCCGTGCGTCAGATCATGGAGATCCTCCGGCTGGGACTCACGGATCCCGCCGAGCGCGATCCGGACGCCCTCGTCGCCGCGCTCCGTTCTCCGTACGGTGGATTCGACGGCGTCGCCCTGCGGCGTCTGCGCGGGAGCCTCCGTCACGCCGAGCTCGAACAGGGCGGCAGCCGGCCGGCACGCGAACTCGTCCACGAAGGATTCGCCCACCCGGTCTCCTTCGGCACGCTCGGCACGCCGGAAGGACGCGCGGCCGAGCGGTTCGCGACGACGATGAGAGACATCGCGGTCCTCCGTCGCGGCGGAGCCACCGTGCACGATCTGCTCTGGCATGTCTGGGACCGTGCGCGTGGCATCAGCGGTCGTCGGCTGCGCGACGAATGGCGCGATGCCGCGACATCGACGTCACGCTCCTCTGGCGATGCCGCGCGCGCCCTCGACGGTCTTGTCGCGCTCTTCGCCGCGGCCAAGCGGTCGATCGAACGCAGCCCGAACGACCGTCCCGAACGATTCATCCGTGAGATCCTCGACAGCGATGTCCCGGAGGACACCCTCTCCTCGCCCGATCTCGGAGAGACGGTCGCGCTGCTCACGCCCGCGAACGCGCTCTCAACCGAGTTCGAGATCGTCGTGATCGCTGGCCTGCAGGACGGCGTCTGGCCCAACACGCGACTGCGTGGCGGAATGCTCGGAACCTGGCGCCTCGCCGACACCGTGCTCGCCCATCGGGCCGGTCACGCAGACGAGGCGGACCCGCCGGTCCTCGACCGCCGCCGCCAGGCGCTCCACGACGAGGTGCGATTGTTCGTCCGCGCGCTGTCACGGGCCCGCAGTCGCGTGATCGTGACGGCGGTCGATGACGACGACGCCACCCCCAGCCCGCTCCTCGCCTCCCTCCCGGACCCGGAGCCCATTCACGACAACGGCCACCCGCTCACCCTGCGCGGGCTGGTCGCCCGTCACCGCCGCACCCTGACCGCGACCACCGCGGAGGAAGCCGACCGCCAGCACGCCGCCGAGCAGCTGCGGCTGCTCGCGGCCGCGCGGGTCCCGGGAGCTGACCCTGACGAGTGGTACGGGCTCCGCGCGCCCACCTCGACGGCGCCGCTGCGCGACCTCGAGAGCGAGCATGTGCGCGTCTCACCGTCGAAGATCACCTCGTTCCTCGAATGCGGCCTCGAGTGGGTCATCTCCGCGCTCGGCGGCGACACGATGACCTCTCCGAGCGCGGGCATCGGCACCCTCCTACACGCCGCGCTCGAGCGCGTTCCCGACGGCGGCATCGACGAGATGCGTGCGGTCGTCGACGAACGCTGGGGCGAGCTCGACTTCGAATCCCGGTGGGTCGCGACGGGGGAGCGGCGACGGCTCGACGAGTATCTCGTCCGCCTCGATGACTACCTTGCGAACGTCCGTGCGCAGCGTGGCCGCGTCATCGCGGCAGAGGCGGCGTTCGCCTTCGCCATCGATCTCGACACGGGCGAGATCATCACCGGCGACGACGTGCGCGGACCGGGCCGCGCCGTGCTGAGCGGCGTGATCGATCGGGTCGAGGCGTACCCGCGCGGCGAGGGAGAGCACGCGCCGGCGCGCTCGCCGAAGTCGTTCGAGGTGATGCGTTCGCGCGACGACGAGGCGGCCGAGCGCGTCGTCGTCACGGACCTCAAGAGCGGACGCTCCGAGGAGCGCGTCGCCGATGCGAAGGTCATCGACGACGCCCAGCTCGCCGCATACCAACTCGCGGTCGAGGAGGGGCTCGTCGACGCGGCCGAACCCGGCGCGCTCGCCGGCGCGCGCCTCGTGGTGGTCTCGAAGACGCTATCGCGGAGCACCTATCGCGTCGCTCACCAGCGCGTGCTCGACGGCGATGAGACCGGCGCGCCGCACCTCGCGCGCGACGAGTACCTCGAGCGCGTCATCGGCGCGGCGCGGGGAATGTCGGCGGCCAGCTTCTCCGCGTCGGTCGACGCCCACTGCGACGATTCCCGTCGATCGCCGATCTGCCGCATCCACACGATCGGAGCCGTGAGCGCATGACCGCCACCCCTCTGTCGCTTTCCGCTGATGTCATCATGCGTGCAGTCGGCTCGTTCGCGCCGACGCCGCGACAGCGTGCCGTGATCGAAGCGCCGCTCGAGCCAGCTCTCGTCATCGCGGGCGCCGGCAGTGGCAAGACCGCGACGATGTCGGCACGCGTGCTGTGGCTCGTCGCGAACGGTCACGTCCGCGCCGACGAGATCCTCGGGCTGACCTTCACACGGAAAGCCGCCGGCGAACTCTCCGAGCGCATCTCCGCCCGACTCGCGGACCTCGACGAGTTCGGCAGGCGCGGGCTCCTGCCGCACCTGGACACGATCGTCGAGACCTCCGAATTCACGCGGATCGAGCGCGCACCGGCGGGGCCCGCGCGCGATGCCGTGCGCCGAGACGTCCTCGATGCGTTCGCGCGCGACCTCGGCGCGGAACGCGACGAGCGACCGCTGATCGACAGGCTGCTGGATCAGGTGCGCGTGTCGACCTACAACGCCTTCGCCGACGCGGTCGTCCGCGAGAACGCGTCCCGCATCGGACGCGATCCCGACGCCGCCATGCTCAGTTCCTCCGCTGCCTGGATCATCGCGCGACACGTCGCCATCCACGCCGATGATCTCGGACTCGACGAACTCGACAAGGGGGTCGGCAGGATCGCCGATGCGATCCTGAGCCTGTCTGGCGACCTCCTCGAGAACCGGCCCACTTCGAATGCCGATGGGCGCACCCTGGCAGACCGGGTGCGCGGCTACGCGAGCGAACTGTCCGCGGCGCTGGAGCCATTTGCGGATCCGCTCTCTGCTCGGCCCGCGGCCTGGGACCGCGCGTACGGTTCGTTGACGTCGCTGCCGCGTCTGCTCGAGCTCGTCGCCCGCTATGACCGCGAGAAGCAGCGGCGCGGCGTCCTCGACTTCGCGGATCAGGTCGCTGGCGCCCTCGAGGTCGTCGAGCGCGCGCCCGACGTCGCCGACGAGATCCGGAATCAGTACCGTGTCGTTCTTCTCGACGAGTACCAGGACACGTCGGTGCTGCAGACGCGGCTGCTCTCGACGTTGTTCCGTGACGAGTCGGTGATGGCCGTCGGCGATCCGAACCAGGCGATCTACACCTGGCGCGGGGCGAGCGCCGACGGCATCCATTCCTTCCCGCGCGCATTCGCACACGAGCGGGTGTGTCATCGGTTCAGCCTCATGACCAGTTGGCGCAACGAGCAGGTCGTGCTGAACGCCGCCAACCGGCTCGTGCGCCCACTCGCCGGCTCCAGCGACGGCGTCGAACCGCTCGGTGCACGGGACGGGGCAGGCGACGGGCTGCTCGACATCGAGTTCGCCCACACGGTGGACGACGAAGCCCGTCACGTGGCGGAGTGGTTCGGTGACCGGATCGCCGACCACGACGCGGCCGAGCACGCCGACCGCCATTCCGGTGCGATCCTGTTCCGCCAGAAGAAGCACATGCGCCGATTCGCGGACGCGTTGGCCGACCGCGGCATCCCGCACCGCATCCTCGGGCTGGGCGGCCTTCTGGACGTCCCCGAGGTGACCGACGTCGTGTGCGCGCTGCGGGTGATCGACGACCCGGGCGCCGGCTCGGCGCTCATCCGCCTGCTCGTCGGACCGCGGTTCGCCGTCGGCGTCGCCGATATGGCCGCGCTGTACGATCTCGCGTCGCGGCTCGCAGAACAGGACGCGTCGGGCGCGCGCCTCAGCGAGGAGGTGCGGCAGCGCGTCCGCGCATCGGCCGGAATCGACGAGCAGGTGTCGATCATCGACGGGCTCGATGCGATCCGTACCCGTCGGCACGGCAGCAGGCTGTTCGCAGACTTCAGCGAACAGGGGATCGCCCGGCTGACGGAGGCGGCCGAACTGTTCGACCGGCTGCGCGCCGCCGCGACCGGTCCGATTCCCGACCTCATCCGCATGATCGAGCAGGAGCTGCGCCTGGACGTCGAACTCGCGGCGAACGAGACGAGAGGTGAAGCGCGGACGGCCGGGGCGCAGCTGCGCGCGTTCACGGAGGAGGTCCGTGCGTTCCTGTCCGTCGACGATCGGGCGACGATCGGAAGCGTCCTCGCATGGCTCGACTACGCCGAGCGGGCCGACGACCTCATGCCGCGGACGGAGCCCGCCGAACCTGGGGTCGTCCAGTTACTCACGATCCACGGGTCGAAGGGGCTGGAATGGGACTCGGTGGTCGTCGCGCGGGTCGTCGACGGCGAGCTCCCCGCGGGGTCGCGTGACATCAGCGGCGGATTCGCCTTCGGCCGGCTCCCGTACGTGTTTCGGGGCGACGCCGCAGCGCTCCCGCGCTTCTCCTGGCAGGCTCCGGAGATCCGCCCCGCTGACCCGGAGGCGCTCCGCGACGCGAAGCGCGACCTCAAAGACGCCTTCGATGCTTTCGCCGACGCCAACCGGGCCTACCACGCCGAGGAGGAACGACGACTGGCGTACGTCGCGGTCACGCGCGCTCGGGCCAACTTGCTCCTGACCGGATCTCGGTGGTCCGGACAGAAGCGTCCGAAACAGCCGAGTCCGTTCCTCGCTGAGGTGCTCGAGGAGCTTGGACGCGAACCGCTCGCGCCGATCGACGACGACGAGAACCCGTATGACGGCGCGGGGGTGACGCTCGCGTGGCCCGTCGATGCGCTCGGCGCGCGCCGTCAGCGCGTCGCGGCCGCCGCCGAACGGGTGACGAGCGCCGGCGTCGCCGAACCGACCGCCGAGCTGGCGAGGCTCCTCGCCGAACGCGAGGCGACCGCGCGGCGCGCGCGGACGGCGATCCCGACGCGCGTCCCGGCATCGAGATTCAAGGACTATGTCGTCGACTTCGACGCCACCCTCACCGAGATCGAGCGCCCCATGCCGGAGCGTCCGTTCCGCCAGACGCGGCTCGGCACACTCTTTCACCAGTGGGTCGAGCAGCGCTCGGGGCTCATCGGTGCGACGCTGACCCCCGACGACGCCCTCTGGGAGATCGACGATGACGAGTACGGCGCGGCGGGCGGAGCATCCGCCGAGGACGAACGTGACCTCGCCCGACTGCGGAAGATCTTCGAGCGCAGCGAATGGGCTCCCCTTCAACCGATCGAGGTCGAGACCGAAGTCGACTTCGCCCTCGCGCTCGACGACGGTGCGCCGCCGCACATCATGATCTGCAAGCTCGATGCCGTCTATCGCCGCGAGGACCGCGGCGGACGCATCGAGATCGTCGACTGGAAGACGGGCAAGGCGCCGACCGACCGACGTCAGCGCGACGAACGCATGCTGCAGCTCGCCCTGTACCGGCTCGCCTACCACCGCCGCCACGGCGTTCCCCTCGACGAGATCGACGTCGCGCTCTATTACGTGTCGGATGATCTCGTGATCCGAGACGAATCACCGCTGACGGAGCACGAACTCGTCGACAGGTGGCGCGCCGCCCGCCGCTGATCAGCGTTCGTCGTCGGTGAGGTCGACGGGCTGGGTCGCGTCCGGTTCCAGTTCGAGCGAGGGCTGGGTCGCGTCGGCGTCATCCGGAGCGCTCCGCGGGGGAGCGGCGTCCCAGTCCTCCTCTGCGTGGAGGCGGAGCTCGTCGGGATCGAAGGCATCGGTGTGCATTGAGGTATCCGACGTTTCACGTTCGGTGCGCGGCACACGATCGAGCAGCGCGACCGCCTCCGAGACGTCGGCGCGTTCGCGCGCCGGGAGGTCGGCGAGAAGCACGTCGTTGACGAGCCCGTCGGACAGCGACTCCAACAGGTCCGCCGCGTCGTCCACGACATCCGGGCGGTGCGCTTCGATGCCGTGAAGCAGCCAGCGGGCGAACTCCAGCTCGGCGTGCAGCCGTGTGCGGACGCGGAGCGCGCGATCGGGCGCGCGCACGGCTCCGCCCGCGTACGAGCGGAAGACGTCGTCGGCGGCGTCAGGCGCGCCCGCCGTCCAGTGCAGGTCGACGGCAGGGTCGCCGATCGCCAGGCCCTGCCAGTCGAGGACGCCCGTCACGACGGGCGCGCCCTCCGCATCGTCCCGCATCACGAACGAGGTCGACTGCGCTCCGCCCAGCACGACTGTCGATTCGTACCCCCACAGGCGGTCGTCCTCGGCGGCCTCCCGCCAGCGCACCATCAGTCGCACGGGGACCCGGCCGCTGCGGCCGATCGCGTCGAGCAGCTTCTCGAGGTCGGCACGCGCATCCGCCGCGCTGCGCTCGGGAAGGCCCGCCGATCGCACGATCGACGGCGGCAGGGTGTGCAGGCGCGCAGTGGCGGAGCCGATTGCCGTCGCGACGCCGCGACCCGCGGGGATGTGCGCGGCCTCGACGAGATAACCCGGCAGGAACGTCGTCGCGACGACGCGCGAATCCTCCAGCGGCGCCGTTCCTCGGATCTCCGGGGCCGCGAACCCCAGCAGTTCGCGTGCGCCCGCGGTGAGCGCGCGCAGCGCGACGAGTTCTGCCTCGACGTCCGTGAGCGCCGTCTCATCCGTGGGGATCCGCACGACGACGTCTTCGCCGGACGCCGTCACGAGCGCAGCATCGAAACGGCCGGCTCCCTGCGCCGTCAGTCGGCGCGTCGTCGTGATGACCTCGTCTCCCAGAGCCGCCGACGCAGCCGCCGCTAGAGTGAGAGTGGATCGTGCCATGCCGCCCACACTATGTGGCCCCGCCACGCGCCGCACCACGCCACGCAGAGAGGGAGTCGATGACCAGTTCCGACACCGCCGGCACATTCGATCCGAGCGCAGCAGAGCGTCTCACGCCTGATCTCGTGGACACCCTGCGCCGTGATCGCGATACGCGAGTACTCCTCGTGGACGGCGATCGGATGCCCGTTGGCGACGCGGCCGCGCCCGCACTGCGGTTCGTGGATCCGGCGTCGATCCCCGCCGGCGCGGAGGTCGCGTTCCTCGGCAGGGACCAGGACGGATCCGCCGTTCTGCTCGCAGCCGCCGACAGGGATGCGCCGCAGCTCGACGGCGCGCGCTCGCTGCGCGAGTTCGGCGCCGCGTTGCCGGACGCCGAGGCGGAGATGGCCGTCGCCGCCGTCGCACTCGGGCGCTGGTTGCGGGACGCGCGGCATTGCCCCGCGTGCGGCGAAGCCACGCTCCTGGCGACGAGCGGGTGGTCACGGCATTGCGATGGCTGTCGCCGTGAGCACTTCCCGCGCACGGACCCGGCCGTGATCGTCGCCCCTCGGAGCGCCGATGGCACGCGCCTCCTCCTCGGCGCGAACGCGGCATGGCGCGGCGAGATGTACTCGTGCTTCGCCGGGTTCGTGGAGGCGGGCGAGTCGGCGGAGCGCACCGTGCATCGCGAGCTGCAGGAAGAGACGGGCGTGCGGTTGACCGACGTGCAGTATGTCGAATCTCAGGCGTGGCCATATCCGCGCTCGCTCATGCTCGGGTTCCACGCCCGCGTCATCGACGATGCGGAGGTGCGCCCCGACGGGGAGGAGATCATCTCGTCGCGGTGGTTCACCCGGGAGGAGATCGGACGAGGGCTGCGCGGCGAACTCGATGTGCGCCTCCCGGGAGGTCTGTCGGTCGCGCATCGCCTCATCCGCGTCTGGTACGACGCCGCCGATGAGACGCCGTGAACCCCCTCGACGGACTCGACGAACAGCAGCGAGCCGCGGCGGAGGTCGTGCGCGGTCCCGTCGCGATCCTCGCTGGTGCGGGGACCGGCAAGACCCGTACGATCACCCACCGGATCGCGTTCGGCGTCGCGGACGGCACGTACACGCCGAACCGCGTGATGGCGCTGACCTTCACGTCGAAGGCCGCCGGAGAGTTGCGCGGACGACTGCGTGCGATGGACGTGGTCGGCGTGCAGGCGAAGACATTCCACGCCGCGGCGCTGGCGCAGCTGAACTTCTTCTGGCCGACCGTCGCGGGTGACACGGCCCCCTCGATCGTCGACAACAAGGTGCGCCTGCTCGCGCACGCCGCGGACTCGCTGCGGCTGCGTCCGGACACGGGGACTCTCCGCGACGTTGCCGCGCAGATCGAATGGCGCAAGGTCACGATGCGGCCCATCGATGAGTACGCCATGCTCGGTCGGTCGGTCGGATCCATCGGAGCCGACGCGCTCGTCGAGCTGATGAGCGCGTACGAGCGGCTGAAGGACGAACGCCGTCAGCTCGACTTCGAGGACGTCCTGCTCGCGTGCGCGGGGATGATCGAATCGGAGCCGCGCGTCGCTGTGGCGGTCCGCGAGCAGTACCGTCACTTCACGGTCGACGAGTTTCAGGACGTCTCGCCGCTGCAGAACCGTCTGCTCGAGCTCTGGCTGGGCGAACGGCGTGACATCTGCGTTGTCGGCGACGCGAGCCAGACGATCTACTCCTTCGCGGGCGCGGAGGCGTCGTTCCTGCTCGAGTTCGGCACGCGCTATCCCGATGCCACCGTGGTGCGACTCGAACGCAACTACCGCTCGGCCGAGCCGGTGCTGCGTGTCGCCAACGCTCTGATGCGGGATCGCCCGGGGGCGTTGCGGCTGCAGCCCGCCGTATCCGCACGGGAGGCTCCTGCACCGGTCGTCCGCGCGTATGCGGATGACGCCGCGGAGGCGGACGGAATCGCGTCGCGGATCCGCGGTCTGCTCGACGGCGCGAACGGCGCCCCGGTCATTCCGCGCGACGTCGCCGTCCTGTATCGCTCACACGCGCAGTCCCAGCCGCTGCAGCACGCGCTCTCGCGGCACGGCATCGCGGCGAGCGTGCTCGGCGGCACGCGGTTCTTCGACATGCCCGAGGTCCGCCAGGCGATCATGGCGATCCGTGCCGCGGCGGTTGCTCCGACCGACATGAGCTTCGTCGCGGCGGTGCGCGATGTGCTGCGCGGTCTCGGGCACACGGACGAAGCGCCGGAGGCCGGCGGCGCATTGCGCACGGCGTGGGAGGCGCGTCAGGCGCTGCTGCGCCTCGCAGAGGAGGCCCCCGAGCACTCGTCGATGCGTCACTTCGCCGACGGCCTGCTCGCGCGCGCAAAGGATCAGCACGAGCCAGCGATGGCGACGATCACGCTCGCCACGCTGCACGCGGCGAAGGGGCTCGAATGGCCTCATGTGTTCCTCATGGGGGCCTCGGAGGGACTGCTGCCGATTTCGTATGCGCGCACGCTCGAGGCGGTCGACGAGGAGCGGCGCTTGGCCTACGTCGGGATCACCCGTGCTGCGACGTCGCTTGAGATCTCGTGGGCGGGCGGATCGGCACGGGGACGGCAGCCGTCGCGATTTCTTGCGGAGATCGGCACAGACACGCTTCGTGCGGTCGATGCGAACGCCACCGGTGGCGGCCGTCGGCGCTGATCGTCACCGAACGGGTGCGGCCGGAGCTGTCATCCACGGCGTCCCGGACGCGCGTGACGAGCGCCGCGGCCATCGTCGCGAGCGCGCGTGAGGGTGGATCCGGCTGTCGCCGAGAGACGAGCTGCGTCGCGAGGACCGGCCAAGACGCGTCGCGCGCTCTCTCGTGCTCCCAGAGGCACGCGAGACACGCAGTGTGTCCGGGCACGACGAGTGGCCCCACGCTCGCGCGTCGTGATTCGAGCGACACCACCACGTGAGTCACGTCCGCGCGCATCAGCGCGCGGACCACGTGCGGGGGCGTGACAGCGCCTGCCAGGACCACGGCTTCGCTGCCGGCCGCGACCGCGTCGTGCATGGTGCGGTGGACCGGGGCAAGACCGGCGCTGCGCAACGCATCGTGCGCGCCGAGCACAGCGTCGTGCGGGACCCGGTCGGTCGTGACGAGTGACACCTCGCGCGGCACGTCGATCTCGCGCAGCACAGGGGAGAGGCGCGCGACGAAGTCTGCGGCCGCCGCGGGGTCGGCGCCCAACGCCGCGGCGACACCGGCGAGATGACCGGCGGGGATCCCGCCAGCGAGCGCGTCGAGGAGATCGAGCTGCCACTGCTTCGGATCGGCGATCACCCGGAACGCCGGTCGCGAGCCGATCTGGATGGCGCGATCATCGCGCCACAGAACCGGATACGCGGGGTCGAGCTCGAGCAGGGGCATCTGTCGATCATGGCGCGTTCCGCGCGCCGACCGCACTTATCCACAGGGCGAATGCGCGTGCGCGGCCTGTGGATCAGACGGCGCGCGGTCCCTCGGGCCCCTCGTCGTCGCTGTCCTTGTCGCCCTCCTGCCCCGCAGTACCGTCGTCCTCGGCATCCGCGAGCAGCTGAGCGAGCGCATCGTCCATCTCATCGCGCGGGGCGTCGTCGCCGCGCTCGGCGGCTTCGAGACGCGCGATGAGCGCCGCCGGGTCGTCGATGTCGTCGCCACTCGGCACGAGGTCGGGGTAGTCCCACAGCGCATCGCGCGCCGCGGTGCCCACGGCGTCGCCAACCGCACGCCACATCGCGGCGGCTTCCCGCAGACGGCGCGGCCGCAGCTCGAGACCAACGAGGGCTCCGAGCGCGTCCTGCGCGGGACCGCCCACGGCGCGGCGGCGACGGGTGGCCTCCGCGATGCGGTCCAAGCTCGGAACGCGGCTCGTGGCGTCAGACGCCACGACGTCCACCCACCCCTCGATGAGGGCGAGCATGTTCTCGAGGCGTCCGAGCGCGAGCTCCTGCGCCTCGGTCTTCTGGGGGATGAGCGCGCCCGTCTGCAGCGCCTCCTGCAGTTCTTCGGTGTTCGTCGGGTCGAAGCGATCGGCGAGATCCTCAAGCACCTCGGTGTCGACATGGATCCCGCGCGCGTAATCGGTGACCTGACTCATCACATGAAGGCGCAGCCACTTGGCGTGCTTGAACAGGCGCGCGTGCGCGAGCTCCCGCGCCGCGAAGTACAGAGCGAGCTGGTCGTCGGGAATGCCGAGGCCCGCGCCGAGGTCTGCGAAGTTCTGCGGCAGGATCGCCGCCGTTCCTGCGGGCATCACGGGGATCCCGACATCGCCGCCCGAGACGGCCTCCTTCGAGAGCTTGCCGACGACCTGTCCGAGCTGCGTCGCGAAGAGCGTCCCGCCCACCTGGTGGAGCATGCGAGACGCGGCTTCGATCGTGTCGCGCATGTCCTCGGGGGCCTGCGAGCGCAGTGCGCCCGTCAGGGCGTCCGCCATGCTCTCGGCGACCGGTTCGGCGAGCTCCTGCCACACCGGCAGGGTCTTCTCGACCCAGTCGCCGCGCGTGAGGACCTCCGGGCCCGCACCGATCGGCGCGATCACGGTCGCTTCGCCGAGCCACAGGTCGGCGAGCTGAAACGCTCGCGCGAGGTCGGTGCGCTGACCGGTTCCGATGCTCCTGGCGTCCTGGTTGGCCACGTGCAGGGCGCCGGTACGTGCGGCGTCCCACGAGATACCGTCGCCCGACTGGCTCGACATAGCCTGCTGGAACGCGAACATCATCTGTCGCATCTGCGCGGGGTCGATGCCGAGGCCCTTGAGCTGCTCGGGGTCGATGCCGCCTTCGCCCGTCGCGTCGCCGCCGAGCATGCGGCGCAGCATCTCCTGGAAGTCGTCCTCGGGGGAGTTCTCGTCGCTCACGTCCGTCGCCTTTCCGCCGCGATCCTCAGCCGGTTCTTCGGGATCACGTCCTACGCTAATCGGATGCGTCACGTCTGAGGCGCTCTCGCGCCGGCCTGGTCGTACGCCCCCCGCGAACGCCGGGCCGATCGCACCGACCGAAGCGGGCGAAGCCCGAAGGGAGACTGATGACGCTGTTCGACGACGACGCCGCTTCGCGCGGGGCGCGCCGACGCATCGATGAGGGGCGTCGAGCCCCGCGCCGTCTCGTCGTCGGATCCGTCGCCCTGCTCGTCGCTCTTGTCTCCCTGTTCACCATGAGCTTCCTTCCGAGCGACTTCGTTCTCGAGCGCCCCGGTCCCGTCTACAACACGCTCGGCGAGGTCGAGTCCGGTGAGGGCGAATTGGTCTCCCTGATCGCGGTCGACGGCGCCGAGACCTTCGACACGACGGGATCGCTGTCGTTGACCACCGTCGAGGTCGTGGGCAACCGCGAGCACCCCATCTCGTGGATCGAACTCGCCCTGGCGTGGATGGACCCGGCGCGCGCGATCGTGCCGATCGATGCGGTCTTCCCCGAAGGTCTGACGTCCGAGCAGCGCGATGAGCAGAATGCCGTGATGATGACCGACTCGCAGAGCCAGGCCTCGGCGGCGGCACTGCGCGCTCTTGATTACGACGTGCCCGCCGACATGCGCGTCGTCTCGCTCACCGACGGGTCGCCGTCGCAGGGGGTCGTCGAGGAGGGCGATCGGATCCTCGCGGCAGACGGCACTCGGCTTGCGGACGTCGACGAGCTGCGCGCCGTCATCGATGCCGCTGCGGGGGATCCGGTGGAACTCCGGCTCGAACGCGACGGCGAGCGGAGGACCGTCGAGGTGACACCGGAACGGCTCACGGTCGACGGATCCGACTCATGGGCGGTCGGCGTGAGCATCAGCACGAGTTATGAGCTTCCGATCGATGTGACGATCCAGCTGGACAACGTCGGCGGGCCGAGTGCAGGGACGATGTTCGCGCTCGGCATCATCGACGCGCTCACGCCGGGGGAGATGACCGGAGGCGAACATATCGCGGGCACGGGCACGATCACGATCGATGGCGACGTCGGACGGATCGGCGGGATCCGGCAGAAGATGCACGGCGCGCGTGAGGCCGGCAACAGCTACTTCCTCGCACCGACCGGTAACTGCGACGAGGTCGTCGGGCACGTACCGGACGGCCTCCAGGTGGTCAGTGTCGCAACGCTCGACGATGCGATCTCCGCAGTGGAGGCGATCGCCGAGGGCGAAGCCGCCAGTCTGCCCGCGTGTACGCCTGGAGGCTGACGCGCCCGTAGGATAGGGGGGTGACCTCTAACTCGACGCAGAACTCGGCCACACCCGCCTCCCCGACCAGACGCATCGCGATTGCCACGATCGCGATCGTCGCCGTGATCATCGCTGTGCTGTTCGGCATGGCGAGCCTGTACACGGAATTCCTCTGGTTCAGCCAGCTGGACTTCCGGTCGGTGCTGACCACTCAGTGGATCGCCCGGGTCGTGATGTTCGTCGTCGGGTTCGTCGCCATGGCCCTGCCCGTGTGGCTGTCGATCACGCTCGCCTACCGGCTGCGCCCCGTCTACGCGCGCCTCAGCTCGCAGCTCGATCGCTACCAGGAGGTCGTCGAGCCGCTGCGCCGACTCGCCACCTGGGGCATCCCGGTGCTGTTCGGCTTCTTCGCTGGTTTCGCGACCGCGACGCAGTGGGAGACCACGTGGATGTGGCTGAACGGCGTCGCCTCCGGTGAGACGGATGCGCAGTTCGGCCTCGACACCTCGTTCTACATGTTCGATCTGCCGTTCTGGCAGGGCGTCGTGGGGTTCGCCTCTGCAGTCGTGCTGCTGTCGCTGCTCGTGACCGCTCTCGTCTGCTACCTGTACGGGTCCGTGCGCGTGGGGCAGGGTGAACTGAGCATCTCCAAGTCGGCGCGCATCCAGATCGCGATCATCGCCGGCGTTTACCTGCTGCTGCAGGCCGTGAGCATCTGGCTCGACCGGTTCGCATCGCTCATCTCGCAGCGTGGTCGCATCACCGGACCTGACTACGTCGTCGCCAACGCGCTCATCCCGGGACAGACGATCCTTGCCGTCGTTGCGGCGCTCGTCGCGGTCCTCTTCCTCATCACGGCCTTCATCGGCAAATGGCGGTATCCACTCGTTGCGACAGGTCTTCTCATCCTCACGTCGCTCGTGGTCACCGTGGCGCTGCCGTGGGGCGTGCAGACCTTCCAGGTCACGCCGAACGAGCGCGCTCTCCAGCTCGACTACTACCAGGAGAACGTCGACGCGACACGCACGGCATACGATCTCGACGAGATCGAGACGATCCCGTACGAGGCACAGACGACGGTCGAGCAGGGTCAGCTGCGCGACGACGCGGCGACGACGGCCTCGCTGCGCCTGATGGACCCGAGCCTCATCAGCCCCACCGTGCAGCAGCTGCAGCAGGTGCGCCCGTACTACCAGTTCGAGGACGTGCTCGACGTCGACCGCTACGAGATCGACGGCGAGGTGCAGGACACGGTCGTGTCGCTGCGCGAGCTCAACATCGACAACCTCGGTGCCGAGGCGCAGCAGTGGGTCAACACGACGATGACCTACACGCACGGCTACGGCATGGTGGCGGCGCGCGGCAACGAGCGCACGAGCGAGGGCGAGCCGGTCTTCATCGAGGGCGACATCCCCTCCTCGGGCTTCCTCACCGACATGGAGTATGAGCCGAGAATCTACTTCGGCGAGCAGTCGCCGCAGTATTCGATCGTCGGGGCGCCGGAGGGATCGGACCCGCTCGAGCTCGACTACGCGACGGGGTCCGCGGAGGACGACCAGAACTACACCACCTTCCGGGGTGACGGCGGACCGAGCATCGGCAGCTACTTCAACCGCATGCTGTACGCGCTGAAGTTCCAGGCGGCGGAGATCCTCTTCTCCGACCAGATCAATGCGGAGTCGCAGGTCCTCTACGACCGCGCCCCGCGCGAGCGCGTGCAGAAGGTCGCCCCATACCTCACGCTCGACAGCGACCCGTACCCGAGCGTCGTCGACGGGCGCATCGTCTGGATCGTCGACGGCTACACGACGTCGGCCTCGTATCCCTACGCGTCGCACATCGGTCTATCCGAGGCGATCAGCGACTCGTCCAACCCGCAGCCGAACCTGCTCGTCGACGACGTCAACTACATCCGCAACTCGGTCAAGGCGACGGTCGACGCGTACGACGGATCCGTGACGCTCTACGCGTGGGACGAAGAGGACCCGGTTCTCCAGACGTGGCAGAGTATCTACCCGTCGACGATCGAGTCGATCGACGAGATGTCGGGCGAGCTCATGAGTCACGTCCGCTACCCGACCGACCTGTTCAAGGTGCAGCGTGCAATGCTCGGCACCTACCACGTCGACACGGCCAGCGAGTTCTACCAGCGCGACAACGCGTGGGAGACGCCGCAGGACCCGACGAACGATCAGGAGCTCCAGCCGCCGTATTACCTGACCATGCAGATGCCGGGTCAGGAAGAGCCGCAGTTCTCGATGTTCACCTCGTTCATCCCCGAGGGCGGTGAGCGTCAGGTCTTGATGGGATACCTGTCGGTCGATTCGAACGCCGGGGGCGAACCCGGAGCGATCCGCGATGGCTACGGCGATCTCCGCCTTCTGGAGATCTCATCGGCGAGCACGGTTCCTGCACCCGGTCAGGTGCAGAACGCGTTCGACTCGAACCAGTCGATCGCTCAGGAACTGAACGTTCTGCAGATCGGTGACTCGAACGTGAGCCTCGGCAACCTGCTCACGCTTCCCGTCGGCGAGGGTCTGTTGTACATGCAGCCGGTGTACGTGCAGTCCTCGCGAGACACCTCCTACCCGCTGCTGCGCAAGGTGCTCGTCGCCTTCGGTGACGAACTCGCCTTCGAGGACACGCTCGCCGAGGCGCTCGACAGCCTCTTCCAGGGCGAGTCGGGAGCCGAGACGGGCGACGAGGACATCGACCCGGGCGAATCCGAGACGCCGGACGGCGCTGGAGATCAGGGCGATACGCCTGACGAGGGGGAGACCCCGGACGGCGGAAGCACGCCGGACGAGGGCGACGAGCCTGACCAGGGCGGCACTGACCAGGGTGAAACACCCTCCGGTTCGCTCGACGCGGCCCTCGCGGACGCTCAGGAAGCGATGAACGCCAAGGCAGAGGCGCTCGAGAGCGGCGACATGGTTGCGTACGCCGAGGCGGATCAGCAGCTGACGCAGGCGATCGAGCGGCTGCTCGCGCTGTCGGAGTAAGCCGGTGATGGAAAGGCGCCTCGGGGATCTCCCCGGGGCGCCTTCCCCTCTCAGCGCTCCGCGAGGAACTCGGCGATGTCTGCCGCGATCTCGTCCGGATACTCGCCGCTGATGGCGTGTGACGCATTCGGATAGACCTCGACCCGGGCGTCCGGAAGTTCGCGTTCGGCGGTTTCGGCGGCGCGTGTCGCGTCGAGCATCACCGATTCACCGGCAAGCAGCGCCAGCACGGGCACGGTGAGTTCTGCGAGCTGCGATTCGCGGATCCGCGTCGGCTGCGGCAGCTTCAGAGAGTAGTGCTGCATTCCCGCTTCGATCATGTCGGCGACCGGCACGTCCTCGACAGGGGCGCCGCCCGCTGTGTACGAGTTGAATCCGTCGCGCCACGACTTCGGCAGCCACGGCAACGACGCGGGCAGGGACCGGACGATCGTTTCCAGCGGCATGTCGTCGAAGACCGACACGGGGTCGAGGAGAGTCAGCGTGTTGATTCGGTCCGGAACGCGCAGGGCGAGGTTCGTGGCCGTCCAGCCGCCGATCGAGAGTCCGACGAGATGGAACTGTGACTCCGGCAGCGCGTCGAGGGTCTGGTCGAGCCATTCCGCCTGGTCGTGGTCGTCGGTGATCGGGCGTTCCTGGATGCTCCTTCCGGGTTCTCCCAACAGGTCGATCGTGTAGACGTCGCCCACGTCGAGCAATGAGGGGAGATTGTCTGCCCAGACGGGTGATGCCGACGCCCTCCCTGGCAGCAGAACCAGCGGGTCGGTGGCCGGACCGGATCCGTTGAATCGATAGACGCGGACGAGCCCGTACTCGGTGCGCACGTCGGACACGCGATCCGGGGCCGGGAGGTCAGCGAGTGCGTCGTCGTACGCGGCGAGGTAGCGGTCGTGCCCCGCAGAGCTCTCCCAGTGACCGACCGGAGACGGTGAACGCACCGCGATCACCGCCGCGAGGACCACGACGGCGATGAGCGACAACGCGATGACCAGACGTCGCCGTCGGCGCCGGCGCCGGACGGGTCTGTCTCCGCGCAGGTTCGTGCCAGAGGTGTCGTCGGTCGACGCCACCGATCCCGTCCGCGTCGTGCTCTCGTTGTTCATTCGCCGCATCTCCTAACCGATCGGTAAGTATTTCCACCGTACGGTAAGCTTGAGGACATGACAACGGGTCGACGAGACGCAGGCGCTCACCGCGAGTCGACGCTGGCGACGCAGGCGCGGCGCGCACAGCTCTTGGACGTCACGATCGGGATCGTCGCCGAACACGGCTATGCGCAGACGTCGCTCGCCCGCATCGCCGAGGGTGCGGGGGTGACGAAGGCCGCCGTGCTCTACCACTACCCGACGAAGGACGCGCTCGTCGAGACAGCGTACGAACACGTGCTGACGGCGCTCATCGGCGAAGTGGCCGCCGCTGTCGAAGGGGCGGATCCGGCGGAAGGGCCCGCGGTCTACGTGCGCTCGATGGTCGGTCATCTGGCCGCGCACCCGCGTCACTCGCGGATGATCATCGAGGCGATGACCAATGCGGGGGCAGACCACGACCCCAGGACGCGATGGGAACCTCTCGCCCAGATCATCGAGGCTGCGGCGCGGGCGCGCGGTGTGGAACCAGTCGACGCGCGAGCGACCGCGCTCATCGCGGGTGGAGGCATCGACGCCCTCGTGGCGGAGCACCTCCACGATCCTGGCTACGACGTCACGGTTGCCGCAGAGACGCTTGTACGGATGCTGGACACCGCGCTCTCGCGGTGATGATCAGGTCGACGTCCCCGTGTTCTTCCCGACGCCGACGACGCCGAGCTCGTACGCGAGGATCACGGCCTGCACCCGGCCGGCGAGGTCCAGCTTCATCAGCACGCGGCCGAAGTGAGCCTTCACCGTTGACTCGCTCACGTGCATCGCCTGCGCGATCTCGGAATTGCTGAGTCCCTTCCCGACGCGCTCGAAGACCTCGCGTTCGCGAGCCGACAGCACGGAGAGCCGTCCGTCATCGCGGGGAGCGGTGCCGGTGAGATGCGGGACCGCGACGTCGATGAGCTTCGCCGTGATGCGGGGGGAGACGACCGCGTCGCCGGTGTGCACGGTGCGTACCGCGGAGACGAGTTCGTCCGGCCTCGTGTTCTTGAGCAGGAATCCCGCTGCGCCCGCCTGGAGTGCGCCGAATGCGAACTCGTCGCGGTCATAGGTCGTGAGGACGAGCACGCGCACGTCGGGGTGCTCGCTCGTGATTCGCTGGGTGGCCTCGAGCCCACCCATCCCCGGCATGCGCACATCCATGAGAACGACATCCGGTGCCAAACGGGCCACGGCGCGCAGCGCCTCAGCGCCGTCGGACGCGTCGCCCACGACGGCGAGATCGGATTCCGCCTCCAGGACGAGGCGCATGCCGTATCTGACGAGCTCCTGGTCATCGACGAGGAGCACCCTGATGCGCGCGTCGTGCGATGCGCCTTCTGTCATGACCCCTCCGTTCGCAGCCGCACGAACACTCGCCAGCCACCGCCGTCGCGCGGGCCGGCTTCGACGTCCCCATCGTAGAGCGCGACGCGCTCGCGGATCCCGACCAGGCCGCGCCCCGGCGACTCCGAGGGGATGGCGGGCGCGGCGTCGTCCTCGACGAGGATCGTGGCCGCACTCTCGCTGAGCTCGAGCCGCACGAGCACGTTTCGCACGTCCTTCGCATGCCGCAGCGCGTTCGTCAGCGACTCCTGCACGATGCGGTAGATGGTCAGTCCGACGGCCGTGTCGGCGCCGAGCTCGCCGGAGCGCTCGAGCCGCACCGGCAGGCCCGCCTCGACGAACTCGTCGACGAGGCGGGGCAGCTCTGTGACGCCGAGCGGGCGCTCGGAAACGGTCTCGCCATGCGTTGCGGTCGACAGCAGTCGCCGCACCTCGCCGAGCGTGCGGCGTCCCGTGTCCGCGATCTGACCAATGATCCGCTGCGCCTCGTCGCGCCGCTCCGGGACGGTCACGCGCGCTCCGTCCGCGAGCGCGATCATCACAGAGAGGCTGTGGGCGATCACGTCGTGCATCTCCCGCGAGATCCGCTCGCGCTCGAGCGCGCGGGCCATGTCCGCCTGCTGGTCGCGTTCGCGACGCATGCGCTCGGCACGGTCGACGAGTGCGGCGATGTGACGGCGCCGATGGCCGACGTTGACGCCAATCAGCGTCGCGATGAGCGCGATCGTCGCGAACAGGGATCCGAGGCTGAGCCAGTCGAGGTCCCACGCGTCGGCCTCGGCGCGCGGCGAGAGGCCGAGGAACGGCGGACCGGTGCGTACGCGCACGGCAAGAACGAGCGCGGCGGCCGTGCCTGCCGCGATCGTCACGCCGAAGAGCGCCCACGCACGTCGGGCGCTCTCCGCAACCCCCGTGCGCAGCAGTGCCGCGACCACGGGCAGCGCCTCCGCCATCGAGCCGGCCGCGGCGGACAGCAGCATCAGGGCAGGGGCGACGACAAGGGTCACGAGCGGGAGACGCTGTCGCAGGAGGATCGTTGCGACACCACCGAGCCCGAGGAGGACGACGGCCCACGCCGGAGACCCAAGTTCCGATTCGAGGGAAAGGTAGCCGAGAAGTCCGGCGAGCAGGAGATACGCCGCGAGTTCAGCCGCGCCGGCTTTCGTGAGGCTCATGCGTCGCGCTTCTTCAGAGCGACCGCTCCAAGCGTCAGAGCGAGGACGACCCACGCGGCCGCGATCATCCAGCCTGCGCCGGGGCTGATGTGGCCGCCCCAGATGTCGAGGAAGGGTCCCGGCATGTCGTGCACGCGCGCCATGGCATCACCGGCGTTGCCGAGCAGCATTGCGCGGACCACCCGAGAGAACAGACCGTAAGGGAGGACCGACGCGAGGATCGGGCCGAGCAGCGTCACCACGAACACGAGGACGGCTCCGGCCGTCGTCGAGCGCACGAGCATGCCGATGCCGACGCCGAACATGGCACAGCAGCCGAGGTAGACGCCGGATCCGATGATCGCGAGCAGCACGCCGGGCGCATCGAGGGGGGCTTCGAGCCCGTGCGGAGCATAGAAGGCGAACGAGACCGCCCACGACACGATCGCCGTGAGGAGGCTCGTCACCGTGACGGCGGCAAACACGACGATCACCTTCGCCCAGAGGATGCGGACGCGGCGCGGGCTCGCGAGCACCGTCGTCTGCATGGATCCGGATGCGTACTCGGCTCCGCTCGACATGACCCCGAGGATCCCGGCGATGATCTGGCCGAGGATCACCATCGGTGAGAGCACGTCATTCATCGTTCGTTCGAGCGAGGGGACCGAGGGCACACCGGACGACTCGAGTGTGGCGCCGAGGAATACGCTGCCGCCGAGTCCGACGGCGGCGATTCCTGCGATCGCGAGAAAGGAGGAGGGCACACTCGTGAACTTGATCCATTCGGACCTCACGACGCCCCGGAACGGGACCCGTGTCGCGCGGTCGTCAGCGCGCCCGGGCTTCGTGGCCAGCGACGTCATCGGCCTGCTCCTTTCGGCATCGGGTCGGCGGAGGCCGCCCGGTATTCGGTGTCGTGTGCGGTCAACGCGAGGTATGCGTCTTCGAGGGATCCTGCCACGGTCGTCAGCTCGTGGAGCACAACACCCGCGGCGGCTGCCTGCGTAGCGACGCGCTCGGCGGAGGCTCCGACGATCTCGATCGCTCCGTCCGGGAGCGACGTGACGGTGATCTCGGCGGTCGCGACCGCCGAGATCAGCTCCGCGACCTGCGGAGTCCGGGCGCGGACGGCGGAACGCGTTGCATTCGCGACCACCTCGTGCATCGGACCGTCCGCGAGGATCCGGCCCTGCCCGATCACGATGAGGTGATCGGCGGTCTGCATCATCTCGCTCATCAGGTGCGACGAGAGCAGCACCGTTCGCCCCTCAGCGGCGAGTCGGCGCAGCAGGGCACGGATCCAGAGGATGCCGTCCGGGTCGAGGCCGTTGACCGGCTCGTCCAGGATGATCGTCGGCGGGTCTCCGAGGAGCGCCGTCGCGATGCCGAGGCGCTGGCCCATGCCGAGTGAGAAACCACCGACGCGCTGGTCCGCGACGGAGGTGAGCCCGGCGGTCTCGATGACCTCGTGCACGCGAGTGGTGGCGATGCCATGGGTCGCGGCGATGGCGAGCAGGTGCTTGTACGCGGTGCGGCGACGGTGTGCGGCCCGGGCGTCGAGCAGCACACCCGCCTCGTGAAGCGGCGCGGGAAGATCGCGATACGCGCGGCCATTGACCTCCGCGACGCCGCCAGTCGGTCGGTCCAGGCCGACGATCATGCGCATCGTGGTCGATTTCCCAGCGCCGTTCGGCCCCAGAAATCCCGTGACCTTCCCTGGTTCGACGGTGAAGTCGATGCCGCCTACGGCAACTTTCTTGCCGTAGCGCTTCGTCAGGGATCTGACTCGGATCATGGGGCCACCTTTCGTTCACGAATGACGCTACGGAGGCGGCGCGGGACGCACATCGGCCGAGAGGGCAGGCCTCGGTGCGCGCCCAGTACCCAGGTCTATATCGGGTGTTGGTCCGGAGGTCAGCCGGGGGAGGCGCTCCCGCGCCCGACGTGGCTGCGCGCGTGCGCGATGGCTGTCTCCATGTCCGCGAAGAGGTGCTCGTGGTGGCGCAGGGAGGCGAGCACTCCGACGGATCGGAAGAGGCGCTCGTGGCCTTCCTGGACGCCCTTGATCAGCACGGTGACCCCGCGGCGCTCCAGCGCCTGCACGATCTCGGTGAGCACGTGGGCGCCGCTGGCGTCGATGAGCTCCAACTGGGACATACGCAGAATGACGACGGTGACGCCGTCGATCTTCATCGTCGTGTCGAACACCCGCTCCGACGACGCGAAGATGAGCGGGCCGTCGAGGCGCAAGATGGCGATGCGCTCATCCCCAGCCTGCGGGAGTCCGTGAATCGGCTCACGCTCGACGTGGGTGGCGCTCGACAGGTTACGGATCGCGACGACGCCGAGGAGGACGACTCCCACCAGCACGGCGATCACCAGATCGAAGGAGACCGTCACGACGGCCGTCACCACGAAGGTGATCGCATCGGCCCGCGTGGACCGCATGAGCGAGACGACGCGCGCGGGCTGCACCATGCGTGTCGCGGTGACCATCAGGACGCCAGCGAGCGCGGCGAGGGGAATCGTGCCGACTGGACCGGCGGCGATGAAGACGATGGCGAGCAGGACGAGCGCGTGCACGACAGACGAGAGTCGCGTGCGCCCGCCGGAGCGCACGTTGACGGCCGTGCGAGCGATCGCGCCGGTGGCGGGCATGCCGCCGAAGAGCCCGGACCCGATCGAGGCGAGGCCTTGGCCGAACAGTTCACGGTCGGCGTCATACGGTCCGGTGTCGTCGAGTGTTGCGGCGACGCGCGCTGACAGCAGCGATTCGATCGCCGCTAGCGCAGCCACCGTGAGCGCGGGCAGGAGGAGTGCGGAGAAGGTCTCCGCGTCGACCGCGGGCAGTGACGGTGCCGGGAGCGTGTTCGGAAGCGTTCCGATGACACCGAGGGGATTCGCGATCGCGAGGCTCAGCAGCGTGACGACGATGATGCCGATCAGCGATCCGGGGATGCCCCGATGGAGACGCGGAAGGAGGGTCGTGCACGCCGCGACGATGGCGGCGGCGCCGAGTGACCACGGTAGATAGCTCCAGTCGGCGGCGGTGAGCGACTGGACGGCGGCGACGACCGCGTTCGAGCTGTGCTCGCCGACCTCGACCTGCGTGGGGGTGGTGACGAGCGGCACCTGCTGCAGGAAGATGATCGCTGCGATGCCGACAGTGAAGCCCTCGATGACGGGCCACGGAATGAACGAGACCGCGCGCCCCAGGCGCAGAGCGCCCGCGAGCACCACGATGAGGCCCGCCAGGACGCTGACGGCGGCGATCGCGGTCACGCCGTGCGTCGCGACGATGGGCAGCAGGACGACAACCATCGCGCCAGTGGGGCCCGAGACCTGTACGTTTGATCCGCCGAAGACGGCCGCGATGAGGCCCGCGACGACCGCGGTGATGAGGCCGGCTTCCGCGCTGACCCCTGAGCTCACGCCGAATCCCAGCGCGAGCGGCAGCGCGACGACGCCGACGGTGATCCCCGCCACGAGATCGGTCTTCCACGTGCGGCGCAGCCGGCGGTAGTCGGCGAGCGAGGGGAACAAAGCGCGCGCCTGTCGCGCGGCGCGGAGGATCGCGGGCGCGCGGCGTGCAGTGTCGTGATCAGGCTCGTGGGTCACGGCAGCTCCGGAAGCGCTGCGACGTCGCCCGCCCGTGCGGCATCGGCGCTCACGAACTCGGTCAGCAGCGCGCGCGCCACGGCGAGCAGCTCGGCGACAGCGGGGGAGACGATGCGGTAGTAGACGTGGCTCGCTCGACGTTCGGAGACGACGAGGCGATGCCGGCGCAGGACGGCGAGGTGCTGCGACAGGTGCGAGGCTTCGAGCTCGGTCAGGTCCTGCAGCTCGGCGACGGAGTGCTCGTCACCGTCGGCGAGCAGCTCGAGGATGCGGATCCGAAACGGATGCGACAGCCCGCGGAACAGGCCGGCCTTCACCTCGTACAGAGGACGAGCACTCCAAGATTGCGACATGATGAATCCATCATATCAACAGGCTGCGGGCGAGATGCTCAGTCCGTGACAGGACCGCGGCGCGGTAGCCGCTTGTCGCGAGGACGGATCCGATACCGCCGCAGCGTCGTGTGCGCAACCCTCTGGAGGCGCGTCCACGAGATTCGTACGCTCGGCGACGACGGCTGAATCGGCCGTCAGTGAGCAAGGAGGATCCATGTCTCAGGAGACGCTCGAAACGCCGATCGACCTGTTGCGGTTCCAGCTGCGAACGACGATGTCCATGGAGGAGGACTCGCTGGCCGCCTTGGGCGACCTCGAGAAGGCCGCTCCGTCGACGGAGGTGCAAGAGCTGTTCCGCCACCACGCGGAGGAGACCCGAGAGCAGATCGACAATCTGCGTAAGGTGTTCGACCTGTTCGAGTTCCCGGTATCGACAGCGGGCTCGCCCGCGACGAAGGGGATCTCGAGTCAGGCCCATTCGCTCATCGAGCGCACGTCGAAGCCGCTTCTCGACCAGGTCACGCTGACGTGTGCATTGGGCAACGAGCACTACGAGATCTCTGTGTACCAGTCGCTCATCGTGGCGGCGACGGCCCAGGCGGCGACGGAAGCCGTGGCGTTGCTCAACAGCAACCTTGACCAGGAGACGCACACCAGTGAAGAGCTCCACGCGACGCTGAAGCAGCTCGCGGGGTGACGCGCCGTCGGCGAGGCGGCGTCACGCTTCGGCGGCCTCCTTCTCGGCGAGGAAGGCGTCGCGTTTGGCTCCGGGGATCCAGCCGCGGTTGACTACTCTCACCTGAAAGACGGATGCCGCGATGACGAGCACGGTCGCGAGCAGGATGCTGAGGAGGACTCCGACGCCGGTCGGACCCATGACGCTCATGCCGACGAGAGTGCCGTACCAGCCGAAGTCAGCGTCGCCGAACGTGCTGTTCGAGAAGCCGAGCTCGCCGAGGACGAGCAGCAGCACCGCGGGCAGGATCGTGATGATCACGCCGTTCACGAACCCGCCGACGGCCGCACCGATGCGACCACCCGTGGCGTTTCCGAACACGCCGGCGCCACCACCGGTGAAGAAGTGCGGCACCATGCCGGGGAGGATGAGCGCGAGCCCGAGTGCCGGATTCAGCCAGATCGCGATGACGCCCAGCGTAACGAGCCCGCCGGCGAACGACGTGAGGAATCCGATCAGGACGCCGTTGGGGGCGTACGGGAACACAATCGGGATGTCGAGGGCGGGCCGTGCGCCCGGCACGACCTTCTCCGCGATGCCCTGGAACGCCGGGACGAGCTCTCCGAGCACTGTGCGGACGCCGTAGAGGATGACGGCCACGCCGACGCCGAACTGCAGGGCCTGGGCGAACCCGGCCATGATCGTCGCGCCCGCGTCGTCACCGCCGAGAATCTCCATGGCCTGCTCGGGCTGGGCGATGAGGCCCCAGATCGCGAACACCATGTAGATCAGCACCATCGACAGGGCGGTGGCGACCATCGAGTCTCGCAGGAAGCTCAGTCCCTGCGGGAACTTGATCTCCTCGGTCGAGCGGCTGCGTCGTCCCGTGATCTGCCCGGCAGCACCGGCCGCGATGTACCCGGCGGTGCCGAAGTGCCCCATGGCGATCGTGTCGTCGCCAGTGATCTTCTTCATCCACGGCTGCGCGAACGCCGGCATCACGACCATGATCACGCCGAGCAACAGCGCGCCGACGATGACGACGAGCCAGCTGAGCTCCTCGCCGAACCCGACCGTGAGCACGACGCTCAGCAGGAGAGCCATGAACACCATGTGGTGCCCGGTGAGGAAGATGTACTTCAGCGGCGTGAAGCGCGCGAACACGAGCATCACCAGGAAGCCCAGAACCAGCACGTAGGCGCTCGTCGCCCCGTACTCCTCCGACGCGATCGCCGTGATCACCTCGTTGGTGGGGATGACACCCTGCGCTCCCGTCACGGAGAGGATGAGATCGCCGAGCGGTGTGAGAGACGCCGTCACGACGCCCGCGCCAGCGCCCAGGATCAGGAATCCCATCGCGGCCTTCAGGCCGCCGCCGATAACTTTGCCCGACGGCCTCTTCAGTGCCATCAAGCCGATGGCGGTGATGAGCCCAATCAAGTACGCAGGCACGTTGAGGATCTGCTGCCCGATGAACTCTAGGACGACGACTAACCACTCCATTGGGGTCTCCTTCGAACGGATGAAACAGCGGTTCTAGTTCTCGATGACGGGGCGCAGCTTCTCGGTGATCTCGGCCACGTCTGTGAAGTTGTCGATCACGATGACCTGCGCGGGCACGGCGCCGATCTCATCGACGAGTTCGGCCGACGTCAGCACGAGGTTCGCGGTGCGGGCTGCGCCGCGGGCCGTGCCGATATCGGCTGCCTCGACGTCCGCGTCGGCGTCCGCGCCCATCTGGCGCAACGCCTTCTCCGTGTTCATCTTGAGGAGCACGGAGGTTCCGATGCCCATTCCACATACGGCCACGATCTTCATTGCTCTGCCTTTCGCTGTGAGGATGTTCGGGTCTGGTCGGTCGCCGCGTCAGGGGACACGGCCGAGAATGGCGTGCACCTCCGCCGCCGTCTCGGCGGCGATCAGCTCGCTGAGCACCGCTTCGTCGGAGAGAATGCCGGCGAGTGCCGCCATGGTCTCGATGTGTGAGTCGTGGTCGAGCGCCGCCAGGCCGACCACCAGCCGGACGGGGTCGTTCGTTCCGCTGCCGAAGTCGACCGGTTCGGCCAGCGCCACCCAGCTCAGCCCGGTGTGCAGGACTGCGGGGGAGGGACGAGAATGTGCGAGCGCGAAGCCCGGCGCAATCACGATGTACGGGCCATGCTTCTCGACGGCAGCGATCATCTCGTCCGTGTACGCAGCGGTCGTCGCGCCGGAGGCCGTGAGGGCACCGCCCGCGAGCTGGATCGCCGCCCGCCAGTCCGACGCGTGCGCACGCGTGACGATGGCGGACTTGGGAAGGTCATCGGCCAGGCTCATCATCGCTCCTCACGTCGGTGCGCATATCGTACGCACACTTTTGCACATACGTGGACCAAAGCGCTAGTGCGAATCTGCCGCGACCCGCCCCGTCGGATCAGTCACGGGCGGCGGGTCGAGTGAGGATGCTGATGCGCTCTGCATCGAACAGCGCGTCCTGCGCGAGCAGGGATGCGCCGTGTACGCCCGCCTTCTCGCCGAGGCGGGCCCGCTCGACGGTGAGTCCCTGGCGGGCGAAGACGTGGGACGCGCCGAAGATCGAGCGCCGAATCGCGCCGATGAAGCGTTCACCGACCTCGGAGAGGTTGCCGCCGATGATGACTGCCGAGGGGTTGAGGAGGCCGACCGCATCGGCAAGTGCGTATCCGATCGTCTCGCCGACCTCTTCGACGAGCGCGACCGTTTCCTCGTCGCCCGACTCGGCGAGCGTGACGATGTCTGCACTCGTGCGCAGGTGATGTGCGCCGCGGTTCAGGGCATCGCGCACCGTCCCCCCGCTCGCCACCGTCTCGAGGCGGCGCAGCGGCTCGCTTAGGCGGTCACGCAGCGGCGCGCTCAGCTGGCCCGCTCCGCCCCGCGAGCCGCGGTAGATCCGCCCGTCGAGCACGAATGCGGATCCCACGCCGATCCCGGCTTTCACGACGATGAGATCGTCGAGGTCCGGTCGTCCGAGTCGCGCTTCGCCGACAGCGAGGATGTTCACGTCCCGATCGACGACGATAACCGCGTCGTCGCGCATCGGCCACAGTCGGTCGCGGACTTCGACGCCGTCCCACCGGGGGTCGAGCTGCGGGCTTCCCAGCCGCCCGGTTGCCGAGTCGACGGGTCCGGGAACGCCGATGCCGATGCCGCGCACGTCGGCGTGCGTGCGCCCCACGCCGCGGAGGAGGAAGTCGAACACCTGCCGCGCCCAGGAGAAGATTTCGTCCGGGCCGTCGTACAACCCGATGTCTGCCTCGTCCTCGCACAATACGTCGCTGACGAGGTCGGTGATGCCGACGCGGGTGTGGGAGCTGCCGATGTCCATCGCGAGGAGAACGCCGGCGTCGCCGTTCACTGCGAAGGACTCGCGCGGCCGTCCGCCGCCGCTCGCGCGGGAGCCGGCCGGTGCGATGATGTCGTGACCCAGCAGCTCATCGAGGCGTCGGCCGAGCGTGACGCGCGACCACCCCAGCCTGTCGAGCAGCTCGGTGCGCGTCGTGATCCCGTCGCGGATGAGGTCGAGGACCACCCCGGATCCGGTTGGCGCACCTCGCGGCATGGTGTCCCTTCCTGTTGCAGTGGCCCGCATTGACTTACGGATAGTTGTATACCAAAGTGGGCGCCATGTCATCCCGTGCGACGAACCCAGCGTCCCGTCCCGATCCGTCACCCATCGTCGGTGCTCGCGATCGCGCCGAGGAGCGCGCCGTCGCCGCGGCGATCGCGATCCCGGCCGTCGCGGTGCAGGCGAAGGGTCACGGTCACGCAGGCACGGCGATGGCTCTCGCTCCGTTGGCTCACGTGCTGTTCCAGCGTATTCTGCGCCACGACCCGTCCGAGCCCACATGGGAGGGTCGCGACAGATTCGTCCTGTCCGCGGGTCACGCGAGCATGCTGCTTTACACGCAGCTGTTCCTCAGCGGCTACGGCCTCGAGATCGACGACCTCGCCGCGAGTCGCACGCTCGGCGCGCGCACCCCTGGGCACCCTGAGCTCGGCGTGACCCCTGGCGTCGAGATGTCCACGGGGCCCCTCGGCCAGGGCGTCGCCAGTGCGGTCGGCATCGCCCTCGCAGCGCGACGGGACGCCGCGATGCACGGCGGCGACGACGTGTGGGACCCGACGGTCTACGTCCTCGCCGGCGACGGCTGCCTCCAGGAGGGGGTCTCGGGCGAGGCTTCGAGTCACGCGGCGACCGTTGGGCTCGACAATCTCGTGATGATCTGGGACGACAACCGCATCACCATCGACGGGGGGACGCACCTCGCCTTCGATGAGGATGTCCGTGCGCGCTACCGCGCGTACGGCTGGCGAGTGCTGGAGATCGATGACTTCCGCGACCTCGCGCAGATCGAGAGGGTGCTCACGGCGGCGCGGACGCGAGACGGCCGGCCGACGTTCGTCGCCGTCCAGAGCGTGATCGGTGCGCCCGCGCCGAACCGTGCAGGTACGAGCGCCGCGCACGCCGGCGGATTCGGCGCAGATGAAGTGGGCCGCGTCCTCGAAGCGCTGGGGTACGCCACCGATGCCGCGCTCCACGAGCTCGCCGGCGACGAGGTGCTCGCGGTCACGCGTGCGGCCCGCGAGCGCGGCATCGAGCTGCGCCGCGCATGGGAGGACCGCCGCGCGCGGTGGCGGGAGCAGCACCCGGATGCGGCGCGTCGCCGTGACGCGCTCGCTGCCTCGGGCGCCGAGGCGTTGTCGCTCCTCGATGGCATCGCCACGCCAGCCGAAGGGGAGCGAATCGCCACGCGCAAGACGAACGGCGCTGTGATGCGCGGACTGCAGACGTGGGGCGGGCTCTGGGGTGGATCCGCTGACCTGTCGGAGTCGACCGCGGTCGCCGTGCCGGGATCGCCGGTTTCGAGGGAGAACCCGGCGGGAGACGTCATCGCATTCGGCGTGCGCGAACACGCCATGGCCGGGATCCTCTCCGGCATCGCGTTGCACGGGCTCTGGCGCCCCTACGGCTCGACGTACCTCGCGTTCAGCGACTATCAGCGCCCGGCGATCCGGTTGGCGGCGCTCATGAATCTGCCGGTGGTGTTGATCTACACCCACGACTCGGTGGCTGTGGGGGAGGACGGGCCGACCCACCAGCCGGTCGAGCAGATCGCGTCGCTGCGGACCGTCCCTGGGCTCACTGTGGTGCGCCCGGCCGACGCCGTCGAGGTCGTCGCGGCGTGGCGGGCGATCCTCGCGGATCCGGATGGGCCCGTCGCGCTCGTGCTCTCACGGCAGGATCTTCCCGTGCTGCCGGATCGCATCGATGCGGCGGCTGGTGTGCGGCAGGGCGGATACGTGGTCTGGCAGCACGGTGATGGACGGGACGTCGCTCTGCTGGCGACCGGCAGCGAGGTCGCGCTCGCGGTGGAGGCGGCGCGCGTGCTCGCCGCCGACGATGTCGACGTGCGAGTCGTGTCGATGCCGAGCGTGGAATGGTTCGCACGTGCCGGAGCGGACGTGCAGGAACGGGTGCTGCCGCCGCAGGTGCGCGCACGGGTCGCCGTCGAGGCAGGGCGTGGCGACGCCTGGTACCGATGGGTGGGTGCGTCCGGCCGGGTCGTGGGCGTTGAAGAGTTCGGCGAGTCCGGGCCTGGTCCCGAGGTGTTGACGCGCGCGGGCATCAGCGTCGACGCGGTCATCGCCGCCGCGCGAGAGCAGCTCGCCGCCGACTGAGCCACGCTGGCGCCGCGGAACGAGGCGGGAGATGCCGGCGACGACGCGACCGTGTTTCAGGGCCGCGACCTCTCGCGCGAGGTGTTCAACCTGCATGCCCAGGCACAGGGCCCCGAGGACCCGAAGAGGCGGCGCGCGGCGCGGAGTCACCGATGGGGAGATGTCCCCACTGTTCCGCCTGCCCGAACGGCGGCTGAGAGCGTAGCGTGGATCAGATGAGCGAGCCGCAAGGACCATACGGCCACGTGCCCGATTCCGGTAGCGGGGACGCAGGGTCTCACCCGTCCGGGCACGGAGCACCGCAGCAGGCACCGTACGCGCAGCAGGGCCAGCAGTTGGACTACGGTCCCGGTGGTGGACCGGGAACGCGCCCGCCGACCAGTCCCGGACGCGGGACCCCGTGGTATGCGCGCTGGTATCTGTGGGTCGCGGTCGCGACCGTCATCGTCGCGGGGGCGGCCATCGCCGCGGTCGTCATTTTCGGACCGTCGATGTTCGGTGCGACCGGCGGCGAGGAACGTCCGCCCGCGACGCAGTCGCCCTCGCCTGAGGAAGATCCGGGCGACGGAACGGGAGAGCCTCCGAGCGACGACACCGGCGAGCCGGGACAGGAACTGGCTCTGGGTGAGTCGGTGGCCATCGGCGAGGACTGGGAAGTCGTTGTGGATGATCCGAACATGGACGCGACCAGCGACTTGCTCGACCGCGGCAACCCCGAGCCACCCGAGGGCACCGTTTACGTGACCATCAACCTCACCGCCACGAACACGGGCGATGAAGCGGCGCAAATCTATGACAACATCGCCATGGCGTACGTCGATGAGAGCGGTGAGCAGTTCCTCACGTCGACGGCGGTCGCTCCCGATGACGCGTACCTGCTCTCGGAGACGCCCGTCGGGCAGAGCGACAGCGGGAACTATGTGTTCGAAGTCCCCGAGGGCAGCGAGGGCGGCTACTGGTTGGTTCGCGTGCGCACTCCCCACTTCACCGGGCCGACCTTCACCTATGCGAACGAATAGGGGCGCGTGGTCGGCCGGAGCGCACCGATCGGGAACGCGCAGGAGTGCAACTCAGTTGTCACGTCGCTGACTCCACGAACGGAGTGAAGATCGCGGCGACCGCTGCGGTGGCTTGGTCGGCGTCGCCGTCGGCGATCGCCTCGATCAGGTCATGGTGGTGGCGGTGCGCGACCTCCGGATCGTCGCTCTCCTCGTCACGCATGTGCTCCGCGAAGACATCGAGCATGTTCGAGTAGAGCGTGACGTAGAGCGGATTGTGCGTCGCGGCCACGATGCCGTGGTGGAGAGCGAGATCCGCGCTCGCGCGCCGCTTGGGATCCTCTGTCGACCAGCTCGCTCGTCGACGGTCGCGCAGCTCGCGCAGCTGATCGACATCGGCGTCGGAACGGTTGCGGGCGGCGAGCGAGGCCGCCGCTGAGTCGAGAGCGAGGCGCAGTTCGAGATAGTGGCGACGCGTGCCGCCGCCGAGCTGACGTTCGAGCGTGCCGGTGAGTTCGGATGCCGAGATGACGAATGTGCCGCGCCCCTGCTCACGGCGTAACAGGCCGGCGTGCACGAGAGACTGCAGCGCCTCGCGAACTGTGTTGCGGCCGATGCCGAACATCGAGACGAGAGTGGGTTCGGTCGGGATCCGCTCGCCAATCGGCCAACGTCCGGAGACCACCTCCTCGCGGAAGCGCTCAGCCGCCTGATCGATGAGCCCGACTCGACGCATCGGTTGAGCTGTGGCAGACTCGTCGCGATTCATCCCATGATCCCATCACTCGTCGTCGTCTCTTGGAGCTTACCGTGACCGCGCCCTCCCGTCCTTTTGCCGCGGTGCGCCGCCGGCACCAGCTCTTGTGGGCGGGGTTCGCCATCGTGGTGACCGCGTTCAACCTTCGCACGGCGGTCACCGGGTTCACTCCTCTGCTGGAGATCATCGGATCCGATCTCGCGTTCGGTGTCATGCTGGCCGGCCTGCTCGGGACCATTCCCGCGGCCGCATTCGGTGTCTTCGGATTCCTGGCTCCGGCGGTGACGAAGAGGTTCGGACTCGAGCGTACGGCTGCGGTGGCACTCGCGATGACCGCCCTGTCTCTGGTGCTGCGCGCCTTCGCGCCGAATTCCGCCGTTCTCATCCTCTCGACCGTGTTGGCGCTCGCCGGCATCGGGGCGGCGAACGTCGTGGTGGTGCCGCTGGTGAAGGCGTGGTTCGCCGACCGACTGGCGCTTTGGACCTCCCTCTACCTGATCCTCATGCAGACGGGGCAGTTCCTTGCTCCTCTCATCGCGGTTCCGTTAGCAGTCGGGGCGACGTGGCGCGTCTCCGTGGGAATGTGGGCCGCACCCGCCGCGGTGGCCGCGGTGGCATGGTTCGTCCTCGCGATCACGCTCCCCGCAGACGGTCACCACGTGGTTGCCGCAGCGGCGACGACGGAGCGGGCGCCGACGATCGCGCGATCGTCGACGGTCTGGGGCCTGATGGTGCTCTTCGCGATGCTGTCGCTGTCGAACTACGCGATCATCACGTGGCTGCCGTCGGTGCTCACCGACGCAGGTGGCAGCGCGGAGCTGGGCGGAACCATGGTCGCACTGTACTCGGCGTGGGGCATGGTCGCGGCGCTGGTCGTTCCGCAGTTGGCGACCCGCATGGCGAACCCGTTCATCGTCGTCGTGATCTGCGCGATCGCACTGATCGTCGGGTACGTCGGGCTCCTGCTGTCGCCCGTCGCTGGGACTCTCGCCTGGGTGTGTGCGCTGGGTATCGGAGTGAGCACGTTTCCGCTGTGCATGACCCTCATCAACCGCCGAACGCGCACCTCGCAGACCGCTTCAGCTGTCTCGGGCTTCGTCCAGGGCATCGGCTACGCGATCGCCTGCGTCGGCCCGATCGGGTTGGGGCTGCTTCATGAGGCGACCGGGTCGTGGACGATCCCACTCCTCGTCCTCGCGGCGACGACGGTGCCCGGTCTGGTTGCGGGCTGGTTCGCGTGCCGTCCCCGCTTCGTCGAAGACGCTGCTCCGAGGACCCGCTGAGGGTCTCGCCGGGTCACTGTCGGGGCCGCTGCGCCGAGCTCTGGGACCACATCCTGGAGCGACCCGGCACACGGCGAAGGCCCGGCCCTCGTGAGGAGGGACCGGGCCTTCGGATTTGGTTGCGGGGGCAGGATTTGAACCTACGACCTCTGGGTTATGAGCCCAGCGAGCTACCGAACTGCTCCACCCCGCGGCGCAAGGTCTACTTTACCAGCGGTTCAGGATCCGGCAAATCGTGGGTCGCGAGGTGTCCACCGGGCGTGTCTGTGGGAACGCTGGAAAAGATGGCAGGATGAGCCGCATGACGATCGAGCACGACGCTGTCGGGATCGCCGTGGCACAGTTCGCCCCCGGGGCCGACGCGAACGAGAACCTCACGACGCTGGCGGAGCTCGCGTCGACGGCAGCAGAGCGCGGAGCACACGTCGTCGTGGCGCCCGAGTATGCGAGCTATTTCGTCGATCCGTTCGACGCGACCCTCGCCGCGAACGCGCAGCCGCTCGACGGGCCGTTCACGCGGGCGCTCGCGACGATCGCCGCGCAGAACGATCTGACGATCGTCGCCGGTCTCGTCGAGCAGGGCACACGCGATCGCGTCCGCAACACCGCTGTCGCCGTCGACGGCACGGGTGTGGTCGCCGCCTCCCGGAAGCAACATCTGTACGACGCGTTCGGGCAGACCGAGAGCGCGTGGGTCGAGCCGGGCGAGACCGGATCCGTGGAGACGTTCGTTGTCGACGGCCTGCGTTTCGGCCTGATGACCTGCTACGACCTGAGATTCCCTGAGGTCGCTCGGACACTCGTCGACGCAGGAGCGGACGTGGTGCTGGTACCGGCGGAGTGGGTGCGGGGTCCGTTGAAGGAGTTTCACTGGGAGACGCTCGTGGCGGCACGCGCGATCGAGAACACGATCTACATCGCGGCGGCTGACCACACCGCGCCCATCGGCGTCGGACGGTCGATGGTGGTTGACCCGCGGGGCGTGCAGTCGGCGGGAATCGGTCCCGAGCGCGGCGTCGCCGTCGGGTGGGCCTCCCGCAGTGCGATCGACGAGGTCCGTCGCGCGAATCCGGCGCTCGACCTGCGCCGGTACCGGGTCGAACCGACCGGCTGACCCTCAGGCGCGCAGCTTCGCAAGCCGCGACGTCGCCTGTTCGAGCACATCGACCTTCTTGCAGGCGGCGAATCGGACGAGCGAGCGGTACTCTTCGTCGTGCTCGGGCGTGACGAACGCCGACACGGGAACGCCGATCACGCCGACCTTCTCGGGCAGCGCGCGGCAGAACGCGGCCGCGTCCTCGTGTCCCAGAGGCGATACGTCGGCGACGGTGAAGTAGGTGCCGGCGGGGCGTGAGATCGACAGGCCGGCGGCCTCGAGACCGTCGCCCAGCACCGTGCTGCGCGCGTGCATGTCTCGGCCGAGCTCGGAGAAGAATTCGTCCGGCAGGCGCAGGCCCCGCGCGATGGCGGGCTGCAACGGGGATCCGTTCGCGTAGGTCAGATACTGCTTCACCGTGAGCACGGCAGTGACGAGGTCTTCCGGCGCGGTGAGCCATCCGATCTTCCATCCGGTCGCGCTGAAGGTCTTGCCGCCCGACGAGATCGATACCGTGCGCTCCGCCGCGCCCGGCAGCGTCGCGATCGGCCTGTGCGGTGCGCCCCACACGAGGTGCTCGTACACCTCGTCGGTGATGATGACGGCGTCGTTGCGAGCGGCGAGGTCGACAATGCTGCGCCGGACCGCGTCGGAGAACACGGCTCCTGTCGGATTGTGGGGATCGTTCACGAGGATCGCGCGCGTACGGTTCGTCACGGCGCGCTCGAGCTCCGCGGTGTCCGGCTGAAAGTCCGGCCACGCCAGACGCACGGGCACGAGACGCGCGCCCGCTAGCGCGATCGCGGCCGCGTACGAGTCGTAGAACGGCTCGAAGACGACGACCTCGTCGCCGGGGGAGAGGAGCGCGAGCAGGGCGGCCGTGAGGGCCTCGGTCGCGCCGGCCGTGGCGATGATCTCGGTGCGCGGATCGAGATGGATCCCGTAGAACCGCTCCTGGTGCTCGGCGACAGCCTCGAGCAGCTCGGGGACGCCACGCCCGGGCGGATACTGATTCCTCCCGCTGGCGATCGCGGAGCGCGCCGCCTCGAGCACCTCCGTCGGCCCGTCCTCGTCAGGGAACCCCTGTCCGAGGTTGATCGCGCCCGTCTCAGCTGCGCGCGCTGACAGCTCGGCGAAGATCGTCGGCGCGACCGCGCCGGCAGAGTCGAGCAGTCGAGCACCGCGCGCGGCGAGGCGCCAGGATCCGCGTACCTCCGTCATTCCTGCAGGCTACCGGCACACGCGTCCGACCTCACAAGATCGCCGTACCCTGGACATAGGGCCGTCATAGGTTCCGGATGCACGCTGAGGGAACCAGGCAGAAGGAGAGGCCATGAGCAACGACAACGGAACACCCATTCCGCCGCTCCCCGAGCGTTCGGCTGCCGACGCCGCGACCCACGGGTCGTACGCGGCACCGCCATACGCACCCCCGAGTCACAGTGCTCCGCCCGTGCACGGGGCGCCGCCCGCGCCGGAGACGGTCCCGGTCCCGGAGGGGCACGGTCCCGCATACCAGTGGGCGCCACAGGAGCAGCGGCGCACGAAGGAGAAGTCCGGTGGCGGGGCGAAGCTCGCCGGCCTTGTGGTCGTCGCCGCCCTCGTCGGCGGAGGCGCCGGCCTCGGCGGAGCGTGGCTCGGCATGTCGCTCATGGGCGATGACACGACATCGACGGCCCAGCCCACGGGCGGCTCGGACAACATCACGATCAACAACCCCGACGAGGTCAACCAGACCGCCGCGATCGCCGCCGCTGCGTTGCCGAGCGTCGTCACGATCGAGGCCGCGAGCCAGTCCGGCGGGGGCAGCGGATCCGGAGTGGTGCTGAGCGAAGACGGCTACGTGCTGACCAATACGCACGTTGTGACCCTCGGCGGTGCGTCCGGCGATGCTCAGCTGCGCGTGACGGGGTCGGATGGCACGCTCTACGACGCGACGATCGTCGGCACGGATCCGATCTACGACCTCGCCGTCATCAAGCTTGAAGGGGCCTCCGGCCTCACACCGATCGACATCGCCGACTCGTCGGAGCTCAACGTCGGCGACACGACCGTCGCGATCGGCGCACCGATGGGGCTGTCGAACACGGTGACGACCGGCGTCATCAGCAACCTCAACCGTTCGATCGAGATCGCCTCGGCCGCCGCGCCGAAGGGGGACGACACCGAATCTCCCGACGACGGCGACTCCGACACACCGTGGTTCTTCGACTTGCCTGGCCAGGACGAGCCGCGCCAGTCGAATGAATCGATCAAGATCGCCGTGCTGCAGACCGACGCCGCGATCAATCCCGGCAACTCCGGCGGTGCGCTCGTCGATGACGAGGGCAAGCTCGTCGGCATCAACGTCGCGATCGCGACGGCGGCCTCCTCGAGCGAGGAGGGCGGATCCATCGGTCTCGGATTCGCGATCCCGTCGAACATCGCCGAACGCATCGCGACCGAGATCATCGATAACGGGGCGGCGACCCACGGCCTCCTCGGCGCGACCGTCGCCCCCGCGTCGATGATGGAGGGGACGACCACGACGGGCGCCTACATCGACGAGGTCGTGCCCGACGGCGCCGCCGAGGCCGGCGGACTCGAGTCGGGCGACGTCGTCACGACGTTCAACGGCGTGCGCGTCAATGACGCGATCGATCTCACGGCCCAGGTGCGCGCCGCGCCCGCTGAGTCGACCGCCACGATCACGTACGTCCGCGACGGTGAAGAGCATGAGGCCGAGGTCACGCTCGGCACGCTCGAGTAGGCGAAGATCAGACGAAGGACGTCGCCCGCGGCCACTAGGCTCGTCGGGTGGCGTCCTTCTCCTTCGACACGGGAAACGCGCGCAAGCTCGCGCGGATCCCGTTGTACGCGCTCGGACGCCTCGTCACCGCCGTGACACCGCGCAGTGACCGGTGGGTGTTCGGCTGCGGTGCGGGCATCGCCGACGGCCCTCTCGCCCTCTGGCAGGCGGCGCGGTCGCAGAACATCGATGCGGTGTGGCTGACGACGACGCGCGACGAAGATCACGATGCGCGGCAGCGGGGGATCCCCACGCTTCCGAAGTCATCTTGGCGCGGTTTCTGGGCGACCGCGAGAGCGCGCGTCGCCGTCGTATCGCACGGTTTCGGCGACGTGAATCCGTATGCGGTGACCGGCGCTTTCGTGGCGCAGCTCTGGCACGGGATCCCGCTCAAGCGGCTCGGTCTCGACGCCCCCGTGATGGTCACAAGCTCCTTCCTGCCGGGCTCACGCCTCGTCCGCCGCCTGCTTGCGTGGCTGTACCGCCGTTCGGCGCAGCGCATCGGGGTCCTGCCCGCTGCGAGCCACCTCGTCCGCGGCCGCCTCGAGTCGGCGTTCGGCATCTCCGATGCGCGCATCGCGGTCACTGGCGAGCCCCGCGTCGACGTGCTGTCCCGCGGATCAGCGTCAGCGCGGGCCGCGCAGGCCCGCGAGGTGTTGCGGCAGGCGGTGCCCGCGCTCGACACCGACAGGCGGATCCTGCTCTACGCACCCACCTGGCGCGACGGCACGGCCGATCCCGGTATCCCCTCCGCCGCGGAATGGACGCGGATCGTCGTGCTGCTCGAGAAGCACGACGCCGTGCTCGCGGTGCGCTCTCATCGACTCGGGGAAGGCGAGTATCGTCCGCCGGTGGCGACTGACCGCGTCGTGTCACTCGGGTCCGACGTGCTGATCGACGTGACCCCCGCGCTGCCCGGCTTCGAGGCGCTCATCACCGACTACTCGTCCCTCGCCTACGACGCGGCGCTCGTGCCGCTGCCTGCGCTGTTCCTCGCTCCCGACGTCGCCGAGTATGCGCGCACGCGCGGTTTCTACGGTGCGTACGCCGCCGTGGCGGGAGATGATGTTCCCACGACATGGCGTGAACTCCTCCCGGCGATCGACCGCTTGCTCGGGCAGGATGAGGAGCGCGAGCGACTCGTGGGCCGGGCACGCGCCCTGAGCCGGTCGGTGCACGACTTTCACGACGGACGAAACACCTTCCGCGTGCTCGAGGAGATCCGAAGGCGGATCGGGAAGGCCAGCCCATGAGGACCGGGACCGTTGTGGAGATCGTCGATGAGACGCGCGTGCTCGTCGTCGCGGGAGAGGGCGATCGCCCCGAGACCGCGGTGCTCACCGGATCGCGCGCGGCTGTGAACGGCCGGATCACGGGCCGCGGCAAGAGCTGGAAGGTGCGCTTCCCACTCCGCGCCTCACGGTGGGGCGGGCCCGAGTTGCCGCTGCCGTCGGGGGTGTACCGGATCGAGATTCCGGACATGGAGATCGCGGGCTCCCTGCCGCTGTCGATCGACGACGAGGCACGGGTCTCCGTTGACGGCGACACCGTGCGCGTCGGTCCGCCCATCGATCCGTCGATCGAGACGCCTGAGGCCGTCGCCGCGCTCGAACATCGCTACTCCGTCCACGCGTCTGCGCTCGAGGACGCCGTCTTCTTCGAGAGCTACTACGGGCGCGTCGCCGGCGACAATCCGCTCGCGCTCGATCGGGAGATCGCACGTGTGCGACCTGACATCACGCGGTTCTGGAGCGTCATCGACCTCTCGGTGGAGGTACCTCCTGGCGCGGTGCCCGTCATCGAGGGATCCGCGGATTGGTGGCGCGCACGCAGCGTCTCGCGTCTGCTCGTCATCAACGACTGGCTGCGTCGCCGCTACGTCCCGCGTCCCGGGCAGCACGTGCTGCAGACGTGGCACGGCACGCCGCTCAAGCGCCTGGCTCTCCACCGCCGGGGGTTCGCTCCGCGCCGGTGGGGAGCGGTGCTGAAGGAATCTCGCCGCTGGGACGTGCTGCTCGCGCAGAATCCGTACGGTGCGCGGATCCTGTCGAAGGCTTACGCATTCCTCGGGCGCCCCGTGTGGGTCGAGGGCTATCCGCGCAACGACCACCTCGCGACCGGAGACGACGGTGCGACCCGTCGCGCGCTCGGCATCGGCGAGCGCGAGCGCGTGCTGCTGTACGCACCGACGTGGCGCGACGATCGCAGCGAGATGGTCGACTACGTGGATCCCATCTCACTCGCCGAACAGGCCGATGCGGTCGTGCTCGTGCGCGGGCACAGTCGCACGCTCGTGCCCGGCCGCAGCGCCTCAGGGCCCCGGGTGATCGACGTGACCGGCTATGCTGACGTCTCGCGCCTCATGCTCGCCGCGGACGCGCTCATCACCGACTACTCGTCCGTGATGTTCGACTTCAGCATCACGGGGAAGCCGATGTACTTCCTTGTGCCGGACCTCGAGGACTATCGCGGCCGCCTGCGCGGGTTCTACTTCGACCTCGTCGCGCGCGCGCCGGGAGCGGTCGTCCGGTCTCAGGACGAGCTCGTCACCGCGCTCGACGAGGACGCGTCGCAGTTCGCGGAGAAGTACGCCGCGTGGCGCGCGGTGTTCAACGCGCGCGACGATGGACGGGCCGCGGAGCGCGTCGTCGCACGGCTGATCGACCAGGGCCTGTTGCCGCGCTGACGTGCGCTACGGCAACGGGGTGTTGCGCCCATCGAGCCGCGAGGTGTCGACCGTATCGCTCGCGCCGCGTGCGAGCCCCGCGAGAAAGCCCGCGCCCCACGCGAGGTGCATCGTCGGGACGACCGCGAGGATCCAGGCCCGCTCGCCGCACCCGGCGCCACGCCGTGCGGCCGCGAATGCCGCCACGACGGTCGCGTAGGCGGCCACGGGGACGAACACGAGCCCCGCGATGGCCGCGGCGGCTCCGGTGAGCGCGCGCGTGCCGCGGAGCACCGCGACGACGAGCGCGGCCGCGAACGTCCCCACGAGCGCGGGCGGTGCGAAGAAGCGCAGCGAATTGCGGGATCCGTACCGACGCACGAGCTCGCCGCGCCAGCGCCCCGTCGCGAGGAACTGTCGCGCGAGCCGCGGCCAGTTCTCGCGCGGACGGTAGGTGACCGCGAGCTCCGGGTCGAACATGACGCGATAGCCCGCGCGTCGGATCCGCAGGTTCAGCTCCCAGTCCTCGCCGCGTCGGATGGTCTCGTCGAAGAGACCGACCTCCTCGAGGACCGTCCGCCGCATGACGCCGAGGTAGGCCGACTCGGCCTCGGCCTCTTGTCGGCCGCCGTGATAGGCGCCGCCGCCGAGGCCGATGCGGGAGTTGTAGGCGGCTGCCGCAGCTCGTTGGAAGGGACTGTGCCCTTCGGCGTGCATGATGCCGCCGACGTTCGCCGCGCGCGTGCGGTCGAGGGTGTCGAGCGCCTGCATCGTGTATCCGGGACTGAGTTCGGAGTGGGCGTCGACGCGCACGATCGTCGGGTAGCGCGACGCGCGGATCGCGAGATTGAGCCCTACCGGGATGTCCGCCGCCGGGTTGTCGACGAGCGTGATGCGCGGATCCGCCCCCGCCATGCGGTGCGCGAGCTCGGTCGTGCCGTCCGTCGAGGGGGCGAGCGCAAGGATCAGCTCGATCGGCCCGTCGACCTCCTGAGCGAGTGTCGACTCCACGGCCCGAGGCAGGTAGTCGCGCTCGTTGAGGACCGGCATGATGAAGGACACTCCGGAGCCGGCCGGCACCGCCGGCGCGTCGCGCCGGATCGTTCGCGGCCGCATCGAGCCCGGATCGTTACGCATTTCTCGATCATCGCACGGGGACGGGGCAGGGCGCCTGGATACCGTGGAGGGTGTGGGTGTGTTGAACGATGCGAAGAATGCCGTTGCCGTCGTCCGGAAGGCGGCGCGCGGTCGCTCCGCCTACCGCGAAGTCACGTCGGCGATGCGAGAACAGGGTCCGCTGGAGCGTGACCGCTTTCAGATCGCGGTCTACTTCGCCGACAGCGACGTCAACATGTACCAGATGCGGCAGTGGTACCGGCCGCTGCAGGAGCTCGCGAAGACGTGGCCCGTCGTCGTGATGGCGCGCCACGCGATGGGCGCGAAGGCGCTTCTCGACGACGGTGCGCTGCCTGTCGCGTTCGTCCCCGAGGTGCGCGGCGTCGAGCGCTTCATCGAGCGGCAGGACATTCGCATCGTCCTGTACGTCAACCAGAACATGCGGAACTTCCAGATGTTCCGTTACGGCCGCCGCTGGCACGTATTCATCAACCACGGCGAGTCCGACAAGATGTACATGACGACGAACCAGTACAAGGCGTACGACTACGCCTTCATCGCGGGGCAGGCGGCACGCGATCGTCTCGAGCGCACGCTGTGGGACGCGGACCTCGACCGCAAGGTGATCGAGATCGGTCGCCCCCAGGCAGACCACTACTCCGGCACGACCCCGTTCACCCCGGATGAGCGCACGATCGTCCTCTATGCGCCCACGTGGGAGGGCGACCGGCCGAGCGCGTCCTACGGTTCCATCGTCAGCCACGGCGAGACGCTCGTCGAACGGCTGCTCTCGGATCCCCGCTACCGAGTCATCTATCGCCCCCACCCGCGCAGCGGTGTCGTCGACCCCGCGTACGGGGCAGCGAATCGACGGATCATCGGCGCGATCCGGGCCGCGAATAACGCTGATCCCGCGGCTCAGCACGTCTTCGACGACGGCCCCGACATCGGGTGGCAGCTCGCCGCGGCGGACGTCGCGATCTCCGACATCTCGGCGATGGTCTACGACCGCCTCGCCACGGGCAAGCCGCTGCTCGTGACCCGGCCCGTGGAGCCGGCCGCCGAGATCGACGAGAGCGGCTACCTCGGCGCGTGTGAGTGGCTGACGGCGGAGGCCGCGGTGAACGTGATCCCGGAGATCACGCGCGTGCTCGAGGATCCGCACACCGCCGGCCGACTCGAGGAATGGGTGCGCCGATACTTCGGCGACACCACCCCCGGGGCGCCGACCGCGCGCTTCCATGACGCGATCGCACGTCTCATGCGCGAGTGGGACACACACGGATCCGTGTCGGCGTAAGCCGCATCTGAGAGCGAGACGAACGGTTGCAGGGCATTGGATCAGCACGCGCCGCGGATTCCGGCGCGGCGGTTAGCGTGGCAAAGATGACGCTCCTGACGGACGCGAAGAAGGCCGTTCGGCTCGTCCGGCGCGCGGCCAGGAAACGCCGCGTGATTGAGTCAGTCGAACGGGAATTTCGCGCGCTCCCACCGCTCGAACGCGGCCGATACCGCATCGCCGTCTACTTCGCCGACCGCGCCGTCAACGCCTATCAGATCCGCCAGTGGTACGCGCCGCTCATCGAGCTCGGCGAGCGCCACCCGATCCTCGTCCTCGCGCGCAGCGCATCGGGTGCCAGGATGCTCCTGGAGGATGGCGCGCTCCCGGTCACGTACGTGCCGACGATCACGAGTGTCGAGGAGACCCTCGACGAGCAGGATGTGCGCATCGTGCTGTACGTCAACCAGAACCGGCGCAACTTCCAGATGTTCCGCTACGGTCACCGGTGGCACGTGTTCATCAACCACGGCGAATCCGACAAGGCGTACATGGTCAGCAGCCAGCACAAGGCCTACGACTACGCCTTCGTCGCAGGGCGAGCGGCCCGGGACCGCCTCGCGAGCACGCTGTGGGACTACGACGTCGACCGGCGCACGTTCGAGATCGGACGGCCGCAGACCGACCACATGACGGGGAACCCGCCGTACGAGCGCGATCACCGCACCGTCGTGCTGTACGCGCCGACGTGGGAGGGCGATCGTCGTTCGATGAGCTACGGGTCCGTCGTCACGCACGGGGAGGCGCTCGTGAAGAGACTCCTCGCGGACCCGCGATATCGCCTCGTTTATCGCGCACACCCGCGCACCGGCGTGCTGGATCCGGACTACCTCGCCGCGCACGAGCGCATCGTAGATGCCATCGCGGAGGCGAATCGCGCGGATCCCACGGCCCACCACGTGCACGACGTCGATCCGGAGATGGGGTGGCAGCTCACGTCCGCGGACGTTGCGATCAGCGACGTCTCGGCGATGGTCTACGACCGCCTCGCGACCGGCAAACCGTTGCTCGTCACGCGTCCCGCCGATCCGGACGCCGTGATCGACGAGCGAGGATACCTCTCCGCCTGCGAGTGGCTGACCGTGGAGGCCGCGCAGCAGGTCGAACGCGAGATCTCCCGCGTCCAGGAGGATCCGGACACGACCGCGCGCCTGCAGTGGTGGGTCGAACACCACTTCGGCGATGCGCGGCCCGGGGAACCGACCGCGCGCTTCCACGCCGCGATCGAGGAGCTCATGAGCGAGTGGGAGGAGCGACAGACGATGCTGGCGCGCGGCTCCCTCCATGGGGTGGCATAAAAGCTAGCTCATATATGCGTAGGCGTCTGCGCCGTGGTCTCGACACGATCGATGAATGGCAGTCACGCATTCACCGGCTTCGGAGAAGATCGGCCGGCGCATTGCGAAAGCGCGCACGGACGCGGGCGTGAGCGCTCGCGCCCTCGCGGAGTGTGCGGACATGGATCTGACGAACTTCCAGCGCATCGAACGAGGGCGTGGCAACCCGACGATCTCGACGCTCGTACAGATCGCCGTCGCGCTCGAGGTCGACGTGTCGGAGCTCGTCGCCGGGATCGGCGCGGACGACCTGCAGAATGGTCGCTACCCGTACGGCTACACCGAGATCCCACATCGACGACGCGGCATGCGCTCGACCTACTGAACCGCGCCGTCGCTACAGCACGAACTGCCAGAGGAGCTCCTCGTCGGTGCCGGCGGGGCGCCAGGACACCGTGACGCAGACGTCGGCCGGATCAAGCCCGCACAGACAGATCTCGCCCTCATCGCCGGGGAGCACTGTGCCCCAGCGTTCGGTGATCACGTCGTCGCCGACTCTGATCAGCGCGCGGGCGTAGGAGAGCGGTTCGGCTGAGGCGTTGCGGATCACCGGGTGCGGTGCGGAGCGGTGCACGAGCCACGGGCTCGCACGAGCTGGGCGGGTGACGTGTGCTTCCATGCGCAGACAATAAAGCGGACCCCCGACACGCGAGCCGAAGTTCGGTGTGCGGGGGCCGCTGACGGTGTGCGAGGCGTCAGGCGAGGACCTCGTTCGCTCGCTCGAGGTCCTCGGCGAAGTCGACCTCGACCGCGTAGAGGTCGCTGATGTCCATCGCGCTCACGCGGACGCCGTTCTCGGCGATCGCGAGCTCGAGGCCGCGCTCGAAGTAGTCCTGGTCGTCGACGCGCTGCAGCTGTGCCTGCAGGGCACGCTTGTCCTGGCGCGCGATGTAGTTGATTCCGACGGCCTCGCCAGCGGCGCCTTCGACGGTCTTGGACAGCTCGGTGATGAAGCCGCGCTCATCGAGCGTGTACTTCACCTCCTCGTCGCTGACACTGGACGTGTTGACGGTGACGAACGACTGCTCGCGCTCGATGAGCTCGACGGCGCGGCCGAGCACGCGCGGGTCGAAGACGACGTCGCCGTTCATCCACAGCACGCCGCCGCGACCCGTCGCCGTGAGCGCGCGCAGGAGGCTCTTGGACGTGTTCGTCTCGTCGTAACTCTCGTTGTGCACGTAGTCGGCATCGGGGAACGCATCGATGATCGTCTCAGCGCGGTAGCCGACGACGGTCGTGATGCGGGCATCGGAACCGAAAGCGGCGCGAATGTTCTCGTGCTGCTGCTGCATGATCGTGCGGCCGTCGGAAAGCGTCGTGAGCGACTTCGGCAACGCACGGCCGAGGCGCGTGCCCATGCCAGCGGCAAGAATGACGGTCTGGAGGGTCATGCGAATACTCCTTTGCGGGACGGGCCACGCCCGGGAACCCCGCCATCGCGGACCGCGCGACGTGTTTACTCGGAGTTCATCCCTTGTCTCACGCCAGGATACCAACGCGTCCTGATTTTCCTGGGAGTTCCGAGGGGATGTGGAGGTTACCGGCCATGTCGGAACGGGGCGAGCGCGCGCGGATACGCGTGCCCGGATTGATAGGTTGTACGGGTGACAGTCACGTCGGGGGAGGACAGATCCGAGGTGCGCGAGGAGGAAACGCCCGCGCACGCGGCGCTCGAGTTGCGCGGTGTCGTCAAGACGTATCGCGGCGAGCCGGCCGTCGCCGGAATCGACCTCAGCGTGCCTGTCGGCACCTTCTACGGTCTCGTGGGGCCGAATGGCGCCGGGAAGACGACGACGCTGTCTATGATCTCCGGGTTGCTCCGTCCGGATCGGGGTGACATTCGCGTGTTCGACGTGGATGCGATCGCACGTCCGCGCGACGCGAAGACGGCGATGGGTGTGCTGCCCGACCGGATGCGCACCTTCGACCGCCTCACGGGACGTCAGCTGCTGCACTACGTCGGGTCGCTGCGTGGCCTGTCCGGTCCCGTTGTCCGGGAGCGCGCCGACGAACTCGCTCAGGCCTTCGGGCTCATCCCCGCGATGGGCCGCGCCGTATCGGATTACTCGACGGGCATGACGAAGAAGCTGCTGCTGGCCTGCGCCATGATCCATGCCCCGCGCCTGCTCGTGCTCGATGAGCCATTCGAATCGGTCGACCCCGTCTCGTCGCAGACACTCCTCGACGTGTTGCGCACGTACGTTGACGGCGGCGGCACGGTGATCCTGTCGGGGCACAGCATGAGCCTCATCGAGAGCATCTGCTCGCGCATCTCGGTTCTCGTCACGGGACAGGTGCTCGCCGAGGGCACGGTCAACGAAGTGCGCGGCGAGATGACGCTCGAACAGCGGTTCGTGGATCTGAGTGGAAGCGTCGAGGGGGGCGGCCTGGAGTGGTTGCACACGTCCTCCGGCTGAGGATCGCCCAGCAGCTCGCCCCGCTGCGCACCCGACGCCGCGGCTCCGCGATCGTCGCGGACCTCCTCATCGTGCTCGCCGCGGCGGCCGCGGCCACAGGGGCGGTGGCGCTCCAGTCGACGTCGGCAGAGACGCTCGAGGTCGCCGTCGTGCTCGGCGGGTCGCTGATCACGCTGGCGTTCTTCCTCGCGCCGTTCGGATCGCCGCGGCCGGATCCGCTCGACCCCGCCGCGTTCGCGCTCTTGCCGTTGTCTCCGATCGCGTTGACAGGTGCGACAATGCTCGCCGCCCTCACCAGTCTTCCCCTGATGGCCGTGATCGCCGTCGACATCGCCGCCGCAAGCTCCGCGGTCGCCCTGGGCCGCCCCGTCGTCGAGGCGGCCGCCGGTGTCGCCGCGCATGCGCTCACGTGCGCGCTGGTCGCGCGACTTGGCTACGCGCTCGCCGTGCGCGTGCGCGTCGGAGGCCGGACCCGCGAGGGTGCGACCATCGTGGCGATCCTCGGCGTCGCCGTCGTCATTCCCGCCGCGGCATATGCGGTGTCGGCATCCTGGGAGCTCGGCGCACCCGCACTGATCGTCACCGTCGCGCAGGTCGCCGCGCTCATGCCGATCGGTGCGGCCCCCGCGCTCCTGGCAACTGGCGGGTCCGCGGTGATCGCCGTCACGACCGCGACGCTGGTGGTCGCGATCACCTGCTGGGCGCTGATCGTGCGGCACGCCCTCGCCTCGCCGCCGCGATCGGCCGAGCAGCAGGAGGCGGGCCTCGGCTGGCTCGGCATCCTCCCGACGACCGCGACGGGCGTGATCGCCGCGCGCAGCATGATCTATTGGTCGCGCGACGTGCGCTACCTCGCGAACGTCGCGATCATCCCGATCGCTGGCCTCGTCCCCGTCCTCCCGCTGCTGATCGCCGGTGTCCCGGTCGACGTCGTCGCGCTGATCCCGCTGCCGATCATCGCCGCATTCCTCGGCTGGACGATCCACAACGATCTCGCGTACGACTCCGAGGCGATCTGGCTGCACGTCGTCACAAGCGTGCGCGGCGTCGCAGATCGCATCGGGCGCCTGCTGCCGATCGTCGTCATCGCGATCCCGATGCTCTCGATCACGATCGCCGTCACGGCGGCTGTCGCCGGCGCGTGGGAGCATCTCGGCGCCCTCGTTGGCGTCGCGCTCGCCCTCACGCTGTCGGGGATCGGCTTGTCGAGCGTCTCCTCGGCGGCGGCCGCCTACCCGGTCGCGCGTCCCGGCGACAGCCCGTTCCGCCAGCCGCAGCGGGCCGGCGGGCGCGGCGTTCTCGCCCCAGCGGTCGTCCTGATCGGCACCTTCTGTGTGTCGGTTCCCACGCTCATCGCGGCGTTCGGGGCGGTCGTGTCGCGCACGCGAGAAGACGTCGATGCGCTGTGGATCGGGGCGGGAACCGGGGTCGGCGTCCTTGTCTTCGGGGTCCTGATCGGGGCCCTCATCTTCCAGCGGCGCGGGCACCGCCTCATCGAAATCGGGCAGACGAGATGACTCGCGGCGGCCACCGCGGTCAGAACCCCACTAAAATCGATCGTATGAGCACGCCACTCGACAGCCCGGACCAGGGCGGTACCGCGCTTCTCGACCGTGAACTGCAGGAGCTCATTGAAGAGCAGACGCAGGATCCCGGCGATCATGAGCGATTCAGTCATTACGTCAAGAAGGACAAGATCTTGGAGTCTGCGATCACGGGGAAGCCCGTGCGCGCACTCTGCGGCAAGAAGTGGACGCCGGGGCGCGACCCCGAGAAGTTCCCTGTCTGCCCGACGTGCAAGGAGATCTACGAGTCACTCAAGAAGTGACAGACCGCGGCGTGAGCCGTTGCGACATCACGCCGACACGGTCGGCAGCGCCGGATCGGACTTGCTGAGCGCGAGGGCGCGCACGGGCAGCTCGTTCCGCACGCGGAGGTGGTGCTCCCGCGCGGCGCGGACACCGGCCGCTCCCTCCGCCGCGGCGTCGATGTCGCCACCGTCGACGAGTGTCCTCACGAGCGTCCGTGCGTCGGTCGGTGCGGCGGCGTCGGCCGGGCAGACGATCTCCTCGGTCGCGCGATCGACCTCGAGGCGCCGGAAGGCGCTCTTGCGGCCTCCCGTCGACGACTTGTCCTGCGCCTTCTTCGCGACGGGGATCCACGTACCCGACGCGTCTTCGCGCGCGACGAGCTTGTAGACGAGCCCCGCCGTGGGGTAGCCGGATCCCGTCACAAGCGAGGTTCCCACGCCGTAGGAGTCGACGGGCGAGGCCGCGAGTGCAGCGATCGCGTACTCATCGAGGTCGCTGGTGACCGTGATGCGCGTGTCGTGATTGCCGAGGCGATCGAGCTGTTCCCGCACCTCGGCGGCCACGAGCGGCAGGTCGCCGGAGTCGATGCGCACGCCGCCGAGGCGCGGTCCGCCGATCTCGACCGCTCGGCGCACTCCCTCGGCGATGTCGTAGGTGTCGACGAGCAGCGTCGTGTCCTCGCCGAGCGAGGCAACCTGCGACCGAAACGCGTCTTCCTCGGAGTCGTGCAGGAGGGTCCACGAGTGGGCGGCCGTGCCCATCGTCGGCACCCCCCAGCGTCGCCCCGCCTCGAGGTTGCTGGTGGCGGTGAAACCCGCGATGTAGGCGGCGCGCGCGGCGGCGACGGCACCGTGCTCGTGCGCGCGACGGGAGCCCATCTCGGCGAGCGGACGATCGCCGGCCGCGATCGACATCCGGGCGGCCGCGGTGGCGATCGCGGAGTCGTGATTGAGAACGCTGAGCGCGAGCGTCTCGAGAATGACCGCGTCGGCGAACGTCGCCTCGACGGTCAGGAGCGGCGAACCCGGGAAATAGAGCTCGCCTTCGCGGTAGCCCGCAATGGATCCCGAGAAGCGGTAGTTCTCGAGGTAGCGCACCGTCTCATCGCTGACGACTCTCTCATCGCGGAGGAACGCGAGCTCCTCCTCGCCGAAGCGGAAATCGCGCAGCAGACCGAGCAGTCGTCCCTGGCCCGCAGCCACGCCGAAGCGTCGGCCGCCGGACAGGCGCCGACCGAACAGCTCGAACACGCACCGGCGATGCGCGGATCCGTCGCGCAGCGACGCATCGAGCATGGTCAGTTCGTACCGATCCGTCATGAGCGCGGTCGAGGGTGCCATGACGGCTACTCTACTGGCGGGTCCACGCCCAGATCGCGCGTGTAGATTTGACCGCGATGGATACGGCATTCACGAAGATGCGTCCCCGCATCACGCGATTCGAATGCGGCGAACCGGAGCTCGTCGGGGCCACGGTCCGGCTGCCCTATGCCGCGACCGGCGCTGACGGCGCCGGGTACAGCTTCACCGAGGAGATCGTCTTCCCCGGCGACGTCGCGGATGGCCCTGTCGCGAAGGGCCTGATTCGCCTGCTCTCGCTCTCGGCATCGCTGAGCTATTACAAGGCGTTCGCACCCGTTCCGTTTTCCGTGCCATCGGGACTCACTCCCGCCGAGCGACAGTTCGTGACCGAGCTGATTCGCAACGGGCTCGGAGAGTTCGCCGTCATCAACGACATGCCGGAGGCGCTGGAGCCCACTGTGACGGGCCCGGAACGCGTCGCCGAGCCTGTCGGGAAGCCGGTCCTCGCCGAGCAGCGGGCTCTGATCGCGGTCGGTGGCGGGAAAGATTCCGTCGTCTCGATCGAGACGCTCCGGCGCGCCGACGCCGAGCTCGGCCTCGTCGCTGTCAATCCCCGGCTGCCGATCGAGCGCACGGCCGAGACCGCTGGGCTGCCGCTCCACAGCGCCACGCGCGCCATCGATGCCGAGCTGCTGCGGCTGAATGACGAGGGCGCGCCGAACGGGCACGTGCCGGTCACGGCGATCAACTCCCTCATCGCGCTCATCTCCGCCGTCGCCACGGGGTTCGATACGGTCGTCTTCAGCAACGAGGCGAGTGCGTCGTTCGGTAACCAGCGCTGGGCCGGACGCGACATCAATCACCAGTGGTCGAAGAGCGCCGACTTCGAACGGCTGCTCCGCGAGAGCCTGCCCGACGGATCTCCGCAGTACCTGTCGTTGCTGCGGCCGCTGACCGAGATCCGCATCGCCCGCGCGTTCGCGGGCATGACGGCGTACCACGGCGTGTTCACGAGCTGCAATCGCGCGTTCCGCCTCAGCGCTGCGGCGAACGCCACGTGGTGCGGTGACTGTCCGAAGTGCCGGTTCGTGTTCCTCGTCCTCGCTCCGTTCCTCACGCGCGAGGCGCTGCTGGAGATCTTCGGCGGCCGCGACCTGTTTTCAGACGCGTCGCAGCTGACGGGCTTCCTCGAGCTGCTCGGCGCCGACGGACTCCTGAAGCCGTTCGAATGCGTCGGCGAACCCGACGAGTGTCGCGTCGCCCTCACCCTCCTGCGCGAGCACGACGACTGGGCCGGGCACCCGTTCTTCGAACGGGATGAGATCGCGGCGCTGGCGGCGACGGACGCGGAACGCGAGTCGGTGTTCGCCTGGCACGACGACGAGCACTTCCTGCCGCCGGCACTCGAGGCGGTTCTTCGTGAGGTTTGACGAGCTCAGCGGCCGCGACGTCGTCATCTGGGGTGCGGGCCGCGAGGGCATGGCGGCGCGCGACGAGCTCGCCCGGCGTGGCGTGGCGGCCACCGTCGTGGTGACCGGATCCGCGACCGCACCTGACGGCGTCGTCACCGGCGAGGAGGCACTCGCGCTGCTGGCGGACGCCGACGCGATCGTGAAGTCACCCGGGATCCCGCACACGTCACCCGAGTACGCGCGCCTGCGCGAGGACGGCGCACGATTCACGTCGTTGATGGACCTCTGGCTCGCCGAGAACGGTGACCGCGTGATCGCCGTCACGGGAACCAAGGGCAAGAGCACCACCTCGGCGCTGGTGCACCACATGCTGACGGCAACCGGTGCGACCTCGCGCCTCGCGGGCAACATCGGCATCCCCGTCGGCGAGCCGGTCGACGTCGACTGCGCCGTCACGGAGGTCTCCAGCTACCAGGCGGCGGAACTGACGGCGTCCCCGCGGGTCGCCGTCGTGACATCGCTCTACCCCGAGCATCTGCCGTGGCATGGCGGCTTCGACCAGTACGTCGCCGACAAGCTGCGCCTGGTCGCCCACGGCCCCGAGACCATCGTCGTGCCGGACGCCGACGGCGACCTCGCACGCCGGGTACGGGAGGTCGCGAGGGAGCAGTCGCGCCTCGTGTCTCCCTCCTCGCTCGGGATCACCGTCACGGACGACGCACTCGTCTGGGCTGGCGTCGGCCAGATCCGCCTCGGCGAGATCGCGATGAACGGCACCCACAATCTCCACAACGCGGCGCTCGCGCTGGCCGCCGTCCACGAATACCGCGGCACACTCGATCGTGCGGCGGCACTCGGGTCCCTTGCGGGGTTCACGCCGCTCGCTCACCGGCTTGAGACGATTGCTTCGTCTGACGATCGCACCTGGATTGACGACGGCCTCGCCACCGCGCCGCAGGCCGTCGCGGCGGCCCTCGTCAGCCTGCCCGCCCAGCGCATCGTGTTGATTGCCGGGGGAGCGGAGCGCGACGTCCCGTTCGCGCCGCTCATCGAGGCGCTTGCGCGCCGTGACGATGTCGACGTGGTCGCGATCGGTCCGGCGGGAGCGCGGCTCGCAGCTGAAGCGGAAGGGCGCTTCGACAGGATCCGCATCGCCCGTGACTTCGCCGACGCGTTGCGGCGTGCACGCTTCGTGACGGAGCCCGGCGACGTGATCCTGCTCTCGCCCGGCGCGCCGAGTTTCGACGAGTTCACCGACTACGAGGAGCGCTCGGCCGTGTTCCGGGCGGCGGCGCAGTCCGTCTGAACGCGCTGATCGGGAGCCGCCCGGTAGGGTCGAAGCCTGTCCGCGGAATCGTGTGTTCCGCGATTTCTCAACACGAAAAGGACGCCCATGACAACTCGCGCCGACGGTCGATCCCTCGATGAACTCCGCCCCGTCACGATCGAGCGGGGGTGGAGCAGCCAGGCCGAGGGAAGCGCGCTCATCAGCTTCGGCGGCACGCGTGTGCTCTGCACGGCGAGCTTCACGAACGGCGTGCCCCGCTGGCTCACGGGCCAGGGCAAGGGGTGGGTGACGGCCGAGTACGCGATGCTGCCGCGCGCGACGAACGACCGATCGCCGCGCGAGAGCGTCAAGGGCAAAATCGGCGGGCGCACCCACGAGATCTCGCGCCTCATCGGGCGCGCGCTGCGCGCGGTCGTCGATACCTCGGCGCTCGGCGAGAACACGATCGTCATCGACTGCGACGTGCTGCAGGCCGACGGCGGCACCCGCACGGCGTCGATCACGGGGGCCTTCGTGGCGCTCAGCGACGCGATCGAGTGGGGGCGTGAGCGCGGCTACGTCGCGAAGAAGGCGACGCCGCTGGCCGACAGCGTCGCGGCGATCTCGGTGGGCATCATCGACGGGACGCCGATGCTCGACCTTCCCTACGAGGAGGACGTGCGTGCCGGGACGGACATGAACATCGTCATGACGGGATCCGGTGCCTTCATCGAGGTACAGGGGACCGCCGAGCAGGCGCCGTTCGACAAGGCGGAGCTCGATCGACTCCTCGACCTCGGCGCGAAGGGGTGCGCCGACCTCACCGCGCTTCAGAAGGAGGCGCTCGGCCGATGACGCGGATCGTCCTCGCGACGCACAATGCGCACAAGGTCGCGGAACTGCAGGCCATCGTCTCTGCCGTCCGCCCCGACATCGAGGTCACCGGCTATGACGGACCCGAGCCGGTCGAAGACGGCACGACCTTCGCCGCCAACGCACTGACGAAGGCGCGGACCGCCGCGCAGCACACGGGGCTTGTCGCGCTCGCCGACGACTCCGGGCTCTGCGTCGACGTGCTCGGCGGTTCGCCGGGCGTGTTCTCGGCCTACTGGGCGGGGCACGCGAAGGATGACGCCGCGAACGTCGCGCTGCTGCTGGACCAGATCTCCGATCTCGCCCGCGACGAGGACCGTACAGCGCACTTCACCTCGGTCATCGCGCTCGTCGAACCCGGGGGAGCGGAGCGCACCGTGGAAGGCATCTGGCCAGGCCGCATCGCGCACGCCGCACGCGGCGAAAACGGCTTCGGCTACGACCCGATCTTCGTGCCCGAGGGGGACGACCGCACGTCGGCCGAGCTGACGCCGGCCGAGAAGAACGAGTCCTCGCACCGCTCGCGCGCGCTGCGTGCTCTCGTGCCGTTCCTCGCGGACCTGTAACCGCGGATCCGGGCGCGTCGCAGCGCTTCGCTCGCGCCACGAAACTCGGAGATCTCACGAAACGCGGGCCGATTCGCCAGATTCGTCCGAAATACGTGAGATCTCCGAGATACGTGACGCTCTGTGAAGCAGTCACGCGTGCGGATGGCGGGACTCGAACCCGCACAGCCGAAGCCACAGGAACCTAAATCCTGCGTGTCTACCAGTTTCACCACATCCGCGCGACCGTCAGTCTATCCGGCACCCGACCATAGGCTGGAGCCATGAGCATCTCGAGGATCGTCGTGGTCTGCACCGGAAACATCTGTCGGTCCCCGATGGGCGAGGTCGTGCTGCGCGACCGCCTCGCCGCCGCCGGTCTCGAGGTCCAGGTCGCCTCGTCCGGAGTGAGTGACGAGGAGAGCGGCAACCCGATCGATCCGCGCGCGGCCGATGCCCTGGCGCAGCGCGGCTACGAGATCCCGACGCGCACCGCGCGCTGGGCGTTCGACGGTGACGATCTCGGCGCGGATCTGATTCTCGCCATGACCCGGCGTCACCGCGACGCCCTCATTCGGCGCGGCGCCGACCCCGATCGCACGCGCCTCTGGATGGAGTTCGTCTCGGGCGATGATCGCGACGATGTAATCGACCCGTGGTACGGCGATCGCGACGGCTTCGAGGAGACGCTGGATCTCATCGAAGCGGGTGCCGACCGGATCATCGACGAGGTTCGCGGCGAGAATAATCCCTGATCAAATCCAACTTATTCGCTCCTGTGGATAACTTTCGAGGCGGGTGGGCGATCTCTGCCACGCTGACCGGGTGAGTTCCGAGCAGCAGCAGATCGTCGAGCGTGTGCGCGAGCGGATCCGCGGCGACCATGCCGTGGGCGGCTCCGGTGATGTGTCGCCGGACGCGGTCCGGCGCATCGCGATCGCGGAGGTGCGGCGCCATAACGACTATGCGCTCGCGCGCGGCAGTCGCACGCTCGACGACGCCTCGATCGAGCGCGTCGTCGCGGCTGTCGCGGGGTACGGGCCCCTGCAGCAACTGCTGGATGACCCGGAGATCGAAGAGATCTGGATCAACGCGCCCGATCGCATCTTCGTCGCGCGCGACGGGATCTCCGAGCGCCTCGACCTGACCCTCACCCCCGAGCAGATTCGCGACGTCGTGGAGCGCATGCTGCATCAGGCCGGGCGGCGTATCGACGTCAGTCAGCCCTTCGTCGACGCCTCCCTGCCCGATGGATCCCGCCTGCACGTCGTGCTGTCGGGTATCGCTCGGCGGCACTGGGCCGTGAATATCCGCAAGTTCCTGCGTGGCGTTCGCACGCTCGATCGCCTCGTCGACCTGGGATCCCTGCCGGCCGAGACAGCGCGGATGCTCGCGCACGCGATGCGAGGCGGCCAGTCGATCATCGTGTCGGGCGCGACGCACGCCGGCAAGACGACCCTGCTCGGCGCGCTCGTGTCGGCGTGCCGACCCGATCAGCGGATCGTGACGGTGGAGGAGACCTTCGAGCTGTCCATCGATGCTCCGGACCTCGTCGCGTTGCAGGGGCGGCAGCCGAGTCTGGAGGGCACCGGAGAGATCACGCTGCGCCGCCTCGTGAAGGAATCCCTGCGCATGCGTCCCGACCGGCTCGTCGTCGGCGAGGTCCGAGACGCAGAGGCCCTCGACCTCGTCCTCGCGCTCAACACCGGCCTCCCAGGTGCCGCGACGATCCATGCGAACTCGGCTGCCGACGCGCTCGTGAAGCTCTCGTCCCTCCCGCTGCTGGCCGGGCGCAACATCGATCGCGATTTCGTCCTGCCGGCGGTCGCCTCCTCCGTCGATCTCGTCGTGCACTGCGCACGGTCCGCGGACGGTTCGCGGCACGTTGCGGAAGTCGCGGCGCCGACGGGCCAGATCGACGGCGGTGTGCCGGTGACGCGCACGCTGTACCGCGCCACCCCGACCGATCCGGTGCCGAGCAGGCCACTGCGACGCTCGGAGCGCGCGGCATGACCGTCCTGCTGGGCGCGATGCTCGCGGCCGGGCTGCTGCTTGCTGCGGCGCCGTGGCTGTGGCCGCGGGCGACTCCGACGCCGCGCGGCACCGGACCGGGTGCCCTCGCGCGTCGCGCGGCCGTGTTGCTCGAATCAGCCGGTTACGCGACGCTCGCCCCGCGCGTCCTCGCGGTCGCCATCGCCGCGTGCGCTCTCGTCGCGAGCGCGGTCGTATGGCTCGTCACCGCGACCGTCGCGCTCACGGTCCTGGCGGCCGTCGCCGCGGCGTGCGCCCCCGTCGTCTGGCTGCGGGCACGCGCTTCGAAGCTCGTACGCGAACGCCGTGGGATGTGGCCGGACGTGTGCGACCTCCTCGTGGGATCCGTGCGCGCTGGCCTCTCGCTTCCCGACGCGGTGTCGGCCCTCGCCGGATCCGCGCCACCCGCCGTGCGAGGTGGCTTCGCGCGGTTCGAACGCGACATGCGACAGTCGGGTCACTTCCCCTCGAGCCTCGACCGTCTCAAGCAGGCACTGGCGGATCCGATGGCCGATCGCATCATCGAAACGCTGCGGATGGCGCGAGAGGTCGGCGGCACCGAACTCGTTCCCGTGCTCCGAGCGCTCTCGGCGTCGATCCGGTCCGATGCCGCACTGCGAGGCGAGGTGGAATCCAAGCAGTCCTGGACGAAGGGGGCGGCGATCCTCGGCGTCGTCGCCCCCTGGGCCGTTCTCGTCCTCCTCTCGCTCCGGCCCGCCGCGGCGTCGGCTTACGGTTCCCCGGGCGGGATCGCGCTCATCCTCGTCGGAGCGGGCGTGTCGGTCGTGGCGTACCGTGTCATGCTGCGCGTCGGCCGCCTCCCCGAGCCCAGGCGGTGGTTCGCGTGATCCACCCGGCCGACGCCGCGATCGCCGTGCTCCTCGGGGGTGCGCTCGGGGCGGGCCTGTGGTGCATCGCCGCCGCGGCTCCCGGATGGCGGGCGCCGACGCTCGTCGTGCGCATCGCCCCATACATCCGCGACGTGACGGATCCGTCGGGCAGGACGCTGCCTCAGACCATCGCGGATCCGACCCTCGTGCTCGCGGGCGGCATGAGCACGGCGTGGCGACGCGCACAGCGCCGGTTCGCGACGATCGCAGGCCGGTCGGAGGCGATCGAACTCCGACTCGCGCAGGCGGGACGCGGGCACGACGTCGCGGCGTTCCGCGGCAACCAGCTCGCATGGGCGCTCGTCGGGGGAGCGATTGCCACCGCCCTCGTCGCGCTGCTCGTCGCGACGGACCGATTCTCCGCGGCCGCCCTCGTGCTGCCGGCGGTCGGCGCCGTCGGCGGATTCATCGCTCGTGACGTCGCTCTCACCTCCCGGGCGCGGGCGCGCGTCGCACGCATCGAAGAGGAACTGCCGACCGTCCTCGAGTTCCTCTCGCTGTGTCTGGCGGCGGGCGAGGGGATCCTCGGCAGCGTCCGCCGGGTCGCGACAGTCGGCAGCGGGGAGCTCACCGCGGAACTGCGGGCCGTGACGATCGACGTCGACACCGGCACGCCCCTCACCGACGCGCTCACGACGATGGCCCATCGGCTACGTGCCCCGGTGCTGACGCGCGCGTGCGACCACGTCATCGCCGCGATCGACCGCGGCTCGCCGCTGGCCGAGACCCTGCAGGCCCAGGCCGCTGACGCCCGTGACGATGCCAAACGCCGCCTCATCGAGACGGCCGGCCGCAAGGAGATCTTCATGCTGCTGCCGGTGGTGTTCGGGCTGTTGCCGCTCTCGGTCCTGTTCGCGATCTTCCCCGGCGTGACGATGCTGCAGTTCGGATTCTGACAACCCGTAGAAAGGAAGACACATGTTGAGATCTCTCGCCCGCGCCGCTCGGCGCGCGCCCCGACGGATCCGCACCGCGTTCGGCGAGGTGCGCGACGAGGAACGCGGAGACATCCCCGGCTGGGTGCTCGTGACGCTCATGACCGCCGCGATCGTCGTCGCCATCTGGTTGCTCGCCGAACCGGCCCTGCGCGGCCTGTTCGAAGACGCGATGAACCGCGTCACCGGCCTGTGACAGTGCGACACCCCGCCGAGCGCGGCTCTGCGCCCGTCGAGTTCATCCTCGTCGGGCTGCTGCTGTCGGCCCTCACCCTCGCCGTGCTCCAGTTCGGGCTCGCCGCATACACCCGCAACGTGGTGCAGGATGCCGCGGTCGAAGCGGCGTTCCATGCGGGCCTCGCCGACACGTCCGCCGCCGACGCCGAGCAGCGCGCACGCGAGATGGTCACACGGGCGCTCGGCCGCGACGTCGTCGATCGGGCGTTCATCACCCCCTCGACGCACGCCGGGGTGCGTCTCATCTCCGTCGATCTCGCGACGACGTATCCGCTCGTCGGGCTCTTCGGGATCCCGGCAGGAAGCTTGGTGAGCGCGCGTGCGCCGGTCGAGATCGTCGGATGAGCGCGGCAGCGCGCCGCTCGAGTTCATCGTCGCGGGGCTCGTCCTCCTCGTACCGATCGTCTACCTTGTCATCGCGCTCGCTGCCGTGCAGAACGCCGCGCTCGGCACGGAGGCCACGGCGCGGTTCGTCGCCCGCACCCTCGCGTCGGGGGCGGCGGTGCCGCCCGAGCTCGTGCGCGACACCATCGCGTCGGCTTACGGGCTGGACCCGCACCGGCTCGAGGTCGACATCGCATGCGTGCCGCGGTCTGACCCCTGTCCGGCGGCGGGAGCGACGATCGTCGTCAGCGTCTCCGACACCGTCGCGCTGCCCCTCGCTCCCGAGGTGCTCGGGATCGCCGAGGCGCTGAGCGTTCCCGTGTCGGCGACGAGCACCTACCGCGTCGAGCGGCTGGCGGAGCTGGAATGAGGCCCATCCCAGATGACGAGAGGGGAAGCATCCTCCCTCTGACGATCGGCTACGCCGTCCTCGCACTCGCGATCGTCCTCGTGAGCGTCAACGCGATCTCCCTGTTCGTCGCACAGAAGCGGGTCGACGCGCTTGCCGATGCGTCGGCGCTCGCCGCATCCGACGGATTCGAAATCATCGCGGAGGAATCCGGAGCGGCGATCGTGCTCGACCACGGCAAGGCCGCCGCGCTCGCCGAGGACATCGTCGCTGTGTCGCCCGTCGATGCTCACCTGGTCGAGCTCACCACGACCGACGGATCCACCGCGCGGGCCATCGTGTCGATCGTGTGGCATCCGTTCCTTGTCTCGGCGTTCCTCCCGGGCGAGGTCATGCTGACCGGGACGGCGACCAGCAGGGCGTCGCTCGCTGGCTGAGGCGCCTTACGCGATCTGCGACTGGTCGCGAATCATGCGCGCGATGTCGCTGCGGAGGCGCACGAAAGCGTCGTCTGCGCGTGTCGTGACCTGGTCGCGCGGCCGCGGCAGATCGACGTCGACGGTGGCGACGATCGTGGACGGCGACTTCGACAGCACGAGCACCTGATCGGCGAGATACACGCTCTCGTCGATGTCGTGCGTGACGAAGAGGATCGTCATCCCGAACTTCTCCCGCACGTCGAGCATCAGGTCCTCGAGTTCGGCGCGCGTCTGCGCGTCGACCGACGCGAATGGTTCGTCCATCAGGAGGATCCGCGGTCGATACGCGAGGGCGCGCGCGATCGCGACGCGCTGCTGCATGCCGCCGGACAGCTGCCACGGGTACTTGTCCGCGGATCCGCCGAGCCCGACCGCGGCGAGTGTTTCGTCGACGCGTTCACGGCGATCGGCCTTCTGCATGTCGCGCGGCAGTACGAACGCGATGTTGCTCGCGACCGTGCGCCAGGGGAACAGCGAGCGGCTGTAGTCCTGGAAGACGAGTGCGAGATCGCGCGGCACGCCGTCGACTGGTTCGCCCGCGAGAAGCACCTCGCCGCGGGTCGGCTCCATGAGTCCCGACAGGCACCGCAGCATCGTCGTCTTGCCGCAGCCAGACGGTCCGACGATCGAGATGAATGCGCCCTCGGGGACGACGAAGTCCAATCGCCCGATCGCCTCGTGCCGCTGTCTGCCCTCGTAGACGTGGCCGAGACCCTCGATTGTCAGCAGGTCGGTCATGACGCTCCTTCTCGTGAGCCCCGGTGCCAGCTGGTCAGCCGCGACTCCACCAGGGCGAGGATCGCGTTGAGAACGTAGCCGAGGATCCCCAACAGCAGGATTCCCGCCCACATGTCCTCCATCTGATACGTGCGCTGTGCACCGAGGATGACGTTTCCGATTCCGTCCGGCAGTCCGACCATCTCCGAGATCACCATGATGATCAGGGCGACGGACAGGCTCACGCGCATCCCGGCGAAGATCTTCGGAGCCGCGCTCGGCAGGATGACACCGAAGAACACCTTGCGCTTGTCGAACTCGAACACTCGACCGGTGTCGAGATGCAGCTGCTCGACGCTCCGCACTCCGTCGATCGTGTTGAGCACGACGGGCCAGATCACTGTGAACACGATGAGCGAGATCCGCATCTCCGAACCGAAGCCCAGCAGGATCAGGAAGATCGGGATGAGCGCGGGCGGGGGGATCGCCCGCACGAAGTGGACGATCGGCTCTACGTAATCGCCGACGGCCCTGCTGCGGCCGATCGCGACGCCGAGCAGGACACCCAGCACGACCGCGAGTGACCATCCGCCGAGCATCCGGCTGAGGCTCGGCACCACCTGCGACCCGACCGTCTCCGTGAGGAAGAGTGACGTCGCGGGTCCGGAGAACCAGAGCTCGACGAAGCGCCGGATGATCGCCGAGATCGGCGGGAAGAAGAGCGACTCCGCCAGGCGAGCGGCAATCTCCCACACGATGCCGAGCGTGAGAAGCGCGCCCCAGCGGATCGCGAACTCTCCGAGACGACCGATGCCGCGTCGTCCGCGACGCGGCACCGCGGTCCATGAGGTATCGACCGTGGCCATCACGTCTCCTTCCCCGCGGTGCGCAGCGCGGGCTGCCATGACAGGAAGCGCCGCTCGATGAGAACGAGGATCCCATTGACGACGAGGCCGATGAGTCCGGCGATGATCGTCGACGCATAGACGAGATCCGGTCGGTTGCCGGTCGCGCTGGCGTCGAGCATCCACCGGCCGAGACCGTCGGAGGCGCCCGCGAGCAGCTCCGCACTGACGGCCACGATGAGCGCGACCGACGCCGCGATCCGGATCCCCGTGAAGATGAACGGGGCCGCGCTCGGCAGCGAGACCGCGAAGAGCGTCGCGACGCGACCGCGCCCGAAGCTCTTCGCGGTGAGCTTCGCGACGGGGTCGACGTCGTGCATGCCGTAGATCGTGTTGAACAGCACCGGCCACGAGGTCGAGAACACGATCAGCGCGATCTTCATCTCCGCGTCGTTTCCGAGCACGAGCATCGCGACCGGGATGAGCGCGACCGACGGGATCGGACGGATGAACTCGATGATGGCCTGACTCGCCGAATAGGCGCGCCGGGACGATCCGAGCAGCACCCCGATCGTGACCGACACGAGGATGCAGATCACCAGCCCGATCGCCCACGCGTAGAGCGTGGCGACCACCGCGCTGAGGAAGGCAGGATCGATCAGCAGCTGGCCGACGCGCAGCAGCACGAGGGAGGTCGGCGGCAGGAATGTCGCGCTCACGATGCCCGAGCGCGAGATGATCTCGGCAACGGCGAAGAGGGCGATGAAACCCACCGCTCCGCGGCGGATCGCCGTGCCCCGGGACGTGCGGGTCACGTGGAGATCACTCGCCCTGCCACGCGTACTGCGACAGATCCTCGATCGGCGAGTCGATCAGCTCGTATTCGAGCATCAGCTCCTGCGTGAGCTCGGCGCCCTCGACGCTGGGCGTGCCGTCCTCGACGAAGCTCGGCAGCACCAGCTCTCCGGCGATCTCGGGCGTCAGCGTCGTGAATGTCGGAAGGATGTCGACGACGACCTGGGGGTCGTCGATCGCGAGCTGCGTCGCCTTGTCCATGGCTCGCACGAACGCGTCGACGATTTCGGGGTTCTCTTCCGCCCACGCCTTCGACGCGTCCCACGTGATCAGCGGACTGTTCTCCTGACGCTCGTTGCAGACGGATGGGTCGAACAGGCTCACGAGCCCCTCCGGGGCACCGATCGTGATGAACGGCTCGGGCACGAATCCGCCCGCGATGCGGTCCTGGAGGACCGCGGCGCCGACCTCGGGGAACGGCACCTCGACGAGTTCGTAGTCATCGGCGGCGAGTCCGCCCGTCGCGAGGCAGTCGCGCAGCTGGACCTCGGTGGCCGACTGCAGGGTGTTGACCGCGAGCGTCTCGCCGCGAAGGTCCTCGATCGACGAGAATCCGGCGCTCTCGTCGACGAGCAGACCGTTGATGCCGGCCTTACTGGAGTCCGTGCCCTCCCGGACGACGACGACCTCGAGGCCCTGCGCGACGGCCGCGAGCGTGTTCGTCCACGTCGCGGAGGTGAATTCGAGCTCGCCGGAGACGAGCTGCGTCACGCCGACCGCGCCGCCGGCGATCGTCTCAATCGTGACGTCCAGGCCCTCTTCTTCGAAGAAGCCCTCCTGGTCGGCGATGTACAGCGGGGCATAGTCGCCGGCGGGAAGGGAGCCCACCGTGATCGGAGTTGGGCTGTCCGGATCGGGCGCCTCGCCGCCGCCAGCGGGGGAGTCGGATCCGCCACAGCCGGCGAGAACGCCGGCGAGCGTCGCGACCGCAGCGAGAGCTGCGACACGCTTCAGTGGGTACGTCATGTGGTCCTCATCTCGTCCTTGAGCGTGGATCTCGGGTGAGGAGTCCGTCTGGTGACGATTCCTCAATATCAGGTTACCTGAAACAGAGCGCGTCGGGAAGAGGCTGAAGATCACGGAATGGACTCAGACTGCCTGCCCCTCCGCGACCGTGCGCTCGCGCATGATCGCAAGATCGACCTTGCCCGTGGGACTGCGTTCGAGATCGCGCACGACGAGGATCCGCCGTGGCTTCTTGAAGCCCGCAAGCTCCGCGCTCACGTGGTCCGCGAGCGCTCGCACGTCGAGCTGATCGGGGGCCTCCGTGGCGACGACGGCCGCGACCGACTCTCCCCACCGCGCGTCGGGAATGCCGAGCACAATGGCGTCGTCGATCACGCCGAAGCGCATCAGAGACGCCTCCACCTCGGCGGGGTAGACCTTCTCGCCCCCGGAGTTCACGACGGCCGCGCCGCGTCCGAGGAGGTCGATCTCGCCACCTTCGAGTACCCGGACGAGGTCGCCGGCGATGATGTGGCGCTTGCCGCGGATCTCCACGAAGTTCGCCGCGGTCTTCGCGGTGTCCTTGTAGTAGCCGCGCGGCATGCCTCCCGTGAAGGCGATCCGGCCCACGGCGCCCGGGATGTCCTGCACCTCCTCGCGTTCGTCGTCGAGCACGACGGTGCCCGGCGTCATCACGAACCGCACCGGCACGTCCGCCGCGGAGCGAGAGATGCTCAGCGCGACCGCGCCTCCCTCGGTCGAAGCGAGAATGTCGGAGATCACCAGGTTCGGCGCGAGCTGGTGCAGGCGCCGCTTCGTGTCGTCGCTGAATCGCATACCCGCCGAGATCATCGAGGTCAGCTCGGGGAGCTCTTCCACCCCGAGTTTCGCCGCGGCTTCGAGGAGCGGGATCGCGATCGCGTCTCCCGCGACGGCCACCCGCGTGACGCGGTGGTCGATGATCGCGCGCACGGCGCGCTCGGCGTCGAAGCGCGGCATCGGCAGCACGATGATGGATCCGCCCAGCAGCAGCGCATTGATGACGCTCGTCAGCGCGGTGCCGTGCATATACGGCGAGAGCGCGAGCGCGGCGATCCGTGGGGTTTCGGGATCCGTCGCCATCCGCACCACGTCGTCGGCCGACTCGGGGAGGGGCAGATCGGCGGTGAGATATGCGTTGTAGAGTTGCATCTCGAGCATCTGCTGCACGCCCCACATGGCGGCCTTGGGCGCGCCTGTCGTGCCGCCCGTGTAGATGAAGAACTCCCCGTCGACCGCGTCCTCGTGGGGGAGCGGCGCGAGGTCCGCGATGTCCGCGAAGTCGCGCGCGCCGGGCAGCAGCGGAGCGTCGACGTCCTGCACCTGAAGGAGGGCGACGGGGTTCGTGAGTTCCCCCGTCGCTTCGGCTGCGACCTCGGCGAGACCTCCTCCGTACACGAGAGCCTCGGCATCGCAGTCCTCCAGGAGGGCGGTGACCTCATGCGCGCGGTAACGGAAGTTGAGCGGCACCGGGACGACGCCTACGCGCAGGCAGCCAGCGAAGGCGATGAGCCACTCGGGTCGGTTCTGAAGGAGGATCGCGACCTTGCCGTCGCGAGAGATGCCCAGCTCGGCGAGCAGGGCGGCGAAGCGCGCGGCGGCGTCATCGAACTCGGCGTTCGTGAGCGTGCCCTCGCCCACCGTGACGATGGCGGGGAGATCCGGTGCGGCCAGCGCGATCCGGTGCCAGAGATCTGCGTAGTGTCCCTGCATGGCGTCAGTCCAGCGGAGCGAACGTCGGGCCGGATGGCTGGGCGTGCGGCGCGAGCTCGGCGTTCCAGACATCGCGGATCTCCTCTGCGCTCCAGCCGTCATCGCGGTCTCGCGTCTCGAGCGGAACCGGATGGGCGAAGAGGGTGAGGCGGTCGCCGCCGATACCGATGGCCTGCCCGGTCACGTCCGCGGATTCCTCGGAGACGAGCCAGACGATCAGCGGCGCGACGTCGTCTGGGGACCCGAGCGCGTGTTCGCGGCGGATCACCCGAGGAAGCTCCTCGCCGCGCTGGAACGCGTCCCACGCGTCGGCGTAGATCGGGATCGTGCCGGTCATGGCGGTCATGGCCGTCGGGATGACTGCGTTGACGGCGACGCTGGCGCGAGCGAGCTCGAGCGACCAGGTGCGAGCCATCGCGACGATGCCCGCCTTGCATGCCGAGTAGGCGGTCTGGCCGAAGCTGCCGAACTGGCCAGCCGGCGATCCGATGAGGATGATCCGCCCAGCGTGACCCGCCTCCCGGAAGTGCGTCGCGGCGGCGCGCCCACAGGTGAAGGCTCCGCGCAGGTGGGTGCGCACGACCGTGTCGAACTCGTCGTCGGTTGTCTTCCACAGCACGCGATCGCGCAAAACGCCCGCGTTGGCGATCATCGCGTCCAGGCGCCCGAACTCCTTCACGGCTGCGGCGACGAGCTGGTCGGCGGTCTCGGCGGATCCGACGGGTGCCACCACCACGGCGGCTCGTCCGCCCGCCTCGCGTGCGAGCGCCGCCGTCTGTTCTGCCGACTCTTCGTCGACGTCGTTGACGACGACCGCGGCGCCGGCCCGAGCGAGGGCGACAGCGTACGAACGTCCGAGTCCGCGACCGGCTCCCGTCACGACGGCGACGCGTCCGGCCAGGTCGATCGAGCCGTTCATGCGTAGTACCTCAGCACCATGTCGGCGACGCACGCCGGCTTGGATCCGCCCTCGACCTCGAAGGTGACGCGCGGGGCGACCTGGTAGCCGCCCGGCACCTCCTCGACGCGCAGCACCTCGCCCGAGACACGGATCCGTGCCCCGACCGGAACGGGGGCGGGGAACCGGAGTCGGTCGAGCCCGTAGTTGATGCCCACCCCGATGTCGGTGACCTCGAAGACCTCCGCCATCAGCGGAACGACGAGGCTGAGGGTGAGGTAGCCGTGCACGATCGTCTGCCCGAAGGGCGTCTCCCGCGCGAAGTTCGGATCGATGTGCACCGGGTTCCGATCGCCGGAGAGGTCGGCGAACGCCTGCACATCGTCCTGCGTGACGACTCGCCAGGACGAGGGACCGAACGTGCGTCCGGCCATCGACGGCAGATCGTGTAGTGGGATCGTCAGGGTTCCCGTGGGTTGTGAAGTCATGCGTCCTCCTCAGCAGCGACGTTGCAGACTGGATAAGATTCAGGTTACCTGAAACTATGGCATGGCGTCGACAGGCGCCCGACCATCCGCGATAATCGAGGGGATTCCCATGGACCCGCTGCCTTCGTCCCTTCCCGAGGGTTACCTCGTCTACCTCGTCAAGCAAGTCGAGGCGGGCATGCGCCGCCCCTTCGAGAAGCTCTTCGGTGAGCACGGGATCTCCCTGGGGGGCTTCACGGCGATCAACGTGCTGCAGAACCGTCCGGGCATCACCTCGTCCGAGCTCGCACGCCGATCCTTTGTGCGCGCCCAGACGATGGCAGAGACGGTGACCGGTCTCGTCCACGCGGGGCTCGTGCGGCGCGAGAAGGATCCCGCCCACGGGCGTCAGATCCTGCTGTTCCTCACGGACGCCGGCAGGGAGCGGATCGCCGCGCTCAGACCGGACGTGCGCGCGCTGCAGGAGCGGATGACGGCCGGACTCGACGCCGCCGAAGAGGACGACCTCGTGCGCGCGCTGCGCACCTGTCGTGATGCGCTCGTCCGGCTCGCCAGCGACGATCCGACAGACTGACGCTCACCGCGGATGCGGCAGGAAGCGCGGCACCCACCTCAGGAAGGCGAGTCCGCCCAGCACCCCGATCATCCCGACGGCGCCGGTAGCGACGGAGAGGGTCGCGAGTGCGGTGACGGCGGACACGAGAAGGGGGGCTCCCGCCCCACCGCAGTCGGTGATCGTGCGCCACGCGCCGAGGAACTGAGGGGTGTTCGCGCGGGGCGCGAGATCGGATCCGAGCGTCAGGAGTGCGCCTGACGAGAGGCCGTTGCCGACGCCGACCGCGATCGCGAGAGCTCCGAACCACATCGACGCCGTCGTCAGTTCGTGGGTCAGCGACAGCGCGAGGAACGACGCGCCCATCAGGAACTGAGCGGGCACGGTCGTCCACACGCGCCCGAACCGGTCCATGACCTGCCCGCTGGCGTAGAAGAGTGAGAACTCGATGGCGCCGGCCAGGCCGATGATGAGCGCGACGTTCGCGGAGTCCAGTCCGATCGACAGACCCCAGAGGGGGAGGATCGTCTGCCGTCCCGTGCGCACGGCGGACAGCATCGCGCCCGCGACGCCGAGTCGCGCGAGCACGACGCGATGGTCCCACATGGTGCGAAACAGGCCGGCGCGCGCGCCGGTCGGGATGCCGCCCGTGATCGGCTCCCCGGTGTCGGCGAAGCCGTGATCCACGCCTCGAGCTCGCGCCTCGCGCTCGGCGGCCAGTGCCTTCTCTTCCGGGTCCGGGCCGAACGCGACGAGCAGCCCGACGCCGACGAGGCACACGCCGAAAAAGATGATGGTGGAACGATCCTGCCCTGTCCACCAGATCAGCCCGGCGGCGATTGCCGGCCCCGTGAACGCGCCGAGGCGGAAGGAGCCGCCGACGAGGGCGAGCGCCCTGGCACGATGCGAGTACGGCACGCGCGCTGTCATGAACGTGTGACGCGCGATGTGGAAGACCGCCGCGCACATTCCGATGAGGAACGTGGCGATGCCGAGCACCGCGAGGTGGGGCGCGGCGTACATTGCGGCGACGCCGACGAGCGCGATGATCGAGGCGACGACCATCGCGCGCCGTTCGCCCGCGCGCTCCACGAGGAGCCCCGCCGGGAGGTTGCCGCACAGCTGTCCGACGATGAGGCACGCGGCTACGAGCGCGGCGGCTGCGAGAGTAGCGCCGAGATCCGTCGCGATCATGGGCAGCACGGGAACGATCGCGCCTTCACCCATCGAGAACAGGGCGGTCGGCGCGTAGATCATGGGCCAATAGCGGCGGATCGCGTCGGCTGCGGCGCCCCGCGTCGCCGAATCGTCGTTCATCACGAGCCACGTTACTCGTGCGTGGTCGCCCGGCGATCGCGATAGGCTGAAGCGTCATGCATGAACTCGATCTGTCCGCCGACATCCAGGCCCTGCGCACCACCTTCGACAACATCCTCGACGTGGTCGATCTCGACGCGCGGCGTCGCGAGATCGACGAGCTCGAGCAGGAGGCCGCGGACCCGGCGCTCTGGAGCGACCAGGACAACGCGCAGCGCGTGACCAGTCAGCTCAGTCACCGCAAGGCCGCCGTCCGGAAGATCGAGTCGGCCGTGTCTCGCCTCGACGATCTCGAGGTGATGGTCGAGCTCGCGAACGAGATGCAGGATGAGGACGCTGCGGCCGAGGCCCGCACCGAGCTCGCCGACCTCGGCAAGACGATCCAGGACCTCGAAGTGCAGACGCTTCTCGACGGCGAGTACGACGAGCGTGCCGCCGTCGTGACGATCCGCGCGGGGGCGGGCGGCGACGACGCCACCGACTTCTCGCAGATGCTGCTGCGCATGTACCTGCGCTGGGCGGAGCGTCACGGCTACCCGACGAAGGTGCTCGATACCTCTTACGCCGAGGGCGCCGGCATCAAGTCGGCGACGTTCGAAGTCGACGTCCCCTACGCATACGGCGTGCTCTCGGTCGAGGCCGGCACGCACCGCCTTGCGCGCATCAGCCCCTTCGGATCCGCCGACAAGCGTCAGACCAGCTTCGCCGCGGTCGAGGTGATCCCGCTCATGGAAGAGGCGACCGAGGTCGAGATCCCCGAGAACGACATTCGCGTGGACGTGTTCCGCTCCTCCGGTCCCGGTGGGCAGTCGGTGAACACGACCGACTCGGCCGTGCGCCTCACGCACGTGCCGACGGGAATCGTCATTTCGATGCAGAACGAGAAGTCGCAGATCCAGAACCGCGCCGCCGCGATGCGCCTGCTCCAGACACGCCTCCTGCTGCTACAGCAGGAGGAGGAGGCGGCGAAGAAGAAGGAGCTCGCGGGCACGATCACGGCAAGCTGGGGCGACCAGATCCGCTCGTACTTCCTCTATGGGCAGCAGCTCGTGAAGGACCTCCGCACCGGCTACGAGATGACGCAGCCCGATCAGGTGTTCGACGGCGATCTCGAAGGGCTGATCAACGCGGGCATCCGCTGGCGCAAGCGCTCGGACGACGACTGATGTCGAACGACGACGCGTTCCGCTGGGACGGGGACGACGACCCCACCCTCGCTGTCACGCCCGACGCGGATGCGGACGCGGCCGAGCCGTCGCCCGAGCCCGATCTGGCGCCGCAGGAGACCGACGAGACCACCACGGAGGTTGCCGGCACCGGGAACGTCGCGCTGGTCGCTTACGGGGTGCTCGGCGGTGTCTACGCCCTGTGGACGGTCGGCTGGATCCTCGGGTCCGGACGCGTCCTCGATTGGATCGTCGCCCAACCGGGGTCCGTGCCCGATCCGATGTATCTCGCGAGCATGGTGCTGGCGATCCTCGCCCCGGCATTCTGGTTCGGCGCCTCGCTGCTGCTCACCCGTCGGAAGCGGGCGTGGCTGCGATTCGTCGCCCTCAGTATCGGCGCCCTGGTGCTCGTACCGTGGCCGTTCGTGACGGTCGGGGTGATCGGGTGAGCGCCCCCAGAACCGACCGGCGCCGCGCTGCGCCCGCATGGATCATTGCGACGATCGCAGGCATCTTCGGACTCTTCTACGCCTACGCGGTCTGGGCAGGCCTGGCCAACCTCCTCGCGATGAACTCGCTTGCGACGAACGTCCTCGGCGGATCCCTCCAGCCGACCGCGTGGATCGCGCTCATCCTGGCAATGGTGCTGCCCGTGATCATCTTCGTGGTCGCCGTCGTCACGGGCGCCCGCCGCGCGGTGTGGAAGCTCGCGGTCCTTCTCACGGTGGGACTTTCGATCGTCGGCGCCTACTGGATCAACGTGCAGGCGCTGTTCACGCACGCCGCCGTCGTCTTCCAATGACATCTCGGTTCTGAGCATCCTCCGAGGCGCATTAGGCTGTTGACCACGGCGGCGCCGGGGGCGCGGCCGTTCCCCTGAACGCCGTGCCACCGCGGAGGAACCATAGTGTCGAAGCCCGTCGTCCTGCTCGCAGAACAGCTCTCACCCGCAACGATCGAGGCTCTCGGCCCCGACTTCGACGTGCGCACCGTCGACGGCACCGACCGCGACGCGCTGTTCGGTGCTCTGTCTGAGGCGAACGCGGTGCTCATCCGTTCGGCGACGAAGATGGACGAAGAGGCACTCTCGCACGCGCCGAACCTGAAGGTCATCGCCCGCGCGGGCGTCGGCCTCGACAACGTCGACATCAAGGCGGCGACGCAGGCCGGTGTCATGGTCGTCAACGCCCCGACGTCGAACATCATCTCGGCGGCCGAGCTCACCTGCGGTCACATCATCAGCCTCGCGCGGAGCATTCCCGCCGCGAATGCATCGCTCGCCGCGGGGGAATGGAAGCGCAACTCCTTCACCGGCACCGAGCTGTTCGAGAAGACCCTCGGCGTGATCGGCCTGGGCCGGATCGGGGCGCTCGTGACCGAACGGATGCAGGCATTCGGTATGCGCGTCGTCGCATACGACCCCTACGTGACGGTGGCGCGCGCGCAGCAGCTCGGCGTCGAGCTCGTCTCGCTCGAGGAGCTCGTGGCGCAGGTCGACTTCCTGACGATCCACATGCCGCGCACGCCGGAGACGACCGGCATGATCAGCACCGAGCAGCTGAAGGCCATGAAGCCCACCGCGTACGTCGTTAACGTCGCGCGCGGCGGCCTCATCGACGAGGCGGCGCTCGCCGCCGCGCTCGAAGCGGGCGAGATCGCCGGCGCCGGCATCGACGTGTTCACGCAGGAGCCCCCCGTCGACGCGACACTGACTGGCCAGCCGTCCGCCGTCGTCACGCCGCACCTGGGCGCATCCACCGTCGAGGCGCAGGAAAAGGCTGGGGTGTCGGTCGCCCGGTCGGTGAAGCTCGCGCTGGAAGGCGACCTCGTGCCGGACGCGGTCAACGTTGCCGGCGGTGTGATCGACCCGTTCGTGCGCCCAGGCATCGATCTCGTCGAGAAGCTCGGTCAGGTGTTCTCCGGCATCTCGCGCAGCGCCCTGACGAGCCTCGAGATCGACGTGCGCGGCGAGCTCGCCGACTACGACGTGAGCGTGTACAAGCTCGCGGCGCTCAAGGGGATCCTCACGGGCACCGTGAGCGAGAAGGTGTCGTACGTCAACGCGCCGGTTCTTGCCGAGCAGCGCGGCATCGACACGCGCCTGACCGTCGAGAAGGACAGCCCCGAGTTCCGCAACCTGACGACCCTTACGGGCACGCTCGCCGACGGCACCGTGCTGAGTGTCGCCGGTACGCTCGCGGGCACGCGCATGGTGCAGAAGCTCGTCGGCATCAACGGATACGAGCTCGACGCACCGCTCGCCGACCACCACCTCGTCATCCTGTACCGCGACCGACCGGGCGTCGTCGCGGTCTACGCGGAGCAGTTCGGCGAGAACGGCATCAACATCGATGGTCTGCAGGTCTCCCGCGGCGGCGATGACGAAGCGCTCAGCGTCGTCACCGTCGACAAGCGCGTTCCCGAGAGCGTCGTCGACGCCATCGGATCGGCGATCGACGCGCGCGTGATCCGTCAGATCGAGCTCATCGAGGCCTGAATCACCAATGAATGTCCGCGCCCCTCGGCTTCGGTCGAGGGGCGCGGGTTCTTCCCAGCCCCCTGCACAAGGATGCCGACGATGAGTTTGTCGACGGATGCGATCGCGACCGATGGTCCGCGCGCCGACTGGCGCGGCTGGGCCGCGCTCGTGGTGTTGATGCTGCCCGTGCTGCTGGTGTCGATCGACAACACGATCCTCAACTTCGCGCTGCCGGCCATCGCCCGCGAGCTCGAACCCAGCAGCGCGGAGCAGCTGTGGATCATCGACGCGTACTCACTTGTCCTCGCCGGTCTCCTGGTCACCGCGGGCAGCCTCGGCGACCGTATCGGGCGGCGACGGATCCTGCTGATCGGCGCTGTCGGCTTCACGCTGGTCTCCGTCGGGGCCGTCTTCGCGCCGACGTCTGGCACGCTGATCGCCGCGCGCGCCGCGATGGGCGTGTTCGGCGCCGCGCTCATGCCGTCGACGATGTCTCTGCTGCGCTCGACCTTCCGCAACCGTGATCAGCGGCGCATCGCGATCGCGGCGTGGTCCGGCAGCTTCGCCGCGGGCGGCGCGCTCGGGCCCATCGTGGGCGGCCTGCTCATCGAATACTTCCCGTGGCGGAGCGTGTTCCTGATCGCGGTGCCGGTGCTCGTGCTGATGCTCGCGTTCGTGCCGTTGCTCGTGCGCGAGAGTCGCGACCCGAACCCCGGGCCCGTCGACGGGTGGGGGATCGTCCTCTCGATGCTCGCCCTCGCGCCGCTCGCATTCGGCATCAAGGAGCTCGCGTCCGAGTCTCCCGTGGCCGGCGTGCTCTCGCTCGTGGTGGGGCTCGGTTTCGGGTGGGGCTTCGTGCGCCGGCAGCGGCGGATCCCGCATCCGATGCTCGACCTGTCGCTGTTCCAGCGACCGAAGTTCACCGGTTCACTCATCGTGAATCTCGCCTGCATCATGGCCTACATCGGGTTCCTCTACTTCGCCTCGCAGCACCTGCAGATGATCGCCGGGCTCTCGGCGCTCGACGCGGGCCTCGCGCTGCTGCCGGGCGCCGTCGTCGCGATCGCGGCGGGATTCGCGGTAGTGCCCTTCGCGCGGCGTTACCGCGCCTCCATCGTTGTGCCCGTGACGCTCGTCGTCGGCGTCGCGGGGCTCGTCCTCGTCGGGGTCGCGGGAGCCCACGACACGTGGATGCTCATCCTGGCATTCGTCCTGCTCGGAGTCGGTCTCGGCGCGGCCCAGGCTGTGTCCGGTGAGCTCATCATCTCGTCGGCGCCGGCCGAGAGAGCCGGCGCAGCCAGCGCGATCAGCGAGACCGCGTACGAGTTCGGCGCTGTGCTCGGCACGTCCATCCTCGGGGGGATCCTCACCGCCTGGTATCGCATTGCGCTCGAGATTCCCGCGGGCGTCCCGGGTCGCCTGGGCGCGCACGCCCGCGAGACGCTGGCGGGGGCAGTCAACGCCGCCGACGAGATCGGCGGACCCGTCGGTCAGGCTCTCTCGGAGAACGCCGCGGCAGCGTTCGACGGGGGAGTGATCGCCACATCGCTCATCGCGGCCGCCTTCTTGGTGATCGCAGGCGTCGTCTCGGCGGCTACGCTGGGAAGACGCCGCGCCGTCGAGCCGCGGTGATTCGCCACAGACAAGGAGTCTTCATGTCGCGCGTCGTGAAACTGGCCGTCATCCCGGGTGACGGCATCGGCCCCGAGGTCATCGCGGAAGCGGAGAAGGCGCTCGACGCCGCGAGCCAGGGCAGCGACGTGACGTTCGACAAGACCCGTTTCTCGCTCGGAGCCGGGCGCTACCTCGAGACCGGAGACGTGCTCACCGACGACGACCTCGCGTCGATCTCCCAGCACGACGCGATCCTGCTCGGCGCGGTCGGCGGTGTGCCGAACGATCCGCGCCTGGCCGGCGCGAACATCGAGCGCGGTCTCCTGCTGGGGCTGCGCTTCGCGCTCGATCACTACGTGAACCTGCGCCCCTCGAAGCTGTTCCCCGGCGTACCGGGCCCGCTGCGGGATCCAGGCGACGTCGACTTCGTCGTCGTGCGCGAGGGGACCGAGGGCGCCTACGTCGGCAACGGCGGCGTGCTGCGGCCGGGAACCGACCACGAGATCGCGAACGAGCTGGGCGTGAACACAGCCCACGGCGTGCGCCGCGTCGTCGAGTACGCGTTCGACCTCGCCGAGCGCCGTCGCGGCAAGCTCACGCTCGTGCACAAGACGAACGTGATGGTGAACGCCGGCCGACTCTGGACGCGGATCGTCGATGAGGTGGCCCGCGCGCACCCGGCCGTCACCGTCGACTACATGCACATCGACGCGGCCACCATTCACCTGGTCGACACGCCGAGCCGGTTCGATGTGATCGTCACCGACAACCTCTTCGGCGACATCCTCACCGATCTCGCCGGTGCAATCACCGGCGGCATCGGACTGGCCGCGTCGGGCAACCTGAACCCGGCCGGCGACTTCCCGTCGATGTTCGAGCCCGTGCACGGTTCGGCGCCCGACATCGCGGGACAGCAGAAGGCGGATCCTACCGCCGCGATCGGATCGATCGCGCTGCTGCTTGACCACCTCGGCCTCACCGAGGAGAGTGTCAGGGTCGACCGGGCACTCGAAGAGGACATCGCCGCGCGCGACGGCCGACAGCGATCGACGGTCGAGATCGGCGACGCCATCGTGGCGCGCCTGACGGCCTGAGACCGCGCGCCGACGACCCCGCAGAAAGAAGAAGCCATGGACATCACCGCCCCCGCCGAGGACTCCGCACCGCTGCAGTTCCTCGTTCGCCGGAACCTCGCGGCGAAGAGCGCCGCCGAGCGTGAGACGCTGCTCGAGAATCCCGGGTTCGGCAGCGTCTTCACCGACCACATGGTCAACCTCTGCTGGTCAGAGAAGGGCGGATGGCACCGACCGCGTGTCGAACCCTACGGGCCGATCTCGCTGGATCCTGCCGCCGCCGTGCTGCACTACGCGCAGGAGGTCTTCGAGGGGCTGAAAGCCTACCGCCACGCCGATGGCGGAATCTACACGTTCCGCCCCGAGCAGAACGCGCGACGCTTCAACCGCAGCGCCCGGCGCCTGTCGATGCCCGAGCTGCCGGAGGAGATCTTCCTGCAGGCGCTGAGCGAGCTGATCGCGGCGGACGGCGACTGGGTGCCCTCGGGCGCGGACCAGACGCTGTATCTGCGTCCGTTCATGTTCGCGAAGGAGGCGTTCCTCGGGGTGCGCCCGGCGAAGAAGTACGACTTCTACGTGATCGGCAGCCCCGCCGGCGCGTATTTCACCGGAGGCGTTACCCCGGTGAAGATCTGGCTGAGCGAGAACTACGCGCGCGCCGCCCAGGGCGGCACGGGCGCGGCGAAGACCGGCGGCAACTACGCCTCAAGTCTGCTCCCGCAGGCCGAGGCAGCCGAACAGGGATGTGACCAGGTGGTCTTCCTCGACTCGCGTGGCAACGTCGAGGAACTGGGAGGCATGAACGTCGTGTTCGTGAAGAAGGACGGCACGCTCGTCACCCCCGACTCCGGAAGCATCCTCGACGGGGTCACGCGCAACTCCCTCCTGCAGCTGGCGGAGGATCGCGGACACCGCGTCGAACGGCGAGCCGTGCCGTTCACGGAGTGGCGCGAGGGCGTCGCCTCGGGCGACATCGTCGAGGTGTTCGCGTGCGGCACGGCCGCCGTCGTGACGCCGATCGGCGAGCTGAAGGCCGAGGGCTTCGTCGACGAGCAGCCGAGCGGATCCCTCGCCCACTCGCTGCGCGAAGAGCTCACCGACATCCAGTACGGTCGTGCGGCGGATCGCCACGGCTGGCTGACGAAGCTGGGCTGAGGCCGTGAAGATCGCCCGGTTCAGTCACAACGACGCCATCAAGTACGGCATCGTCGACGGGACGGACCTCGTCGTGCTCGCCGGCGACCCCATGTTCGCCGGATTCGACACGACGGGGGAGCGCGTATCGCTCGGCGACGTCGCGCTGCTCGCGCCCGTGATCCCGCGCTCGAAGGTCGTGTGCGTCGGTCGCAACTATCGTGCACACGCGGAAGAGCTGAACAACGACCTCCCGAACGAGCCGTTGCTGTTCTTCAAGCCGAACACCGCCGTGATCGGGCCGGGCGACGCGATCGTCCGGCCGTCGCAGACCGACGACACGCAGTGGGAGGGCGAGCTCGCCGTCGTCATCGGCACGATTGCGAAGAACGTCGCCGCCGACGACGCGGCGGATGTGATCTTCGGCTACACGGTCGCGAACGACGTCACCGCGCGTGACCTGCAGGGTCCGGATCGCCAGTGGGCGCGGGCCAAGGGAATGGACACGTTTTGTCCCCTCGGGCCGGCCATCGAGACCGAGTTCGACGTCGCATCGGGCGAGGTCATCACGCGGCACAACGAGGTCGAGGTGCAGCGCGGTCGCTTCCAGGACATGATCTTTCCGATTCCGGAGCTGATCGAATACATCACGGCGGCCTTCACGCTCCTGCCGGGTGACGTCATCCTGACGGGCACGCCCTCCGGTGTCGGGCCGTTCCGCGGCGGCGACGCCGTGGAGGTCGAGATTCCCGGAATCGGGATCCTGCGCAATCTCGCGCGCGATGCCGCTTGACGTGGAGACGCTGACGCCTGAGCGCATCCGGGGGATCCAGCGCCGCATGGTCTGGGTGCTCAGCATCGGTCAGGTGCTGGGCGGCATCGCAACCGGAGTGACGATCTCCCTCGGCGCGCTGCTGGCGGCACACGTCTCGGGTGACGACGCGCTGTCGGGACTCGCCACCGCCGGCATCACGCTCGGAGCCGCCCTGATCGCCGTTCCGCTCGCCGCGACGGCGAGACGGGCCGGGCGCCGCGTCTCGCTGACGACCGGCATGATCGTCGCGCTGCTCGGGATCCTCGTCGTGGTCGCCGCCACCGCCTCGGGGACGTTCGTGCTGCTGATCGCGGGGTTCGTGCTCATCGGCGCGGGACAGGCGGCGAACCTGCAGTCCCGCTTCGCGGCGACAGACCTCGCGACGAACGCGACTCGGGCGCGGGACCTGTCGCTGGTCGTCTGGGCCACGACCGTCGGATCGGTGCTCGGACCGAATCTCACCGGACCCGGCGAGGCGATCGGGCGCGCGCTCGGGATGCCGGAGCTGACCGGTCCCTACGTCTTCTCCATCGCCGCGCAGCTCGCGGCGGTGGCGCTGTATCTCGGGTTCCTCCGACCGGATCCGCTCGTGATCGCGGCGCAGCTGCTCCGCAGCGGGAGCACCGCGACGCGCGCTGCTCCCGTCGATCGCCCGGCCGCCGCGCGGTACGCGATCCTCGCGGTCGCCGGCGCACACGGCGTGATGGTCGCGGTCATGGCCATGACACCCGTGCATCTCGAGCATCACGGCGCCTCGCTCGGCATCATCGGGTTCACCATCAGTCTGCACATCGCGGGCATGTACGCGCTGTCGCCGGTCTTCGGGATGCTCGCTGACCGCGTCGGCCGGGTTGCCACCGTGCTCCTCGGGCAGGGCATCCTCGTCGTCTCACTCGTCCTGGCGGCCGTGGGACAAGACTCGACGCTCCTCGTCACGGCGGCCCTGGTGCTGCTCGGCCTCGGGTGGAGCGCGTCCACGGTCGCGGGCGCCGCGCTGCTCACGGAGGCGACGGAGCCGGCGCACCGCACGCGACGTCAGGGGAGAAGCGACCTCATCATGAACCTCGTCGGCGCGACCGGCGCCATCGGCGCGGGCGGTGTGCTGTCCTGGATCGGATATGGCGGCCTCGCGCTCGTCGCGCTGGTGGTCGTCGCGGTGGTCTGTCTGCTTTCTCCTCTGGGCCGTCGGTAAGATCGACAGTGATGTCTTCCGCAGCTGATTCCCTCACCACCCGCGCGACCGGATCCGATGTGCGCGTTCGGTTCTGCCCGTCACCGACGGGTCTGCCGCACGTCGGTCTCATTCGCACGGCACTGTTCAACTGGGGCTTCGCGCGCCACCACGGCGGAACGCTCGTGTTCCGAATCGAGGACACGGACGCGAACCGCGACAGCCAGGAGAGCTACGACCAGCTGATCGACGCGCTCAGGTGGCTCGGCCTCGACTGGGACGAGGGCGTCGAGGTCGGAGGGCCCCATGCGCCCTACCGCCAGTCGGAGCGGCACGACATCCATCGCGAGGTGCTCGATCGGCTGCTCGAGAAGGGCCTCGTGTACGAGAGCTTCTCGACGGCCGAGGAGATCGACGCGCGCAACGAAGCGAACGGCCGAGCGAAGCAGCAGGGATACGACAACTACGACCGCGACCTCACCGAGGACCAGAAGGCCGCATTCCGTGCGGAGGGGCGCACGCCCGCCCTGCGGCTCAAGGTGCCGGACGAGGACATCACGTACGACGACCTCGTGCGCGGCAACGTGACCTTCCCGGCCGGCAGCTTCAGCGACTTCGTCATCGTGCGGCCGAACGGCGTGCCGCTCTACACGTTCGTCAACCCTGTCGACGACGCGCTGATGGGCATCACCCACGTGCTGCGCGGTGAGGACCTCATGCCGTCGACGCCGCGGCAGATCGTGCTCTACCGCGCGCTCATCGAAGCCGGCGTGGCATCGTTCATCCCGCGATTCGGACACATGCCGCTCGTGCTCGGCGACGGCACGAAGAAGCTCTCGAAGAGGGATCCGCGCGCCGACCTGTTCCTGCAGCGCGACAAGGGATTCATCCGCGAAGGCCTCCTGAACTACCTCGCTCTGCTCGGCTGGTCGATCGCGCCCGACCGTGACGTCTTCTCGCTCGACGAGTTCGTCGCGGCGTTCGACATCGTCGACGTGAACCCGAACCCGGCGCGTTTCGACCAGAAGAAGGCCGAGTCGATCAACGGCGACCACGTGCGTCTTCTCGACGGTGCGACCTTCGTCGAGCGGCTCGTGCCGTACCTCCAGCGGTCCGGCGTGCTCGGCGAGGAACCGGGGGCGGAGGAGCTGTCTCTGCTCGAGGCGGCTGCGCCACTCGTGCAGGAGCGTCTGCAGTTGCTCGGAGACGCGAGCGACATGCTCGGCTTCCTCTTCACCGACGACATCGCCTACGACGAGGATGCGGTCGCGAAGCTCAAAGATGCCCCGCGGATCCTCGCGGCGAGCGTCGAGGCGCTTTCGGGCCTCGAGGACTTCCGCGCCGAACCGATCCAGGACGCGCTTGCGGCGGCGCTCGTCGACGGGCTCGAGCTCAAGCCGCGCGTGGCATACGGCGCACCGCGCGTCGCGATCTCCGGTCGGCGCGTTTCACCGCCGCTGTTCGAGTCGATGGAGCTGCTCGGTCGTGAGCGGACGCTGCAGCGCCTGCGCACGCTGGGGGAGCGCCTCGCCGACTGAGCGGGGCACGCCCGGCGGCGCGGCGCGATTGGCGCCGCCGAAATCGATCGGGTAAGCTAGACCCTTGTGACGGCGAGAGCCGGAACGCCCTTGGGGTATGGTGTAATTGGCAACACGGCTGATTCTGGTTCAGTTGTTCTTGGTTCGAGTCCAGGTACCCCAGCCAATATCCTCGCTCCTGTGCGAGACCCGCTCCCCGCATCATTCCGGGGAGCTTTTGCGGTTCTGGCGCCGCGCGGCGGCCCCGACTCCGGCCGCAACGGATACGATCGGCCGTAAGGCGTCGCGCGGTTCGCCGATGACCGGCGAGTGACTCCCGTCTGCGCGTCCGACATCGTTGTTCGTCGCCGGTTGCCCGACCGGCGGATCACACATCGAAACGAAGGAGTTCGAGATGAGCGATACCACCACGGTCCGAACGGGCCTGTACATCGGCGGCGAGGAACGCTTCACCGACGAGGTGCTCGCGGTCGCCGACCCCGGTAAGCCGGGCGTCGTCGTCGGCGAGGCCGCATCCGCGTCCGCGGACGACGTCGACGATGCCATCGCCGCGGCGAAGGCCGCGTTCCCCGACTGGTCGGCGCTCTCGGCCCACGAGCGCGCGTCCGCGATGGCGAGCGCGATCGCCGGTATCGCCGACGACCGCGACGAGGACGCCGCGATCCTGTCGCAGGAGAATGGCAAGATCCGTATGGAGGGCTGGGTCGACGCGCTCGTGTTCGAGCTGCGCTGGAACCTCGCGCTCGAGCTCGCCGACGACGTCGATCGCGGTACGGTCCTCGAGCCCGCCCCGGGTATCCCCGTCACGACGCAGGTGGGATACCAGCCGCTCGGCGTCGCCTCCCTCATCGTGCCGTTCAACTGGCCGATCGCAATCCTCGGCGCCGCGCTCCCGCACGCGTTGCTGGCCGGGAACACGACGATCGTGAAGCCGCCGCCCTCGACGCCGCTGGCGATCACCCGTGTGGTGCAGCGGGTGGCAGAGAAGCTGCCGGCGGGCGTCCTGAACGTCGTCACCGGCAAGGACGAGAACATGTCGGCCCTGATCCAGAGCCCCGACGTCGCGAAGCTGTGCTTCACGGGCAGCGTGAACGGCGGCAAGAAGATGATGGAAATGGCCTCTGCGTCGCTGACGCGCGTCACTCTCGAGCTCGGTGGCAACGATGCGGCGGTGTTCGCGGAGGATGCGATCCTCGACGACACGCACCTCGACCGCCTGTTCGCGGGGATCTACGACACCACGGGCCAGATCTGTATGAACGCCAAGCGCGTCTACGTGCACCGCTCGAGACTCGACGAACTCGTCGCTGGCCTCGAATCGCGTCTGGAAAAGGTCGTGCTCGGGTACGGCCTCGACGAAGGCACGACGATGGGACCGCTGCACCAGCCGGCGCAGAAGAAGTTCGTCGACGAGATCATCCAGGAGGCGAAGGACGCCGGCGCGGACGTGCGCGAGTTCGGCGAGCTCCCGGGTGGCGACCTGGCTGGCGGGAACTTCGTCCGCCCCGCGATCGTCATCGACCCGGATCCGTCGCTGCGCGTCGTGACCGAAGAGCAGTTCGGTCCGGTCATCCCGGTCATCCCGTTCGACACCGAGGACGAGGCGGTCGCAGCGGCAAACGACACGTGGGGCGGCCTGTGCGGTTCGGTCTGGACCGCGGACCCGGCGACCGCGCAGCGGATCGGTTCCCAGCTCGAGTGCGGCTACGTCTGGATCAACGACCACGGTGCCCCGCGCCTCGACCTGCGCGCCCCGTTCGGCGGGATGAAGCTGTCGGGCTTCGGCCGTGAGCAGGGCGTTCACGGTGTGCGGGCGTTCCAGGACACGCGCTCGATCGCGACCCTCGACGAAGAGGCTCTGGCCGCCATGGCCCACTGACGTACGGCCGTCCAGTGAGTCCGCGCTCGGATCAGAGCGCGGACTCACTGCGTCGTGGACGCGGATCCAGGACGACCTTGACGCACCCATCGCTCTTCTGCTGGAACATCTCATACGCGCTCGGCGCTTCGCTCAGGGGCAGCCGGTGCGTCACGAGGTCATCCGTTCCGAGCGGGTCGAGCGGATCTTCGACCAACGGAAGCAGGTCATCGATCCACTCGGTGACGTTGCACTGGCCCATCCGCAGCTGAACCTGTTTGTCGAAGAGCGTGAGCATCGGCAAGGGGCTCGCCTGGCCGCCGTAGACGCCGCTGAGGGAGACGGTTCCGCCGCGACGCACGAGATCGATCGAGGCATGCAGTGCGGCCAGACGATCCGTCCCGGCCGTCGCCATCAGCTTGCGCGCCGCGGGATCGGGCAGCAGACCGGTGGCCTGGTGCGCCAGCTTCCCGAGCGGCGAGCCGTGTGCTTCCATGCCCACGGCGTCGACGACGGCATCCGGGCCGCGCCCCTCGGTGAGATCGCGGATCCGATCGTTCACGTCGTCAGTGAGCTCGAACGCATGCACGCCGTAACGCGCCGCGAGCGCCCGTCGCTCGGGAACCGGATCGACGGCGAACACCTGCGCGCCGAGATGGATGCCGATACGCGCGGCGAACTGACCGACCGGGCCGAGCCCGTAGACGGCCAGCGAGTCTCCCGCGCCCACTCCGGCGTAGCGTACGCCCTGCCATGCGGTGGGGAGGATGTCGCTCAGGAACAGGTAGCGGTGGTCGGTCAGCTCTGAGCCCACCGCGATCGGATTGGTATTCGCGTGGGGCACGCGCAGATACTCGGCCTGGCCGCCGGGAACCGAACCATACAGCCGCGAATAGCCGTACAGCGCGGCGCCCGACCCATACTCGCGCACCTGCGTCGTCTCACACTGCGTGGTGAGCCCACGCCTGCACATCCAACATGTCCCGCACGAGATGATGAACGGCACCACGACGCGGTCGCCGATCGACAGATGTGCATCCGGGCCCGCGTCGACCACTTTCCCCATCGTTTCGTGACCGATGATGTCGCCCTCGTCCATGAACGGAACGAGCACCTCGTACAGGTGCAGGTCGGACCCGCAGATCGCCGTCGAGGTCACCTCGATGATCACGTCGTCAGGCTGCGTCATGGTCGGATCTGGAACCGTCTCGACGCTCACCTTCCGTTTTCCCTGCCACGTCAGTGCACGCACGTTCTCTCCTCCGTTTCGCGGCTACCGTCGCCGACCACCCTGCGGGCAGGGTGGTGCGCGAACAAAGGGGGTGGATCTGTTGCGCGCGGTAGCGTATGCGCGCGCGAGTCGGCCGTCTCTCGACGCATCAGGGGACGGTGTCGTCGTTGCCACGTCTGGAGGCGGGGTCGAGCAGCTCGAGCAGCTCGGATTCAATCGCGCGCCCTGCGCGGTGACAGAGCACCTCGCCGTGCTCGTATAAGTCGACAACTCGTGGGTCCACGTACGCGGATCGGGCCGTGGCGGGCGTGTTGCCGAGGATGCGCGCGACCTCGCCGAAGGCATGGGCGACGGCATTGCGACGGCCGGTGGCGGTGGGTTGCGGTCCGGCGCGTGCGAGGCTGCGCGCAGCGACCGCTGTGCCGCGCAGCGTACGGAAGTCCTTCGCCGAGAAGTCTCCCTTCGTCCGTCTCCGGATGTCCTCGTTGATGTCGCGCGCGGCGAGCGGGCGCCAATCGGCGCCGTCGTGCCACGAGAGGAGGTGCTCGCCGGGGTCGCCGCGGATCAGCTGACGCAGGAGGCGCGCGAGGTCCCGATCTCGGATCACCGACTCCCACGGCTGCCCGCTCTTGCCCGGGAATCGCAGCTTCACGTGGTCGCCATCGATCTCGACGTGGCGCTGCGTGAGCGTGGTCAGACCGACACTGCCGTTCTCGTGTGCGTACCGTTCTGAGCCCACCCGGAGCAGACCGGCATCGAGCAGACGGAACGCGGCTGCGAGGACGGTTTCGCGGGCTAGGCCGGGCTTCTTCCGGAGGTCGCGCGTCACGGACGAGCGCGCTGCAGGCAGTGCGCGCGCGAAGGGGAGGACACGATTGAACTTTCGCGCCGACGCTCGGCTGGTCCACTGCTCGTGGTAAAGGTACTGCCGTCGCCCGGCATCGTCCACGCCCGTCGCCTGCAGATGCCCGTCAGCGCGCGGACAGATCCACACATCGCGCCAGGCGGGTGCGATGGCGAGGTGGCGGATCCTCTCGAGGTGCTCATCCGCACTGATGCGCGCGTCGTTCGCGTTGCGATACTCGAAACCGCGGCCGCGCCGGATCCGGCGCCAGCCCGCCGCACGAGCACTCACGCGCCGCAGCCGCACCTCGGCCCTCTCAGCGCGACCGGCCGACCGTCGTTGTGCATGATCCGACGATTACCGGGTCGATCCGCTCTCGTCAACGGGGTCGACCGTGCGCAGTGCCGCCGCTAGTTTGTTCCGACCGCCGAGAAGAAGGGACGACAGCGTGAGTGACAGCGAACGCGGAAACACGAAGCACGGACCCGCACTCGACGAAGAGATGGAACAGGAGACGCGCGGCATGGTGCAGGGTCACGGGCGACCGCACGCGGAACCGTTCCGTGAGAGCGAGCCGCTACCCGACGACACCGACCCCGACGAAGTCGAGCAGGCATTCGACCGTGGTGAGGAGGCCGACGACGATGAGTGAACTCAGGAAGCTGACGACCGCGCTTGGCGAACCGGGTAGGTGGACGTTCGCGTACGTGGATGGACCAGGCCCGGACCCCCGGGTCGAGGAAGAGGCGAAACAGGACGCTGTGCGTCGCAGGCTCTCCGATTCCGGCGCGACCGACGCCGCCGTCGATGCCGTGATGAGCTGCGTCACGCGCGCCACGGGCATGCCCGCGCCCTCGGCCCGATACATAGCCGCACGCGACGACGACGTCGTCGTCGATGCTGCGTTTCCGGAACCGCGGGTGGGTCCCGAAGAGATCGGAACGGCCGCATTGCCGCCGCTTCTGCCGATGCTGCGTCACGGCGCCGAAACGGCGGGCTACCTCGTCGTCGAGGCGGCACGCGACGGTGCGCACCTGACGTGGGGACGGGCCGACCGCCAGCCGGAGGCTCTCGACGACGTCGAGGGAGACGCCGATGCGCTGTCGAAGGTGCGCGGGGCGGGGCTCGCGCACTCGCGCTACCAACGCTCGGCCGAGGAGAACTGGAAGGCGAACCAGAGCGAGGTGGCTGAGGCGGTCGACCGTGTCGTGCGTGAGCGGCAGCCGGCGTTCGTCGTGATCGCTGGCGACGTCCGGGCGCGGCAGCTGCTGCAGGAACAGCTCGCTCCGGCCAGCCGCGAGATCGCTGTCGAGGTCGACGCGCACACAGCCGCCGACGGCACGGACGATGCTGCCCTTGATCGCGCCGTCACGGAGGCGATCGCAGACCGAATCGAGGGGCGCGCCGCGGCGGCACGGGACCGCGCGGCGGCGGCCGACGGAGAGCGAGGGGCACGCGGCACCGAGGAGGTCATGGCCGCTCTCCAGCAGGCGCAGGTCGAGACCCTCCTGCTGGACGTTCGCCTCTGGGAGTCGGACCACACCCTCGACGCACTCGAAACGCAGCCGTGGGTCGGCGACGGGAGAAACCTCGACGTGGGCGTCGTCGGCCGGGTGTCCGCGCCCGAGGCGCTTGCACGCGCGGCTCTTCTCACGGATGCGCGCGTGCTCGTCGAAGAGGATGAGCCCGTCGGCGAGGACGAACCGCGACGCCTCGGCGAACCGGACCAGCCGCTCGCGGCACTGCGCTGGAGTGCGGGCTGACGGGATCGCTTCCGTCGTCGCCGGTCACGCCGCGTCTTGGTCGAAGCCCATCGCGTAGGCGTGACCGGCCGCTCGCGCGAGCGGGGAGCGCATCGCGGTGCGGATGCCGGCCACGACGAGCCCGTGCGTCCGCGCACCCCGACCGCGACCCAGCGCGGTGTTGACGCTCGCGAGCCGCGCGGCAGCGCGGGCGGAGGCGAGACGACGCTTCTCCCAGCGGTCGAGCGCCTGGAAGTGCTCGGGATTGGCGAGCCAGGCGGCGAGCGGCGACGCAAGCGTGACGGCGTCCAGAATGCCGAGGTTCATTCCCTGACCCCCGATCGGGCTCACCTCGTGCGCCGCGTCGCCAATGAGGAGGAGGCGACCCGCCCGCATCCTGCTCACGAGCGAACGCCGGATCCCGAACGCTGTTGCCGTCTCGATTCGTTCCGCGAGTTTCGGATCGCGAGCGGCGACGGCCGCGCGCAGCCGGGTCGCTCGCTGCGCGGTCGCTTCCGCGCCCCGGGCGCCGGGGTCCCAGGCGACGAGGCGGCGTGCTCCTTCCGGCAACGGGAAGGATTCGAGCACGCCGCGTGCACCGAGGTCCACGATTGCCGTGTCGGCGGGCTCGTCCCCACCGGCGGCGAGGTCGGTCATGAGATACCCGTCGGGGTATCGGTGCCACACGGAGCGAATCGGCACTCCCAGCGATTCGCCGCCAGCACCGGACGCGACCACGATCACCCGAGCGTGGACGTCGCGTTCGCCCGCGGGCGTGACGAGTGACGCGATTGCGTCATCGGATCGCGAGATCACTGCTCGCGCCTCCGTTCGCCATTCCGGAGCGGGAGCCGCGTGACGCAGGGCGGCTTCCGTGATGGCCTGCGGCACCGCCGCGACGAAAGGAAACCGTGCGCGTCGTCGATCGAAGCGCACGGCGCCGAGGATTCGTCCGTCCGCTCGGGCCACGCCCCGTGTGATCCGGGCTGCTCGCGCCAGGATGTGATCGGTCACTCCCGACGGCTCGAGCGCGGCGAGCGTCGGTGGGTGGACACCGATCGCGCGCGAGCCCGGCGCCCCATCCGGGCGACGGTCGACGATGCTCGCGTCGACGCCGAGGCGGCGGAGCTCGGCGCCGAGGGCGAGACCGGCGGGACCGGCGCCGATGATGAGGACGTCGTGGTCAAGTGGGGTCACGTCACCCGACCCGACGCGTCGTGGAGGGCGAGCAGGCGATACGGGGCGGGAGCGTGGACGTGCCAGCCCGCAGGCAGCCGCATCGACAGCTCGCGCCGGGTGTAGCTGCGCCGGATGCTGCGCAGCCCGTCGACGCGCACGAAGGATCCGGGCGCGAGCGGTGCGGCCGCGGCGGAGAACGCAGCGTACGCGGCGCGACTCCGTGCGATGTCGGAATGCGCACTCAGCGTCGTGGCGAGAATCGTCGAATCCGCGAGGAGTCCGTCGAATTGCTCGCGATCCAGGTGGTGGAGGAGATGATTCGAGAGGACGACGTCGAACGCATCGCCGGCGGCGACGAGATCCCCGCTGACGGCCTGTCGATACGTCACCCCCGGCATCGGCGTCGCCGCGCGCGCGACCGCGAAGGCGTGCGGCTCCGGATCGATCCCTACTCCCGCGATGTCGAGCCCGTCCCGCCTGGCCAGGCCCACCACGCGGCGCAGCACGTCACCGCCGCCGCACCCGACGTCGAGGATGCGCACCGGCCGGCCGAGGCCGAGGAACGCCGGGCGCAGCAAGGTGCGATAGACCCGGCCCCAGGCGGCGACGGCGCGGTTCACGATCGCGAGGCGGCGCAGTGTGCGGGTGAGCCGCTCCGCGTCGCAGTCGGGGTCGTCCATCAGCTCCGTCAGGTCGTCCGCGCGGGTGCGCAGGCTCATCGCGCCGCCTCATCGGCGGCGGGTGACGCGCGCCGCGTGAACTGAGCCGTCTCGACCGTCAGTCCCGGTCCGAAGCAGAGCCCGACGACGTCAGCGCCGTCCGCGAGTGCGTCGTCGGCGAGGATCCGCTCAAGGATGAAGAGGATCGTGGCGCTGGACATGTTGCCGTAGTCGCGCAGTACGGCACGCGAATCCGCCATCGCCGAGTCGACGAGCGACAGCCCGTCCTGGACGCGGTCGAGCACGCTGCGACCTCCCGGGTGCACGGCCCACGCGTCGACCTCGGCGGCCGCATCCTCGACTCCGGGGAACATCGTGTCGACGACGCCGCGGATCTCGCGGCCGATGATGCGCGGCACCTCCGCCGTGAGACGCATCTCGAAGCCGCGGTCGCCGATCGTCCAGTCCATGTCGGCCTCACCCTCGCTGGTGATCGCCGTCGAGAAGTCGCCGATCTCGAACAAGGCGCCCTCGCGCGAGGGGGCGCGAGAGGAGACGACGGCAGCGCCGGCCCCGTCGCCGAACACCGCGGACGCGACGATCTGCTCCGGGTCGCTCGACGACCGGATGTGGAGCGAGCACAGCTCCGTACACACCACGAGGACGACCGAGCCCGGCTGCGCGTCGGCGATGCGGGTGGCAGCGCGCAGGGCCGGGAACGCGGCCGCGCAGCCCATGAATCCGATGTGATAGCGCTCGACGGTCGGCTCCAGTCCGAGATCCTGGACGAGTCGGAAGTCGGGGCCGGGCGCGAAGAAGCCCGTGCACGACGCCGTCACGACGTGCGTGACGTCCGCGGCGGCGACGTGCGACCGCGCGAGCGCTGTCCTGGCCGCCGTGGCAGAGAGCGCCGGGGCGTCGCGGCGATACAGCGCGTTTCTGTCGCCCGTCGTCGGTGAGAGCAGGTTCCCGTCGTCGTCGGTGAACAGCGTGTGCTGCGCGCCGATCTCACCGATCACCGAATATCTGCTGTCGATCGCGGAATGATCGAAGACGGATCCGATCAGCCGGCGCGCCAGCCGGTCCGTGCCGGGCTGCGATGCGAAGAAATCTCGGACAACGGGCTGACTGAGATGGCCGTCGGGAACAGCAGTCCCGAGGCCGAGGATCGATGTGCGCATGCCCGCACGATAGTCGTGCCCATGCACGGTGTCGTGGGGGTTGACACGACGACCGCCGTCACTCGCGATGGCCTCAGCGATATAACAGCTCGGTGGCCGTGCGGCAACCCCGTCGCCCGCGCGGCGATCAACGCTCACGATGGGGTGCAGTCAACGAGTGAAGAGGAGAACCTCATGAAATCAGCGAACCGGCTTGTCGGAATCATCTTCGGCGCCGTCTACCTCGTGGTCGGCGTGCTCGGATTCTTCGTCACCATGGGGGTTGGGTTCCTCGCTACCGAGGGCAGTCTGCTGCTCGGAGTCTTCGAGGTGAACCCGCTTCACAACATCGTCCACCTCGCGGTCGGCGCGGCGCTCCTGCTCGGCGGCCTGGCGGGGGTGATGGCTGCGAGGTCAGTCAATGGTGTCGTCGGTGCGGTCTATCTCGTTGTGGGCGTCGTCGGGTTCTTCATCGCCGACACCGCCGCCAACATCCTCGCGCTCAATACGGCCGACCACATCCTGCACCTGGGCAGCGCGCTCGTGCTTCTAGGCGTCAGTATCGCGGCGGACAAGGGGCGGGGCGCACCTGACCGCGGCGTCGCGTGATGATGGCGGCCGTAGGAGCTGGCTTCGCGGCGATCGGCGCAGGGCTCATCCTCTGCGCCGTCGGCGCCGGGGCTGGCGTTCCCGCGGCGATCGGCCTGGTCGCGCTGGCGCTGGCAGAGTTCGCGTGGGCCGTGGCGACGATGCACACGCGGCGTGTGCTCGCACCGCGCAGTGCGCTGGCCGCGAGCGTCGCGATCGTGGCAGGAGCGACCCTCCTGCTGTTCACTGCGAGGATCGGTCTGGCACCCTTCCTCGCGCTGCTCGCGCTGCATGGCGCTGTCGGGATCGCCGCCGCCGTTGTCCTGCGACGGCGTGCTCGTGATCAACCGATCTCGGCGACCGATTCGCGGATGCCTCTCGTCGCCGTCATCGTCGTCCAGGCGATGGCCGTCGCGGCCGTGACGACGCCCGCGCTGGCTGATACCGAGCCCGGCGATATGGCCGTGCCGCACGGCACCCACCACGAGCACTGACGGGCGGCAGCACCGACGGGAAGGCGCCGGTCAGAGCTTGATTTCGACGTTCCCGTCCTCGCGGAGCTTCGTGACGATCTTCTCGACGGCCGCGTTCTGCTCCTGGGAGACCGCCTGGTCGGCGAGCTGCTGCTTCACCTCGTCGAACTTCGGGATCTCGCCTTCGCCGCCCTGCTGCTGCTTCGACTGCTCGACCATCTGGTCGTACTGCTCGCGCAGCTCCTCGTCGCTGGGCGCCTCCACGTTGGTCTCTGCCGCGACGTAGGCGTCGATGCGCACCTGATCTGCGGCGTCTTCGCGGACGTCTTCCTCGGCGATGCCCTGCTCGTCGAACGCCGCGATGACGTCGTCGACCGATTCGAGGCCGTTCTGCGTTGCAAGATCCTTCAGGACGCCATCGACATCCTCGTCCGTCGCTTCAATGCCCGAAGCCGTTGCGGCCTGCGTCAGCAGTGCCGAGTTCACGAGCATGTCGGCGACCTGCACCTTCAGCTCGTCCTGGTCGACCTCCTGGCCCGACTGCTGCTGCATCATCGACGCCTGCTGCAGCTGCGGTTCGTACGCTGACGTGAAGTCCTCGAGCGTGATTTCCTCGTCGTTGACGACGGCGACGATGTCGGGCAGACCGTCGAGGTCGGCCTCGGGGGCGGCGGGTGCGGCGTCCGTCGGAGCTGGTGTCGCTTCCTCCTCGGGATCCTCGGCGCCGGCGCTGCACCCGGCCAGCGCAAGGGCGCCGACGAGCGTGCCGGCGACGAGCAAACGGGAAATCGACATAGGGCCTCCAGAGCGTCCGAACGTTTTGCGCGACGCTACACCCCGCGCTGAGGAGCGCAGTCAGCGCGCAGTCAGAAAACGCACAACGTAACCGGTCAGCCCGTGACGTATCGGAGCAGCAGTTCGTCGCCGGATTTCAGGAGGGTCGCGAGCCGAAAGGCGGTCGGGGCGGCCTCTGTCGCGTCGGCGATGCGCCGGCCGTCGCCCGATTCGAGCGACGGGGCGAGAGTCAGGCACAGCTCGTCGATCGCCCCCTCGACGATCCCCGCGCCGAACAGCGACGGGCCGCCCTCGGAGTGGATCCGACCGAGGCCTCGCCGGACGAGGTCTGCGCGGACCTGCCCGAGCGCGACGTCGGAGTCACCCGCATCGACCACGTCGGCGACGTTCGCGAGGCGCTCCCGGCGCTCGGCGGGGGCCGCAGCCACCGTGTAGACGATCGGGCGCACCGGTGCGTCTCGGAACACAGCCGACGACGGATCCACGTCGAGACTCCGCGAGACGAGGGCGAAGGTCGGCTGCGGGGCGAATCCGTGGCGCTGTCGCCACGCGGCGGCGTCCTCGTCGAGTTCCATCTCGTTGTACTTCTCGACACGGACGGTCCCTGCGCCGACGAGCACCACGTCGGCGAGGCGGCGCAGGAGTGTGAACACCCGGCTGTCGGCGTCGCCTCCCAAGCCCGCCGAGCGTCCGTCGCGCGTCGCGGCGCCGTCAAGGCTGGAGACGAAGTTCATGCGCAGCCAGGGGACGGTGTCCGGAAATGCGTACGTCGCGAGGAGGGCCTCGTCGTCGAGGTCGTCGGAGGGATGCGGAAACAGGCGGTCAATGCGAGCAGTCATACGTTCCTCCTGGGGCGAGTGTTGTGTCCGAGTCGGACAGGTGCGCGCCATCCGCCGACGCCCCCGCGCCGTGTGGCGTCCCGGGGATCCATGGCGAACTCCTCACTCGTCGACGGCGACGGTCTCTTCCATCATGGTGCACGGGCGGCGCGAATCGGACGGTCGTTGCTGGCCGGTCACGGCTTGCGTGCATAAGCTCCTCGTAACGACCGCATCCGGTGGTCACCATGAGGAGAACGATCATGTCGGCACCTACGCGCATCGGCGTCGTATTCAACCCGTCGAAGGGCGCTCCGGACAAGCTCGAGAAGGCGCTCGAGAGCGTCGACGCGACGGTCACGTGGCACGAAACGGACCCCGATGACCCGGGGATCGCGGCCGCTCGCGCCGCGATCGAGGCGGGCGCGGAACTTGTGCTTGCGGCCGGGGGTGACGGCACCGTGCGCGCGGTGGCCGCCCACCTCGCAGAGAGCGGCGCTGACGTAGACCTCGGCATCGTCCCCCTCGGAACCGGGAACCTTCTCGCGCGGAACCTCGAGGTGCCGCTCGGCGACGTCGCCGCGGCCGTTGAGCGCGCCGTGATCGGCGAGCCGCGCAGGATCGACGTCGGCTGGGCCGACACCGGACAGGCTCGCTACGCGTTCGTCGTCATGGCGGGCTTCGGCATCGACGCGCACATGATCACCGAGACCGACGACGACCTGAAGGATCGCGCGGGGTGGGTCGCCTACGTCGAGGCGCTCGGCCGCGCCGTGACGGCCAGCGAGGTCATCGACGTGCGCCTTACGGCGGACGACGGCGAGCCCCGAGACGGATCCGCGCACACGCTGATCGTCGGCAACTGCGGCACGCTGCAGGGTGGTTTCACACTCCTTCCCGATGCCGACCCCTCCGATGGCGAGCTCGACCTGCTGCTCCTCGACGCCGACGGCGTGGGCGGCTGGATGGATACGCTCCGCAACGTCGTGTGGGACAACGGCATCGCCCGTGCCTTCGGCCGCGGCGCCGATGCGCAGTCGAGCGACAGCGTGACTCACCGTCGCGTTCGTTCGCTATCGCTCGAGCTGGCCGAGCCGCGCGTGGTGGAGGTCGACGGCGACGAGGTCGCCGAGACGACGTCGCTCGAGATCACGCTCCAGCCGGGTGCGCTGCGCGTGCGCTGACTATTGCGTCCAGGCAAGTGCCGCGCCGCCGTACTCGCCGACGTCGCGCTCGATCGTCCGCCGGTCGTAGAGGAGTGGCGGCGGCACGGCGAGCAACTCGCCGTGCGGTGACGAGACGTTGACGACCGGTACGCCGAGCGGAATGTCCGCATCGTGCGCGACGCGGTCGCGCGCGAGCAGAGTGCGTGCCGCTCCGAGCAGACTCGCGCGGATGATGCCGCCGGAGCCATCGGCCAGCAGGCCCATGACGCGGCCGGCGAGGTGGGCGCCCGTCGCGACGTCCAGCGCCTGCACGGGCAGCGCCCCGGGTGATCCGTCGGCGGTGCGGCAGGCGTCGGCGATTCCCGTCGCTGCCTGCACGATCGAATCGAAGCCGACCCGGTCGCCCCACGGTCCGTGCTCGCCCCACGCCGACAGCGACCCGACGATGAGCGACGGCATCTCGGACACGAGCGCCTCGGGAGACAACCCGAACCGATCGAGGGCGCCGGGGCGGTACCCGAGCAGGACGACGTCGGCCGAGCGCGCGAGCGCCAGCACGTCGTCTGCGTGGTGGTCGAGATCCGCTACGGCGGAGCGCTTGCCCATGCCGGTGACGAGGTGCTGCACGATCGGCTCCGGCATCCGCGGTGGATCGATCCGCAGAACGTCGGCGCCGAGGCACGCAAGCAGCTGCGAAGCCGACGGGCCCGCGAGCACGCGCGTGAGGTCCAGGACTCGGATCCCCTCGAGCGGCATCGTGGCCGCGGGCGGCATCGCGCGTTCCGCGGCGGGGGAGACCTCGACCCACCGGTCGCCGGCCGTTGCGATCTCGTGTGGGTGCTCTCGCCATTCCTCCTCGGTGCGCACGCGCGTTGCGACGCCGCCCGCGTCGAGGATCGCGGCCTCGAGGTCGTCGACGCGCCATGCCGCCGCAACGTCGTCGAGCGACGGACGGTCGGATGCGCCGGTGGCGCGCGCGATCGCCTCCGCATGGTGCGGATAGTTCGCGTGCGTGCGCAGCACGCCGTCGCGGGTCTCGACGAACCCCGACAGCGGGGCCCACGGATTCACGGTGCGGCCGTTCACACGCAGGTGTGAGAAGGCGCCGAAGGCGGCGCGGACGAGCTCAGCGGTCGTCTCGACCCGCGCGGGGCGGCCCCGCACAGCGGACAGGCGTGCCGCCTCGTCCGCGGCGATCTCGACGGCCGGAACCGCAAGTGACTCCACGTCAAGGGCGCACTGCCACCATCTGCGCACCGTCACGCTCATGCGAGCAGGCTATCGACTGGGCGCGTGGAGGGCCAGGTTCAGATGTCGATGGTGTCGCCCGCGTCGAGTTCGTGGAACGTGCCGCCACCCTGCGCGGTCGCCCACGCAAGCCGATCGCGGTGCATGCGCAACCCCGCCGGGGAGAGGGTGCCATCGTGTGTTCCGAAGGCCGCGCGGGGCGCCACCTCGAGGACGAAGTCCATCGCCTCGCCGATCTTCAGCCAGGGAGCGCCGATGGGAGCGGCCAGCATCGCGACGTCGACGCCGGTCGGCACCGCATACGAATCCCCCGGGTAATACAGCGCGCCGTCGACCAAGACGCCCACGTTGTCGATGAGGGGGATCGACGAGTGGATCTCGCAGTGGGTGCCGCCGAAGAACGCCAGTTCGAACACACCGGCGCGCACCGCGTCTCCGGGGGAGACGACGGTGGTCTCGACGGGAGCGGCGGCCGCGGTCGCCGCGGTTGTGTAGATCGGGACGTCCGGGAACTCGTCGCGGAGCCGGCGCAGGTGCTCCGGCGTCCAATGGTCGGCATGCTCGTGAGTCACGACCACGCCGACGACGCCGTCGAGGTCTGTCAGAGCCGGGGTCAGACCGCCGGGATCGATCACGAGGGTCTCGCCGGATCGCTCGACGGTGAGAAACGCGTGCGGGTGCTTTGTGACGTGCATATGTCGAGCATGCCAGCCGTCAGGACGCAGATCGACCACCCTGGCGGGGAAGACACGCCCGAGGGGGAGAGGGCGGGCGGCCGGATTTGGAGAGGCGTCGAAGCGCAATGTATGCTGGGGGGGTTGCCGCGAGAGCGGAACAACGGAAAGAAGATGCGGCCCCATCGTATAGCGGCCTAGTACGCTGGCCTCTCACGCCGGTAACGCGGGTTCGAATCCCGCTGGGGTCACGCACATTCGAAAGCCCGGACGCGAGTCCGGGCTTTCGGCGTCTTCCCTGCCAGTACCGCCCCGGTGGGGCGGTAGGGTAGACACCGCGAGAGGGAGTATCCCGAACTTCGCGCGCATCGTCAGGACGAGCTCCATCCAAGAGGCTCCGGGCGCGTGGCGCACCTCCGGGTGCGGGGAGAGACTTTCGGACGTCACCGCACCCCGAAAGGACCACCGTTGGAAATTCCCCTCGCGTTTCAGATCGGCGCGCTCGCGCTGCTCGTCGTCATCCTGATCGCCGACCTGCTGTTGATCCTGAAGCGACCGCACATCCCGTCGACCCGCGAGTCGGCGCTGTGGGTCGGCTTCTACGTCACGCTCGCGCTCGTCTTCGCCGGCGTGCTGTGGGCGATCGGTGACGCGGACCACGCTGTCGAATTCGTTGCGGGCTGGCTGACGGAGTACAGCCTGTCGATCGACAACCTGTTCGTCTTCGTGCTGATCATGTCGCAGTTCTCGGTGCCACGGAAGTATCAGCAAGAGGTGCTGATGGTCGGCATCATCATCGCGCTGGTGCTGCGCGCGGCGTTCATCCTCGTCGGTGCCGCCCTGATCGAGCGCTGGAGCTTCGTCTTCTACATCTTCGGCGCGTTCCTCGTCTACACCGCGGCGCGTCAGATCTTCGAGCGGGGACATGACGACGACGCGAAGAAGGAGACCTTCCTCGTTCGGCAGCTGCGGCGGTTCATCCCGATCCACGATTCTTACGACGGCGCGAAACTTCGCACGACCGTGAACGGGAGGAAGATGCTGACCCCGATGCTGATCGTGTTCCTCTCGATCGGCGTGACGGATGTGATCTTCGCGATCGACTCGATCCCCGCGATCTTCGGTATCACTCAGGTGCCGTTCCTCGTGTTCGCGGCGAACCTGTTCGCGCTCATGGGTCTGCGGCAACTGTACTTCCTGTTGGGCGATCTGCTCGAGCGACTGCGCTACCTGAAGTACGGCGTCGCCTTCATCCTCGCGTTCATCGGTGTGAAACTCGTCTTCCACGCGATGCACGTGAACGAGTTGCCGTTCATCAACGGCGGCGAGCACATCGAGTGGGTGCCCGTCATCAGCAACTGGACGTCGCTTGGGGTGATCGCTGGAGCGATCGTCGTCTCCACCGTCGCGAGTCTCGCGGTGAGCCGCATCGAACGAAAGCGCGCCGTCGCGGAGGAATGATCGGTTCCGAGATTCTGTCCTGAGCAGAGTGCTCATCTCTGGCGCCCTTCCGGCGATCAGGGGTGAGCACTCTGTTATTGTCAAGGGGTGCGGCACAAGAGTCTCCTCCTTATCTGCCGCGACGGGATCACGCTCTAGGCCCTCCCGTCGCGGAGTCAGTCGACGGCCGACACCCACGACGTCTCAGGAGAGAGGGAACGAAAATGAGCGTTGATACACCGAATCGCCCCCGCACACTGGCCGAGAAGCTGTGGGACGACCACGTCGTCGTCCGCGGTGAGGGCCAGGAACCCGACCTGATCTACATCGATCTCCACCTCATTCACGAGGTGACGAGCCCGCAGGCGTTCGACGGCTTGCGCGCCGAGGGGCGCGCGCCGCGCCGGCTCGATCTGACGATCGGCACGGAGGATCACAACACCCCGACGCTCAACATCGACAAGCCGATCGCCGACCTCACCAGTCGGACGCAGGTCGACACGCTGCGAAACAACGCCGAGGAGTTCGGGGTGCGACTGCACTCGCTCGGTGACGTGGAGCAGGGAATCGTGCATGTGATGGGGCCGCAGCTCGGACTGACGATGCCCGGCATCACCGTCGTCTGCGGCGACAGTCATACCTCGACGCATGGCGCGTTCGGTGCCCTCGCGTTCGGCATCGGCACCAGCGAGGTCGAGCATGTCATGGCGACGCAGACGCTCTCGCTCAAGCCGTTCAAGACGATGGCGATCAACGTGGACGGCGAGCTGAAGCCGGGCGTGACCGCGAAGGACATCATCCTCGCCGTCATCGCGAAGATCGGCACGAGCGGCGGCCAGGGGTACGTGCTCGAATACCGTGGATCCGCCATCCGGGCCCTCTCGATGGAGGGACGGATGACCGTCTGCAACATGTCGATCGAGGCCGGCGCTCGCGCGGGCATGGTCGCGCCGGACGAGACCACCTTCGAGTATGTGAAGGGGCGCACGCACGCCCCGACCGGCGCCGACTGGGACGAGGCCGTCGCGTACTGGAAGACGTTGCCCACAGACGAGGGAGCGACGTTCGACGCCGAGGTGTTCATCGACGCCGACGAGCTCGAACCCTTCGTCACGTGGGGGACGAACCCAGGCCAGGGTGTCTCGCTGAGCGACTCCGTGCCGTTGCTGGACAGCTTCGCCGACGAGGCGTCGCGCCAGGCGGCCGAGCGCGCCTACGAGTACATGGACATCACGCCGGGCACGCCGATGAAGGACATTCCCGTCGATGCGGTCTTCATGGGGTCGTGCACGAACAGCCGAATCGAGGATCTGCGCGCGTTCGCGTCGATCATCGAGGGCCGCACCAAGGCCGACGGCGTCCGCGTCATGGTCGTGCCGGGTTCCGCGCGCGTGCGCCTCGAGGCCGAGGCCGAGGGCATCGACAAGATCGTGACGGCGTTCGGCGCGGAATGGCGGTTCGCGGGGTGCTCGATGTGTCTGGGGATGAACCCCGACCAGCTCGCGCCGGGGGAGCGCTGCGCCTCCACGAGCAACCGAAACTTCGAGGGGCGCCAGGGCAAGGGCGGACGCACTCACCTCGTCTCTCCGCTCGTCGCGGCCGCGACGGCCGTGCGCGGCACGCTGTCGAGCCCGAGCGACCTCGAGAACGCTGACGTCCGCGCGCTGGTAGGAGCCTGACATGGAGAAGTTCACGACACACACGGGCGTCGCCGCGCCGCTGAAGCGCTCGAACGTCGACACCGACCAGATCATTCCCGCCGTCTATCTCAAGCGCGTGACGAAGACGGGCTTCGAGGATGCCCTCTTCGCGGAATGGCGTCAGCACGAGGACTTCGTGCTGAACCAGGATTCCTTCCGTGGCGCGTCGGTGCTCGTCGCCGGCCCCGACTTCGGAACGGGATCCAGCCGCGAACACGCTGTGTGGGCGCTGCGCGACTTCGGCTTTCGGGTCGTGCTCAGTACGCGATTCGCCGATATCTTCCGCGGCAACTCGGGCAAGCAGGGACTGGTGGCCGGCGTCATCTCCGAAGAGACGCTCGAGAAGCTCTGGGGAGCGATCGACGCGAACCCGGGCGTCGAGATGACAGTCGATCTTGTCGAGCGCACAGTAACGCTCGGCGACTTCACGGCCCCCTTCGAGATCGACGATTACACTAGATGGCGGCTCCTCGAAGGGCTTGACGACATCGGGCTCACGCTGCGACACGAAGACAAGATCACGCAGTTCGAGGCCCGCCGCGAGGCGTGGCGGCCGCGGACCCTCCCGGTTCCGTGAGCCGAGGACGCCACCCCGAGACCCGGGGTGGCGGGTTCGCCGGAAGACAGTGAGGATCCACGAGAATGACGCTCATAGGCGGCACGCAGGCGCAGGCGACTCCGACGCTCGGAGACGTCCTCGAGATCCGCGGCGGTCGGCCGCTGCGCGGTCAGGTCGACGTGAAGGGCGCGAAGAATCTCGCGACGAAGGCGATGGTCGCGTCGCTGCTCGGCGAGACGCCATCCACGCTGCGTGACGTTCCCGAGATCCGCGATGTCGAGGTCGTGCGCTCGCTGCTCGGCGTGCATGGCGTGACGGTCACGGAGGGCGAGGAGCCAGGATCCCTGGTACTCGACCCGACCCGTGCGAAGTCCGCCGGCTTCGAGGAGATCGACGCGCACGCCGGATCCAGCAGAATCCCGATCCTGTTCTGCGGCCCGCTGCTGCACGTGCTCGGTCAGGCGTTCATCCCCGACCTCGGCGGATGCCGTATCGGCGATCGTCCGATCGACTTCCACCTCGACGCGCTGCGCGAGTTCGGCGCCGTCGTCGACAAGCAGCCCAATGGGATCCGCCTGTCTGCGCCCGATGGTCTCCACGGTGCGAACATCGAGCTGCCGTACCCGAGCGTCGGCGCGACCGAGCAGGTGCTGCTCACCGCCGTGCGCGCGAAGGGCGTCACCGAACTGCGCAATGCCGCGATCGAGCCCGAGATCATGGACCTCATCGGCGTGCTGCAGAAGATGGGCGCGATCATCTCCTATGAGCCGAACCGCGTGATCTTCATCGAGGGTGTCGACGAGCTCGGCGGCTACGTGCACCGCAGCCTCTTCGACCGCAACGAGGCCGCGAGCTGGGCCTGCGCCGCGCTCGCGACCGACGGCGAGATCTTCGTCAAGGGCGCTCGCCAGTACGAGATGCTCACGTTCCTCAACGTCTTCCGGAAGGTCGGCGGCGAATTCGACATCCGCGACGACGGGATCACGTTCCGTCGCGCGAAGACGCCGCTGCGCCCGGTCATGGTCGAGACCGACGTGCACCCCGGCTTCATGACCGACTGGCAGCAGCCGCTCATCGTGGCGCTGACGCAGGCGGAAGGCGTGTCGACCGTGCACGAGACTGTGTACGAGAACCGCCTCGGCTTCACGGCCGCGCTCAACCAGATGGGCGCCGACATCGTCGTGCACCCCGATGGCCTGGCCAGCAACGACCGTCGCGTGCCGCGCCGCGAGCTCGAGCAGGCCGCCGTGATCACCGGGCCCACCGCGCTGCGCGGTGCCGAGATCATCGTGCCGGACCTGCGAGGCGGGTACGCCTACGTGATCGCCGCCCTCGCGGCGGAGGGCACCTCGCGCGTGTCGAACGTCGGCATCATCCGCCGCGGATACGAGAAGTTCTTCGACAAGCTCACCGCCCTCGGTGCCGACTTCGACATCGTGGGGTGATCGTGGGCAGAGCCTCCCGAGAGAAGACCCGCCCCAGCCTGTTCTGGCTCCTCGCCATGATCGTGGTGCCGATCGTGGGGTGGCTCGCGAGGATCGAGATCCGCGGCGCCCATCACCTCCCGCGCGACGGCGCTTACGTGATGGCGCCGAACCACCACAGCGAGATCGACCCGCTGACGGTGGCGGTCGCGACCTGGAAGATCGGGCGCGCGCCACGCTTCATGGCGAAAGAGAGCCTGTTTCGCGTGCCCGTGCTCGGGTCGGCACTGAAGGCGACCGGCATGGTGCCCGTCACTCGCGGCAAGAGCGGCGCGGCGCAGTCAATGGAGCAGGCCAGCGAGCTGGTGCGGGGAGCGCGCGGCGTCATCGTCTATCCCGAGGGCACGCTGACGCGCGATCCCGACCTGTGGCCGATGCGCGGCAAGTCGGGCGCCGTGCGCCTCGCGCTTGCCGGTGACATCCCGCTGATCCCGGTCGCGCACTGGGGAGAGCAGCAGTTCATGCCGCGCTACGGCAAGCTCAAGCCGTTCCCGCCGCGTCGCCGCGTCACCGTTCTCATCGGCGAGCCGGTGGATCTGTCCGACCTGAGCGGGCGCGCCCACGAGGCGAGTGCGCTGTCGGAGGCGACGACGCGACTCATGGACGAGATCTCCCGGCTGCTCGGCGAACTCCGGGATGAGGCTCCGCCGAAGGAGCGCTGGGATCCGGTGCGCCGCGGCCAGAACGAGACGGGGCGCATGTGAGCGCGCGCGTCGCCGTGCTCGGCGCCGGCAGCTGGGGCACGACGTTCGGGAAGATCCTCGCCGACGGCGGGGCGGACGTCATAATGTGGGCGCGCCGCCCCGACATGGCGCGCGAGATCGACGAGGCGAAGCGCAACTCGCGCTACCTGCCCGGCATCAACCTGCCGCGCTCGATGCGCGCGACCCACGACATCACGCGCGCGCTGGACGGTGTGGACGAGGTCTACCTCTCGGTCCCGAGCAAGTCCGCGCGCGAGACTCTCAAGCCGCTGCGGACGATGCTGTCGCGCACAGATGCACCGATCGTCAGCCTGATGAAGGGCGTCGAGAAGCAGACCGGCCTGCGGATGAGCCAGGTGATCGAGGAGGTCATCGGCTGCGACCGATCGCGGATCGCCGTCATCAGCGGACCGAATCTCGCGCGGGAGATCGCTGAGGAGCAGCCGACCGCCGCCGTCGTCTCAGCTCACGCGGCAGACACCGCGGCGCGCCTGGCGCTCACGGCCTCCAACGGCTACTTCCGCACGTTCGTGAACACCGATGTCGCCGGCACCGAGTTCGCCGGCGTGCTGAAGAACCTCATTGCCGTCGCGACGGGCATCGTCGACGGCGTCGGCTACGGCGAGAACACGAAGGCCTCGATCATCACGCGCGGCCTCGTCGAGATGACCGACTTCGCGGTCGCCTACGGCGCGCAGTACGAGACGATGCAGGGGCTCGCGGGGCTCGGCGACCTCATCGCGACGTGCCAGTCGCCCCTCAGTCGCAACAACACCGCCGGGCGCCTGCTCGGCCAGGGATACACGCTCGACGACGTCGTCGCGCACATGGAGCAGACCGCCGAGGGGCTCAGTTCGGTGGCGCCGATCCTGCAGCTCGCGCAGGCGAAGGACGTCGACATGCCGATCGTGAAGCAGGTGAAGATGGTGCTGGATGGCACGATGGAGCCTCGCGACATCGCGCCGCATCTCACGACCGACGACGACACTCCGCAGGAGGAGACACAGCATGCAGCGAGCAACGGTGGCGGTGCTCTTCGGAGGGCGGTCGAGCGAGCACGAGATCTCTTCGGCGACGGCGGGGGGCGTGCTCGGCGCAATTGACCGCGACCGGTACCGCGTCATTCCCGTCGGCATCACGAGGGAGGGCGTCTTCGTCCTCGAACAGGACGATCCGGACCGCTTTCGCCTCGACGCGCACAAGCTCCCGGAGGTCGTCGACAACGGCACCCGGATCCTGTGGCCGATGCCGGGTGATGACCGCGCGTTGCGCGTGCGTCGCGCCGACGGCACGATCGATGACCTCGGCGCCGTCGACGTCGTCCTTCCGATCCTGCACGGCCTGCACGGCGAAGACGGCACGATCCAGGGCTTTCTCGACACGCTTGCGATCCCGTACGCGGGAGGCGGTGTGCTCGACTCCGCGGTGTGCCTCGACAAGCACTTCACGAAGATCGCGTTGCACGACGCAGGGATCGCGGTCGCGCCCGGCATCGTCGTCAGGTCGCGCCGCTGGGCCTCCGAGCCGGACGTCGTCCGCGACGAGGTGACGGCGCTCGGCTACCCGGTATTCGTCAAGCCTGCGCGCGCCGGGTCGAGCGTCGGCGTCTCGAAGGTGCACGGCCCAGACGAGCTCGACGGTGCGATGCGCACGGCCTTCGACGAAGATGACAAGATCCTCGTCGAGTGCGGCATGCGCGGGCGCGAGATCGAGGTCGCGGTCCTCGAGGGCCGCGGATCGGCGCCGACACGTGCCTCGCTTCCGGGCGAGATCGTTGTCACGACGCGCGAGTTCTACGACTTCGAGGGCAAGTACCTCGGCGGCGACGGGGCCGAGGTCATCTGCCCGGCCGACCTCACGGACGCACAGACTGAGCGGATCCGCGACATCGGCGCACGGGCGTTCGATGCGGTCGAGGGGCGCGGCCTGGCGCGTGTGGACGTCTTCCTCACCGATGACGATGAGATCGTCGTGAACGAGCTCAACACGATGCCGGGTTTCACGCCCATCTCGATGTACCCGAAGTGCTGGATCGCCTCGGGCCTCAGCTACGCCGACCTGATCTCGGAGCTCATCGAGCTCGGGCGCGCGCGCACCGCCTGATCAGCTCGTCTGCGGAACGTCCTCGTCGATCATCTCGGCGTCCTCGACCGTCGTGCACCTGGTGTTCTCCGGGAGGGTGGCGACGGCATTGCTGAGACTGCTGAGGACGTCGTTGCTGCTGACGGCCTCGGTGTCGACGTAGGCCTGGGCAGCCGGGGTGCGGCCGTACGTGGTCAGTCGCAGGTTCGGGAAGTCGCTGTCGTCGACGATCCAGTCGACGCCGCCGATGGAGACGCACTGGAGCGTTGAGGGCCCCGGCGGCTCGAGGCCGCACGTGAAGAGCACGGCGCTCGGATCGCCCCACGCGGCGGTCGCCTGGGCATCGGTCCAGACGCGATCGAAGTCGGCGATGGCATCGGGGACACGCACCGTGACGTCGGCGCAGCGCGGATCGTTCGCGTGCGCCGCGGGCTCGAGGTGCACCGTCGGGGTGCACCCGGCAGCCACGAGAGCGACACCGGCAGCGGCCAGCGCGAGCAGACGACGAATCACGCACCCAGCCTAGATCCTGCGTCCTGGGGACGATCTGACTTCTCCGTCTCCGCCAGATGACGCGAATGCACCGAAAACGACCCGTTATCTGGGGTCTGGTCAGACGTGGTCATGACGTCCAGCACGAGACTCAGCGGATCGGAAGTCTTCCTGGTGGACGCGGTTATCTTGAGCCGTCCATCGAGCGGCTCGGCCTCGTCACCGTGCCGTGGTCGATGCCCGTAGTTGCCCGAGGGTGTGTTCCAACTGTTTCCGGAGTCGCTGGTTCTCGGTGGTGAGGTCACGGACGCGAGCGTTGGCAACTTCGAGGCGGCGTCGTAAGGACGCATCGGTGGAACGTTGCGACGCGGGCAGCGGTGCGCCGCCGGCTCCTTGCTGGAGGTCGCGGCGTCGTCGGATCTCGGCGCAGATGTCGGGCTGGGTGTAGAGCCAGGAACGTGAGACTTGCGCTTTCTGCACGACGATCTGGAAGGTGACCGCACCGCCTTCGCGGTCGAGGTCACGAAGAGCCTGGGTGGCTTTGGCGCGCGTGGCCTCGTGACGCAGTTGGGCGGCGGCGATCAGGTGATGGCTGTTATCGGCATGCATCAGGTGCTTGCCTCGCCATCCTCGTCGTTCTCCAATGTGGTAATGATCTGGTCGAGGTTTCCCAGGACCTGCTGGTTCATCTCGATCAGCCGTTGCTGACCGCGGGCTTCGGCCGCGGTGATGATCTGCACAACCTGTTGACGATGCTGGCGGTGCTCGGGCAGGAACTCCGAGGTGGTGATGAACATCGGGCAGCTCAGGCACGCGTTCGCGTGCGGGCAGGACTTCTGGACTGGCAGCCCGCAGAAGCCGTTGGGCAGGGCCTGGGTCGCTCGCCCGACCCGCTGCTTGGCCCAGGCCGCCTCGGCCAACGGTCCGTCCGGGTCGAGGGTGACCGTCTCGCCCTTGATGTTGACCTTCTTCGCGGCTTCCCAGTGCCGGCGGATCGTGGTGTCACTGAGCCGGGCGTAGTGGGCGGTCATGGCGTGGGAGTCGTGGTCGAGAATCCGCCGAACCACTTCTTGGGGGACGTCGCGGTTGATCAGCCTGGTACCCAGGGTGTGCCGGAAGCTGTGCGGGACGACGCGAACGGGTTGGCCGTGCTCGTCACGGACGTCGCAGCGCTTGAGCCAGCGGTGAAGCGCCTTGCGGTAGGCGCCGTCACCGACCGATTCCTGACCATCGTCGTTGTGCGTGACGCGCGGGAACAGCACCGGCGCACCGTCCGGCCATCGCTCTTGGAGGCGGCGGCGCTGCGCGGTGATGGCCTCGGTGAGCTCGGCGTCGATGGGCACCAGGGCCTCGCGTTTCATCTTGTGGTTGAGGTAGCGCAGGTAGGGCGCTCCCTCACCGTCGTGGACGATGCAGTCGGTCGGCAGGCGGACGGTGTCGGTGATGCGCAGCCCACACCCCATCAAAATCTGCGTGATCAGCTCGTAGCTGGGGTTGTTCCACTTGGCGAGGTTGTCCGAGTTCTCCAGCTGGGCCATCACGGCTTCGCTCAGCGCGCGCGGTTGCCGGATGGCTTCCTTGGGGAAGTCCTCGCTGAAGAACATCACCGCCGACGGCAGGGAGTCATCCCAGCCGTGCTGCCGGATGGTGGTGAAGAACAGATTCAGCTGGCCGATCAGCATGCGGTGTTTCACGGTGCCCGCGAACCGGGCATGCAGGTGAGCGAGGTAGCGCTCCAACACCTCCCGGTTTAGGTCTGCCATCCCCTGGACAGAAGGCGCCACGTCCTCGAGGAACTGCCCGAAGTGCATGATCGCCCGTGTGCCGGAGGAGACGCTGATCACACCGAGGCCCGTGGCCAGGCGCCACCGCGCCCAGCGTTTGGCCAAGACCTTAAGCCAGGACTGCCCGATGTCCTCGAAGATGATCCGGGCCAGCCGCCTGTCCTTGACGCCGAGCTCACGCAGCCGCCAGACGTCCTTGCCGTACTCGGCGTCCCATCTGCTGGTCTGGCGGGGTGTCCGGCGCCGCTCGCTCGCCGTCGCTGATGGCTGTTCAGGCACCAGCGGACTCGGTGTGCTCACAGTCGGACCTCTCGGCCGGTGAACCAGCCCGCTTCCTCCAGCGCCTGGCGGACGTCCTCGGCACTCAGATGCCCGTAGACGGCGGCAGTAGTGGTGATGTCGGCGTGGCCAAGGAGCTTGGAGACCACCTCGATCGGCACACCGTCCCGCAGCATCCGGGTCGCGGCGGTATGGCGGTACCAGTGCGGATCGAAGTCGATCCCGGTACGGCGGCGCAGCCGCTTGACCAGGTCGTAGACGGCCGTGTAGGTCAGCGGGTGGCCGTGGGGTCGGCCCCACAGGGTCACGAAGACGTAGTCGGAGTCCAGGTCGCCGTACTCCAGGTGCAGGTAGTCGGCATAGAGCCGGACCAACTCTGCGCTGACCGGTACCGTCCGCGGGTTGCGTGACTTGGAGCGTGCCCCGTTGTCGTTGACCCGGCGCTGGACCGTGATCTGGGACTCGGCCGCGGCGATGTCCTCATGTCGCAGGCCCAGCGCCTCCCCGATCCGCATCCCGGTGTCAAAGAGCACGGCGAACAGGAACCGGTCCCGCAGATGGGCACAGGCATCGAGGATCGTCTGCACCTCGACGGCGGTGAGCACGCGCGGGAGCTTGCGCTGCGCGTTCAGCACGATGGCCCGCCGCGGCTGCGGTTTGCCCTTGCTGATGTGGTGCAAGAACGGCTTCCATCCCGAACTGCGGCCTCCGGCCGGCTGCCACGTCCTGAGCAGCTCCCCGAGGTCGATGCCGTGGCGGGCGGCGTGCTGGTAGAACGCGCTGAGAGCGGAGAGCTTGTGGTTGACCGTCACCTCGGTGCAGTGGTGCTGCACCGACGACAGGATCAGGACCGTCCCGTCGCGCAATTCTGGCGGACGGCGCAGCCAGGCGACGAACTCGGCGACGTTCTCCAATCGCACCTCACGCCAGTCCAAAGCCTGGCCGCTGAGGAACTCGAACCAGTCCTTCAAATCGTGGGCGTAGGCCTTGACCGTGTTCGGCGACCGCTCGATCTGCGTCAAGTACGCCAGATATCGCTCAATCGGAGCCACCGGGGCACCGTCACCACCGAGCACCGTCCACGACTCCACGGCATCGATCGGCGAGAGCACCCGCTGGACAAACAGGCCACTCATCGGCGCGACTGCACTCATCAATTCTCGGTATCTGCGGTCGGGTGCGTGGACTGGGCTGAGGCTCTTCCCCGATGGAGCAATATCGGGCACACGATGGCGGTCGCGACGAGGACGAGTCCTCCAGTGACTGTGGCGGCACCGAGCCCGTCGACGAAGGCGTGACGGGCAAGGTTAGCGAGGTGAGTCGCGGCTTCAGTCGGAAGTTGCTCGGCAACACTGATGGCTGCGCCGAGGCTCGAACTGATGACCTCAGTGGCATCCGGAGGGAGGTCGTCGGGTACTCCGTCGAGGACTCGTGAACGGTACAGGGCGGTACCGATTGAGCCCAGAACAGCAATGCCCAGCGCGGCGCCCAGTTCTGCGGCGGTCTCCGACAGGGCGGACGCAGCACCCGAGCGGTTCGGCGGGGCGGAGCCGACCACGACGTCGGTGGCGAGCGTCATCATCGGGGCGATACCTGCACCGATGAAGGCGGATGAGACGATGGCGACGATCAAGCCATCGTCGACCGGGACCCGGCTGAGCACTAGCATTCCCCCGGCAGCCACGGCCGCGCCTGCCCCGAAGACAAGGGGGTAGCCGAAGCGGGGCACGAGCACGGAGGCGAGAACAGACATTCCACCGACGGCGACCATGATCGGCAGCATCGCAAGGGCGGCGAGCAACGGCGACAGTCCTGCAACGAGCTGCAGATACTGTGCGCTATAGAGCATCACGCCGACAAGTGAGAACATCGCCAGACCCGCCCCCAGGACGGCACCACTGAAACGAGGGTTGGCAAACAGGCGGACATCGACCAAAGGCGACTGGAGACGCCGCTGCCGGATGAGGAACACGGTGCCAGCCAGTACGCCGACGACCAGTCCGACCACGGCGGCAGGGGTGAGTGCGAGTTCCTCGGCGGCGGTCTTGATCGCCCAGACGACCGGGATGATCGCGGCGAAGGATAGTAGGACGCTGAGCACGTCCAGTCGCGCCGATGTCGGGCTCCGGTACTCGGGAACGAGGCGGGGTGCCAGTACCAACAGGAGCACGATGACGGGCACGTTGATGAGGAACACCGATCCCCACCAGAAGGCTTCGAGTAGCAGACCGCCGATGATCGGACCCAGCGCGATGCCCCCGGACAGGCTCGCGGTCCAGATGCCGATCGCTCGGGTGCGCTCGGCCGGGTCGGTGAACATGTTGCGTATCAGTGAGAGCGTCGAGGGCATGAGTGTGGCCCCGCCGATTCCCATCAGGGCACGTGCGGCGATGAGAACCTCCGAGGTCGGAGCGAACGCCGCCAGCGTCGAGGCCATGCCGAACACCGCGGCACCGATCAGGAGCAGCCGACGCCGGCCGATCCGGTCGCCGATGTTGCCCATGACGATGAGCAGGCCGGCCAGCAGGAACCCATAGGCGTCGAGAATCCACAGCGTCTGGCTCGGGCTCGGGGTCAGCTCATGCGTGATGGTCGGAATCGCGATGTGCAGGATTGTGATGTCCATCGAGGTCAATATCACGGGCAGCGTCAGCACGGCGAGTCCGAGCCACCGCGACCGTGGACCGAGTGAACGAGAAGTTTGGGACGACACGATTCCTCCTTGGGTACAACGTACGCAAACCACCGTAGCGTACGTTGTACCCATCGCGATACACTGGGTTCCGGAGGTGTCGCTTGAGTCCACGAGTCGGGCCGTCTGGTCCCTTATCCCGCGACCGGATCGTCGCGTCGGCGATCGAGCTTGCTGACGAGGACGGTTTGGACGCGGTGACGATGCGGCGCGTTGCCGAACGGCTCGGTGCCGGAGCGATGTCGCTGTACCGGCACGTGGCCGACAAGGACGAGCTCATCGGTGCCATGGTCGAGCAGGTCACCGCCGAGTACTCCTACCCTGATGCAACCGGCTTGGGCTGGCGGGAATGCATGCACATACTTGCCCGGCAGGACTGGGCTTCGTTTCTCGCTCACCCGTGGCTGCTGACTGCCAACGCCACCGTCACCCCACCCTTCGGCACCGCCTCGCTAGCCGCGATGGAGTGGGCACTGTCCGCCCTGGAGGAATTGCACCTGATGCCGGACGAGGCCGCCCGTGCGATCATGACGATGAACAACTACGTCCAGGGCAGCGCACGCGTTGCCCTCGGAGACCGGCAAGCCGACGCGGGCGACGACCCGGGCCGTGCCTGGCAGCACCGACTCCACGATCTGGACCTGGGAGATTTCCCACACCTGAGCCGACTCATCGCGCATCGGCATCCCGCCGGCGAACGAGACTGGTTCACAAGCGGGCTGGATGTAATTCTCGACGGAGTCGAGGCACGCCAGAACCCACACCCGGTACAGCGGGGATAAACAGGTCACGCGACCAAGCCGGCCCCAGGTCCTCCTTACCGTAGACACCGTCCACGACACAGAACTGAAGATCACAGCAAGCTTCTGGCCTCAGGACTCTAGATAAGCGACGTTTTCGGTGCATTCGCGTCATCTTCAGGGGGTCGGGGATGACCAGTCGCGATAGGGGTCCCAGCCGCCGTGGCCGCGGTACGGGGATCCGTCGACCGTGACCGGGGCGTCGGCGCGGGGGAGGACGCGGCCGATCTCGCGGAAATCCGCCGGCACGGCCGCCGGCGGGAACGTCGCGAGCAGAGCGTGGTCCTCGCCGCCACGGAGGGCGAGCGACGGGTCGTCCCCGAGCGCGGACGCATGCAGATCGAGCGTCACGTTCGACGCGTCAGCGATGCGCGACGCGTCGAGCGCGAGGCCGTCCGAGACGTCCATCATCGCCGTGGCACCAGCGGCAGCGGCCACGGGACCGCTCGTCAGTGGGGGGCGGGGACGAAGGTGGCGCTCCACGGCGTGCCGGTCCGCGTCCCGCAGCTCGTCGAGCGCCGGAGGGGATCCGTCGTAGCGCTCGAACAGCATGTCGAGACCTCGCGCCGAGACGCCCATGTCGCCGGCGATCGCCACGACGTCGCCAGACCGCGCTCCGGAGCGCAGCACCGGTGGGCGCCCGTCGGTGTCGCCGAGTGCGGTCACCGCGATCGTGAGCACGGACGACTGCGTGAGGTCGCCGCCGACGACGGCGCAGCCCGGGGCGAGCGTATCGCACGCCTCGCGCAGTCCGTCGGCCATCGCCTCGATCTCACCGACCGGCGTCTCTCCGGGCACGGCGAGGGCGACCAACAGGCTCGTCGCGCGGGCACCCATCGCCGCGACGTCCGCGAGGTTGACCGCGGCGGCCTTCCAGCCGAGGTCGTATCCCGTGGACCATTCGCGCCGGAAGTCGGGGCCGTCGACGAGCGTGTCGGTCGTGGCGACGACGGATCCCGTCACCGCGAGCACCGCGGCGTCGTCACCCGGGCCGACCTCGGTCACCGTCGCCCGGCCGGTGCGCGCGAGGATGCGCCGCAGGATCTCCCCCTCGGACAGGTCGCGGACCATCTCGCGTTCGCTCATCTGCTCAGCCTATGGCGACGGCGGGCTCGCCCCACCACAGCGTCGTGTCGCCGTACCGGCGGTCGCGGACGGCGCGCAGGTGCGCCTCCTCCCATCCGGGCGGCCCCGATCGCGACGCACGTTCGACGATCACGAGCGCGTCGTCGACGAGGAGTGGACGAAGCGCGTCGAGCGCCGCCGCGAGATCGGCGTCCGGCAGGTCATACGGCGGATCGACGAACGCGATGTCGTACTGACGCGAAGATGCGCGCAGGAACGCGGCGACCGCGGACGTGTGCACGACGGCTTCGGATCCGGTCGCGCGCGCGATGCGGTCGGCGTTGCGCCACGCGACGGCGGCCGCCTTGCGGTCTCGCTCGACGACATCGGCGCGCGCCGCTCCTCGGCTGAGCGCTTCGAGGCCGAGCGCGCCAGATCCGGCGTAGAGATCGACGACGACCGCGTCCGGCAGCATTCCCGTCGCCTCGAGCGCAGAGAAGAGGGACTCGCGCACGCGGTCGCTCGTGGGGCGCGTGCCGCTCGCGGGCACGTCGAGGCGGAGGCCGCTCGCGCGGCCCGAGATGATGCGAGTCACGGATCCAGCCTACGGGCGACGCCGCGCCCGTCCGAGGTCGACCGTAGGATCGACCCATGACGTTGGCGCTGGAGACCCCGCTCGCAGACGCGGTCGGGCAGAAGCTGGCGAATTCGCTCGCGCGCGCCTTCGCGATGTCGACCGTCGGTGATCTGGTGGGACACTACCCCCGCCGCTATGCGAAGCGCGGCGACCTCACGCCCATTCTCGAACTTCCCATCGGCCAGACGGCCACGATCGTCGCTGAGGTGCGGCGCGCGAACTCCCGCCCCATGCGCAACCGGCGCGGGACGCTGCTCGAGGTCGTCATCGGAGATGGCTTCGGTGAGATGTCGTTGACGTTCTTCGGCCAGGCATGGCGCGGCAAGGAGCTCGTCCCCGGTGCGCGCGGCATCTTCTCCGGGAAGGTGGGGGAGTACCGCGGCCAGCTCCAGTTCTCACATCCGGACTATCAGCTGTTCGACGACGAGCTCGAGGCGCATCAGAACGCCGAGGACTTCGCGGAGCGCCCCCTGCCGTTCTATCCCGCGACCGCGACGCTGCCGACATGGCAGCTGCAGAAGGTCATCAGCTCGGTGCTCGACGACCTCGGCGAGGTGCCGGATCCGCTGACGGACGACGCGCGGCGGGAGCATAAGGCGCTGGCGTCGCGCGACGCGCTCGAGCGGATCCATCGCCCGCGCACCGATGCCGATGTGCACCGCGCCCGCCACACGCTCCGGCTGCACGAGGCGCTGGTGATGCAGACGGCGCTGCTGCAGCAGCGGTGGTTCGTGCGCGCGATGTCGGCGACGTCCCGCCCACCGGTCGACGGCGGCCCGCTGTCGCGATTCGACGCGTCGCTGCCGTTCGCGCTGACACCCGACCAACAGAGCGTGGGAGCGACTCTCGCTGACGACCTCGTCGGCGAGGCTCCGATGAACCGGCTGATCCAGGGCGAGGTCGGCTCCGGCAAGACCCTCGTGGCGTTGCGCGCGATGCTGCAGGTGGCCGACTCGGCCGGGCAGAGCGCGCTCATCGCGCCGACGGAGGTGCTCGCGGCACAGCACCTGCGGTCGATCACGAAGATGCTCGGCCCGGACATGGCGGCCGAGCTGATGCCGACGCTGCTCACGGGACAGATGTCGACCGCGGAACGGCGGAAGGCCTCGTTGCGCGTCGCGTCAGGCCAGGCACGCATCATCGTCGGCACGCACGCGCTGCTGAGCGATAAGACGACGTTCGCCGACCTCGGCCTCATCGTCGTGGACGAGCAGCACCGGTTCGGCGTGGAGCAGCGCGAGACGTTGCGCGCGAAGGGCACCCACCCGCACGTGCTCGTGCTGACCGCGACGCCGATCCCGCGCACCGTCGCGATGACGGTTTTCGGTGACCTCGACGTGTCGACGATCCGCACCATGCCGCCCGGGCGCGCGGGCATCGAGACGTTTGTCGCGCCGCTCGCCGAGAAGCCGGCGTGGTTCGGCCGCGTCTGGCAGCGCGCCGCCGAGGAAGTCACCAAGGGACATCAGGTGTTCGTCGTGTGCGCGGCGATCGACGTCGAGGCCGGCGGCTCGACGGCGGTCGTGGAGGACGACGTCGACGATGTCCCCATCGACCCGGAGGAAGGCCAGCGCGGCCCGCGCTTCGGCGTCGTGCAAGTCGCCAGCTCGCTCCGCGAACAGCCGGCGACGTCGCACCTGCGGATCCGCCCCCTCCACGGCAAGATGCCGAGCGAGGAGAAGGACGCCATCATGCAGGCGTTCGCCCGCGGCGAGATCGACGTCGTCGTAGCGACGACCGTGATCGAGGTCGGCGTCGACGTTCCGAACGCGTCGACGATGATCATCCTCGATGCCGACCGCTTCGGCGTCTCGCAGCTCCACCAGCTGCGCGGGCGCGTCGGGCGCGGGCGGATCCCCGGACTCTGCCTGCTTGTCACCGACGCCCTCGAGGGCACGCCGGCGCGCGAGCGCGTCGACGCCGTGGCCGCGACGACAGACGGCTTCGAGCTGGCGGAGGTCGACCTCGAGCTCCGCGGCGAGGGCGACGTCCTCGGCGGCGCGCAGTCCGGCTCGCGGTCATCGCTGCGGCTGTTGCGCGTCATCAAGGACGCGCCGCTGATCGAACGCGCCCGCGATCTGGCCGAGCGGATCCTCGCCGACGACCCCGCGCTCGACACGCACGCGGGTCTCGCCACGATGCTGACGACCAGACTCGGCGAGGCCGAACGCGCCGCTCTCCGCAAGAACTGAGAGCGGCTTCTTCTTCGCTTCACCCTCTTGGGCGCGTTGCTCAACGTGGTACCTCCTGCGCGGCCCGTGGCACGCCGCGGCGCACCGCGAAGCGCTCGCGGCGGCACCACGTTGAGCAACACACCCTAGGCTGGAGGCATGAGCAACCGGATCGCCGTTGTCCCCGGATCCTTCGACCCGCCGACACTCGGGCATCTCGACATCATCCGTCGCGCCGCGGGTCTCTATGACGAGATCCACGTGGTTGTCGTTCACAACCCCGACAAGGAGGGCATGCTCCCGAGCGCGCTTCGACTGCGGTTGCTCGAGCAGTCGATCGAGGAGGAGGGGCTGGCAGGCAAGGTCGTCGTCGGATCCTGGAGCGTCGGTCTGCTCGTCGACTACGCGCAGGAAGTCGGCGCTGGCGTGCTCGTGAAGGGCATCCGCTCGCAGCAGGACGTCGCGTACGAGACGCCGATGGCGGTCGTGAATAACCACCTCGCTGGCGTCGAGACGGTGTTCCTCCTCGCGGATCCCGCCAACTCGGTCGTGTCGAGCTCGCTTGTGCGCCAGGTCGCGAGCCTCGGCGGCGACGTCTCGCCGTATGTTCCGCCGGCGGTTGTGCGCTATCTGAACGATTCGTCGCCCAGCGACTTCTGAGCGCATCCGGACGTAGGCTGAAACCGTGAAGAAACATCTGAACGGGCCTTTCGTGCTGCCCGCGCGCGAGATCGTGCGGCGGCCGGGCGACATGCGCGAGCACGCGCTCACGATCCCGGTGCCGGAACGCTGGGGCGAGGGCGTCGTGTCGGTCGCGGCCGGAAGCGAGCTCGCACTCGACGTGCGCCTCGAGTCCGTTCACGAAGGGATCCTCGTCTCGGGGACGGCCCGCACAACGTACGAAGGTGAATGCAGTCGCTGTCTGCGTGAGATCACGCAGCCCGTCGAAGTCGAGTTCCAAGAGCTTTTCGAGTATCCTGGAGACGAAACCCCTGACTTCGAGCTTCAAGACGACCACGTGGATCTTGAAACTCTGGTGAGGGATGCGATTGTATTGTCGCTTCCGTTTCAGCCGGTGTGTCGGCCGGACTGCCCGGGTCTTGACCCCGTCACGGGCGAGGAGCTGACCGAGTCACCCGGTGTGGCGCAGGACCCCATCGATCCACGGTGGGCGGCGCTCCGAGAACTTACCGAAACCGATCCGGCGCACGGCGTCGGCCAGAGCAGAGAAGAGAGCTAGCCATGGCTGGTAACCCCCCGAAGAGAAGGCTGTCCCGTTCGAACACGCGCTCGCGTCGTTCGCAGTGGAAGGCCAAGGCGCCGGCCCTCGTCAAGACGGTGGAGAACGGCAAGGTCACCTACAGCCGTCCGCACCAGGCGAAGGTCGTCACCGACTCGCAGGGCACCGAGCTGTTCCTCGAGTACAAGGGCCGCAAGGTCGCCGACGTCTGAACCGCGTCATGACTCCGCGCACTGACGAGCGCGCGCTCGAGTCGCTTACCGAGAAGCTCGGCGTCGATATCGACGCCGAGCTTCTCGTATTAGCGCTCACGCACCGCTCCTACGCCTACGAGAACGGCGGCATCCCGCACAACGAGCGCCTCGAGTTTCTCGGCGACTCTGTGCTCGGTCTCGCTGTGACGGCGATGCTCTACGAACGCTTCCCGGACGTGTCCGAGGGTGAGCTGGCGAAGCGACGCGCCGCGGTCGTGTCGACGATCGCGCTGGCCGATGTCGCGAGGGGCATCGGGCTGGGGGAGCACCTCAAGCTCGGCAGAGGCGAGGAGCAGACCGGCGGGCGCGCGAAGGACTCGATCCTCGCGGACGCGACCGAGGCGCTCTTCGGCGCGGCCTTCCTGGCGGCGGGGCGCGCCGCTGCCGACGCGCTGGTGCTGCGCCTCATCACGCCGCTCGTGGACGACCCGGCGCGATACGGTGCCGCTGTCGACCCGAAGACGAGCGTGCAGGAGCTCGCGGCGCGCCTCGAGGTGCCTCCGCCGCGATACGAGATCACGGGCACCGGCCCGGATCATGACCGTCGGTACGTGGCGGTCCTGACGGTGGGCGAGCACAGCGCGACCGGCACGGGCACGAGCAAGAAGCAGGCCGAGATGGCCGCGGCGCTCACGCTGTGGCGGAACGTGCATGCCTGAGCTGCCCGAGGTCGAGGTGGTCCGATCGGGCCTCGCGCCTGCGCTCATCGGCGCGCGCATCACGGGTGTCGAGGTGCACGATGAGCGTGCCCTCACGCGGCATGTCGCCGTCTCCGCGACCTCGCGCGGCACCGACTTCGAGGCGCGACTGACGGGATCCGCGGTGCGCGCGGCCGTCCGCCGCGGCAAGTTCCTCTGGTTCCCGCTCGACGGCGCCGCGGACGCGATCGTGGCGCATCTCGGCATGAGCGGCCAGATGCTCCTCCGCGCGCCCGGCGCGGCGCCTGAACGTCACGAGCGGATCCGCTTCTCGATCGAGCATCCGGACCATGGCGAGCTCGCCGTCGTCTTCGCGGACCAGCGCACGTTCGGATCCCTTGCGATCGACCAGCTCGTGCCGACCGTGGACGGCGCGGCGGGCGGCTTCGGGGATCCGCTGCCTGTGGTGGCGAGCCAGGCCGCGCACATCGCGCGGGATCCGCTCGATCCGGCGTTCGACGACGGCGCGTTCCGGGCGCTGCTGCGACGCCGCTCCTCGGCGATCAAGCGGGTCCTCCTCGATCAGACCGCCGTGAGTGGCATCGGCAACATCTACGCCGACGAGGCGCTCTGGGCGGCCCGGGTCCACCCGGAGACCCTCGCGGCGACGCTCTCGACGCGCGCGGCGAACCGTGTGCTCGCCGAGGTGCGGGCGGTGCTCGCCAAGGCACTCACCGAGGGCGGGACGAGCTTCGACGCGCAGTACGTGAACGTCAACGGCGAGGCCGGGTATTTCGCCCACTCGCTCAACGCCTACGGGCGGCACGGCGAGCCGTGCGCGCGCTGCGGCACGCCGCTGGTCCGGGTGTCGTTCACGAACCGGTCGAGCCACTTCTGTCGCCGTTGCCAGCGCAAAAGGTAGCCGCCGGACCATCGCTCAGACGGCGCCGGCCGGTCATTCCGCAGCGGCGGCCGGGACCGACAGCGAGCGGCCGACCGAGACGACGTCGGACGGAGCCATCGCGATGCCGATACCGGTCGGGCGCGGCGTGAAACCGGGGACGTCGTCGAGCCCGTACGTGTGGTCGACGACGCGGAGGCCGATGGCCTCGGATCCGCCGTTCTCGACCCGCAGCGTCACCACGACGCCGTCGTTGGACGGCCCGTGGATCTCCAATCCGAACGCCCAGGGGCCGTTTTCCCGGTCCGTGATGTCGGCGAGCGGGAGGCCGTCGACTGTCGACGCCGCGACGGGTCGGTCGCTGTACAGCGTGACCACGGGGGCGTCGCGCGCGGAACGCACCCGGACCTCGAGGACGCGAACGTCGCCGTCGAGTCGGTCGTCGAGAACGGCCACCTCGGGTGCCGCCAGGTCAGCGGGGTCGGCGAGGCCCGTGCGAGCGGAGTCACCGAACCACGGGACCTGCTGCGCGACGGCCGCCGAACGCGGATCCGCTTCGCCGCCGCAGGTGACGAAGTCACAGGTCCAGTCGGACGGCTGTCGATCGCGACTGACCCACGCGGCTGTCTGCGTGTCGTCGTCGACGACGTAATGCAGGTGTGCGGGGCGAGGGTGGTCCGCGTCGAAGCGGTCGATCGCGAGCCCCGCCGCGGTGAGGGACACCGCGAGCACGAGAAGGACGCCGGTGATCCCCGTGCCGCGCGCGGCGAGTATTCGGCGCACGCGCGATCGGCGGTCTGTGGGCGAATGCGCCCGGAAGGCAAGCTCGATGAGGGGGAGGAACGGGACGGCGAGCAGGGCGATGAGGAAGGCCACCATTGCCCCGGAGGCGATGCCGCCCGAGGAGGCAAGCAGCTCCCACACGAGCTGCGGGAGGAACAGTGCCGCGACCACGGCGCCCGCGGTGAGCGCGACCAGCCGCCACCGTGGCGACGGCGCGAAGAGAGCGACCGCGATCCCGACCGTTCCGCCGAGGGCAGGGAGCGTGAAGAGATATGACATCCCGGGCACCGTTCCTGCCGTGATGACGCCGATCAACACCGGCCAGGCGAGCGCGCCCAGGGCGAGAGCGGTCGGACCGAGCAGACGCCTCAGCAGCGCGTACCAGCCGACGAGGACCGCCGCCGTCAGGGCGACGATGGCGAAGCGGTAGAGCTCCGCGCGGTGCGGGTCGCCCATCCCGAAGTCGGCGTAGCCGGGCCGCAACGCGACCAGCGCCTCCCAGAGGCCGAAGCTGGCCAAAGCGGAGACGGCCATCATCACGGCGGCGGATCCGAATGCCGCAAGCGTGCGCCCGATGCGGAGCAGGCCCCGGCGCTGTGCCACGATGATCGCTCCGACAAGGAGGATGAGGCTCAGGCCCGCGAGGGGCAGCGCAAGGCCCGTCGGGTACTGCACGAGCTGTCCGAAGGCCGTGAAGAAGACCGCGTCGTCGCACTCCGTCGTGGCTGCCTCGCCGAGGTCTGCCGCGCCGAATGTACGCGTCAGGTCGAGCAGGTTCGCACCGTGATGCTGGAGGCTTGCCGCGCTGAGGTTCTCGATCGTGTCCTGCGGCGTATGGTACGCCGTGGTGCCGCGGAAGAATCCCGAGGTCAGTCCGGAGAATCCCGCCGAGGTGAAGACCCCGAGGTCGGTGTTGTGGGAGGTCAGCTCGAAGAACGACGCGGTGGCGGAGTCGCCGAAGGGATGCGGCACCGATCCGTATGCGTCGAGCAGGCAGCGATTACCGGCAGACGTCTCGAACACCGTCGACGGGCCATGACTGCCGCCGGCCTCGAGGTTCAACACGACACCGCCGTTGTGCGCAAGAGGATGATCGCGCACGAACGCGTCGGCGCCGAGCATGCCAGGTTCCTCGCCGTCGGTGAACACCACCACGATGTCGTTTCGGGGTTCCTCGCCATGCTGCAGGGCGCGCACGGTCTCCAGGATCGCGACAACCGCGGCGCCATTGTCGGCAGCCCCGGGGCTGTTCATCGAGGAGTCGTAGTGCGCCAGGAGGAAGATGCGACCGCTCGAATCGGCACCAGGGATGACTGCGACCACGTTGTCGACCGCGCCGACGAGGTCCGAGCCGTCGTTGCCCGAGCGCACCGGAGATGCGCCCAGCGTCTGCTGCAGCTGCGGCTCGAGCCCGAGCTCGCGCAGGCGATCGACGAGTTCGTCCCGCGCGCGATCCGCGGCGGGCGTCCCGGTCGGGTGCGGCGTGGTCGCGAAGGCGGGGATGTGCTCAGCGGCGCGCGCGGCGCTGAACTCGCTCTGCGGCGCCGACGAGGGCTCCGGTCCCGGCGGAATGAGATCCAGCGTTGCCATGGCGCCGATGATGAGGAGCACGAGTGAGGCCACGAGCCCGCTGAGTGCTCGGACGGGGGCGCCGACGAGCGTAGACGCGCGGCGCGGCGTCTCGCTCGGGTCGTTCGTCGTGCTCATCGATTCGGTGCTCCTTGACGGTCGACAGTCCACAGTGGAATATGAAAAGTATTGACCGTCCACAGTGGAGTGTCAAGCGCTAAGATCGACGTGAACGCAGCAGAACTCGAGGGGGACCGTGACCGACAAGCCGCTGAACACGACCGCTGCGTCCCTGCTCGGGATGCTGCACGACGGTCCGCTGAGCGGGTGGGATCTCGTCGCGAAGGCCGAAGACGAGATCGGCGCGTTCTGGAGCCTCACGCGCAGCCAGGTCTATCGCGAGCTCAAAACGCTGTCGGAGCGCGGACTGATCGAGGCCGGGCGTGCGGGCGCGCGCGATCGGCGTCCCTACAGCCTCACCGGCGACGGCCGCGCGGCGTTCCAGGAGTGGTTGGCGACAGAGCCCCAGCGGGAAGTCATCCGCTATCCGCTCCTCCTGCGCCTGCGCTTCGGACGCTTCCTGTCGGCGGAGCAGATCGCCGCGCTCATTCGTGACGCGCACGCCGAGCACTCCACGGCACTCGAGTCCTACTTCGCGGAGCGCGCGGCAGCGGAAGACGCAGCCGCGCGGGGCGTCGAGATCCCCGGGGTGGACGACTTCACGCTCGCGGTCCTTGATCTCGGGATCCGTTACGAACAGGCGATGGTCGACTGGCTGGCGCTCCTGCCCGAGCGCATCGATGTGGACGGTGCCGCCAACGGCTCAACCGCGGAGTGAGACAGCCGCTCGCGCTGACGGAGTTGGTCCTCGCCGTTCAGATCGCGAGATCGCGCACGAGTTGTGCCACTGCCTCACGCCCGGCGCGATTCGCACCGACGGTCGACTGCGAGGGCCCGAAGCCGATGAGGTGCACGCGCGGTTCGCCGAAGACCTGCGTGCCGCGCATCGTCACCCCGCCGATCTCGTTCACGAGGTAGAGCGGATCCAGGTGTCGGATGTCGGCGCGAAACCCCGTCGCCCAGAGGATCGTGTCGATGGGGGTGAGGGATCCGTCCGCTTCGCGGACGCCCTCGGGCTCGATGCGCGTGAACATTGGTCGTCGATCGAGCGCGCCGCGGTCGTGCGCGGCGCGCGCCGCCGGGCTCCAGTTCAGGCCCGTGTAGCTCACGATGCTGCCGGTTGGCCGCCCGGCCTCCGCGTCGGCGGTCACCTTCTCGATCGTGTCGCGTCCGGTCGTCTCGGGCTCGAAGTCGCCCTCGATGAACACGGGTTCGCGGCGGGTGTACCAGAACGTGTCGGCGACGCGGGAGATCTCTTCGAGCAGTTGCACCGCGGAGATGCCGCCGCCGACGACCGCCACCCGCCGGTCGGTGAAATCTTCGAGCCGCGTGTAGTCGCGGGTGTGCAACTGCTCGCCGAGGAATGTGTCGGCGCCCGGGTAGACGGGAAGGACCGGCGCGTTCCACGTGCCCGTGGCGTTGATGACCGCGCGCGTGCGCCAGAGCGTGTCGCGCGTGCGGACGAGAAGGTCGCCGTCCTCCTCGTCGTCTGCGTAGTCGACCCGCTCGACCCGTACGGGACGCACGATGGGTAGCCCGTGGCGTCGTTCGAACTCCGCGAAGTACCGCGGTACCGCCTCTCGGCTGGGGTCGGGTCGATGCGTATCCGGCGGTGGCATGCCGGGCAGCGCGAAAATGCCGTTGAGCTTCGGCACGACGAGTGATTCCCACCGGTGCTGCCAGGCGCCGCCCGGAGCGTCGTTCTCGTCGAGTACGACGAACGAGCGATCAGCCTCCGAGTGGTCGAGAGCGCTGGCGAACCCTCGCCGGGAGAGGTGATGCGCCGCCGAGAGCCCCGCCTGACCTCCACCGATGACGACGACGGTGGCGAATCGGGAGGTGGTCACATCCTGGCCAACCCGCGAGGCACCGGCACTATTCCGCACCGGCCACGGCACATACCCTGCTCTTATGGACATCGATGTTCGCCCCGCGGTCGTGTTCGAAGACGTCGCGGCCGTCGTCGGCCCGAAGAAACCGACCTCCAACGTCTGTTTCTGCCTGAGCTATCGTCTCCGAAGCAGAGAGAACAACGCCCTTCGGGGCCCAGCGCGCGCCGAGCGTGTTCGCGAGCTGTGCGGCGAGGATCCGCCGCCGGGTGTGATCGCCTACCGCGACGGCGAGCCCGTCGGCTGGGCGGCTGTGCACCCGCGCGCCCGCACGAGCTTTGCGCACAACCGACGGATACCGGCCATCGATGACCTCGACGTCTGGTCACTGTGGTGTCTCCGTGTGCGTCCCGGCTATCGAAAGCAGGGGATCACCTATGCCCTCGTTCAGGGCGCGGTCGCGCACGCGCGCACCGGCGGAGCGCCGGCGATCGAGGCCTATCCGGTCGATAACGGCGACGCGCGTGTCGATCTGACGATGGCGTACGTCGGCACGCGCAAGCTGTTTGAACGGGCGGGCTTCACGAAGGCTGCATCCACCGACTCGGTTCTCAACGGCTTCCCGCGCGTGCTGATGCGTCTCGCGCTCTGACGCCCTGCGAGTGCGATTTCGCCCTCACGGACGTGGAAAAGGGCGGGAGGGCACTCGCGAACCAGATCGCGGGCCCCGCATTCGCGCGCCTCGTCGCGGAAGGAGGGCGTCGCGGGAGGGGTCAGCGCAGCGTGCGCGCGAGGGCGAGCGTGTCGCGGGCGACCTGCGCGGACGAGTCCGGGTCGCGCATCCACAGCGGAACGGCGCGCGTAGTGATGCCGAGAGCGGTAAGCGGATCCGTCGCGGCCGCGTCGGTCTCGTCGACGAGCCAGCCGTCGAGGATCCCGCCCGCGCGTCGTGCGCCGTAGTGCTCCGCCACCGCGCGCGCCGAGGTCTCGACACCGATCGCGGTCAGGCAGGCATCGGCCATTCCGCGCACGACGGATCCGTCGATGATGCCGGAGACGCCGACGATCGGAGCGGCGGCGTCTTTCAGGAGCCCGCGCATCCCCGGAACCGCGAGAACCGGACCAATCGATACGACGGGGTTCGACGGGGCGACGAGGATCACGTCGGCGTTCTCGATCGCGTCACGGGCGCCCGACGTGACCGAGGCGCGCTCGATGTCGCTCTGCTTGAACCGGCGTGCCGGCAGCCGCGAGCGATGCCTGACCCACCATTCCTGGAAGTGCATCCGCCCGCTGTCGGTGACGACCTGCGTGTCGATCTCCGCGTCCGTCGCGGGGTGCAGGGTCGCGCCGAGCGGCCACCGGGATCCAAGGCGCCGGTAGACGTCGCTGACCGAGGCCCCCTCCCGCAGCCACGCGGTGCGGGCGATGTGCGTGCCGAGGTCGAGATCGCCGAGCGTGAACCAGTCAGGCGCCGTGCCCCATGCGGCCAGCTCCGCGGAGACGCGTTCGGTCTCTCCGGCACGGCCCCAGCCACGTTCAGTGTCGTTCACGCCCGCGAGAGCATAGAGCAGGCTGTCGTGATCGGGCGCGATCCGCAGCCCCGACACCCACCAGTCGTCGGCCGTATTCACGACGACGTCGATGGTGTCATCAGAGCTGTCCCGCGCAATGTGCTCGCGCAGCCCGAGCACGAACCGCGCACACCCCACACCCCCGCCGATGACGACAATCCGCATGGATCCACGCTACCCGTTGGCGTCCCGCGATGAGGGTCGCCATAGTTTGCAGCTGCGGGGCCCTCCCGCCTGCAAACTATGGCGACCCATTCGTTAGGCGAGGCGCTTCTGCCACACGCCCTCCCAGAACCGGGGGACGAAACCCACGCGCTCGTTGACGTCGAGCATGTGGCGGTTCTCCTCGGCGTTGAAGGTGAAGACACACGGCGATTCGGTCACCGTCTCGTGCCATCCGAGCAGGCCGAGGCACTTCACGACGGTGCCGAGGCGTCGACCGCGGTGCTCCGTGAGCGCGAGCGTGCCGTAGTTTTCCGTGGGCCGCGTGCGGTCGGCAGGGACGACCAGCTCATTGAATGCGACGATCCTGCCGGTCGGGCGGTGCACGACCCCGGAGACATTCCAGACCTGACCGGTCTCGTCGACGCGGTCCTCGCGGGCGCGGATACGCGCGGCATCCCACGTCTGCTCCTCCAGCGTGAGATCGCCCGCGGGGATATCCGTCGACAGGCGCGAGATGGCGTACGCATAGGCGTCGACATACGCATTCGGCGTGCGGCCGGACCACCAGACAGGCTCGTAGTCGGGTCCTGCCAGGGCGAGCGCGTCGGCAAGAAGCGTCCGCAGCACCGCCGGATCCGACCGTCGCGAGTAGGCGCTCGCACGCTCCACCTGGCCGAGGGCATACCCACGGGCGGTGAGGAGCTTCGCGTTCTCGTCGGAGCGGGGCACACCGCCGATTCCGGACGACGGGCGAATCACGTCGGCGTCGTCCATCCCGGATCCGTCGACGGGCGTCGCCTTGAAGTCGATCGCGACCGAACGACCGAGGCGACGCGCCTCGTGCTCGAGGTGCTCGTACAGCGCGTCGTCGACGCCTCGACCGTGGTGCGCCGGATACACAGACACCATGAACTCGACGTCGTTCTTCGTCGAGCGGTCGAACTCGAGGGAGGCGGCGCCGATCGTGACGCCGCCGTCCCGTGCGACGTACGCGTGAATCTCCTGATGCTCCTGTCGCTGCAGGCGCGACAGCAGGTCCACGCGGTCCCAGCTCAGCAGGTCCGTGCCCGCGTCGTGCGCGTACGCGGCATTGAAGATGTCGACGTACGCGCACCACGCGGCATCATCGGCGGATGCGGGGACCCCCAGCGGCGCGATGTCCGGAGTCATGGGTGCTCTGCTCCTTTCAGCGAGCGAAGGGGTGGTGCGAAAGGCCGTGAGCGGCCAGGGTGCGATCAACGGACCGGCGTGCGTCCGGCGACTTGCCGGCCACGCGGTATCCGCTGACGTCGGGCGCGGCACGCCTGTCGGGGCGCGTGCCCCAGATCAGCAGCGCGACCCCGACGCTCATCGCCAGGCGATCCAGCAGCGCGGTGCGCGGTGCGCGGCGCTGCAGGATCTGCGTGGCGGTGTCGACGGCCGACTGCTCGGCGGGCCGCTCGATACTCGGGGGATGGGTGGGAACAGACAGTTTCACAATGGACTCCAGTGTGTGAAGGACGCATCCGCGCAATCGCGGACACAGGGATCCCGTTGACCGGGACAGGGAGGGGAAATGGTGAGCGGTAGAGGTGCTCAACCGGGGAGATCGGCGTCGATCACGACGCCAAGGGTCCTCAGAACGGACCGGCGAGAACGGCAGATCGCGAACCTGGGCTCTGCAGCAAAAACGGTTCTAGCGATTAGCCGTAATGCGGACGCCTGTCGAACCTCGTCGCGCCAGACGCAGAGCGGGGACGGAAGCCGTGATCTGAGACTTTCGAATCATCATGGTCTTCCTCCTCTCGGACCTCTGCGGGCGATGAACCCGGATCGACTAGGTGCTGTCTGAAAGTACGCGCAGAGAATGCTCCACGTCAAGCAGACACGCGGATATCGGCGTGTCCCGCGCCGTTCCCGAGTCGCGATGGGCGTGCGGAATAGGGTGTGACGAAGGATCCGCGCGCGAGGCGACGACAGGGAAGGAGACCGACGTGCACCTGAAGAGCCTCACCGTGAAGGGGTTCAAGTCGTTCGCGCAACCGACCACCTTCGTCCTGGAACCGGGCGTGACTGCGATCGTCGGTCCGAACGGATCCGGGAAGTCGAATGTCGTCGACGCTCTGGCCTGGGTCATGGGCGAGCAGGGGGCGAAGACCCTCCGTGGCGGAAAGATGGAGGACGTCATCTTCGCGGGCACCGCGACGCGCGGGCCCCTCGGTCGCGCGGAAGTGCAGCTCACGATTGACAATGCCGACGGCGCACTGCCGATCGAGTACAGCGAGGTCTCCATTCGCCGCACGCTGTTCCGCAGCGGCCAGAGCGAGTACGCCATCAACGGCGAGGCGTGTCGTCTGCTGGACGTGCAGGAACTGCTGAGCGATTCCGGACTCGGGCGTGAGATGCACGTCATCGTGGGTCAGGGCCGCCTCGACAGCGTGCTGCGTGCGACGCCCGAGGAGCGTCGCGGTTTCATCGAGGAGGCCGCGGGGATCCTCAAGCACCGCCGTCGCAAGGAAAAGACGCTCCGCAAGCTCGATGCGATGGAGCAGAACCTCATGCGCTTGAGCGACCTGGCGGGGGAGATCCGTCGACAGCTCAAGCCGCTCGGCCGGCAAGCGGAGATCGCGCGGCAGGCGCAGACGATCGCCGCGGTCGTGCGCGATGCGAAGGCGCGCCTGTACGCGGATGACGTCGTACAGCTGCGGCGCCAGCTCGCGGAGCACGCCCGCGGCGAGCAGGAGCGACACACGGAGCGCATCGCGCTCGAGGAACAGGCCTCCGACATCCGATCGCGAATCACGCACCTCGAGCGGGAACAGACCGCCCGGGCCGTCGACGAGGCGCAGCGCGTGGTGTTCGGTCTCGAGCAGGTCCAGGAGCGGATCCGCGGGCTCTACACGCTTGCGAACCAGCGGCTCTCGCTGCTCGGAAGCGACGACGACGCAGGCGAAAACCCCGTGACCGTCTCGCAGCAGGCGATCGATGCCGCACACGAGGAGGTCACGCGGCTCGGGGACATCGTGATCGAGGCGCGTGATGCCGTCGAGGGCGCGTCTCGTGAGGTCGTCCACGCCCGCGCCGAGCTCGACGCACTCGACGCCGACATCGCCGAGCAGAGCGCGCTCGTGAGCGAGTACGACATGCGGGTGACGACGTTGCGCGGATCCGCGGAGGCGGCGGAGCAGACGCTCGAGGCCGTGCGGGCAGGCGTGGTGCGGCAGCAGGCCGCACTCGACGCGGCCGAGGAGCGCCGGCGCGAAGCGCAGGACGCGTTCGACCAGCTCGAGGCGGCCGAGGCGGGGGAGACCGCTGCGGCTGAGCTTCAGTCGGCGTACGAGCAGGCGCAACGCGAGGTCAGCGCTGCGGAGAAGGCCCACGAGGAGGTTCGCGAGCGCCACCGGGAGGCGGAGCGCGAGGCGGATGCCTTGACCGCGAAGACCGCTGCGCTCAGCTCGGCCCTCGACGTCAAGAACGCCGCCAGCGCGATCATCGCGCGCGGTGGGCGGGGCGTCCGCGGGCTCGTGAGCGAGTCCGTGCAGGTGGACGCCGGTTACGAGCGTGCTGTCGAAGCGGTGCTGGGGCCGCTCGCGGAAGGCGTGCTCGTCGACGACAGAAGCGCGGCATTCGACGTCGCGTCGTCGACGGGCGAGGACGGCGCGGTCGACGTCGTCATCGCCGAGGCCCCGGAGGGCGACGCGGTTGAGGCGGGTGCGACGGGGCTGGCGCCCGCCGCGGGCGTCGTCCAGGCCCCCAGCGGAGTCATGGGGCTGCTGCGATCGGTGCTGATCGCCGAGGACCTCGAGCAGGCGCGCGAGGCCGCCGAGCGCGTGCCCGTCGACGCGACGATCGTCACCCGCGTCGGCGAGGTCGTCACCGCCCGAACGATTCGCGCCGGATCCGGCGATGGCACGTCGCGACTCGCGTTGCAGGCCGAGCGAGACGACGCCTCCGCGCGCCTCGCCGGGATCCGCGACGGCCTCGCGGCACTCGACGACGAGCGCGCGGCCGGACGGGAACGCGTCGAGGCGGCGAGACGCCGGCAGAAGGAAGCGCTGGCGTCGCTTCGCGAACATGACGCGCAGCTCGCGCAACAAGCCGAACACGTCAACCGCGTCACGGTGCGTCGTGAGGCGGCGATCGCGGAATGCGAGCGCTTGACGGCGGATCTGGACAAAGCTCGTGCCGCGGTTGCCGATTCCGAAGGGCGTGTCGCGCAGGCCCGGAAGGAGCTCACGCGCGCGGTCGAGGAACCGCGCCCCATCCTCGACGCGTCATCGCGCGACGGCCTGCTCGAGGAGCTCGAGAAGGCACGCGAACTCGAGATGGGCGCACGCCTCGAGGTCGAGACGACTCGCGAGCGTGTGCGGGCCGCGGAGGCGCAGGCCGCGGGCCTGGAACGCCAGCGCACGCGCGAGCAGGAGGCTGCGGCGCAGGCGGCGCGCCGCGCCGTGCTGCGCAGGCGCCAGCGCGAGATCGCGCAGGCCGTCGCCGACGAGCTTCCGGCGGTGCTTGATTCGGCCGACCGCTCGGTCGCGGAGGCGCGCGCGGCCCTCGGTGAGGCGGAACGCGCGCGCAGCGCCGTGTCGGGAGAGCTGCGCCAGCTGCGGGAGAGAGACACCTCGATCCGCGAGCGCCTCGCGCGGCTCACCGAGAGCGTTCACGGCCTCGAACTGCAGATCCACGAGAAGAAGCTGCACCTGACGAGCCTCACCGAGCGCGCGCAGTCCGAGCTGGGGATGGGGGAGGAGATCCTCGTCGCCGAGTACGGGCCGGATCAGCCGGTGCCGCTCGATCAGGTGCTCGCCGAACAGACCTCGGCCGCGCCGGCGACCGAACCGGACGTCACGCGGGAACCGGATCGCGTCGGCACGGACGCGCCGGCTCCGGGCGATCTCGGCCCGCCTGAGGAGGCGCCGGCGGGAGAAGATGACGCCCCGGATGGCTCCGAGGCGCCGGAGGACCCCGCCGGCGCCGCGGTCGAGTCGGTGCCGTACGACCGCGCGCAGCAGGAGAAGCGCCTGCGCGCCGCGGAGCGCCAGCTGGGCCAGCTCGGCCGGGTGAACCCCCTCGCGCTTGAGGAATTCGACGCGCTGGAACAGCGACACAAGTTCCTCACGGAACAGCTCGACGACCTCACCCAGACGCGCAAGGACCTGCAGACGATCATCGCCGACCTCGATGAGCGGATGCAGACGATCTTCGCGGACGCGTTCGAGGACACGAAGCAGGCCTTCGGGGAGGTGTTCCCGATCCTGTTCCCCGGGGGCACGGGATCCATCTCGCTCACCGACCCACACGACATGCTCGCCACCGGCATCGAGGTCTCGGTCAAGCCCGCCGGCAAGAAGATCGAGCGCCTCTCGCTGCTCTCCGGCGGCGAGCGGTCGCTCGCCGCGGTCGCTCTGCTCACCGCGATCTTCAAGGCGCGCCCGAGCCCCTTCTATATTCTCGACGAGGTCGAGGCCGCGCTCGACGATGCGAACCTCGGCCGGCTGCTGGGCGTGTTCGAAAAGCTGCGGGAGAACAGCCAGCTGATCGTCATCACGCACCAGAAGCGCACGATGGAGATCGCCGACGCTCTGTACGGCGTCTCGATGCGCCAGGACGGCGTCTCGGCGGTCGTCGGCCAGCGGGTGGGCGACCGCGCCACCGCATGAGCGACGCCGACGATCTCCAGCCCGGGCCCACGGGCGGCGCCCTGCTCGCCGCGTTCGACGAGCTCGCGCCCCGCCTGCGTCGGTCGCCCGATCTCGAGGCGCCCGACCTCGTCGCCGCCGACGCCAGCGACCGCCTGATCCTCGCCGAGACGCTCCCGCTCGGGGACGACGTGGTCGTCATCGGTGATCGCTACGGCGGCCTGACGCTGCCGATCCTCGTCGCAGACCCCTCGGCCCGCGTGCGCGTGCACCAGGACCCCCTCACGAGCGAACGGGCACTCGCGGAGAACGCCGAGCGCCTCGGGATCGAGCTGACCGGCCGCGTGACCTGGCACGACCTTGGCGCATCCCTCACGCGGGATGCGACGACGGTGCTGTTGCAGCTGCCGCGCGGCCTCGACGCGCTCGACGAGATCGCGCGCGTGGTCGCCGAGGCCGCGGACCCGTCGGCGCGCGTGATCGCGGGAGGACGGGTGAAGCACATGACGCGCACGATGAACGAGGTATTGGGAATGCACTTCGCGTCGGTGCGAGCCAGCCGCGGCGTAGGGAAGTCACGCGCGCTGCACGCGGCCGAGCCGGTGCGTGGCGCGGGGGAGCCGTGGCCGCGCCGCCGCCATCACGCCGATGTCGGCCTCGAGCTCGTGGCGCACGGAGCCGCCTTCGCCGGAACGGACCTCGATATCGGCACGCGTTTCCTGCTGACGCATCTCGAGGATATGCCGCATGCGGAATCCGTGATCGATCTCGGCTGCGGCACCGGCGCGATCTCCGCGTCGTACGCTCGCGCGCGCCCCGGCGCCCGGCTCATCGCGACCGATCGCTCCGCAGCCGCCGTCAGCTCGGCGCGGGCCACGATGGCGGCGAACGGCGTGACGGATCGGGTCCAGGTCGTGCGCGACGACGGTCTCGCCGCGCAGCCAGACGGCTCCCACGATCTCGTGCTGCTGAACCCGCCGTTCCATTCGGGAAACGCGGTCACGGACCGCATCGCGCCGCGCCTGTTCGCCGAGGCGGCGCGAGCTCTGCGCCCGGGCGGCGAGCTGTGGACGGTCTGGAATAGCCACCTGCGCTACCGCCCGCAGCTCGAGCGACTGGTCGGCCCGACGCGACAGATCGCGCGCAACAGCACCTTCACGATCACGGCCTCGACGCGCCGGTAGGCTGGTCGACATGGCGGAGAAGTGGTCCCTCGGCCGCGCGTTGCGCGGCATGTTCGTGAAAGAGACGATCGACGACGACACGTGGGAGGACCTCGAGACCGCGCTGATCACGGCCGACTTCGGGCCGGACATCACCGAGCAGATCGTCGACGACCTGCGCGAGAAGGTCGCCCGCTTCCACACGGAGGATCCGAAAGACCTCAAGCGCATGCTCGTCGAGAGCCTCGAGGAGCGGTTCGCCCAGTTCGACACCACCCTGAAACTGACCGAACGCCCCGCGGTGGTGCTCGTCGTCGGCGTCAACGGTGTCGGCAAGACGACGACGATCGGCAAGTTCGCGCATTTCCTGAAGCGCTTCGGACGATCGATCGTGATCGGCGCGGCCGACACGTTCCGCGCCGCGGCGGTGGAGCAGCTCGCGACGTGGGCCGAACGCGCGGACGCGGCGATCGTACGTCCCGAGCGCGAGGGGCAGGACCCCGCGTCGGTCGCCTATCAGACCATTGATCACGCCAAGACCCACGGCACCGAGATCGTGCTCGTCGACACGGCGGGCCGACTGCACACGAAGGCCGGCCTGATGGACGAGCTGCAGAAGGTCCGCCGCGTCATCGAGAAGCAGGCACCCGTCAGCGAGGTGCTCCTCGTGCTCGACGCGACGACCGGCCAGAACGGCGTGATGCAGGCCGAGGCGTTCCTCGAGCACGCCGGCGTGACGGGCCTCGTGATCACGAAGCTCGACGGATCCGCGAAGGGCGGGTTCGTGCTGAGCGTCCAGGAACGCACGGGGATCCCCGTGAAGCTGCTGGGCGAGGGCGAGGGCATCGGCGACCTCGCGGGTTTCACGCCGCACGCGTTCGCCGCGCAGCTCGTCGGCTGAAGTGTTCCGCCGCCCGCCGAGACGTGATTGAGTGGGCGTATGGCGATCGAACACGACTACTTCGGGCTGCTCGAGACGGGCCCCGACGGCGCGATCTTCTGGAGCGAGAACGTCGACCTGGGGGACATGCGCGTCACGGTCGATCTCACCGCGCCGGATCAGGACGATGTCACGCTCGACGCGCTCGACGCCGCGGCGTCGCTCGTGACGTCGATCGAGGAGATCGATCGTCGCGCGCGCCACGCCATGCTCGCGGAGGTCGACAACCGCGCGAGCGACGTGACGGAGTTCATCCTCGAGATGACGAAGCGCTACGGCGACGAGCTTGACGACATCCTCGTCGACGTCTCCGGCGACGCGCCGGTCGACGTCATTCGGTCGCTCGAGCTGATGAGCATGACGATCCTGGCCGACGAGCACGATGGTTCGGATCCGTTCGCGGTGCTCGAGTACGCGCTGGACCCGGATGAGACCGACGACGTGCTTCTCGTCAACTTCGCGGGTGACGGCACGGTGCAGTCGGTCACGAACGCCGACTGATCATCCCGCCGCGGCGATCAGTTCCCGCGTGAACGGGTGCTGTGGATCCGCGTACACGCGGTCAGTGGGGCCCTCCTCGACGACGCGGCCGTCTCGCATCACCGCGACGTGATCGGCCATGCCGCGAACGACGGCGAGATCGTGCGAGATGAAGACCATGGCGAGGCCGTCACGCGTCTGCAGGTCGCGCAGCAGGGCGAGGATTCCGGCCTGCGTCGTGACGTCGAGCGCCGAGACGGGCTCGTCGCACACGAGGACCTCCGGCATGGCCGCGAGCGCCCGCGCGATGGCGACGCGTTGGCGCTGCCCGCCCGAGAGTCGAGCGGGGAGGCGGTCGAGCATTCCGGCGTCGAGGCCCACGCGTTCGAGCAGCTCCGCCGGACGCGGAGCGCTGTCCGCTCGCGCGTCGCGGAGGATGCGGCCGACGGTGCGCCGCGGATCGAACGATCCGAGCGGATCCTGCGGAACGAGACGCACCCGCGGCTCGCCCGAGCGGTGAACGGATCCGGCGTCGGGCCGCTCCGCGCCGATCAGCACGCGCGCGAGCGTGGACTTCCCCGAGCCCGACTCGCCGACGACCCCGAGGGTCCGGCCCGCCGTCAGGCGCACGCTGACGCCGTCGAGGGCGGTCACGCGACCGTACCGTCGCACCACATCGCGCGCCTCGATTCCCACGCCCGTGCCGTGATCTGCGGGCGGGGCGTCGCGTGGTGCCGCCGCCGTCGGAAGGGCGGCGAGGAGGGCGCGCGTGACGGGGTGCGACGGCGACGTCAGCACGGATCCGGCAGAGCCGGTCTCGATCGCGCGGCCCGCGTCGAGCACCAGGACGCGGTCGGCGATGCGGCGGGCGGCCAGCAGGTCGTGGGTGATGAACAGGACCCCCGCGCCGTCATCTGCGAGGCCGCGCAACAGGTCGAGCACGCGCGCCGCCACGGTCGCGTCGAGCGCCGTCGTCGGTTCGTCCGCGATGAGCATCCGCGCGCCGCCGACGATCGCGGACGCGATGAGCACGCGCTGCCGCATCCCTCCGGACAGTTCGCCGGATCGACGGCCGAGCAGCGCCTCTGCATCCGGCAGTCCGGCCCGTTCCAGCGCCTCGATCACCTGACGGCGGCGCTCGCGCCTCCGGACGCCGCGGATCGCGAGGGGCTCCCCGACCTCGGCTGCGACGGTCCGCAGCGGGTCGAGGGACTGCAGGGCGTCCTGCAGCACGAGGCCGATGTCGGATCCGCGCAGCTGCCGCCACCGACGCGGCCGAGCGGAGCGCAGATCCGTGCCGTCGAAGGTGAGCTCGTCGGCGTGCACGCGGGCGAACGGATCCGCCTGCGTGAGACCGAGCAGCGTGCGCGCCAGGACCGACTTGCCGGCGCCGGATTCGCCAACGATCGCGAGGATCTCGCCGGGAGCGATGTCGAGCGAGACGTCCTCGAGGACGCGACCCGAACCCGGCAGATCGACGTCGAGCCCGCGCAGGCTCATGAGCGTCATGACGTCGACCCCTTCGATAGCGCCCGGCCGAGGGCGGTGAGTGCGGTCGCCGTGACGATGATCGCGAGCCCGGGGAAGAACGTCATCCACCACGCGGTCGCGAGGTACACCCGTCCGGCGTTCAGCATCGAGCCCCACTCGGGCGACGGCGGCTCGGCCCCGAGGCCGAGGAAGCTCAGGGCGGAGACCCACACGATCGCCTGTCCGACGCCGAGTGTGACGAGAGCGGCGAGTGGCCAGAGCGTGTTGGGTAGCACGTGGCGAACGAACGCGCGCGGTGCGGAGAGTCCTTCGTGGCGGGCGTAGGCGACGTAGTCGCTCATCGCGACCTGGCGCACCCGCGCGCGGATGACGCGGGCGTACCCGGGCGCGGTCGCCAGCCCGACCGCGAGGACGGAGCTGGTCGGGCCGGCGCCGAGCACGGCAACGAAGAGTAGCGCCATGACCAGTGTCGGCAGGGCGTAGAGCACCTCGACGACGCGGGTGAGCGCCTGGTCGACGAGCCGCGGGCCGAGGCCGGAGGCGAAGCCGATGACGACGCCGAGCCCGATGCCGATTGCGGTGGCGGCGATGCCGATCCCCGCCGACGCCCCGGCGCCGTGCACGACGCGGGTGAGGACATCTCTGCCCGACTCGTCGGTCCCGAACGGATGGGCGAGGCTGGGTGGTCGGAAGCCGTCGGCAGGGGAGATGCCGAGGGGATCCCCCGGCGCGATGAGCCCGGGGGCAATGATCGAGACGCCGAGCGCGAGCACGACGACCGCGGCGGTGATCCCGGGGGCGCCGAGCGCGGCCGCGGCGTGGCGGACGCGAGGGACTGGTCTCATGATCCCACCGCCACGTCCGGCGCGCGGCGGGCGCGAGCGGCGCGACGCAGGCGGGGATCCACGACGAGCTCGAGCGCGTCGGTCGCGATCACGACGACGACGTACATGAGCGCGACGATGACAACCGCGCCGATGACGACGGGGACATCGCGGGCGAGTGCGGCCTGCTGCAGCAGGCGTCCGAGGCCCGGACGGGCGAACAGCACCTCGACGACGACCGCCCCGCTGAGGAGGCTGCCGAACGCCCAGCCCGACAGCGAGATCGCCGGCAGGCTCGCGTGCCGAAGGGTGTGGCGCAGCAGGACCCGCAGCTCGCTGGCGCCGCGCGCACGCGCCGAGGTCGCGAACGGCGCGATATCCGCCGTATCGAGCGCGTCGCGCGAGACCTGCGACAGGAAGCCGGCGATCGGGATGGCCAGCGTGACGACGGGCATCGCGAGCGAAGCGGGGTCGTTCCCGGTGCTGGTCGCGGGAAGCCAGCCGGCGCTCGAGGCGAAGATCATGATGAGCACGGCGCCGAGCCAGAACTGCGGGACCACACTCGCCACCACTTCCAGCGCGCGCATCACGGATCCGACCGCGCGCCCGAAGCGCCCGCGCGACACGGACTGCACGACGGCGCCCGCGACGGCGAGGATCCACGCCAGCACGAGGGCGATCGCGGCGAGCAACAGGGTGGACGGCAGGGCAGCCCACAGCAGGTCGGCGACCGGCTGGCGTCGGGCGAACGAGTCGCCGAGCTGCAGCGTCGCGATATCACGCAGCTGCAGGAGGTACTGCGACACCAACGGCTGATCGAGCGCGTAGGCCTCGACGGCCGCGCGCACGGACTCCTCGCTCGCCTGCGAGCCGGGGCCGCCGAGAATCGCCTCGAGCGGATCCCCGGACGCACGCAGGGCGAAGAAAACGAGTGTCGCGACGAGCCAGACGACGCCGATGGCCGCGGCGAGCTTCGCCGCGAGCCACTTCAGCGTCGTCATCGTCACTCGGTCAGCTGCGCGTTGACGAACGTCGGCGTCGAGATCGTGTGGAGCGTGCCGACCCCCGTCACCTGGTTCGTGAGGAAGTGGTTCTGCTGGTCGTACAGCGGCAGGACGGTGAAGCTGTCGAGGATGATCCGCTGGGCGTCGGTATAGAGCTGCTGTCGTTCGGCGTCGTCCGTCGTCGCGAGCGCGTCCTCGAGCAGGGCGTCGAGCTCCGGATCGGTCAGCTGGGCGTTGTTCGCGAAGTACCCGGAGGGTGCCGGCACCGTGCCGTCAGAGTGGTACAGAATGCGCAGGACGTCGGGGCCGACGGTCGTGTACGGCGCCGACACCGCCTCGTACTCGTGGGCCGCGAGCGCGCCGTACCACGTCGACAGGTCGGTGGGCTGCAGTTCGACGTCGAAGCCGACCGCGGCGGTGTTCGACTGGATCTGCTCGAACAGCGACTGCTCGGCCGCGGTCGACTGGTTGGTCGAGACGGGGAAGCGCACGGCGAGGCGCTCGCCGTCCTTCATGCGCGTGCCGTCATCGGCGCGCTCGGTCCACCCGGCCTCGTCGAGCAGGCTCTCCGCCTCGTCGGGATCCGTGCGGAACAGCTCCTCGTCGCTCAGCGCGAACGGCTCAGCGCTCGACAGTGCGGAGTATGAGCGGCTCGCGGTGCCGGCGAAGAGCGTCTCGATACCGGGGGACGGGTCGGCGGCGCGGATGAACGCCTCGCGCACGAGGGCGTCGTCGAATGGCGCCTGCGCCGAGTTCAGCTCGATGCGGTTCGCCGCAGCCGGTCGCGGCGCGTCGATGTGTCCGAGACTCTGCGACTCTGCGGCCGCGATGTCGGCCGGCAGGGGATTGTCGATGACGTGCACCTCGCCCGACGCGAGCGCCGACTGGCGGGTGGCGGCGTCCGGGATGAAGCGCCATTCGATCCGCTCGAGGTGCGCTGCACCCTCGTGGTCGATCTCCGGGTTCGTCGGGACGTAGTCGTCGTTGCGTACGAGGGTCACCGACTGCTGGGGCGCCCAGCTCTCGACGATGAAGGGACCGGTCCCGATCGGCGCCTGGCAGTTCTCGTCCATGCCGCGCTCGATGCCCGCGGGTGACTGCATCGCCGACCACTGCTGGCTCAGCACCTCGAGCAAGGCGGACTTCGGGGTCGACAGGTGCAGCCGTACGTTCGTCTCGTCGACGACCTCGACCTCCTCGACCTGCTCGACCGAGAGGTAGCCGGTCGACGAGGCGGTGTCGGGATCCTGGAGATGCTCGATGTTGACCTTGACCGCCTCGGCGTCGAACGGGGTGCCGTCGGTGAACGTGATGTCGTCTCGCAGCGCGATGTCCCACGTGAGACCATCCTCAGAGGCCTCACCGGATTCCGCGAGCCACGGGACGATCTCGCCGTCCGCGTCGCGCCCGAACAACGGCTCGAGGTACTGCGTCGAGATCAGGCCCTGGGGGTAGTTGCCGCCGACGTGGGGATCGAGGCAGGTCGGCTCCGCATCGCCCGTCGCGTACACGAGGGTGCCGCCCGCGACGGCCTCGGGCTCGGTCTGCGGGGCGGGCGTGCAGGCGGCGGCGACGAGCGCGACGGACGTGAGAGCGAGTGCCGACACGGCACGACGAAGCAGAGGCATGGATTCCCTCGACAGTGATGTGGACGCGGTCCAGAAATAGACCGCACCCAGCTTAACGCCCGGATGCGAGCGGTTGTTCCCGCCTCATTCGGGCGAGGGGATCAGAGTGCCTGCGCGAACTCGGCCGGCGCGCTGTCGGCGATGTGCTGCAGGTGCGGCGGGATCGGCCGACCCTTCTCGCGCATCGAGCGCGCCCACAGCCGTCCCGCACGGTAGGACGAGCGCACGAGGGGGCCCGCGAGGACGCCGAGGAACCCCATTTCCTCGGCCGCCTCGCGCAGGTCTACGAACTCGCCCGGTCTGACCCACCGATCGACCGGGAGGTGGCGCGGTGAGGGGCGCAGGTACTGCGTGAGCGTGATGATGTCGCACCCCGCCTCGCGGAGGTCGGCGAGCGTCTCGAGGATCTCGCGGGGGTCTTCGCCCATGCCGAGGATGAGGTTGGACTTCGTGATGAGTCCTGCCTCGTGCCCCTGGGTGATCACGCCGAGCGAGCGGTGATAGTCGAACGCCGGGCGGATCCGCCGGAACACGCGCGCCACCGTTTCGACGTTGTGCGCGAACACCTCGGGCCGCGCGCTGAAGATCTCGCCGAGGAAATCTGGTTCGCCGTTGTGTTCGTTCGCGAGCAGCTCGACGCCCGTGTTCGGGTTGAGCTCGTGGATTTTCCGCACGGTCTCGGCGTTGAGCCACGCGCCCGTGTCGGGGAGGTCATCGCGCGCGACGCTCGTGACGGTGGCGTACCTCAACTCCATCCGGCGCACCGACTCGGCGACGCGACGCGGCTCGTCCGTGTCGTACGCCGCGGGGCGACCGGTGTCGATCTGGCAGAAGTCGCAGCGCCTCGTGCACTGCGAGCCGCCGATGAGGAACGTCGCCTCACGATCCTCCCAGCACTCGAAGATGTTCGGGCAGCCCGCCTCCTGGCACACGGTGTGCAGGTCCTCGTCCTTCACGAGGGAGTGCAGGGCGCGGTACTCCGGACCCTGCTTCACGCGGGTCTTGATCCACTCGGGCTTCTTCTCGATGGGGGTCTGCGCGTTCCGCACCTCGAGCCGCAGCAGCTTCCTTCCCTCCGGCGCCGCGACGCTCATGCGGTCACCCGCTCGAAGGTGGCGGCGAACGCGCGGCGCACGGCCGCCGACATGTCGGCAGGGGAGAGGTCGCGGCCGGTCTCCCGTCGAATCGATGTGACGGACGCGTCCTCGATACCGCACGGAATGAACTCGTCGTAGGCCTCCAGCGCGTTGTTGCAGTTGAGGGCGAAGCCGTGCAGGGTGACGCCGCGCTCGACGCGCACCCCGATCGCGGCGATCTTCGCCAGGGAGGATTCGCTGCCGACCCAGACGCCGGTGCGCCCGCGCACGCGGAAGCCGTGGACACCGACCTCGGCGAGCGCGTCGATGAGACAGGCCTCCAGCCGCCGCACGTGACCGACGACCTCGCGCTGCGCGCCGATGTGAACGATCGGGTAGCCGACGAGCTGTCCGGGGCCGTGCCAGGTGACCTTTCCGCCGCGGTCGACGTCCACCACGGGGGTCTCGCCGAGTCCGGGGCGCTCGTGCTCCTCCGTCCGCGAACCCGCGGTGAAGACCGCCTCGTGCTCAAGGAGGATGAGAGTCTCCTCGCGTGTGCCGGCGACGATCTCCCCGTGGATCCGTCGCTGCAGGTGCCAGCCGGCAGCGTAGGGCACGTACATCGGGCCGTAGCCCGCCTCCAGCACGGTGACCATCGCGTTTCCTTTCAATAGATGGACGCAGTCCAGAAAACCCTAGCGTGTCGCAGAGCGACGGCGGGCCTACGCTGGGGGCGTGGCGAAGACGACGGGGCCGGGGCGGCCGAAGGCGATCTCTCGGGAGATGCTCGCCGAGGCGGCGTGCGAGCTGTTCCTCGAACAGGGGTACGACGAGACGAACGTGGCCGAGATCGCCTCGCGCGCGGGAGTGGGGCGCTCGAGCTTCTTCAACTACGCCGCCGGCAAGGCGGATCTGCTGTGGGGCGGGCTCGACGAGCGGATCACGGAGATCGCCAGCGCGGTCTCCAGCGGCGAGGCGCCGGCCACCGCCCTGCGGCGCCTGGCGGACGGCTTCGCCCCCGACGCCCTGGCGCTCGCGTTCGCGAACGCCGAGACGATGCGGATCGAAGCACACCTCGAACGCGAGTCGGCGCTGCGTGCCTGGCGGATCGCCCACATCGCGTCGCGGGGACTGCGTCGTACGGGGACCGATCCGCTTGTCGCGGAGGTCACGGCAGGCGCATACGGTGCCGCGGCGCTCGCCGCGATCCGCGCGTGGGCGGCTGCGGGCGCGGGGACGGCGCCGCTGGCGGACCATCTCGAGCGCGCGCTCGACGTCCTGAGCGGCCCGGGGTCGTCCCTCGACTAGAATCGAGGCCACCATGGCTACTTTCGGCACGCTCTCCGACCGTCTCGTCGAGACATTCAAGAATCTCCGCACGAAGGGTCGCCTGTCGGCCTCCGATGTCGACGGCACCGTGCGCGAGATCCGGCGCGCCCTGCTTGAGGCTGACGTCGCGCTGGAGGTCGTGAAGAAGTTCACGGCCGACGTGCGCGAACGCGCGCTGAGCGACGAGGTCAACAAGGCGCTGAACCCCGCGCAGCAGGTCGTGCAGATCGTCAACGAGGAGCTCGTGGCGATCCTCGGCGGCGAGCAGCGCAAGCTGCAGTTCGCCAAGACGCCGCCGAGCGTCATCATGCTCGCGGGCCTGCAGGGATCCGGTAAGACGACCTTCGCCGGCAAGCTCGCCAAGAAGCTCAAGGACGACGGCCACACGCCGCTGCTGATCGCGGCCGACCTCCAGCGTCCCAACGCAGTGAACCAGCTGCAGGTCGTCGGCGAGCAGGCGGGCGCGACCGTCTACGCGCCCGAGCCCGGGAACGGCGTCGGCGACCCGGTCAAGGTTGCGAGGAGCGGCGTCGAGTTCGCGCGCCAGAAGCAGCACGACATCGTCATCATCGACACGGCCGGCCGCCTCGGCGTCGACGAGGAGCTGATGAAGCAGGCCTCGAAGATTCGCCGCGCGACGGACCCCGACGAGGTGCTCTTCGTCATCGACTCCCTGACGGGCCAGGACGCCGTCAACACCGCGCGCGCGTTCCAGGAGGGCGTCGACTTCACCGGCGTCGTGCTCTCGAAGCTCGACGGCGATTCGAAGGGCGGTGCCGCGCTGTCGGTCGCCTCGGTCACCGGCCGTCCGATCATCTTCGCCTCGAACGGTGAGACTCTCGACGCGCTCGAGGAATTCCACCCCGACCGCATGGCGAGTCGCATCCTCGACCTTGGCGACGTGCTCACCCTCATCGAGCAGGCGCAGCGCACCTTCGACCAAGAAGAGGCGCAGAAGGTTGCGGAGAAGCTCGCGAAGGAGGCCTTCACGCTCGACGACTTCCTCGAGCAGATGCAGCAGGTCAAGAAGATGGGGTCCATGAAGAAGATGCTCGGGATGCTCCCGGGCATGGGCTCCCAGATGAAGCAGCAGCTGGAGGGCTTCGACGACAGCGAGATCGACCGCACGGAAGCGATCATCCGCGGTATGACGCCGGCGGAGCGCCACAACACCCGGATCCTCAACGGCTCACGCCGGGCGCGCATCGCGCGCGGCTCCGGTGTCACGGTCACCGAGGTCAACCAGCTCGTGAACCGCTTCGAACAGGCGGCCAAGATGATGAAGAAGGTCGCGCGCGGCGAGTCCACCGGCATCCCCGGGATGGGGACGATCCCCGGCCAGAAGACGGGAGCGTCGACGAAGCGCGGCAAGAAGGGCAAGAAGGCCAAACACGTCGGCGGGCAGTCGGGCAACCCGGCGAAGCGCGCGGCGCAGGCGAGCGGACAGCCGCCGGCGCAGCCGAGCGGATCCGGCTTCGGCCTCGGTGCGGCTGCCGCCCCAGAGGCGCCGAACGAGACCGATATGGCCGAAATCCAGAAGCTCTTCGGCAAGTAGGCGTCTCGGTAAGCTGAGCGCCATGCCGCACGATACTGCCGCGTCTGATTTCGACGCGTCCAGCGCCCCGCGGGCGAATCCGCTCTCCTATCCCGGACGCCGCCCGGCTGCATCGGTGGTCATCACCGAAGACGCCATCTGGCAGATTCGTGATCGCGACGGCGGGGAGCTCCAGTGGCGCTCGGATCACGCACAGCGCCTTCCGAACTGCCGCGTGGAACTCACCGTGACCGAACGCGAACGACTCGGGCTGTCGCGCACCGCATTCCCACACCTGTCGTCCGTGCTCGAGGAGTCGTACGGAATCGGCCCGGATCCGCGCGTGCCCGTCCTCGCAGTCGGTTCGAACGCGGCGCCGTCGCAGCTGCGACACAAGTTCTCCGGCACGGCGGTGCCGCTCGTCGTGCCGTCGATCCGCGCGCGTGTCGAGGGCATGATCGCGGGATTCTGTTCGTTCGTCTCGCCGCTGGGGTACGTCCCGGCGACCGTTGTTCCGGAGGAGGGCGCCGTCACGGAGATGGCGCTGCAGCTGCTCGACGATCAGCAGCTTCGGGAGCTCGATCGGAGCGAGGCCTCCGCATATCGACGCGTCTGGGTCGAAACGCCGATCCTGCTGGAGACGGGCGAGCGGCTGACCGGCGCCTACGCCTACGTCGCTCGTGACGGCTGTCTCGCCGGCGAGGAAGGTCCCTGGATCATGGGCAGCCTCGACCAGGAGCGGCCCGATGCGGTCGCGCCCGAGCGTTGGTTCGCGGATCAGCGTTCCGTGCTCGAACGAATCGGCGAGGAGCCGGCCGTCGCCGCGGTGGTGGGATCGGAGCCGGAAGAGATCGTCACACGACGGTCCAGCGTCGCGGAGTCCACCGAGGCACTGCGCGCGGCCGGACTCGTTCGTGAAGAGAATCCGCTCTGGGACTTGCGCGATGAGATGGGGGCGCGGCCGCGCCGGTACGGCACTCTGATCGACGCGAGGATCGTCAAGGAGGAGGACGGCGAGGTCGTCGCGATCTCGGGGCGATCCAACGATTTTCTCGAGCGACGTGGCCGATCGGTGGTGCGCTTCGGCCGCGAGCTGGATCGGCTGCTCGGACATCCGAGGCACGTCGAGCTGGTGTCGGAGGCATTGCTCGATGTCGCGGGTGATCGAGCCCCGCGCACGATCGCCACGGTGCTGCGAGGAGGCGATGATGCGCCGCTCCCCGCGGAGGGCATCGAGATCGATCACGTGCTGCGGATGGGCATGGGCGTCGAGGCGGGCGAAGAGGTGCGCATCCGTCCGGTCGCGGTGAGGCGACAGCGATGGTCGGACGTGATCCTCGGTCCGCCGAACTCGCTCACCATGCGCGTCACCCTCGCCGACACGGCCTCGACGGAGCGCGATGTCTGCCTCATGAGCCGGCTCTCCTTGCAGCTGCTCGGGGTCTCGAGCGGCGACTACGTCGTGCTCGAAGGCGGTCCCGATGCGATGGGCGAGGTCCAGACGTTGGCCGTGAAGGCCTTCGAAGTGCCGGAGGATGTGCAGGCCGAGCGCGAACGCGTGTCGAACGGCATCTGGGGGGCGCGCTTTCCCGGTGTCAGGGAGACGCTCGGCGTCTGGCCGGATATTCCGACCATCTTCGTCGATGCATCGACGCGCGCCCGGCTCGGCATCGCGCCGCAGCAGTTGGGGACACTGCGCGCACGACCCGCGCGGCTGCAGCAGTTCGGCAGTGAGCTGCGCGAGATGATGCTCCTGCTCGCCGTGGCGCTGATCGGCGTCGTTGCGATCGTGCCCAGCGTGGTGATCGCGCTCGTGCTGATCGGAGCGCTCGTCGTCGGCACCTTCACCCTCACCGTGGCGAAGCTCCGGCGCCGACTCTCCCACCCGAGACAGCGCGCCTGAGCGTCCGCCTCGCCTCAGACGTCGTCGTCGACCCAGCCCATCGACTTCGTCACGGCCTTGCGCCAGAGACGCAGCGTACGGTTGACTTCGTGCGACGGCAGCTGCGGTTCCCAGCGCCGGTCCTCCTGCCAGTTGCCCCGCAGCTCATCGAGGCTCTCCCACACGCCGACGGCGAGGCCGGCGGCGTAGGCGGCGCCGAGCGCGGTCGTCTCCGTGACGACGGGACGGACGACCGGCACGCCGAGGACGTCTGCCTGAAACTGCATCAGCGCGTCGTTGGCGACCATTCCGCCGTCGACCCGCAGCTCCGTCAGATCGAGCCCGGTGTCGGAACCGACGGCGTCGAGGACGTCGCGCGTCTGGAAGGCGACCGCCTCGAGGGCCGCGCGAGCGATGTGGGCCTTGTTGGCGAACCGGGTGAGACCCACGATCGTGCCGCGGGCGTCGGCGCGCCAGTACGGTGCGTATAGCCCGCTGAAGGCGGGCACCAGGTAGACGCCGCCGTTGTCCTCGACGCTCGCTGCGAGTTCCTCGACCTCCGGCGCTGACGAGATGATGCCGAGCTGGTCGCGCAGCCACTGGATGAGCGATCCGGTCACGGCGATGGAGCCCTCGAGAGCGTACTGCACGGGGTCGTCGCCGAGCTTGTAGCCGACCGTCGTCAGCAGCCCGCCGTCCGAGAGCACCTTCTCCTCGCCGGTCTGGAAGATGAGGAAGTTGCCCGTGCCGTACGTGTTCTTGCTCTCGCCAGCGTCGAACGCGGCCTGTCCGAACGTCGCTGACTGCTGATCTCCGAGGATCCCCGCGATCGGGGTCTCGCGCAGGAGCGAGGAATCCTTCGCGTGCCCGTAGATCTCGGACGACGAACGGATCTCGGGCATCATCGCGCGCGGCACCTCGAAGGCCTCTAGGATGTCGTCGCGCCACGTCAGTGTGTCGAGATCCATGAACATCGTGCGCGAGGCGTTGGTGACGTCGGTGGCGTGTATGCCACCGTCCGACCCGCCCGTGAGGTTCCACAGCACCCACGTGTCGGTCGTGCCGAAAAGCAGCTCGCCGGCCTCGGCGCGCTCCCGTGCGCCCTCGACGTTCTCGAGGATCCACGCGATCTTCGTGCCCGCGAAGTAGGTCGCCAGTGGCAGCCCGACGACGTCGCGGAACCGGTCGGCGCCGCCGTCGGCGGCGAGGCGATCGACGATGTCCTGTGTGCGCGTGTCCTGCCACACGATCGCGTTCGCGACGGGCGCGCCGGTCGCACGATCCCAGACGACGGTCGTCTCGCGCTGATTGGTGATGCCGATGCCCGCGATGTGGTGGCGCGTGAGCCCGGCGCGGCTCAGGGCGAGGCCGATCACCTCCTGTACGTTGCGCCAGATCTCGCTCGCGTCGTGCTCGACCCAGCCCGCGCGGGGCAGGATCTGCTCGTGCTCCTTCTGGCCGCTTGCGACGACGCGACCGTCGCGATCGAAGATGATCGCGCGCGACGAGGTCGTGCCCTGGTCGATGGCGAGGACGTGATCGGGCATGCGGTTCTCCTTCGAACGCGGGGTCAGGCAGTGGCGCGCGTGGCGAGGTCGATGCCGTTGCGGTCACGCAACTCGGCGATGGTCTCGGCGACCTCGTGGCGGCGACGTTCGTCGTCCCAATCGAGCAGGGGAGCCAACGCATCGGCGATCCGCTCGAGAAGCTCGTGCGTGACGGCGCCGGTGAAGGCGAGGTCGGTGCGTCGCTTCACGACGTCGGAGAGCCGGGTCACGTGTTCCTCGTCGACCATCCACGCGAGTTCCCGCGTGGACAGCCGATCGCCGGCGATCGGCACGTCGTCGTCGTCTTCGAGTACGCGCCAGACCTCGGCGGCGCGCGTGCCGTAGCGCGACAGCAGGACGGGACCGCGCGAGCCGGCGCCGGGCAGACGGGATCGCAGCCACACGTCGCGCGCGCGATCCGACGCCGGATAGTCACGACCGCCGCTGATCGCACGGCCGAGTGTCGTCTCGACGCGTGGCGCCCGAAGCAGGCGCAGCGTCACATCGGACAGCGTCTGGCCGAGGGAGCGGAACGTCGTCCACTTCCCGCCGACGAGGGTGACGAGGGTGGTGCCACCGTGGTCGGCGACCTCGATTCGGTAGTCGCGCGAGATCTGCCCCGGGTTCGCCGCGTCGCTCGCCGGCAGCGGTCGGATCCCACTGAAGCGGTAGACGATCTCGTCGCGGCTGACGGCGATCTCGGGGAAGATCTCGCCGATGAGAGCAAAGAAGTAGTCGACTTCCTCCTCGGTGCAGCGCACTGGCTCCGCCGGATCGGCGTCGATATCGGTCGTCCCCACCATCGCTCGTCCCTTGAGCGGGTAGATCAGCACGATCCTCCCGTCGGCGTTCTCGAAGAAGATCTCGCGCCCGCCCGTCGCGGCGACGAGCTCGGGATTGTCGAGCACGATGTGCGAGCCCTTCGTCCCGCCCATGAAGCGCGTGGGGGAGCCGAGTGCGCTGTTGGTGAGGTCGGCCCACGGACCGGTCGCGTTGATGATCACGTCGCAGGCGACGCGGAACGTCTCGCCGCTGTCTCGGTCGGTCAGGGCGATGGAGCCGCCATCGAAACCGGTTGCCTCGACGTAGTTGACGGCGTGAGCGCTGCGGCTTGCGGCGAGCCCGTCGGCCAGAACATCGAGAGCGAGGCGCTCGGGATCGTGCATCGACGCATCGAAGTACGTGGCGGTCCAGGTGACATCGGGCGCGAGTTTCGGAAGCTCGGCGTGCGAGGCGCGCCGACCGCGGAAGCGGTGCCAGGGTGTGCGGCGGCCGGTGGTGGCGAACAGGTCGTAGATGATGAGGCCGAGCTTGATCAGCACGGCCCCGCGCTCGGTCGGGCGCCCTGCCCGCCCCGTCAGGAAACGCAGCGGCGCCTGAATCAGGCCCGACCAGAACCGGCGAATGGGGATCGTGGTGCGCAACGGCCGGACGCGGTGAGGGGCGGTCTTCAGCAGGTCGTTGCGTTCCCGCACCGACTCGCGCACGAGGCGGAACTCGCCGTTCTCGAGATAGCGAATACCGCCGTGGATCATATGGCTCGACGCCGCGGACGCGCCCGACGCGAAGTCGTCGCGCTCGACCAGCAGCACGTCGACGCCCTGCAGCGCGAGGTCGCGGAACGCGGCGATGCCGTTGATGCCGCCACCGATGATGACGACGTCGGCGCGGCCCCGATCCCGCGCGGCTTCGACGGACTTCCGCATACCCCCAGCGTAACGACTGTGAGGGGGTGTCGCCTCGGGGTGCGCGCGACTGCGGAGGCAGGCCGCGTCAGCGGTCGAGCAGCGTTCGCGAGAGCCTTGGTTCGTTCAGGATCCCTCGGCGCGGCCGATGCGCCAATAGCCCATGAAGGCGACGGCGCGGCGGTCGATTCCGACGTCACGGACGAGGTGACGGCGCAGCGACTTCACCGCGCTGGCCTCACCGGCGATCCAGGCGTACAGCGGGGCCGACTTCAGGGCGGCGCCGCCCTTCGCCGTCCGCGGCACCTCCCAGAGCAGGTCGCGGTCGATGTCGATCTCCTCGACGTCGGCGCCGAGGCCGTCCGGGCAGAGCAGGCCCGCACGCGCCCGCACGGTCGCCTCGAGGTGATCATGACGACCGCCGTCGGTACGGCCAGCGACGAACACGTCGAATCCCGGATGCGGCGGCAGATAGGCTGCATCGCGCGTGTCGGGCAGCTCCAGCACGACCGTGCCCACGACATCGCGGGGAAGCTGCTCCAGGATCACTGCGATCGCGGGGGCGGCGGTCTCATCTCCGACGAGGAGCACGTGATCCGTCTGCGCGGGCGGCACGAAATCGATGCCGAGGCTGACGGGCTCGTGGTGGATCGTCGGCGCATAGACGAGGAGCTCGTCGCCGACGGCGGCGTCCGCGATCCATGCGGAGGCGGGTCCGATCACGTCATGCGCGACCATGTCGATGTCGATCTCGCGGTCGGCGGTCCGCACGGCACGGGTCGTGTAGGTGCGGAATGGCGGACGTGAGGTCTCCGGCATCGCGCGCCATTCCGTGTACCAGTCGGCGCCGGTCGGCATCGCGTCGAGGGGTGCCGATTCCGACGGGAAGACGACCTTGATGCGCTGGTCGTAGCCCGGGTCGCCGTACTCGGAGATGTCGTCGCCCGTCAGCGTGAAGCGACGGAAGCTCGGCGTGAGGTCCTGGATCTGCGTGACGCGCGTGCGGAAGAACCTCGAGGGTCGCGTGTCGAGGGCGAAGGTCATGCGGTGTCTCCTTGTCGGGCGGGGGCGCCGGTGTGGTGGCGGCTGCGGGGGATCACGAGTGGGGTCGCGGAGACCGGGTCGTCGATGACCTGGGCGTCGAGTCCGAAGACGTCGGCGATCAGCTCCGGAGTGACGACGTCGCGCGGCGCGCCGTGCGCGAGGAGGCGGCCATCGCACATCGCGAAGAGATGGTGGGCGTAGCGCGCCGCGAGGTTGATGTCGTGGAGCACCATCGCGATCGTCGTGCCGCGGTCGCGGTTCAGATCGGCGAGCAGGTCGAGCACATCGATCTGGTGGGCGAGGTCGAGGAACGTCGTCGGCTCGTCGAGGAGCAGTACGTCCGTGTGCTGCGCGAGCGCCATGGCGATCCAGACGCGCTGCCGCTGCCCTCCGGAGAGCTCGTCCACGGCGCGGTCAGCGAGCTCTGCGATGCCGGTGACGTCGAGCGCCTCGGCGACGGCGCGGTCATCGGCGGCCGACCACGAGCGGAACATTCGCTGGTGAGGGTGTCGCCCCCGGCCGACGAGGTCGGCGACGACGATGCCCTCGGGCGCGATCGGCTGCTGCGGCAGCAGGCCGAGCGTCTGCGCGAGCTGCTTCGTGGGCATCGTGCCGATCGCGTGCCCGTCCAGGAGCACGGATCCGTCGCGCGGCGCGAGCAGGCGCGACATCGTCCGCAGGAGGGTTGACTTCCCACAGGCGTTGGCGCCGACGATCACGCTGATGCGGCCAGGCGGGAGCAGGAGGTCAACGCCGTCGACGATCGCCCGCCCGCCGTATCCGGCCGACAGCCCGCGTACTTCGAGCAGATGCGTTTCGGTCACGAGGATCCTCCGAGACGGCTCGTGCGGATGAGGAGATAGAGCAGGTACGGCGCGCCGACGATGCCGGTGATCACGCCCACGGGGAACGCGGTGTCGAACGCGTACTGGCCGACGAGATCCGCCGCGAGCACGATGCAGCCGCCGACGAGCGCTGCCGGGACGATCGCGGGACGGCCTGGTCCGACCAGGCGCGCGGCGATCGGCCCCGAGAGGAACGCGACGAACGCGATCGGTCCGGTCGTGGCGGTGGCGAAGCACGCAAGCGCGACGGCGCCGACGATCAGGAGGATCCGCGAACGGTCGACCTTCACACCGAGGGCCGTCGCGGACGCGTCGCCGAGCTCGAGCGCACTGAGATCGCGCGACAGGACCATCACGAGCGGCACGATGACGATCACCGCGATCGCGAGCGGCGCAAGGTCGTCCATGCCGACGCCGTTGAGGCTGCCGGTGAGCCAGCGCATCGCGACCGCCACGTCCCACTCGGCCGCACGCTGGATCAGATAGGCGACGACCGCGTCGAGCATGGCGCCGATTCCGATGCCGATCAGGATCAGGCGTCCGCCCGTCGAGTCGCGCCCGCGTGCGGCGAGGGCGATGACGGCCGCGGTCGCGATTCCGACGGTGAGCGCGAGGGCCATCGTCGCGCCTGCGGACCAGTGGAGGACGACGAGCGACAGCACGGCCGCGGCGCTCGCGCCGGAGGTGATGCCGATCACGTCTGGGCTCGCGAGCGGATTGCGGAGCATCGTCTGGAATGTCGAGCCGGCCACGCCGAACGCCAGGCCGGCGAGCACGCCGCCGATGAGCCGCGGGACGCGCAGCGTGCCGACGGTGAACGAAGCGCCAGGCACGTCCTCGCCGAGCAGAACCGCGACCACGTCGGATGCGGGATAGATCGTGTTGCCGAGCATCAGCATCGCCCCGGCCAGGGCCACGAGGAGTGCTGTCAGGCCGCCGCACACGATGGCGCGTCGCCGGAGGCGGCGGCGACGGCCGAACCGGATGGTGGTCGCGACGGCAGTGGCGGTGGCGGTGCTCACAGTGCTCTCATCCGCGTGCGGCGGGCGATCACGACGAGCACGGGCGCACCGAGGAAGGCGGTGACGATGCCCGCCTCGACCTCACCCGGCGATCCGATGACGCGTCCGAGTGTGTCGGCGAGCGCGAGCAGGGCGGCTCCGCCGAGGGCAGAGAGCGGCAGGATCGCGCGCTGGTCGGGGCCGACGACGAGGCGGACGGCGTGGGGGATCATGAGGCCGACGAAGGCGATCGGGCCGGCGATCGCGGTGACGGCGGCGCAGAGCACGACGCCGGCGGACGCCGCGACGGCGCGCGTGAGTCCGACGCGGACGCCCAGTGCCCGCGCGACGTCGTCGCCGAGCCCGAGAGCGTTGAGTCCACCCGAGCAGACGGTTGCCACCACCGCCGCGACGATCAGGAGTGGGGCGACGACCGCCATGGCCTCCCAGTCGGCTCCTCCCGTGCCACCGACCTGCCAGAAGCGGAAGTCGTTCATGGCCGCGAGCCGGGGGAGGAGGACGGCGCTGACGAGGGAGGACAGCGCCGCCGTCATCGCCGCGCCGGCGAGCGCCAGCTTGATCGGTGTCGCTCCACCGGGGCCGATCGATCCCACGACGTAGACGATGACGGCGGCGAGCGCGCCGCCGACGAGGGCGAGGCCGAGGTAGTCGAATGTTGTCGTCGCGCCCAGGAAGGCGATGCCGCAGACGACGAACAGCGCCGCGCCGGTGTTGACACCCAGGATGCCCGGGTCGGCGATGGGGTTCCGGGTGACGGCCTGCATCACGGCGCCCGAGACGGCGAGCGCCGCTCCCGCCACGATCGACAGGACGGTGCGCGGAATGCGCTCCGCGACCGCAATGGCGCCGATCCGCTCCGCCACGTCGCTGCGCAGCCATGCGCCGAGCCCCTCGGCGATCTCACCGAGGGTGACGGCCCGCGAGCCGAACGCGAGCGACGCCGCCACGGCGATCACCACGAGGACGACACCGCCGATGGCGACGACGATCACCCGCGGCGATCGTGCGACGCGGTGCGGAGCGGGCGCGAGAGTCACTCGACGTGCGAGGCCGCGTCGTCGAGCAGTGCGACGTAGTCGTCGAGCATCCACGGGATGGACAGCGCGGTGGGGGTCACGGATCCGCTGAAGGCGTCTCCGGAGCCCACGGCGACGACCGCGCCGTTCTGCACGGCGGGGACCGTGCTCCACAGGGGGTCGTCCTGCATCTCGGCGAGGACCTGGTCGTCGCCGTAGAGCACCATCACGTCGACGTCGTCGATGATGTCGGCATTCTCGGCGGCGATGTCGGTGTAGAACTCGCCCTTCTCCGACACGTTCAGCGCGAGCTGCGGGAAGTCGAATCCGAGGTCGCCGAGGAACGCGGTGCGGGCGTCGCCCGTCGCGTAGATCGAGATCACCGACAGGTCGGACGGGGTGACGTAGAAGAACGCGGCGGTCTTGCCCTCGAAGCTGTCGATGTCGGCGGTCGCCTCGGCGATGCGCTGATCGAGGTCGGCCACGAGCTCGTCGCCCTCTGCGGCGAGGCCGAGCGCGGCGGAGTCGATCTCGATGGCTTCGCGCCACGGCGTGTACCAGGGGATCTCCGGGTAGGCGACGGTTGGGGCGATCTTGCTGAGCGTCTCGTACTCGTCGGCCGTCAGCCCCGAGTAGCCCGCGAGGATGACCTCCGGCTGCGCGTCGGCGATCGCCTCGAAGTCAACGCCATCTGCGGTCTCGAACACGGTGGGTTCGGGGGCGCACAGCTCGTCGTATGCGTCGAGCGTCCAGTCGTAGAGACCGAGTCCCTCGTCACCCGTCATCGACCACGTCTGATCGTCCGAGCCGACGGGCGCGATGCCGAGCGCGAGCGCGACGTCCTGGTTCCCCCAGCCGATGGACGCGACCCGTTCGGGGGCCTGTTCGATCGTGGTGGTCCCGAGGGCGTGGTCGATCTCAACCGGGAACGTGCTCGAGGCCTCGGGATGCGCCGCTGCGTCGCACGCCGCGTCGTTCGCCGAAGGGCCTTCGCCGGCGACCGATGAGCCGGATCCGCACGAGGCGAGGAGGAGGAGCGACCCGGTGAGCGCGGCCAGCGAGATGACGCGGCGGTGGGGAGACATGAGGACCTTTCGAAGGCAACGTGATGTGTATGCGGCGACCGGGTGAGGCCACGATAGGTAAGGCTTCCCTCATTTTACGTCGAGCGCAAGTCTCGTGTCGCGCGGCGTGTTCGCGAATGGTCCGTGCATCTGGCAGAATGGGACGTTGGAACGCGCGCTCGACCCTCTATCCAGCGCCCGGATCCGACCTTTTGAGCTTCTGTCGGCGTGCATGACCCCACGCGTCCGACGACCAGTTCGTTCACTTCACCGAAACCACAGGAGAATCGTGGCCGTCAAGATCCGTCTGAAGCGCATGGGCAAGATCCGTGCGCCGTACTACCGCATCGTCGTCGCTGACTCGCGCACCAAGCGCGATGGACGCGTCATCGAGGAGATCGGCAAGTACCACCCGACCGAGGAGCCCTCGCTCATCGAGGTCGAGTCCGAGCGCGCGCAGTACTGGCTGTCCGTCGGCGCTCAGCCGTCGGACCAGGTCCGCACGCTCCTGAAGATCACGGGCGACTGGGGCAAGTTCACGGGCGACAAGGATGCCAAGAGCACGCTCAAGGTCGCCGATGAGAAGAAGACCTACGAGGCCGACACCGCCAAGAAGTCGGTCGTCAAGCCCAAGGTCGAGAAGAAGGCCGAGGAGCCCGCTGAGGCTCCCGCCGAGGCGCCCGCTGACGAGGCGCCCGAGGCCGACGCCGAGAAGTCGGAGTAATTCCGATCGTGTTGGCCGCTGCGCTCGAACACCTCGTGAAGGGCATCGTGGATGCTGAGGACGAGGTCCGGATCGACGAGGTTTCGACCGGTCGTGGTGACGTGCTCGAGATTCACGTTGCCGAGGCCGATCGTGGACGCGTGATCGGGCGCGGCGGCCGCACGGCGAAGGCGTTGCGCACGCTCGTGTCGGCGCTTGCCGACGATCGGCGCGTGCGCGTCGACGTGGCCGACGACTGATGGCGGCCAGTCCCAAGAACCAGCTTCGCGTCGGCCGTGTGCTCAAGGCGCACGGGCTCAAGGGCGCCCTGAAGCTCGAGCTGTACACCGACGACCCCGAGGCGCGTTTCACGCCGGGTGCGTCGTTCACGCTGCAGGTGCCGGAGACATCCGAATGGCACCGCAAGACGATCACGGTGCGCGCGTTCCGCTGGATGAACGCAAGCCCTGTCGTATTTCTCGAAGGCGTGGAGGACCGCACACAAGCGGAGACGCTCATCAAGGCGATCCTGTGGGTGGACCAGGACGACCTCGGGCCGAACGACGAGCCCGATGCCTGGTACGACCACCAGCTGATCGGGCTCGACGTCGTCCGCGACGACGCGATCGTCGGGCGCGTCGCGCGCGTCGACCACATGCCGGCGCAGGACCTGCTGATCGTCACGGTCGGCGAGACCGAAGTGATGGTCCCGTTCGTCTCCGAGATCGTTCCGGAGGTCGACATCACCGGAGGTCGCGTCGTGATCACGCCGCCTGCCGGATTGTTCGAGGAGCTCCCCGGCGAGGACGGGTGACCGCCCCCGCCCCGACCCGTGCGCCGCTCCCGTTGTGGGCGGCGTTCGTCGCCTCCGCGCTCGGCGGCATCTCGCTTGACGCGTCGTTCCCATCGTTCGGCGTCTGGCCGTTGGCGTTCGTGGCCGTCGCGCTCGCCCTCGTCTCCCTGATCGGCCGCCGGTCCTGGGCGGCGTTCGGCGTCGGCGCGGCTTTCGGCGCGGCCTTCTACTTTCCGCACATCGACTGGGCGGCGAGCTTTCTCGGCGATCACCCACTCAGCTGGGTGCCGTGGGCGGCCCTCGCCGGCATCCAGACGTTCTTCACCGCTCTCGGCGCCGTCGTCCTGACGCTGGCCTACCGGTGGAGTCACTCCCTCATTGGGCGTCCCGGAGTCCGCGTCGCCGCGACCGCGCTCCTCGTCGCGGGGGTCTGGACCGCGCGGGAGCTCATCATGGGGTCGTGGCCGTACGGCGGCTTCCCGTGGGGTCGGATCGGCATGAGCCCGTCCGAGAGTCCTCTCGCGACGGTGTCGTCGTGGGTGGGGGTGACGGGACTGACCTTTCTCATGGTCGCGATCGTGGCCCTGGCGATCGAAGCGGTGCGCTGGTCGACCATGGCTCGCGGTCGCTCCTGGTGGTCTCTGAGCGCGCCTGTCGCGCTGCTCGCCATCCTCGTGGCCGTGCCCGCCTTCCCGACCGAGGTCGTCGGATCCTTGCGGGTCGTCGCCGTGCAGGGCAATGGGCCCACTGCCTACATCGATGAGCACGGTCGCTACGACGTTCTCGACGCGCAGCTCGCCGCCTCGGCACCGGCAATCGGCGAGGACGCCGACGTCGTGGTGTGGCCGGAGGGCGGGGTCGGTCTGGACCCGGCCACCGACGCGAACGCCGCTCGTGTGCTCACCGCCGCCGCTGACGCCTTCGACGCCCCGATCCTGCTGAATGCGGCGGTCGCTGACGGCGACGCCGTCTACAACCGATCGATGCTGTGGCGCGACGGCGTCGAACAGTCGCACGACAAGCGGTACCCCGTGCCGTTCGGCGAGTACGTGCCGCAGCGCGAGTTCTACGAGGCGATCGTGCCGTCGCTGATCCAGATGATCGGGCGGGAATACACGCCGGGGACCGATGCACCGACGATGGCGATCGGCGAGGCGACGGTGGGCCTGGCGATCTGCTTCGACGTGATCTTCGACGACCACATCGACGAGACGATCGACGGCGGAGCGCAAGCGCTGATGTTCCAGACGAACAACGCCGACTTCCGCGGCACCGACGAGAACCTGCAGCAACTCGCCTTCGCGCGGATGCGGGCGATCGAGACCGGCCGCAGCGTCGTCAACGTCTCCACCGTCGGCACGAGCCAGCTGATCCGCGCCGATGGCACGACGATCGAGCAGATCGGCGTGGCGGAGGCCGGCGCGCTCGTCGCGGATATCGAGCTGCGCGAAGGTGCGACGCCCGCCGTGGTCGCGGGGTCGTGGATCCGTGGCTTCCTCCTGTGGATGCCGCTTCTCGCGGTCGCCATCATGGGAGCGCTCGTCGACCGGATGAGGCGGTTGCGCCCCGCCGAGTAGCCTGGGCTCATGGCTGAGCACTATTGGTACAACCTCAAGACTGGCGAGGTCGAGTACGGGCGCCTCTCACCGGCAGTCGACCGGGCCGGCCCGTTCGACACGGCCGAGGAAGCCGCGCGCGCTCCCGAGATCATGGAGCAGCGCACGAAGGCGTGGGAGGAGGACGAGAAGCGCGAAGACGAGTGGGATCAGTGAATTAGGCTCGGTCTCATGGACAAGCAGCAGGATTTCGTGCTTCGCACGATCGAGGAACGCGGCGTCAAGTTCGTGCGTCTGTGGTTCACGGATGTCGTGGGGACTCTCAAATCCGTCGCGATCGCCCCCGCCGAGGTCGAAGGCGCCTTCACCGAGGGCATCGGTTTCGACGGATCCGCGATCGAAGGACTCACCCGCGTGCAGGAGAGCGACTTGCTCGCGCGCCCCGACCCGTCGACCTTCCAGTTGCTGCCGTGGCGCGGCGACGTCGACCCGACGGCGCGGATGTTCTGCGATCTCGTCACCCCTGACGGGGAACCGGCGGTCGCGGATCCGCGCAACGTTCTGAAGCGCACGCTCTCGAAGGCTGCCGACGCGGGATTCACGTTCTACACGCACCCGGAGATCGAGTTCTATCTCTTCAAGCCGGGCCCGCGTGATCAGGTCCCCACCCCGGTCGACCAGGCGGGATACTTCGACAACGTGCCGGGCGGTACGGCGCATGACTTCCGCCGCCGCGCCGTCCGCATGCTCGAGGAGCTCGGCATCTCGGTCGAGTACAGCCACCACGAGGCGGGGCCGGGCCAGAACGAGATCGACCTTCGCTACGCCGACGGCCTGACGATGGCCGACAACATCATGACCTTCCGCACGGTCGTGAAGGAAGTCGCCATTGAACAGGGCGTGCACGCCACGTTCATGCCGAAGCCGATCGCGACTGAGCCCGGAAGCGGCATGCACACCCACATGTCGCTTTTCGAGGGCGACTCGAACGCCTTCTACGACCCGTCGGCGCCTCATCAGCTGTCCACCACGGGGCGGCGCTTCATCGCAGGACTCCTGAAGCACGCGGGTGAGATCTCGCTCGTCTTGAACCAGTTCGTGAACTCGTACAAGCGCCTCTGGGGCGGCGACGAGGCCCCGAGCTACATCACCTGGGGACACAGCAACCGTTCCGCGCTCGTGCGGGTTCCGATGTATAAGCCCGGGAAGGGGCAGTCGGCGCGGATCGAGCATCGCGGCATCGACTCGGCCGCGAACCCCTACCTCGCGTATGCGCTGTTCGTCGCGGCCGGGCTGAAGGGCATCGAGGAAGAGTACGAGCTCCCCGCGGAGGCCGAGGACAACGTCTGGGCCCTCAGCGCGGGGGAGCGGCGCGCGCTCGGCTACGAGTCGCTGCCGATGAGCCTCGACTACGCGATCGGCCAGATGGAGGACAGCGAGCTCGTCGCCGAGACCCTCGGCGAACAGGTCTTCCGCTATGTCCTCGCGAACAAGCGGCGTGAGTTCGAGCAGTACCGTTCGCAGGTCACGTCACTCGAACTGCTCACGACGCTCGACGTGGTGTGAGCGCGCGATGACGGGATCCGGTCGTCCGGCGACGCGGTCGCGCCTCTCGCGAGCGGGGTTCGTGGATCTCACGGAGGCGACCCGCGCGCTCGACGAGCTGGTCGAGCTGACCGGTGCCGCGCGCGAGGACCTCATCCGCGGCGGCGCCCGCAGCGCGGATCCGGATGCCGCGGTCCTCGCGATTCTCGCGATCGCGCGTCGCGACGCACAGGCCGCGCGTCGCGTCATCGACGACGACCGTGCCGCCCGACTGCTCTGGCGTATCGTCGGGGCGTCGGCGGGGCTGGCCGATTTCCTGCTGCGTCGTCCCGATGCGCTCGCGGAGGTGACAGGATTCACCGGGCGGCTGCCGACCGCCGAGGAGATGTCGGCGCGAATGCTCGACGCCGTCGCCGGCTCCGGCGACGATCCAACGAACGCCCTGCGCGCCGAGTACCGCCGCCTGCTCCTGCGCATCGCAGCCGTCGACCTGTCGGCCGCAGATCCCGTCGAGGTCGTCGCCGCCGTGTCCGCGGCACTGTCTGATGCGGCTGCGGCCGCGCTCGACGCCGCACTCGCCGCCGCCAGAATGACCCTCGTCGCGGAGGGGCAGGCGACCCCGGAGGAGGTCGACGCCACGCGTCTGGCGATCATCGGGATGGGTAAGGCCGGCGCCCGGGAGCTCAACTATGTCTCCGATGTCGACGTGATCTTCGTCGCCGACGGCGGTGAGGACCTCGACGAGGCCCGCATGATCGAGGTCGCGACGCGCTTGGCGAAGCGGACGATGCAGGGGATCGGCGAATACGACACCGAGCCGCCGCTGTGGGAGGTCGACGCGAACCTGCGTCCCGAGGGGAGGCAGGGGGCCCTCGTGCGCACGCTTGCCTCGCATGTGGCGTATTACGAGCGCTGGGCCGACCTGTGGGAGTTCCAGGCGCTGCTGAAGGCGCGTGCTCTCGCGGGCGATCGCGAGCTCGGCGCGGCGTACGTCGACGCGATCCGCCCCTTCGTCTGGTCGAGTTCGGAACGCGAGGGGTTCGTCGGCTCCGTGCAGGGCATGCGCAAGCGCGTGAGCGACAACATCCCGAAGGACGAGATCGATCGGCAGCTGAAGCTCGGCCCCGGCGGACTGCGCGACGTCGAGTTCACCGTGCAGCTGCTGCAGCTCGTGCACGGGCGTGGCGATGCGGGCGTCCGGGAGCGGGGCACACTCGCGGCGATCGACAGCCTTGTCGACGGCGGCTATATCGGGCGCGACGACGCGGCATCTTTCTCGACCGATTATCGGATCCTGCGGTTGCTGGAGCACCGCCTGCAGCTGCAGCAGCTGCGGCGCACGCATCTGATGCCGGCCGATGACGAAGGAAGGCGCGTGCTCGCGCGCGCGACGGGGCTGTTCGAGGTGGACGGCGCGTTCGCCGGCGGTACCGCCAAGGACGTGATGGCCACGTGGGCGCGCGTGAAGCACGAGGTGCGCGACATCCACGTGCGGCTGTTCTACCGCCCGCTGCTGTCCGCTGTCGCGGCCACCGAGTACGACGCGCGCGCCCTAACGGGAGCCGAGGCGCACGACCGGCTCGCGGCCATCGGATTCCAGGATCCGCGCAGTGCCCTCGCACACATCGGCGCGCTCACGAAGGGCGTGAGCCGCAAGACGACCGTGCAGCGCACGCTCATGCCGGTGATGCTGCGGTGGTTCGCCGAGGGGGTCGACCCTGACGGCGGTCTCGTCGCCTACCGGCGCATCAGCGAGCGCCTCGGCGACAGCCCCTGGTTCCTCCGGATGCTCCGCGACTCGGCGGGCGCGGCGGAATCTCTCACGATGCTGCTGAGCGGGTCGCGCTATGTCGGGGACCTCATGGAGTGGATCCCGGAGTCGGTCGCGTGGCTCGACAGCGGCGAGCAGCTGCGCCCGCGAGCCTTCGAGGTGCTCGATCACGAGGCGCGCGCGATCGTGCGACGGCGCGCGAAGGTCGCCGATGCGGCAAAGGGGATCCGCGCGATGCGTCGCCGAGAACTGCTGCGCACGGCGATCGGATCGATGACCGGCGCGCTCACGATCAAGGACGTCACCACGGCGCTCACGACGATCACGGACGTGACGATCTCGGCGTTGCTCACCGCGGTCTGCCGCGACGTGCTCGGAACCTCCTACGCCTCTGTCGAGTTCGCCGTGATCGGGATGGGGCGCTACGGCGGTGCCGAGATCGGCTTCGGATCCGACGCGGACGTGCTCTTCGTCTACCGCGCGGGCGAGGTCGAACCGCACGTCGCGGAGCCGCTCGCGCGGAAGATCGTCTCGGGGCTGCGCGAGGCTTCGGAGGACGCGTTGGTGCCGCTCGAGCTCGACGCCGAGCTGCGACCCGAAGGGCGCAAGGGCCCCGTGGTGCGCACGCTCGATGCATACGCGAACTACTACGAGAAGTGGTCCGTGTCGTGGGAGGCGCAGGCGCTGCTCCGCGCGCGGCCGGTGGCGGGCGACGAGCCCCTGCTCGCGGATTTCATGGCTCTCGTCGATGAGGTGCGCTATCCGTCGGATGCGAAGGAAGCCGACGTGCGCGAGATCAAGCGGATCAAGGCACGCGTGGAAGCCGAGCGGATCCCCGGCAGCGTGGATCCCGCGCGCCACCTGAAGCTCGGACCCGGGGGACTCGCCGATGTGGAATGGCTCGTCCAATTGATCCAGATGAAGCACGCGCATCGCGTGCCGGAGCTGCGGACGCCTCGGACGTTGCATGCGCTGCAGGCCGCCTTCGACGCCGACCTGCTCGAACGCTCGGCCGGACGCCGTCTCGGCGCCGCCTGGCGTCTTGCGACGCGCCTGCGCTCCGCGAACACGCTGCTGACGGGCAGGACGAGCGACCTGCTGCCGACCGACTATCGGTCGCTCGACGGCATCGGGCGCATCCTGGACCGCCCGGCGGGATCCGGCCAGCTTGTAGAAGAGCAATGGCTGCGCGCCGGACGACGGGCCCGTCGCACCTATGAGGACGTGTTCTACGATCTGTAGTATGACCGGTTCGACGTCCCGTGGCAGCACCTCGCGCTCGCACGTGGACGTCGGCCGTGACGCCGTGATGACGTTCCGCGCGGCGGCGATCGCCGTCGCCGACGCGCTCGTTCGGCAGACGACCCCGCGCTTCGGTGACCGTCGTTACGGCATGTGCGGACGCCTGCGGACCTACGACACCTTGCTCGAGCACTGAGGGAGAGGAGCCCGTCATGCGCATCGCCGTGCCGGCCGAGATCAAGAACAGCGAGAACCGGGTCGCCGCGATCCCCGCGGGCGTGGACGCGCTCGTGCAGCGCGGGCACGAGGTGTTCGTGCAGGCCGGCGCAGGAGAGGGCTCACGGATCGCGGACGACGAGTACGCCGCTGCCGGGGCGACGATCCTCACGGGCGCGGAGGAGACATGGCGCGCGGGGGACCTCGTCCTGAAGGTCAAGGAGCCCGAGGCCTCCGAGTACGCGTATCTGCGAGACGACCTCACGCTCTTCACCTACCTGCACCTCGCCGCGGACCGCCCCTTGACGGAGGCGCTCATGCGCGCCGGGACGACGGCCGTCGCGTACGAGACGGTACGTGGGGCGGACGGATCGCTTCCCCTGCTCACGCCCATGTCGACGGTCGCCGGGCGGCTGTCGGTGGCCGTGGGCGCCTACCACCTCATGCGCGCTCAGGGCGGTCGCGGATCACTGCTCGGCGGGGTCCCCGGCGTTCCGCGCGGGAACGTCGTCGTGATCGGCGGCGGCGTCGCGGGGGAGAATGCCGTGGCGAACGCACTCGGGCTCGGCGCCCGCGTGACGGTGCTCGACGTGGACATCGACCGTCTCGGAGAGCTGGAGGCGCGGTTCGGCAACGGGCTCGTGACGCGTCACTCCACGCGCTTCGCCGTGGCGGATGCCGTGGCGGACGCGGATCTCGTCATCGGGTCCGTCCTCATTCCGGGAGCTGCGGCGCCGAAGCTCGTCACGGATGACATGGTGCGTGCGATGCGGCCCGGATCCGTGCTCGTCGATATTGCGATCGATCAGGGCGGCTGTTTCGAGGGGTCGCGTCCGACGACGCACGACGCCCCGACCTTCACCCGCCACGAGTGCATTTACTACTGCGTGACGAATATGCCGGGCGCGGTGCCTGCCACGTCGACGCATGCGCTCACCAATGCGACGCTCCCGTACGTCCAGCGTGTCGCCGACCGCGGCTGGGATGCGGCGGCCGACGCGGACTCCGCTCTGGCGGCGGGCCTCAATGTTCGCGGCGGCGAGATCGTCAACGCGGCGGTCGCCCGCGCGTTCTCGTGACGGAGATGACGCGGCCGCGCCGCCTCGGTTGAGGAGGCGCGGCCGTCAGTCCTCAGTCGTCTGCGTCGATGCCCATGCCGGGCACGGCCGTATCACCGGGGGCGGCCTTCACCGCATCCTCGATGCGCTGCCCGATGACCGGGTCGACGTTCTTCCAGTACTGGAACGCGTTGGACAGCACGGGCTCGGCGACGCCGTCGAGTGCACCGGCGACGGTCTTCACGAACTCGTCGCGCTGGGCATCGTCGAATACCTCGCGCACCAGGGTGCCGGGCTGGCCGAAGTCGTCGTCGTCGGCGTGCAGGTTGTATGCGTGCCGTGTAAGTTCGCCGTCGGCTTCCCACCCGTTCTCCACCGGGCCCTCCTCGTCCGACCACGAGTCGCCGAATGAGTTCGGGGCGTACACGGAGCGCGCACCGGTGTGGTCGTACCACATGTTGCCCTCGAAGTTGTAGGTGTGCACCTCGTTGATGGGGCGGTTGACCGGCAGTTGCTGGAAGTTGGTGCCGACGCGATAGCGCTGGGCATCCTGGTACGAGAACGTGCGCCCCAGAAGCATCTTGTCCGGCGAGTTCCCCGTGCCGGGGACCATGTTCGCCGGCGAGAAGCTCGCCTGCTCGATCTGGGCGAAGAAGTTCTCCGGGTTGCGGTTCAGGGTCATCGTGCCGACCCTGATGCGCGGGTAGTCCTTCTTCGACCACACCTTCGTCAGGTCGAACGGGTTGAACCGGTACTCCTTGGCCTCGTCGTACGGCATGATCTGGAAGTACAGATCCCAGGACGGATGCTCGCCCCGTCCGATGGCCTCGAAGAGGTCCTGCCGATGGAAGTCGGCGTTGGCCCCGGCCATCTGCTCGGCCTCCTCGTTCGTGAGGTGCTCCATGCCCTGGTTCGTCTGGAAGTGCCACTTCACCCAGAACCGCTCGCCGGCGGCATTGACCAGCGAGTAGGTGTGCGAGCTGTATCCGTTCATGTGCCGCCAGGTCTTCGGCAGTCCTCGCTCACCCATCAGGTAGGTGACCTGGTGGGCGGACTCGGGGTTGTTGGTCCAGAAGTCCCACTGCATGGTGCCGTCGCGCAGTCCGCTGTCGGGCAGGCGTTTCTGGGAGCGGATGAAGTGGGCGAACTTCATCGGATCGCGCACGAAGAAGACCGGGGTGTTGTTGCCCACCATGTCGAAGTTGCCCTCTTCGGTGTAGAACTTCAGCGCGAAGCCCCGCACATCGCGCCACGTGTCAGGCGAGCCCAGCTCTCCCGCCACGGTGGAGAACCGCGCCAGCATCTCGGTCTTCTTCCCCGGCTGAAGGAAGTCGGCCTTGGTGTACCGCGAGACGTCCTCGGTGACCTCGAACGTGCCGAAGGCGCCCGCGCCCTTCGCATGTGGACGGCGCTCTGGGACGTTCATCCGGTTGAAGTGCTGCATGGTCTCGATCAGGTGATGATCGTGCAGCACGACCGGACCATCATTGCCGACGGTGAGTGAGTTGCGGTCACTGACGGCCGGGATGCCCGCCTGCGTGGTGGATCCCGTGGCGTTGGGCGTCTTCTTCTCCATCTCGTCCTCCTTCTCCTGCGGATCGGAACCGTGATGCATGACGCTCGACGGCCCCGTGTGGCTCATGCTCTAGTCAAGCCCGGACCGGCTCGGAAGTGAAGGGGTTGACACCGATGCGCCGTGCGGTCGGCGGAGGCCGCCACTGGCCCATAAACCCGCTAGTTCTCGCTACACCCCGTAGTAGAGCTCGAATTCGTAGGGGTGCGGGCGCTGAGCGAGCGGGAGGATCTCATTCTCGACCTTGTAGTTGATCCAGGTCTCGATCAGCTCTTCGGAGAAAACGCCGCCTTCGAGAAGGAAGGCGTGATCCTGCCGCAGCGCCTCGAGGGCCTCGGGGAGCGTGGTGGGCAGCTGCGGGATGCCCTTCGCTTCTTCCGGCGGCAGCTCGTAGAGGTCCTTGTCGATCGGCGCCAGCGGCTCGATGCGGTTCTTGATGCCATCGATTCCCGCCATGAGCTGCGCGGCGAAGGCGAGGTACGGGTTCGACGACGCGTCGGGTGCGCGGAACTCGAGACGCTTCGCCTTCGGGTTGGCGCCCGTGAGCGGGATCCGGACGGCCGCCGAGCGGTTGCCGGCCGAGTAGACGAGGTTGATCGGCGCCTCGTAGCCCTTCACGAGCCGGTGGTACGAGTTGATCGTCGGGTTGGTGAAGGCGAGGACGGCGGGCGCGTGGGCGAGGAGACCGCCGATGTACCAGCGCGCGACGTCGGACAGCTGCGCGTAGCCCTGTTCGTCGAAGAAGAGGGGCTTGCCATCGAGCCACAGCGACTGGTGGGTGTGCATGCCGGAGCCGTTGTCGCCGAAGACGGGCTTGGGCATGAAGGTGGCGGTCTTGCCCCACTTGTCAGCGGTGTTCTTCACGATGTACTTGAACTTCAGGACGTCGTCGGCGGCGTGCACCATCGTGTCGAACTTGTAGTTGATCTCGGCCTGGCCGGGGGCGCCGACCTCGTGGTGGGCACGCTCCAGATCAAGGCCCACCTCGATGAGGTTCAATGAGATGTCGTCACGCAGGTCGGCCTGCTTGTCCACGGGCGGCACCGGGAAATATCCGCCCTTCGGCTGCGTCTTATTGCCGAGGTTGCCGCCTTCCTCCTCGCGGGCGCTGTTCCACGAGGCCTCGATGGAGTCGACCTGGTAGAAGCTCTTGCCGCCGCTGACCTCGTAGCGCACGTCGTCGAAGATGTAGAACTCGGCTTCGGGTGCGAAGAACGCGGTGTCGGCGATGCCCGTCGACTCGAGGTACTTCTCGGCCTTCTTGGCGACCTGGCGCGGATCCTTCGCATAGATCTCGCCGTTACGCGGGTTGTAGATATCGAAGATCATCACGAGCGTCTTGTGCGTACGGAACGGGTCGACGTACGCCGTTGTGACGTCGGGGATCAGCTGCATGTCTGACTCGTCGATTGACGCAAAGCCGCGGATCGAGGATCCGTCGAACATCTGGCCGACCGCGAAGAAGTCCTCGTCGACCGTCGACGCGGGGATGTTGAAATGTTGCTGGACGCCGGGGAGGTCGGTGAACCGGATGTCCAGGAACTTGACGTCCTCCTCCTTGATGAATGCGAGCACTTCGGAAGAGTCAGTGAACATGAAAGCTCCAGTTATGGGAATTGTCGGGCGGACCCGAGGCGGGCTGACCCGTCGAAACTACTCCGGGGCCGTTGCTCCGGAGTGTCTCGGATGTTTCCCCGATGTTACGGCGCACGCGATCGACGGGACAAACCGGCATCGCTGGTGTTCTCCCAGACGCGGCACACCGGCGCCTCAATAGGGTGGAGGAGTGACCCCCGATTCACGCGAACACGACTATCCCGGTAAGTCGATCGGGCTGCCGCGCAGTGGACCAGGCAGCATCGCGCCGCTCTCGCGCCGCGTCGGCGCGCTCGCGACGGACTGGATCGCTGTCGTGCTGCTGTCCGCGGCATTCTTCGACTACGCCTGGTGGTCGACGCTGGCGATCTTCTTCGTGATCCAGGCCGTGTTCATCCTCACGATGGCGGGGAGCCCCGGACACCGTCTGTGGGGAATGCGCGTGATTCGCCAGGGCGGCGGTTGGGCCGGTGTGTGGCGACCGCTCCTGCGGGCCCTGCTCACGGCGCTGGTGATCCCGGTCGCGATCTGGGATGAGGACCACCGCGGGCTTCACGACGTGCTCGCCGGCACGATCCTCGTCCGGCGCTGACCTCGCCCGCGGGCGTCAGCGGGGCTTGGGGGCGCGGACTTTCATCGGGTCGACGCCCTTCGGGATGGGGAGCGAGGACATCGCGCCCTGGGAGATCGAGTCGGTGCGCGCGATCAGCTGGGCCATGCCGCGTCGGTCGACGACCTTCGGCAGACGCTTGATCGTCTTGGCGAGTCGATCGATCGGCACGCTGTCTTCCTCACGTCCCACGTAGAACACGTTCACCGGCACGGCGTCGTGGGTGATGCGACGCGCGGTCGTGCGCTCCTTCTTGATGAGCTTCTCGAGGCGCTTGCGCGATCCTTCGCCGACGAGCACCACGCCGCCCCGCCCGACGGCGCGATAGACGCCGTCCTTCGACTTGGGGTTGAAGGAGACGGGCTCGTCGCCGCCGCGCCACTTCCGGCCGAGAAGGTTCGACACGACGTGGCCCGCCGCCCCCATCTGACCGTCGATCTGCGCGTACATCGCCTTCGTCGCGAGCCGGTTGAGCAACAGCATCGCGAAGATCATGCCCGCCATGAGACCCGTGAGGCCCCAGAAGATGTACGCCCACCAGCTCTGCTGCAGGACGGCGGCGAGACCGATCGCGATGCCGATGCCGGCGACGAGGATCAGGGGCAGGACCCACACGACCCACGGGTAGGGCTTGCGGGTGAACCCGATCAGGCTTTTGATCGTGCTGAAGATTCCCGGGCGCTTCTCGGCGGCGGGCGTGCGTGAGGCCATGGCAGACAGTTTACCGGCCCCGCAGGGTGCTTCCGGCGGCGTCGTGCCGCGCCCACAGGGGGCAACCTTCTGGATCCGTCCACAGCGGGGGTCGGGACGCTCGAGCGAAGCGACCGGGATCCGTCCAGGCTGGGACGCATGACAGTGCTTGCCGCGACGGATGAGGCCCAAGACGCGCTTCTCGGAGACCTGCGACGCATTCGCCGCATCGCGCCACCCGAGGTCCCTCTTCCGGCGACACGGGCGACGATCGGAGGCGAGACACTTCTGCTGGTGGACGCCGTCGACGCGGCCGGCTGGCCCGGGTGGAGCTGCGCGGGGGCCGAGCATCTCGCGGGACCGACCGACGTGCTTCGGCGCGACGACGGTCACGACGTCGTGCTCGCGGACCTCGCGGAGACCTGTGCGCACGCGTGTGGCGTCCGGGAGGAGGGCGGGACCGGCTGGCATCGGGGCGAGGTCGTGACGCTTGTCGTATCGATCCTCCGTGGTGTCGTCGAGGCGTCGCAGCGCGGACTGGCCGACGATGCTTCGGGCGGCTGGTGGATGACGCGCGATCGGCGCCCCGTCTTCGTTTTCGGCGGCGACGCCCGCGGTGTCGCCCCCATTGGGGAGGCGTCGCGCGATCTCGTCCGGCAGATCGTCGCCGCGTGCGACGATCGTGTCGTCTCGCGGGTGTGCGACGACATCCTCGTCGCCCTCGAACGGCCGGAAGGCGTCGAGCGAGCGATCGAACGCTTCGAACAGACGCTCTTCGATGCAGCCGCCCCGCAGCCCGTGGACCTCGAGCCGTCACGGGCGAGGGGCCGCGCCGGGCAGGAACCGCGCGTCATCCGGCCGGAGGACCCGGACCCATCGGGGCCGACACAGCGCGTGCGTGCGGTGCTGGAGAACCTGCTCGACGCGCGCGTCGCGGGGATCGTGGCGGATTCGATGGGATCCCTCGCCCGCCTCGTGGGTCGCCGTCGCAAACGTCGGCGGGAGGCCGCCCGTTCGTCTGCCGACGGCGGCCGGGAACGGAATCGCGGCCGCGTGGCGCTGGTCGCGGGGGCGGCCGCGATGATCGTGATCGCCGTCGGTGTGCTGTGGCCGAGCGATGACGCGGGCCGAGCGCAGGAGCAACCCGACGCTGACGCACGTGCTGCGCGGACCACCGCCCCGACTCCGGACGCCGGGAAGGCGGCCGGGCCTCACGAGGCCGACAAGACCGATCAGACCGTGGACGCGGCCCGTGTCGAGCTCGAGAACGAGCGACACCACGCCGCGCTCGTCGCGGACGACCCCGTGCGCGCGGCCCGCGCCTTGCTCGCCGGCACCGCCGGACTGTCGGGCGCCGCCGCCGATCCGGCATCAGACATCGAGCTCGTCGACGATTACGGAGCGGTTGCGCTCTTGGCGGTGCGCGCTGCAGCACGCGCTCCGCAGCTGCTCGTGATCGAACGTGTCGACGGCACGTGGCGCGTGCGGGATCTGTATCGACAGGGGAGCGCGTGAGGCGCGCCGACACGACGACGGCGGTCGCGACCGGAGTCGCGACCGCCGTCGTGCGGAGGTGTCAGATGCCGAGATCAGCGGCGAAGTTCGCCTCCTCGAGGCGGTTCTTGACCGCTCCGAGGTAACGCGCCGCGTCGGCACCGTCGATCGTGCGGTGGTCGTACGAGAGCGCGAGGTACACGTACGAGCGCACCGCGATCGCGTCCGCGCCGTCGACCTTCGCGATACCGGGACGCTTGAACACGATGCCGGTTCCGAGGATCGCCGACTGCGGCAGGAAGACCAGCGGGGTGTCGAAGAGCGCGCCGCGCGATCCCGTGTTGGTGATGGTGAACGTTCCGCCCGACAGGTCATCCGGCTTCAACTTGCTGTCGCGCGTGCGTGCGGCGAGATCCGCGATACCCGCGGCGATCTCGGCGAGGTTCTTCGACGAGGCGTCGCGCAGCACGGGCGTGTACAGGCCCTTGTCGGTGTCGACCGCGATCGAGAGGTTCTCGGCGTCGGGGTAGACGATCTTGTCGTCTTCCATCGTCGAGTTGATCACCGGGTACGCCTTGAGCGCCTCGACAGCGGCGAGCGAGAAGAACGGCAGGAAGGAGAGCTTGTTGCCCGTCTTCTCGAGGAACTCGGCCTTCTTCTCGTCGCGGAACTGCGCGAGCTTCGTGACGTCGACCTCGACGACGGTCGTCAGCTGAGCCGTCGTGTTGAGCGACTCGACCGCACGGCTGGCGATGACCTTCCGCAGGCGCGACATGGGCTCGGTCGTGCCGCGCAGGGGCGACGTCTCGAGCTTCGTGGCCGGTGCCGACGCGGTCTGCGTCTGCCCGGCGGAACCGGAGGAGGAAGCCGCGGCCAGCACGTCGTCCTTGCGGATACGACCGCCGACTCCCGAGCCCTTGACCGAGGTGAGGTCGACACCGTGCTGCGCGGCGAGCTTGCGCACGAGGGGCGTAACGTACACGCGCCCATCCGCGTCCTCGTCGGCAGCGGGCGTCGGTGCCGGCTTCTCCGCTTCTGCGGGCGTCTCGGGCTCCGACGCCTTCTCGGGCTCCGCGGCCTTTTCAGGCTCGGGGGCCTTCTCGGGTTCCGGAGCCTTTTCGGGCTCGGCAGCCTTTTCGGGCTCCGGGGCCTCTTCCTTCTCGGCCGGAGCCGCGGATCCGGAGCCGACGCGCGCGAGCACTGCGCCGACCTCGACCGTGTCGTCTTCGGCCGCCATGTGCTCGAGCACGGTGCCAGCGACGGGCGAGGGCACCTCGGTGTCGACCTTGTCGGTCGAGATCTCGAGGAGCGGCTCGTCGACGTCGACCGTGTCGCCAACCTGCTTGAGCCAGCGCGTGATCGTGCCCTCCGTGACGCTCTCACCGAGCTCGGGGAGGATCACGTCGGTCGCGTCGCCCGAGTCAGTCGGCGCGTCGCTCGACGCAGCCTCCTGCTCGGCGGGCTGCTCTTCGGCCTGCTCGGCCTCGGCGGGCGCCTCTTCGGTCTGCTCGGGCTCGGCGGCCTGCGGTGCGTCGTCTGCGGCAGCGGAGTCGTCGGAGGCGTCGCCGCCCGACCCTTCGCCGTCGCCGACCATCGCGAGTTCCGCGCCGACCTCGGCCGTCTCATCCTCCTGAACGAGGATCTTCTCGAGCACACCGGCGACGGGCGACGGGATCTCGGTGTCCACCTTGTCGGTGGAGACCTCGAGCAGCGGTTCATCGACCTCGACGGTGTCGCCGACCTGCTTCAGCCAGCGGGTGACCGTTCCCTCGGTGACGCTCTCGCCGAGAGCGGGGAGGACAACGGAAGTGCTCATATTCGAGTCTCCTTCAGGAAGGGAAAGTGCTTCTTTCAGCCTAATGGATCGGGGTGGACCTCACGCGTCATACGGTGATCCGCGCGCGAGCGTCGATCACATCGTGTGCAGGGGCGATCCAGCGAGGGCGAGGAATGCCTCGCCGAGCGCTTCGCTTTGGGAGGGGTGGGCATGGACGAGCGGCGCGATATCAGCCGGGTGCGCCTCCCATGCGACGGCGAGCTGCCCCTCCGTGATGAGCTCGCCGACGCGCTCGCCGACGAGGTGAACACCGATGACCGGGCCACCGTCGAGGGCGACAACCTTGACGAATCCTGAGCGCGCGGTGCTTCCCGCAGAGACGATCTCGGTCTTGGCGTTGCTCGACAGCGGCACCTCCTGCACGACCACCCGGCCGGAGCCGTGGGCCGCGATCGCCTGCGGTTCGGTCAGTCCCACCGAAGCGATCTCCGGGGTCGAGTAGGTCACCCGGGGGAAGAGGGCGTCGTCGAGCGGAGAGGGGGACAGTCCGGCGATCGTCTCGGCGACGAACGCGCCGTGTCGGAAGCCGCGGTGGGCAAGCTGCGGGCCCGCGACGATGTCGCCCACGGCCCACACGTGGGCGCCCGTCGTGCGCAGGGTGTCGTCGGTCGCGACGAAGCCGCGCTGCGTGTCGATCCCGAGCGTGTCCAGACCGAGTTCGCCGGTGGCAGGGGAGCGGCCGACAGCGACGAGGAGATAGTCGGCCTCGATGTGAGACGTGACCTCTTCACGCTCGATCGAGACCGTCACGCCCTCGCCGTTCTCCGTCGCGCCCGCGACGCGTGCACCGAGTTCGAGAGCGATGCCGCGACGACGGAGGGCTTTCTCGAGCGCTGCCGAGGAGGACGGATCCTCGTTCTGGATGAGGCCGTCCAGGGCCTCGACGATCGTGACCTCGGCGCCGAGGGTGCGCCAGGCGCTCGCGAACTCGACACCGATGACGCCGCCGCCGAGGACGACGACGCGACCGGGGGTCTCATCGAGCGCGAGAGCGGCGGTCGAGTCGAGGATTCGGCCGCCGAACTCGACACCGGGAACGGTGCGCGGCACCGCGCCGGTGGCGAGCACGACGTCCGTGCCGATCCAGCGATCCTCGCCGACGGCCACGGCAGGCCGACCGTCGGCGTCGGCGAGTACGCCGCGCCCGGTGACCACGGTGATGCCACGTGCGGCCACGAGCGACGACAGACCGCGGTGCTTGCCGTCGATCAGCTTCGTTCGCCACGCGCGTGCCGCGGCGGCGTCGATACCCCCGAGCGTCGCCTCGACGCCGACCGTGCCAGCGCGCCGGACGGTCTCGGCGACCTCCGCGGTATGCAGGAGAGCCTTCGTCGGCACGCACCCGCGGTGCAGGCACGTGCCGCCGAGGAGGTCCGCCTCGATGATGGCAACGGAGCTGCCGAGCTCAGCCGCGCGCAGCGCGGCCGCGTAGCCGCCGCTGCCGCCGCCGAGCACGACGAGATCGAAGGTGTGGTCGGTCATGCGGTGCCGCCCTCTCGTCAGCGTTCCTACGCCGTGCCGCCTGCGGCGACGAACTCGATGAGCGCGCGCGTGGAGGCGCCGGTCGGTCCCTTGTCGGTGAAGCCGAAGGGGCTCGTCGTGCTCATTCCGGATCCGGCGATGTCGAGGTGGACCCAGTCGATCTGCTCACCGTTCTTGTCGTTGTCGACCCGCCCGATGAAACGCTGCAGGAACAGGCCTGCATAGATCGTGCCGGCGGCGCGATTGCCGACGTTCGCGTTCTGCATGTCGGCGACGCGCGAATCGAGTTCGGGCTTCATGTGCTCCGCGAGCGGCAGGCGCCAGGCAGGCTCGCCCGTGCGCTCGGCGGCTGCGAGGAATGCATCGGGCGCCTCGCCGTGGCCGAGCACGCCGGTGTGGCGCGTGCCGAGGGCGACGAGGACGGCACCCGTCAGCGTCGCGACGTCCACGATCACATCCGGACTCTCTCGGCTCGCGGCGACGAGACCATCGGCGAGGACCAGCCGCCCTTCGGCGTCGGTATTGGTGACCTCGACGGTCGTGCCGTCGGCAATCGTCAGCACATCGCCCGGTCGTGTCGCGCGACCCGAGGGCATGTTGTCCGCGATGCACAACCAGGCCGTGACGCGCACGGGAAGCTCGAGCTCGGCGGCGGCGCGGACGACGGCGAGCACCTCGGCGGCGCCCGTCATGTCTTCCTGCATGCCGACCATGCTGGCGGCGGGCTTGAGGGAGAGTCCTCCCGTGTCGAACGTGATGCCCTTGCCGACGAGCGCAATGTGGCGCTCGGCACCGTCGGGTGCGTAGTCGAGGCGCACCAGGCGGGGCGGGCGCTCAGACCCGCGACCGACGCCGAGGATTCCGCCGAACCCGCCGTCGGCGAGCGCCTTCTCGTCCCATACGGTTGTCTGCACCGGCAGGTCGGCGACCGCGCTCGTCGCGACGTCCGCGAGCTGTTCCGGCGACTGGCGATCGGCGGGCGTCGAGACGAGATCCTTCACCAGGGCGACTGCCCGTGCGTGCGCACGCACAGGCGCAAGGTCCTCCTCGGACGCCGACTCCGGCGCGTGGACGACGATGCTGCTCGCGCGGCGTCCGTCAGCACGGCCTTCGTCGGATCCGCTCTTGAGCGAGTCGAATCGGTAGCCGCCGAGCGCGGCGCCCTCGGCAGCGGCGCTCCAGGCGCCATCGACCTCGGAGGCGACGTGAACGGCGAGGGTGTCGACGCCTGTCAGCTGGCGGACGGCGGCACCGACCTCGTCGCGGATGACGTGCGCGTCGGCGTCAGCTCCGAGCCCCACGACGGCGAGTGGCGCCGCGGTGAACTCAGGAGCGTAGACCCGCGCGAAGGAGCCCTTCTTGCCCGTGAAGGCGATCGCCTCGAGCGCGGGGCGCAGTCCGTCGAAGCCCTCGAGCGCGTCATCGTCGAGCGTCGGGACGGCGAGGACCAGCACGTCGGCTTCCTCGGCGGGGAAAGGGACATGGGTGATCGAAATATCCGGAAGGGGCATGCGAACCATCCTAGGTTCGCATCCGGAGCCGCGGGGGCGCGGGGGTCTCTAGACTGGGGGCATGGCTTGGAATCCGGAGATCTTCGACCGGGTGGCGAACGCTCCCGTCGTGCCGCCGCGCCTTCCGCTGGTCGTGCTCCTGACGGGCTTCACCGATGCGGGTGGCACCGTATCGAGCATCGTCGACTACATGCGGGACGATCTCGACCCGCAGCCCGTGGCCGTTTTCCGTAATGACGCTCTGCTCGACTACCGGGCGCGTCGCCCCGTGATTACATTCGACCAGGATCACCTGTCGGAGTTCCGGGCGCCGCGCCTCGAACTGTCGCTGGTGGCCGATGCGCTCGGACAGCCGTTCCTGCTGTTGTCGGGATACGAGCCGGACTTCGGGTGGGAGGGTGTCGTCGACGTGCTCCTCGCGCTGGCCGACGAGTTCGACGTGTCGACCATGACGTGGGTCCACGCGATCGCGATGCCGGTGCCGCATACGCGCGAGATGACGACCACGGTGAGCGGATCGCGCGCCGACCTCGTCCAGGCGCACTCCGTCTGGAAGCCGCGCACGCAGGCGCCGGCGACGCTCGGGCATCTCATCGAGTTCCGGATGTCGGAGGACGGATACCCGGTCGCGGGATTCGTCATGCTCGTGCCGCACTACCTCGCCGAGACCGACTTCCCTGGAGCGACCCTCGCGGCGCTCGACCGCCTCATGACCGCAACGGGCCTCGTCTTTGCGCTCGATGGCGTTCGCGAGGAACATCGCGCATATCTCGGCCGTGTCGAAGACCAGATCGCGAACAACGACGAGCTCGCACGCATGGTCGAGGCGCTCGAGGAGCGCTTCGACTCGTACATGGCGGCCGACGGTCAGACGGGCGCGGCAGACGACCAGCGATTCGATGAGGGCGACCTGCCGAGTGCCGACGAGCTCGCCGCCGAGCTCGAGCGTTTCCTCGCCGACCGTCCCGGAGATGACGAAGGTCTGTTCTAGGGAATACGGGAGGTCTCGGCGGCGTTGTCACCGATGCGGTGATGACTGGTCGTGAGCCACCGCATTTGTATGAGAGAATGATGGCCCGCGCCGTTGTCGGCTCCACGCTTTCGAGCGTTGGACTTGACAAGGGCCTTAATCGTGTTCGAACACACCCGGAGCGCTGGCGCCAGGCGACATCCGGCGAAAGGTGAAGCGTGACTCCTGCCACGAAGACCACGAAGACCGACGAGAAGATGGCCGAGACGGCCGAGAAGACCACAGCAGCCAAGAAGACCGCGGCCAAGAAGCCGGCCGCGAAGAAGCCTGCGGCGAAGACAACGGCCGCGAAGACAACGGCCGCGAAGAAGACGACTGCGTCCGCGGAGAAGAAGACCACCGCGGCTGCGGCGAAGAAGACGACTGCGTCGGCAGCCAAGCGCACGGCGGCGAAGGAGCCGGCCGACAAGGCTAAGCCCGCGCGCAAGCGGAAGACCGACGTCGTCGACGAGATCATCGCCGAGTCGACCCCCGAGGTCGAAGAGCAGCCGAAGCCGAAGACCGAGCAGAAGGAACCGCTCCCCACCGGCGCGATCGTCATCAGCTCCTCCGAGGAGGAGGACGTGCCGGTCTACTCGACGCAGATCACGGGCGCGACGGCCGACCCTGTCAAGGACTACCTGAAGCAGATCGGCAAGGTGCCGCTGCTGAACGCGGCCGAAGAGGTCGACCTGGCGATGCGCATCGAGGCGGGCCTCTTCGCGGAGGAGAAGCTGTCGAAGATGTCGGCGGCCGAGAAGTCCACGCAGCTCGGACTCGACATGCAGTGGGTGTCCCGCGACGGCAAGCGCGCGAAGAGCCACCTCCTCGGCGCGAACCTCCGCCTCGTCGTCTCGCTGGCGAAGCGCTACACGGGGCGCGGCATGCAGTTCTTGGACCTCATCCAGGAGGGCAACCTCGGCCTGATCCGCGCCGTCGAGAAGTTCGACTACACCAAGGGCTTCAAGTTCTCGACCTACGCGACGTGGTGGATCCGCCAGGCGATCACCCGCGCGATGGCCGACCAGGCCCGCACCATCCGTATCCCGGTGCACATGGTCGAGGTCATCAACAAGCTCGCCCGCGTGCAGCGCCAGATGCTGCAGGACCTCGGTCGCGAGCCCACGCCTGAGGAACTCGCCCGCGAGCTCGACATGACGCCCGAGAAGGTCGTCGAGGTGCAGAAGTACGGCCGCGAGCCCATCTCGCTGCATACCCCGCTCGGCGAGGACGGCGACAGCGAGTTCGGCGACCTCATCGAGGACACCGAGGCGGTCGTGCCGGCCGATGCTGTCGGCTTCACGATGCTGCAGCGGCAGCTCGAGGGTCTGCTCGACTCCCTGTCCGAGCGAGAGGCGGGCGTGATCCGCATGCGCTTCGGGCTCGGTGACGGACAGCCGAAGACGCTTGACCAGATCGGCGACACGTTCGGCGTGACACGCGAGCGCATCCGCCAGATCGAGTCCAAGACGATGGCGAAGCTGCGCCACCCGAGCCGGTCGCAGTCGCTGCGGGACTACCTCGAGTGAGCGGCGAGGCGAACGAGGGCAAGTCCCTCGAGGTCTCGGTCGACGATAAGACGTACTTGCGGATCCCGATCCGCACGCGCGTCATCATGCCGGGGGACCAGCTGGACGACGTCATCCGCGAGTATGCCGAGGGGCACACACAGCGCGGCGACATCCTCTTCGTGACCGAGAAGATCGTAGCGATCATGCAGGGACGCTCCTACATGATGAGCGAGATCCGCCCCCGGCGCCTTGCCGCTTTCCTCTCGCGCTTCGTGACGAAGACCGCGTACGGCATCGGACTGGGCATTCCCGAGACGATGGAGTTCGCCCTGCGCGAGGTCGGCGCCCCGCGGATCCTGTTCGCTGCCGCCGTCTCGGCCGTCACGAAGGTGTTCGGTCGCCGCGGCGACTTCTACCGGATCGCCGGTGAGAAGGCTCGCGCGATCGACGGTCCCACGCCGGGCACCATCCCGCCGTACAACGAGGCTGTCGTCCTCGGCCCTGAGGATCCGCACGGTGTCGCGCGCGACGTCAAGCGGATCGTCGGCTGCGACGTCGCCGTCGTCGACATCAACGATCTCGGCGGGAACATTCTCGGGACCACCCTCGACAAGGGCGCCGAGCGTCTGCTCGCGCGGATCCTCAGCGATAACCCCCTCGGGCAGGGACATCAGTCCACGCCGATGGGGATCATCCGGCGGGCCTAGCTCATTTTTCCTGCGCGCTTCGGTGCGCTGCGGTGCGTTGCGCGGATGGTCTCGCGGCGCCGCAGTCCCCCGGATCCGCAGAAGCGGATCCTCCCCGCTGCGCGCCCGTGCACCGCTACGCGGCGCACGGGGACCCCGAACGCGCGGCGTGGGCCCACCGCCAGGCCCGATGCCAGCGGCGCCGCGAGACCACCCGCTCCGCCTCGTGGCCGGAGTGCATCGGGCGTCGTGAGCGCGAACGTTGCTGCGCTTGTCGCGGGCCGCTTGCCGTTCGTCGCGGGCGTTCCCGGGCTTCTCGCGCGTCAGAATCCGATGGCGGCGCGGTAGCGCGCCTTGTGGCCCGTGCGGATCCCCGACACGCTCGGCTTGTTCTCGTAGACGCCCGCGCCCCAGTTCCCCTCGACGAGCACGGGGCCGTCGTTCGTGACGACGACGTCCCATCCGGCGTACTGCACGTCGGGGTTGACGCGAGCCGCCTCGTCGACCAGGGCGATGGCCTCGGCGAAACGGGGCAGCTGGAAGTCCGCGATCCGGTAGCCGGTATCGGGATGTGCCTCGTGGACGTTCGCGTGAGAGTCGTATCCGGCGCTCATCGCGTGACCCGTATCGGGGTCGAGCATCGTATAGAAGCCGCCGTACGACATCTGGTCGCTGACCTCGCCGCGGCCGAACTTCTGGGCGATCGCGAGCATATGGACGTCGGTTCCGTCGAAGAACGCCGTAATGCGCGTGGTGTTGACGGTGCCGGGGCAGACGGCAGCGATGTCGTCGTGCTGCGCGATGACCTCTTCGAGCAGGATCTCGTCGCCCGCGATCAGCCGCGCGTGGAAAGCCGACCAGTCATCGATTTCCTCTGCGCGGTACCGTCGGACGCCGAGGCCCATGTGGCTGACCGGCACCTTCGCGATGACGGCGCCGTGCTGTTCGACGAAGGCGCGGACCTCCTCGGCGTTGCCGTCCTCGACGACGAGCCAGGCCCGCTTCAGGAAACGGTCGAACTGACGGTTGAAGGCGATCTTATCTTCGAAGATGCGACGACCGGCGGGGCGCGAGTATGCCTGCGCGAGCTGCATGGACACGGGATGCGTCATGAAGGTGGCGCGCTCGGCGGCCGTGAGCGACGCGAAGTCGAAGTCGACGTAGTCCTGGAAGGCGACGTCCTTGCGGGCCGCCTGCCACAGCATGTCGACGACGACAGCGGGCACCGCCTTGCCGTGCTCGTCACGCACCTCCTTGGCGCGGTCGATGACGGCGCCGATGTCGATGCGTCGGGCGCGCTCGGCGAGGTAGCGAAGTTTCGGTCCGAGGGCGAGGCCGTTCGCGGGCATGGATCCTCCGGGTCGGCGTCAGGCGGTCGGGCGCGCGCACGGGTTGAGCGTCCGCGAAGCGGCCGGGTCATAGTCTAGGTGGGATGACCCCGTCCAAACTGGCGAACAGCCGCCCGCGCGTGCGCGTGTCGCGATCGGCGCTCGCGGATAACATCGCTCGCGCACGGCAGAGCGAGCCGAGCTCCGCCGTGGATCTGCGTCGCGACGCGTGCGGGCACGGTGCCGCCATCGTCGCCGCCGCGGCGCGCGAGGCCGGCGTGACGACGGCGATCGTCGACGCGGGCGAACCGCCCCACGGGCTCGACGCCGTGACGGGCCGCGCGCTGTCACTCGAGGCTGTCTTCGGCATCGACGGCGAGGGTGTCCCGGCGATGACGTTCGCCGCTCCGGTGCTGCAGACGAAGCCGCTCCTCGCCGGTGACGGCGTTTCGTACGGGTACCTGCATCGAGCCGAGAAGGCCACGCGCGTCGCTCTTGTCGCCGGTGGGTACGCGCAGGGCGTCGCCCGCGCGATCGGTTCGCGCGCGTCCGTGGTGATCGCCGGATCCGAGCGCCCGATCATCGGCCGCGTCGCGATGGACGTCTGCGTCGTCGACGTCGGGAACGCGCCCGTGAGCCCGGGGGACGAGGCCGTGTACTTCGGCAGCGCGGCGCCGCAGTCGCTCGCGCGATGGGCAGAGGCGAGCGGATGGACCATGCTCGAGCTCGTCGCGATCGTGGGCCTCGGAGCCGAGCGGGAAGAGACCCCGTGATCTCCGCCGAGCTGCGCGTCGATCTCGACCGGTTGCGACGCAACGTGCGGGCCGTGCGCGCCCGGATGGCTCCCGCCGAACTCCTCGTCGTCATCAAGGACGATGCGTACGCCCAGGGCGTCGAGCCGATCGTCACGGCGGCCCTCGACGCGGGTGCGGTCTGGTTCGGCGGCATCGACCTGCCGAGCGCGGTCCGCGCGAAGCGCACGGCGGGCGATCGCGCGCGCGTGCTGTGCTGGATGACGCTGGCGGAGGCGGAAGCCGAGGCCGCCCTCCGCTCAGGACTTGAGGTCGGCGTCGGCGACGCCGACTACCTCGATCGCATCGCGCGCGCGACCGAGACGACCGCGACGTGCGCCCGCGTGCACCTCAAGATCGACACCGGACTCCACCGCAACGGCGTCCGACCGGAAGCGTGGAACGCGTTCTGCGCCCGTGCTGCAGCGCTCGAGCGCGCGGGCCGGATCCGCGTGGTCGGTATCTGGACGCACATCGCCGAGGCGAGCGACGCGGAGGACGACGCCTCTCGGTCGGCCTTCGACGATGCGGTCACCGCGGCCGAGCGCGCGGGGCTCGACGCCGAGGTGCGGCACCTCTCCGCGAGCGCGGCCGCGTGGCACCGCCCCGAGTTCCGGTACGACCTCGTGCGGATCGGAGCCTTCTGTTACGGGATCCGATCCGAGCACGGCCCCGACATCCCCGGCGTCGCACCGATCTCTTCGCTCGTGGCGCGGGTGACGGAGCTCGGCGACGTCGCCACGGTCGGCGTCGGATCGGTGGACGGGTACCCGTCGTCCGCCGGCGGCCGGATCAGCGTCGCGACGCCCGGCGGAGTGCGCCAGCTCGTTCGGGTGGATCCGTTCTCGTCACTCGTCGAACTCTGGGATGGCGCAGCGATCGGCGACGAGGTCATCATGTTCGGCCCCGGCGACGCCGGGGAGCCGACACCCACTGATCTGGGTGAGGCGACCGGAACGGTGGGGGAGGAACCGTTGCTGCGCGTCTCGCCGCTGGTGCCGCGCGTCTACGACAAGGGCGCCTCCCCGAGCGGGGAGACGCCCTTGTCGAGGTGACGGGGTGTGCGTCAGTCCTGAAGCTTGGCGGTCTCGTCGTGCCAGTTCGTGGCCACTTCGCGCAGCTTCTCCTCGAACTTTCGTCCGTGGTGTGCGCAGTACAGCAACTCGCTGCCGCCGACTTCGGCTGCGATGTAGGCCTGCGCTCCGCAGGCATCGCACCGGTCAAGGGCGGTCAGGCGGTGGGAGACAGAAGCTTCGGCTGTCGTAGTTGCAGTCATCGGGTTGCCTCCTTCTCGGTTCGTCTCAGGTGAGGCGTTACTCCATACAACCACGGGACACCGTCAGGGATTCCCTGCAAGGCGCGTGTTTCGCGCTGGGCGTACGCGCCCGGCCTCAGTCGGCGCGACCCGGGTGTGTCCCCGGGGCGCTCGGAGCGTTCGAAGATAAGATCGAATCTTGTGACAGCCGAGTATTCCGCCCATCATCTCCAGGTCCTCGAAGGACTGGAGGCCGTCCGTAAGCGGCCGGGAATGTACATCGGGTCGAACGGATCGCCGGGGCTCATGCACTGCCTGTGGGAGATCATCGACAACGCGGTCGACGAGGCTGTCGCGGGCAACGGCGACCGAATCGTCGTGGTCCTCCGCGAGGACGGCAGCGTCGAGGTGCAGGACAGCGGTCGCGGCATCCCCGTTGACGTCGAACCGCGCACGGGGCTGACCGGCGTCGAGGTCGTCTTCACGAAACTGCACGCCGGTGGAAAGTTCGGCGGTGGCTCGTACGCGGCCTCGGGCGGTCTGCACGGCGTGGGCGCGTCGGTCGTCAACGCGCTCAGCGAGCGTCTCGACGTCGAGGTCGACCGCGGCGGCAAGACGTACGCGATGAGCTTCCACCGCGGCGAACCCGGCGAGTTCACGGACGCGGGCGAACCGCGTCCTGACGCCCCCTTCGCTCCGTTCCGGAACAGGAGCGAGCTGCGCGTCGCCGGCAAGGCCAAGAAGGGCGTCAGCGGCACGCGCGTGCGCTATTGGGCGGACGGGCAGATCTTCACGAAGGACGCGGCGTTCCAGTACGACGAGCTCGTGACGCGAGCGCGCCAGACGGCGTTCCTCGTGCCGGGGCTGGAGATCGTCATCCGCGACGAGCGTCCCGACGCAGACCCCGATGGTGGGGTGCGCGAGACTTCCTACCGATACGAGGGCGGCCTCGGGGAGTTCGTCGAATTCCTGTCGACGGACGCGCCCGTCACCGACACGTGGCGCCTCGACGGCACGGGAAACTTCACCGAGCGGGTGCCGACGCTGCAGCCGGACGGATCCATGATGTCGACCGAGGTCGAGCGCGAGTGCCGCGTCGACATCGCCCTGCGCTGGGGAACGGGCTACGACACGCACATGCGATCGTTCGTGAACATCATCGCGACACCCAAGGGGGGTACGCACCAGCAGGGCTTCGAACAGGAGCTGACGAAGCAGCTCCGCGCCGAGGTCGAGAAGAACGCGCGACGACTGAAGGTCGGCAGCGACAAGCTCGAGAAAGACGACGTCCTCGCGGGGCTCACGGCCGTGCTCAACGTCAGCATCCCGGAGCCGCAGTTCGAGGGACAGACGAAGGAGGTGCTGGGCACGCCCGCCGTGCGCAGCATCGTTGCCAAGGTCGTCCGCGAAGGGATGAAGGCGCGTTTCACGTCGACGAAGCGCGACGACAAGAACCAGGTCTCGATGCTGCTCGACAAGGTCGTCAGTGAGATGAAGGCGCGCGTCTCGGCGCGCGCCCACAAGGAGACGCAGCGTCGCAAGAACGCGCTCGAGTCATCGTCGCTGCCCGCGAAGCTCATCGACTGCCGGTCGAACGACATGTCGAACTCCGAGCTGTTCATCGTCGAGGGCGATTCCGCCCTCGGCACCGCCCGCAAGGCGCGCGACAGCGAGTATCAGGCGCTGTTCCCGATTCGCGGCAAGATCCTCAACACGCAGAAGGCCTCGATCGGCGACATGCTGTCGAACGCCGAGTGCGCAGCGCTGATCCAGGTGGTCGGCGCCGGGTCGGGGCGCTCGTTCGACATCGACGCGGCGCGCTACGGCAAGGTCATCATGATGAGCGACGCCGACGTTGACGGCGCGCACATTCGCACGCTGCTGCTGACGCTGTTCTACCGCTACATGCGGCCGCTCATCGAAGCAGGGCGGGTGTACGCCGCCGTTCCGCCGCTGCACCAGGTCATCGTGCAGCACCCCGGCTCGAAGCCCAATGAGACGATCTACACGTACAGCGACCGCGAGTTGACGGCACTGCTTGCCAAGCTGCGCAAACAGAACAAGAAGTGGCGAGAGCCGATCCAGCGCTACAAGGGCCTCGGCGAGATGGACGCGGATCAGCTCGCGGACACCACCATGTCGCGCGACGGCCGCCTCCTGCGCCGCGTGCGGATGGAAGACGCGGAGGCCGCCGGTCACGTCTTCGAGATGCTCATGGGCAACGAGGTCGCCCCGCGCCGTGAATTCATCGTCCAGGGCGCGGCGCAGCTCGACAAGGAAGCGATCGACGCGTAGGCGCGCGCGGCCGGTCCGTGGGATGGGCGCGTGGCTCCGCCCCATAGACTTGTGCTCGTGATCCCGCTTTCGGTACTCCTGTTCGTCAACGCCGCGTTCAATCTCCTGACGTGGCCCAACTTCTTCCGACGTGTGGTGAACGACCCGCGGGCGCGCGATGAGAACGGCAAGGTCACGACGTTCTACACCGTGCACGCGGTCCTGTTCGCGCTGGCCATGGTGATCGCGCTGATCTCGATCCTGGCCGGCATCGCGGCTCTCGTGGGCGCCCTCTGACCTCTGGAGAATGACGCGTCAGAGAAGGATCAGCGCAGAAGGTCGGCTAGCGCAGATTCCAGCGTCGGGTAGCGGAAGGCGAAGCCCCGCTCGGCGAGCACCGACGAAGTCGTGTGTCGGCCGGTGAGGGCGAGGAGCGGATCCGTCCGGAGGCCGATCGACGCGAGACGCAGCACGAACTCGGGTGTCGGGAGCCCGAACGGCACGCCAATCGCCTCGCGCAGGCGGCGCATCAGCTCCTCGTTGCGCACCGGGTTCGGCGTCGCGGCGATGACGGGCGCGTCCGGGAGGGTCACGTCGGAATCCAGGCCCAGGGCCGCGCGGGCGACGCGCAGCCAGTCGTCGATGTGGATCCAGCTGAACCACTGACGCCCGCTTGCGATCGGACCGCCGAAGCCGAGCTTCGCGGGCAGCAGCAGGCGGTTCAGAGCCGGCGTTCCGCGATCGAGCACGATCGACGTGCGGATCGTGACGCGATGCGTCGCGTTCGCTCCCCGTGCCGCCGCCTCCCACGGCAAGACGACGCCCGTCATCTGGGGGAGGCCCGAGATGGGATCCGGCGTCTCCTCGGTGATGTGCTGCTCGCCTGAGTCGCCGTAGATCGCCGTCGTCGACGCCTGCAGCCAGCGGTCGACCGGACGCGTAAGGCGCCCGGCCGCCTCGACGAGCGCCTCGGTTGCGATGACCCGGGACTCGCGGAGCGCGCGAATGTTCTCCTCGGTCGGGCGGCAGTCCACGAGCTTCCCGGCAAGGTTCACGACCGCGAGCTCGCCGTCCGTCTCCAGCGCATGCGCCCACGCACCGACGTCGCGCGGATCCCAGCCGACCTCGGTCGTGCCGGTGATGCGGTGGTGTCCGGGACGGCGTGTGAGGACGACGACCTCGTGCCCGGCGTGCAGGAGGTCCATGGCGAGTGCGCGCCCGAGCGCGCCCGTTCCTCCGGCGATCACGACCTTCATAACCGCGACGCTACCGGATCCGCGAACGCATGCGCCCTTCGCAGGCGAACACGCGGCTCCGGCGCCTCGAGCGGAGAACGCGCTGTTCGGCGGTTGCGTCTTCTCTACAGCGTGCGGCCGATCGTGGTGACCGGCGCCTCGAGGGGCTGACCGGATCCGTCGCGTTTCGCGAGTGTCATCGGCAGCTTGCGCACGGCTCCCTTGGCGTCGAGGGCGTAGGCAGGATCCGGACCCGCCCAGGCGACCTGCAGCCGGTCTTCGCCCTTCAGGAACGCGTGTGCGCGGACGCCTCCGGTACCGCGGCCCTTCGCCGGATACTCACCGAAGTCGCTGGTCTTCGCGCGGCCGGCGTCGGTGCCCGCGAGGGTGCCCTCCGCCGCGGAGACGGTCACCACGACGTTGCCGTCACCATTGACCGCACCGAAGAACAGCACGGACGCGTTCGCGCTGAGTTTGACGCCCGCCATGCCTGCCGCCGCGGCGCCCTGGGGACGTACGGCCGAGGCGGGGAAGCGCAGCAGACGCGCATCGGTCGTGACGAACACGAGGTCGGCCTCGTCGGCCGCAGTCGCGACGCCGACGACACGGTCGCCGGGCTTGAGCGCGATGACGTCGACGCTCGGGCGAATCGCGACGCCGGACGGTACGACCCGCTTGACGGTGCCCTGCGCGGTGCCGATCGCCACCGGAGCGTCAGATGTGAGCTCGACGAGGCCGACGATCTCTTCGCCCTTCTCGGTGAGTCCGACGTAATCGCGGAGGCGCTGACCAGCACCGAGCGAGATCGACGTGGGCGGGACCGACGGCAGGTCGATGGGGGAGAAGCGCACCATCCGCCCGGCGGAGGTGAGGGCGCCGATCTCGCCGCGGATCGTGCCGCGCGCCGTCGACAGGATCGCGTCGTGCTTGCTGCGACGCGCGGGCGGAGCGATCTCCTCGCCTCCCGGCGTATCCACGCGTACGGCCCGCCCCGTGGTCGACAGCGCGACGAGCGTCGGCGCGTCGGCGATCTGCAGATCCTGCTCGGTCGCCTTGGCCGATCGCTTCGGCTGCGGCTTGGCATTCATGAGCACCGTGCGGCGGGGGGTTCCGAGCTCATCCGCGACCTCCTCGAGCTCCGTCGCCACGCGCTGGCGGATGAGCGCGTCGGATCCGAGCAGCTCCTCGAGCGCCGCGATCTCCGCGCGCAGGTCGTCGCGCTCGGTCTCGAGCTCGATCCGTGAGAACTTCGTCAGCCGACGCAGGCGCAGCTCGAGGATGTACTCGGCCTGCACCTCGTCGAGGTCGAACACCTGGCACAGGCGCGTGCGCGCCTCGTCGCTGGTCTCAGACGACCGGATGACCTCGATGACCTCATCGATGTCGAGGATCGCGACGAGCAGGCCCTCGACGAGGTGGAGGCGATCGCGGCGCTTGGCGAGGCGGTGCACCGTCCGACGGGTGACGACCTCGATCCGATGATTGACGTACACCACGAGCATCTCGCGCAGACCGAGCGTGGACGGCTGCCCGTCGACGAGGGCCACGTTGTTGAAGCCGAACGAGTCCTCGAGCGGCGTCAGGCGGTAGAGGCGCTCGAGGACGGCCTCCGCGTCGAAGCCCGTCTTGATGCCGATGACGAGGCGCAGTCCGTGCTTGCGATCGGAGAGGTCGTTGACGTCGCTGATGCCCTGCAGCTTCTTCGCCTGCACGGCGTCCTTGAGCTTCTCGATGACGCGTTCCGGACCCACCATGTACGGCAGCTCCGTGACGACGATGCCGGTGCGGCGCGGACCGATCTGCTCGATGCGCGTCTTCGCACGGACCTTGACGGATCCGCGACCGGTCTCATACGCGTCGCGGATGCCGTCGAGCCCCATGATCACGCCGCCCGTGGGGAAGTCAGGACCAGGAACGAACTGCATGAGCTCTTCGGTCGTGGCGTCGGGGTTCTCGAGCAGGTGGGTCGCGGCGCTGACGACCTCATTGAGGTTGTGCGGTGCCATATTCGTCGCCATGCCGACTGCGATGCCCGTCGCACCGTTGACGAGGAGGTTGGGATAGGCGGCGGGCAGCACCTCGGGCTGTGTGTACTGGCCGTCGTAGTTCGGCACGAAGTCGACGACATCCTCGTTGAGGTTCTCCGTCATGCGCATCGCGGCGCGGTCGAGGCGCGCCTCCGTGTAGCGCGACGCCGCCGGGCCGTCGTCGAGGGATCCGAAGTTGCCGTGGCCGTCGACGAGCGGCAGGCGCATCGCGAAGTCCTGCGAGAGGCGCACGAGCGCGTCGTAGATCGCGGTATCGCCGTGCGGGTGGAGCTTGCCCATCACGTCGCCGACGACGCGTGCGCTCTTGACATGGCCGCGATCGGGCCGCAGGCCCATCTCGGCCATCTGGTAGAGAATGCGTCGCTGCACCGGCTTGAGGCCGTCGCGCGCGTCGGGGAGCGCTCGCGAGTAGATGACGGAGTACGCGTACTCGAGATAGGAGCCCTGCATCTCGGTCTCGAGCGCGATGTCCTCGATCCGCTCGTTCGTCGGTGCGGCAGATTCCTGCTTGCGCGCCATGCAGCCCTCTCTGGTGGAACGTGGTGAGCCGGGCGAGAAAACGGGTGTGCCAGACTGGCCCGGATGCCGAAAATCTTACCCGCGCGCCCTGCCAAGGCCCGGAATCTCGCCGGAGTGGCGACCGAGATGGTCCGGTCGCTGGGGGCGCGAGGTGACTGGCTTGCGCCGGCGGAATCGGCTGTCGCGATCGTCGTCGATGGCCTCGGCGCGATCCAGCTGCGCGCCCACGCGGCGCACGCCCGTCACCTGGCACGCGCCATGGGGCGCCGGCAGGTGGCGCAGACGGTGTTTCCCTCGACCACCGCCGCGGCGCTCGGATCGTTCCTGACGGGCGTCTGGCCCGGGGAACACGGCCTCGTGGGGTACCGCGTGCTCGATCCGGATCGTGACCGGCTGACGAACCAGCTCAACGGCTACGAGAAGGACGGCCTCGAACCCGCGACCTGGCAGCGCGCGTCGACGGTGTTCGAGCGCGCCGAAGGGATCCGCAGTTATTCCGTGGGTCATTCCGAGTACCGCGCGACGGGGTTCACCCAGGCGCTGCAGCGTGGCGCCGAGTTCGTCGCGGAAGACGACCTCGCGGGACGCGTGCAGGTGGCCTGCGCACTCGCATCGCAGCACCCCGGGGCGTTCGTGTACTGCTACATTCCCGAGCTGGACAAGGCGGGACATCGCCACGGAGTCGACTCTGACGCGTGGCGAAGGACGCTCGAGGCGATCGACAGCGCGATCCGCCCGGTCCTCTCGCTGCCGCACGACGTCGGCGCCCTCGTGACAGCGGATCACGGCATGGTCGATGTCCCGCGAAGTCGTCATGTGCTGCTGCGCGCGGGCGATTCGCGTCTGGCCGGTGTGCGGCACCTCGGCGGCGAACCGCGTCTCGTCCACGTCTATGCCGACAGCGGAGTCGACATCGATGACCTCGCGGCGCGGTGGCGCGAGGAATCCGGCGCGTACGCGGATGTGTCGACGCGCGACGAGGCGATCGCGGACGGGCTATTCGGGGCATCTGTCGCCCCGCACGTGCGGGGGCGGATCGGGGACGTGCTCGTCGCCGCGCGTGGTGCCGTCGCGTTCTACGACGATCGACTGCGCAACAAGGATCCGCAGAAGATGATCGGGCAGCACGGATCCGTGACCCCCGAGGAGATGACGGTGCCCCTCATCCGCTTCGGCGCGTACGCCGACTGACGGGCGCGACCGGCCGGATCAGTCGTCGCCGCGTGCGCCGAAGACGATCTCGTCCCATGAGGGCATCGATGGGCGCCCGCGGCGTCGCGAGGAGTCGGCGCGCGGCGCGTCATCGTCCGCGGATGTGGCACGGGGAGGTTCCTCGGGCTGCTCCTCCCGCGCGGGGGTCTCCTCAGCGGGCGGCGGCGTCTCCTCGAGGTTCGGATCGATCGAGGAGAACATCGCGAGCGGACGGTGCGGGCGGTCCTCGGGCTCCTCGTCCGAGTCCTCGGCAGCCGACGGGGGCGTCTCGCGCTGGCCGCGCTTGCGGCGCAATGCCTCGAGCAGGTCGGCCGTTTCAGTCGGGCGCTCGGGTTCGGGTGCGGGGGCGGGGTCCTCTTCGTGGAACGTGTGGTCGTCGAACGACGAGGCGTCCTTCTCGTCCTGTGCCACGTCGAGTGCACGCAGACGGGGGATGAGCGTATCGCTCGCCATCCGGCCCTGGCGCGAGAGCTGCGCGGCGTCGTCGTTCGCCGGGGCAAGCGCACTGCGACGCGGGTCGAAACTCCAGCGAGCGTCGCGCTCGATACCGGAGGCCTCAAAGGTGAGCTTCACGACCCACCCGTCATCGGTCTTCCAGCTCGTCCAGCTCTCCTGCGTCGCCGACACGTCGGCGAGCTTCTGCCGGATCGCATTCCCGAATGTCGGATTCTCATCCTGATCGACGCCGATACCCGTCAGAACGGGCATCGCGAGCGCGCGATCCACGATGTGCTCGCGCTCGGCGAGGACGGGGCCCTCGAAGAGACGCACCTTTTCGATCTCGTACGAGAGCAGCTCGGCGACCTCTTCGGCGGTGAGTCCGGCTCGGAAATGGGCCTGGATCTCCCGCGGGCTCGGTCCGACCTGCTGCGGACGCGGCTCGACCACGACGCGCGCCTTGCGCACCTCCTGGTTGAGCATGTCGTCGATCTCGAGAGTGAAGCGCTGTCCCTGCTCGGTGGCGAGGACGAGGCGCTGTCCCTCCGTACCCACGATGGTCAGCTGTTCCATCCTGCTCCTCTCCGCCGTGTGCGCACTGGGCGCATCGCACACATGGTGTCACGCGCGCGCTCTGAAACGGGGAATAACGCAGGCGCGCCGCACGTTTGCTCGGAATGAGATGGTCTGCGACGCGCCGAAGCGAGTACGTGCATTTGCGATTCCCGGCTCCGTCGTGCAGACTGTCGCCGCCCCGCGCACTGCGGTATGTCGACATCAGATGTCGATCACGCAGACGATGATCCATGACGAAGCGACCCAAGCGACGGCGACCGGGGCATCCAATCCATCCACACCCACCCGAGAGAAGTGACTCCTGGCGATGGCAACTGACTACGATGCACCGCGCAACAAGAACGAAGACGAGGGCAGCGAGTCGATCGAAGCCCTCAAGGCGGCGCGGTCGAACCAGAACACGGCGGTCGAGAACGACGACGCCGACAATCCGAGCATCGTCCTCGGCGGAAACGACCTGTCGAACGTCGAACTCGACGTCGTCGTTCTTCCCCCGCAGCAGGACGAGTTCACCTGTATGGAGTGCTTCCTGGTGAAGCACCGTTCGCAGATCGACCACGTCGGTGACGCCGGCGCGATCTGCCTCGACTGCTCCTAACGGGCGTCCTGCTCCGCTGCGGCGCGCTGAGCGCGCCGCAGCGCGGCGATCACGCGGTCGGGCGTGCGCGTCGAGATCGTCCACGACGTGACGGGATCGTCCGGATCCGTGTTCTCCACGACGACGACGCCCTCGATGCCGCCGCGGATCATGTACCACCCGCGCGGATCCAACGCTACGCCTCGCGCGCGGCGTCCTTCGTCGCCCAGATGGCCGACCGCCTCTCCGAGATGCGCGACATCGATATGGGCGCGCCCGGCGCGCAGTTCGCGTCCGGAGATCTCGACGACCGGCGCCACGGCGATCATCACCGCGATGAGAAGGATGGCGACCGCGAGACCGATCGACAGCGACACCGTCTGGTCGATGGGGACGGCGACGAGTGCCACCATGGGCGCGACGATCGCTGCGGCCGCGAGGATCTTGAGCGACGGCGTGAGCCGTTCGCGATAGACGGCCAGATCGCGAGGCCGAGTCTCGGACGAAGCAGTGGACTGGTGCATTACCCTCGATGCGTGAGTGAAACCGTGGACGTCCCCATTGTCGCATCCCACGTGCCGGTCTACGCGCACCCCGGCGATGCCGGAGCCGACCTCGTCTCGACCGTCTCGGTGCGGCTCGAAGCGGGGGAGCGCGCGCTTGTCCCCACCGGGGTGCGAATCGCGTTGCCCGAGGGCCATGCGGCGTTCGTTGTGCCGCGGTCCGGGCTGGCCGTCAAACACGGCATCACCATCGTCAACTCTCCCGGCACGATCGATGCGGGCTACCGTGGGGAGATCAAGGTCGTCCTCCTCAACACCGATCGCGCGGAAGCGTACGAGATCGAGGCGGGCGACCGCATCGCGCAGCTGATTGTCTCGCCCGTCGCGCAGGCGCGTTTCCTGCCAGTCGACGACCTGGACGAGAGCGTGCGCGGCGAGGGCGGGTTCGGATCCTCCGGCTACGCCGGCGCGACGACGAACTGAAGCGAAGAAGGAACCAGAGGCGAGATCGATGACAGATTCCCACGACGAGGCGGCGCAGCCCTCGACCGAGAAGTCAGCACCGGCTGACCGTGCAGAACGCGGCCCGTTCGACGCGAGCGAGGCGAATCCCGTCCGGCCGTACATCGATATCGGCGGAATCAAAGTGATGCCGCGCGAGGGCATGAATCTGCGCCTCGAGGTCGAGGAGAGCTCGCAGCGGATCGTCGCGGTCGCGCTCGACTATCGCGAGTCCACGCTGCAGGTGCAGCCCTTCGCGGCGCCGCGCTCGACGGGACTCTGGCACGAAACGCGCGAGCAGATCCGTGCCCAGGTTTCCGATCAGGGCGGCCGCGTCGACGAGCGCGACGGCCCTCTCGGCCCGGAGCTGCTGGCAGAGGTGCCGGTCAATGGCGAATCCGGCACGGGGAAGCGAATCGCTCGGTTCGTCGGCATCGATGGCCCCCGGTGGTTCCTGCGCGGCGTCATCGGCGGCAAGGGGACGAGTTCGCCCGAGGCGGCCGCTGACATCGAAGAGCTTTTCCGTTCGATCGTGGTCGTGCGCGGCGATGCGCCCATGCCCCCACGCGATCTGATCCCCCTTTCGATGCCGCAGACCCCGGGATCCTGATGGCGGGCGACGGGCGCGACGACGAGCGCGACGAGACGCCGCTGACGCCTCCCGACCCGGATCACCCGCGCGCATCGGCGGTTCTCGGAGAGGCCTTCGGGCAGGCGGCGCGCCGAGCCGGTATCGACCCGTCGGACCACGCCACCACGGGGAAGGTCGTGTGGAAGGCGATCGGCGGCGTGCGCGGCATCGTCGAATCGGTGCTGCCGCTCGTCGTCTTCCTCGCCGCCGTCACGCTGTGGCCCGATCAGCTGCTGATCGCCGTGATCCTGTCGGTGGCCGCTGCCGGCGCGTTCACGCTGGTGCGTCTCGCACAGCGACAGGCTCCGTCAGCGGCACTCGGCGGGCTCCTCGCGGTCGCCGTCGCGGGAGCGCTCGTGCTCCTCACCGGGCGAGCGGAGGACAACTTCATCCCGGGGTTCATCACGAACGTCGCCTACGGCTCCGCCTTTCTGATCTCGGCATTCGTGGGCTGGTCGATCATCGGTCTGGCCGCGGGGTTCCTGATGGACGACGGCATCCGCTGGCGGCAGGACCGGCACAAGCGTCGCGTCTTCTTCTGGCTCGCGGTGATGTGGGCCGCCCTGTTCTTCGCGCGTCTCGCCGTGCAGTTCCCGCTCTGGCTGGCGGAAGTCGACATCCAGGTGATCGGCACGGTGAAGCTCGTGATGGGGATCCCGCTGTTCGCGCCGCTCGTCGCGGTGACATGGCTCGCCGTGCGCGCGCTTTACGCACGCCGCGAGAGCTGACCGTGTAGTATTTATCTTGATATCAAGATAAATTGTGCGCCATTAGGACGCCCTTCCTAGCCTCAGAAGCCAGGGGGAGGGAAGATGGGAGCGCACAGCTGCGGTCGACCAGAAGGAGACGCCCGTGTCCACGGTGAACAGCTTCGGTGCCAAGAGCACCATGTCGGTCGGTGGCACCGACTATGAGATCTATCGAATCGACGCCGTCGAGGGGTACGAGAAGCTCCCGTACAGCCTCAAGGTGCTGCTCGAGAACCAGCTCCGCACGGAAGACGGAGCGAACGTCACGAGCGAGTCGATCACATCCCTCGGTCAGTGGGACGCGACAGCGGATCCCAGTAACGAGATCCAGTTCACGCCCGCGCGCGTGGTCATGCAGGACTTCACTGGTGTGCCCTGCATCGTCGACCTCGCGACGATGCGCGAGGCCGTCACCGAGCTGGGTGGTGACCCCGACAAGATCAACCCGCTCTCGCCGGCAGAGCTCGTGATCGACCACTCGGTCATCGCTGACCTGTTCGGCCGCGCCGACGCACTCGAGCGCAACGTCGAGATCGAGTACGAGCGCAACGGCGAGCGCTACCAGTTCCTGCGCTGGGGGCAGACCGCCTTCAACGACTTCAAGGTAGTCCCTCCCGGCACCGGCATCGTGCACCAGGTGAACATCGAGCACCTGGCGAAGGTCGTCTACGACCGCACGGTCGACGGCACGCTGCGCGCGTACCCCGACACCTGTGTCGGCACCGACTCGCACACCACGATGGTCAACGGCCTCGGCGTGCTCGGGTGGGGCGTCGGCGGCATCGAGGCCGAGGCCGCGATGCTCGGCCAGCCCGTCTCGATGCTCATCCCGCGCGTCGTCGGCTTCAAGCTCACGGGAGACATCCCCGCGGCCGTCACCGCGACGGACGTCGTGCTCACGATCACCGACATGCTGCGCCAGCACGGCGTCGTCGGAAAGTTCGTCGAGTTCTACGGCGAGGGCGTCGGCTCGGTGCCGCTCGCGAACCGTGCCACGATCGGCAACATGAGCCCCGAGTTCGGCTCGACGGCCGCGATGTTCCCGGTCGACGACGTCACGCTCGACTACCTGCGCCTGACCGGCCGTGACGAGGCCGCGGTGCAGCTCGTCGAGACGTACGCGAAGGAGCAGCACCTCTGGCACGACCCGTCGATCGAGCCGGTCTACAGCGAGTACATGGAGCTCGACCTGTCGACGGTCGTGCCGTCCATCGCCGGTCCGAAGCGTCCGCAGGACCGCATCGAGCTGTCCGCGGCGAAGCAGCAGTTCGAGAAGGACGTCGTCCACTACGCATCGGCCCAGACGACCGACGACATCGTCGACCTCGAGTCGAAGCACTCGTTCCCCGCGTCGGACCCCGGCTCCACGCCGGGCGACGAGGACCACGACACCCGCCCCGTGCACATCTCGAGCGGCGTGAACGGCGTTTCCACCCCGGTTTCCGTCACAACGCCTGACGGCGAGAGCTACATCCTCGACAACGGCGCTGTGACGCTGGCCGCGATCACCTCGTGCACGAACACGTCGAACCCGTCCGTCATGGTCGCCGCTGGGCTGCTGGCGCGCAAGGCGCGCGCGAAGGGCCTCGAGCGCAAGCCGTGGGTGAAGTCGACGCTGGCACCGGGCTCGAAGGTCGTCACCGACTACTACGAGAAGTCCGGTCTCGACGCGGACCTCGAGGGCCTCGGCTTCTACACGGTCGGCTACGGCTGCACGGTCTGCATCGGCAACTCCGGCCCGATGATCGACGAGGTCTCGGAGGCGATCCACGCCAACGACCTCGCGGTCGCCGCCGTCCTCTCCGGAAACCGCAACTTCGAGGGCCGGATCAGCCCGGAAGTGAAGATGAACTACCTCGCGTCGCCGCCCCTCGTGGTCGCGTACGCCCTCGCTGGGACGATGCACTTCGACTTCGATGCTGACCCGCTCGGCGCCGACGCCGACGGCAACGACGTGTTCCTCAAGGACATCTGGCCGTCGCCGGAGGAGGTCCAGGAGATCGTGGACGCCTCGATCTCGCGTGAGCAGTTCATCACGCAGTACAAGACGGTGTTCGACGGTGATGACCGCTGGCGCAACCTGCCGACGCCCGAGGGCTCGGTGTTCGAGTGGGACGACGAGTCGACGTACGTGCGCAAGCCCCCGTACTTCGACGGAATGGGCCGCGACCCGGAGCCGGTGCAGGACATCTCGGGTGCGCGCGTGCTCGCGAAGCTCGGCGACTCGGTCACGACCGACCACATCTCGCCGGCCGGCGCGATCAAGGCGGACACCCCCGCGGGCCAGTACCTCAAGTCGCACGGCATCGACCGGAAGAACTTCAACTCTTACGGTTCGCGCCGTGGCAACCACGAGGTGATGATTCGCGGCACGTTCGCGAACATCCGCCTGCGGAACCAGCTCCTCGACGACGTCGAGGGCGGCTACACGCGCGACTTCACGCAGGCGGATGCGCCGCAGGCGTTCATCTACGACGCCTCGCAGAACTACCAGGAGCAGGGCACACCCCTCGTGGTGCTCGGCGGCAAGGAGTACGGCTCCGGATCGTCGCGCGACTGGGCGGCCAAGGGCACGAGCCTGCTCGGCGTGGGCGCGGTCATCACCGAAAGCTTCGAGCGGATCCACCGTTCGAACCTCATCGGCATGGGCGTCGTTCCGCTGGAGTTCCCGGCAGGCGAGTCCGCTGACTCGCTCGGCCTGGACGGCACGGAGGAGTTCTCGATCGAGGGGCTGACGAAGCTCAACGACGGCGAGACCCCCAGGACGGTGCGCGTCACGGCGAAGCCGACCTCGCACTCGCCCGAGGGCAAGCAGGCCGTCGAGTTCGACGCGGTCGTCCGCATCGACACGCCGGGTGAAGCCGACTACTACCGCAACGGCGGCATCCTCCAGTACGTGCTGCGCAGCCTCATCTGAGCCGGATGCGACCACGGCCCCGATCACACTCGTGATCGGGGCCGTGGTCGCTCAAGGCCCCGAGCGCGCCCCTCGCGGCGTTCTCGTCGGTCACCGTGCTGAGCACGCCTCCCTCCTCGGCCTTGCGAGCGACGCACGCGCGACCCTGCCGGTCTCAGCCGGATTGCGCCGAGCCGCGGCATCTTCTCGGGGAGAGGGCGTAACCTCGGATCCATGGTTCTGCTTGACTCGATCTCGTCCCCACGGGATCTCGACCGGCTCTCGCCGCGACAGCTCTCACAGCTCGCCGGCGAAGTGCGCGAGTTCCTCGTCGAGAACGTCTCGCAGTCCGGCGGACACCTGGGCCCGAACCTCGGTGTCGTCGAACTGACGATCGCCCTGCATCGCGTCTTCGACTCGCCCCAGGACCCGATTGTCTGGGACACGGGGCACCAGTCGTACGTTCACAAGCTCCTGACGGGACGCCAGGACTTCGACGGACTCCGCTCGCGCGGCGGCCTCGCCGGCTACCCGCAGCGGTCCGAGAGCGCCCACGACGTCGTCGAGTCCTCGCACGCGTCGAGCTCACTCAGCTGGGCAGACGGCATCTCTCGCGCCTTCGCTCGCACCGGTCGCGCGGATCGCCATGTCGTGGCGGTCGTCGGCGACGGTGCGCTCACAGGCGGCATGACGTGGGAGGCGCTCAACAACATCACCGACGACAACGATCGCAACCTCGTGATCATCGTCAACGACAACGGACGCAGCTACGCGCCGACGATCGGCGGCATGGCGCGCTACCTCAACCGGGTGCGCACGACGGCCGCGTACCGCGACCTGGGGGAGAAGTCGAACAAGCTCGCTCGCCGCCTCGGGCGCGTGGGGCGCGCCTTCTACCGCGGCGTGCGCGGCGGGACGCACGGCTTCCTCTCCCGCTTCACGAACAACTCCGCGCTGTACGCCCAGCTCGACATCAAGTATCTCGGCCCCGTCGACGGTCACGATCTCCCCACGCTGTTGGAGACGCTCGAACTGGCGAAGGCCCACAGCGCGCCCGTGATCGTGCACGTGATCACCGAGAAGGGCCGTGGATACGACCCGGCCCGCGAGGACGAGGCCGACCAGTTTCACTCCGTCGGTCGCATCGACCCGGCGACGGGCACTCCGCTTGCGTCGTCCGGCGAAGGCTGGACCGACGTGTTCGCCGACGAGCTCGTGCAGATCGGAGAGCGCCGCGAGGACGTCATCGCGATGACCGCGGCGATGCTGCGACCCACGGGCCTCGCGCCGTTCGCCGAGCGGTTCCCCGAGCGCGTCTACGACGTCGGCATCGCCGAACAGCACGCCGTTGCGTCGGCCGCGGGCCTCGCCTACGGCGGCCTGCACCCGGTCGTCGCGCTCTACTCCACCTTCGTCAACCGTGCCTTCGACCAGGTGCTGATGGACGTCGCCCTGCACCGCGCCGGCGTCACGTTCGTGCTCGACCGATCCGGCGTGACCGGACCCGACGGCCCGAGCCACCACGGAATGTGGGATCTCGCACTGCTGCACATCGTCCCGCACGTGCGCATCGCCGCCCCCCGTGACGCCGTGCGCCTCCGCGAGGAACTCGGCGAGGCCGTCGCGGTCGAGGACGCCCCCACCATCGTGCGCTTCCCGAAGGGCGAGGTCGGCGAGCCGATCGAGGCCATCGAACGCACCGAGGACGGCGTCGACGTTCTCGCACGCGACGGGGACGAGGACGTGCTCCTCGTGGGCATCGGGCCGTTCGCGCGGACCGCCCTCGACGTCGCCGACCGCCTCCGGGCGCAGGGCATCGGCGCGACCGTGATCGACCCGCGCTGGGTCGTGCCGGTCGCGCCCTCCATCGTCGACCTCGCGCGCCGTCATCGACTCGTGATCACCCTCGAGGACGGCATCCGCGTCGGCGGAATCGGCACCCGCGTGCGGCAGGTCCTGCGCGAGGCCGGCGTCGACACCGCCGTCGACGAGCTGGGTCTCGCCGATGAGTTCATCGACCACGCCTCACGTGACCAGATTCTCCGCGACGCCGGTCTCACCCCCGCGAAGATCGCGCAGGATGTCGTCTCGCAGGTTCTCGGCACGCGTATTCCCGTCGCGCGACAGGAAGCCCGCGCGGCCGAGCGTGTGAAGCAGTCGCGCTGACGCCGTCACGGTGACGCCGTCACGGTAGTGCGGCTACCAAATGTCTCGCCGCTGCGCGCGTACCTTGCCGCACCCGCAGTCCTTGCCGCTACGCGCGTGCCTTGCCGCACCCGCAGTCCTCTCGGATCCGCCGAGCGGATCCTCACCGCCAGGCCCGTTGCCAGCGGGGGCGGCAAGGCACCCGCTTCGCTGCTGGGCGTGTCGACCTGGAGGTGCCAGAGGCGAATGGGTCAGAGATCGAGCGAATGAGCGCGGTCCCCAATCGGGCCGAGCGTTGATGGCCGCGACGACAAAGCGCCCGCTCGCTCCTGGCCCCTACTTCCCGCGGACGCGACGGTGCCCGCTTCACCGGACCGTGTCGGCCGGGCGGAAGCGGGCACCGTGTGTGCGTGTGTGGTTACTCGACGCCGCGGATCTGCGGGGTGTGGAAGTCGCCGCCGGCTGCGCGCTCGGAGGCGCCTACCCGGTCGAGGTAGGCCGTGGCGCCGCCGTCGATGAAGGGCCAGCCCGCACCGAGGATCAGCGCGAGGTCGATGTCCTCGACCTCGGGGACGACCCCTTCGTCGAGCATGACCCGGATCTCTCGAGCGAGCTCGTCCTCGACGCGCCGCAGGATCTCCTCGCGGCTCGCGGGGGAGGAGCCCCCCGTGATCGCCTTCTTCGCCTTCTTCGACCAGCCCGTGATCCGCTTCTTCCTGTCGCGCTCCAGCGGCTCGTCGATCTCCGCGAGCGCGTGGAGGTTCGGCGAGGAGTAGAAGCGGTCGGGGAAGTGCGACGACATCGTGTCCTGCACGTGGGCCGCGACCTTCCAGCCGACCAGGTCGATCAGTTCGAACGGGCCCATCGGCAGGCCGAGCGGGACGAACGCCTGCTCGACTTCGGTGAGTGCCGTGCCCTCGTCGATCGCGCGTGCCGCCTCGCCCATGACCTTCGCGAGGAGGCGGTTCACGATGAAGCCGGGGGCGTCTGCCGAACCGATGGCGTTCTTGCGCAGCTTCCTCGCGATGACGTACGCCGTGGAGACGGCCTCGTCCGACGCCTGCGGCGTGCGCACGACCTCGACGAGCGGCATCACCGCGACGGGGTTGAAGAAATGGAAGCCGACGAGACGCTCCGGGTGGGCGAGAACGGACCCGATCTCCTCGACCGAGAGCGACGACGTGTTCGTCGCGAGGATGGCATCCTCCGCAACGAACTGCTCGATCTCGCGGAACACGTCCTGCTTGACCGACGTCTCCTCGAACACCGCCTCGATCACGAAGTCGCACGCGGCGAAGTCAGCCTTGTCGGTGGTGCCCGTCACGAGTGAGCGCAGGCGGTTCGCCGTGTCGGTGTCGATCCGGCCCTTGTCCTCGAGCTTGCCGATCTCAGAGTGGATCGAGGCGACGCCCTTCTCGACGCGTTCGGCCGAGACGTCGGTGATCACCACCGGCACCTGGAGACGGCGGACGAACAGCAGCGCGAACTGCGTCGCCATGAGCCCGGCTCCGATGACACCGACCTTCGTGACGGGACGCGCGAGATCCTTATCCGGTGCACCGACCGGGCGCTTCGCGCGCTTCTGTACGAGGTCGAACGCGTACATCGACGCGGCGAACTCGTCGCTCGAGATGAGATCGGCGAGCGCCTCGTCCTCGCGCGCGAACCCGGCCTCCTTCGTTCCCTTGGCGGCCTGCTCGAGGAGGTCGAGAGCACGGTAGGGCGACAGCGGCATGGGTCCGATGCGGTTGTCGAGCATGCCGCGCGCGATCTTGATCGCCGCTGGCCACTTCGTGGCGCGCTCGATGCGTCCCGGCGTGTTCGACCGCTCGACCTTCTCCTCGCCGGTCAGCACCCGGTCGGCCCAGGCGAGCGAATCCTCGAGGAACGACGCCGGGCTGAAGATCGCGTCGAAGATGCCGAGATCGAACGCCTGCTGTGGCTTAAGTGTGCGGTTCTGCTTCAGCGGATTCGAGATGATCACCTCGAGTGCGTTCTCGATGCCGATCAGGTTCGGCAACAGGTACGCGCCGCCCCAGCCGGGGACGATGCCGAGGAAGACCTCGGGCAGCGCGATGGCCGCGGCGGAGGAATCGATCGTCCGGTACGTGGAGTTCAGCGCGATCTCGAGCCCGCCGCCGAGTGCGAGACCATTGACGAAGGAGAACGACGGCACGCCGAGGTCGGCGAGTCTGCCGAGAACCTGGTGTCCGCGCTGTGCGATCTTGAGCGCGAAGTCACGCGTCGAGAGCGCCGAGATGTTCGACAGGTCGGCGCCGGCCGCGAAGATGTACGGCTTGCCGGTCACGGCGACGGCGTCGATCTCGCCCTTGGCCGCGCGTGCGGCGAGACGGTCGAGCGTCTCGTTCAGCTCGCGGAGCGTGAGCGGACCGATCGTGTTCGGACGCTTGTGATCACGGCCGTTGTGCAGCGTGATGAGAGCGAGCGTGCGGCCGCTCGGCAGTGTGACGTCGCTGACGAGCGAATGGGTGACGACTTCGTCCGCCGAGGCGGCCTCGAGGTCGCTGAAGTCGATCGTGCGGTAATCGGTCATCTCTTCCGTCACTTCCTCTTCGCCTTCTTGCCCGTGTAGTGCGGGTTCTCCCAGATGACGCTGCCGCCCTGGCCGAGGCCGACGCACATGGCGGTGAGGCCGTATCGCACGTCAGGACGCTCTGCGAACTGCGCCGCGAGCTGGATCATGAGGCGGACGCCGCTCGCCGCGAGGGGGTGGCCGACGGCGATGGCGCCGCCCCACGGGTTCACGCGCGGGTCGTCGTCCTCGATGCCGAAGTGGTCGAGGAAGCTCAACACCTGCACGGCGAACGCCTCGTTGAGCTCGAAGAGGCCGATGTCGTCGATCGACAGCCCGGCCTTCGCCAACGCCTTCTCGGTCGAGGGGATCGGGCCGATGCCCATGACCTCCGGCTGGACGCCGCTGTACGCGAACGAGACCATTCGCATCTTCGGCTCGAGGCCGAACTCCTTCACCGCGTCTGAGCCCGCGAGCATGCTCACCGTTGCACCGTCGGTCAGCGGCGAGGACGTACCGGCGGTCACCCGACCGTGCGGGCGGAAAGGGGTCTTGAGACCGGCGAGATCCGCCATGGTCGTCTCGGGTCGGCGACCCTCATCCTCCGTTGCGAGGCCGTAGGCGCCGTCCGCGCCGGCGATCGCGACGGGTACGAGATCCGGCTGGACATGCCCGGCCTCATATGCGGCCTGCACCTTCTGCTGGCTGAGCATGCCGAACCGGTCGGCGCGCTCCTTCGTCAGATGCGGGAAGCGGTCGTGAAGCCGTTCCGCGGTGACCCCCATGTTGAGCGCCTCCGGGTCGACGAGCCGCTCCGCGACGAAGCGCGGGTTCGGGTCGACGTTGGATCCGATCGGGTGGCGCCCCATGTGCTCGACGCCGCCCGCGATGGCGAGGTCATACATGCCGACGCCGACCGAGGCTCCCATCGTCGTCACGGCCGTCATCGCGCCCGCGCACATGCGCTCGATCGCGAGTCCCGGAACGGTCTGGGGCAGTCCCGCGAGGATCGCCGCGGTGCGCCCGAGGGTGAGTCCCTGGTCGCCCGTCTGCGAGGTCGCAGCGATCGCGACATCGTCGATCCGATCGGCCGGGACGTTGCCGTTGCGCTCCATCAGGCCGATCAGCGCCTTGACGATGAGGTCGTCCGCGCGGGTGTTCGCGTACATGCCCTTGTCGCTGGCGCGACCGAAGGGGGTCCGTACGCCGTCGACGAAATGCACATCCGTCAGCTGGGCCACTATGCCTCCTGAGATTGGGGGTTCGCGGCCAGCCTATGGGGTGTGCACATCGCTGAGGCGATTCGGTTGGGCTGATCCTACGAACCGGCGTCGGCCTCGGCGTCTGCAGATTGCGCCGCCTGCACAAATGCTGCGGCGATGATCGCGGCCGTCTGGCGGACCTGCCAGTCGCGCGCACCGTGGGATGCGAGCGCTTCCGCGACCGCGTCCTCCGTGACGGATGACGGCGGCTCCCAGCTGACGCGGCGGAGATGCTCGGGCGTCAGAAGGTTCTCCGTCGGGATCGAGAGGAACTCCGCATGGGCCTCGACAGCGGGCTTGGCGGCCTTGAGGCGACGGTCCGCATCGGGGCGCCTTCCCGCCCACGAACGCGGGGGAGGGAGGGAGTCGCTCCGGACGCGCTCGGCGGGGAGCTCTGACGCCGTGCGACCGGCGACGATCGCCTCCCACCAGCGATCCAGTTCCGTGCGGCTCGCGCGCCCCGTGAACGACTTCATGGCCGCGAGATCGCTTTTCGACTGCGGATCCGCGAGCACGGCCGCGACGAGCGAACGGTCGGGAACGAGGCGGCCCGGGGCGGTGTCGGACTCGCGCGCGAGAGCGTCCCGCGCTGTCCAGAACGATTTCGCGATCGAGAGGCCGCGCCGTCCGCGGATCTTGTGGAGTCCCGTGAGGCGTCGCCACGGCTCCGCCGGGGCGGGTTTCGGCTTCCGGGTGAGCACGTCGGCGAATTCCTCGTCGGCCCACTCTCGCTTGCCAGTTTCGTCGAGTTCGGCGGCGATGGCGTCTCGAACCTCGAGGAGGTGCTCGACATCGAGTGCCGCGTACTCGAGCCAGGTGTCGGGCAGCGGACGCGTCGACCAGTCGGCGGCGGAGTGCTCCTTCTTGAGCTCGATGCCGAGCGTGCGCTCGACAACAGCAGCCAGGCCGACGCCGGGCCAGCCGAGCAGACGCGCGGACAGCTCGGTATCGAAGATGCGCGGCGGAATGAGGCCGAGCTCGGCGAGCGAGGGGAGATCCTGGCTCGCGGCATGGAAGACCCACTCCTCGTGGCCGATCGCGTCCTGCAGCGCCGAGACGTCTCCGATCGCGGGTGGATCGAAGAGGAAGACCCCGGCGTCACGCCGGAACACCTGTACGAGGTAGGCGCGGGCGGAGTAGCGGAAGCCCGACGCCCGCTCGACATCCACCGCGACCGGACCCGAGGCGTCCGCGAGCGCGCGACAGGCCGCCGCGAATCCTTCGTGGGTGTCCGTGACGCGGTATCGGATGGCAGCGGTCCTCTCGGAGATCGGGTCTGTGTGGGCTTCTCGTGCCGTCACGGTCAGCGGGCGCCGGGCCGCAGAACGGCGATGTCCTCGGACCCTGGCGGGAGACCGGCGAGCATGCACACGAGCTCCGCCCAGGCCTCGATGTGCGACGGCGTCGGCGCGGCAGGCGACCATGACGCGCGCAGCTCGATCTGCGCGCCGTCACCCTGCGGGGCGAGCGATCCGAATCCACGGGAGAGCATCTTCGTCGCCGTGCCGGATGCGGCGCGGTACTCGGCGCCGCGATCCGCCAGTGCGTCGGTCAGCCACGACCAGGCGACGTCGGCGAGCAACGGATCTGTGCCGATCTCCGGCTCGAGCGGCGCACCGGCGAACGAGACGATGCGCCACGCGCCCTGCCAGGCGTCGGGTTCGTCCGCGTCGTGCAGCAGGACGAAGCGTCCGGTGCCATGCGCCGACTCGCCGTGGGCGTCGGGACGCACGTCGGCGGAGAACGCGATCGCGTGCGGCGCGAGGCCGCCGGGGGCGGGGATCTCGGTGACGGTGAGGTCGTCGCGGAACCGCGCTTCACGCAGCCCGGCTGCCGCGGCGTCGAAGACGGCGGGGGAACGGCCCTTGTCACTCACGCGGTCAGACTAGGCTGAGAACGTGGTGACAGAACCCAGGCGCGCCGCGCGGGAGGGAGCACGCTTCCTCGGCCTGGCGGGCCTCGCCGCGGGGATCGGCGCCGGGATCGTCGTGGGCGGCACGGCAGCGGCGTTCGCCGTCGCGCGCAAGGCCGTCACGCCCCTGACGCGGCGGATCGCGGATACGGAGATCGTCGCGATCGATCGCGCCGCGCAGACCATCACGTTGTCGCGCACGCCCGACACGGTGCTGCCAGGCCGCTACGGGCTGTTCATCAACGGTTCTCGGGGGTATCTGAAGCTCGGATCCGTGCTGTCGTCGACGGAGACGACCGTCACCCGCAAGCTGCTGTCGCACGTGGGTGCCGGCACGCGCATCGGGCGCGCGGCCACGTTCAGCGGCTGGTACTTCTCCCACCCGTCCGAGCTGCACATCCCATATGACGCGGTCAGCATTCGGACGCCCGTCGGCGGGTGCCCCGCGTGGTTGTTCCCGGCCAAGGAGGGCGGCGAGCGGTCGACATGGGTCATCGCCGTGCACGGTCGCGGAACCACGCGCTCCGAGGTGCTGCGCGCGGTGCCGGTCTTCCGTGACGCCGGCGTGACGAGCCTCGCGGTGTCATACCGCAACGACGGCGACGCCCCGCGGTCGATGTCGGGCCGGTATGGCCTCGGCGCGACCGAGTGGGCCGATGTCGAGGCGGCGATTGCCTTCGCGATCGATCGCGGCGCGCGGCGCATCGTGCTGATGGGGTGGTCGATGGGTGGGGCGATCGTGCTGCAGACCGTGCTGCGCACGGCCTACGCCGACCGCATCGACAGCGTGATCCTCGATTCGCCCGTCGTCGACTGGCGCAGCGTGCTCGATTTCCATGCGCGAGGGCTGCGTGTTCCGCCTCCCGTCACGCAGATCGCCCTGCGACAGCTGAGCATGCCCTCGTGGTCACGCGTCGTTCGGGCAGGCGAGGGGATCTCGCTCAACGATCTCGACATCGTGCGGCGTGCCGGCGAGCTGACGCATCCGATGCTGGTCCTGCACAGCGACGACGACGGCTTCGTTCCGTCGGGGGCGTCGCACGGCCTCGCGGACGCGCGCCCGGATCTCGTCACGCTCATCACCTACACCGAGGCTCGCCACACGAAACTCTGGAACTACGACGAGCAGAGGTGGCGCGACTACCTGCAGGGCTGGCTCAGGGAGCGCGGTCTCGGCCAAGTAGTCTGAGAGGCGATGACTTCCCTCGACACGGCCACGATCGTCCGGCTCAGCGACCGCCACCCGCGCCTCACCGGCGACGAGATGCTGGCGAGCCTGGTGCCGCCTCCGCAGTTCGGGTCGGCGACGTTCGAGACCTACCGAGCCGATGCGGCCTATCCGTCGCAGCAGGAGGCGAAGGAGCACCTGCAGCGGTTCGCGACGGGGGGCACGCAGTCCGTCGCACGAGGCGGTCTGTTCTCCTTCGGCCGCCGCAAGCGCTCGGCGGAGCCGGAGATGAAGCCCGGCGTATACCTGGACGGCGGCTTCGGCGTCGGCAAGACCCACCTGCTCGCGGCCATCTATCACGCGATGCCCGCGCAGCGGAAGTACTTCGGGTCCTTCATCGAGTTCACGTCTCTCGTCGGCGCGCTCGGCTACCAGAACACCGTCCAGCTGCTCACGGGATCCGCGCTGCTCTGCATTGACGAGTTCGAGCTCGATGATCCGGGCGACACGATGGTGATGACGCGCCTCCTCGGCGAACTCGTCAAGACGGGCACGCGCCTCGCGGCAACGAGCAACACGCCCCCGAACGCACTCGGCGAGGGGCGCTTCGCGGCCCAGGACTTCCTGCGCGAGATCCAGTCGATGTCGGCGAGCTTCGAGACGATCCGGATCGACGGCGTCGACTTCCGACAGCGGTCGCTCGACGGCGGTGCGGTCGTGCTGGAGGAGGACGCGTACGAGAGCGCGCTCGGCTCCGTGGGGGCGCCGATCTCGGATGACGGCTTCGACGAGCTCGTCGACCACCTCGCCGACGTGCACCCTTCGCGATACATTCGCCTCGTCGATGGCGTCGCGGCGGTCGGGCTGCGCGACGTGCGCCAGCTGACCGACCAGTCGCAGGCCCTGCGATTCGTTGCGTTCGTCGACCGCGTGTATGACGCGCAGATCCCGGTGCGCGCGACGGGGATCCCGCTGGACGCGGTGTTCTCGGAGGAGATGCTCCGCGGCGGCTACCGCAAGAAGTACCTGCGCGCGATCTCGCTCCTCATCGCGTCGACGCACGCGTGAGGCGAGCGCGCACGCCGGTGCGCGAAACACGCCGTTCACATCGGCGACGAGGCTTAATACGGCGGTAACAGTGCACGCACCTCGCGGGTAACGAGACGCGGCGACCATGAGCAGGTCCCCGCTTCACTCGATCCGTTAGGAACCACCATGGACAGCGGAAATCTCGCCTGGGTCATCATGGCGACCGCCCTCGTACTCGTCATGACGCCCGGCGTCGCGTTCTTCTACGGCGGCCTCGTCAAGGCGAAGAGCGTCGTGAGCATGATGATGCTCAGCTTCGGCGCGCTCGGGCTCATTGCGGTGCTGTGGGTGCTGTACGGCTACAGCATGAGCTCGGTCGACGCACCGACGCACTTCGCCGGCAATCCCTTCGCCGACTTCGGCTTGGCCGCGACGATCGGCGACGACCCGACCGGCGAGAACACGATCGGCGTGGCCTTCGGCGCGACCTTCGCGATCATCACCGTCGCGCTCATCTCGGGCGCGATCGCCGACCGCGCCAAGTTCGGCGGATGGATGGTGTTCGTCGCGATCTGGGCGACGCTCGTGTACTTCCCCGTCGCCGCGTGGGTCTGGGGCGGCGGCTGGATCGAGAATCTCGGCTCGATCATGTTCCCCGGAGCCGGCGTCGAGGTCATCGACTGGGCCGGCGGCACCGCGGTGCACATCAACGCGGGTGCCGCGGCGCTCGCACTCGCGATCGTGTTGGGTAAGCGCGTCGGCTTCGAGAAGGGCATCCAGAAACCGCACAACGTGCCGCTCGTCATGCTCGGCGCCTCGCTGCTGTGGTTCGGCTGGTTCGGCTTCAACGCGGGCGCGACCGCCGCGCCCCTAGGCGCCGAGGGCAACCTGCAGACGGGACTGATCGTGATCAACACGCTCGTGTGCCCGGCGGCCGCGGTGCTCGGATGGATCATCGTCGAGAAGCTCAAGGACGGCAAGGCGACGTCGGTCGGTGCCACGTCCGGCGCCGTCGCCGGCCTCGTGGCGATCACGCCCGCGTGTGCGCACCTCGAGCCAGTATGGGCCATCGTCCTCGGTGTGGTCACCGGCGCGATCTGCGCTCTCGCGATCGAGTTGAAGTGGAAGCTTGGCTACGATGACTCGCTCGACGTCGTGGGCGTGCACCTCGTCGGCGGGTTCATCGGAACGGTCGCACTGGGCTTCGTCGCGATCGACACGGGCCTGTTCACCGGCGGCGGGTTCGAGCAGCTCATCTTGCAGGTGGCGGGTGCGGTCGCGACGTTCGTCTACTCGTTCGTCGTCGCCCTCGCGCTCGGCTTCGCAATCGAGAAGACGATCGGCTTCCGCGTGCGCAGCGAGGACGAGATCGCCGGCGTCGACGTATCGATCCACGGCGAAGAAGGATACGCACTGGTCGAGAACTGACCGACCTCTGCGCCCCGACGATCGCGCCTGCTCAGCCGAGCACGGCGCGATCGTCGAACGTCGCGCCGCGGACCTTGCCGAACTCGGCCATCAACGACTCGACCGTGAGCGTGCGCTTCGTCTCAGCGTCGGCCGAGAACACGATGCGTCCCTCATGCATCATCACGAGGCGATTGCCGAGGTCGAGCGCCTGCTGCATGTTGTGCGTGACCATCAGCGTCGTCAGGCCGCCCTGTTCGACGATGCGCCCCGTCAGCGTCGTGACGAGCTTCGCGCGCTGCGGGTCGAGTGCCGCCGTGTGCTCGTCGAGGAGCAGGATCCGGGGGTGGGTGAACCCGGCCATCAGCAACGACAGCGCCTGGCGTTGCCCGCCCGACAGCAGGCCGACCTTCGCCTTCAAACGGTTCTCCAGCCCGAGCTCGAGCGTCGCGAGCTCTTCGACGAAGCGCGCGCGTCGAGCCTTCGTGACCCCCGGCAGCAGGCCGCGACGGCGGCCGCGCAGCAGGGCGAGCGACAGATTCTGCTCGATCGTGAGGTCCGGGGCGGTGCCAGCCATCGGATCCTGGAAGACCCGTCCGACGTACTTGGCCCTCCGGTGCTCCTTCAGGCGGTTCACGCGCGTGCCGTCGATCTCGACGCGGCCCGCGTCGACGGGAAGCCTGCCGGCGACCGCGTTGAGCAGCGTCGACTTGCCGGCGCCGTTGGATCCGATCACCGTGACGAAGTCGCCTTCCTCGAGGCGCAGGTCAACGCCGCTGAGCGCGCGTCGTTCGTTCACGGAGCCGGGGAAGAACGTCTTGCTGACGCCGTCGATCGTGAGCATCGTCAGGCTCCCTTCGTCTCCACGGGTTGTTCGGCTGCGGACGCCGATCGACGCCCGCCACGCAGATCGCGCCACGAGGGCACGCGTTTCAGGAATCCCCACCGTGGCAGGAGCAGCGCGACGACGACGAGGGCCGCCGTCACGAGCTTCATGTCGTTGGGATCGAGGCCCTTGAGCGCGACGAAGATGATCAGGCGGTAGATGACCGCGCCGATGACGGCTGCGAGACTCGCCAGGAAGATGAAGCGCTGGCCGATGACCGCCTGTCCGAGGATCACGGAGGCCAGACCCACGAGGATCAGGCCGATGCCCATGCTGATGTCCGCGAAGCCCTGATATTGGGCGACGAGCGCGCCACAGAGGGCCACGAGCCCGTTCGAGAGCGCGAGCGTCAGCATCGTCGTGCGATCGGTATCGGCGCCAAGGCTGCCGATCATCTGCTTGTTGTTGCCGGTCGCCTGGATTGCCAGACCGAGATCGGTCGACAGGAACCAGTCGACGAGAAGCTTCAGGAGCATGACGCCGGCGAACAGCACGATCGCGGCGAACCAGGTGGATCCGAGCCAGCCGGCCTCACGCAGCGGCGTCATCACCGTGGTCTCGCGCAACAGCGAGAGGTTCGCGCCGTCCATGATCCGAAGGTTGACCGACCACAGCGCGATCATGGTGAGGATTCCCGCGAGCAGGCCGTCGATGCGCCCCTTGGTGTGGAGGAGGCCAGTGATCAGACCGGCGATGAGGCCGGCCCCCGTCGCCGCGAGCGTCGCGACGACGGGGTTCTGGCCGGATGTGATCATCGCGGCTGAGACGGCCGCCCCCATGGTGAAGCTTCCGTCGACCGTCAGATCGGGGAAGTTCAGCACACGGAAGGTGAGATAGACGCCGAGCGCCATCACGCCGTAGATGAGCCCGAGCTCGACCGCTCCGATCATGGGTGCTTATTCGATGACGGTGTCGGCGCGGTCGGTGACCGACGCGGGCAGCTCGACGCCCATGCGCTCGGCAGCCGCGGGGTTGATGATCAGCTCGATGTCGTTCGACACCTCGACGGCCATCGTGGCGGGGTCGGCACCGTCCTGCAGGATGGCGGCGGCCATCTCGCCGGTCTGATACCCGAGCTTGGAGTAGTCGATTCCGAGTGTCGCGATCGCGCCGCCCTCGACCGGACCGGAGTCGCCCGAGATGACGGGGATCTGGTTCTGCTCGGCGACCTGGATGAGCGCGGCGATGCCGGAGACGACGGTGTTGTCGGTCGGGACGTAGATCGCGTCGACGTCGCCGAGCGACTGCGTCGCCTGCTGCACCTCGGCCGAGTTCGCGACGGTCGCCTCTTCGATAGTGAGTCCGAGTTCCTCGGCCGCCTCCTTGGCGAGCTCGACCTGTACCTCGGAGTTGACCTCGCCGGAGCTGTAGACGATCCCGATGGTCTCGGCGTCGGGCGCGATCTCCGCGAGCAGCGCGATCTGATCCGCGACGGGGTTGAGATCGCTCGTGCCCGTGACGTTCCCGCCGGGGGCGTCGTTCGAGTCGACGAGGCCAGCGGCTTCGGCGTCGGTCACGGCCGTGAACAGCACGGGCGTGTCGACAATGGCCTGCGCGGCGGCCTGGGCGGCCGGGGTCGCCACCGTGAAGACGAGATCGAGATCGGCGCCAGCGAACGTCGAGGCGATCGTGTTCGTGTTGGGCACCTCGCCCTGGGCGTTCTGGTCGTCGTACTCGATATCGAGTCCGGCGTCGGCGAGGGCCGACTTGAAGCCCTCCGTCGCGGCGTCGAGCGCGGGATGCTGGACGAACTGCAGGGCGCCGATCGAGTAGGTGTCGGAGCCGGCGGTGTCGTCGCCACCGCCGGACCCGTTCTCCTCGGGGGAGGACGAGCAGGCGGCGAGGGCGAGCAGGGCAACGGCGCCGAACGCGGCGACGCCGCCGCGGCGCGAGAGGGTGTGAATACGAGGGGACATCTTTCGAATGCTACCGGCCCCTGGGTGGATCCTGGGAAACGCGGGTCGCTCCGCGGTCCGTTAGCGTGTCGGCATGGACTATGCATCTCTCGGAAGCAGCGGCCTGGTCGTGTCGGCGCTCGGCATCGGCTGCAACGCGTTCGGTCGACGAATCGACCAGGACCAGACAACCGCCGTGGTCGACGCGGCGTTCGAGCACGGCGTGACCTTCTTCGACACGGCAGACACGTACGGGCAGGGCGACTCAGAGACGATGCTCGGCGCGGCGCTGCGCGGACGCCGTGACGAGGTCGTCGTCGCGACGAAGTTCGGCATGGACATGGGAGACACGTATCCGGGAGCGCGCGAGAACCGCGCGAGCCGCGGCTACATCGCCCGTGCGGTCGAGGGCAGCCTCTCGCGCCTCGGGACCGACTGGATCGACCTGTATCAGCTCCATACACCGGACCGGATCACGCCGATTGACGAGACGCTTGAAGCGCTCACGGACCTGGTCCGTGCGGGGAAGGTGCGCTACATCGGGTGCTCGAACTTCGCCTCCTGGGAGGTCGCGGACGCCGCGGCGGTCGCCGATGCGGTGGGCGCCGAGCGGTTCATCACGGCACAGAACGAATATTCGCTCTACAACCGCAGCGCCGAGGCGGAGCTCGCGCCGGCGCTGGAGCACTACGGGATGAGCCTGCTGCCGTACTTCCCGCTCGCCTACGGGTTGCTGACCGGCAAGTACGTGCAGGACGAGGGCGCGCCGGAGGGGACCCGCCTGGCGAAGGAGACGGCGCGCTTCGACGGGGCGAAGTGGGACGTGATCGAGGCGTTCCGCACCTTCGCGGGCGAACGGGGCGTGTCGATGCTGGACGTCGCGCTCGGTGGTCTGCGCGCGCAGCCCACGGTCGACACGATCATCGCGGGCGCGACGAGGCCGGAGCAGATCGCGGCGAACGCGGTGTCGGTGCACTGGGAGCCGACGGGCGACGACCTCGAGGCGCTCGATCAGATCGTGACGCCCGGCACCGGCTCCGGCTACCTCACGTACGCGACGAAGCGCGTCGCGTCGTAGCCGTCTCGGAGCAAGACTGTGGTGGGCGATACGGGACTCGAACCCATGACCTCTTCCGTGTGAAGGAAGCGCGCTAACCAACTGCGCCAATCGCCCGTGTGGAGTTGTCTGCGCCGTAGCGGCACAACGGTTAATAGTACAGGACGGCGGTGCGTGATCCGTAACGCGGGCGACGGTCGGGGGTGTCGGGAGCGCCGCGGGGTCGGACACGCCCGGCTGCGTCATCTGGTTTTGTGCGCTCCGAGATGTGAGCTAATGTAGTGCAAGTGCCCGGCGGGAGATCGCTGGAGTCACGACGCGGATGTAGCGCAGTTGGTAGCGCATCACCTTGCCAAGGTGAGGGTCGCGAGTTCGAGTCTCGTCATCCGCTCGAGTGCGAAGGGTCCACGTGATCCTGGCACGTGGGTTCGATTCGCCCTATGGTGGCGTGGCCGAGAGGCTAGGCACCGGCCTGCAAAGCCGTTTACACGGGTTCGAATCCCGTCGCCACCTCGGATACAACTGAACAAGCCTTCATAGGCGCGATTAGCGCAGCGGTAGCGCGCTTCCCTGACACGGAAGAGGTCACTGGTTCGATCCCAGTATCGCGCACACAGAACCCTCGGCCCGGCCGGGGGTTTTCTCATTGTGTCCGCCGGGCGCTGCCTCTCACGGCGCGAGCGGTCGGATGCTCGCGCTTCGCTCTCGCCCGCACGGGCAATGAACAGCAGCTCGGTGCCGCGCCCGTTCGGATCCACGCTGTCCACTGTCTGATCGGACCTCGCGCCGCACGGCAATAGGATGGACGGGTGACTACCGGATTCGATCTGTTCCCCGAAAAGCACGTCGTCGCGATGCGCGTCGACGGCACGCTGACCGACCTCGCCGTCGAGGTCACGGACGCGCATCAGGCCGAACCGGTCACTATCGACAGCGCGGACGGACTGGACATCCTCCGGCACTCGACCGCGCACGTCCTCGCGCAGGCGGTGCAGCGCTTGAACCCCGGTGCGAAGCTCGGCATCGGCCCGTTCATCACCGACGGCTTCTACTACGACTTCCAGGTCGCGGACCCGTTCACGCCGGAAGACCTCAAGGCGATCAAGAAGGAGATGCAGCGCATCGTCAAGGAGGGGCAGCGCTTCGTGCGCCGCGCCGTCAGCGACGACGAGGCGCGCACTGAACTCGCCGGTGAGCCGTTCAAGCTCGAACTCATCGAGCTCAAGGGCGGCAAGAAGGAAGCCGCCGAGGGAGCGAGCGTCGAGGTCGGCGCCGGCGAGCTGACGATCTACGACAACGTCGACCCGAAGTCCGGCGAGACCCGGTGGGGGGACCTCTGTCGGGGGCCGCACGTGCCGACGACGCGCATGGTCGGCAGCGGCTGGGACATCCTCCGTGTCGCGGGCGCGTACTGGCGGGGGAGCGAGAAGAACCCGCAGCTGCAGCGCATCTACGGCACCGCGTGGCCGACCAAGGACGAGTTGGTCGCGTACAAGGACCGCCTGGCCGAGGCCGCGAAGCGCGATCACCGCAAGCTGGGCCGCGAACTCGACCTGTTCTCGTTCCCTGACGAGATCGGATCCGGGTTGTCGGTCTGGCACCCGAAGGGCGGCATCGTGCGCGGCGAGATGGAGCAGCACGCCCGTCGCGCCCACATCGACAACGGATATACCTACGTGTACACGCCCCACATCAGCAAGAGCGATCTGTTCCACACGTCGGGGCACCTCGAGACGTACGCAGAGGGCATCTGGCCGCCCATCCGCATGGACGAGGAGCGCGACGAGAACGGCGAGATCACCAAACAGGGCGCGGACTACTACCTGAAGCCCATGAACTGCCCGATGCACATCATGATCTACAAAGAGCGTGCGCGCAGTTATCGCGACCTGCCGCTCCGGTACGCCGAGAACGGCACCGTGTATCGCAACGAGCTGTCCGGGGCGCTGCACGGTCTCACGCGCGTGCGCGGATTCACCCAGGATGACTCTCACCTGTTCGTCACCCACGAGCAGCTCGAGGGCGAGGTCACGAAGGTCCTCGAGTTCATCATCGCGATGCTGCGCGACTTCGGCCTCGACCAGTTCGAACTCGAGCTGTCGATGCGCGACGACGAGAAGTCGAAGTGGATCGGATCCGATGAGTTCTGGGAGTACTCGACGAACGCGCTGCGCAACGTCGCCGTCGCGAGCGGGCTGAAGCTCACGGAGGTTCCGGGCGAGGCCGCATTCTACGGGCCCAAGATCGACCTCAAGACGCGCGACGCCCTCGGCCGCGTGTGGCAGCTGTCGACCGTGCAGGTGGATCCGAACCTGCCGGAGCGGTTCGAACTCGAGTACACGGCGGCGGACGGCTCCCGGCAGCGGCCGATCATGATCCATCGCGCCCTCTTCGGCTCGATCGAGCGCTTCTTCGCGATCCTGCTTGAGCACTACGCGGGCGACTTCCCGCTGTGGCTCGCCCCGGTGCAGATCATGGGCGTGCCGGTCGCCGAAGAGTACGCCGACTACGTCGACGACGCCGCCGCGCGCTTCCGAGCCGCGGGGGTGCGTGTCGAGGTCGATCACTCGGCCGACCGCATGCCGAAGAAGATCCGGACGCACACGACGCAGAAGGTGCCGCTCCTCATGATCGCGGGGGAGCAGGACCGCTCGGCCGGCACCGTCTCGTTCCGCTTCCGCGACGGTTCACAGCTCAACGGCGTACCGATCGCCGAGGCCGTGGACCTTGTCTCCGGTCTGATCGACGAGAAGCGGCTCGTGCTGAGCGACGCCGACGTCGAGACGGAGAGCGCGTGACGGATCCGCGCGAGGAGTTCGGCGAACTGGAGTCGGCAGACGAGCTCGGCGGGGTCCGCGACGGGTTCCAGCGCCTGTGGACGCCGCACCGCATGGCGTACATCGCCGCGGGTGCCGAGGTGAATCGCGGCAGCGGATGCCCATTCTGCGCGGCGCCGGAGAAGTCAGACGCCGATGGCCTCATCGTGTATCGCGGAACGCACGCGTACGCCTTGATGAACCTGTTCCCGTACAACGCGGGCCACATGCTCATCTGCCCGTACCGCCACGTCGGCGTGTACGACGAGGCGAGCCCGGAGGAGATCGACGAGATCTCCCGGATCACGCAGACCGCGATGCGCGTCATGCGCACGACATCGGGCTGCCACGGCTTCAACATCGGCATGAACCAGGGCGAGGTGGCCGGTGCCGGCGTCGAGGAGCACCTGCACCAGCACATCGTGCCGCGGTGGCGATCCGACGCGAACTTCCTGCCGATCATCGGGCGCACGAAGGCGCTGCCGCAGCTGCTCGGCGATGTTCGCCAGGCGCTTGCCGACGCCTGGCCCGCCTGACGCACTCTTCCCGCTACGCGTCGGATTCGGCGATCGCCGAGGCGAGGCGCGCCATGGCATCATCCGCGAGGTGGTGCGCCGTCACGCGCAGGTGATGTGACGGCTCCGCCGCCGATGCGACGCGGAACTCGTCGCCGGGCCGCACGAGCCACCCTCGCGCACGGAGGCGCGTGGCGACGTCACGCCCCGCGTTCGTCACCGGCACCCAGACGTTGAGGCCGTCGCTCGGCACGACGCGGATCCCGTGCGTCGCCAATGCACGGCAGAACGCCGCGTTGCGCGCCACATAGTGATCGGCCGCCGCATCGATTCGCGCGCGCACCTCGCCGTCGGTCAGCAGCGCGAGCGCGAGGCGCTGCAACAGGTGGCTCACCCAAGCGGTGCCGGGCCGCAGGCGGATCCCGAGTCGCTCGGCGGTGTGGGGGTCGGAGCCGACCAGCGCGATGCTCATGTCGGGGCCGAGGAACTTCGAGACGGATCGGATCAGGGCCCACCGGCGATGCCCGGCGGGAATGATGGAACGATACGGCGCGCGTGACAGCAGCGAGAAGTGGTCGTCCTCGATCACCGCGATGTCCGGGAGGTCGGCGAGGAGCTCGCGGAGCGCCGAGGCGCGGCGCGCGGAGAGCGACGCTCCCGTCGGATTCTGCGCCCGCGGGGTGCAGACGATCGCGCGCGCCCCGGCCGCGATCGCGCGCTCGAGACCGTCTCGGGTCATCCCCTCGTCGTCGACCGGTACGGGGATCCCGCGATAGCCGCCCACGCGCAGCGTGTGGATGCCAGTGAGGAAGCCGGGATCCTCGACGGCCACGGCGTCGCCGGGCGCGAGCAGTCCGGTGAAAAGCCGGTCGAGCGCGTCGGCGGCACCGCTCGTGACGGTGATCCGCATGCGGTCAGCGGGCACGTCGAGGTCGGCGGCGAGTCGTTCGGCCGCCCACTGCTCGAGCCCCGGATCGACGACCGGCGCACCGTAGAGCACAGGGCGGCCCACCACGCCTGCGAGAACCGTCGTCGGATCGGGGATGAGAGCGGGATGCGGGTTCCCCGCGGCGGCATCGACCGCGCCGGCGACGTCGGCGTAGCCCTCGCGCGCGACGCTGTCGAGCGACGCCACGCGCGTTCCCGCCCGCCCGCGCCCCACCGCGAGCCCTGCTCCGGCGAGACGGCGGTACGCGGCCACGACGGTGTTGCGATTCACCCCGAGGTCCTCGGCGAGGGCGCGCACGGACGGGAGCGCGTCGCCGGGGCGCAACTCGCCGCGCTCGATCGCGGACCGCGCACTTGCGGCGATGTCGGCGGCCGTGGCGCCGGAGATACCCGAAGGCGTGTCGGAATGTGACATCGGCGTCGATTGTCTCACGCGCAGGCTCGTAGACTTTGGCATAGACCAAACGGAACCGAGTTCGAGGGAGCACCATGACGGAGACCACGGGAACCGCGCGCGTCAAGCGCGGGCTGGCGGAGATGCTCGTCGGCGGCGTCATCATGGACGTCGTCACGGCCGAACAGGCGCGCATCGCGGAGGACGCGGGCGCCGTCGCGGTGATGGCGCTCGAGCGCGTGCCGGCCGACATCCGCGCGCAGGGCGGCGTCGCGCGCATGAGCGAGCCCGACCTCATCGACGACATCATCGAGGCGGTCTCGATTCCCGTCATGGCGAAGGCTCGGATCGGCCATTTCGTCGAGGCGCAGGTGCTGCAGCAGCTCGGCGTCGACTACATCGACGAGTCCGAGGTCCTCTCGCCGGCCGACTTCGTGCACCACATCGACAAGTGGGCGTTCACGACACCGTTCGTGTGCGGCGCGACCGACCTCGGCGAGGCGCTGCGGCGGATCTCCGAGGGGGCCGGCATGATCCGGTCCAAGGGAGAGGCAGGCACGGGCGATGTCTCGGAGGCGACGCGCCACATCCGCCAGATCACCGGCGAGATCCGCGCTCTGGCGGGTCGGACCGAGGACGAACTCTACGTGGCCGCGAAGGAGCTGCGCGCCCCGTACGAGCTCGTGGCCGAGGTCGCGCGGACCGGCAAGCTCCCGGTCGTCCTCTTCACGGCCGGCGGCGTCGCGACCCCGTCGGACGCCGCGATGATGATGCAGCTCGGCGCCGACGGCGTGTTCGTCGGCAGCGGCATCTTCCGGTCGGGGGATCCGGCGGCGCGTGCGAAGGCGATCGTGAGGGCGACGACGTTCGCGGATGACCCCGCCGTCGTGGCCGAGGCGTCGCGCGGGCTCGGCGAGGCGATGGTCGGTATCAACGTGGCCGACATCCCCGCGCCGCACCGCCTCTCCGAGCGTGGCTGGTAGCGAGCTGATCCGCAGCGCCCGTCGCCGGACGATCGGCGTCCTCGCGCTGCAGGGGGACGTCGGGGAGCACGAACGCATCCTCGGACTGCTCGGAGCGCGCACGACACGGGTACGTCGACCGGAGGATCTCGTCTGCATCGACGGCCTCGTGCTGCCCGGCGGCGAGTCGACGACGATCGACCGACTCGCCCGCGAGTTCGGCGTGCGTGACGCGCTGGTGGCGCGGATCCGTGACGGTCTGCCGGTCTTTGCCACGTGCGCCGGCATGATTCTGCTCGCTGATCGGATCGTCGGCGGGATCCGCGATCAACAGACGTTCGGAGGGCTCGATGTGACCGTCCGGCGCAATGCGTTCGGTCGTCAGAATCAGTCGTTTGAGACCGAGCTATCGGTCGCCGTGCTCGGCGAGCCGCCCGTTCATGCGGTCTTCATCCGCGCGCCCGTCGTCGAGGATCCCGGCCGTGCGACGCCGCTCGCGGCGCTCGACGACGGCCGGGTCGTCGCGGTCGAGCAGGGCGCGCTGCTCGCGACCGCATTCCACCCGGAGCAAACGGGGGACACTCGCTTCCACGAGCGCTTTCTCGCCGCGACGTGAGCGCCGAGGACGCCCGAGCGAGTCAGCGCACGCGGAGCGCCTCGAACTCCATCCGCGGGTGTGCGAAGTGCTCCTGCGCCTCGACGAGGTGCAGCTCCTTCGAACCCGCGGCGTGCGTGATCTCGAGCAGCCCGTAGACCGAGGACGCGGTCCGCGCGAGTGCGTCGGCGGCGTCACGCGTGCGTGCGTAATGGCTCGTGAACAGCGCGGCGGTGACGTCACCGGATCCGTTCGCTTTCAGCGGCAGATACGGCGTCTGCACGATCCACGCGCCGTGGTCGTTGACCGCCATCATCTCGATGGTGTTGTCGGGGCGGTCCGGGCGCTCGACGCTCGTGACGAGGATCGTGGCCGGGCCCATCGCGCGCGCGGCGTCCGCCGACGCGAGCGTCGAGGTGATCGTGTCGGGCGAGGTGCCGGTGAGGTAGCCGAGCTCGAACTGGTTCGGCGTGATGATGTCCGCGACCGGAACGACCTTGTCGCGGAGCAGGTCGGGGATGGCGGGGGCGACGAAGCATCCCGACTTCGCGTTGCCCATGACGGGATCGCACGCGTATAGCGACTCAGGACGGCGTGCCTTCACACGCGCAACGGCGTCGATGATGACATCGGCGATGCCCTCGGAGCCCTGGTACCCGCTCAAGACGGCGTCGAGCTCGTCGAAACCGCCGCGCTCCTCGACGCCCGTGATCACGTCGGCGACGTCAGACGGATCCATGACGGGCCCACGCCACGCGCCGTATCCCGTGTGGTTCGAGAAGTTCACGGTGTACACCGGCAGGACCTCGACGCCGATGCGCTGCATGGGGAAGACGGCCGCGGAGTTGCCGGCGTGTCCGTATGCGACGGCGGATTGGATGGAGAGGATCTGCATGGATTCGATCATGCCACTATAGGAACGTGGATAAGCGCGTGGCATGGATCCTGGGACTGAGTGCCGTCGTGATCGTCGCGGCGGCCATCACCGTGATGGTGGTGCTGTCGCAGGGGGGCGATGACGGCGACGAACCCGAGCCGGATCCGACGCCGACCGCTTCCGAGGCCGCGACGCCGACGCCGACGCCGGAGGGGCCGGCCGCGAATGCGGGGCAGTTCGAGGCGGATGGCTATCCCATCGCGAACGTGTTCGGGATGCACCCCGACCTCCCCGTCGACGATGCGCAGGATGAGAAGACGCTTGGACTGTCCGCGGCGCCTGCGTCCGCCGACGGTGCCCCCGTGTTCGCGGATCCCGAGGATGCAGAACCCGTCGCGTGGCTCCCACAGGAGGAGCGGTACGGCGGCACGGTCGTTCCCGTGATCGAGCAGCACGACGCGTGGATCCGCGTACTGCTGGTGGGGCGTCAGGCGCTGCCCGGCCAGGGGGATGCGAGCCAGCTGACGGGATGGCTGCGTACCGCGGACGTCGAGATCGACGAGAACGAGATGAGCGTCGAAGTCGATCTGTCGGCGCAGACGATCGAGGTCGTCGACGGCACGGGATCCGAAGCCGAGCGCGAGACGATCGCGACGGAGTTCGCGTGGGGGGCCGCGGCGACGCCGACCCCGACCGGACGCTCATTCGTCATGCTCACCGAGGTCACGTCGCTCGACTATGCCCGCGGCCATCCGATCGTCTACCTCTCCGAGCAGTCGCAGACGCTCGCCGGTTTCGATGGCCAGGACGTCGCGGTCACGGCATTCCACTATCACGACGTGCGCTCGGGCTCGATCTCGAACGGCTGTCTCCGCGTGGACGAGGCCGCGATTACCCGGCTGGCGGAGCTTCCCGCCGGCACACCGATTTACATCTCCTGAGGGGCGCGGCCGCGTCACGACATCGAGCTGGCGCCCGCCTGCCCCTAAAATGGATCCGACAAGCGAGGAGGCGTATGGCCGGGCATTCCAAGTGGGCGACCACCAAGCATAAGAAGGCAGCGATCGACGCGAAGCGCGCCAAGGCGTTCGCAAAGCTGACGAAGAACATCGAGGTCGCGGCGCGCATGGGCGGGCCCGATCTCCAGGGCAACCCCACGCTGTACGACGCGGTGCAGAAGGCCAAGAAGACCTCGGTCCCGAACGACAACATCGATCGTGCGATCAAGCGCGGCGCGGGTATCGGCGGCGACGCCGTGGAATACACGACGATCATGTACGAGGCCTACGGCCACGGCGGCACGGCGATGCTCATCGAGTGCCTGACGGACAACAAGAACCGCGCGGCGGCCGACGTGCGCACCGCGGTCACCCGCAACGGCGGCAACATGGCCGACCCCGGCAGCGTCTCGTTCAACTTCGAACGCAAGGGCGTCATCGTGGCGTCGGCTGAGGGGTCGACCGAGGACGACGTGATGATGGTGGCCCTCGAGGCCGGCGCTGAGGAGATCGAGCCGCACCCCGACGGGTACGAGATCATCACGGACGCGAGCGACATGGTGGCCGTGCGTCAGGCCCTGCAGGCGAACGACATCGACTACGAGTCGGCCGATGCGGAATTCGTTCCGAACGTGAAGGTCCCACTTGACGCGGACGCGGCGCGGAAGCTGTTCAAGCTGATCGACGCGCTCGAGGATCTCGACGACGTGCAGAACGTGTTCACGAATCTCGACCTGACCGCCGAGGTGCAGGCCGAGCTCGAAGCCGACGACGAATAGCGCGCGTCTCAGGGTCGTTCGCCTGCTGCGCAGGCCCTGAGCGCGCTCCTCGCGACGGCTCCGTTTATGAGACACGCTCTCGGTCGCTCCGGGCGGAGAGCCTCACGCGTGCGCCAATCGCCCTGCGGGTCCCACACCGGGCCCACAGGACGATTAGCGTGGGAGTCATGACACGTGTGCTCGGCATCGATCCCGGCCTCACCCGGTGTGGCGTCGGTGTCGTTGATGTCGCCGCCAACCGCACGGCGACGCTCGTGCACGTCGATGTCGTCGGATCCCCGGCGGACGCGGATCCCGGAGTTCGTTTGGCGACGATCGCGCGCGGCATTCGTGCGGTGCTGGACGAGTATCAGCCCGACGCCGTCGCCGTGGAGCGCGTCTTCGCGCAGCACAACGTCGCATCGGTCATGGGCACCGCCCAGGCGAGCGGCGTCGCACTGATGCTCGCGGCGGAGCGCGGAATCGCCACGGCGACGCATACTCCGAGCGAGGTGAAGGCCGCGATCACGGGATACGGGTCCGCGGACAAGGCGCAGGTGCAGCACATGGTCGCGCGCGTCCTCCGCCTGGCGGAGCTGCCGAGGCCCGCCGACGCGGCCGACGCTCTCGCGATCGCGCTCTGCCAGGCGTGGCGCGGGGGACCGGGCGCGGCGGCGCCGAGTGGTGCGCAGACGCCGGCCCAGAAGGCGTGGGCTGACGCGGAGCGTCGTTCGCGTGTCGCTCGAACATACGTACGACCGCGCGGATAAGCTGGGGCGATGATCTCGTCGCTTCACGGAACGGTGCTTCAGGCCGCAGCAGAGAGCGTCATCGTCGAGGTCTCGGGGGTCGGCTTCTCCGTCGCCGTCCCGCCCGACGTGGCCCGCACGGCGCGCGAGGGGGAGCAGATTCGCCTCCACACCCATCTGATCGTCCGCGACGACGCGCTCTCGCTCGTGGGCTTCGCGGACCGCGACGAGCTCGAGGTGTTCGGCGTCCTGCTCGGCGTGAGCGGAGTCGGTCCGAAGTCGGCGCTCGGCATCTTGTCGAACCTCACGATCGACCAGATCGCGCAGGCCGTCGATGCCGAGGACGACAAGCCGTTCCGGAAGGTCTCTGGCATCGGTCCGAAGACCGCCAAGCTCATCGTCGTGCAGCTCCACGGGCGCCTCGCCGCCCCGACCGCCCCCGCGTCCGCATCCGGAGAAGCTCCGTCGTCGGTTGCGAGCCAGGTGATCGCGGCGGTCGCCGGGCTCGGATGGCCGGAGCGCGTGGCTGCCGATGCCGTCGAGCGTGTCGCCGAGACCGCGAGTGAGGCCGATCTCGCCTCGATGCAGGCGCTGCTGCGCCTGACGCTCGCGGCGCTCGGACCGGCGAAGAAGGAAGCGCCGCGTGTCTGACGGCATCGTTTCGCCCGAGCCGCAAGACGACACGGAACTCGCGGTCGAGGGTGCGCTGCGGCCGCAGAGTCTGCAGGAGTTCGTCGGTCAGCACAAGGTGCGTGGTCAGCTGCAGCTGCTGCTCGACGCCGCACGGATGCAGGACCGCCCGGCGGATCACATCCTGATGGCGGGCCCGCCCGGACTCGGCAAGACGACCCTCGCGATGATCGTCGCCCACGAGTCCGGCCGGCCGCTGCGTATGTCGAACGGCCCCGCGATCCAGCATGCAGGAGACCTCGCGGCGCTGCTGTCGAGCCTCACGCCGGGGGAGGTGCTGTTCATCGACGAGATCCACCGCATGGCCCGGTCGGCGGAGGAGATGCTGTACCTCGCGATGGAGGATTTTCGCATCGACATCATGGTCGGCAAGGGAGCGGGTGCAACGAGCATCCCGCTGGATCTCGCGCCGTTCACGCTCGTCGGCGCGACGACGCGATCCGGTCTGCTGCCGAATCCGCTCCGCGACCGGTTCGGATTCACTGCGCACCTGGAGTTCTACGAGTCTCAGGAGCTCGAGCTCGTCGTGAAGCGCTCTGCCGGGGTACTCGGAATCGGGCTCGATGCGGCGCAGGGATCCGAGATCGCCCGGCGCTCGCGAGGCACACCGCGGATCGCGAACCGACTGCTCCGGCGCGTACGCGACTGGTCGGTCGTCCATGGCGACCACGAGGTGACGCTTGCGGGGGTGCGTGCGGCCCTCGAGCTCTATGACGTCGACGAGATCGGCCTCGACCGGTTGGACAGGGCCGTGCTCGACGCGCTGGTGCGCCGTTTCCGTGGCGGTCCGGTCGGGCTGTCGACCCTTGCCGTCGCCGTCGGCGAGGAACCGGACACGGTCGAGAGCGTGGTGGAGCCGTACCTCGTGCGGATCGGCTTCATGGGCCGCACGCCCCGTGGACGGGTCGCGACGCCCACCGCCTACGAACACCTCGGACTGCCCGCCGAGACGGGACTCGTCTGAGCGCCGGTCGCCCCCGCGCGCCTCGCTGATCCGGCATTGCCGGATGCCCTATAATCGTCGGGATGTGCCGGGATACCCGGTGCGCGGGCGTCGTGCGCGATCCCCACCTGTCCCGAACCGCGAAAGGCCCTACTTTTCTATGTCCCCGGATATCCTCCTTCTCGTCCTCGCCGGTGCTCTTCTCATCTTTATGTTCTGGAGCTCGTCTCGGCGTCGCAAGAAGATGCAGGCGGAGGAGCAGGAGCGCCAGCAGTCGCTCATGCCCGGTACTCCGGTGATGACACGTGCCGGTCTCTACGGCACGCTCGTCGCCTTCGATGCCGACGACCTCACGAAGCGGGCGATCGTCGCGATCGCACCGGGTGTCGAGGTGGAGGTGCACGCGCAGACGGTGTCGATCGACCAGGAGACGCTGAACGCAGAGCAGGCGGACGACGACGCGGACAACGTCGATGAGGAGGACTACGACGACGAGCACGACGAGGACGTCGTCTCCGAAGACGCGGGCTCCGAGGGCACGGACCCGGACGTCGTCCTCGATCAGCAGGATGGCGCGGTCGTCGCGGACGACGCGGACGACGACGCGGCATCACCGAATGATGACGACGGCGACGACCAGACCCGGAGCTGATCGCTCGCGAGCGAATCGCATTGAAACCAGACACAGCAAATTGACGTAAGGCGACCCCGTCGTGGCGACTTCTTCCCCTACGCGCCGTGCATGGCGCGCTCTGATCGGCCTGCTCGGCCTCACGCTCATCCTCTTCGGAGCGAACGCCGCCGGCGTCCACGTGATGAAGGAGGGAACGTGGGTTCCCGAGCTGGCGCTCGACCTGCAGGGCGGCACGCAGATCACGCTCGAGGCTGACACGGCCGGTGAGACGCCGACTGCCGAGCAGATGCAGCAGGCCGTCGAGATTATTCGCCAGCGCGTCGACGCGGCGGGCGTCTCGGAGTCGCAGATCACGACCCAGGGGTCGGACAACATCGTCGTGGCGATTCCCGGAAACGCCGACCAGGAGACGCGCGACCGGATCCAGGCGAGTGCGCAGATGCAGCTGCGTCCGGTGCTGTACGCCGCCGACTCGGCGACGAGCTTCGTGGGCGAGGACGGCGAACAGACGCCCTATCCGACGCCGGACCCGACGCTCAACGCGGAGCCGACGACCGAGCCGACGAGCGGCAGTGATCTCGCCTGGGTGACGGAAGCCCTGATGGCCGAGATGATGGCCTACGACTGCACCGCGGAGTCGAACGATCCCTCACACGCGCCGCACGATGAGCCGCTGATCACCTGTGATGAAGACGGCGTCGCCAAGTACATCCTCGGTCCGGTCGAGCTCGACGGGTCGGCGATCGATGACGCGCAGGCGGGCATCAACCAGCAGAACGGCCAGTGGATGGTCACGATCGACTTCGACAACGAGGGATCGGACGTCTTCGCCGAGGTCAGCCAGCGCCTGTACAACCTGACGGGCGCCCAGAACCAGTTCGCGTTCGTGCTCGACGGCAACGTCATCTCGGCGCCGGGCATGGACGGCGTGATCACCAACGGCAATCCGCAGATCTCGGGCCCCGGCATCGACGAGGAATCGTCGAAGGTCCTCGCCGACCAGCTCCGCTTCGGCGCGCTGCCGATGAGCTTCCAGGTCGTGACGAGTGACACGATCTCCGCGACGCTCGGCTCGCAGCAGCTCATGGTCGGTCTGACGGCGGGCCTCATCGGTCTTGTGCTCGTCGCGCTGTGGGTGCTCCTCGTGAGCTACCGTGCGCTCGGCTTCGTGATCATCGCTTCGCTCGCGGTGATGGCCGTGCTGACCTTCATCATGCTGTGTCTGCTTTCGTGGCGTCTCGACTATCGGCTGTCGCTCGCCGGCGTCGCGGGCCTGATCGTCACGATCGGGTTCACGGCCGACTCGTTCATCGTGTATTTCGAGCGCATCCGTGATGAGCTCCGTGACGGTAAGACGACGACCGCCGCGGTCGAGGACGGCTGGTCGCGAGCCAAGCGCACGATCTTCAGCGCGAAGTCGATCAACATCCTCGCCGCGGTCGTGCTGTACGTCCTCGCCGATGCGACGGTGAAGGGATTCGCCTTTACGCTCGGTCTCACGACCCTCATCGACATCTTGATCTTCGTGGTCTTCACGCACCCGGTGATGCAGCTCCTCGTACGGACGCGCTTCTTTGGCGGCGGTCACCCGCTGTCCGGACTGGATCCGTCGGAGCTCGGAGCGGTCTATGAGAAGCGCACACGGTTCCGCGAGCCGGTCGCGGTGGCGGGACGCAACCAGCGCTCCCGGCGCGAGGCGGAACGACGCCAGACGATCGCCGAGCGGAAGCGCGCGGCGGAGCGCGCAGACGATACGACGAACACGAGCCGAGAGGGCGACGCCTGATGCGCACCATGAACCAACTCGGTAACGACCTCTATACCGGGAAGACATCGATTCCCTTTGTGGCACGGCGCAAGCTGTGGTTCATCATCGCGATCGCGCTGGTGGCGCTGTCGATCCTCGCGCCTGTCGTGCGCGGTGGGTTCACGCTGTCGATCGAGTTCACGGGCGGCGCGAAGTTCACGATCTCGAATCCGTCGACGACCGACCAGGAGATCGCGACGAACACCGTCGAGGACGTCGTCCCTGAGGCCGAGTCCACCGTCACCGTGATCGGCGAGCGCGACGTCCAGGTACAGACCTCCACGCTGACGAACGAGGAGTCGCGCGCACTGGCTGCCGCGCTCGCAGAGGCGTATGACGTGCCGGCCGACGAGGTCACCGACTCGTTCGTCGGGCCCACGTGGGGTGCGGACGTGACGAAGCAGTCGCTGTGGGGTCTCGCGATCTTCTTGGCGCTGACCTTCCTGATCCTGGCGATCTACTTCCGCACGTGGAAGATGTCCGTCGCGGCGATCGTCGGCCTCGTCGACGTGTTGATCGTGACGGTCGGTGTGTATTCCGCGGCGGGCTTCCAACTGTCGCCCTCGGCCGTGATCGGCTTCCTGACGATCCTCGCGTACTCCCTGTACGACACAACCGTGGTGTTCGACAAGATCCGAGAGAACACCGAAGACGAGGAGGGCAGCCTCACGTTCGGCGAGGCCGTCAACCTCGGTGTGAACCAGACACTCGTGCGATCGATCAACACCTCGGTCGTCGCGGCGCTCCCGGTCGCCGCGATCCTCTTCATCGGTGTGTTCGGCTTCGGCGCGGAGACGCTGAGCGACATCTCGCTGTCGATCTTCGTCGGCATCATCGTGGCCACGTACTCGACGATCTTTGTTGCGGCGCCGCTGTACTCACTGATTCGCGAGAAGGAGCCGAAAATCGCACAGCGCGACAAGCGGATCCTCGCGGCGCGGAGGAAGGCCGCAGGGGACGATGCCTAGTATTGGTGCATGAGGACTGAGGCGCGTTCCATTCGCGGGAGGTACGTTGGCTGAGACGGTGTCGACGTCGTCGGGGCCGAGCCTGAGATGGCTCGTTCCGCGCATCTTCACGCGCGCGAAGCCGAACGCCTCGGTGCGCAAGCTGATCGACACCGTTCGGCAGAATCATCCGCGCGTCGACGTCTCGCTCATCGACAAGGCGTACCGCGTCGCGGAGGAGAAGCACCGCGATCAGAAGCGCCGCAGCGGTGAGCCGTACATCACGCACCCGCTCGCCGTCGCCCAGATCCTTGCCGAGCTCGGGCTCGCGCCGCGCGCGATCGCCGCGGCGCTCCTGCACGACACCGTGGAGGATACGGGGTACGCGCTCGACGAGCTGACGGACGAGTTCGGCGATGAGGTCGCGCTGCTCGTCGACGGGGTCACGAAGCTCGACAAGGTGAAGTACGGCGAGAGCGCGCAGGCCGAGACGGTCCGCAAGATGATCGTCGCGATGTCGAAGGACGTGCGCGTCCTCGTCATCAAGCTCGCGGACCGCCTGCACAACGCGCGCACGTGGGGCTTCGTTCCGCCAGAGAAGGCGAAGAAGAAGGCTACAGAGACGCTCGAGATCTATGCGCCGCTCGCACATCGACTCGGGATCGCGGCGATCAAGAGCGAGCTGGAGGATCTCTCCTTCGCGGTGCTGTACCCGAAGATCTACAACGAGATCGACAGCCTCATCAAGCAGCGCACGCCGCAGCGCGAGGAGTACATGCAGAAGGTGATCGGCGAGGTCACCCGCGACCTCGGCGACCTGCGCATTCGCGGATCCGTCTCCGGACGTCCGAAGCAGCTCTACTCCGTCTATCAGAAGATGGTCGTGCGCGGACGCGAGTTCGACGACATCTACGACCTCATCGGCATCCGCGTCATCGTGCCGAGCGTACGCGACTGCTACGCGGTGCTCGGCGCGCTCCACGCGCGCTGGACGCCGCTGCCGGGGCGTTTCAAGGACTACATCGCGACGCCCAAGTTCAACCTCTACCGCTCGCTCCACACGACGGTGATCGGTCCCGGAGGCCGCACGGTCGAGCTGCAGATCCGCACGATCGAGATGCACCAACAGGCCGAATACGGCGTCGCGGCGCACTGGATGTACAAGGAGCGGATGCAGCAGACCGGCGGCCGCGCGGATGCGCGCGCAAGCGACCAGGACATGGCCTGGATCGCGCGCATCAGCGACTGGCAGGCCGAGACCAAGGATCCAGGGGAGTTCCTCGATTCGCTGCGTTTCGAGATCGGCGCGAAGGAGGTCTACGTCTTCACGCCGAAGGGTCGGGTGATCGGCCTGCCAGCGGGAGCGACGCCGGTCGACTTCGCCTTCACCGTGCACACCGAGGTCGGGTATCGCACGATGGGCGCGAAGGTGAATGGGCGCCTCGTGCCGCTGGAGAGCGAGCTGCAGTCGGGCGACGTGGTGGAGGTCTTCACCTCGAAGAACCCCGACGCGGGTCCGAGCCAGGACTGGCTCACGTTCGTCAAGAGCACCCGTGCGCGCAACAAGATCCGCGGCTGGTTCACCAAGGAGCGCCGCGAGGAGGCGATCGAACAGGGCAAGGAGTCGATCGCACGGGCGATGCGGCGTCACAACGTCTCGTTCGCCCGTCTGAAGGAAACCCTGCCGGAGGTCGCGGCGGGAATGCACTACCACGACATCTCCGCGCTCTACGCGGCGATCGGCGAGGGTCACGTGTCGTCGCAGTCGGTGCTCGAGAAGGTACAGGGCGCGCTCAGCGAGTCCGAGCCGGCGACGGGCATCGTCGAGCTGCCGACGGGCGCACGGGAGCGGCCGCGGTCCGGCGACTCGGGCGTGCTCGTACGCGGCGCCCCCGACATCCTCGTGAAGATCGCGAAGTGCTGCACGCCCGTGCCCGGTGACGAGATCGTCGGATTCGTGACGCGCGGCAGCGGCGTGAGCGTGCACCGCGCGGACTGCGCAAACGTCGAGGCGTTGCAGCGCGACCCGGAGCGAATGATCGACGTCGAATGGGCGCCGGAGACGAAGGCCGTCTTCCTCGTGCACATCCAGGTGGAGGCGCTCGACCGGGGCGGCCTGCTGAGCGACATCACGCGGATCCTCACGGAACATCACGTGAACATCCTCTCGGCGTCGGTGCAGACGACGAAGAATCAGCTGGCGATCAGCCGCTACGTCTTCGAGATGGGCGACACCGTGCACCTTGATCGCGTGCTGAACGCCGTGCGACGGATCGAGGGCGTCTACGACGTCTACCGCGTCACGTCTTCCTGAAGGATCGCCGCGATGCGGCGCGTGTAGGAGAGTCGGCGGCCGGCGGTCAGCCACGTGAGGAAGGCGTCGCGGAGGTCGTCCTGGGCGCGAAACCAGGCGAACGCCCGAGACGATGCTCCCTCGTCGCCAAGGAGCGTCTCCCGCGCGACGTCGTAGCAGGTGCGTTCCAGCGTCGTCACCCTCACGCCGCCCATCACAGTGAGATCCTCTGCCGGCAGCGGCCACAGGTGCACGGCGAGGCCGGCCCGCAGGAGCCGCGACGCGGGTTCGCCGGCGATGCGCTGCACGTGGTGCGGATCGGGTTCTTCAGCGAGCGCGCCGTGAATCCATGCCGCTGTCGTCCGGACGGCCGCGTGGGCGTTCGGCACGATGACCGCGGCCGCGGCGGCGCGGACGATGACGCTCGGCGGCATCGCGGTCGGGCTATAGGCCCGGCGCGAGATCGGCACGAGGTCGCCGTCGAGCACCGCCGCGGTCAGCTCGGCGTGACTGAGCGGCGCTTGCGCGCCGAGCGCGTACGGGAACATGCTCCGATCCTCCCGCGCGCACGGGGCGACGCGACAGGGGTGTGGATAACTCCGCGTCGGGGCGTCAGCCGCCGATCGCCCGCAGCCACGCGGTGCGGGCGTCGATTGCCTCCTGCGCCTGCTTGATCGCCCTCTCGTCGCCGGATGCCTTGGCGCGCTCGAGATCCTTCTCGTAACCCTCGAGCGCCTCCCGCAGCTGCGCTTCCATGTCGTTCGCGCGGGCCTTCGTCTCAGGGTTGTTGCGCTTCCAGTCGACGTCTTCGCGATCCTTCAGGGCGAGCTCGATCTTGCGCATCCGGCCGTCGAGGCCGCGCTCGACGTCGCGCGGGAAGACGCGTCCGACGTCCTCCCAGCGACGCTGAATCTCGGTGAGCACCTGGCGCGCGCGCTTGAGGTCGGCGATATCGGCGACCTTCGCGGCCTCCTCGAGCAGCGCCTCGCGAGCCTCGATGCGGGGCTTCGACTCGGCCTCTTCCTCGGCATTGCGATCGGCGCGGGCGCCGTAGAGCACGTCGCCGGCGGCCTTGAAGCGCGCCCAGAGGGCGTCGTCCGCCTTGCGGCCGGCGCGGCCGGCGCGCTTCCAGTCGTCGAGCAGGGCGCGGTAGGTGGGGATGCCGTCCTCGCCGCGCGAGGCAAGCGCCTCGGCGCGTTCGACGATCTGCGTCTTCTCCGCCTTCGCGGCCTTGTGCACCTCGTCGAGTTCGGCGAAGAAGGCACGACGCGCGCGCTCGATCTTCGAGCGCGAGTCGCGGAAACGCTTCCAAAGGGCCTGGGCCGTCGACTTCGGCAGACGTGGGCCGGTCTTCTGGTGGTCTTGCCAGGCCGTGAAGAGGTCGTTCAGCTCGGTCGTCGCCTGCTTCCACTGCACGTTCTGCGGATCCCGTGCGGCGAGCTGTTCGACCTTCTCGACGATGGTCGTGCGCTCGGCGATGGCCGCGTCGACGACCTCGCGCTGGGCGGCGGCCTCCTGCGTGGCCGCCTCGGCGAGCTCGTCGATCATGGTCGTGAGGCGGGCCTCTAGCGCGGCGAGGTCACCGACGGCGGGGGCGCCGACGATGTCCTTCTTGAGCTGGCCTGCCTGGCTGCGCAGGGCAGAGGCTGACGCACCGCCGGCCTGGTGGCGCTGCTCGATCGCGTTCACCTTGAACGCGAGCTCATCGAACTTGCGCACGTAGTACTGCAGGGCCTCGTCGTGCGTGCCGTCCGGATACTCGCCGACCACGCGCCAGTCGTCGCCCTCGCGTACGGAGACGACGCCCTTCTCGTCGACGCGGCCCCATTCGCTGGCACCGGGAATCGCAGGGAAGGTCGGCGGAACGACGGCGGGGACGTCGGGAGCTCCGGCGGGCGCGGGCGGCTTCGGGCGCTTCGCGAGCGCGGCGGGGCTCGGGACGGGGCCCGGCTTCGGTGTCGGGGAGGGCGTCGGTGTCGGGCTGGGGGCCTTGTCGGGCGCGTCGGTCCCCGCGGCTTCGCTCGCTGCCGGGGACGCATCCGTCGCGGCGCCCGTGTCGGTCTCCGCAGGCTTGTCGGCCTCGGCAGCCGTGTCGGTCTCCGCACGCTCGTCGGCCGGTGCAGCCTCGCCGGTCTCCGCTGGCTTGTCAGCCGGTGCAGCCTCGCCGGTCTCCGCTGGCTTGTCAGCCGGTGCAGCCTCGCCGGTCTCCGCTGGCTTCTCGGCCTCGGCAGCTGCTGCGGTCTCGTCGCCGGCTGCGGTCTCGTCAGACGCGACCGTCTCGTCGGGCGTAGCCGTCTGGTCGGATCCAGCGGATGCGCCAGGTGCGGCAACGTCCTCCGTTCCGACGGTCTTGTCGGACGCGGTGGTCTGCTCGGTCGTCGCCGGCTGCTCAGTCGCAGGGGGCTGTTCGGACGCGGCAGTCGCGTCGAATCCGGTGGTGTTGTCGGGGACGGCGGTGTTGTCGGAGGTCGACACAGGAGGCTCCTTGGCGCGGTATCCGCGTAAAGGGGAATAGGACGGGTCCAGCCTAAGTCATTGGCGGGCCGCGCGTCGGGACCGTGACGGTAACGTGGGAGGGGTGAACTCCTCCGGTGCGCTCTTCGCGGGGCAGACGCCCCTCGCCGTGCGGATGCGCCCGGTCTCGCTCGACGAGGTCGCGGGGCAGTCCCACCTGCTCGGCGCGGGCTCGCCGATCGTCGCTCTCGCGGATCCTGACGGCTCGAAGCCGGGAACCGTCTCGGTGATCCTGTGGGGCCCGCCCGGCACCGGCAAGACGACGCTCGCGCAGGCGATCGCGCGGTCCTCGGGACGCCGCTTCGTCGAACTGTCGGCGATCACGGCCGGCGTCAAGGACGTGCGAGAGGCGATGCAGCAGGCGCTCGACCAGCGCGATCTGTATGGCGAGTCGACGATCCTCTTCCTCGATGAGATCCACCGGTTCACGAAGGCGCAGCAGGACGCGCTGTTGCCGGGTGTTGAGAATGGCTGGGTGATCCTCATCGCGGCGACGACCGAGAACCCGTCGTTCTCGGTGATCTCACCGCTCCTGTCGCGGTCGCTCCTGCTCACGCTCAAGCCGCTCACCGACGTTGACCTCGCGGGCCTCATCGACCGTGCGGTTTCCGACGCGCGCGGACTCGACGGCGCGGTCGTCCTGGAAGACGAGGCACGCGACGCGATCGTGAGCCTGTCGTCGGGCGATGCCCGCCGCGCGCTCACGGCGCTCGAAGCCGCCGCCGGCGTCGCCGCAAGTGAGGCCGACGAGGGATCCGTGCCCACGGTCACTCCGGACGGTGTCGCTCAGGCGGTGGACCGCGCACTGCTGCGTTACGACCGGCAGGGCGACGAGCACTACGACGTCATCAGCGCGTTCATCAAGTCCATCCGTGGATCGGATCCGGACGCGGCCGTGCATTACCTGGCGCGCATGATCGAGGCGGGGGAGGACGCGCGCTTCATCGCGCGTCGGCTCATGGTCCACGCGGCAGAGGACATCGGCATGGCGGATCCGCGCGCGCTGCAGATCGCGGTCGCGGCGGCCGATACGGTGCAGCTCGTCGGCATGCCGGAGGCGCGGATCCCGTTGGCGGAGGCGACGATCTACCTCGCGACGGCTCCGAAGTCCAATGCGGTCATCAGCGCGATCGACGCGGCACTCGGGGATGTGCGGGCAGGACGCATGGGCCCGGTTCCACTGCACCTGCGTGACGCGCACTACGCGGGAGCGAAGCGCCTCGGCCATGGGAAGGGATACCGGTACCCCCACGACGACGCGCGCGGTGTGTCGCCACAGCAGTATCTGCCGGACGAGCTCCGGGGTCGGCGTTATTACGCACCGACCACGCACGGGGCGGAGCGTGAGCTCTCCGAACGGCTCGAGAAGATTCGCCGGATCATCGGTGATTAGCGCCGGCGCGCTCTGTTAGACTTGATCGGCTCGAAGTCCGAGCACATCCCCTTCGTTATTCCCGCGGGTAGTGCGGCGTACGCCCGCGTGAGGGAAGAAGGCGGTATGTACGCCCGTGAAGCCGCATCTGCGGCACGTGAAAGGAACCGACATGGTTACGAAGGCACAGGACCGTCGCAAGGTCCGCCTGTCCCGCGCGCTCGGCATCGCGCTGACGCCGAAGGCTCAGCGCTACATGGAAAACCGTCCGTACGGCCCCGGCCAGCACGGACGCACCAAGCGCAAGGCCGACAGCGACTACGCCGTCCGTCTGCGTGAGAAGCAGCGTCTGCGCGAGCAGTACGGCATCCGCGAGAAGCAGCTGCGCACCCTGTTCAACGAGGCGAACCGCACCGAGGGCCTGACGGGTGAGATCCTCGTCGAGCTGCTTGAGATGCGTCTCGACGCGCTCGTGCTCCGTTCGGGCTTCGCCCGCACGACGTCGCAGGCGCGCCAGTTCGTCGTCCACCGTCACATCCTCGTCGACGGCAAGCTCGTCGACCGCCCGTCGTTCCGTGTGAAGCCGGGTCAGACGATCGAGGTCAAGGCCAAGAGCGAGGGTCTCGAGCCCTTCCAGGTCGCGGCCGCCGGTGGTCACGCCGAGGTTCTTCCCGCGGTCCCCGGTTACCTCGAGGTTTCTCTCGACAAGCTGCAGGCGAAGCTCGTCTCGCGCCCGAAGCGCGCCGAGGTTCCCATCACCTGTGAGGTCCAGCTGGTCGTCGAGTACTACGCGGCGCGCTAAGCACCCTTTTCAGCAGAAGGCGCCCCGAGCTTCGGCTCGGGGCGCCTTCTGCTTTGCTGTTCGGGTGGCCGGTTCTGCCCGGTGGCGTCACGACGCGGCAGCGAGTTGCTTGCGAACGATGTCGGCCCCCGCGCTCAGCGCGCTCATCTTCCCGCGCGCAACGTGACGGGGCAACGGAGCCATCCCGCAGTTCGTGCTCGGGAGGAGCTTGTCCGCATCGACGAACGCGAGCGCGTTTCGGAGGGTGTCGGCGACCTCTTCCGGAGTCTCGATGGCTTCGCTTGCCACGTCGATGGCCCCGAGCATGACCTTCTTGCCGCGGACGAGCTCGATCAGGTCCAGAGGCACGCGGGAACGGTGGCATTCCAGCGACACGATGTCGAGGGTGGACCGCTGCAAGAACGGCAGTGACTCTTCGTACTGCCTCCACTCCGGTCCGAGTGTCGCCTTCCACTCGGTGTTCGCCTTGATCCCGTAGCCGTAGCAGATGTGCACGGCGGTTTCCGCGCGCAGTCCTTCCGCTGCTCGCTCCAGCATCGCGACGCCCCAGTCCTGGAGCTCATCGAAGAAGACGTTGAATGCCGGCTCGTCGAACTGGATGATATCGACGCCGACGGCCTCGAGTTCCCTCGCCTCCTGATTGAGGATCGTCGCGAACTCCCACGCCAGCTTCTCGCGGCTCCTATAGTGGCGGTCGTAGAGCGTGTCGACCATCGTCATCGGCCCGGGAAGAGCCCACTTGATCGGCCCATCGGTCTGCTGACGCAGGAACCTCGCATCCTCGACGAACACGGGCTTCTCACGGCTCACCTCACCCACGACGGTCGGCACATTCGCGTTGTAACGATCGCGGATCCGAATGGTCTCGCGCTGCTCGAAATCGACTCCGCCGAGATGCTCGATGAACGTGGTGACGAAGTGCTGGCGGGTCTGCTCTCCGTCGCTGACGATGTCGATGCCGCTGCCGCGTTGCTCCTGGACTGCGATGCGCAGCGCATCCTGTTGTCCTTCGGCCAACTCGCCGTTCCGCAGTTTCCACGGAGACCAGAGGGTTTCCGGCTGCGCGAGCCATGACGGTTTCGGCAGGCTGCCGACGATCGAGGTGGGCAGGATCTTCTGCATGATCGGTGATCCCTTGCCGGTCAGCCGACGGGCGCAGGGTAGTTGGCGGCCCACTGTTCCAGAACTCTGCGGTGCGGCTTCACGAGATGCTCCTCCGTGTATTTCCCCTGGGTGATCGCGAGATGAGCGCGCTCGTCGCGGTCGTAGGCGATTTGAGTTCGCGAATAGTCGGGCTGGTCTAGGCTTGGTCGATAGACGCTGCCGGCGGCGGAGTTCGTGTTGTAGATCTCGGGGCGATAGATCTTCTGAAACGTCTCCATCGTGCTGATCGTGCCGATGAGCTGCAGATTGGGATAGTCGTTCAGCAGGTCGCCGCGGAAATAGAACGCCAGCGGCGCAGAACTGCCGGGCGGCATGAAGTATCGCGCCCGCAATCCCATTCTGTGGAAGTACGCGTCCGTCAGCGAGGACTTCTCCTGGCGATACTCGACGCCGAGGACCGGGTGATGGTTCTCGGTGCGGTGATACGTCTTGCTCGTGGAGACGCTGATACAGATCACGGGCGGCGCCGGGAAGTGCTCCTGATACGCGGCGGATTCAAGGAAGCACCTGAAGAGCTTGCCATGCAGTTCGCCGAAGTCGTCGGGCACGGTGAACGTCGTCGTGGTCTCGTTGACCGTCGGCAACAGCACGCTGAAGTCGAAATCGCGGACATAGGACGAGAAGTTGTTCCCGACGATGCCGCGGTGGCGTTGCCCGGTTCGCGTGTCGAGGATCTGCACGTCCAGAATCTCAAGCAGCGGGAACTCCTTGCCCTCCCCGCTCGCCGTGAACTGCAATTCGACGGAGATGATCTCGAGTTCGACGGCGTACCGCTCCCTGTCCGGGTTGTCCCAGTGCGCGAGGTCGTTGAACCGACGGTCGATCATCGTCAGGGCGTTGCGGAGATTCTGCTTCCGGTCGTCGCCTCTCGCCAGATTCGAGAAGTTCGTGGTGGCGCGCGAACTACGCGACGGCACGTAGTCCTCGTCGAAGCGCGTGGTGGTGATGCTGAATGTGAACTCGTTCGCCATGAGCGGTCAATCCGGGGTTGATCGGCCGGGATCGGCCATGCGGAAGTCGGTCGCCCTATCGTGCACGCAGTCCCCGGGTATCGAGAAATTCGAGATGACTATGAGTGGGTATAGCCTCAAGCTATGTCACAGGCATCGGGCGGGATCACGCTCCAGCGGCTCCACTACTTCATCGAGGTCGTTGCGGAAGGGTCGATCAGTGCGGCCGCCGACCTCCTCTATGTCTCCCAGCCGACCATGTCCGCGGCGATGAAGGACCTGGAGGCTCGGGTCGGCCGCACCCTTCTCGTGCGCTCGGCTCGCGGGGTGACGCTGACCGCCGATGGCACGGAGTTCCTTGGCTATGCCCGGCAGATCGTCGAACAGGTCGACCTCCTCGAGCAGCGCTACCTCGGCCGGCCGCCGTCGCGGCGCCTGCTCGGAGTGTCGGCGCAGCACTACTCATTCGTGGTTGAGGCATTCGTCCGCATGGTGAGGAGCAATGCGGCGGCCGAGTACGAGTTCTCGCTGCGAGAGACCCGCACGTGGGAGATCATCGAAGACGTCCGACTGTTTCGCAGCGAACTCGGCGTCCTCTACCGCAACGATTTCAACCGGAACGTGATCGACAAGCTGCTCCGGGACTCCGGGCTCGCGTTCACTCCGCTCTTTCTCGCCGCACCGCACATCTTCGTATCGCGCACGAATCCGCTTGCCGCTCGAGACCGCGTCACCCTCGATGACCTCGCGGACCTGCCGCGGCTCACGTTCGACCAGGGGGCGAACAACTCGTTTCACTTCGCTGAGGAGGTCCTCTCGACGTTGTCGAGCAAGCAGGAGATCCGTGTCTCGGACCGTGCGACCATTTTCAATCTCATGATCGGGCTGGACGGATACACCATCTCGACGGGCGTCATCAGCGACGACCTCGATCCGGAGATCGTCGCAATCCCGCTCGACGTCGACGAATCGATCGAGATCGGCTGGATCGGCCATTCCGCGGTGCCGCTCACGGAGCAGGCGCAACGCTACCTCGCGGAGCTGCGCAAGGTCGTGGCCGACTTCGGGATCGCGGTGCTCGACTAGGGTGCGATGTCGATGTCGACGTCGGTCGTCGGCCTGCTCATGGGTGCGCCGAGAGATGACGGTTCGGAGGAGCGCACCTGCCCAGGGCGTTCGGGGTTGTCCGCTACGATGAATGCCATGGGTAGTTTGATCTGCATGAGCGCGATGACGCGCGCGCTGGTTTTCCGCGACCGCAGCGCCTGACGGCGCGCTCGCACCCCACGCTTCGCGCGTCGTCCATCCGAGAGACCCTGTGCCTCGGAACGGCGATCCGACGTCTGACTGTCCTCTTCGTCCTTTCTGAGGCGCTCCGCATCTTGCATCTTGGAGCGCGCTCATGCCGCGATCAGTTTTCGGCGGCCGACACGAACTCGGCCAGAACTTTCTTGTCCACGCACCGACCATTACACGCATCACCCGGCTCGTCGCACGTACGGAAGGCGCGATCCTGGAGATCGGCGCGGGCGACGGAGCGCTCACGCGATCGCTCGCCGCGCTCGATCGCAGGATCACGGCGATCGACATCGATGAGCACCGCGTGCGGCGGCTCCGCAGTGACCTGCCTCGTGTCGAGGTTCAGCACGCCGACGCGCTGCGTTACCCGCTGCGGCATCCGGTGTTGGTCGGCAACGTGCCGTTTCATCTCACGACGCCGATCCTTCGCCGTATCCTCGCGACGAACGGCTGGGATCACGCCTTTCTGCTGACCCAGTGGGAGGTGGCTCGCAAGCGCGCCGGGGTCGGCGGACGCACGATGATGACGGCGCAGACCGCGCCGTGGTTTTCGTTCACCCTGCACGACCGTGTTCCGTCGTGGGCGTTCGCGCCGCGACCGAGTGTGGACGGCGGCGTCCTTCACATCCGTCGGCGAGACCGAAGCCTCATTCCGATGAAAGACCGCTCGCCGTACTCACGATTCGTGAGATCGGCGTTCACGGGGCGCGGCGGTTCCTTCGATCGCATCCTTCAGAACGCGATGGGCGTCGACCGAGCGTGTGCGAGGCGCGTGCTCGCTGACGCGGGCGTCGCCGCGCGCGGGTTGCCGCGGGACCTGACGGCCGAACAGTGGGCGGCACTCTGGCGCGGCCTGAAACGGTGACCTGCTCGTGCGCCGGCGGCGCCCGACCAGTGGTGGGGTCGGCGCTGCTGCGGCGCGGAGCCAGGAGCGTCGACGCCACAACGTCGACGAGTCAGGCACCGCGTCCGCACGGCCGGCTCTTCGCGACAGTCGCGAAGTAGCGACGTCCTGCCTGCACCTACATCACGGTCACGCGCCGAAATCGGTCATGGGCTCATTCTGAGAGAGCTGATCCTCGCGTCTACGTCGCCCTTCGCGTTGCCCAGGGCGGGTCATCTTCGTCGTCAGAGCCGGCCGTTTGCCGGAAGAACACGCGACTCACTGGTTCGTCTTCGTATGTGCGTCCGGTCGGACTCGTCCATTCCATGACGCCATGTGCACGTTGGGTCACAGACCACCCGGACTGGTGTTTCATCACGTGATGGCTCTCGCAGAGGTGTGCGAGGTTGGTGAGCGTCGTTGACCCGCCTCGGGCATAGTCGCGCGTGTGGTCGACGTCGCTACGGCGTGCGGGCGTGGTGCATCCGGGGAACCGGCAGGTGACGTCGCGCCCGATCAGCGCCCGTCTTTGTCCTGAGGATGGTCGGTAATGATCGACGTGTTCAATGACGCCCGTCTCAGGTCGGTAGAAGAGTCGTTCCCAGCCCGCGGCGCGCCCGGCGATGCCCCGGGCTGTGTTCGGCGAGATGAGCCCGCCCTCGTCGATCCAGCTGATGCCGTCGCTTGGGTCGATGATCTGCTCGACCGGGACGGTGACCTGCACGGTTGCGCTCACCTCGGCGAGCGCGGACCCGGATCCGCTTGCGTGCAGCTCGTGGGCTGTGGGGGAGGACGTCAGGATCAGATCGGTGAGGATGTCGACTCGGAGTTGGTCCGTCGTCCGGAGATCGGTGGCCGTCACCGCGGAGTCGGCGTTGAGAAGCGAGGGGCCGGATGCGGCGTCTGCTGACTGCGCGCGCCCTGACGTCTGAGCGACGGCTTCGCGCGCATCGTCGCCGTCGGCGCGACCACTTCTCGCCCCGCCTGCCTCGTCACGGTCCGGGTCGGCATTTTCGCCGTTGGCGTGATCAGCCGTGGCTCGCGCCGCGTCGGTATGCGCGCGGATGGAACGTTCGTTGTCGGCGCGGTCGACCTTGGCCCCGCCTGCGTCGGCATAGTCCCGGGCGCCGCTGTTGCTGTCGGCGCGAACGCTTCTGGTTCTGACGTCGTCGCCACGGTCCCGGGCGGCACTTTCGCTTGCGGCGCTCACCTCGCCGATGCCGCGCGCGCCTTGGGCCTCGCGTCGAGCCCTGCGTCTGTCAGTCTTCACGACCTTCGCCAGCTGCGTCGCGCGGTCGTAGATCGCGCGCGCTTCGAAGGTCGGCATGTAGAAGAGCAGGTCACTCATGCCGTCGTCGCGTTCGGTCAGCGTCACGAACCGCTTGGCTCGTTCGCGCTCATGGCGTTCGTGCAGCGAAACGGCGTCGAGCTGCGCGACCTGCTGCTTCACGATCCGCTTCAGGTCGCCGGGAGTGCTCGTCTCCGCGAACGGAACCGCCGCGTCATCGAGCGAGGCGCGTGCGTCGTGGTCGAGCACCCCGCCCGCGTCGGCCACGGCGCGGGCATGTCGTGCGCTGATCCGCCCGTCGCAGAGGGCTTCGCGCATGCGTGGATAGTCGGAGACGAAACCCTCGGCCTCTTCCATGACGTGCTTCGCCGCGGCGGGGTGGGTGTGCGTCGCCGCGGCGATCTCGGAGGCCATCGCCCTGCGTGCATCCTCGATACCGTTCGGGGCGGGCGATCGCTCGCCTTCCGCATGCGCGATCTCTGCCAGCTCCGCCAGCACGAGAGCCTTCTTTCCTTCCGCGCGGGCGATCTCGCGATCGCACTCCACGACTTCGTCGACGAGGACCCGCGCGCGCTCACGCTGCCGGGGATCCAATCCCTCGAGCTTTCGCGTGATGCGTTCGGCGTCCATATGTCAACGCTACGAGGGACCACTGACATTCGAAGAAAGATTCGAGCCGGGATTCACTTTGAGGTCAGGGAACGCGCTGGCATGCCACCTTATATCGTCGCGCCCCGGCGAATGCAGCGCATCAGCGAGGAGAACACCGCCGTGATCGAGGAGTCGATCATCGCTTTCGCTCGCCGCGGTCGTGCCGCTGTCCTGGCCCGTTGCGTGTCCGTCGTACCGATCGCGCCCGCCCGCACCTTCATCCGCCTCGTGTACGCTCGCCGGACCGTCAGCGCGAGAGCGGGCACGGCGGATAGGATGCACGTATGAAGAAGCTCCTGTGGTTCCTGCTCGGCATCGTGGGCGGGTTCGTGGCCGCGCACTTCATGACCAAGGATCCTCGCGGCAACGAGCTGCTCGCGTCGATCGACTCGCGCATCAACGGGTTCACGGATGCGCTTGCCGACGCGTACCGGGCCGAAGTCGCCCGCGAGACCAACGACTGACCGCCACAGGCTCTGACAAGGACGCATTCCCTGATATGAAGACCGCGGAGATCGCTACCCGGTACCTCGATCACTTCCGCTCGAAGGATCACACAATCGTTCCCTCGGCGTCGCTCGTCAGTGACGACCCGTCGCTGATGTTCACGGTCGCGGGCATGGTGCCGTTCATTCCCTACCTGACCGGCGTCGTTCCGGCCCCGTACTCGAGGGCCGCTGACCTGCAGAAGTGCATCCGGACGAACGACATCGAAGAGGTCGGCAAGACCGCCCGCCACGGCACGTTCTTCCAGATGATGGGGAATTGGTCCTTCGGCGACTACTTCAAGGAAGGCGCGATCACGTACGCGTGGGAGCTCCTCACCTCCAGCGAGGCCGACGGAGGCCTCGGCTTCGATGAGAAGGACCTCTGGGTCACCGTCTACGAGACCGACGATGAGGCGGCCGACATCTGGCGCCGCGTCATCGGTCTGCCCGCCGAGCGCATCCAGCGAATGGGGCGCGAGGACAACTACTGGCACACCGGCCAGCCCGGTCCCGGCGGCCCCGACTCCGAGATCTTCTTCGACCGCGGACCGGCCCACGGTCCGGGCGGCGGCCCCGCAGTCGATGACACCCGGTTCATGGAGCTGTGGAACCTCGTGTTCATGCAGGAGATGCTCGCCGACGTGAGGAGTCAGACCGACTTCCGCGTCGTCGGCGACCTGCCGCAGAAGAACATCGACACGGGCATGGGGCTCGAGCGCGTCGCCTTCCTCAAGCAGGGCGTGCAGAACATGTACGAGATCGACCAGGTGCGCCCCGTGCTCGATCGCGCGAGTGAGCTGAGCGGTCGTCGCTACGGCGCCGACGCCGGCGACGACGTGCGCTTCCGGATCATCGCCGACCACGTACGCAGCTCCATGATGCTGCTGAGCGACGGCGTGACCCCGGCGAACGAGGGACGCGGCTACGTGCTGCGGCGCCTCATGCGCCGTGCCGTGCGCTCCATGCGCCTTCTCGGCGTCGAAGAGGCCACCTTCCCCGAGCTGTTCACCGTCTCGCGGGACGCGATGAAGGAGAACTACCCGGAGCTCGAGACCGACTGGGAGCGCATCTCCACCTACGCGTACGCCGAGGAGGATTCCTTCCTGCGCAAGCTGAGCGCCGGCACGACGATCCTCGACACCGCGCTCGAGAAGGCCAAGGACACGGGAAGCTCCTCGCTCGGCGGCGACCAGGCGTTCCTGCTCCACGACACCTACGGCTTCCCGATCGACCTCACACTCGAGATCGCGGGCGAGGCCGGACTCGGGGTCGATCGCGACGCCTTCGACGACCTCATGCGCCGTCAGCGCGAGCGGGCGAAGGAAGATGCGCGCTCCCGCAAGAGCTCGATCGCCGACGTCAGCGTCTACCGGGAGTTCCGCGCGCTCGGCGAGACCGCGTTCCTCGGCTACGACGAGCTGACGGCCGCGAGCCGCGTCGTCGGGATCCTCGTCGACGGAGCGCCGGTCGACCGCGCGGTCGCCGGACAGGTCGCCGAGGTGATCCTCCCCGAGACGACGCTCTACGCGGAGTCGGGCGGCCAGGTCGCCGACAAGGGCACGATCATCGGCAGCGGATTCGAGCTCGACGTGATCGACGTGCAGCGGCCCGTGGCCGGACTCATCAGTCACACCGTCACCGTGCACACGGGCGAGGTCGGCATCGGCGATGCCGCGACGACCGTGGTCGACGAGGCGAACCGGCGTCGCGCTCAGGCCGCGCACTCGGCGACGCACCTCGTGCACGCCGCGCTCCGCGACACGCTCGGTTCCGGCGCACGGCAGGCCGGATCCCTGAACCGGGCCGGATACCTGCGCTTCGACTTCTCGTGGGGGCAGGCACTGTCCGACGCGACCAAGTCGGAGATCGAGGAGATCACGAACCGCGCGATCGGCGACAACCTCGGGGTCGCCACGCGCACGATGTCCCTCGACGAAGCGAAGGCTGCGGGAGCGATGGCCCTGTTCGGCGAGAAGTACGGCGACACCGTTCGCGTCGTGGACATCGGCGGGCCCTGGTCGCGTGAGCTGTGCGGCGGAACCCACGTGGCGACCTCCGCCGAGATCGGCCTCGTGTCGCTCACCGGTGAATCGTCGGTGGGCGCGGCGAACCGCCGCGTCGAGGCGCTCGTCGGCGCCGACGCGTTCCGTGAGCTCGCCTCCGAGCGTCGGATCGTCCAGGAGCTCACCAGCGCCCTCAAGACACCGAAGGACAAGCTCGCCGGCCGCGTCGCCGAGCTGTCGGCGAACCTCAAGCGCGCCGAGAAGCGGATCCAGGCCTTCGAGGCCCAGAAACTGCAGCAGCGCGTGCCGGAGCTGGTCGCCGCCGCGGCGCCGGCCGGTCGCATCACGCTCGTCGCCGAGGCGCTCGGTGACGTCGGGTCCGCGGACGACGTGCGCACGCTGGTCACGCAGGCGCGCGAGCGCCTCGCGGGCGAGGCAGCGGTCGTCGCCCTCATCGGCGTCGCGAACGACCGCCCGGTCGTCGTGATCGGCACCACCGAGCGCGCGCGCGAGAGCGGTGCGCAGGCGGGCGCCCTCGTCAAGCTCGCCACCGGCGCGCTCGGCGGCGGGGGAGGCGGCAAGCCGGACCTCGCGCAGGGCGGTGGACAGGACTCGTCCGCGATTCCCGCCGCGCTCAGCGCGCTTCAGGACGCGGTCGCGGCGCTTTAGGCGATGGGGGAGTTCCGACGCGGAGTGCGTCTCGCGATCGATGTCGGGCGCGCTCGTATCGGTGTCGCGCGGTGCGACCCGGACGGCATGCTCGCCGTGCCGGTCGAGACCGTGGCGCGCGCGAGCGGATCCGTGGCCCGCATCGGTGACCTCGTCGCCGAGTACGAGCCGATCGAGCTCGTGGTCGGCCTTCCGCTCAACATGCGTGGCGAGGACACGCCGTCGACTGACGACGCGCGTCGATTCGCGACGGAGCTGGCTGCAGCGCTTCCCGAGACGCCGATACGCCTGGTGGATGAGCGCCTCAGCACGGTGAGCGCGCACACCGCGCTCAGACAGTCGGGTCGCTCTCAGAAGAAGTCTCGCGGTATCGTCGATCAGATTGCGGCGGTGGTGTTCCTCCAACACGCCGTCGACACTGAGAAGACCACTGGCCGTGCGCCCGGCACGGTTCTGGACGAGGAGTAATAGGTCCGTCATGACCGAGCCCGATTCCCCTGAAGCCAGGCCGCTGACGAGGCGCGAGCTGCGGCAGCAGCGCGAACGCGAGCGGAACGACGGCGCGCCAGCGCCCGATGACGGCGACGCAGCGGCGGTGTCGGTACAAGAACCGCCGCGCTCACCTGAGCCTGAGCCTGAGCCTGAGCCTGAGCCTGAGCCTGAGCCTGAGCCTGAGCCTGAGCCTGAGCCTGAGCCTGCACCTCGCCCCGCCGTGCGCGACCAGAAGCCCGCTCCGGCCGAGTCGACGCACCCGCGCACCGTGCCGACCGCGGCGACGCCCGCACGGGAAGCGAGCGGATCCGCCGCGCAGTTCGCCCCGCCGTCGTCAGCTGGCGCCCCGGCGCCCGGGGGCGACGCGGGACCGTCGAATGACTCCGTGCACAGCTACGCCGCGGCGGCCGCCAGCGGTTCCACGCTCGAGAGTCTCCTGACGCCGGCGGAGGGGACGGCCGCGCGCCCGAAGAAGCGGCGCGGCGGTGCGATCGCGATCATCGTGATCATCGTCGCGCTCATCGTCGCGCTGGTACTCGGCGGGATGTGGGCCGCGAAGACGTATGGCGGGCCCATCGGCGAGCTCCTCGGCTGGAACTCGGAGCCGACCGACTACGAGTCCGGACAAGCCACCGGCGAGGCCGTCATCATGATCCAGCAGGGCGACACGGGCTGGGAGGTCTCGCAGGCGCTCTATGAGGCTGACGTCACGCGCACCGAGTCGGTCTTCTACGACATGCTCGTCGACGCGCAGCAGAACCCCGAGTTCCGCCCCGGCATGTACGAACTGCAGCGGATGATGACCGCATCCGCCGCGCTCGAGCGGCTCGAGGACCCGGAGGCCCGGCTTCCGGGCGTCGCGTTCCCGGAGGGATACGCGAACGACCAGATCGCGCCCGTCATCGCGACGGCACTCGAGGTCCCCGAGGGCGAGGTCGTCGCGGCACTCGAGGATCCGTCCGACTACGGCGTCGACGCGGACTCCCTCGAAGGGTGGCTTTTCCCGGGAACCTACGAGTACACGCCCGGCACGGAAGTCACCACGGTGATCCAGGACCTGGTCGACCGCACCCGCAGCACGCTCGAAGACGCCGGCGTGCCCGAGGACCGGATGCAGCGCGTGCTCACGATCGCATCGATCCTCGAACGCGAGGCACGGGCGGAGGAGGACTTCTATCGTGTGTCTCGGGTGATCCAGAACCGTCTCGACGACGACATGCGCCTGCAGATGGACTCGACGGCGCAGTACGGCTACGGCGAGATGCACGACGGCGATGTCTTCAGTTCAGCCGAGGCGCTGGAGGACGACAACGCGTGGAACACCTACGCCCACACGGGCCTCCCCGTTGGACCCATCTCGAACCCGGGAGCACTCGCGATCGACGCCGCCGTCAATCCCACTGACGGCAACTGGCTGTACTTCGTGACCGTGAACCTCTCGTCGGGAGAGACGCGGTTCGCGTCGACACTCGCCGAGCACGAGGAGTACGTCGCCGAGTTGCAGCAGTGGTGCGCCGACAACCCGGACGAGACGGGCTGCGGGTGACCACCCACCGCCTCGAGGTCTGGGGCGATCCGATCGGTCACAGTCGCTCTCCGGTGCTGCACGCCGCGGCCTACCGAACGCTCGGCCTCGACTGGCTCTTCACGCGCCGCGAGGTGCCCCTCGGTCGCTTCGACCGCGCCCTGGCCGACGCCAGTGTGCGCGGCCTCGCCGTGACGTATCCGCTCAAGCAGCGCGCGCACGATGCGGCACCATGGCGGGATCAGCGCGCGGCGGTGACCGGAGCGGCGAACACGCTGCTCCCGACTGAGGAGGGACTGCGCGCCTACAACACCGACGTCGGCGGCATCGTCCGCGCGCTCGACGAGCTCGATCTCGCGGCGTCGCGGACCGTCCGGATCGTTGGCGCGGGAGCGACGACCATCTCGGCCGTGGCCGCCCTCGCGGAACTCGGAGTCGCCCAGGTCGAGGTCGCCGCACGCCGTCCCGAGCAAGCCGCCGCCGCGGCGGACGTGGGCACCGGACTGGGCCTGTCCGCACGCGGCGTCTCCTTCGACGCCGTCGCCCGTCCTGTCGACCTGACGATCGCGACGCTGCCCGGCGGCGCCGAGCTCGCGCCGGACGTCACCGACCGGCTCGCCGCGAACGGAGGGGTGCTCTTCGACGTTGCATACAGCCCGTGGCCGAGCGCCCTCGCTTCCGCATGGCCGGCGCCCGCCCACCGCGGCCTGGGCATGCTCCTGCACCAGGCCGTCCTCCAAGTGCGGATCTTCCTCACCGGGAACGTGGACGAACCGCTGCCCGATGAGCCCCGCGTCGTGAGTGCGATGCGAGACGCTCTAGGCTAGGAGCCATGCTCCGCGTGCTCACCGCCGGCGAATCGCACGGCCCCGAACTCATCGCCATCATGGAGGGACTCCCCGCGGGAGTCCCCGTCTCGATCGACGACATTCAGGCCGACCTGCAGCGCCGAAAGCTCGGCTATGGCCGCGGCTCGCGGATGAAGTTCGAGCAGGACGAGCTCACGCTCTCCGGCGGCGTGCGCCACGGCCTCAGCATGGGCAGCCCCGTCGCGATTCGCGTCGGCAACACCGAATGGCCGAAATGGACCGAGGTGATGAGTGCCGAGCCGACCGAGCTCAGCGCGATGTCGCGCGGTCGGGGAGCGCCGCTGACGCGCCCTCGTCCTGGTCACGCCGACCTCGTCGGCATGCAGAAGTACGGCTTCACGGAATCTCGACCGATCCTCGAGCGCGCCAGCGCGCGCGAGACGGCGGCGCGCGTCGCGCTCGGAGCGGTCGCCCGCTCCTTCCTCTCCGAACTCGGGATCCGGCTCGTCGCGCACACGCTGTCAATCGGCCCCGTCGCGGTTCCTGACGACGCACCTCTTCCCACGCCCGACGACGTCGAGCGCCTCGATGCGGATCCGCTGCGCTGCTTCCACTCGGCTACGAGCGAGCGCATGGTCGCCGAGATCGACGACGCCAGGAAGTCGGGCGACACGCTCGGCGGCATCGTGGAGGTCATTGCCGTGGGCCTGCCGCCGGGGCTGGGCTCGCACGTGCACTGGGACCGTCGCCTCGACGGCCGGCTTGCGCAGGCGCTCATGAGTATCCAGGCCATCAAGGGCGTCGAGATCGGCGACGGCTTCGAGACGACGCGGCGGCGCGGTTCCGCTGCGCACGACGAGCTCTACGCGTCGGCGGACGGGATCTCGCGTGGCTCCGATCGCGCCGGCGGCACCGAGGGCGGTATGTCGACGGGCACGACGCTGCGCGTGCGTGCCGGCATGAAGCCGATCGCGACCGTCCCGCGCGCGCTCGACACGATCGACGTCGCGACGGGCGAGACCGCCAGTGCGCACCACCAGCGCTCGGATGTGTGCGCGGTTCCGGCGTCCGGTGTCGTCGCGGAGGCCATGGTCGCGATCACGCTGGCCAGCGCCATCCTCGAGAAATTCGGAGGCGACTCGGTCGACGAGACGCGCCGCAACCTCACCGCGTACCTCGACGCGATCCCCGAGACGCTTCGGACGACGGGCCGGTCGATGAGCGATGAGTGACGGCCGCGCCTCGGTCGCCTTCATCGGTCCGATGGGATCAGGGAAGACGAGCATCGCGCGGCGGGTCGCGAAACGTCTCGACGTGCCCTTCGCCGACACCGACGCGATGGTCGTCGCCGAGCACGGTCCCATCGCCGACTTCTTCTCTGAGCATGGCGAGGCGGCCTTCCGTCGCGTCGAACGTGATGCGGTCGTCGACGCCCTCACCCGAGGCGGCATCGTCGCGCTCGGCGGGGGAGCGGTCGTCACCGACGAGACTCGCGAGGCGCTCGCGCATCACCACGTGGTGCTCCTCACGGTCTCCGAACGCACCATTCGGTCGCGCATCCGAGGCGCCAAGCGCCCGCTGCTCAACGCCGCCGACCCCATCGCGGAGTGGAGCCGGATCGCCGCCGAACGCCGACCGATCTATGAGGCGCTCGCGGACGTGACTTTCGATACCTCGAGTGGTCCGCTGCGCCTCGTCGTCGACTCCGCCGCGGAGTGGGCGGCTGATCGACTCGGCATCGCCATCGACAGAAGGGACACCGCATGAGCGAGAAGACCGTGATCCGCGTCGAAGGAGAGCCCGGCTACGACGTGCTCGTCGGCACGGGACTGCGACACCAACTGCGTGATTCGCTCCCTCCGGAGGCGAAGAAGGTGCTGATCGTCCATCAGCCGACGCTCGGCCGCATCGTCGCGGACATCCGCGAAGAACTCCTCGCCGACGGCGACCTCGAGGTCCTGCTCGCCGAGATCCCCGACGCGGAGGGCGCCAAGCGCATCGAAGTGGCGTCGTTCCTCTGGGGAATCCTCGGACAGGCGGACTTCACCCGCACGGACGCGATCGTGGGCTTCGGCGGGGGAGCGGCGACCGACCTCGCCGGCTTCACGGCCGCGACGTGGCTGCGCGGCGTGGCGGTCGTGCAGGTGCCGACCACCGTGCTCGGCATGGTCGACGCGGCTGTTGGCGGCAAGACGGGCATCAACACAACCGAGGGTAAGAACCTCGTCGGTGCGTTCTGGGCGCCGCGCGCGGTGATCTGCGACCTGGAGCTGCTGGAGCCGCTTCCGGTCAACGAGCTGACCGCCGGATTCGCCGAGGTCTTGAAGGCCGGCTTCATCCGGTACCCCGAGATCCTCGACCTCGTCGAGGCCGACCGCGAGACCGCGCTCGACCCGTCGTCGGAGCAGTTCCGCCGCTGCATCGAGCTCGCGATCCGCATGAAGGCCGATGTGACGGGCGCCGACTTCCGCGAGTCGGGGCTCCGGGAGATCCTGAACTACGGCCACACCCTCGGTCACGCGATCGAGCACGCTGAGCGTTACCAGTGGCGCCACGGGGCGGCCATTTCGATCGGCATGATGTTCGCTGCGGAACTCTCGCGCCTCGCGGGGCGACTGAGTGACGACGCGGTCGATCGGCATCGCCGGATCCTCACCGACCTCGGCCTGCCCACGACGTACCGAGCGGGAGCGTGGAACCAGCTGCTCGCGTCGATGCAGCGCGACAAGAAGACGCGGGCCGGCCAGCTGCGCTTCATCGTGCTGGACGAGTTCGGCAAGCCCGCCGTGATGCAGGCGCCCGACCAGTCACTGTTGTTCGCGGCGTACCAGGAGATCGCCGAGGAGAGCACCGGCGGGATCGTGCGCACCGGATCACGGTAGAATCACCCGTCGGGCCTTCGGCCCGCACGGCTTGGCACACGACGGAAACGGAACCTCATACCCATGGCATCGACCGCAGACATCCGCAACGGCGTCGTTCTTTCGATCGACGGACAGCTCTGGAACGTTGTGGAGTTCCAGCACGTCAAGCCGGGCAAGGGCGGTGCGTTCGTGCGCACCAAGCTCAAGAACGTCGTGTCGGGCAAGACCGTCGACAGGACGTTCAACGCCGGTGCGAAGGTCGACATCCAGAACGTCGACCGTCGGGATTTCCAGTACCTCTACAACGACGGCGACAGCTTCGTCTTCATGGACGTCGAGGACTACGACCAGATCAACGTCACCGACGCCGTCGTGGGCGATGCGGCGCGCTTCCTCCTCGAGAATATGCAGGTGCAGATCGGCATGCACGATGGGCAGCCGCTCTACCTCGAGATGCCGCCGTCGGTCGTGGTGGAGATCACCTACACCGAGCCCGGCCTGCAGGGCGACCGGTCGAACGCCGGCACGAAGGCCGCAACGGTCAGCACGGGCGCCGAGATCCAGGTGCCGCTGTTCCTTAACGAGGGCACGAAGGTGAAGGTCGACACCCGCACGGGCGACTACCTCGGCCGCGTGAACGACTGACGGTGAGCGCACGCACCAAGGCGCGCCGCCGCGCGCTGAACATCCTCTTCTCGGCCGACATCCGCGGCGACGCGATCTCGGTCGCGCTGGACGCGGAGGCCGTTCGCGCCGCCAACGAGCCCGAGCGCGCCGCGTCGTGGCTCTACGCGCGCGAGATCGTCGACGGCGTCATCGACCACCTCGACGAGATCGATGAGCTGCTGACGACGCACAGCCGCGACTGGCGCATCGAGAGGATGCCGGCCGTCGACCGCGCCGTGCTGCGACTGTCGACGTGGGAGTTGGTCTACAACGACGAGATCGACGTCGCCGTCGCGATCGATGAGGCAGTCGAACTCGTGAAGGATCTCTCGACGGACGGATCCGGTGCGTTCGTGAACGGCGTGCTGGCGCGCATCGCGCGCGCGAGTTGACGTAGACTGATTCGCGCAGCCCTGCACCTTTAACACCGTCCCGTGAGGCGGAGAAGGGAGCGGCAGATGAGCACGAGAACTGTGCTTCATGAAGCCGATATGGCGCGCGCTCTGACGCGCATCGCCCACGAGATCCTCGAATCGAATCGGGGTCCGGACGGCCTCGTCCTTCTCGGCATCCCCACCCGCGGCGTTCCCCTCGCCGACCGGCTGGCGGCGCTCATCGAGCGCTTCGCTGGCCAGCGGGTGCCGACTGGTCAGCTCGACGTGACCATGTACCGCGACGATCTGGCTCAGCACCCGACGCGTGCGCCCCGACCGACCTCGATCCCGAGCGGCGGCATCGATCGCGCGACCGTGGTCCTCGTGGACGACGTGCTCTACTCCGGCCGCTCGATCCGCGCCGCGCTCGACGCCCTCGGCGACATCGGTCGACCTGCGACCGTACGTCTCGCGATCCTCGTCGACCGCGGGCATCGCGAGCTGCCGATCCGGCCCGACTTCGTCGGCAAGAACCTGCCATCGGCGCGCTCCGAGCGCGTGAACGTCGCACTCACCGAGATCGACGGCGTCGACGAGGTCACGATCGAAGGGGCGGACCGATGAAGCTGCGGCGAGGCACGAACGGCGGGATCCGCTGATGCGGCACCTCCTCGACACGCGCACGCTGAGCCGTGACGCCGCGATCCGGATCCTCGACGTCGCGGAGGACATGGCCGCCACGCAGTCGCGCGACGTCAAGAAGCTGCCGACGCTGCGCGGCAAGACCGTCGTCAACCTCTTCTTCGAGGATTCGACGCGCACCCGGATCTCGTTTGAGGCCGCAGCGAAGCGGCTGTCCGCCGACGTCATCAACTTCTCCGCGAAGGGCTCGAGCGTCTCGAAGGGCGAGAGCCTGCAGGACACGGCGCAGACGCTCCAGGCCATGGCCGCCGACGCGGTCGTGGTGCGCCACGGTGCGTCCGGCGCGCCGCGGACGCTCGCCACGAGCGGCTGGATCGACGCGGGCGTCGTCAACGCCGGCGACGGCACGCACGAGCATCCGACGCAGGCGCTCCTCGACGCGTTCACGATGCGCCGCCGTCGACACGGCGACGCGGGGCGGGGACGCGATCTCGACGGCTACCGCGTCGCGATTGTCGGCGACGTCCTGCACTCCCGCGTCGCGCGTTCGAACGTGTGGCTGCTTGACGCGCTCGGCGCCGACATCACGCTCGTCGCGCCGCCGACGCTCGTCCCGCAGGACGTCTCGCGCTGGCCCGCCCGCATCATCTACGACCTCGACGAAGCCGTCGACGCCTCGCCGGACGCGATCATGATGCTCCGCATCCAGTCGGAGCGCATGACCGGATCGTTCTTTCCGAACGAGCGCGAGTACGCCCGGCAGTGGGGCCTCGATCCCGTCAGGTTCGCGCGGCTCTCGGGCGATACGATCGTGATGCACCCCGGGCCGATGAATCGCGGTCTCGAGATCTGCGCCGAAGCGGCCGATTCGCCGCGCGCGACGATTCTCGAGCAGGTCGCGAACGGCGTCTCGGTGCGGATGGCTGTGCTGTATCTGCTGCTAGCTGGAGAGCTCTCCGGCCCCGACACGAAGGAGAACCGATGAGCGACGTGCTCTTGATCCGCGGGGCCGCAATCGAAGGCGACCAGCGCGCCGACATCCTCATCGAGGGCGACGTCATCGTCGAGGTCGGCGCGGGGATCGAGCGCGCGGGCGCACGCGTCATCGACGCGGACGGTCTCATCGCCCTCCCGGCGCTCGTCGACATGCACGTGCACCTCCGTGAGCCCGGCTTCGAGGCGAGCGAGACAGTGCTGACGGGCACGCGCGCGGCAGCGGCCGGCGGCTTCGGCGCGGTCTTCGCGATGCCGAACACGAACCCGGTCGCCGACACCGCCGGCGTCGTCGAGCAGGAGTTCGCGCTCGGCCAGGCCGCCGGTTACGCGACGGTGCAGCCCATTGGCGCCGTGACGGTCGGCCGGCAGGGCGAGCGGCTCGCAGAACTCGGCGCCATGGCCGCCTCGCGCGCCGGCGTGCGTGTCTTCAGCGACGACGGCACGTGCGTCGCGGACCCGCTCATCATGCGCCGCGCGCTCGAGTACGTGAAGTCGTTCGGCGGCGTCATCGCGCAGCATGCGGAGGATCCGCGGCTCACCGAGGGCGCGCAGATGAACGAGGGCGCCGTCTCGGCCGAGCTCGGGCTCGCGGGCTGGCCCGCGGTCGCCGAGGAGTCGATCATCGCGCGCGACGTGCTCCTCGCCGAGCATGTCGGCTCTCGCCTGCACGTGTGTCACCTCTCGACCGCCGGGTCCGTCGACATCATCCGATGGGCCAAGAAGCGCGGCGTCGACGTGACCGCCGAGGTGACGCCGCATCACCTGCTCCTGACCGAGGAGCTTGTGCGCGGGTACGACGCGACGTTCAAGGTCAACCCGCCGCTGCGCCGCGAAGAGGACGTCCTCGCCGTGCGCGCGGGCCTCGCCGACGGCACGATCGATATCGTCGCGACCGACCACGCCCCGCACACGCACGAGACGAAGTCGACCGAGTGGGCGGCGGCCGCACACGGGATGGTGGGGCTCGAGAGCGCCCTGCGCGTCGTGCACGAGACGATGGTGTCCTCGGGCCAGCTCGACTGGTCCGACGTCGCGCGCGTGATGTCGCGGACGCCGGCGCGCATCGGTTCCCTCGCGGGCCACGGCACGCCGATCGCCGCGGGACAGCCGGCGGAGATCACGCTGTACGACCCCGCGCCGAAGGCCGAGTTCTCGACCGCCGATCTGCGGGGGCGCAGCAGGAACTCGCCGTTTACCGGTCGCGTGCTCCCGGGCAGCGTTCGCTGGACGATCCACCGAGGCCGCCCCACGCTCGCCGACGGCGCGCTGGTCGACCTCGAGGTGGCCGAATGAGCCCCGCAGGCGCCGTCGCCGTGATGATCGCGGTCGCCGTCATCGCGCTCGGTCTCATGGCGTGGGGCTGGGTCCGTAGGTCGCGACGCGACCGGAGCGTGGCCGTGCCACTCGGCGACGCCGTCGGCGAGACGACGTTCTCCGCATCGGCGCTGTACGTAGCGACCACCGTGCACGACGACCCGCTCGACCGCATCGTCGCCCGCCCTCTCGCGTTCCGGGCGCGCGCCGACGTCACCGTGACGACAAGCGGCCTCGGCCTCGCTCTCGCGGGAGAGCCGGCCGTGTTCATCCCCGCGCGCGCGCTCGTCGGGGCCGGTCGCGCGACGTGGACGATCGACCGCGTGGTCGAGACGGACGGACTCGTGCTCGTCGCGTGGACCGCTGGCTCTCGCACGCTCGACACCTATATCCGGCTCACGGACGACGACCCTGCCGCGTTCGTGGCGGCCATCGACGACATCTCCGCATCGACCACCACAGGAGCGACATCATGACCCCCACCCGTTCCCGCTCACCGCTCCTCGACCGGGACCCGGCCGTCCTGGTCCTCGAGGACGGCTCGCGTCACGAGGGCTACGCGTACGGCGCCCGCGGCACGACGATCGGCGAGGTCGTCTTCACGACGGGTATGAGCGGCTACCAGGAGACGCTCACGGATCCGTCCTATGTCGGCCAGATCGTGCTGCAGACCGCGCCGCACATCGGCAACACCGGTGTGAACCACGACGACCCGGAATCGCGCCGCATCTGGGCCGAGGGGTACATCGTCCGCGACCCCTCGCGGATGGCCTCGAGCTGGCGCGCGGACGGCACGCTCGACGACGCGCTCGAGCGCGACGGCATCGTGGCGATCGCCGGCCTCGACACCCGGGCGATCACCCGCCGCATCCGGTCCGAGGGCTCCATGCGCGGAGCGATCTTCTCCGGCGACGCGGCGAGCCAGCACGCCGACGAGCAGCTCGCCGCCGTGCGCGGATCCGCCAAGATGGCCGGGCGCAACCTCTCCCGCGAGGTCTCGGTGGACACGGCCTACATCACGCCGGCTGTCGGGGAGCGGATCGGGAACCTCGCGGTGCTCGATCTCGGCATCAAACAGGCGACGGTCGACAACCTCGCGCGACGCGGGTTCGACGTCCACGTGCTCCCGCAGTCGTCGTCCTATGAGGACGTGCAGGCGACGGACCCGGTCGCGCTGTTCTTCTCGAACGGCCCCGGCGACCCCGCCGCCTCCGACACCCACGTCGAGCTGTTGCAGCGGGCGCTGCGCGACGGGCTGCCGTTCTTCGGCATCTGCTTCGGCAACCAGCTGTTCGGTCGAGCGCTGGGCCTTGACACGTACAAGCTCCCGTTCGGTCATCGCGGGGTCAACCAGCCCGTGCTCGACCGATCGACAGGCCGCGTCGAGATCACCTCGCACAACCACGGCTTCGCCGTGGACGCGCCGCGCGAGGGAACCTTCGACAGCCCGGCGGGCTTCGGACGCGTCGAGGTGAGCCACATCGGCCTCAACGACGAGGTCGTCGAGGGACTCCGTGCCCTCGACATCCCCGCGTTCTCGGTGCAGTACCATCCCGAGGCCGCCGGCGGTCCGAACGACGCCAACTACCTCTTCGATCGCTTCCGCGATCTCGTCCTCGACCGCCTCAGCAAGAAGGGCGCACATGCCTAAGCGCGACGACATCTCCTCCGTTCTCGTCATCGGATCCGGGCCGATCGTCATCGGCCAGGCCTGCGAGTTCGACTACTCCGGCACCCAGGCGTGCCGCGTGCTCCGCGAGGAGGGCGTGCGCGTCATCCTCGTGAACTCGAACCCGGCGACGATCATGACGGATCCCGACTTCGCCGACGCGACCTACATCGAGCCGATAACCCCCGAGGTGCTCGAGACGATCATCGCGAAGGAGAACCCCGACGCGATCCTTCCGACGCTCGGCGGCCAGACGGCGCTCAACGCCGCGATGGAGCTCCACCACCGGGGGATCCTGGTGAAGTACGACGTCGAGCTCATCGGCGCGAACGTCGAGGCGATCCGCCGTGGCGAGGACCGCCAGGTATTCAAGGAGCTCGTTGTCGCCTCAGGTGCCGAGGTGGCCAGGAGCCGCATCGCGCACACCATGGACGAGGTGCTCGACGCGGCCGATGAGCTCGGTTACCCGCTCGTCGTCCGCCCGTCGTTCACGATGGGCGGGCTCGGATCCGGCTTCGCCTACAACGAGACCGAGTTGCGCCGCATGGCCGGCCAGGGTCTCATCGAGTCCACGACGACCGAGGTCCTGCTCGAGGAATCGATCCTCGGGTGGAAGGAATACGAGCTCGAGCTCATGCGCGACACGGCCGACAACACGGTCGTCGTCTGCTCGATCGAGAACGTGGACCCCGTCGGCGTGCACACGGGCGATTCGATCACGGTCGCACCGGCCCTCACGCTCACCGACCGCGAATACCAGCACCTGCGCGACATCAGCATCGACATCATCCGCGCCGTCGGCGTCGACACGGGCGGCTGTAACATCCAGTTCGCGGTGGAGCCGTCGACCGGGCGCGTCATCGTCATCGAGATGAACCCGCGCGTGTCGCGCTCGTCGGCGCTGGCGTCGAAGGCGACGGGGTTCCCGATCGCCAAGCTCGCGGCCAAGCTCGCGCTGGGCTACCGCCTGGACGAGGTTCCCAACGACATCACCAAGGTGACCCCGGCATCGTTCGAGCCGACCCTCGACTACGTCGTGGTGAAGGTGCCCCGCTTCGCGTTCGAGAAGTTCCCGGCCGCCGACCCGACGCTGACGACGACCATGAAGTCGGTCGGCGAGGCGATGGCGATCGGCCGCAACTACGCCACGGCACTGCAGAAGGCGCTGCGCTCGATCGAGAAGCGTGGATCCAGCTTCCACTGGGGCGAGGAGACCCGCACGGTCGACGAGCTGCTCGCCTCGATGGTCGTGCCCACCGACGGCAGGATCGTCGACGTGCAGCAGGCGCTGCGCCTCGGCGCGACGGCTGAGCAGGTGTTCGACGCGACGAAGATCGATCCGTGGTTCGTCGACCAGATCGTGCTCATCAACGAGGTCGCCGACGCGATCGCGGGAGCAGGAGAGCTCGACAGTCACGTCATGCGCCTCGCCAAGGACCACGGCTTCTCGGATGCCCAGATCGGGCAGCTGCGTGGGCTCGCCGAGGACGAGGTGCGGCGGATCCGTCACGGCCTCGGGCTGCGCCCGGTCTACAAGACGGTCGACACGTGCGCGGGGGAGTTCCCGGCCCTCACGCCGTACCACTACTCGTCGTACGATGCGGAGACCGAGGTGACGCCGTCCGACCGACGCAAGGTCGTGATCATCGGCTCCGGGCCGAACCGGATCGGGCAGGGCGTGGAGTTCGACTACTCCTGCGTGCACGCCTCGTTCGCGCTGAGCGACGCCGGCTACGAGACTGTCATGATCAACTGCAACCCCGAGACGGTGTCGACCGACTACGACACGTCCGACCGGCTGTACTTCGAGCCGCTGACCCTCGAGGACGTCCTCGAGGTCCTTCACGCCGAGGCGGCGTCGGGCGAGATCGTCGGCGTCGTCTGCCAGCTCGGTGGCCAGACGCCGCTCGGCCTGGCGCACGGGATCCAGGACGCCGGCTACACCGTGCTCGGCACGAGCCCGGCGGCGATCGACCTCGCTGAGGACCGCAAGCTGTTCGGCGAGATCCTTGAGCGCGGCGGCCTCGCGGCGCCGCGCAACGGCACGGCCACGAGTGAACAAGAGGCGGTGGCCATCGCCGAGGACATCGGCTACCCGGTGCTCGTTCGTCCGTCGTTCGTGCTCGGCGGTCGTGGCATGGAGATCGTCTACGACACCCCGAGCCTGCACGACTACTTCGACCGGATCGCCGAGAGCGCCATCATCGGCACCGGTGCGCCGCTGCTCGTCGACCGCTTCCTCGATGACGCGGTCGAGATCGACGTCGACGCCCTCTACGACGGCGATGATCTTTACATCGGCGGGATCATGGAACACCTCGAGGAGGCCGGGATCCACTCCGGCGACTCGTCGTGCACCCTGCCGCCGATGTCGCTCGGGCGCAGCGAGGTGGAGCGCGTGGTCGAGGCGACCCGCGCGATCGCGCAGGGCGTCGGCGTGCGCGGCCTGCTGAACGTCCAGTACGCCATCAGCGCGGGCGTGCTGTACGTCATCGAGGCGAACCCGCGCGCCAGCCGGACCGTGCCGTTCGTGTCGAAGGCGCTCGGGATCCAGCTGGCAAAGGCGGCCAGCCGCGTGATGGCGGGCGACACGATCGCGCAGCTGCGTGAGGAGGGCCTGCTTCCGCAGGCAGACGGCTCTCGCGTGCCGCTGGACGCACCGGTTTCGGTCAAGGAGGCGGTCCTGCCGTTCAAGCGGTTCCGCACCGTCGACGGCAAGATCGTCGACTCCGTGCTCGGGCCGGAGATGCGTTCGACGGGCGAGGTCATGGGCATCGACCGTGACTTCCCGACCGCCTTTGCGAAGAGCCAGGCGGCCGCCTACGGCGGTATCCCGCTGTCGGGCACCGTGTTCATCTCGGTCGCCGACAGCGACAAGCGCGATGTGATCCTGCCGGCGCACCGGCTGAGACAGCTCGGGTTCCGGCTGCTGGCCACGGAGGGCACCGCGGAGATCCTTGCGCGCAACGGAATCGATGTCGAGATCGTCGAGAAATTCTCGGAGACCCAGGGCAGCGACCGCGACAACGTGGTGGACCTGATCGCCCGTGGCGAGGTCGACATCGTCGTGAATACGCCGAGCGGAATGTCGGCGCGCGCGGACGGATACGAGATCCGCGCCGCGGCGGTCGGCGCCGACAAGGCGCTCTTCACCACGATCGCGACGCTCGGCGCCGCGGTCAGCGCGATGGACTCGATGGGCGATGGCTTCGACGTCAAGAGCCTGCAGGAGTTTGCGGCGGAGCGGGTGGCGTGACGCAGCCGTTCGGTGAGCGGATTCGGGCCGGCATGGACCGGCTCGGTCCGTTGTGCGTCGGGATCGATCCGCACGCCGAACTGCTGCGCGCCTGGGGCCTCGACGTCGACGCGGCAGGTGCTAGGTCGTTCGGCCTGGCCGTCGTCGACGCCGCGGCGTCCCGTGCGGCCATCGTGAAGCCGCAGGTGTCGTTCTTCGAGCGGTTCGGATCCGAGGGACTCGCAGCGCTTGAAGACGTTCTGCGCGCGGCGCGTGAGGCCGGGCTCGTCACGATCGCTGACGCGAAGCGCGGCGACATCGGATCGACGATGGACGCCTACGCGGAGGCCTGGCTTGCGCCGGGATCTCCGCTCGAGGCGGACGCGGTCACCGTCAGTCCGTACCTCGGCGTCGGCGCCCTGTCCGGCGCGATCACGACGGCCTACGCACACGGCAAGGGCGTCTTCGTGCTCGCCACGACGAGCAACCCCGAGGCGGCCGGACTGCAGCGCTCGACGGACGCGCAGGGGCGCACAGTGTCCCAGCGCGTGATCGATGAGGTGTCGGAGCACAACGCCGCAAACGTCGGCCGTGGCGACTGGGGCAGCGCCGGCTTCGTCGTCGGCGCCACGGTCGATTGGAATGAGGCCGGTATCAAGCCGCCGACGCCCGTCGCGCCACTTCTCGCCCCCGGCTTCGGGCATCAGGGAGCGGCGCCCGCGCGCCTGGCCGAGATCTTCGGATCCGCGGCGGACGCGGTGATCGTCTCGGAGAGCCGGAGCATTCTCTCGGCCGGACCAGGCAGGATCGTCTCCGAGATCGAAGACCATGCGCGTGCGGCGGCCGCTGCACGCGCTGAGCGGGGGTCGACCCCCGGAAGCAGGACCCCTCATGACTGACTCTCCCCGCCCTCCCGACGTCGACCGCGCCGCCGCGTCACGGCTCGCCGTGGCCGCGCGCCGTGCGCGCGCGAGCCTCAAGCGCGATCTCGCGACACGGGTCATCACGCCGCAGGAGGCGATGCGGCGTGCCGCCGCGGACGCCACGTCGGCGGCGGGGACGCTTCGCGTGACGGAGTTCCTCACCGCCCTGCCCGCGATCGGGGAAGGCAAGCGCGACCGACTGCTCGCTGAGATGCGCATCTCGCCGGTCAAGCGCCTGGGCGGCCTCGGGGCGCGTCAGCGCGCCGCGCTGTGCTCCTGGCTCGATGCGCGCTTCCCGGAGCCGCGACCGCGTCCCGGGCGCAGCAGCCTCGTCGTGCTCGCGGGCCCGACGGCAGTCGGCAAGGGCACTGTCGCGGCGCACATCCGCGAACACCACCCCGACGTGATGCTGTCGGTGTCGGCGACGACCCGCGCCCCCCGTCCGGGTGAGGTGGACGGCCAGCACTACTTCTTCACCGACGACGCCGAGTTCGATCGGCTGATCGCGGATGGCGAGCTCCTCGAATGGGCGACGGTGCACGGCGTGCACCGCTACGGCACCCCGCGCGGACCCATCGACCGCGCGATCGCCGAGGGGCGCCCGGTGCTGCTCGAGATCGACATGCAGGGCGCCTTCCAGGTGCGACAGGCCGAACCGCGTGCCACCCTCGTGTTCCTGCTTCCGCCCAGCTGGGACGAACTCGGCGACCGGCTCGTCGGCCGCGGCACCGAGGATGCGGACGAACGCGCGCGGCGACTGCGCACGGCGCGCGTCGAGCTCGCCTCCCAGGGGGAGTTCGATTACCGCATCGTGAACGACGACGTCGCCGAGGCGGCCGCCCAGGTCGTAGACTTGATGCAGGCGTCCGCGCGCTGAGCAGACTCGCGCGCCCAAATCACAAGGAGATACGTATGGCTACGGAAAACAAGGGCATCATCGACCCGCCCATCGACGAGCTTCTCGACCGCGTCGACTCGAAGTACCAGCTCGTGATCTACAGCTCCAAGCGGGCTCGTCAGATCAACGACTACTACACCGACCTGCAGGAGGGCTCGCTCTTCGACAACGTCGGTCCGCTCGTCGACTCGGCCGTCGAGGACAAGCCGCTGTCGATCGCGCTGCGGGAGATCCACCAGGACAAGCTGCGCATGCGCGCGGCGGGAGAGTGACGCCCGCTCGATGAGCCTGCGACTGTTCACCTCCGAATCGGTGACGGAAGGCCACCCGGATAAGATCTGCGACCAGATCTCGGACAGCGTGCTCGACGCGCTGCTCGCGCAGGATCCGGATGCGCGCGTCGCCGTCGAGACGCTCGTGACCACGGGCCTCGTCCATGTTGCCGGAGAGATCCGGACCGACGGCTACGCGGATATCTCCACGATCGTGCGCGACGTGATTCGGAATATCGGATATACCTCATCCGACATGGGCTTCGACGCCGACTCGTGCGGCGTGACGGTTTCGGTGGGGGAGCAGTCGAACGAGATCGGCGCCGGCGTGACGACGAGCGCGGAGCATCGCGCCGGCGACGACGCCGATCCCGACGACCTGCAGGGTGCCGGCGATCAGGGCATCATGTTCGGCTACGCCACCAACGAGACGCCGTCCTACATGCCGATGGCGATCTGGACGGCGCACCGCATCGCGGAGCGACTGACAAAGGTGCGCCGCTCCGGTGAACTCGCGTTCCTGCGGCCGGATGGCAAGACGCAGGTGACGGTCGGCTACGAGGGAACCGTCCCCCGAACGATCGAGACGGTCGTGCTGTCCACTCAGCACGGCCCGGAGATCTCGCAGTCCGACCTCGCCGAGAGCGTGGAGCGGCTCGTGATCCGCCCGGTGCTCGATGAGACGGGGCTCGACGCGTCGAATGCGGAAATGCGCATCAACCCGTCGGGCAGCTTCGAACTCGGCGGACCGAAGGCCGACGCGGGACTGACCGGGCGCAAGGTGATCATCGACACTTACGGCGGAGCGGCGCGCCACGGCGGCGGCGCCTTCAGCGGCAAGGATCCGTCGAAGGTCGACCGCTCGGCGGCCTACGCCACGCGCTGGGTCGCGAAGAACGCCGTTGCCGCGGGACTCGCGGACCGCCTCGAGGTGCAGGTCGCGTACGCGATCGGCACAGCGCGGCCTGTTGGGCTCTACGTGGAGACGTTCGGCACGGGGCACGTCAGCGACGAGACGATCGCGCAGGCGATCGACACGGTCTTCGATCTGCGTCCGTCGCGAATCATCCGCGACCTCGACCTGCTGCGCCCGATCTACGCGCAGACGGCGGCGTACGGTCACTTCGGCCGCGAGCTTCCCGACTTCACCTGGGAGCGCACCGACCGGGTCGACGAGCTGCGAGCAGCCGCAGGGCTGTAGACCCAGCCGGCATGGAGAATCCTGCGCACCTGACCCCGAAGGGACCGCGCGCGATCGCGCGAATCCTCGTGGATTCTCCGCTCCCGCAGCTCGACCGGCTCTTCGACTACCGCATCCCGGACGAGCTCGCAGACGACGTGCGCCAGGGCGTGCGCGTGACGGTGCCGCTCCGCACGGCGGGTCGGGTGCTGCAGGGGTACGTCGTGGACACGGACGTCGAGACCGACGAAGAGCGCGTGCTCGCGGACATCGAGACGGTCGTATCGGCGGCTCCCGTGATGCCGCCACGTCTACACCGGCTCGCGCGCGCCGTGGCAGATCGCCAGGCGGGTTCCGCGATTGACGTGCTGCGGCTCGTGATACCGCGCCGCATGGTGCGCGCCGAGCGCACGTGGCTCGCGGCCGACGCGCCCGAGCAGTGGCGTCCCGACGCATCGATCCACGCCGCGGCGACCGACATGCTCGGCGTCTTCGGCGGGCTCGTCGAGGCGATCCGAGAGGGTGGGCGCGTCGCACTCGATGCCCCACCCGGTGTCGACGGGGCTCAGCCGCGCTGGTCGGCCCTCCTCGCCGCCGCCGCGATCGAGACGGTTGCGGGCGGAGCGTCGGCCGTCATCGCCGTTCCGAACCACCGGGACCTGGCGCTGCTCGAGGCCGCGGTGCGCGATGCGGCGCCCGAGGCGCCGCTCGTGCGCCTCGACGCCGATCAGTCGAACCCCGCACGGTACGCGCACTATCTGCGGACGCTCGACGACGCCCCCTGCATCGTGATCGGCAACCGCTCGGCGGTCTACGCACCGGTCGCGCGCCTCGGCATGCTCGCGGTGTGGGACGACGGGGATCCGCTCTTCGAGGAGCCGCTCGCCCCGTACGCGCATGCGCGAGACGCGGCGCTCGTGCGTCAGAGCCTCCACGGGGGCGCGCTCGTGCTGTGCGGACACACCCGGTCGTCCGACGTGCAGCGGCTCGTCCGCATCGGGTTCGTCGCCGAGACGCCGTCCGCCAGGCGGCACTCGCCGCGCGTGGTCCTCGCCGCACCGCAGGACGCTCCCCGCACGGGGCGGATCCCGTCGGCGGCGTTTCGGTCGGCGCGCGAGGCACTGGACGTCGGACCCGTCCTCGTGCAGGTCGCGCGTCCCGGATACGCCCCGGCGCTCGTCTGCGCGGAGTGCCGATCGCCCGCGCGGTGCGTGTGCGGCGGGCCGCTCCATGCTCCGGCCCGCGGTGCGACGCCCGTGTGTCGGTGGTGTGGCCGTTCGGCGCACGCATGGCAGTGCTCCTCCTGCGAGGCGACGCACGTGCGTCTCGCCTCCAGTGGATCCGAGCGGACCGCGGACGAGCTGGGGCGTGCCTTCCCCGGCGTGCGCATCATCGTCGCTGACGGCGCCCACCCGGTCGAGCGCGTCGGAGCTGAGCCGGCGCTCGTCGTCGCGACGCGCGGTGCCGAGCCGGTCGCCGAGGGCGGGTATCGCGCGGTGCTGCTGCTGGACGGCGACCGCATGCTGCAGGCGCCGGATCTGCGTATCGGCGAGTTCTGTCTTCGCTGGTGGTCGAACGCGGCGGCCCTCGCTGCGCCCGAAGCGGTCGTCCACCTGGTCGGGGTCACCGGCCCGGTCGCCCGCGCACTCGCGACGTGGACGCAGAGCGCGTACGCCGACCGTGAACTCGATGAGCGCGCGCCGGTCGCGATGCCGCCCGCCGTGCGCGTGGCGAGCATCGCCGGCGACGAGAAGGAGGTCACCGACGCTCTGGCTCAGCTCGCCGATGGCGTGCCCGAGCTGGGGACGGACGCCGTGCTCGGTCCCGTGCCGGCAGAGGAAACCGACGGGCGCCGACGCGTGCGTGCGCTCGTGCGATTCGAGTACGCTCGGGGCGCGTCCGTCGCGAAGGCGCTGCGCGCAGCGGTCGTGTCTGCTGCCGTCACGTCTCGGTCACGAAAACCGCGGGGGAAGGGAGCGTCTCCCCGCCAGCGGTCGAGTCCCCCTACACTCGCAGTGCGCCTCGACGTCGCCGACCCCGACCTGTGATCCGAAAGGCACTTCCCCCCAATGCCGCTTTCCCCGTCCTCTCCGCGCATCGTGTTCGCCGGAACGCCCGATGCGGCGGTGCCGTCCCTCCGTGCTCTGCTCGCTGCCGATGCCAACGTGGTCGGTGTCGTGACTCGGCCGGATGCACCCCGCGGTCGCAAACGCGTGCTCACCCCGTCGCCCGTCGCCACGGCCGCGGAAGACGCGGGCCTGCCGGTGATCCGAGCGCATCGCCTTGACGATGAGGCCACCCGGCGGATCGCGGAGCTCGACCCGGAACTCGGCGTCATCGTCGCCTACGGCGGCCTCGTCCGTGAGCCGCTGCTGAGCGCGCCCCGCTTCGGTTGGATCAACCTCCACTTCTCTCTCCTCCCGTCGTGGCGTGGCGCCGCCCCCGTGCAGCACGCGCTGATCGCGGGAGATGAGACGCTCGGTGCATCGGTCTTCCAGCTCACCGCCGAGCTCGACGCCGGCGACGTGTTCGCCGAGGAACGGTACACGCCGTCCGAGCGCGAGACGGCCGGCGACGTCCTGACGGCGCTTTCGGATCGCGGTGCGCGGGTGCTCGCCTCGACGGTCGCCGAGATTGCGGCAGGAACGGCCGAGGCGACGCCGCAGTCCGGTTCGCCGAGCTTCGCGCCGAAGCTCACGCTCGCCGACGGAATGCTCGACTTCTCGCGGCCCGCGTCGGAGGTGCTCGCGCGGTTCCGCGGCGTCACCCCGGAGCCGGGGGCGCACACGACGTGGGATGGTGCGCGCATGAAGGTGCATGCGGCGCACGCGACCGACGCGGGCGCGCTCGATCCCGGACACGTCGCCCCGACGGACGGGGGGATCCTCGTGGGGACGGCGACGGAGCCGATTCTCATCAACCGCCTCCAGCCGGCCGGGAAGGGCGCGATGTCGGCGGCCGACTGGCATCGTGGCCTGCGCGATCCGGCGGTGTTCGGATCGTGAATCGGACTCGACGACAGGCACCGGTCCCGCGGCGCCGGCGCGATGCGGACGCGAGGGCGACTGTGCAGCCCGTGCGCGAGGTTGCGTACCGGGTGATCCGCGCTGTCGACGTCGATGATGCCTACGCGAACCTGCTGTTGCCCGTCGAGATCGAGCGGGCGGGGCTGGGTGGCGCTGACGCGGCTCTCGCCACCGAGTTGACGTACGGCACCCTGCGCCGGCGCGGCACGTATGACGCGATCATCCGCCTCGCCGCCGACCGCGACCCGGCGGACATCGACGGGGGCGTGCTCGACGCGCTGCGCCTGGGTGCGCACCAGCTGCTGTCTACGCGCGTCGCCTCCCACGCCGCGGTGAACGAGTCGGTGACTCTCGCGACGCGCGCGTCAGGACGGGGAGCCGGCGGCTTCGCAAACGCGGTGCTGCGGCGCATCGCTCGCGAGACGCCGGGCGACTGGAGCGCGCGCATCTCCCAGGCGGCGCGCAGCGACGACGAGGCGATCGGGGCGACGAGTTCGCACCCGGTGTGGGTCGTTCGCGCGCTGCGGCGCGCTCTTGCGGCGGATGGTCGTCCGGACGACCTCGACGCGCTCCTCGAGGCGGACAATGCCGCACCGGCGGTCACGATGGCCGCGCTGCCGGGCCTGGCGGAGCCGGCTGCGTCCCGCACGCGCTTCTCGCCGATCGGCTTCCGCGCGCCGTCCGGCGATCCCGAACGCCTTGTCCGGGGGTCGGGCGGCGCCGTTCGCGTGCAGGACGAGGGCTCTCAGCTGGTCGCTCTTGCCCTCGCGCGGCTCGAGCCGACACGCGTCGGGGAGCGGTGGCTCGACCTCTGCGCCGGCCCCGGCGGGAAGACCGCCGTCCTGGCGGCCGACGCGGTCACGGTCGGAGCGACGCTCGAGGCGAACGAGATCTCGCCTGCCCGCGCCGGCCTCGTGCGGCACGCGCTCGAGGCGCTGCCCGACGAGGTGCCGGTGCTCGAGAGGGACGGACGCGAGCTCGCGGCCGAGCAGCCCGGCCGGTACGACCGGATCCTTGTCGACGCGCCGTGCACGGGGCTCGGCGCCCTGCGTCGGCGGCCTGAGGCACGTTGGCGCAAGACGCCGGCCGACGTCGCGCCGCTCGTCGAGACGCAACGCGGTCTTCTCACCTCGGCGATCGACGCGCTCGCCCCCGGCGGCGTCGTCGCGTACGTGACCTGCTCTCCGCACCTCGCGGAGACGGTCGGTGTCGTGACCGACGTCGCTGCGGCGCGTTCCGATGTCGAGTTCATCGATGCCGCCGCGGCGCTCCAGGCGGTGTCGCGGGGTCCGCTCGAGCTCGGCACGCGGGAGGACGGGCCGCCGGTGGCTCAGCTGTGGCCGCACCGACACGGCACCGACGCGATGTTCCTGGCGCTGCTGCGCCGTCGCGCCTGAGCGCACGCCAGGGCATGGCTCATCATTGGCTCCGTCGCGAGCAGTTGTGAGGCACGTCAGTCCCAGGTGACGCGCGTCGCATCACCGTCGAAGTGCACGATGGGCGTGCCCGTCAGCTCCCAGCCGGTGCAGGACCCGCCGTCCGCGCATGTGCCCGAGATATCGATGCTTGTGCTGCCCCGTCCGCGGAGCGCTAAGACGTCGTGCGCGTCGGTCCGCGGCGTGAAGTCGGGCTGGCGATCCTCGGCGATCGTGCGCGTCACGCTGCCGTCGACGAGATCGCCGCTGGCGAACGAGCCGTAGGCGGGATCCGTGCAGTCTGCGGTCAGCGCCGTCGACGCGAGGCACTCATCGAGCGATGCCCGAACGGCCTCCTCGAAGAGACGCGCACCCCGTTCCGACACCGTGGTGCTGAGGACGAACTCGTGGTCGATGGGCGCGGTCAGGAATGCCGGGCCCTCGGCCCCGGGTTCGAGCCCGGGGGAGGGAAGGAAGCCGAGATGAGGCGCCGCGTCCATCGCAACCTCGTAGCGACCCGGAAAGAGGAGCACGTATGCGTCGACGGGCAGCGTCTGGTCGTCGAGGCGGAGATCGACGCCGGCGAACTGCGAGCCGGAGGCGAGGACCGGCCGGACGTCGAACTCGACGAGCCAGTCGTACTCGCCGTCGTAGGCCTCGTGCGCCTCGTATTCCGCGTCGACTCGTTCGTCGCCGAGCAGGTAGGTGACCTCGACGACGGCGCGCCAGTCGTACTCGGCGTCGAACTTGATGCGACCGATCTCGACGTCGCGGATGGGCCACTGCTCCTGAGACCTGGCGAGCGTCTCATCGGTCATCAGCGAGAAGTCGAATCTCGCGTGACCGGCCTCGGGATCGAGGTCGGTGTGCGCGAGCGCACGGTCGGCGTCGGCGCCGGCAATCGCGGCGAAATAGCCCTCTACTGTTGCGGCGACGGCCTCTTCGACCTCCGCGTCACCCGCGCCGGGATCCGGCGACGCACCGGAGTCGTCGGATCCGAGGATGATTCCCAGGACGACGGCGCCGGTGAGCATGCTCGCGACGACCACCATTCCGATGATCGACGATGTGCGTCGCGCGCGGCGAGCCGGCGGGGGAGCAGGCGGTGCCGCACCAGGCGAGGCCGTCGGGCGCGACTCGCTCTTCGCGGCGGGGACGGGGGTCCGCGCGTAGGGCGGGAGGACCGCCGCAACCGGCTCGCCGTTGGTCGCCGGCTCGGCCGTCGGCGCCGGATCCACCTCCGTCACGGCGTCCGGTCGCGGCGCGTCGTCGTGTGCCTCGCCGGTGCGCGCACGGAGCGGGTTCGCCGCGTCTGCTGCGCGTACCGCGGACTCGCTGGACTCCGCGGGATCGCTGGGCTCCGCGGACGCGCCCGGCTCGTCGCGATGCCACGGCATGCGCTGCGCCCAGCGACCGTCGTCGCGCTTCTGCCAGGGGAACTCGCCCACCCGTCCTGCCCTTCGCCTCGTGATCCTCGCGATGACATTATCGCCGCTGCGCCGCGGTGAGCCGCCCACGTCCCCGTGGGGATAATGGAGGCGTGACCCCCATCGACGCGCCGCGCATCAACCCGAGTATTCTGTCTGCCGACTTCGTGAACATGCAGCGCGACCTCGAGCGCATCGCGTCCGCGGACTACGTGCACGTCGACGTCATGGACAACCACTTCGTGCCGAACCTGACCTTCGGGCCCCAGATGGTCGAGCGCATCCAAGCGACGAGCCCGCTCCCGCTCGACGTACATTTGATGATCGCCGACGCCGGCCGTTGGGCCCCCGGGTACGCCGAGATCGGAGCCGCATCGGTCACGTTCCACGCCGAGGCGAGCGACGACGTCGTCGGTCTCGCACGGCGGATCCGGCAGATCGGCTCGCGCGTCGGTGTCGCGATCAAACCGGACACGCCCGCCGAACCGCTCTTCGAGCACCTCGCCGAGTTCGACCAGGTGCTCGTGATGACGGTCGAGCCCGGGTTCGGGGGCCAGAGCTTCCGGGCCGACACCATGCCGAAACTGCGGGAGTTGAAGGCCGAGGCGCGACGTCGGGGCGTCGACGTGTGGCTGCAGGTCGACGGCGGGATCTCGCTCGAGACGATCGAGCAGGCCGCCGAATCCGGCGCCGACACCTTCGTTGCCGGATCCGCGGTCTTCGGCGCCGACGACATCGATCAGCGCATCGGCGAGCTGCGCGCTCTCGCCGCGCGCCACGTGCACTGATCGATCGGATCGTGCGCGACGCTGATCGCGCGACCCCGGCTGGGAGGCCCGGCGCCTCAGCACCCGGTCGGACCCGATAGCCTGGACCCGTGAAATCGTTCGAGGATCTCTTCGCCGAGCTCAGCCAGAAGGCCGCCACCCGCCCCGCGGGATCCGGGACGGTCGCCGAGCTCGATGCCGGAGTGCACACCATCGGGAAGAAGATCGTCGAAGAGGCCGCCGAGGTGTGGATGGCGGCCGAGTACGAGACGGACGAGGCCGCGGCCGAGGAGATCTCGCAGTTGCTGTATCACCTGCAGGTGATGATGCTCGCCAAGGGCATCTCGCTCGCCGATGTGTACCGACATCTCTAGATCAGCCGACTCACTCCTCATACCTGATCGATCGGAAGACCACCCGTGCTGCGTATCGCCATTCCCAACAAGGGATCCCTCTCCGAGACTGCCGCCCAGTTGCTGGCTGACGCTGGCTACGGCACGCGCAGGGACCCCAAGACACTCCACCTCATCGACGACCGCAACGGCGTCGAGTTCTTCTATCTCCGCCCGCGCGATATCGCGACGTACGTGGCGCGCGGTGCCCTCGATGTCGGGCTGACGGGACGCGACCTGCTCCGGGACGTGTGTCTGCCGGACGCGCGCGAGATCGAGGCCCTCGGCTTCGGGCGCTCGACGTTCCGCTTCGCCGCTCCCGTCGGACGGTTCGAGACCCTCGAGCAGCTCCACGGCAAGCGCGTCGCGACGAGCTATCCCGGCCTGGTCGAGACCTCGCTCAGCAGTTACGGGGTGTCGGTTGACGTCGTGCCGCTCAACGGCGCGGTCGAATCGGCCGTGCAGCTCGGCGTCGCCGACGCCATCGCCGACGTCGTCGAGACCGGCACCACGCTCAAGCAGGCCGGACTGGAGACCTTCGGGCCCGTGATGCTCGAGTCCGAGGCCGTGCTCATCCAGGGCCCGAACGACGCGGCCGGCGTCGAGCGGCTGCTGCGACGTGTCCGCGGCGTCCTGGTCGCGCGGCGCTATGTCATGCTCGACTACGACCTGCCCGCCGACCTCGTGGACGCGGCGACGGAGATCGCGACGGGCATGCAGTCGCCGACGATCTCGCCGCTACAGCGCGAGGGGTGGGTGGCCGTGCGCGTGATGCTGCCGCGCGGCGACGTCAACCGGATCATGGACGACCTGTACGCGCTGGGTGCCCGCGCGCTGCTCGTCACCGCGATCGATAACGCGAGGCTGTGATCCGATGAACGCCACCAGTCCTGACACCGCGGCCGCCCTCGGCGTCGCCACCCGTGTCATTCCGTGCCTCGACGTGTCGGACGGGCGTGTCGTCAAGGGCGTGAACTTCGCCGACCTGCGCGAAATGGGCGATCCCGTCGACCTCGCCAAGGAGTACTACGCCCAGGGCGCAGATGAGCTGACCTTCCTCGATGTGACCGCGTCCGTCGAGGAGCGCGACACGGTCTACGACGTCGTTCGATCGACCGCGGAACAGGTCTTCATCCCGCTGACCGTCGGCGGCGGGATCCGTTCGGTCGACGACGTCGCGCGGCTGCAGGACGTCGGAGCCGACAAGGTGGGGGTGAACTCCGCCGCGATCGGCCGACCGGCCCTTCTCGACGAGATCGCCGACCGGTTCGGCGCGCAGTGCCTTGTGCTCTCGCTCGACATCAAGCGTTCGGATCGGACGCCGAGCGGCTTCGTCGTCACGACGCACGGTGGGCGCCGCGAGACCGACCTCGATGCGATCGCGTGGGCCGAGGAGGCCGTCTCCCGCGGCGCCGGCGAGCTGCTCGTCAACTCGATCGACGCCGATGGGACGAAGAAGGGCTTCGATCTCGAGCTGATCGAGCGGATCCGCGCCGTTGCAACGGTTCCCGTCATCGCCTCGGGCGGCGCGGGCGACGTCGGGCATTTCGCCCCGGCCATCCACGCCGGCGCGGACGCCGTGCTCGCGGCGACCGTGTTCCACACCGGCCAGATCACGATCGCGCAGGTCAAGTCCGCCATGCGCGAGGAGGGGATCCTGATCCGATGAGTGCGCCGACCGATCTCGATCTCGCCTTGCGGATCTCGCGCGTGCGCTTCGGCGCGGGCGGACTCGCACCCGCGGTCGTGCAGGATCACGCCTCCGGTGAGGTGCTGATGCTCGCGTGGATGAACCACGAGGCCCTGCGCCGCACGCTGACCGAACGCCGCGCCACCTATTGGTCGCGCAGCCGTGAGGAGTATTGGCGCAAGGGCGACACGTCCGGGCACGTCCAGCATGTGCGCGGCGCGCGTATCGACTGCGACGGCGACGTCATCCTGCTGCAGGTCGATCAGGTCGGGGCCGCATGCCACACCGGGACCCGCACGTGCTTCGACGGAGACGAGAGGATCCTGCTCGCGGCACCCGACGAGGCGGATCCGCAGTGACCGACGAGCGCGCCAGCTGGGCGGCGCGGCGCGGCAGGCCGACGGTCGTCGTGTCGATCCTCGTGGGCGGCGCCACGGCGCTCATCGCGTCGACGCAGGTCTGGGCACGCACCGACGTGGCGGGCGTCGCGCTCGACGCGGCCGGATCCGACGTCCTCGCGCTCCTGCAGCCGCTCGCGCTCGCGACGCTCGCGCTGAGCTTCGCGCTCGCCCTGACCGGCAGCGTCGCTCGGCTCGTGCTGTCGTTGCTCGCCGCGATCCTGGGGGCCGCCCTCGTCTGGATCTGCACGCCGGTCGCCGTCGCGCCCGGCGTGGCCACCGTCGAATCGGTCGTCACCGACCACACCGGGATCGCCGGTCACGACGCCGTCGCCGACCTCGTCTCCGGAGTGGAGACCACTGTCTGGCCGTGGATCGCGGCGGTCTCGGGGCTCATCGTCCTCGTGTCCGGCATCGTCGGAGCGGTCACCGGACACGCCTGGCGCCGACGCAGTCATCGATACGACGCGGCCGCGGGCACGCACAGCGGCGCGCGTTCCGGGCCGCTCGACGCGGTCGATTCGTGGGACGACCTCTCGCGTGGCGGCGACCCGACCTCCGCCGACGGTGAGCGTCGCGGCCTGTCAGGCTGACGCCGCGGATCCCGTAGACTCGAATTATCCCCTGCTTGTGACGAGGAGTGCCTCTATGACGAATCCCATCGGCGATCCCGGCCACGGACACTCGCCCGCTGCCTGGACGAACGTGCTCCTGATGCTCGTCGGCATCTCGATCGCGACGGTCGGACTGTTCCTGGCCCTGACGTGGCTGCTCATTGTCGGCGGTGTCGTGTTCATCGTGGGCCCGATCGCGGGATTCATCCTCGCCAAGGCCGGGTTCGGCGTCAACGGGCCGAAGTACCAGCCGAAGGGCCACTGATGTCGCTCCTCGCCGACCTGACGTCCGGGGCGGTGGAGGACGCAGAACAGCGCCTGGCCGTTCGCCCGCTCGCCGCGGTGGAGCGTGACGCCGAGGAGCGTCCGCCCGCACTCGACGCAGCGCGCCTGCTCGCTCGAGCCGAACTCGTGCACGTCATCGCGGAGGTGAAGCGCGCGAGCCCCTCGCGTGGCGACCTCGCCACGATTCCGGATCCCGCCCACCAGGCGTCGCTCTATGAGACCGGCGGCGCGAGCGCCATCAGCGTGCTCACCGAGGGACGCCGGTTCAAGGGATCCCTCGACGATCTCGTCGACGTCAAGCGCCGCGTGGGCGTGCCGGTGCTGCGCAAGGACTTCATCGCCACCCCGTACCAGGTGGCCGAGGCGCGGGCGGCGGGAGCCGACATGGTGCTCCTCATCGTCGCGGGACTGGAACGCCGCGCCCTTGCGGAGCTGTTCGGCCTCATCACCGAGATGGGAATGACCCCGCTCGTCGAAGCCCACTCGTCGGACGAGGTGGCGATCGCGAGCGACCTCGGCGCCCCGATCATCGGCATCAACGCGCGCGACCTGACGGACTTCAGTCTGGATGCGAATCTGTTCGAACGTCTTGCGCCGCAGATCCCGGACGGCACGGTCCGTGTGGCCGAGTCTGCTGTGCACTCTCCGGACGACGTCGTCCACTACCGCCGGGGCGGCGCGGATGTCGTGCTCATCGGCGAGGCGCTCGTCACGGGCGATCCCGTCGCGAGCCTTCGCAGCTTCATCTCGGCGACGGAAGGACTCTGATGTCTCTGCGCGATCAGCCTGGCCCGTTCTTCGGTGACTTCGGCGGGCGGTTCATGCCCGAGTCGCTCATCGCGGCCCTCGACGAACTCACCGCGGCGCACGAGGAGGCGATGGGAGACCGGTCGTTCCGTGCCGAGCTGGCCCGCCTTCTCGAGGAGTACGCGGGACGTCCGTCCGCGCTCACCGAGGTGGAGCGATTCGCCGAGCACGCCGGTGGCGCGAGGATCCTCCTCAAGCGCGAGGATCTGAATCACACGGGCAGTCACAAGATCAACAACGTGCTCGGGCAGGCGCTTTTGACCAAGCGCCTCGGGAAGACGCGCGTCATTGCAGAGACCGGCGCCGGCCAACACGGTGTCGCGACAGCGACGGCTGCCGCGCTGTTCGGCCTGGAGTGCACGATCTACATGGGCGAGGTCGACACCCAGCGCCAGGCGCTCAACGTCGCACGCATGCGCCTGCTCGGCGCCGAGGTCGTCGCGGTCACCACCGGGGCACGCACGCTCAAGGACGCGATCAACGAGGCGCTGCGCGATTGGGTCGCGTCCGTCGCGACGACCAATTACATCTTCGGTACGGCTGCCGGCCCGCACCCGTTCCCCGCACTCGTGCGCGACTTCCAGAAGGTGATCTCCGAGGAGGCGCGCGAGCAGACGATCGCGAGGACCGGATCCCTGCCGGACGCCGTCGTGGCGTGCGTCGGAGGCGGATCCAACGCGATCGGCATGTTCGACGCGTTCCTCGACGACGACGTGCGCCTGATCGGCGTCGAGGCCGCGGGCGACGGCGTGGAAACCGACCGCCAGGCGGCGTCGATCGAGCGCGGCCGCCCTGGCGTGCTGCACGGCGCCCGAACCTTTGTGCTGATGGACGACGACGGGCAGACGCTCGAGTCGCACTCGATCTCGGCCGGCCTCGACTATCCGGGCGTCGGTCCCGAGCACGCGTGGCTCGCGGAGACGGGGCGGGCCGACTACATTCCCGCGACCGACGACGAGGCGATGCAGGCACTGAAGCTCCTCAGCGAGACCGAGGGGATCATCCCGGCGATCGAGTCGGCGCACGCCCTCGCCGGGGCGATGCGGATCGGCCGCGAGCTCGGACCGGACGCGACGATCGTCGTGTGCCTGTCTGGGCGCGGCGACAAGGACATGGACACGGCCGCCACCTACTTCGGCCTCTACGACGACGGAGAAGCATCGTGACGACCGCCGTGGAGCACGCGATCGACCGGGCACGGGATGACGGCCGGGCCGCGTTCGTCGGCTACCTGCCCGCGGGCTTCCCTGATCCGGATGCCTCGATCGCGGCGGCGCTCGCCCTCGCGGAGAACGGCGCGGACGTCATCGAGCTCGGGCCGCCGTACAGCGATCCGGTCATGGACGGCCCCGTCATCCAGGAGGCGACCAACCGCGTCCTCGAGGCGGGATTCACCACGTCCGACCTGTTCGACGTGATCCGGGAGATCACGCGCCGCACCGACGTGCCGGTGCTGGTGATGACCTACTGGAACCTCGTTCTGCAGCGCGGCATCGACACGTACGCGCGCGAGATCGCCGCAGCAGGGGGAGCCGGGCTGATCACGCCCGACATCACGCCCGAGGCGGCCGATGAATGGATCGCGGCCTCGAAGCGCCACGATCTCGACCGCGTGTTCCTTGCCGCGCCGACGTCGTCGGACGAGCGTCTGCGGATGATCTCCGAGGCGTCGACGGGCTTCGTTTACACGGTGTCGACAATGGGTATCACGGGGGAGCGGGCGTCGCTCGACGCTGCCGCGCGGTCGCTTGTCGAGCGCCTGCGTATCGCGGGCGCCGAGCGGGCGTGCGTCGGGATCGGCGTCACGACTCCCGCACACGTGACCAACATCGCGGAGTATGCCGACGGAGCGATCGTCGGTACGGCTCTCGTGAAGACCCTCGGCTCGGGCGGCGTCGACGCGCTCGGTGCGAAGGTCCGCGAACTCGTTGCGGGCTCTCGCCGCTGACGATCCGCGCCGCTGCTGCCACGCTGGGCACTTCCACGCTCCATACCACCGGATCCCTTAGGCTACTTCCATCATGCTGTCACTCCCGCCGCTGTCCGCGAGCATCCCGAGTCCTCCTCTCTCCGAGTTCACCTTCGGCAGCGAGTGGACGATGTTCGGGATGACGTTCGGCCCGTTCTCGATCCGCTTCTACGCGCTGTTCATCCTCGTCGGCATCGTCGTCGCGGCGATCATGACGAACCGCCGCCTCACGCGGCGCGGAGCCGAGCCGTGGGTCGTCATCGATATCGCTCTCCCGGCGGTCGTGCTCGCCATGATCGGCGCTCGCGCCTATCACGTGCTCACGCACTGGGGCTTCTATTTCGCGGGCGGCCGGGAATGGTGGAACCCGTTCGAGCAGGATGCGATCTGGAACATCTGGGACGGCGGCATCGCGATCTTCGGCGCGCTGCTCGGTGGCGCCCTCGGTGCCTGGCTGGGCTGTCGCTGGACCGGCGTGCGGTTCTCCGCCTTCGCCGATGCCCTCGCGCCGGGCCTCCTTCTCGCTCAGGCGCTCGGCAGATTCGGCAACTGGTTCAATCAGGAGCTGTTCGGGTTGCCGACAGACCTCCCCTGGGGGCTCGAGATCGACGCGGGCAACCCCGCGATTCCCGCAGGTCTGCCGGAGAACACGCTGTTCCACCCGACGTTCCTCTATGAGGTCATCTGGAACACGCTCGGGGCGATCGTTCTGCTGTGGCTGGGGCGCCGCGCCTCGATGCAGTGGGGACGCCTGCTCGCGGTCTACCTCATCTGGTACGGATCGGGCCGCGTCGTCTGGGAGTCGATTCGCATCGACCCGAGTGAAGTGTTCTTCGGACTGCGCACGAACGTGTGGGCCGCGATTGCCGCGGTGTTGCTCGGCGTCGTGCTGCTGGTGGTGCTGCGGCGACACAAGGGAACCGAGCCGTCGGTCTACCGCAACACGAAACATCGTCGTAACGTGACGGATCTAGGCTCGGACGACGATTTCGTCGACGTCAGCGACCCCGCCGACGACGACGAGATCGTGGAGCTGTCGCCTGAACGCACCCCGTGACGGTCTGACCCGGCGCTCGTCCTGGCGGACGGAGCACGGAAGCAGATTCTGCGACAGCCCGTGGCGGGCCGTCGCCCGATCTGCATCATCCGTGTCATCTGTCTGAAGGACGGTACCCATGTACTTTCAGCCCCCGTTCGGCGCCAGCGGCGCCTACCCGCCGCAGCAAGGCATGTACAGCCCGCGTTTCGAGAAGGACGCGTGCGGCCTGGCTATGGTCGCTACGCTCCGCGGCGAAGCCGGGCACGATGTCGTCGCCCTGGCGCTCGAGGCTCTGCGTAACCTCGAACACCGGGGCGCTGTGGGCTCTGACACGGGCACGGGCGACGGCGCGGGGATCCTGCTGCAGATGCCTGACGCGTTCTTCCGCCGCGTCCTGCCATTCGACTTGCCCGCCGCGGGCGAGTACGCGGCGGGGATGGCCTTCCTCCCCACGGACCGGCTCGCGCGTGAGAAGCAGAAGCGCCGGATCGAGCGCATCGCGGCAACCGAGGGCCTGCACGTGCTGGGATGGCGCCCCGTTCCGGTGGATCCGGATCAGCTCGGACGCATCGCGCGGACGGCGCGCCCGGAGATCGAGCAGCTCTTCGTGGCGAGTGCGCAGGCCGGCCATCTCGCACCGCTCCGCGGCGTCGAGCTCGACCGCCGCGCCTATCGTCTGCGCAAGCGCTGTCAGCACGAGGCCGGCGCATACTTCGTGACGATGTCTGCCCGCACAATCGGGTACAAGGGCATGGTGACCACGCTCCAGCTGGAGCCCTTCTACGACGACCTCCGCGACGAGCGTTTCGCGTCGAAGCTCGCGATCGTGCACTCCCGATACTCCACAAACACCTTCCCCTCGTGGCCACTCGCTCAGCCCTTGCGGATGATGGCGCACAACGGCGAGATCAACACGGTCAGCGGCAACCGCAACTGGATGCGGGCGCGGCAGTCTCAGCTTGCGAGCGATCTGTTGGGCGACATCGAACCGCTCCTGCCGATCTGCAGCGAGGGTGAGAGCGACTCCGCTTCGTTCGACGAGGTGCTCGAACTGCTCGAGCTCACGGGCCGCAGCCTGCCGCACGTGATGATGATGATGGTCCCCGAGGCGTACGAGAAGAAGACGGGCATGGACCCCGACGTGCGCGCCTTCTACGAATACAACGCGGGACAGATGGAGCCGTGGGACGGGCCGGCGGCCATCCTCGCGACAGACGGCACGCAGGTCGTGGCGACCCTCGACCGGAACGGCCTGCGGCCCGGCCGGTGGACCGTGACCACGGACGGCCTCGTGGTGGCCGGATCGGAAACCGGGATCCTCGATCTTCCGGACGAGCGCATCGCGCGCCGCGGCCGCCTGCAGCCCGGGGCGATGTTCGTCGTCGACACGGCCGAGGGCCGCATCATCTCCGACGAGGAGGTGAAGAAGCAGGTCGCCACGAGCGCCCCGTGGCGCGCGTGGCTCGACGAAGGCACCGTGCGACTCACCGACCTTCCCGAGCGTGAGCACCTCGTGCACCCCGCCGTCTCGGTGCGACGTCGCCAGCGGACCTTCGGCTACACCGAGGAGGAGCTGAAGATCCTCGTCGGTCCGATGGCCGCCACGGGCGCGGAGCCTCTCGGCGCCATGGGATCCGACACGCCGATCGCCGTGCTGAATGGCCGCCCCCGGCTGCTGTTCGACTACTTCGTGCAGCAGTTCGCACAGGTGACGAACCCCCCGCTCGATGCGATCCGAGAAGAGGTCGTCACGAGCCTGCGGATGACGCTCGGCGGAGAGAACAATCTGCTGACGTGGGGGCCGGAGCACGCACGTCGCATCGGCCTGGACTTTCCGGTCATCGACAACGATGAGCTCGCGAAGATCCAGCACATCGACGATGCGGTTCCCGGGCGTCATGCCGTGACGATCTCGGCGCTGTATCGCGTGTCGGGCGGTGTGACGGCCATGGAGAAGCGGCTCGCGCAGATGTGCCGCGAGGCCGACCGCGCGATCGCCGACGGCGCGGAGTTCCTCATCATCAGCGACCGTGACTCGGATCAGTCGCTCGCCCCGATCCCGTCGCTGCTGGCCGTGTCGGCGGTGCACCACCACCTGATCCGCCAGGAGACGCGCATGATGGCGGGGCTCGTGGTCGAAGCGGGGGACGTGCGCGAGGTCCATCACGTGGCGACCTTGCTCGGCTACGGCGCGAGCTGCGTCAACCCGTACCTCGCCATGGAGTCCGCGGAGGAGCTGGTCCGCAGTGGCGTGGTGACGGGCGTGGAGCCCGCGGACGCGGTGCGCAACCTCATCGCCGCGCTCGGCAAGGGCGTGCTGAAGATCATGTCGAAGATCGGCATCTCGACCGTCGCGTCCTACGCGGGCGCGCAGGTGTTCGAAGCCGTGGGCCTGGGGGATGACCTCATCGAGGCGTATTTCACGGGCACGGAATCGAAGATCGCCGGCGTGGGCCTCGATGTGATCGCGGCGGAGACGGCGGCCAGGCACGCGTTCGCGTTCCCGACCGATCGTGCGCCGCGCGCCCACGAGCGCCTCTGGACCGGAGGCGAATACCAGTGGCGCCGCGACGGAGCCGCGCATCTGTTCACTCCGGAGACGGTCTTCCGCCTGCAGCACGCCACGCGCAGCCGCCGGTACGACGTCTTCCGCGAGTACACGCGACGGATCGACGACCAGGCGGCCGAGCTCAAGACGCTGCGCGGCCTGTTCGCGTTCCGCACAGGCGCCCGCACGCCGATCCCGATCGACGACGTCGAACCCGTCTCCTCGATCGTGAAGCGCTTCTCGACAGGCGCGATGAGCTACGGGTCCATCTCCCGCGAAGCGCACGAGACGCTCGCGATCGCGATGAACCGGCTCGGTGCGAAATCCAACACCGGTGAAGGGGGAGAGGACGTCGAGCGGCTGCTGGACCCGGAACGCCGCAGTGCGATCAAGCAGGTCGCCTCGGGGCGCTTCGGCGTCACGAGCATGTACCTCACGCACGCCGACGATCTGCAGATCAAGCTCGCCCAGGGGGCCAAGCCGGGCGAGGGCGGACAGCTGCCCCCGGGGAAGGTCTACCCGTGGGTCGCGCGCACGCGGCACTCGACGCCGGGGGTCGGTCTCATCTCGCCGCCGCCGCACCACGACATCTACTCGATCGAGGACCTGAAGCAGCTGATCTTCGACCTGAAGCGGGCGAACCCGGCGGCGCGCGTGCACACGAAGCTCGTGAGCCAGTCGGGGATCGGCGCGGTCGCGGCGGGCGTCGCGAAGGCGCTGAGCGATGTCATCCTCGTCTCGGGACACGATGGCGGGACCGGCGCGAGCCCATTGAACTCTCTGAAGCACGCGGGCACGCCGTGGGAGCTCGGACTCGCCGAAACGCAGCAGACCCTCATGCTCAATGGCCTGCGCGATCGCGTCGTCGTGCAGGCCGACGGTCAGCTCAAGACCGGCAGGGACGTCGTCATCGCCGCGCTGCTGGGCGCCGAGGAATTCGGCTTCGCCACGGCCGCGCTCGTGGTCGAGGGATGCATCATGATGCGCGTGTGCCACCTCGACACGTGCCCGGTCGGTGTGGCGACGCAGAACCCGGTGCTGCGCGAACGCTTCCGCGGACAGGCCGAGCACGTGGTGACCTTCATGGAGTTCATCGCGCAGGAGGTGCGCGAACACCTCGCGGCGCTGGGGTTCCGGTCACTCGAGGAAGCTGTCGGCCGCGTCGAGCTGCTCGACATGAATCCGGCGATCGCGCACTGGAAGGCGGACGGTCTCGACCTCTCGCCCATCCTGACGGGACCGAACTTCGCGGCCGACGAGCCGCGACGTCGCCTCCGCGAGCAGGAGCACGACCTCGACGCGCACTTCGACGTCGACCTCATCGACCACGCGCGCTCGGTGATCGCCGACGGCGGCACCGTGGCGCTCGCTCGCGAGGTGCGCAACACCGACCGCGCGGTGGGCACGATGCTCGGACACGAGGTGACCAAGGCACGCGGCGAGCACGGCCTGCCGCCGGGATCGATCACGGTGGAGCTCACGGGATCCGCTGGGCAGTCGCTCGGGGCATTCCTGCCGGGCGGTATCACCCTCCGGTTGACGGGCGATGCGAACGACTACGTCGGCAAGGGGCTCTCCGGCGGCGTGATCGTCGTGCGTCCCCCCGAAGCGGCGTCGTTCACCGCCGAACGCAACGTGATCGCGGGCAACGTGATCGGCTACGGGGCGACGCAGGGCTCGCTGTTCATTCGCGGCGTCGTCGGCGAGCGGTTCCTCGTGCGTAACTCGGGCGCGACCGCCGTCGTGGAGGGTGTGGGGGACCACGCCCTGGAGTACATGACCGGGGGCATGGCGGTGATCCTGGGTGAGACGGGAAGGAACCTCGGGGCGGGGATGTCGGGCGGCACCGCCTACGTGCACGGGCTCGATGCCTCCCGCGTCAACGCGCAGGCGGTCGCCTCGGGCGAGCTGACGCTTTCCGCACTCGACTCGGCCGATCGCGAGATCCTGCGAGACATGCTCGAGCGACACCTCGCGGAGACCGGTTCGGAGCGCGCCAAGCAACTGCTGGCCGACGACTTCGCGGCGGCGGAGCAGTTCGTGCGGGTGCTCCCGCGCGACTATGCCGCCGTCATGCGCACGCGCCAGCAGGCGGCTGATGAAGGGCTGGACCCCGACGGCGACGTCGTCTGGAACAGGATTCTGGAGGTGACCCGTGGCTGATCCCACAGGCTTTCTGACGACGACCGAGCGCGAACTGCCGCCGAAGCGGCCTGTGCCGGTCCGGATCCTCGACTTCCACGAGGTCCAGGACAAGGGCGACAGCGCGGTGCTCCGGCGGCAGGCGGGTCGCTGCATGGACTGCGGCGTGCCGTTCTGCCATCAGGGATGCCCCCTGGGCAACCTCATTCCCGAGTGGAACGACCTCACGTGGCGTGGCGACGGCCGTGCGGCGATCGACCGTCTGCACGCGACGAACAACTTCCCGGAGTTCACCGGGAGGCTGTGTCCCGCGCCGTGCGAGAGCGCCTGCGTCCTCGGCATCAATCAGCCTGCGGTGACCATCAAGCAGGTGGAGGTGTCGATCATCGACGACGCTGTGGCGAACGGCTGGGTGGAGCCGAAGCCGCCCGAGCGGCTCACCGGTAAGACGGTCGCGGTGGTCGGCTCCGGTCCAGCCGGGCTCGCCGCCGCTCAGCAGCTCACGAGGGCGGGACACACCGTCGCCGTCTACGAGCGCGACGACCGCATCGGCGGGCTGCTGCGGTACGGGATCCCGGACTTCAAGATGGCCAAGCACCACCTGGATCGCCGGCTCGCGCAGATGCGCGACGAGGGGACGCGCTTCCGCGCCGGCGTATCGATCGGCGACGACATCGGCTGGGACGAGCTGCGCCGCCGGTACGACGCGGTGGTGATCGCGACGGGCGCGACGGTGCCACGCGAGTTGCCGATTCCCGGCCGAGACCTGCACGGGGTGCACGTCGCGATGGAGTACCTCGTCGAGTCGAACCGCGTGCAGGCCGGCGACGCGGTGCCGCACCAGATCAGCGCCGCGGGTCGTCACGTCATCGTCATCGGCGGCGGCGACACCGGCGCGGACTGCATCGGCACCGCGCACCGCCAGGGCGCGCTCAGCGTGACGAACCTCGCCATCGGTCGCCGCCCGGGCGACACACGCTCGGCCGACGAGCCGTGGCCGATGGATCCCCGCGTGTTCGAGGTGTCGACGTCACACGAGGAGGGCGGTGAACGCCGCTTCCTCGCCTCCACGCTCGAGTTCCTCGCGAACGACGCGGGAGAGGTGCGCGCCCTGCGCGTGGCGGAGACCGCGTATGTCGACGGCCGACGCGTTCCGAAGCCGGGGACTGACGAGGAGCTGCCGGCGGATCTCGTGCTGATCGCGATGGGTTTCACCGGCCCGGAACGCGACACGATCGAGGCGCAGCTCGAGGCGTCGTTCACGGACGACGGAGCGGTTTCGCGCGGCGACGACTACGCCACGGAGACGCCCGGCGTGTTCGTCGCGGGCGACGCCGGGCGCGGACAGTCGCTCATCGTCTGGGCAATCGCCGAGGGGCGAGCCGCCGCCGCCCGGGTCGACGAGTATCTGATGGGGGAGACGGCGCTTCCGGCGCCCGTGCAACCGACCGACAGGGGAATCTCCCTCTGATGCCGCCGCGGTGAACCGTCACGAACAGGTGACGGTTCACCGCGCGCGACACGGCGCGTCGCGGGCGGAGGGACAAAGCGCGTAGTGTGAGGAGAGCGTTCGGACCGACATCCGAACCACGCGCACGTGCGGTGCCGTGGCCAGGCCCGGGCGTCCCAGACATACCCCCGGGCAGGCATGCCCAGTGAGTGCGGAAGGCGATTCAGTGAGACGAGCCAAGATCGTCGCGACCCTCGGGCCGGCGACCTCGACCAAGGAGTCCGTCAGGGAGCTGATCGACGCGGGACTGGATGTCGCGCGTTTCAATCTCAGCCATGGCGACTACTCCGTTCACGACAAGAACTTCGAGAACGTGCGGAGCGCGGCTTCGGACGCGGGCAAGCCCGTCGCCGTGCTCGCAGACCTGCAGGGACCGAAGATCCGTCTCGGCACCTTCGCTGACGGCCCCCACGACCTGGCTGAAGGTGACATCTTCAAGATCACGACGGACGACGTCGAGGGTACGAAGGAGCTCGTCGGGACGACCTACAAGGGTCTCGCGGGCGACGTCGCGCCGGGTGACTACCTCCTCATCGACGACGGCAAGGTGCGCGTCCGCGTCGTGGAGACCGACGGCACGACCGTCACGACAGAGGTCGTCGTCGGCGGCGCCGTCAGTAACAACAAGGGCATTAACCTGCCCGGTGTCGCGGTCAACGTTCCCGCGCTGAGCGAGAAGGACGAGAACGACCTGCGCTGGGCGCTCGGGAAGGGCGCCGACATCATCGCGCTGTCGTTCGTTCGCAGCGCGAAGGACGTCCAGCGCGCTCACGTGATCATGGCGGAGGAGGGACGACGCGTCCCGATCATCGCGAAGATCGAGAAGCCGCAGGCCGTCGAGGTCCTCGAGGAGATCATCGAGGCGTTCGACGGGATCATGGTCGCCCGCGGCGACCTCGGCGTCGAGCTGCCGCTCGAGGCCGTGCCGATCGTGCAGAAGAACGCGATCAGCATCGCGCGGCGCCTCGCGAAGCCCGTCATCGTGGCGACGCAGATGCTCGAGTCGATGATCCAGAATCCGGTGCCGACCCGCGCCGAGACGAGCGACGTGGCCAACGCGGTGCTCGACGGCGCCGACGCGGTCATGCTCTCCGGCGAGACGAGCGTCGGGGCATACCCGGCCGTGACGGTGCGCACGATGGCACGGATCGTCGAGTCGACCGAGGAGCACGGCTTCGACCGCATCGAGGCCCTCACCTCGACGCCGCGCACGCAGGGCGGCGCGCTGACGGTGGCGGCTGTCGAGGTTGCCGACTTCGTCGACGCGAAGTATCTGTGCATCTTCACGCAGACGGGTGACTCGGCGCGCCGCATGTCCCGCCTGCGCCCCGCGCGCCCGATGATCGGCTTCACGATCGACGAGGAGACGCGTCGCCGGATGCAGTTGACGTGGGGCGTGCGCTCGGCGCTCGTCGAACTCGTCGACCACACCGACCGAATGTTCCTGCAGGTCGATGATTACCTGCTTGCGAACGACCTCGCGAAGGTCGGCGACAAGGTCATCGTCATCTCGGGATCCCCTCCCGGAATCGCCGGCTCCACGAACGACCTGCGCGTGCACCGCGTGGGCGATGCCGTGCACGGCGCGGCGCCGGCCTACCAGGCCTGAGTCGAGGAGAAGGAAGCGGGTGACGGTCCGCTAGGATCGTCACTCTGGCCGGTGTGGCGGAACGGTAGACGCGACGCACTCAAAATGCGTTGTCCGCAAGGGCGTGTGGGTTCGATTCCCACCACCGGCACAGATCATCAGGTTTCGGGTCATAGGATGGGTGACGTGAGCGAAGAGCAGAACGAGAACGCGGAGTCCGCGCCACGCAGAGTCGTGGTGGCCGAGGACGAGTCGCTGATCCGCATGGACATCGTCGAGATCCTGCGCGACAACGGCTTCGAGGTCGTCGGCGAGGCGGGGGATGGCGAGACGGCGGTGCAACTGGCAACCGAGTTGCGGCCTGACCTCGTCGTCATGGACGTGAAGATGCCGCAGCTGGACGGGATCACCGCAGCCGAGCAGCTGAGCCGCGACAACATCGCGCCCGTCGTCCTGCTCACGGCCTTCAGCCAGAAGGAGCTCGTCGAGCGCGCGACGGAGGCGGGTGCCCTGGCGTACGTTGTCAAGCCGTTCACGCCGAACGACCTCCTGCCCGCGATCGAGATCGCCCTGGCGCGTCACGAGCAGATCATCACGCTCGAGGCCGAGGTTCAGGACATGGTCGAGCGCTTCGAGACGCGCAAGCTCGTCGACCGGGCCAAGGGCCTCCTGAACGAGAAGATGGGCCTCAGCGAGCCGGAGGCGTTCCGCTGGATTCAGAAGGCGTCGATGGACCGTCGTCTCACCATGCAGGACGTCGCCAAGGCGATCATCGAGCAGCTCTCCCCAAAGAAGGACTGAGCGCCCCTCGTCGCACCGAAAGAACATGGTTGACGCGAAAGCACAGGAAATACCTTGTGCGCTCGCGTAAACCATGTTCTTTCGGTCGTTACGGCAGGTCCTTGATCAGGTTCGTGATGCGGACCGTCGAGCAGCGGCGCCCCTGATCGTTCGTGACCACGATCTCGTGGACCGTCATCGTGCGCCCGAGGTGGATCGCGGTGCACGTGCCCGTGACGGTTCCGGCGGTCGCGGAAGACGTGTGCGTCGCGTTAATGTCCACTCCGACGGCGAGGCGGCCGGGGCCGGCATGCAGGTTGGCCGCCATGGATCCCAGCGACTCGCCGAGGACCACGTACGCGCCGCCGTGGAGGAGGCCGACGGGCTGAGTGTTGCCCTCGACCGGCATTGTCGCGACCGCGCGCTCCGGGGAGATCTCAGAGAACTCGATCCCCATGCGATCCGCGAGCACGCCCAATCCGCGCTCGCGGAGCCACTGCATGCCATCGACTACGTCGGTCATCGTTCTATCCTTCCGGCGCGGACGTTCGAATGTCGGGCGTCCCGGCATACCCTGGAGGGGTGACGGATCCCACGAAGCCCACTCTGCTCATCGTCGATGGCCATTCTCTCGCGTTCCGCGCGTTCTTCGCGCTTCCGGTCGACTCGTTCCAGAATTCCGAGGGTCAGCACACCAACGGCATCCACGGGTTCTTGTCGATGTTCCTCAACCTGTTGAAGAACGAGGCGCCCACCCACGTGGCCGTCGCCTTCGACGTGTCGGACCAGACCTTCCGCAAGGAGGAGTACCCCGAGTACAAGGATGGGCGCGACGTCACACCGCCGGAGTTCAAGGGACAGATCCCGCTGTTGAAGCAGGCGCTCGAGGCGATGAACATCACGGTGCTCGAGAAGGACGGATTCGAGGCCGATGACATCCTCGCGACGCTCGCGCGCCGCGGCACTGACGCGAACTATCGCGTGCTCGTCTGCTCGGGCGACCGTGATGCGATCCAGCTCGTCACCGACGAGGTCACCCTGCTGTATCCGTCGGTTCAGGGCGTGTCGAAGCTGAAACGATACGACCCCGCCGCGGTTGTCGAGCGCTACGGTGTGCCGCCGCACCAGTACCCGGACATCGCCGCGCTCGTCGGCGAGAAGGCCGACAACCTGCCCGGCGTGCCGAAGGTCGGGGAGAAGACGGCCGTCAAGTGGCTGACGCAGTTCGGCACGCTGGACGCGGTGATCGCCGCGGCGGAGGACATCAAGGGCGTCGTCGGTCAGAACCTGCGTGACCACATCGACGACGTACGCCGCAACCGGCGCCTCAACCGCCTCCTCGACGACATCGACGTGCCCGTCGAGCTGCCGCAGCTCGCGGTCGACTCCGCGGATGACGCGGCCGTGCGCGACGTCTTCTCGAAGCTCGAGTTCCGCACACTGCTCAAGCGCGTGCTCGATCAGCTGGGATCCGGAACCGAGGAAGCCGTGGAACCTCGCGCCGAGACGCCGGAGGTGGCAGTGCTCGCCGCCGGCGATTTCGCGGCGTGGCTCGCGTCGACGGAGGGCACCGTGGGGATCACGGTCGACATGGCCGACGGCGTGCCTGTCCGCGTGGGCGCGGCGACGGCATCCGCGGCCGTCGAAGCGGCGTGGAGTGACGAGGTGCGCGACGCGTCCGCGACCTGGTTCGCGTCGGACGCGCCGAAATCGATGTGCGACGCGAAGGTGCAGCTCAAGGCGCTCGGCCGCACAGGCCTCGAGGTGCGGGGGGTCGTGGCCGACGCGCTGATCGCCGGATGGATCGCGCGGCCGTCGTTCCCGGACAAGACGCTGGCCCACCTCGTCGACCGGTACCTCGGAGAGACGCTGCCGCAGGCCGATCCGAACCAGCTCGTGCCGGAGACGGAGGGCGCCTCGGCGGGCGAGTTGGCGTGGTTCACGCTGCGCGCGGCCGATGCCGTGTATGAGACGCTTCCGGATCGCGCGCGGGCGGTACTCGACGATATCGAGATGCCGACGCTGGCGGCTCTCGCGGACATGGAGCTCGCCGGTGTCGCCGTTTCGAGCGAGAAGCTCGAGACGTTCGCCGACGAACTGCGCGAGCGGGCCGCACGCATTGCCGAGGAGGCATATGCCGAGATCGGCCGCGAGGTGAATCTCGGATCGCCGAAGCAGTTGCAGCAGGTGCTCTTCGAGGAACTCGAACTGCCCAAGACGCGCAAGACGAAGACCGGGTACACGACCGATGCCAATGCCCTCGCCGACCTGCAGGTCAAGACGGGGCATCCCTTCCTCGGCCAGCTGCTCGCGCACCGGGAGGCGACGAAGCTGACGCAGATCATCGTCGGTCTTGACGAGGCGATCGCCGAAGACGGGCGCGTCCACACGACCTACCTGCAGACCGGTAGCCAGACGGGTCGCCTGTCGAGCACGGATCCCAACCTGCAGAACATTCCGGTCCGCAGCGAGGAGTCGCATCGCATCCGCGCGGCCTTCGAGGTCGGCGAGGGATACGAGTGCCTGCTGACGGCCGACTACTCCCAGATCGAGATGCGCATCATGGCGCACCTGTCGGCGGATCCCGGACTCATCGCCGCGTTCAACGCGGGCGAGGACCTGCACCGTTACGTCGGCGCACAGGTGTTCGGCGTCGAGCCGGACGATGTGACGAGCGAGATGCGCAGCAAGGTCAAGGCGATGTCGTACGGGCTCGTGTACGGATTGAGTGCGTTCGGACTGGCGAAACAGCTCGGCATCGAGCAGAAGGAAGCCAAGCAGCTCATGCTCGGCTACTTCGAGCGGTTCGGCGCCGTGCGCGACTACCTGCGCGCATCGGTGGAGAAGGCGCGCGAGGACGGATTCACCGAGACGATTTTCGGGCGCCGCCGACCGTTCCCCGACCTCACGAGTCCGAACCGCGTGCTGCGCGAGAACGCCGAACGCGCGGCGCTCAACGCCCCCATCCAGGGCAGCGCGGCCGACATCATGAAGATCGCGCTGTTCCGGATCCACGATGACCTGCGCGACATGTCGTCCCGGCTGCTGCTGCAGATCCACGACGAGGTCATGGTCGAAGTCGCGCCCGGCGAATGGAACGAGGTCGAGCAGATCGTGCGCCGCCAGATGGCCGACGCGGCGGAGTTGACGGTGCCGCTCTCGGTGCAGGTCGGTCGCGGATCGACGTGGAACGAAGCCGCACACTGATCTGGAGGCGGCCGATAGCCTGGGCGGCATGGAACAGCAGACGCGACAGACGACCCCGATCGACGCGATCGCTGAGGCATGGACTGACGAGGCGGTTCGCCTGCGTCCCGAGATCGGCACGTACATCGGCCGAAATGAGGGAGACGGGGGCTTCGGCGACCACAGTCCAGACGGTCACGATGCCATCGCGACGGCGGCGAGCGAGGTGCTCGCCCGCCTGGAGCGGGCCGAACCGCAAGACGACGTGGACCGTGTCACGAAGAGCGATCTCGCGCGAGATCTCGCCCTGGTGCAGGAGCTGCACGCCGCGAGATGGCACCTTCGGGACCTCAACGTGCTGGACAGCCCGTCGCAGGAGATCCGGCAGGTCTTCGACCTCATGCCGACCGACAGCGCCGACGACTGGGGGACGATCGCCGCGCGGCTCGGCGCCGTGCCCGACGCGGTCGACGGATACGTCCGGACGCTGCAGTGCGGCATCGCGGAGGGCGTCGTTCCTGCCGTGCGCCAAGTGCGCGAAGTCATCGCGCAGGTGCGCGACTGCGCCCGGAGCGACGGCTTCTTCGACCGGCTGATCGCCGGCGGTCATTCTCTGCCGGACAGCCTGCGTCGTGACCTCGAGCGCGGGGCGACGATGGCCCGCGAATCCTATGGCCGACTCGGCGAGTTCCTCGCGGGCACGCTGGCGCCGGCAGCCGCGCCAGAAGATGCCGTCGGGCGCGACATCTACGCCCTGCACTCGCGGGCGTTTCTCGGCGCCACGGTCGACCTCGACGAGACGTACGAGTGGGGGCTCGAAGAGCTCGCGCGGGTTCGCGAGGAGCAGGAGCGCACCGCGCGCGAGATTCTGCCGGGCGCGACCGTCGAGGAAGCGGTCGCGGCGCTGGAGAACGACCCCGCGCACCGACTCGAGGGAGCCGAGTCGCTTCGTGCATGGATGCAGGAGACGGCCGACGCGGCGATCGCCGACCTCGGCGCGACCCACTTCGACATCCCGGATCCCGTGCGTCGCATCGAATGCATGATCGCGCCGACGACCTCGGGAGAGATCTACTACACAGCGCCGAGCGAGGACTTCTCCCGTCCCGGACGCATGTGGTGGTCGATCCCGCAGGGCGTGGAGACGTTCGACACGTGGCGCGAGCTGACGACCGTGTACCACGAGGGCGTGCCGGGACATCACCTGCAGATCGGGCAGGCCGTCTATAACCGCGACCAGCTCAACAGCTGGCGACGGCTGCTCGCTGGCAGCTCGGGGCACGCCGAAGGCTGGGCCCTCTACGCGGAGCGGCTGATGGCCGAGTTGGGCTACCTCGACGACCCGGCGCCACGCCTGGGCATGCTCGACGGGCAGCGTCTGCGCGCCGCGCGTGTCGTGGTGGACATCGGCGTGCACCTCGGCAAGCGGCGTCCGGACGGCGGTGGGGCGTGGGATGCGGCATCAGCGCTCGACGCGATGCGCCGCAACGTGAACATGGCCGACGAGTTCATCGTGTTCGAGGTGAATCGGTACCTGGGGTGGCCGGGACAGGCTCCCTCCTACAAGGTCGGGCAGCGCATCTGGGAGGATCTGCGGACTGCCGTGGCCGAGCGCGAAGGGGACGCATTCTCCATGCGCGCCTTCCATCGGCGCGCCCTGGATCTCGGCGGAGTCGGCCTCGACACCCTGCGAGAGGCTCTGCTCGGCTGAGGGCGGAATTGCGCTAAAGGTCATAATGACATTAATCTGGCGCAGTGACTGATCTCAACGAGCGCGCACACGCGCTGACCCCGTCTCAACGCCTCGACCGCGCCCGGTACTCGCGCGAGCACACCCGGATCCTCGGCGGATCCGGTGTGGGGTGGGCGCTGGACGCGATGGACGTCGGCCTGATCTCGTTCATCATCGCCGCGCTGGCGACCGAGTGGAATCTTGACGGCACGACGACGGGTTGGATCGCTTCGGTCGGCTTCATCGGTATGGCTGTCGGGGCGAGCGTCGGTGGCCTCCTGGCCGACAAGCTCGGTCGACGCCAGGTGTTCGCGCTGACGCTGTTGGTCTACGGCGTAGCGACGGGCGCGAGTGCGCTCGTCGGGGGAGTGGGCGCCCTGCTCCTGCTCCGCTTCATCGTCGGGTTGGGCCTCGGCAGCGAGCTGCCCGTTGCCTCGACGTACGTGAGCGAGTTCGCGCCGAAGCGCATTCGTGGTCGCCTTGTCGTGATCCTCGAGGCTTTCTGGGCCGTCGGCTGGACAGCATCGGCCGTGATCGGCTATTTCGTCGTTCCGCTCGAGAACGGCTGGCGCTGGGCATTCGCGATCGGCGCGATCCCCGCGGTGTACGCGCTCGTGATTCGGTGGGGCCTGCCGGAGTCGGTCCGTTGGCTTGAGGCGAACGGCCGCCTCGCGGAGGCGGACGCGGTGGTCCGTCGCTTCGAGACGCCCGACGCGCGCCCCGAGCCTGTTCCCGAGGAGCCGCCCGCGCCGCGCCCGGCCATGCGACGCGGCACGCTTGCCGATCTGTTCCGCGGTGGCCTCGCACCGCGCACCTTCGCGCTGTGGTCGGTGTGGGCGTTCGTGAACTTCAGCTATTACGGTGCCTTCATCTGGATCCCGTCGATCCTCGTCGCCCAGGGTTTCGACCTGGTGCACTCGTTCGGCTACACCCTCATCATCACGCTCGCGCAGCTGCCCGGATACGCCGTGGCGGCGTGGCTGATCGAGGTATGGGGCCGTCGCGCGACGCTCTCGGTGTTCCTCGTCGGCTCGGCGGCGTCGGCGATGCTGTTCGGGACGGCGGGCGAGGTCTGGCAGATCCTGCTCTATGGATGCCTGCTGTCGTTCTTCAACCTGGGAGCCTGGGGCGCGCTGTACGCGGTGAGCCCGGAGATCTACCCGACGGCCGTGCGCGCGACCGGCGCGGGAGCCGCGGCGGCGGTGGGCCGGGTGGCGTCGATCGCTGCACCGCTGTTCACGCCGTGGGCGCTCGGACTCGGCGGTGCGGGACTCGTCTTCACGGTCTTCGCGATCTGCTTCGCGATCGCCGCCGCGAGTGCATGGGGGCTCAGCGATCTGAAGGGCCGCGCGTTGCCGGAGGTCTGACCGCGTGTGCCGCCGAGCGCTCCGTCGTTCCGCGCCAGGTCAGACGCTCGACGCGTCGCCCGTCGTCGACCGGATCCGTCGTTCCGCGCGCGCGAGATCAGGCGGCCGGATCGATCGTCGTCCACGCGCCGAACTTCGGCAGTCGCCCGTCGCCGGATGAACGCCGCGTGAGGCGCCGGCGCACCCAGGGCGTGACGTGGGCGCGGTAGTACTCACGATTCGTCAGGTGCGGTTCGTGCGGATCGCCGAGCTCCCACCAGTCGGCGGGCACCGGCAGCCCGAGCGCATCGAGGACGCGCGCCGCGACGCGATGGTGGCCGCGCGCATTCATATGCAGGCGATCCGGCGACCAGAACGCCGGGTCGCGGAGGCGCTCGTCGGTCCAGTTGACGGCCCAGACGATGCCGTCGGTGCGGCGCATCCGCTGCGTGACAGCGGCGGTCAGCGCGTCGCCGCGACGGCGGATGACGCGGGAGAGCGGCAGGCCGTCTGACGGATCCGCTCCAGCCAGGAGGATCGGGGTGACCCCCTCCTCCTGGCAGCGGCGCGCGACGGTGACGAAGGCGTCGACGATCCGTTCGGTCTTCGTGCCGGGGCGCAGCATATCGTTGCCTCCGCCGTTGAACGACAGGTGCGTCGGGCGCAGGGCGAGAGCGTCTTCGAGCTGCTCGTCGACGACGGGCCAGGCGAGGCGGCCCCGGATCGCGAGGTTCGCGTACTGAATCGGCTCCTCGAGGGCGGTCGCCCAGCCTTCGGCTGTGAGGTCGGCCCACCCACGAGGGCTGCCGTCTGGGCGTTCGTCGCCGACGCCCTCGGTGAAGCTGTCTCCGATGGCCACAAAGCGCACACTCGTCACGAAATCAGTCTACGGGCGATACCGGAAGCTGATTCATGCGCGAGAATGGATGCATGAAGAAGATCGGGTTCCTCTCATTCGGGCACTGGACACCGCATCCGCAGTCGGCCACGCGCTCGGCGAGCGACGTGCTGCACCAGTCGATCGACCTCGCGCAGGCCGCCGAGGATCTCGGCGTCGACGGCGCCTACTTCCGCGTGCACCACTTCGCCCGTCAGTTGGCCTCGCCGTTCCCGCTGCTCGCCGCGGCGGGAGCAAAGACGTCACGCATCGAGCTCGGCACGGGCGTGATCGATATGCGTTACGAGAACCCGATGTACATGGTCGAGGATGCCGGTGCGGCCGATCTCATCGCCGATGGACGCCTGCAGCTCGGGATCTCGCGCGGATCACCCGAGCAGGTCGTCGACGGTTGGAAGTACTTCGGATATTCCTCGAGTGAGGATGATCCGACGGGGGCTGCGGCGGCGCGAGGTAAGACGGAGTTGCTGCTGCAGTTGCTCGAAGGGGAGGGGTTCGCCGAGCCGAACCCGCGGCCGATGTTCCCGAACCCGCCGGGGCGATTGCGCCTCGAGCCGCACAGCGAGGGTCTCCGACAGCGCATCTGGTGGGGCGCCGGGTCCGACCAGACAGCGATCTGGGCGGCTGAACACGGCATGAACCTCATGAGTTCGACGCTCAAGAACGACGAGACGGGCGAACCGTTCCACGTGCAGCAGGCGAAGCAGCTGCGCGCGTTCACGGACGCGTGGGACACGGAGCGCTGGGGATTCGAACCGCGTACCTCCGTGTCGCGCTCGATCATCGCGATCACCAGCGACGAGGACCGACGATACTTCCTCGGCGGGGGAGATCATGAGGACCAGGTCGGCATGATCGACGAGTCGACGCGCGCGATCTTCGGCCGGTCCTACACGGATGAGCCCGACGTCCTGATCGAGCAGCTCCGTCACGATGAGGCGATCGCCGGGGCGGACACCCTGCTGATCACGGTACCGAACCAGCTGGGCGTGGACTACAACGCCCACCTCATGGAGTCGATCCTGACGCACGTCGCACCCGCCCTGGGCTGGCGCTGACGGGCACGCTTCACCTGTCGCTTCGTCGACGGCGCCCAGGCTGTCGGGCGCCGCCGGCCGGGCACTCCGCCCGCTAACGCCCCCGGCGCGCTCGGTGCCTGCGGATGGTCACGATCACGAGGATGACGGTCCCTGGCCCGAAGAACGCGAGGCAGAGCCCTCCGCCGATGATTCCCGCGCCGCCGCCGCGCCATCCCCAGGCACCCGGGGCGAGGAGGCCCGAGAGGATCATTACCGCACCCGTCGCGGCGAAGAAGAAGCAGGCGACAGTCAACATGATGTCTGTCAGGAGAGAGGGACGCGCCCTCATCTCGACGATGCCTGTCAGGATCCCCATCAGGCCGAAGCAGACGCTCACGGCACCCATCCAAGGATTCTCGACGACGAGGAGAAGGAAGACGCCGACGGCGGCGAAGACCACTCCGAGGAGAGTCAGCAGAACCCCCTCGCGCCGCTTCTTGCGACGGGCGCTCCTGATGACCGTCTCGAAATCCTCCACCCACCGATCCTACGGAGCCCTCAGCGTTGACGCATTCTCCGCGAAGGCGGGCTCCTGCGCGACGGTCAGCTCGGCCGGTCGTCGCGATACGACCTCGACGCGCGATCGTCGCGGCAGCTCACGTGGTCGGTGCGGTGAACCCCGGGCGCGTGTGTCGGGTTTCAGGATCCTCGAGCTCCTCGAACAGCGTCACCTCGAGATCCGCGGGCGCGTGCATTCGCGAGTTCAGCGACCTCCACGGGGTCTCACGCGGCGCGGCGATGAGCTCGGCACCGGCCTGCACCAGGCGTTCGGTTCTGCCCGCGCCGTCGTCGACCTCGAAGGCGATGCGGATGTGCGCGCTCGGTCGGCCATCCGCTTCGACCTCGTCGATCATGCGCACTTGCGCCGGGTTTGAGATCTCAAGCGTCGCGGCGCCCGCATCGAGGATCGCGACGCGCGCGTCGCCCTCACCTTCGAACGCGGCGCGTTCCGGGAGCCCGAGAGCGTCCCGATAGAAAGCGAGGGCCGCGTCGAAGTCGGCTGCCTCCACGACGAGACGGAGCTGCTTTACCGGGGACTGCGGGGGAGTGGCATGCGAGTTCTGTGTCATGTCGACTACGGTAAGACCTGACATCAATGTGAGGGGCAAGTGATGCGAATCGGCGAGCTGTCCAGACGCACCGGAGCGAGCGTGCGTTCGCTGCGGTACTACGAGGACTGTGGGTTGATCGAGGCGGGCCGCAGTGCGAGCGGCCAGCGTCATTACGACGAATCAGCGGTGGAGCGTGTCGCCCTCGTACGCCAGCTGCTGACAGCCGGGCTCGGCACCACGGCGATCGCGGATGTGCTGCCGTGCATGGCACAGCCCGAATCGCAGACGAGCAAGCTCACCGAGCGACTGATCGCGGAACGCGACCGGATCGACGACGAGATCGCGCAGCGCGTGACGACGCGGGCGGCACTCGACGAGATCATCGGCGCAGCGCCCGCGCACGACCGCTGATTTCGGATCCGGGAACGACCAATTACGCCGCCGAAGCGCGGCGGCCTGTGACCTTGCTATGCTCAGTTTCGTTGACGGATGCCAGAGGGCGCCGACCAGGGGGAGAAGAGCGATATGGGCGACGCCACGCGCGGCAGTACGCAGCACCCGGTGACCACGCATTCGGGGCCACCGGCGGCATCGGCGCCCTCGCCGCCTGCCGCGCCGCGGGGGAGCCGCGGGGCGCTCTGGTTGGGGATCATCGCGATCGTTGCTGGCGTCGCTGGACTGACCATCGCGTTTCTGCCTGCTCCGTTCGAGCTCCGCATGGCCTTCGTGATCGGAGGCATCGTGGTGGCGATCGCCGGGGTCGTCGCGGCGATCATCGCGCTGCGGAAGAGGGCGCCCAAGGGCGTCGCTCTCACGGGTCTCATCCTGAGCGCGGTCGTGGCCGTGATCACGACCGCGTTCCTCGTCTTGAGTGTGATCGCCGAGTATCAGATCGAGGCGATGGTCCAGCGCAACGCGGAAGAACAGCAAAGCCGCCTTGCGCAGGAGCAGGCCGAGGAGACTGCGATCTTCGAGCAATCGGAATGGCTCTCAGACGCGCGCGCGGAGGCCGTTAAGTCCGACTTCGCCGCGGTCGACGCCGCGACGTTGGAAGAGATCCTCGCCGCGCCCGACGCATACGCGGAACAGGGAATCGTCGTCGACGTGTCTCAGATCCTTCCTCTCACCTCGGATTCGATGGCGGCGGAAGGGCTGTGCCTGACCGAGGCGACGATCGCTCCGGCGGACGGTTCGGAACTCGAGCGCATGCCACGCATCGGCATCGTCGATCGCGGCACCGCGGAGCACTGCGAGTTCATCGACGGGCCGTTCGAGGCAGGGGCTGACACAGGGGATATCGGTGGCTTCCTTGAGAACTTCGGCGAGAGGACACGTGTGTGGCTCGCGCCGACGGGAACGGTCCCGATGCAGGACCAGGACGAGCTCCCGCTCTTTACGCTCATGGGGGTCGTGGAGTGACGTCACATGCTCCTCTCGAGCCGGCATCACCGCCGCCAGCAACGTCTCGACAGAGTCGCAGTCCGCTCTGGTGGGGAGTCGCCGCGATTGTCGCCGGCATCCTGGGACCGGTCGTCGCATTGATGCCCATCCTCCACGAGTTCCGCGTCGTGCTCGTGGTCGCCGGTGTCGTGATCGCGACGGGTGGCGTCATCGCGGCGATCGTCGCGCTCCGGAAAAAGGCTCCCAAGGGTGTTGCCATCACCGGGGTCGCGTTGAGCGGCGTCATCGCCCTGGTGATGAGCGGGTTCTTCGCCCTGGTCCTCATCGAGGAGAATCGGGCCGACGCGCTCTATCAGCGCGCGGTCGAGGAGGCAGCAGCTCAGCGCGCAGAAGAGCTTGCTGCCGAGGCGGCGATCTTCGAGAAGTCGGAGTGGCTGGAAGACGCGCGTGCGAACGCCAAGGAGTCCGACTTCGTCCCCGTCGGCGCCACGCAGCTGACCGCGATCCTGAACGATCCCGAGCGACACGAGGGTCAGGACATCATCGTGGATGCACTGATGCCCGCCCCGCTCATGGCAGAGGCGGAGGAGGCAGAAGGGTTGTGCATGATCCTGACGACCCTCTCGCCGACGGACGGATCTTCACTCGAGTACGCCGCCGAAGTCGTCATGGTCGATCGCGGCATCCCGACACACTGCGAGTTCTTTCAGGGGCCGGTCGACAGAGAGGGCGCAACGGAGGAACTCACCGACTGGGCGGGAGAGTACCGAGGCGAGAGTCGCGTGTGGCTGTCGATGAGCGGCACGACCACCGTAGATGGTGTCGACGGGATCCCGCTGTTCCATCTCATTCGCGTCGAGGAGTGACGACGACCGCGCGCGTTCGTTGATGCGGACGACGCCCGAAAAGGGTGCGGCCGGTGGGATGTCCCACCGGCCGCATCCCTGAGTCGAATCGATCAGATGACGCCGAAGGCCATCATCGCGTCGGCGACCTTGCGGAAGCCCGCCACGTTCGCGCCGATGACGTAGTTGCCGGGCCGACCGAATTCTTCCGCGGTCTCGAGCGCATTCTGGTGAATGCCGCGCATGATGTCGGTCAGCCGCTCCTCGGTGTAGGCGAACGACCACGCGTCACGCGACGCGTTCTGCTGCATCTCGAGCGCACTGGTGGCGACGCCTCCGGCGTTCGCCGCCTTGCCCGGCCCGAAGGCGATGCCCGCGTCCTGGAAGATATCGACGGCCTTCGGCGTGCAGGGCATGTTCGCGCCCTCCGAGACGGCACGCACGCCGTTCTTCACGAGCGCGATGGCGTCGTTCTCGTGCAGCTCATTCTGCGTCGCGGACGGGATGGCGACGTCGCCCGGAACCTCCCAGACCGAACCGCCGGCGACGTAGTGCGCACGGCCGCCGCGGCGGTCGACGTACTCGCTGATGCGCCCCCGTTCGACCTCCTTGATCTGCTTCAGCAGTCCGAGGTCGATGCCATCCTCGTCCACGACGTATCCGCTCGAGTCGGACGCGGTGATCGCCGTGCCGCCGAGCTGGTGGACCTTCTCGATCGCGTAGAGGGCGACGTTCCCGGATCCCGACACGATCGCCGTGCGCCCGTCGAGGCTCTCACCGCGCGCCGCCAGCATCTCCTGCGCGAAGATCGTGGCGCCGTACCCGGTCGCCTCCTTGCGCACGAGCGATCCACCCCAGTCGAGTCCCTTACCGGTGAGCACTCCTGCCTCGTAGCGGTTCGTGAGGCGCTTGTACTGACCGAACAGGTAGCCGATCTCGCGCGCTCCCACACCGATGTCACCCGCGGGGACGTCGGTGTGCTCACCGATGTGGCGGTGCAGCTCGGTCATGAACGACTGGCAGAAGCGCATGACCTCGCCGTCGGACTTGCCTGCCGGGTCGAAGTCACTGCCGCCCTTGCCGCCGCCGATCGGCAGCCCGGTGAGGGAGTTCTTGAAGATCTGCTCGAAGCCGAGGAACTTCACGATGCCGAGGTTGACCGACTCGCGGAATCGCAGGCCGCCCTTGTACGGTCCGAGCGCGGAGTTGAACTGCACGCGGAAACCGCGGTTGACCTGGACGTTGCCCTCGTCGTCCACCCAGGACACGCGGAAGATGATCTGCCGTTCGGGCTCGCACAGACGCGTCAGGATCGCCATGTCGTTGTACTCGGGGTGCCGCTCCTGCACCACGGCGAGCGAATCGAACACTTCGTGGACGGCCTGGTGGAACTCGGGCTCGCCGGGATTCCGGGCGAGGACAGTATCGAGCGTGGTCTGAAGGGTGGAACCGAGCATAGAGATCCTTTCTGCGCGCAGATGGCGCGGCAGACCATTAAGTCAATCGACGGAGACGAGGCCACCCGGGGTGTGATCAGCTCTTGTGAAGCCAACGGTGCTCATCGTCGAAGCGCCCGCGCGCGCGATTCGCCGCAGACCAAGTCCGCGGGCAAGTCTATGCCCCGAATGGGGGGCCGTCGCAACGTGAGCAGCAGAAGACGTGCGCTCACCCGAGGCAATCGCGTCGTTCAGAGCCCCTGTCCGGCCTCCCACAGACGCTCGGTCTGACCACGGAGAAGCGCGTCGAGCTGTATCGCCTGGGCATCGGTGAGCGACGAGACGTAGTCGATGATCCCGCGGCCGACCGACCAGCGCTGCAGCTCGGCGTCGTTCTGCGTCGTCAGGAGATCGGGCCGCGCTTTGCGAGCTTGGAAGTAGTCCTCGGTCGCCAGGTCGACGAGGTCGAGCAGGCGTCGCGGCGCCCTTCTGACGTCGTACGGGTCGTCCAGCCAGGCCGTCAGCCCGTCGACCAGGCGTTCGAGCACGCTCGCCTGCCCACGCTGGTACACGGCGAGATCGGGCCGGTCGAGGATGAATCGCTCGTGCAGGAACTTCAGCACGGCAACCTCGTGCCAGGCCGTGCGATCGAGGCTGACGTGGCCCGAGCGGTGCGCGGGGTCGCGGTGCACCTCGATCGACGACTGCAGGTGGTGGATCCATTCGGTCGTGAAGCGCGCGAGCGAGCGGTCGGCGGCGAGGGACCCGTCGAACGGCACGGTGAGCAGGCCCTCGATGACCTCGTCGTTCACGCGCGCAACCGCCGCGTCGAACGCGTCGGCATCGGCGATCCACGGATCGCGGTCGGCGAGGCGTCGCCAGAGCAGCTCGAGCGCGTGGCCGGGCACCCTCGGCTGCGCCGCGAGCGCGGCAGAGTCGAGAGTGCGCAGATTCGCGACCTCACGGCGCCACGCGTGGAACTCGCCAGCGATCGTGGCTTGATTGAGGAGCCCCGCGCGATAGAAGTCGTCGAGATCGTGGAGCGAATAGGCGATGTCGTCGGCGATGTCCATCACCGAGCACTCGAGCGTCTGCTGTCCGCTGTCGATCGCGGGATATGCGCCGAGCGCATCCTCGGCGTCATGCAGGTCTACGGCGTACATCGAGTACTTGCCGCTCGCGGCCCCGCGGCGCGTTCCGCCGTCGCCGCGCAGCCACGGGTACTTCAGCACCGCCGCACGGACGGCGCGCGTGAGGTTCAGTCCGACGCCGGGCGTGTTGTGTTCGTCGAGACGTGCCAGGATCCGGTACGTCTGCGCGTTTCCCTCGAAGCCCTCGGTCAGCTGGAAGCGTCCGCGCGCCAGTCGGTCGAGCGTCTGCTCTCCGAGATGACCGAACGGCGGGTGTCCGACGTCGTGCGCCGCCGACGCCGCCTGGACGACGACCGGATGGCAGCCGCCGAGGTCGGCGACGACCTCGCCCATGGCGCCCTCGTCGCGGTGAAGGTGCATGGCGATGGCGCGCGCGACGGCCGACACCTTCACGGAATGCGTGAGCCGGTTGTGCACGGCGAGGCCCGCGCCCGTCTGCGCGATCACCTGCGTGACGGCCGACAGACGCGAGAAGTACGGCGAGAAGCGGATGCGCTCGATGTCGACGCGGAAGTGCGGGTTGTCTTCGGCAAGCTGGAACTCATCGAGCGCTTCTTCGGCGCGACGTCCCGTGCGCGGATCGTGGCTCATCATGGGCCCATCCTGTCGCATTCCCGGCCGCAGGTCACCGCGGGCGCGCCACCCTCTCGGCGCCTGCCGTCACAGAATGCCGCAGAATGGAGCAACGTGACTGATCCCGCATCTGCCTCCCGCCGCACGCAGAACCGTTCGTCGTCGCCCGCGCCGACGCTCGATTCGACCGATGATGCGCGCCTGCGTGAGATCGACCGCGCGCTCGAGGCGGCGCGCGCGGACGTCGAGCGACGTCTCTCCGACGTGCGTCGTGCGGACGGAGGCGCGGGCCAGGACGCCATGGACCGCGATATCGCCGTGCATCGTCTGGTGTCGCGTCAAACCGTCCTGCGTCGCTTCACCCGAGACCTGTGTCTCGGCAAGATCGTGCCGGCGGACGGCGGCGAGGAGCTCTACATCGGTCGCACCGGACTCGTCTCTCCCGAGGGGAAGCGTCTGCTCGTGGACTGGCGCGCGCCGGCCGCCGAGCCGTTCTTCGGGGCCACACACGAGGATCCGACGGGGCTCGCGATGCGGCGACGCTTCCTCTGGCAGCTCGGGCACGTCGTCGACTTCTGGGACGAGGTGTTCGACCCGCAGCTGCCGACCGATTCGCGCGCGCTCGACGAGCACTCCGCGTTCATCCGGAGCCTCGGCGGATCCCGCTCGCCCCGAATGCGTGACGTACTCGGAACCATCCAGGCCGATCAGGACCGCATCATCCGCGCGGCCTCCCGCGACGCGCTCGTGGTCGACGGCGGGCCGGGCACGGGCAAGACCGTGGCGGCGCTCCACCGCGCGGCCTACCTGCTGTACGCTGACGCGCGCGTGTCGCGGACGGGCGGAGGCGTGCTGTTCCTCGGACCGAATGACCGTTACCTCTCGTACGTCGACGACGTGCTGCCGAGCCTCGGCGAGGACAGCGTGCGAATCGCCACGCTGCGCCGCCTCGTCGCCGAGGGAGCGGATGCGTCGGCCGAACCGGATCCGCGGGTGGCGGCGATCAAGGGACGGACCGAGTGGGAGCAGACGATCGCCGCAATCGTGCGCGAGTACGAACGCGTTCCCGACGAGCCGACGGTCGTGGCGACATCGTGGGCAGACATCGATATCGAACCGGACGAATGGGCCGAAGCTTTCGAGGCGGCCGACGACGGGACGCCCCATAATGAGGCACGGGAGACGGTGTGGAACGAGCTGCTCGATCTGGTCACAGCGAAGGTGACCGAGATGCCGCCGCACCTTGCTCGGCGAGAGCTCGAGCATCACACGGGCCTGCGCGAGATGTTCGACGCCGTCTGGCCGATGCTGTCGCCGGCCGGGCTGGTCGCCGCGCTGTGGACCTCGCCGTCACTCATCGCGGGTCACGCCGCGTGGCTGCCGGATGACGACGCCGAGCGGATCCGCCGCACGGACGGCACGGCCTGGACGCTCGCCGATCTTCCGTTGCTGGACGCAGCGCGCGACCTCATCGGCGATCCGGCGGCCACAGAGCGCCGCCTCGCACACGCGCGCGCCCTCACCGCGGAACGCGAGCGGATCGAAACCGTCGTGGAGTACCTGCACGATGCGGACGAGGACGGAGAGGGCACGTCGCTGATGCTCGACGCCTCGGACATGCAGGAGCGCCTGATTGACCCGGGCGCGTTGCCTACCCTCCCCACCGACGCCCTCGCCGGCCCGTTCGCACACGTGATCGTGGATGAGGCGCAGGAGCTGTCGCCCGCGGAATGGCGCATGCTGATCCGGCGGTGCCCGTCGAAGAGCTTCACGGTCGTGGGGGATCGCGCGCAGGCACGCCACGGATTCACTGAGACGTGGCAGGAGCGACTGACCTCGCTGGGGATCGCCCGGTCGACGCTCGCGGAGCTGACGATCAACTACCGCACGCCCGCGGAGATCATGGCGGAGGCGGCGCCGGTCATCCGTGCGGCTCTCCCGGACGCGAACGTGCCGACGTCGGTGCGCGAGACGGGCCGCCCCGTCCTCCACGCGCGGGCGGGAGATCTCGCAGGCATCCTCGAGCGATGGCTCGGCGAGCACGACGAAGGCGTGGCGTGCGTGATCGGATCCGCCGACGTGCCGCCGCTTCCGCGCGTCACGGCGCTGACGCCGCCGGAGGCGAAGGGGCTCGAGTTCGACCTCGTCGTGCTCGTGGACCCCGACTCCTTCGGCGACGGCGTCACGGGTGCGGTCGATCGCTACGTCGCGATGACACGTGCCACCTCGGACCTCGTGATCCTCACCTCCTGACCGCCTACCGGGCCAGGGCGGCGCGGCGTATGCTGACGGCATGTCGGATCCGCGTGCAGACGCTGCGCGATACCGCGCGGAACGAGACGGAGAGTCCGAAGAGCAGCACACCGGACCGCCGCAGTGGACGACGCGCGAAGAGCGGATCTCGGCGGTCGAAGCGTCGATTCAGCTGGCGATGCGCCGCGGTGAGTTCGACAACCTGCCGGGCGCGGGCAAGCCGATCGACGGGCTTGACGGGGGACATGACCCTGACTGGTGGATTCGGCGGAAGATCGAGCGCGAGAATCTCACGGGTCTGGCACCGCCGGCGATCCAATTGCGAAACGAACACCGTGCAATGGAGGCCACGCTCGATGAGTTCTCGCGCGAAGAGGACGTGCGAGCCCACCTCGAGGAGTTCAACCGCCGCGTCAAGCGGGCGCGGATGCAGTTGGAGGGCGGACCGCCCGTGGTGACGCCGCTACACGACGTCGACGACGACCTTCGGGCGTGGCGGGATCGGCGCGCGGCGCGACGCGAGCGGGTCACCGAGGAACAGCGACCCAGCGCGGTCCCGAGGCGCGGGTGGCGCCGCCGATGGCTCGGCGGCGCGCGCTGACCGGGTGTCGCACTGGACAGCGATACGCTGACGCGATGTCGAGATCCCTTGCGTTCCCGGTCCTGGCCGTCGCCGCCGTCATCCTCGCAGGATGCGCGAGCGAGCCGACCCAAGACGAATCGGATGACTGGTTCGCGTCGATCTCCGAGCGTCCGCCGATGTCCGACACAGACTTCGGCACGGGGGCTCAGGTGGGTGCGGAGCCGAACGGCGCGTCCTTCGACTGGACGGAGGAGCCGACCGACATCGCGGTGATCCGTGCGGCATGCCTCGGGGACGGGCATCGCGCGACAATCGCGTGGGAGATCACGACGGACGCCGAGGCGGACGGCCCGACCGGCGCCTCGGAGGAGGTCGAGTGCACGGGCGACTTCGTCGACCTGTCGTCGACCGCCGACGGGATGGCGGACGTCGCGAGCATCTCAGTCATGATGAGCTCCGACGGCGAGCAGATCCCGGTCGCGTTCTCGATCCTCACGGGCTGAGGTGGCCTGAGTCTAACCTCGCAGCGCGCGGTTCGTGCGCGCGGTGGCGGGCGCGGTCCACGGATCCTCGGGCCACGGGTGCTTGGGGTAGCGGCCTCGCATGTCTTTGCGGACGTCCTGATACGGGCCGTTCCAGAAGGACGCCAGGTCGTCCGTGACGGCAAGCGGTCGCCGCGCCGGGGAGAGCAGGTGGAACTGCACGGGAATGCGGCCGTCCGCAAGTCGTGGTGTTTCGGCGAGCCCGAACACCTCCTGCAGCTTCACGGCGACGACAGGGCGGGCATCGGGATCCTCGGGATACTCGATGCGCACGCTCGAGCCTGACGGCACTGCGAGGTGTTCGGGAGCGAGGGCGCCCAGTCGCGCCGCGTCTGGCCAGGGCAGGATCCGCTTCAGCGCCGTGACGAGGTCGATGTTGTGGAGTGACGGTTGCCGCAGGTCGGCGCTCAGCCACTCGTCGAGCCGGGCGACGAGGGCGCCGTCTGACACATCGGGCCACGGATCCCCGAGCGTGCGATGAAGGAGCGCGAGACGTCGCCGAAGCGAGGTCGCCGCTTCCGGCCACGCGAGGTCGCGCAGACCGTTCGCCCGCAGGTGCTCCTCGAAGGCGCCGGCGCATTCGTCGGGCTGAGGACGGGCCGGTGTCGAGGACAGTACGATCGCGCCGACGCGGCGCTCCTCGCGTACGCGGACCCGTCGTTCGGTGACCGTCGTGTGCCGGAGCGCGCGTACGCCGCCGATGCGTAGCGCATCCTGTTCGTGCATGGCCGCGGCGAGACGGATCACCGCGCCGGTCGCGTCGGCCGCCCGTCCCTCGGCGCGATGCACTTCGCAGGCGGCGATCCACTCGGATCCTGCGAGCGACGATCCCTCGGGGAGCGCGGCACGCGTCCCGCTCGCGAATACGTAGGCACGAGATCCGTCGCTCGCACGTCGCGCGATCCAGGCGGGCCGTGCGAGGGCCGCGACAACTCCTGCCGCGTGTGAGAGATCATCGGTTGGCGCAGGGCCACGAGGAACTGCGCCATCGCCCTCCTGGACTTCCGCGGTCGATGATGGCGCTTTGTTGATTGCCGAATCCGCTCCTTCGGCCGAGGGACCGGCGCGCTCGCGCGTCGGGACGGATCCATGCCCATCGGCCAGTCGCGCGAGGCGCTTCGCCTCGATGCGCCAGCGACCCGACCCGGGCTCGCCGCGTCGGAGCGCTCGGACGAGGGCGGCGAGGTCGCCGCCGGGCTCGCGGACGCCGCTCGACATCGCTGCGACGATCTCTGCTGCGGACCGGGTGTCGATCGCGCGTGCGGATCCGGGCTCGTTCTCGTCTTCGGACGCCGAGGTGGGAGCGTGCACCGCTCCCACGGCGGCGAGCAGCGCGCGTCCCTCCCGCGCCGTGATCGGCATCCGGGCGATGCGAGCCCCGAGCGGCGTGATGCGTCCGTCGTTCGTGATGAGCCCCAGCGACTCGAGCGTGGCGGTCGCCTGCCGCATCGACGCCTCGGGCGGGGGAGTGAGCATGCTCAGGCCGCGCGCTTCCGGCGTACCCCACCCGGCGAGCAGCAGCGCCGCGTCGGTGAGGTCGGCAGATTGGATCTCGGGTCCGACGTCGGGTCGGAATGCCGCGAACTCCGCTTCGCCGTACGTTCGCACGACACGTCCCGGACCCTGTCGGGCGGCGCGACCGGCACGTTGCTCCGCGCTCGCTCGTGACGCGCTGACGGTGACGAGCCCAGACATGTCGCGAGCCTGGTCTCTCCGCACCTCACGCGAGAGGCCCGCGTCGATCACCAGCCGCACCCCGGGAACCGTGAGCGAGCTCTCGGCAAGCGACGTGCTCACGACGAAGCGCGGCAACCCGGATCCGGGCTCGCGCCCCGACGTCGCACGGTCCTGCTCGCGCGCGGGCAGCTGGCCGTGCAGGGGCAGCGGATCCACGGCTGACGTGAGATCGCGGATCCGAGAGACGACCCTGTCGACGTCGCGTGCGGACGGGACGAAGACCAGCGCATCGCAGCGATCGGCGGCCTGAGCCTCCACCGCGACGCGCGCGACGTGATCGAGGAACGCGCGCGTGACGCCGCGCGCATCCAGCCGTGATCCAGCGGGCGGGGCGTAGTCGATGCGGAGAGGGTGGAGGGCAGAGGGGACCTGGACGACCGCGGCGCCGAGGAGCTCGGCGAAGGCGTCAGCATCGAGCGTCGCGGACATCGCAACGAGGCTGAAGTCGTCGCGCAGGGCGCGCACCTCGGCGAGGATCCCCAACAGGAGGTCGCCGTCGAGCGATCGCTCGTGCACCTCGTCGACGATGACGGCATCGACGCCGTCGAGTGCGGGATCCGCGAGGAGTCGCCGCAACAGGACGCCGGGCGTGACGATCTCGATCCGGGTAGCGGCCGAGACAGTGCGTTCGCCGCGGACGGTGAAGCCGACGGGTCCGCCGAGCGTGGAGCCGGCCAGCTGCGCGATTCGCCGTGCCGCCGCACGAACCGCGACACGGCGGGGCTGCGTGACGACGACGCGCCCGCTTCCGGTGCCGCCGAGGACGTTGGCGACGAGCGGGGGGACGAAGGTGGTCTTCCCTGTGCCGGGAGGCGCGGTGACGACGGCACTCCCGGTCGCGATCGCCCGTTCGAGGTCGGCGATCGCATCGGCCACGACGAGGCCCGCCCCAATCCGGCCGAGGTTGAAGAGATGCGGGCGCAAGGTCACCGTCTCATTCTCGCAGGCGACCGGCGCAGGACGACGGCTGCAACCGCGCGGACCTGGCCCTCCGACGACCTCTCGGCACAGAAGAGGCGGAGGTCACCGTATTCATGGTGGCGAGACGGCTTTACGATGGCGACATGCCTCTCCTCGACACACCGGTGCGCCTCGGCGTGCAGATCCAGCCCCAGCACCATTCGTCCTACTCCGCGATGCGCGACGCCGCGCAGCGATGCGAGGACATGGGGGTCGACATCCTCTTCAACTGGGACCACTTCGTCCCGCTCACGGGAGACCCCGACGGGACGCACTTCGAGGCGTGGACGGTGCTTGCCGCGTGGGCTGAGCAGACCGAGCGGATCGAGCTCGGCACGCTCGTGAACTGCAACGCCTACCGGAACGCCGACCTCCAGGCGGACATGGCGCGCACGATCGATCACATCTCGGCCCGGGACGGCGAGGGGCGCTTCCTCTTCGCGACGGGCTCGGGGTGGTTTGAGCGCGATTTCGACGAGTACGGGTACGAGTTCGGCACGGCCGGATCTCGTCTCGACGCCCTCGCCGACGCATTGCCGCGGATCGAGGCTCGCTGGGAGGTGCTGAACCCCGCTCCGACGCGCCGGATACCGGTCATGATCGGAGGAGCGGGCGAGAAGAAGACACTGCGGCTCGTGGCGCGGCACGCCGACATCTGGCACAGCTTCGCGGGGCCGGACACACTGCCGCACAAGCTCGACGTGATCTCGCGGTGGGCAGACACCGACGGCAACGACGCGTCACGTCTGGTGATCTCGAACGAGCTCCGCGGGAAGGGCGTGGAAGAGGCCGACGCGCTCTACGACGCCGGCGTGCGCCTGTTCACGCTGGGCGTCTCGGGCGACGACGTCGACCTGGACGCGATCCAGCGCTGGCTCGACTGGCGCGACAGCAAGAACTGACGTCAGCGTCGGCGTCGGTGCGTGCGTTGCCGCCCTTCGCCGGGCGCGCGGTTGGCGAGTGCGGTTGCGCCGTTCGAGGACGTGGAAAGGGCACCGATGCACTCGCGTATGCCACGTAGGGCGCCAATAAACGCCCCAGTGGGCGCCAACGCGGTGCGTCAGATCCCGAGCTCGGCGCGGAGCCTCGCAATGTGGCGCGCGGTGAGATCGTCCTCGGCGACGCCGTCGTCGAGCGCCGGACGCTCGCGGATCACCGCATACGGGACGTCCGGTACCTCGCCGTCGAGCCGGACATCGAGGTGGGTGACCTCGTAACCGGCCGCATGCAAGTGCTCGGCCATGTCGTAGTCCTGCCCGGAGTCTCCCGCCGTGAACCACCGTCGCGGAGGGTCCAGGCGTTCCGCGAGCAGCTCCAGCGCGCGCTGCGCTCCGAGGGCCTTGCCGCTGTCCACGTGCTCGATGTCGACGGCGATGAATGTCGGGTAGATCGACATCCGCTTCTCCTCGCCGCACTCTGAGACGCGGCGTTCTATGGCGGCGATGAGGTCAGGACGACGCGCGAGAAAGGCATCACTGGCGACTTCGACGTGCTGCTCGAAGGAGATCATGGTGCGTTTCGTGTCGTCGAAGAAGACGACGTCCGAGAACTCCTCCGCGATCGCCTGGCTCGCCGCGACGAGCCCCTCGCTCGGCGACAGGTCGTGATCTTCGTGCACGGCGCCGACGTACGCGGATCCGCCCCGATCTTCGAGTGAGAACCAGGTTCCGCCTTTCTCGCCGACGCCCCACAGCGGATCCGTCGGGGCGAGGCCCGCGCGCACGAGGCGCGGCATGATCTGATCGGCGAGGAATTCGGCGGAGCGTCCCGTGTTCAACACGACCGGACACCCCGCCGCGGCGAAGGCGACGAGGTCGTCGGCGAGACGGTCGAGACGCAGGGTGCGAGTGCGGGTGCTGGAAATCGGGCCGTCGACGTCGAGCAGGAGGCCGATCGGGGGAGTGGAGGTCACGCTTCCATCATGGCTCAGACGGATGTGCAGATCCGGCTCACGTCGCGCCGACGACGAGGAGCAACGTTGTCCCGTTCAGCCGCACCGTGTCGCCGAGCGTCGGGGCCAACGCCGAGAACAGCTCGTCGCGCACGCTCTGATCGGTGATCGCATAGCTTGAAATCGTGCCGAGAAGCCGCAGATAGCCGGCGGCCGACATCTCGTGATCCCAGGCATACGAGCGGCGGTCCGCGAGGTGCACGTCGGGATGCGCGTCGATCTCTCCGTCGGCCCACATGCGGGAGACGAGATCGCGCGGGAGATCCGGCGGCAGGTCGGGCGCTTTCTCTCCGTACACGGCGGTCACCGCGTCGAGGTCGTGATGGGCCGGGTCGAGGCTCCACGCGTTCCAGAAGAGGAAGGCGTGTCCATCGGATCCGAGCAGCGAGGCAAGGCGGCTCCATCGCGTTTCGGGGTCGGTCCAGTGGAACGACTGCGCGGCGACGACGGATTCGTAGGTCCCGTTCGGAGCCACGTCCTCGAACGTCGCCTTCCGCACGGTGACGCGGGAGGCGACGCCCTCGTGCTGGAGGCGACGCGTGAGCACGGCGATCATGTCGTTCGACGGTTCGACGGCATCCACGCGCGCGCCGCGTCGGGCGAGCTCGACCGTCGCGCGGCCGGTGCCCGCGCCGACATCGAGGATCCGCGCGCTCCAGGGGTGGCCGGCGATGCGAGCGATGTCGTCGAAGAGCGCGGGAGGATACGGCGGGCGAAACGCCTCGTAGGCGTCGGCGCCGTTCTCGAACGATCGGGCGAGTGCGCTGGTCACGTGACGATCGTATGCGGTGGGGCTGTTGGCGTCCTTCGTTTGTCAGAGGTCCGCCGTAGCGTGAGCACATGGCACAGAAGACGCACGCGGACGAGGTGGCGGGGTTCAGTCCCGAACAGCTCGACGCGGCGCGCCGTCTCGTCGATCGGATCGTCCGCGGACGAACCGAGATCGCTCGCATCGAGGCAGAGATCCTGCGTGCGATGACGGAGCTCGCTGACATCGCGCATGAGGCAGGGCGCGAGGCGCCGACATCCGACGGCCCCGAGTACACACGCCGGGCGATGGCGGCCGAGGTCGCCGCCGCGACGCGCGTGCACCCACAGACGGCGCGGGCGCAGATGGAAGACGCCGAGCGAATCACGCAGGACTATCCCCAGACGCTCCGCTCCCTCGAGCAGGGGTGTGTTTCGCTGTCTCACGCCCGCGTCATCGCTGACGCGGGGCGCAACCTCGAGCCGGGCGCTCGCGCGTCCCTCGACGCATGCGCGGTGCCGTTCGCCGAGACACGCACGCCAGGGGAGCTGCGCCGCATCACGCGCAAACAGGCGGTCGACCTCCAGACGTCATCGCCGCGCGAGCGGCACGAGGTTGCACGGCGCGACCGCCGAGTCTCGCTCACCGAGCTCGACGACGGCATGAGTGAGCTCAACGTCGTCGCCCCGACATTCGAGGTGCGCACACTGTATGACCGCCTGACGACGATGGCGAGGCGGGTGAAGATGGATCGGCGTCGTGCGCGAAGCGCATTCATCCGCGAGCACGGGCGCACGCCGGAGGAGATGGTGGCGGGCCCCGGGTATGAAAGCCCCTCGGGAACGCCCGGCGAGTCCCGTCGGTCCTCACTATCGGGCGATTTCTCACCGTCGGGCAATGCAGCACAGGCCGAAGGGCCGACGGCAACCCGAGGTTCCGTGGGGTCCGTCACGCAGCTGACCGGCCTCGCTGACGGCCTCGCGCGCGCCGATGTCGGAGCGAGCGACGTTCGTACGTTCGACCAGCTGCGCGCCGACATTCTCTGCGACCTCGTGCTGACGGCCGCACCGACAGGGCATGAGCTCCACGCATCCGACACGACGGAGGCCCTGCGCAACGTGGCCGCGAACGTGCAGGTCACGATTCCTGTCGAACAGCTGCTCGATCCGGACTCGGGCGCGAGCTGGGTTGACGACGGAGCGCTGATCTCTCCCCAAACGGCGCGTGCGGTCGCGGCCGAGGCACCGGGTTGGGACCGCCTGTTCATCCGACCGGAAAGCGGCGAGGTCGTCGCGGTCGATCGTTACAGACCGTCTTCGGAACAAAGACGCATGCTGCGCGCACGAGATATGACGTGCCGGTTTCCCGGGTGCACGACGACCGCGCGACGCAGCGACATCGACCATTCGCACGACTATGCCCGTGGCGGGCCGACCGCGGTCGAGAACCTCAGCGTGCTCTGCGAGTCGCACCACACCGTCAAGCACGTCTCCGGTTGGACGCCCGTGCAGCTCGGCGGCGGGCTGATCGAGTGGTTCAGCCCGCTGGGATACACCTATCGTGATGAGCCGCGAAGTTGTGCGTTCTTCCGCGACACGGTCGCGCGCGAGTCTGGGCGCAGTGAGCGGCTCAGTGGTGGCGAGAACGCACGGCGCGCGCATCGCGAACGACGGCGTGAGCGTCAGCGTGCCGACGAACGTCGCGCCGAGGAAAGGTCTCTCGCTGATGAACAGCGCGCCGACCGACTCGCGGAAGTGAGCTCGCCCCCGCCGTTGTGGCAATTCGACTGGGATGGCGAGAACGGACGCAGCTGATGTTCCGATGGCCGCGCCCCGAAGTCCTGCGGGTGTTTCCGCCCCGCGCGCTCGTCGGAGCCCTCTCGCACCTGCGTCGCCGCGCTCCCGCACACTCGTCGCGGATTCCGCACGTTCACCCTTGTGCGACGATCGCCAGCCGGGCACGCCGCACGTAGTCTGACGCTATGGAAGCCTCGGCAGACTGGGTCCCCGACGTCTTGGGCGACGAGTTCGAGCAACTGACGCTCCCTCTCGGATCCGATGACGAGGGTGTCGTCGTCGCGACACTCGTGCGCGCCGTGCCGTCGACGGAGCGCGGCACGCCCGAAGGGTCGGCACCGAGCGACAATACGCGTGCGGCGCCCTGGTGGCGACGCCTCGCGGATCGCGCGCGGGAGATTTTCGGCGCAGGAGCGGAACCTCGTCCCGATCCGTTCGAGGACGTCGATGTCCTCTATGTGCATGGCTGGTCGGACTACTTTTTCCAGAAACGACTCGCCCGCACCTTCACGTCGCGAGGCGCCCGCTTTTACGCCCTCGACCTTCGCAAATACGGCCGAAGTCTGCGCGACGGACAGACCCCGGGGTTCGTGACGACGCTCGACACCTACGATGAGGACATCGCGGCTGCCCTCGCCGCGATGGGCTGGGATCCGTCCGCGCCGCGCACAGACCGGCGCCTCGTTCTCTTCGGCCATTCGACCGGTGGTCTCACGCTGAGCCTGTGGGCGTCGCGCCACCCCCGCGTCGCGAGCGCCATTATTCTGAACAGCCCGTGGCTGGAGTTCCACCTCAACGGGCGTCGGCGCACCGCGATCGCCCCGCTCGTCGACCTGCAGGCGCGGCATCGCCCGATGGATCGCGCGCCGCAAGTCGATCTCGGCTTCTACACGCGCGCGCAAGACGAGGTGGCCGACCCCGCCGATCCCGTCGAGGTGAACCTCGACTGGCGCCCCGAACGTGCGATGACGGTGTACGCCGGCTGGCTCGATGCCGTGCTCGACGGCCATGCCCTCGTTGCAAAGGGTCTCGCGATCGATGCGCCCATCTGCGTGCTGCTTTCGGCGCGCTGGGAAGCCCCGATCCGATGGTCCGAGTCGCTCACCGAGGTCGACTCCGTTCTCGTCGTCGACGACATCGCGCGCGCCGCTTTGAATCTCGGCCCCGTGGTGACCATCTGCCGCATCGATGGCGCGCTTCACGATGTGTTCCTCTCGCAGCGCGCCGCGCGCGAGACCGCCTACCGGATCCTCGGGGAGTGGGTCGATCGCGTCCTTACGCCGCGAACGTGAGGTCGTCGAGAGACGCGGTCACGCACAGATCATCTCGCGACGCCGCGCCGTCACGGTCGAGCAGTACCGCCTGGAGGCCCGCGCGAGGGACCTCATGGCGCGACTCCCGCCGCGCGGAACGCTCGCTCGTAGATCTCGCGAATGACCGCCTGTTTCCGGGCGTTGTACTCCATCATCGTCTCGGCCCCGTGGGTGGCGTGCGATGCAGCCTCGCGCTTCACTCGCGCATACCGTGCGCGGTCATCGGCGTCGCGCGTGAGGTGGTCGCGGAAGATGCGATGCTTCCACGGCTCGGGCGCATCGGGGGAGAAGACGTGCAGATGAGCCCGTGGCGCGGCGAGCTTCATCATCCGATGCTCGTGCCACCACGGTTCGCGCACCGTGAGCACGAACCCCACGGACTCGAGCGCGGGCGCCCAGGCCGCCTCAACGTGTGACGACGCGACGATGAGGTCCACGTCGATGACTGGCTTCGCTGGCAGTCCCGGTACCGAGGTCGAGCCCACGTGCTCCACGAGCAGTGCCCGCGCTCCGAGCGCCGAGCGCACGCGAGAGGCGATCGTTTCGAACGCGTCCGGCCACGACGGATCCGGTTCGACGATCTCTATTGGCTCGACGACTGGCGCGACGACCCAGGGAGATTCCCCCTCGGGCGGCTCGTCGTCCGAGAAGGTCGCGATGTCATGTGTCGACGGCACGCGATCAGTCTGCCAGGGCGTGACCGCGACCCGTTGGATCACACCCGACGCGCGATAATCGAGGCGTGCGGTCGCGCACCGGCGTCCTGTCGCGTCTCGACGTCGACGACCTCGAGCCCCGCGGATCCGATGGCCTCGCGCAGACGCTCAACCGGCCAGAAGAACGCCCTCACGACAGCGTGGTCGAACGACGCGAGCTCGGATCCTTCGAAGAACCCGATGAGAACGGTCCCGCGCGGCCGCAGCACGCGCGCGATCTCCCGCAGGGCGGGCATGAGCCGCGGCGGTTCGAGGTGGATCAGGGAATACCAGGCGAGCACGCCGCCGTGCGATGCGTCGTCGGCCTCGATATCGAGCACGGATCCGAGAGAGACATCGATGCCGGGGAAGGCCGTGCGCGCGTGGGTGATGAAGCGCGGTACCGGGTCGATGCCCCGCACATCGACGCCGGCGTCATGTAGGAACGCCGTCCAGTGCCCGGGCCCGCATCCGACGTCCAGCACGGGGCCGCGCACCGACGCGCCCCAGGCGGCGATTCGATCGCGATCGACGGGCGACATCGCATCGACTGACCCGAGCAGGTCCGCGTACTCGCCCGCGCGCCGCGCATAGGCGTCGCGAACGTCGTCGTCGGTGGGCATGGCTCCAGTCAAGCGCATCACGCGGGAGCCGGGTACTGCGCGCGGCAGGCCGCCCGGTACCGTGTTGTCGTGACCGACGAGATCTGGGATCTGTGCGACCGAGATGGGCGCCCGACGGGTGAGCATCATCGGCGGGGGACGCCGTTGCCACCCGGGCTCTTCCACATCGTCGCGAGCGTCGCCGCGGTGAGCCCCGATGGCCGTATGCTCCTGACGCAGCGCGCCGCCTCGAAGACTCACGCGCTGGACTGGGAGATTCCGGCGGGGAGCGCTCTCGCGGGAGAAGCCAGCGAAGAAGCCGCGATCCGAGAGCTCGCCGAAGAGACCGGCATCACCGTCCCGACCGCCGATCTCGTCCTCGTCGGCCGCTTCGTCGAGGCCTCCGCCCTGTTCGACCTCTACGTCGTCCGCGTCGAACGAGACACGATTCTCGACCCCGACCCCAGCGAGGTCGTCGACACCGCGTGGTCGACTCTCGACGAACTTGATGCTCACGTCGCCGGCGCGACGATCGCCGCGCCCTGGGTCCCGCGGCTCGCTGAACTGCGCACGCCGCTCGGTCGCGCTGTGGCGCGCATCGCTCCGCCGACCGTCACAATGGACGGATGAATCGGCACCGCGCACTGGCCACCGGGGCCGCGTGTGCACTCGCGGTCGTCGTCCTCGCACTCCTCGTCGCGCCCACCCCCGCCGTGACGACTCCGATTGACGCGTGGTGGCAGGAGACGATGGAGGGGGCCCGTCCGGACGGAGCCGTCACCGTCGCGCGCGTGCTGAGTTACGTGGGCGGGGGATGGGTCGCCGTCTGGCTCTGCCCGATCCTCCTCGCCGTGGCCGCCCTGATCGTCCGCGGCTGGCGCACCGCGATCGTCGTGGTCGTGATGCTGCTGCTGAGCACGACGACGGTGCAGGTCGTGAAGAATCTTGTTGCACGGGAACGCCCGGACGGCATGCTCGTCGACTCCGACTTCGGATCCTTCCCCTCGGGCCACGCGGCCAACGCCGCAACGATTGCGGTCGTCCTGTGGCTGATCCTGCCGCGCGTCCTCGGGCTGATCCTCGGCGCGATCTGGGCCGCGGTCATGGCGCTCTCGCGAACCGTGCTCAGCGTGCACTGGTTGAGCGACGTCATCGGCGGCGCCCTGACGGGCGTCGCGATCGGATTGCTCGTCGCCGCCGCGTTCGGCTCCTGGTCGCGCGCACGACCTCGCGCACGGGAACCGATCCCCGCTCCCGGAGAAACCGGATGACACGCATTCGCCCATTCCAGCCCGGCGACGAACCCGCCCTCGCGGAGATCTGCGTCCGCACCGCCGATGCGGGGGCGGACGCCACGGGGATCCTTGCCGACGACCGCCTCTGGGGTGATCTCTTCGTACTGCCGTATGTGGCACGGCACCCGGAGCTGGCGTGGGTCGTCGAGGCCGACGACCGCCGCGTGATCGGATACATCGTCGCCACGGACGACACCGACGCGTTCGAACGCTGGTTCCGCGACGAATGGTGGCCGACGCACGCGGGCCGGTACGAAAGGACCGGCGCGCGGCAGTCCGAGTTGGTGCCGTCCGGCGACAAGCGCGGGCCCGGACGCATCGCCCACGCCGGTGAGTACCCCGCGCACCTGCACATCGACCTCCTGCCGGAAGCGCAAGGGGCCGGTCTCGGACGCCGCCTCATCGAAATGCTCCTCGGTGCACTGTCGCACCGTGGCGTGCCCGGGTTACATCTCGGCGTGGATCCGCTCAACACCGGCGCGGCCGCGTTCTACGAACGCCTCGGGTTCGCGCGCCTGCCAACGGACGCGGGATCCGTCACGTACGCCATGCGGATCCCGGAGCACTGAGGCCGAGCTGACCTCAGCTGGAATCGTCCTGTCGCGCGTCCACTAGCGTGTCGATATGACGTTCACCGTGCGCCGCATCGAAACCGCCGACTGACGAGAATTTCGCGAGATCCGGTTGCGCATGCTCGCCGATACGCCGATCGCGTTCGGTGAGACGCTCGCGCACGCCCGCGTGCTGGAGGATGACGAGTGGAGGGCGCGTGCGGCGCGGAACACCGAGGGCACGAATATCGGGCTCGCCGCGGTCGATGAGGTGGGGACCTGGCTCGGAGTCATGCGCGGATACGTCGACGCACGGGATGGAGCGATGCTCGTCGGTGTCTTCGTGGATCCGGCTTCGAGGGGCCACCACGAAGGCGTCGCCGACGCGCTGCTCGACGGGATCGTCGAATGGGCCGCCGCGCACGGAGACGCCTTAACGCTGCACGTGCACACCGCCAACCCCCGCGCGATCGCGTTCTACGCGCGCCGCGGATTCGTCGACACGGGGCGCACGGTGGAGTACCAGCTCCCGCCATATGGCCTCGAGAACGAGATGCGCCTCGCGATCTGAGCGCCCGAGGTCAGCGTGGGCGCGCCGGTCGTGTGCACGATTGTGGGCACGGTGCACGGTCGCTGGCAACGCGGCATCATGGACCGATGGCAGACTTCACACGGCTCCCGGAACCGTCCCGCGATGATGATGTCGCCCGCGTTCTTCGTGCGCGACGGTCGACGAAGACCTTCTCCGCGGATCCGCTCGACCTGACGAGCATCTCGGCCGTCCTGTTCGCGACCGGCGGGTCGGTCTCGGGGAGGCGACTGATCCCCTCGGCGCGCGCCACGGATCCGGTGCACCTCACGCTTGTCGCGGGAGACGTCGACGGCCTCGCGACGGGTGTGTATCTGTACGTCGCGGAGAGTCACGCCCTTCAGATGGTCAGCGACGCGGATGTGCGGCACTGGATCGCCGGCGCGACCCTGGACGCGCCGTGGGTTGCGACGTGCCCCGGCCTCATCCTGCTGTCGGCCGACCTCGTTGCCGCACGGCGGCGCTTCCCTGACCAGCCCGCGGAGCACGGGGAGCGTTTCGTCTGGATCGAGACCGGCCACGCTGCGCAGAACGCGTACCTGACCGCAGCGAATCAGGGCCTCGGCACGGTGCTGATCGCTGGCCTCGACGATGATCGCGCGGAGGAGACGACCTCCGGCGTCATTCCGGAGGGACACCGTCTTCTCGGCGTGCTTCCGCTCGGGTTCGCGGGGGAGATGTCATAGTCACAGCTCGGAGTGCGTCCGCTCGGGTTCGCGGGCGCGAAGCCATCGTCACCGCTCGGAGTGCGTCCGCTCGGGTTCGCAGGCGCGAAGCCATCGTCACCGCTCGTCCGCCTCGCGCCGGATCCAGCGACGCAGCGCCGCGGCGGCGCGTCCCATCCGGTCCCCAAATGGATCGTCCCGCAGCATGTAGGTCCAGGTCGCCGACGGCCGCCGGAGGCCAAGGTCCTCGCCGCTATCCGCACGCTCGAGGCGATCCGCGACGTCTGCATCGACCGCGTCGAAGAAGCCGTCGAACTCGCGCAGCGCCGTCCGATGAAACTCGTCGACGGGGTTCTGCCCGGCGAGCCGGCGGAGGTGGATCCCGTCGCGAAGCTCGCTCATCGCCTCGAGGTGGCGCTGCCAGTGCTCGTCGAGCGTAAAGAGCGTGACGGTGCGACGCCGTGGGTCCTCCTCGCGCATCGCGCCATCGCGCACGCGCAGCACCTTGTCGCGTTGCCGGGTGATCGCTCGTGTGTACTGCCACGCCGACTTGTGGCGGTCCAGCCGCACCGATTCGGCGATGCTCTGCGCCTCACGCACGATGCGCAGGCGCGTGCGTTCGTCGACGGATCCGGCGGCGACGACGCGCGCCGAGGTGTCCGTGCGGTTGGCGCGGACGAGCTCGTCCTCGAGTGACGCGAACGTGAGCGTCTCGCCGGGGTCGCCCTGGCGGCCTGCGCGCCCGCGCAGCTGAAGATCGAGGCGCGCCGACGGATACAGGTCGGTCGCGATGACGGCGAGTCCGCCGGCCGCGACGACCCGCTCTCGGTCTCGCTCGTCCCGGCCGCCGAGGCGAATGTCGGTGCCTCGGCCGGACATCTGCGTCGAGATCGTCACGGCGCCGACCTCTCCCGCACGCGCGATGATCGCGGCCTCATCGGCGTCATGGCGCGCATTGAGGACGCGCGGCGCAAGGGATCCTGGCAACGCCGAGGCAAGTTCTTCCGATGCGGCGACGCTCTGCGTGCCCACGAGGACGGGCTGCCCACGCCCCGCGCGCCGCTCGATCTCGGCCACGACGGCGGCGATCTTCTCGTCATGCGTTGCGAAGGCGCGGAGCGGATGGTCGTATCGCGCATTCTTCACGTGCCGTTCGACGCGACCTGATTCGAGCTCGTAGAACTCCTGAAGCTCATCGGCCACGGGAAGGATCGTCCCGCTCATCCCGGACAGCGTCTCGTAGCTCTTCAGCAGATCCTGCACCGTGATCTGGTCCAGCACCAGGCCAGGTGGCGTGATCGGCAGGCCCTCCTTCGCCTCGACTGCCGCGTGCAGCCCGTCGGGCCACCGCTGCCGGTGGGCGATCCGCCCGCGTGCGGTGTTGATGAGGCGGATCCCCTCGTCCGTGACGAGATAGTCAACGTCGCGAAGGACGAGCACGCGCGCGTGGAGAGCGAGGTTGATGCGCGTCAGGAACGAGGTGTTCGGCTCGTCGAAGAGGCCCTCGATCCGTGCCGCCTTCTCGACCGCGTCGATGCCGACGCCCGTGAGCGTGACATTCGCGCTGTCTTCGTCCACCTCGTAATCGGATCCGCTCACGAGATTCGCCACGAGCGCGGTGGCCTGCGCGAAGTCGGTCGCCGCGGCCTCGTCGGATCCCGCGAGCACGAGTGGCGTCATCGCGTCGTCGATCATGACGGCGTCCGCCTCGTCGACGATCCCGACATCGAACTGCGGCGCGGTTCGACTGTCCTCGTCTTCGGCCTGCCGGTCGCGCAGGACGTCGTATCCGACCTCGGAGAACGGCGCGTAGACGACATCGGCGCGGTAGGCGGCGCGGCGTTCGTCTGGCGTCGAGCCTTGCCCGATCCAGGCGACACTCACACCGAGCGCATCGAACATCGTTCCCATCCACTCGGCATCGCGACGCGCGAGATAGTCGTTGACAGACAACACGTGCACGCGGCGCCCGTCGCGCGCCAAGGCGATCGCGGCCATGGCCCCGGCGAGCGTCTTGCCCTCGCCGGTATCCATCTCCACCGCCCGTCCGGCGAGAAGCGCGGTCGCCGCCATCAGTTGCTCAGGAAACGGGGCGTACCCGAGAGCGTTTTCAGTGGCGCGCGCAATCGGCGCGAGTCGGCCGTCATCGATCTCGGTGAAGGCGTGCGATCCCGGGAGCCCGACGGCACGCGCGGCCCAGCGGGGGAGCAGCCGGCGCAGGTCGAACGATGTCGAGTCCGTCCGTCGATACGCCATAGGTCAAGGTTAGGCGCGCGACGGGGGAGAGGAGGTGGTGCGGGACAGGGCTGCGACCTGTGCCGGACGCCTGACGCGTACATTCCTCCCTGTCCTGTCGCGCGGCCTCGATACCGGATACCGTCCATCCCATGTACCCCGTGCCTGACCGTCGGCTCACGCCGGAAGAGAACGTTCGTGGGGCCGTCGAGATCTTCGGCCGCGAGCTCGTAGTCGAGTGGTGCGAGGCCCTGGTTCGCGGCGACGCGCCGGATGACGACTCGCGATACCCCGATATCGCCTGGCTTAAGGGTCATATCGGGTGGCCCGACCACTGGTCGCGCGTCTGGGGTGCGCGCGGACTGATGCACATCGGGCCGCCCGCGCACCCCGAGATCGTGATCGACGCGTTGACCGACGATGCGTGGCGTGTGCGTGAGATGGCGTTGAAGGTCGTCACGCGCTACGACCTCGACGACCCGCATGGTCGCGTGGCCAAATTGCTCGAGGATCCGGTTGAGCGCGTTCGGTTGCAGGCGAAGCGCGCGCTGGGGGTGCCGCCGTCCGCACGGTGAGCGGAAGCCATCGCTGGGGCCGCGGCCGCGCACAACGTTCCCGACAGGATGATCGAGCCAACGGCGGAACACGGCCGGTGCTTCGCGAGCCGCCGTGGGCGGCAGACGACGTGACCCGGACGACGACCGCACGGATGCCCCGGAGTGCCTGCGGCGCCCCGCAGATCGGTTCTCGCCATCCACCGAACGGTGGATGTCAAAATCACCCGGGGATCGAGCCCAATGGGCGACGCGCTGGCCCCTCACCGCTCCGTAGCGTCGCAGCATGACCGCACTAGAAGTACGCAACCTCCACAAACGCTACGGGCAGCGCACCGCCATCGACGACGTCTCGTTCACCGTCGAGGAGGGCGAGATCTTCGGGATCATTGGCCCGAACGGGGCAGGGAAGACGAGCACCGTCGAAAGCATCGCGGGGCTGCGAACACCCGACTCCGGCACGATCCGCGTGCTGGGACTGGATCCCGCCACCCAGCGCTCCCAGGTACGGGAGCGGCTCGGGGTGCAGCTCCAGGAGAGCAGCTTCCCGGACGCCATCACCGTCGACGAGGCGCTCGAACTCTACAGCTCCTTCTACCGGCATCCCGCGGATCGGCGCGAGCTGGTGGATCGTCTGGGCTTGGGCGACAAACGCCACACCCGGTACAAGGCCCTTTCTGGAGGGCAGAAGCAGCGACTTTCGATAGCGTGCGCCCTCGTCGGGAACCCTCAGGTCGCGATCCTCGACGAACTGACAACCGGGCTGGATCCGCAGGCCCGGCGTGAGACGTGGAGCCTGATCGAGCGCGTACGAGAGAAGGGCGTGACGATCGTGCTGGTCACGCACTTCATGGACGAAGCGGAGCGCCTGAGCGACCGGATCGCCGTCATCGCCGGCGGGCGCGTCGCCGCTGTCGACACTCCGACAGGCCTGATCGCGCGGACCCGCGCGGCACAACAGGTGCGATTCCGCGTGAGGCGACCATTCGACCGAAGCCTCCTCGCCGGCCTCCCAGAGGTATCCGACGTTGAGATCGCCGAGGGCAGCTGGGTGGTCACCGGGAGTGGACAACTCCTGAGCAGCGTGGCCGGAGCGCTCGCCCGTGCTGATGTCGTGGCGGAGGACCTCCGCGTCGACCAGGCGAGCCTCGATGACGCGTTCGTCGCTTTCACCGGCCAGGCACCAGAATCCGCTGACCCCGATCGACAGGAGGGCTGACCCATGCGTGCTCTGATGACAATGCTCAAGATCGAGACAAAGCTTCTGCTTCGCGACCCCGTGACGGTGTTCTTCGGCGTGCTGTTTCCTACCGGTCTGCTGCTCGCCCTCAGCACGATCCCAGCACTCAGGGAGTCACCACCGGAACTCGGTGGCCTCCGCGCCATCGACGCGTGGGCTCCGACCGCGCTGGTGTTCGGGATCGTGATGATCGCGGTGCAGCACACTCCGAACGTGATCGCGACGTATCGCGAGCGCGGGATCCTTCGCCGACTGTCGACCACCCCGGTGCACCCGCGGAGGATCCTGCTCGCACAAATGATCGTGTCCTTCGCCTCCGTGCTCGTGGGCGCCGCGCTGATGATTACCGTCGCATGGGCGGTTCTCGACATCCCTCCGCCGCAGAGGCCGCTGTCCTTCGCGGTCGCCTTCATCGTCGGCTACGCCGCTGTGCTCGGCATCAGCATGATCGTCGCCGCGATCGTGCGCACAAGCAGCGCCGCCACCACGACAGGCACGCTCCTGTTCATCGCGCTGATGTTCTTCGGGGGCGCGTTCTTGCCGCGGTACACGATGCCGGAGGCACTGCAGAAGGTGGGGGACTTCGTTCCTCCGGGGCTTCAGGCCTTCATCGAAGCCTGGTCTCCCGCAGCGGGGGAACTGACCAGCGTCGGGCAGCCCTTCTGGATCCAGACCGCGATAATGGCCGGCATCGCGGTGATCACGAGCGCGATCGCCGCGAAGCTCTTCCGATGGGCGTAGCCTGACCTCCGACGACGGGAATCGATGCCGGATGAGCACGCAGGAGACCGAACGACTGAGTTCGTGGGATCTGCTGCAGCTATGCATGCCGTGGCTGCTCCTGGCGATCTCGGGCGTGGTCTACTTCGCGTGGGCGCTCCCGGCATCCGGAGCGGAGTTCTGGCCCGAGGGCGCTTCCATCCTCGGGCTCCTCGCCGCCGCCGCGGCGTGGATACTCGCGGGGAGCACGCTGCCGATCACCCGCCGCAACATGCGTCCGGCCCTTTCGGCGGTCTACTTTCTGGGATTGCTCGGGCTGAGTATCGCCCTCATGGCGTACTCCGAAGTATTCGTGATCCTCACGATCGCGGGATTCTTCCACGCCTATCTTCTGTCGCCGTGGCCGCTGGGGCTGGCCGCGGTCTTCGCGACCTCGGTTGCGCTCAACGGCATGACGATCTTCCTGCCGGATCCGACACCCGAGACGCTCGTGATGTTCGTCGTGATCGTCATCGTGCAGACCGCCGCGATTGGCATCGGGATTCCGATATCGCGTCGACACGAGATCGCCGAGCGCAAGCGAGAGGAGCTCATCACTCGATTGGAACAGGCGCTGCACGAGAACGCCGTCCTGCATGCGCAGCTGGTCGCGCAGGCTCGCGAGTCCGGGGTGCAGGACGAGCGTGAGCGCCTCGCCCGGGAGATTCACGACACTCTGGCGCAGGGGTTCGCGGGGATCATCACTCAGCTCCAGGCGGCGCAGCGTCCGACAGGATCCGCGCGGGTACCCGATCAACACATCACGCAGGCACTGCACCTCGCGCGCAATGGCCTGACCGAGGCCCGACGGTCGGTTCAGGCCCTCGCGCCCCAGGAACTCGGCAGCGCACACCTGCCGGACGCGATCCGCACCCTCACCGAGCGGTGGTCGACCGACGAACAGATCGCCGCGCAGGTCGAGGTGACCGGCAGGCGCGAGCCGCTGAGTCCCGCGATCGAGGTCGCGCTGTTTCGCGTCGCTCAAGAGTCTCTGACCAACGTCGCAAAGCACGCTGACGCGTCCCGGGTCGGCGTAACGCTGTCATACACCGGCTCGGAAGTCCTCCTCGACGTCCGGGATGATGGACGCGGATATGCAGTGGCTGCGGGCGCGGGTTTCGGACTCACGAGCATGCAACAGCGGATCCGCGGCATCGGTGGCCACGTCGAGCTGCAGAGCAGCCCGGGGGAGGGGACGTCGGTGAGCGTGCGCGTGCCGGCGATCGTCGACCAGAACGAGGAGGCAGGCCGATGATCAGGCTCGTGATCGTCGACGATCATCCGATCGTCCGAGGTGGGCTTCGAGACACGTTCGCCGGCGTCGACGACATCGCGGTCGTCGGGGAAGCCGGAGACGGCGCCGAGGGCATCGAACGGGCGAAGGCGCTGTCCGCGGATGTCGTCCTGATGGACCTCCGAATGCCCGCAATGGATGGCGTCACCGCGACCGCCGCGCTCCGGGAGCAATTTCCGAGCGCCCGTGTGCTGATCCTCACCACCTTCGACAACGAATCCGATGTGCTTCCGGCGATCGAGGCCGGGGCTACCGGATACCTGCTCAAGGACGCCCTCCCGGAAGAACTCGCGCAGGCGGTTCGCGCCGCCGCACGGGGAGAGTCCGCACTTGCGCCCTCGGTGACGCAACACATTGTGCGCCAGGTGCAGCGAGCTGAAACCGCCGCCCTGACTGATCGCGAGAAGCAGGTCCTGCAACTGGTCGCGAACGGAGCGTCGAACCGAGCAGCAGCCGCAGCGTTGTTCATCGGCGAAGCCAGCATCAAGACCCACCTGCAGCACATCTACGACAAGCTCGGGGTCCGCGACCGAGCCTCGGCCGTCGCCGAAGGGTACCGACGTCGACTCCTGAGCTGACGCCCGGGTGCAGTCATGATGCGAGTCCGTCCGCGGGGGAGAGGGCGAGCCGGCACCGCCGGCGGGAGAGCAGTTCCCTGGCGATCCCAGGCCGTCAACAACCTAGTCTTCTTGAATCAGCTCGATGAGTTCGTCGGGGTTATCTTCCGGTGTGAGCCCCACGGTGACGTGATCGCCCGTGAGCGGTTCTTCTGGTTTCTGATGGGTAATCCCGTTGCCCATTTCTTCGCTCTTGCGCGCCGGCTAGCGCACCATCCTGACTTCTACGATCCCGGCGAGGGCGGGGTCGACGAACTCGACGCCATCCGCCCGGAATCCATGGCGTTCGTAGAACGCACGAGCACGATCGTTGCCGCTGAGGACCCAGAGCTGCGCCGGTCGGTCTTCCACGACGGCATCCAGGAGGGCGCTCCCGATGCCCATCTCGTGTTCCTGCGCGAGAAGGTAGATCGAGTACAGGTGAAGGCTGCGGGCGGGGGCGAATCCCTTGATAGCGTCGGGGTGATCGGCTGGTCCGGCGAAAGCGAATCCGACCACCTGATTACCGCGCTCAGCGACCGCGATCGCGCCCGGAAGCGGATCGAGGCCGAGAATCGACTCCCACATGCGACGCCTCGCGATCAGTGCATCGTCATCCATGAAGGTATCCGGGATGACACCTGGATAGGTCTCGCGCCATGACCCGATGTGAACGTCGGCGATCCCGTGGGCGTCGTGCAGTTCGGCGAGGCGCACCCGAAGTGCCGGGAGATCCATGGTGAGACGATACACGGACGACTCACGCGTGATTGCCGACGATGGATCCTGGTCCCGTCGATCCGCGCGGGTTCGCAGATGGGCTTGCGTCAAACGTGCCTGATATCGTTGCGCGCTGTGGAGCCTCTCGAAGACGATCAAAGGGTCATCGACGCAGCCGAAGCGCTTGCACGGAGGTTGGGCGACAACGACAATCACACCGTCGCTGCGGCTGTCATGGATATCGATGGGCGCGTCCATGAAGCGGTGAATGTCTATCACTTCACAGGTGGGCCGTGCGCGGAGCTCGTCGTACTTGGTGTCGCGGCGACGTCAGGAGCGAAGCAACTCCTGACGATTGCCGCAGCCGGCGACCGAGGCCGCGGACTGATCTCGCCGTGCGGACGCTGCCGGCAGGTGCTCCTCGATCAGCACCCGGACATCCTGGTCGCGGTGCCAACCGAGAACGACCCGGTGATGCGGCCGATCCGCAAGCTGCTTCCGGACACGTACTTCTATCCGGACGCGCCTGATGGACAAATCGTGCGCTTCAATCGCAGGTACCACGACGAAGTGATGTCGGGGGAGAAGACGTCAACCATCAGGTGGGACGAAGAGTGGCTTGCTGTTGGTCAGGCGACGTTCGTCTTTGAGGGCCATCCGCAGTTCGCGCATGTCGACGGGGCGATCACGGCTGTGGAGGCGACGACGCTCACCGCCTTGGATCCCGGCCATGCCGCTGGCTTGCGTGGCCATTACCCCGCTATGCCTGACGACGCCAAACTGTTGCGAGTTGAGTTTCGGGTCGACCTTCACGGCACTTGATTGCGGGGGTTCTAGGCCTGCGGTAGCCATAGTGTCATGCGCAGTTCTTCGTCGGGAATGTGGAGCACTTCGTAGCGTCGGGCAATCACCTCGCCCGTCGCGGTGCGAATGTGCTTGATCGACGCACGGCGCTGCTGGACGATGTGCTCGGCCCACCACTCCGTGAACAGCGGGCTCTGCGCGCTGAGATCCGCAACGAGCGTCTGCAGCTGAGGGTCGTGGAGATCGTCTGCGTTGGCCGCACGGAGGTGGGCGACGGCGCCGCGTGCGAGCTCTTCCCACTCGACGAAGATCTGAGAAGCACGCGGGTCTGTCATCAGGTAGCGGCATGTGTTGCGCTGCTCAGGCGCGAGGTCAGCGAAGCCGTCGTACAACGCGAGTCCTTCGTGATTCGCGGCAATCATGTTGCTGAATCGGTCCAGAACGTACGCGGGATTCGGCGCCACAGCCTGAACCAGCGCGCTCATCCGCTCGGCAAGAGCGCTGCTGCTCGCGCGCGCGTCGCGCGACGAGTTGGCAGGCGTCCCGCGCAACCGAAAGAGATGGGACTTCCCATCGTCGGTAAGGTCCAGGACGCCCGCCAGCGCGTTGATCACTGCATCGCTGGGGTGCCTCTCGCGCCCCTGCTCGAGACGGGTGTAGTAGTCGACGCTGATCCCTGCTGACGCCGCAACCTCTTCGCGCCGCAGGCCCGTTATCCGGCGCCTGCCGGCGGCGCCGTTCGTCGACGGCTGGGGCGGCACTGCCGCTCGACGAGCGCGGAGGAAGTCGCCAAGTTCGTTGGGCACGTTGCGGTTCCTTCCTGCCCCGCTCGGGTGGGTCCGGGACTCCTATGAAGAGTACGGCCTTCCGCCCTGCTGGTCGGAGTCGGGAGGGTAGGCGGAAGCATCCCTCGCGAGGAAGGTCATCCCATGACGTCATATACCCACGGTCATCACGAATCGGTTCTGCGCTCGCACCGCTCGCGCACCGCGCAGAACTCAGCCGCGTACCTTCTTCGGCTGCTGAAGCCTGCCGACCGGCTTCTCGACGTAGGTGCCGGACCTGGCACAATTACGGCCGACCTTGCCGAGCTCGTTCTCGAGGTCACTGCGACCGAGATCGGCGAGGAGGAGCTGACGCTCACCCGCGCGACTGCAGCCGAACGCGGAAGCACGAACATCGACTTCCGAACCGCCGACACTCATGCACTCCCGTTTGATGACGACACATTCGATGTCACGCATGCACATCAGGTGCTGCAGCACGTCGCCGACCCGGTGCGGGCTATGCGGGAGATGGCGCGTGTCACGAAGCCGGGCGGCATCGTCGCCGTGCGTGACAGCGACCACGCCGGTTTCTGCTGGTGGCCGCAACTTCCCGCCCTGGACAAGTGGCTGAGCTTGTACCGCACGGCAGCACGCGCCAACGGAGGCGAGCCGGATGCCGGGCGCCGGCTGCTCTCCTGGGCGCACGCAGCTGGCCTCAACGACGCCACCGCCACGTCGAGCACCTGGTGCTACGCCAACCCGACTGAGCGCGCCTGGTGGGGAAGCATGTGGGCCGACCGCATCCTGAACTCCGCGATCGCGCGGCAGCTCATCGACTCAGGCTTTGCCGCGCAAGCCGAACTTCAGGAGATTAGCGACGCGTGGAAGGAGTGGGCAGCCGACGAGGACGGCTGGATCTCTATCCTCCATGGCGAGATCGTCTGCCGAGTCCCGCCAACTGCGGGGTGAGTGTAGCAACACCTGCGGGTCGCACGCGGCGCTGAGGGGCCGGTGGTTCCTCGCGCAGATCAGGGCGGGAGAGTGCATTCAACGAGAACATGTCGGCTTCTGATGGTTGACCGGGTTATCGGTTCCTTCACTATCTGCTCGGTCAACGAACCCAGTAGTCCCAGGTGTTTGCGCCAGCTCGGAATCCGTAGTGTTCGAGCATGGCGACGGCTTCCGGGAAATTACGGGCCACCGCATCCGGTGTGTGAGCGTCGCTTCCAAAGGTCACAGCGCGGCCACCTTCCTCGGCCCACCACTGGGGCACCCACGACCACAGACGGCCGGTGTTCATCTCGAGCGCGCGTCCCCTCTCTGCGATCGACCGCATCGCCCGACGAAATCCTTCCTCGAACGCTCGGGGATCGAACGGGCCGAGATCCCACGTCGGCCATGTGCGCGCCGCATAGTCGATGTGCGTGAACACGGCGAAGCTGTCGGAGCCCTCGACCATGCGCGGCACTTCCTCTAGATACGCCCACATAACCTCCGCTGCCGGATGCTCGGCGTAGAGGGTCACGGGCTCGGCGCGCAGGCCGCCACCCATGTCCAGGGTGTGAAGCGAGCCCAGCACAAGATCGAGCGCCGACAGGTCGATGAGATCCCCGGCAGCCTCCTCAAAAAGGTGGGGCTGACCTAGCTCAACTCCCGATCGAATCACAAGATCAGGGAACGCCCGCCGGAAGCGGTCGATGCTGTCGAGATAGCCTTCGGCATTGAGTAGTGGATGCTCAACCGCGCCATCAGCGGAGAGAAATCTGCGTTGGTGTGGCATGAGATCATCTGAGCTTGATCGCCATGTGCCAGGGAAGTCGAGGTGTTCGGTGAAAGTAACCGCAGGCAGCCCGATACGGACCGCGTGTTCACAGGTCGCGCGCATTCGCCCTCGGGCAGCTGATTCGGGGCCACCCGTGTCCCACGACCACTCGCTATGAACGTGACTATCCGCAGGGAAGTTCATCTCGAAAGTCTAGGACGGCGCACAATTCGCCGTTTCTACTGTTCAGAGGGCGTATTCTGCAGCGGCTTACTCGCATCTAACGAGACCATGTCAGCTTCTGATGGGTAATCCCGTTACCCGCTTCTTCGCTCTTGAGCGCCGCCGAGAGCACCATCCTGACTTCCACGATTCCATCGGACGCGGGGTCGACGAACTCGACGCCATCCGCCCGGAATCCATGGCGTTCGTAGAACGCGCGAGCACGATCGTTGCCGCTGAGGATCCAGAGCTGCACTGGATGATCTTCCAGGGCGGCGTCCAGGAGGCTGCTCCGATGCCTCTGTCGTGCTCGTGCGCGAGGAGGTAGATCGATCACAGATTCAGGTCGCGTGCTGGTGTGAGACCCTTCGTGGCATCGGGGTCGGATGGGGCCGCGAAAGCGAGACCGTCGACCTGCCGGGCGACCGCGGCTCGATCACGTTCGAGGACGAGACTCCCGAGGGCGCCGGGGAGCGGATCTCGGCTGAGAATTGTTTCCCACATGCGTCGCCTTGCCTCCAGCGTATCGGCGCCCATGAAGCGGTCAGGGATCACTCCGGAGTACGTCTCGCGCCATCACTGGATATGGACATCGGCAATCCCGTAGGCGTCGGTGAGGCTGTGATCTGCCAGGCGTTGACTCGCCCCGGCTTCGTCGAGCGCGCGCATGCGTGCGAGGTGCACGCATTTCGCGAGTTGCTGGATCAACAGCGCGTCGGCGGGGGAGAGGGGAGTGACTTTGTCGGTGACCCAAACCTCGAATCGTTCGACGTCGAGGGTTACCTTGTCGAGCACGCCATGCTCCATGAACAACTAATGCAGGAATGCGACCTTCGCGCGCGATGAATGGGTGATGAACGCGTTGTGAGAGATCGCCCGTGCACCGGTCGCGAAATCGCGGAGCAACTGTTTCGTGTCCCTAATGATCGTCAGCCAGATCGTCGCGTTGCTGTGTCGACCGCATCGTCCGGCGGGTTAAGTAGCCTTGCGAGATGAGCTCAATGATCGCGACCGACCGCCGCGGCAATCACCTCGTCTCGCTTGAAACGGCGAGCCCCGAAGAACTCAATGCTGCCGCCGCGCACACTCGCTGCCCGCTTGCGCTCGTCGTGCTCGTTGACGGCGCGACAGGAGACGTGTTGTTCGGCCTGAACACCTGGCGACGCGAATATGAGCTTCCCGGTGGCATTGTTGAGCGCGGGGAGTCGTTCGTCGAAGCGGCACGACGAGAGCTCGAAGAAGAAACTGGCATCCGAATCGACACTCTCGATCTCCTCGGCTACGCACGTTTCACTCTAACGGACCCGAACCGCAGCGAACTAGGTGCGGTCTACTTCGCGAAGGTTGTCAACGAGCACGCAACGGCCAGTGACGAGATGCTGCAGTTCGTCTGGCGGCGGCCGCTGAGCGAGTCGAATTTTACGATCTCCATACTTGACGACGCGATCGCAGAGTGGGCGGCTCGCTCTGGTGAAGCCACCTCATAGCAACGCCCTTAAGCCTCTGGCGATTCATCGTCCCGGCGCACGTTACCGATGTTCATATATGGGCGCTCAACGGTGATGACGCCGGAAGCGGCCGTTATCGGAGGGCACGCGCAAATCAGGGCGGGAGAGCGCATCAAGTCATAGCATGCCAACCTCTACTGGTGACCCGGCGTAATCGTGACCGGCGTATTCGCTGTCGAGAACGCCCGTCCGACACTCCGCCGAATACGTACCACACGCGTTTCGGTGCGGTTAGGTTTCGGCGGAGGGTTTCGGCGGGTCACGCTTCGGCGTGTCGCGCGCTTGATGGCCCTCGTCGGCCTGGTCGCCAGAAACGATCGTTTGCGGCGCGGCGAGTGAAGGCACACCAGATCGAATGCCAGAAATGTGCGCCGTAAACGGGTTTCGGTAGGCGTATTCGGTGGGGGTGGGCCGGATGTACTTACACCCACGCCCCAGAGATGTGGCCTGGGGTGAAGCCGTTCCGATAGGTCATCAATCACTGTATAGTTCAGTGTGTGCTGACTATTGCCTCACGCCTCGATGTCATGAACCGGCTCGGCCGGGCCATGGCCGATCCCACGCGTTCCCGAATCCTAATGTCTCTGCTCGGTGGACCGAGCTACCCGGCTGTGCTCTCTCGTGAGCTGGAGCTGACACGGTCGAACGTGTCGAATCATCTCACCTGCCTGCGAGACTGCGGGATCGTCGTTGCCGAGCCGGAGGGTCGCCAGACTCGTTACGAGATCGCCGACCCGCATCTTGCGGCTGCGCTCGTCGCGCTCGTGGACGTGACTCTGGCGGTCGATGAGCATGCGCCGTGCGTGGACTCTGCGTGCACGGTGGCTGGCTGCTGTGGGGCGGGGGCTGACGCGTGAGCGCGGCGTGCGGCTGCGAGCACGAGCCTGCCGCGACGGTGGGCGAAGAGATCGAAGAGGCCGAGCGGCCCTGGTGGAGAGACCGCGGGGTCATGGTGCCGGTGTTCTCCGGCGTTGCGTTCCTGGCCGGTCTGATCTTCGAGTGGTCCGGGCTCGAGATCCCGGCACTGGTGCTGTTCTGGGTCGGACTGCTTCTGGGCGCGTCGACGTTCACGCCCGGCGCGCTCCGGAAACTGTTCAAGGGCAAGCTCGGCATCGGGCTGCTGATGACGATCAGCGCGATCGGTGCCGTCATCCTCGGGTACGTGGAGGAGGCTGCAGCTCTGGCGTTCTTGTACTCGATCGCGGAGGCGCTTGAGGACAAGGCGATGGACCGCGCCCGCGGCGGACTGAGGGCACTGCTGAAGCTCGTGCCGGAGACAGCGACAGTGCTGCAGGGCGGCGTCTCCGCGCAGGTGCCGGCGAGCGAGTTGACGGTCGGCCAGGTCATGGTGGTCCGCCCGGGTGAGCGGATCGCGACTGACGGGGTCGTGCGCTCTGGCCGCTCCAGCCTGGACACTTCCGCGATCACCGGGGAGTCGATCCCGGTCGAGGTCGAGCCCGGCGACGCGGTGTCGGCCGGTGCGATCAACAGCGCCGGCGCCCTGGAGGTCGAGGCGACCGCTGCGGGCACCGACAACTCGCTCACGACGATCGTGGAGCTGGTCGAGAAAGCGCAGACCGAGAAGGGCGAGCGTGCTCGTCTGGCGGACAGGATCGCCCGCCCACTGGTGCCCGGCGTTCTGATCCTCGCTGCGCTCGTCGCGATCATCGGGTCGCTGCTGGGCGACCCGGAGGTGTGGATCACTCGCGCGCTCGTCGTGCTGGTCGCCGCTTCTCCGTGTGCGCTGGCGATCTCGGTGCCGCTGACGGTCGTCGCGGCGATCGGTGCGGCGAGCAAGTTCGGTGTGATCATCAAGTCCGGCGCCGTTTTCGAGCGATTCGGCACGGTCCGATACGTTGCCGTCGACAAGACCGGCACCCTCACCCGCAACGAGCCCGCCGTGACCGCCGTGCTCACTGCGAACGGGGTGACCGAGGCTCAGGCTCTGGCCTGGGCGGCCGCGTTGGAGCAGCACAGCACGCATCCTCTCGCCTCAGCGATCACTGCCGCGGCGCCGGGGACTCCCGCAGCTGCAGATGTGACCGAGCAGGCCGGGCACGGCATTGTCGGCACCGTCGACGGATCGAGAATCACCGTCGGTAGTCCCCGCTGGCTGGACGCCGGCGACCTCGCGGAGCGGGTCGCGGAGTTGGAAGAGCAGGGCATGACCGTCGTCATCGTGCACCGCAACGGAACCCCCGTCGCCGCGATCGGCGTCCGTGACGAACTGCGCCCGGAAGTCCCCGAGGTCGTCCGGACACTCACCGGCCAGGGCGTCGGGGTGACGATGCTCACCGGCGACAACGCCCGGACCGCTCGCGCGCTGGCGGCGCAGGCCGGGATCAGCGACGTGCGAGCAGAGCTGCGCCCTGAAGACAAAGCGACCGCGATCGGGGAACTGTCGAAGGCGGGACCGGTCGCGATGATCGGCGACGGCATCAACGACGCCCCGGCCCTCGCGTCCGCGGACATCGGCATCGCGATGGGAGCGACCGGATCCGACGCAGCGATCGAGTCCGCCGACGTGGCCTTCACCGGGCATGATCTCCGCCTGATCCCGCGAGCGTTCGATCACGCCCGGCGCGGTCGACAGATCATCAACCAGAACATCATCCTGTCGCTGCTGATCATCACCGCACTGCTCCCGCTCGCGCTCTTCGGGGTCCTGGGGCTAGCCGCTGTCGTCCTGGTCCATGAGGTCGCGGAGGTCATCGTGATCCTCAACGGCCTGCGTGCCGCACGCACCCGCACGCCACGACTGGAAAGCTGATGCTCGCCACCATCGGTTCAGCGATCGGCCTGTTCTCGGCAACCAACATCGACGACATTGTCGTGCTCACCGTGCTGTTCCTCGCTTCCAGTCGAGGGAAGCCCCGGCCGTGGCAGATCGTCGCGGGCCAGTATCTCGGGTTCATCACCCTCGTCGTGATCAGCGTGATCGCCGCTCTCGGTCTCACCATCGTTCCGGACGAATGGGTCGGTTTCCTGGGTCTGATCCCGCTCGGCATCGGGATCTGGACGCTCATTCGCGGCCTGCGCCGTAACGGCGATGACGATGATGACGACTCCAAGATCACTGCGGTCGGACTATGGGGCGTCGCAGGGATCACGATCGCCAACGGGGCCGACAACATCTCCCTCTACACGCCGATCTTCCGCACCAGTGCCCCCAGCGACGTCGCGATCATGATCGTCGTGTTCCTGATCCTCGTCGCAGTCTGGTGCGCGGCCGGCCGGCTGATCGGCACCAACAAGGCTGTTACCGAGGGGCTGGAGCGCGTCGAGCACTGGCTCGTACCGGCCGTGTTCATCGGCCTGGGCCTGTTCATCCTGATCGAATCTGGGGTCATCGTCCGTCTGATCGAGGTGCTCGCATGACCTCCTCCCAGGCAGAGGCTCATCCGCCCGCTGCGCGCAAACTATCGTCGACCCGGCGGCGGCAGCTCACTGGTGGAGCGCTCTTGATCGCCGTGGTCGTCGTGCTGATCGATCAGGGAACCAAGGTGTGGGCCGAAGCGACCCTCACCGAGCGCGAGCGCATCCCGCTGATCGGTGACATGCTGGGTTTGCAGCTCGCCTATAACCCCGGAGCGGCATTCTCCTTCGGGGAAGGCTTCACCTGGGTGTTCGCGCTGCTCGCTGTCGCCGCCACGGTCACAGCGATCGTGTTCGCGTTCCGAGTGCAACGCGTGGGATGGGCGATCGTCATCGGCGCGCTCGGCGGCGCTGCCGCCTCACACGCAGGCGACCGCCTTTTCCGCGACCCCGGATTCGCCCGGGGCCACGTCGTAGACTTCCTCGCCTACGGAAACTGGTTCATCGGCAACATCGCCGACATCGTAATCTTCGCCGCAGCGATCACCGGAGCAGTTTTCATGATCCGCACCGGGGATGAGAGCACCGAGTGAGATCCGTTCTGCTGTGGTGGGGGTTGGCATCCCGGCCAGCCCAGCAGGGGTGCTGTAAATACGGCAGGCGAGGTCATTGCTTCGCCCCGACCCCGGAAAGAGATCGTTGCCATCCAGGGTGATCGTGGGGGAGCCCGCGAACGAGGCTGCGCCCGCGTCCTCCTCCGTCCGGATGAGTCGGTAGTGAACCTCCGATTCGTCGTGGCCTGTTTCTCGTAGCGCCTCAGAAGCACGACGGCCAGCCTCAACCCAGCTGGGGCAACCGGCGATATAAAGCAGCTCAATGTCCACGACTCAATCATCCTCGACTTCGCTGTTGATGTCGTGCCCGGGCTACCACCGAAAACGATCGTTTTCGGCAGGCTCTCGGAGCACAAGCCATGATCGACCGATTATCGCTAGCAATCGTCATCCGTCGTCCGAGCACTGGCGGTCGGCGACCCGTTCGAAGTCTGGAACGGGTCGGTCTTGCGCGTCCTCGGCCGTCAGCGCGAGTCCGTTGCTTTCGATGTCGGCGATGAGCCAGTCCATTTCGAGGATCTCCCGGCGCTGCGCTTCACTGATTTCAACCGCAAGTTCGCAGACGCGGACATCCTGCAGCTGTGCTCGCTCGGATCGGGTGATCGCGAGCGAGTGATGCGGAATCATTGCGCGCATGTACGCGGTGTCGTCGACGGTGATCTGGCTGCGGTCGAGGGCGATGCCTCCTCCGAGGAGGAGAACGCTGACGATGATGACCGCAATGTTCGCTTTCCTGTGCTTGTACATGTTGAGCATCCAGGCCAGCATGACCAGCCCCATGGCGCCGCCCATAGTGAGCGCCATGAAGACGCGGCTTTCGCTGAAGCGTATGTGCCCCCATTCCCACACTCCAGCGAACATCGTCCAATACATCACGACCATGCCGGTGAGAATCATCGCCGCGAATCGCAAGTACATCGTCAGCGATCCGTGCTTTTTCGCCCCTGCTTGTCGTTCATTTGTTTCGTGCGCGTCCTTCGACATATTCCTCACCTGTCGTCTCGGTTCGTTGCGCGGTAGCGCGATTGATGACGACGTGTGGGTAAGAGCGCTCGCTAGTCTGCTTCGGCCTGGTCAACGGTCATCACTGGATTGATGCGGGTAGCGAAGAACTGCACGACGCCGTCGAGGTGGCTATTCAGAGGGTTGCGAGGAGCGCGGCGCAGGCACCTTCGCATCGCCGGCAGGCCGCAGCACACACCGTGCAGTGTTCGTGCATCGTGTGCTTCTCGCACTCGTCGGCGCAGCTCGCGCATGCCGTGCGGCACGCTTCGAGGGTTGCGCGGGTGAGGTTGGCGTCGTACCCGGTGTGCCTGGACAGGATGCGTCCGGTGGTTTCGCAGAGGTCGGCGCAGTCCAGGTTCGTGCGGATGCACTTCGTCAGCTCGGCAACCATTTCCTCGCTCAGGCACGCGTCGGCGCATGCGGTGCATGATTGCGCGCACTCAACGCACGCCTCGATACACTCCACCAGCGCCTTCCGGTCAGCCGGGCCAAGGTTCTTCGGGTAGGTGCGGAGCATTTCCGCCGCGACAGTCATAGTGGCTCCTCTCGTCATTGTGGAGTCTTAAACTACGACCGCACCTCGCTCCCGAGGACCCCGTTGAATACCCCGGGAGGGCATGGTAGTTCAGCGGCAGATCATCGTCGCAGCGATTACTGTGCGGTGACGACTATTCCGTTTCTGCAGCGTGATTGGGTGGAGTTCGAAGGATCAGAGCCAGGGCGGCAATGACCATGATTACGGCGATGTCAAAGCTGGCGATCGTGTACGTCCACCAAGCGACGTCGGTCGATTGGGCATCACTGATCAGATGCGCGAGCGCGAGGGCTGGACCGCAGATCAAGAGCATATATCCAAGACGCACGAGCCTTCGATGCGTCCGCTCCGCGGGGCTGCGAGGCGAAGGCGCGCCGGGTGAGGACGAGTGCACGGCCGTCAGATGGTGCAGCGGGTCGAAGGGGGATCTGGAGCCGGTGGGGGTCATCAGAAGATCGCTCCAATGGCGAGAAAACTAGCAGCGGCGAGGAGGGCAACGGCGATCGTCGCCACGATGACGAATAACACGAGGTTCCGAAAGGGGTTCTTGGGCGCTTTCATGAGAATCCTTGGGCACGGGTCTTTGCGCCCGCGTTATTGGGCGGGACTCAGCACAGTGGTGCTGTCCGGTGAGACTTCAACGATGCCCCGGTCATCGACGAGGATGACGCGGTCGTCGATGACAGTGAGGGCTTGAACGGCGCCTTGGAGCGATTCGAGCTGATGCCAGGTTCCATTTTCATCCTCTGTCCACAGGACGCCATCGGTGCCGGCGCCGAGAAGAGTGCCATCGGTGCGAGCCTCCAGCGCGTAGAGCACAGGTGTTCCGTCGACTGGAGTGAATGTGTTACCGCCGTCGCTGCTGAAAAGAACGCCTTCTTCGGCTGCAGCGTACAAACCGGATTCGGTGACCGCGAGATCAGCGGCGCTGAGGGATGCACGCTCCGTCCAGTTGTTTCCCTCGTCTGTGCTGGTGAGCAGGTTCACTTGGCTAGAGGGGATGCCGTAGAGGGTGCCGTCCGGGGCCGCGGTGAGGATGTGGAAGTCGGTGGTTCCGTTGAGAGCAATAGGCGACCAAGTGTCCCCGTAGTCGTCGCTGCGGATGATGCCGAGGTTGGGCGATCCGAGTTCGGCCGGGGTCTTTTCGCCGGGATGCCCGGAGGCGAACAGCGCGTCTCCCGAGACCGTGAATCCCATGGCGTCGAAGGCGTGACCGCCGATCGGGCCGGAGATATCCCCATCGGGTGTGAGAGTGAAGATTCCGTTGTGCGTGGCCACCAGCAGATCATCGCCCCGGGGATCTTCAGCGATGCCGTGGATGTGGTCGATGCGGGGAGCTGAGTCCGGGTTGCCGAGCGGTGTCGCGGTGCATCCGGTGGCGACAGCCGCCAGGACGGTCACGGTGACGGTTGCGAGAAGGAGTGAGCGTTTCATGATGGTTTCCGTTAGTGGCCTCAAGCGGGCCTGGCTTCACGACGCGCAGCAAGAGCACGTCGACGTCTGACTGCTGCCGCAATGGGGCAGCACGGATGACAGGTCCGGGCGGGACGATCGGATACCGGCTCGCCCGGAGGATTCCTACAGCTGGCCGAGGAGTTCCTGCATCGTGGCGATCTCCGCCGTCTGGTCGTCGATCACCTGTTGCGCGAGCTCGAGGACGTCCGGGTTCTGCGCATCATCAAGCGCCGTCTGCGCCATGTCGACGGCGCCTTCGTGGTGCACGATCATCTGCTCCAGGAACAGGCTGTTCGCCTCGACAGCATCCGCGCTCTCCAACATGGTCATGTCCTCTTCGGACATCATGCTGTCGTCACCGCCCATCGAACCGTGATCCATGCCTCCCATGGAGTCGGGGTCGTACTCCACACCCCAGTCTTCGAGCCATCCAAGCATCTTGTCGATCTCGGGGCCCTGCGCCGCCTTGATCTGCTCGGCAAGTTCCACCACGCGTGCGTCGGCACCGTCTTTAGCGAGCAGCATGTCGGCCATCTCGATCGCCTGCTCGTGATGAGGGATCATCATCGTGACGAACATCTCGTCAGCCTCGTTCGCTGCCGAAGTCGACGACGACTGAGACGGGGAGGTGGATTCGCTGGACGGTGCCGTGCTGTTGTCAGCGCAGCCGGTGAGAACCAGCGCAAGGGTCAGTACACCCGTACTGACAGCAACGGGAATCTTCTTATTCATGGTTGTTCCTTCGATACGTCGTGTGAGGGTTCGCAAATGATGGCGCCAGACGGCGCCAGGAATCCGACCCATCAGGGTCGGCGGCGACTACTCAGGTGCGACTTATCGAAAGGAACGTCAGCGAGGGTGCCCGGGGAAGGATCCCGATCGCTTCCCACCTCACCAGGCTTACAGCACGGTGAAGGGGCAGCCCGTGACGCTGAATCAATATCGGAGGGAGGAGGAGAAGCAGACCGGCAAGCAACGCCAGCACGCACGCAGTCAGCATCTCGTTGTGACCCTGACCATGTCCGGTGCTCACATGACACGCACCCTCACATGCGGTGGACTCGCTCGCGACGGTTGACGCCGCTGCGGTGGCGTGCTCCTCCCCAGCTGCGGAGTGGGTGAGTCCGACGGATCCGTGTCCCGCAGGTTCGGAGGTGAAGGTGTGCATCGCCAGCAAGCCGACGATAACCATCAGCGTGGCCCCGCCGAGCATCAACAACGCGCGCAACGACAACTGCGGACGTGCGCCACGAACTGCGACGTGCATGCTCGGCCTCCTCCATTCCGTCCAGGATGCTAACACCACGATCTATGCGGCCGCCCGCCCTGATCCTTCAGCGCCGCCATGTACATCCTAGTGCGGAATACCCCCAGGGGGTATATCGTTAGGCACACCGACGCCGCACTCCGGTGTTTGAGAGAAAGAGGAACAAAACATGTCAGACTCCACTGGATCCTGCTGCAGCCGCAACAGCCACGGTTCCGTCGACGCCGAAGGACGCAAGGATCTCCTCACCCCGCCCGCGGAGGATCTCGCCGAATGTCCTGTGATGGTAGGCAGCACCGTCATCAAGGCGGATGCAGAAGCTGCCGGCTTGTACCGCGATTACGACGGCACCCGGTACTACTTCTGCTGCGCCGGATGCGGGCCCGCGTTCGACGCCGACCCGGCTAAGTACGCCACCGCTGCTGCCTGACACTGTTTCACGGTGCGGGGCACGCCACACAAGTCAGCCCCACGGTTCTCAATTCCGAGGAGGATAGGCCCATGAGCCATTCGCGTAACGACGGCGCGGAGCACACCCACGCCCACCACGACCACGCGGCGTCGGCCCCCGCAGTGACGACCGAAACTGACCACGATGCGCACGCGGGACATCAAGCAATGGCGCATGCACCGCAGTCAGACGCGGCCGCGCACAGTCATAGAGACCACGGAAGCGACAACGCGCCCTCCGGTCACAACACCCACGCTGGACACGGCGGTCATGCAGGCCATGGCGACCACGTCGGGCAGTTCCGTCGCCTGTTCTGGATCATGCTCGTCCTCGCCGTCCCCACGGTCGCACTGTCTGGCATGTTCGCCACGATCCTCGGCTACACGATCCCCGATTTCGGCGGACTGTCGTGGATATCGCCTGTACTGGGCACCGTCATGTACATCTGGGGCGGAAAGCCGTTCCTCGTCGGAGCGGTCGGCGAGCTCCGCTCGCGCCAGCCCGGCATGATGCTGCTCATCGGCCTGGCCATCACCGTCGCGTTCATTGCATCCTGGGGTGCAACCCTAGGCATCCTGCACCACGAACTGGACTTCTGGTGGGAGCTCGCCCTCCTCATCGTCATCATGCTTCTCGGGCACTGGATCGAGATGCGCTCCCTCGCCCAGACGACTTCCGCCCTGGACTCACTCGCCGCTCTTCTCCCGGATGAGGCAGAGCGCGTCGAGAATGACCAGGTTGTCACGGTCTCACCGACCGATCTCGTCGTCGGCGACGTCGTCATCGTACGGCCGGGTGGCAGCGTCCCCGCCGACGGGCGCATCGTCGACGGACGGGCCTCGATGGACGAGTCCATGGTCACGGGCGAGTCCCGCACCGTGGAACGCGGCAGCGGCGACCACGTCACAGCCGGCACCGTTGCCACCGATTCCGGGCTTCGCGTCGAGATCACCGCGACCGGCGACGACACGACCCTCGCCGGCATCCAACGTCTCGTCACCCAAGCGCAAAGCTCCTCGTCCCGCGCACAGCGCCTCGCGGACACCGCCGCCGGATGGCTGTTCTGGTTCGCCCTGGGTGCTGCGGCGATAACCGCGATCGTCTGGACGCTCATCGGTCTCCCCGACGCTGCTGTCATCCGCACGATCACGGTGCTCGTCATCGCCTGCCCGCACGCGCTGGGCCTGGCCATCCCGCTGGTCGTCTCCATCGCCACCGAACGCGCCGCCCGGGGCGGCGTTCTCGTCAAGGACCGGCTCGCGCTCGAGAGCATGCGAACCGTCGATACAGTGCTGTTCGACAAGACCGGCACCCTCACCAAGGGCGAGCCCGTCGTCTCCGAGGTCTCCGTTGCCGATGGCGCCGACCCTGACCGGGTGCTCGCGCTGGCGGCCGCCGCAGAGGCCGACAGCGAGCACCCGCTCGCGAAGGCCATCGTCCGCGCGGCCGCCGACAGGAAGCTCACCGTCCCCCGAAGTGTCGACTTCACCTCGTCACCTGCCGTGGGCGTTACGGCGACCGTTGAGGGGAAGATCATCCGAGTCGGTGGACCGCACCTGCTCACCGAGGAGAACGCCGATGAGCTTCCGGTCGCCGATCAGTGGCGTGCGGATGGCGCGATCATCCTCCATGTCATCCAGGACGGCCGCGTCGTCGGAGCCCTGAAGCTCGCCGACGAGGTGCGTTCGGAGTCCCGGGAAGCCGTCGACGCTCTCCACGCGCTCGGCGTGCAGGTCGTGATGATCACCGGCGATGCGGATGCCGTGGCTCGGGCTGTCGCCCAAGACCTCGGCATCGACCGCGTCTTCGCCGGAGTACGCCCGGAGGACAAGGCCGCCAAGGTCCAACAACTCCAGAACGAGGGCCGTAAGGTCGCAATGGTCGGCGACGGGGTCAACGACGCCCCTGCCCTCGCGCAGGCCGACGTTGGGCTGGCGATCGGTGCGGGCACAGATGTCGCGATCGCGTCGGCTGGTGTCATCCTCGCAAGCGACGACCCCCGCTCGGTACTCTCCGTGATCGAACTGTCACGGGCTTCGTACCGGAAGATGAAGCAGAATCTCTGGTGGGCTGCCGGATACAACATCATCTCCGTCCCCCTCGCCGCCGGCGTCCTCGCCCCCATCGGATTCGTGCTCCCGATGTCGGTCGGAGCGATCCTCATGTCACTATCCACCATCGTCGTCGCCCTCAACGCACAACTGCTGCGCCGACTCGACCTCCGCCCCGACACCACGACCCGCGTCATCCTGAACCGCTGACCACAACCGCCGGAGATCCAGATGACTGATACCACCGTCCCTACAACATCCTGCAACCACGCAGAGCACGGGTACATCACGGACAAAGCCCGCTACCTTGCTCGCCTCAAGCGCATCGAAGGACAATCACGCGGCATCCACCGCATGGTCGAGGACGAGAAGTACTGCATTGGCATCCTCACTCAGATCTCCGCACTGACCAGCGCCTTGCGGAGCGTTGCCGTCGGGCTCCTCGAAGACCACCTGCGTCACTGTGTGGCAGATGCAGCTCGCGCCGGCAGCGACATCGCCGAAGAGAAGGTGCAGGAAGCGTCTCAGGCGATCGCCCGCCTCGTTCGCTGAGTTGCGGCAGATTCGAAAGTGCCCGGACCGGTGAAGCGCAAGCAGTTCGATTCCTCGTGCGCATGTACTCGCGCCGGCTGTGTCGGCCTGCATGCGACGCGTCACCGCCCCCGCTCGACCTCTTCTTCCAGCTCGTGCCGGTTTAGTCGGGTCGGCGAGAACTTCCGGATGTCGACGAGCGCCGGCCGACGTACAGGGTTCGTGTCGTCACTGAGCCACGTGACGATATCCGCCGTCGTCTCGTCGTCGTTGGCACCGCCAATCCATACGGGCTCGTCCGCGTCACTGGCGACCGGGATGATGACCACGGCATTCGATTGCTCGCATGCGTCCAGGCACCGCGAAACCACTACTCGAGCTCACCCAGCTCAGCGACCTGACCGACGCCCTCGATGAGACGACAGGTCGCTAACGCCGAGGGTCGAATCCCCCGGCTCTCGCCGAATACGCCTGCCGAAAGCTCGTTGCGGCGCACGTTTCTGGAAACCGAATCCCGGCTTCGGGAGCTAGACAGCCGGAAACGATCGTTTTCGGCTGGGCCGTCGCGTGCACTCCGCGCATGAGTTCGGCGTTGGTTCACGATGCAGCCCATCCCGGACGTAGGCCACTCCTTCGCTTCACGATGAAACGCACCGTGTCCGGGCGGGTATCGAGCCAGACGCTGATGAGATCGCGAGCTTGACTCGGCACTTCTTGCAGCGTCAGCGCCTGCGAGACGGTGTTGAGTTCTGGAACTCTGATGTGCCACCACCGCCCGTCGGGATGGACGGTGACAACGTAGGGACGGGCCCGATTCGCGTTTGGCATAAGAGGGATACTTTACGCCGAGTCGCGGCTAGAAGCGAGGCTACTTCCGAGACGTCGCCCGACGGCCGACATAGTCGGTGTGGATCGCACCGGCGGCCGCGCGGTGTCGGTCTGTGACGTTGTAGCTATAGCCGAGGCTGTCGGCGACGATCGGTGCTGGCATCTCGAGAACGAGTGTCCGTAGGGCGGCGTTACGCGCACCGCGCAGGTCGATTCCGCGATCTCGGAGCTTGTTCATCATCGTCGACTGGTGCATAGGTCCACCCGGCCTGGCCCCAGGGAACAACCACTGACTGTTGCGATGCGCCGAGGTGTTCGTGTTCGGCAGATCTCTCAGATGGGCTCGTACGATCTCGTCGAATGGCGTGGGCACGACGAGTTCATCGGCGGTGATAGCAACCGTCAGACGGTCACCAGCATCAGCAACTTGCGAGAGACGCATGCGCGCGATTCGAGTGAGCGGCTGCGCGTAGAGGAGAAAGAGCATGCCTGCAACTTGCTCGGCCGTTTCGGACTCGACGTGCGTGTTGAGGAGCGTTCGAAGATGCTGCACGCGCTGCTGCTGCGTGATGATCGGCTGCGTCTTCGCTACGCGGTACGGGAACTCGACCGATGCGATGTGACCGTTCTTGACGCCCCAGCGCACGAATGTACGGGCGAGACTTCGCGTGGTGGGACCTCCAGTCAGCCAATCGTCTACATCTGCTTGCACGCATTCCGACGGCGTGTGTCCGCGTTCACGCAGATGACGGAGGAATCCGATCGCGGTGGACGTGCTCTGTTTGGCCGATAGGAACGTCCCTTTGCGCATTTTTCCTGCGGCGTCGAGGGCGTGCATTCGTTGTAGATGCACCCAGCGGGCGAACTGTCGAATCAGTCGCGCCTCGCTTGCGGGCTCAGCCGCGGTCATTTGATCGACCCAGGCTTGGAATCGTTCGATGTCGAAGTTCACACGTTCGAGGAGTCCGTGTTCGATGCAGAGCTGGCGGAGGAACAAGACTTTTTCGGGGGAGGGGTGCGTCGTGAACGTGTCATGCGTGAGCGGCGCAGCTCCGGTCGCGAGGTCACGCAGGAGCTGCTTCGCAGCGGGATTGACGGTGAGCCATATCGTGGCGCTTCGAGCGAGAGTCTGCGTTGAGAGAGCGTCGAAGAGTGGTCGGACGATGGGGGAGATGTCGCCATCGTCCCCGGCGAGGAGCCCGCTGAGATCGTCGGTGAGGCAGCAGTGCGCGCAGAGCCCTCGTCGTACCGGTTCGTCCTCGCGGCCGCAGCGAGTGCAGCGGAAGTCTTTTGGGATGTCGGCGCAGTCCACGCATGCTGGTTCGCCGTCGATGAGTCCGGGCAAGAGGCGCGTGGTGCCGCAGGAGATGCACGCACCGTGATATCGCCTGGCTCAAGGGCCATATCGGCTGGCCCGACCACTGGTCGCGCGTCTGGGGTGCGCGCGGTCTGCTGCACATCGGGCCGCCCGCGCACCCCGAGATCGTGATCGACGCGTTGACCGACGATGCGTGGCGTGTGCGTGAGATGGCGTTGAAGGTCGTCACGCGCTAGGACCTCGACGACCCGCATGGTCGCGTGGCCAAATTGCTCGAGGATCCGGTTGAGCGCGTTCGGTTGCAGGCGAAGCGCGCGCTGGGGGTGCCGCCGTCCGCACGGTGAGCGGAAGCGTCCTGAACGGCGGCGCCCGCTGTCACACGCGGATCCGCGTGCTCGGTGCCCCTATGCCGCGGGCATCGTGCGAACGAGCACGAGTGACCCCTCGAAAGTCGGCTGCTCGCGAAGCGGGCCGTACTTCGCATCCCACTCGCCGGATCCGATCGCGGCCGCCAGCCGCGCCGTGTACGTCTCCGCCTGTTCCGGATCCACGAAACTCCACGCGGAACACGCGGCGCGCGCTCCTGCAACGAGCAACTCTTCGGGGCGCCCGTAGTACGCCTCGTTGAATCCATCGGTGCAGTCGAAGGGAATCGGCACCGGATCCACGGAGACCTCGCCGCCCAGTCCCGCAGCGAGGCGCGACATCGCCGGGTACCGACGTCCCTCCGTCGAGATGACGTCCGGTGCGTACTCCCTGAGCCAGAACCGATCGAGCAGCTCCGGATCACACGTGAGAATCACGATGGGTCCCCGCGTCACCCGCCTCATCTCCGCGAGACCCGCGTCGAGCTCGCCCCACTGGTGCACGGAAAACGTCGTCATCGCCGCGTCGAACGTCTTGTCCGGGAAGGGGAGTGATTCGGCGACGACGTCGATCGCGACGCTCAGTGACTCGGGGCGCTGCGCACGCATGCTGGCCGAAGGCTCGACGGCCGTCACGTCGCGTCCGGTCGGTTCGTAGCTCCCTGCGCCCGCTCCCACGTTCAGCACCGTTCGCGCGTCGCCGAGTGCGTCCCAGACGACCTGTGCGATCCGCGGATCTGGTCGGCGATAGTCGCTGTAGGTCGTCCCGATCACCCCGTAGTCCGCATCGCCCGCGCTGCCGTCGATCTTTCGTGTCGGTTCTTCAGCCACGTGTTCAACCTGGCACGGGAGTGAACTGCGCACAAGAGAACCTCACCCGTGATCTGGAGTTTTCGCGGAGGCGTGTCGCTTGCGCCGAGCACGGGGGAGAGGATTAGTGGGCGGCCACCCTCGCAACGGCGGCAGGTTGCACGCCACCTAGCTTCCCCGGATCAGCTCGATGATGGCGTCGGGGTCGTCTTCGGGAGAGAGCCCCAAGCCGACGTGGTCGCCGCTGAGCGGTTCGTGTACCGCGACGGCCGCGAGGATCTCGTCGTCGACCTTGATGAGAAGTCGCGACTCGGCGTCGGCGTCGCTTGCCTGCGTCGTCAGGTTATGGAGGACGTCGGCGCCCTCATCCGTGAAGGTGACGTCGATGGAGCTCTGCTCGGTGGTGTCGCTCGCCACCGCATTCTCTACGGCGGCATCCTCGAAGACGGAGGGCTCCATGACGTGCTCATTTCCCACCGGAATGCACTGCGACTCGGATCCCTCGTCGCATGTCTCTGAGACCGCAAGCCCAATGGATCCGCCGGTCGGCTCCGGTGAGGGGCTGCTGTCGGTAGCGGCAGTGCACCCGCACAATCCCAGCGATACGAGCAGCGCGAGCGCGAATCCGCTCGTGCGCTGTGTCATTGCCATTGTCCGGTTGTTCATGCGTAGACGTTATCGGGTGGGAACGACGCCTCGTCGTGGGGCAGCGGCTGTATCTGAGCCCGTGTCGTCGCGGCTCACCGGACGGCATGTGGCGCTGACGATCGGAGAGAGGGCGCTTCCCGTTGGCGATGAAGGCGCCGAGATGAGGGGCTTGCGCCACCGCCCGCCCGGCGCGACGATGGCGGCATGGACCCACTCGTACGCCCACGCAATGGCCGCGTCATCGCTGGCGTGTGCCGTGCGGTTGCGAACCGCTTCGGCTGGAGCACGACGCTGGTGCGAGTCTTGGCCGTGCTCGCCGTCCTGTTCGCGGGATTGTCGCTGTGGGCCTACGTTCTGCTCTGGATCGTCATCCCCAACGAGTAATAGATCGAGGATTCGCGGTGCCTGCGGGACGGGCCCTGTTCCAGGGGAGACGAGAGTCGTGGTACGAGCTGACATAATGTGCATTATCGGCAATAGCACATTCTCGGCTCAGAACAGCGAGAGAGCGTCCGCGAGCTGCCGGTGTCCCTGCGCTTCGAACGCGTCATCCTGCACGTGGTACGCCCAAGCGGCCGTGCCGATCGCTTCGCAGAGCAGGTCGACGCGCCACAGTGTGGGATCGCGTGGGTCGTCACCGTAGCCGTCCAGGAACGCATTCTCCAGCGCGGGCGCCGCACGCCATTCCTTGACGGCGAGCCGACACAGGTCCGTCGCTGCGGGGCGCAGGGCGAATCGCCCGAAGTCGATCGCCTTCACGAAGCCCTCGTCGATCAGCCAATTCCGCGTATGCCAGTCGCCGTGCGTTGGCACCGAGGCAACGGGCTTCGGCGCGGCGGTCCGAAGAACCCGACGAGTCTCGTGCTCGACGGCCGGCTCGATGCGGTGCTCGCCATCCAGCCATGCGACGGCCTTCGAAATCGCGCGCGCCATGTAGTCGTCATCGACGATGGCCCTTGTGGAGTCGTGAAGGATTCGCAGAGTCTCACCCGCCTGGCGGTGCACGTCTGGCGCAAGGTCATTCCCGCTCCCCTGAACCAATATACCAGATTGGTACTCGAGTGCGATGAGGTTGAGATCGGCGTCCGCGTGCAGCATTCGCGACGTGCGCGCCTGGGCGACGAGCGGAGCCGTGTAGCCGCGGTGCGCGCGGATCTCCCGGCCGATGTGCGTGTTACCTGCGCCCGCGGCCTTGACGATCACGTCTGCGCGAGAGGCTCGCACGTGCAAAACTGCGGTGTCGACGAGCCCCCACGACAGGTCCTCGATCAGTACGGGATCCCCGAGCCACTCCTCGAGGCGCGCTGCCTTGCGTGCGTCGAGGATGCCGTCGTGCCAGGTCGTCACTCGTCTACCGTACTGAGGTCGCCCGCGCCGATCGTTCGCGACCGTCGCGGCGCCCTTCTGGGCCCGAATGGGAGCCGGAACGCACTCGAGAGCGCGCCGACATGGCGCGGCCACGCTCATCGAGTCGATGCAGGCTGGCCGCGGGCAGCTACTGTCGGGTTCATGAGCGATATCCCCGACATCGCCGCACGCCTCGCGCGGATGATTCGCCTCCCGACCGTCAGCGCCGAGCTCGACGCGCGCGGAATGGCGCCCTTCGACGAGTTCGTTGCGCTCCTCGAGGAGCTGTATCCACGGGTGCACGCGCACCTCGAGCGCGAGCGGATCACGGACTTCGGCCTCCTATTCCGCTGGCGTGGGCGCACCGATTCCGAGCCGGTCGTCCTTATGGCCCACTACGACGTGGTCCCGGTCGACGCCGACGACTGGTCGACGGATCCGTTCGGCGGCGAGATCGTCGATGGCTACGTTCACGGACGCGGCGCCCTCGACGACAAAGGCCCCCTCATCGTGATCCTCGAAGCGGTCGAGGCCCTGCTCGAAAACGAGTTCGTTCCCGCCCGCGATGTGTACCTCTCGTTCGGCGGCAACGAAGAGACGTTCGGTGACGCCGCGCAGCAGATCGCCACGACGCTCGCGAACCGGGGCATCCGGCCGTGGCTCGTGATCGACGAGGGCGGTGCCGTCGTCGAGGCGCCCCTCCCCTTCGTGTCCGGGCGCGCCGCCATGATCGGCGTCGGTGAGAAAGGGATCCTGTCGCTGCGGCTCGACGCGACGAGTGACGCCGGGCACGCCTCCGCACCGCGCGGCAAGAACGCGATCGACCTGCTCGCACGCGCGACCACGCGACTGGCCCCCTCGACCTTTCGGCCGCGCACTCCCCCGGCGATCACCCGGATGCTGGGCGTCTTCGTCGACCGCAGCAGCAGCGGCGCCGCGCGGATCCTTCTGCGCGTCCTCTCGCGCAGTCGCGCGCTCACCGGTGTCGTCTTCGCGCTCATCGGGGGCGAGCCCGCCGCTCTCGTGCGCACCACGATCGCCGCGACCATGCAGGCGGGCGGGTCCGCCGCCAACGTGATTCCCTCGTCAGCAAGCCTAACCTTGAACCTGAGGTTGATAGCTGGTGACACGGTGGCGTCGGCGGCGCGGCGCGTGCGTCGCCGTATCCGCGACCGGCGGGTATCGGTGACCGTCGTCGAAGGTGCGGATCCCACTCCGCTCTCGCCCGCTGACGGCGACGCATTCGACGCCATCCGTGACGCCGTCGCATATGCGTATCCCGACGCCCTCCCGGCGCCCTACATCATGATGCAGGCGAGCGATGCCCGGCATTTCCACCGCGTCAGCGATCACGTCTACCGCTTCGCACCGCTCGAGATGAGCGCCGCACAGCGCGCCTCGATCCACGGCGTCGACGAACGCGTCTCGATCTCCTCACTCGAGAGCGGGCGCGAGTTCCATGTCGCGTTGATCCGGGGCCTGCGGTGAGCACCGGATCCGCCGGCGGTCCGCGGGTATCGCTGTGGACCGTGATCGGCTTCCTCGCGGCAATCGAGTTCACGAGCGGCATCCTCCAGGGGTACTACACCCCGATGCTCACCGACATCGCGCGACACCTCGCGATTCACGACGCCGACGTCAACTGGTTCGAGGGCACGCAGCTCATGTTGTCGGCTCTTGTCGTTCCCGCGTTCGCGAAGCTCGGCGACATGGTCGGACACCGTCGGATGCTGCTCATCTCCACGGCGATCGTCGCCGCATCATCCCTCGCGCTCCCCTTCGCGGACACGTTCTGGCTGTTCCTCGTGTGTTGGTCCGTGCAGGGCGCCTACGTCGTCTGGCTGCCACTCGAGGTCGCCCTGATCGCTTCCCGCGGCCGGGCGCAGGGCGCCCCGCCAGGGCTGACCGTGAAGGCCGCCGGCGTCCTGGTCGCGGCGCTCGAGGCCGGCGCGATCACCGGCGCCCTTGCCGGCGGCGCACTCATCGACTCCGTCGACCTGTGGCTGGTGCTCCTCATCCCCGGCATCGCTGTCGGTGCGTGCTTCTTCGTGATTCTGTTCGGCGTCTCCGAGACGCCGGAAATCTCCGGCGGGCGGCTCGACACGACGGGACTCGTCCTCGTCTCCCTTGCCCTCGTCGCGTTCACCGGCGGCCTGAGCCTCCTGCGGGTCGGCGGCCCATCCGACGGCGTCGCCTGGGCCGTGACCATCGTCGGAGTCCTTCTGCTGATCCCGTTCGTGCTGTGGGAGCTGCGCCATCCGGATCCGCTCATCGACGTACGCATGTTCCGCGACCGCTCGCTGGGCCCCGTCTTCCTGACCGCCGGACTGTTCGGCGTCAGCGTGCTCGGCGCGCAGGCACCGCTGTCGACTTTCGCACGGACCGATCCCGCGGTCGCTGGCTACGGACTCGGCACGACGGGCTTCGCGACCTCGCTCATCATCGGCCTGTATCTCATCGCGATGATCATCGGCGCGCTCAGCTACTCCTGGGTCGCGCGCTGGACGACGCCGCGGCTCGCGCTGATCATCGCGACGTCGCTCGTCGGCGCTGGCTACCTCCTCTTCCTCCCGCTGCACGATACTTACGCGCAGCTCCTCACGAACATGCTCATCGCGGGGCTCGGATCCGGTGCGCTCGTCGGCGCGCTGCCCGCCGTCGCCGCGGCCGCCGCTCCCCCGTCGCAGACCGGCGTCGCGACCGGGCTCACCAACTCGGTCAAGACCGTCGGCGGCGCGATCGCCTCGTGCACGTTCGGCATCGCCCTCGCCGCGGGCGTCACGACGGGGACGGCGGGCTCGTTCTCGGGGTACATGACGGTCTGGGCGGTCTGCGGTGGGACGGCAGTCGTCGCCGCCCTCGCGCTCGTCTTGGTGCCTCGTGACGCGTTCGGCGGACGTGACGGGCTGAAGAAGCGCGCGAAGTAGCGACAGTCGGGCGCTCCGCTCGCGTCGAGCTCCTCAGGCCACATATTCCGCGAGGTGCTCGCCGGTGACAGTGGAACGCGACGCGACGAGGTCAGCGGGCGTGCCCTCGAACACGACCCTCCCGCCGTCGTTTCCCGCGCCCGGACCCATGTCGACGATCCAGTCGGCGTGCGCCATGACCGCCTGGTGGTGCTCGATCACGATGACCGACGAGCCCTGATCGACGAGACGATCCAGCATCGCGAGCAGGTGTTCGACGTCGGCAAGGTGCAGGCCCGTTGTCGGCTCGTCCAGCACGTACACCTCCGCGCCGTCGGCCATCTGCACGGCGAGCTTCAGCCGTTGGCGTTCGCCACCCGAGAGCGTGTTCAGCGACTGTCCGAGCGTGATGTACCCCAGCCCCACGTCGACGAGACGGCGGAGGATCTTCGCGGCCGCCGGCACCTTGGCCTCGCCGTCGGCGAAGAACTCCATCGCCCCCACCGCCGACAGGTCGAACACGTCGGCGATCGACTTGCCGCCGAGCGTGTATTCGAGCACCTCGGCCATGAAGCGCCGCCCACCGCAGTCCTCGCACATCGTCGTGACGCCCTGCATGAAGCCGAACTCCGTCGTGATCGTGCCGTTTCCCTTGCACGTCGGGCAGGCGCCCTCGCTGTTCGCGCTGAACAGGGCCGGTTTCACGTCGTTCGCCTTCGCGAACGCCTTTCGGACCGGCTCCAGCAACCCCGTATACGTCGCGGGGTTGCTGCGCGAGGATCCCTTGATGGCGGTCTGGTCGACGAAGACGACGCCGTCCCGTTCTGCCACCTGATCGGCGATGAGCGAGCTCTTCCCGGATCCCGCGACCCCGGTCAGCGCGACAAGCACGCCCGCCGGGAGGTCGACGTCCACGTCGCGGAGGTTGTTCGCGCTCGCGCCGCGCACCTCGATGGTGCCGCTCGGCGTCCGCACCTCCGGCTTCAGGCGCGCTCGATCGTCCAAGTGCCGCCCGGTGACCGTGTCGGACGAGCGCAATTCGTCCACAGTGCCCTCGAAGCAGACCGTGCCGCCGTCCGCGCCCGCGCCCGGTCCGATGTCGACAACGTGGTCCGCGATCCGGATCGTCTCGGGTTTGTGCTCTACGACGAGCACGGTGTTGCCCTTGTCACGCAGCTGTCGTAACAACGCATTCATGCGCTCGATGTCGTGCGGATGCAGGCCAGCCGTCGGCTCGTCGAAGATGTACGTCACGTCCGTCAGCGGTGAACCGAGGTGCTTGATCATCTTCAGCCGTTGCGCCTCACCGCCCGACAGGGTGCTCGCCGCGCGATCGAGCGACAGGTATCCCAGACCGATGTCGACGAACGAGGCGAGCAGCTCGTCGAGGGCCTCGAGGAGCGTTGCCGCCCCTGGCTCGTCGAGGGACCGGACCCAGGTGAGCAGGTCGCTGATCTGCATCGCGCAGCAGTCGGCAATGTTCGTGCCGTCGATGCGAGATGAGCGGGCCGGCTCCGCGAGCCGGGTGCCGCCGCACGCGGGGCACGGTTGGAACGCGACGGCGCGGTCGACGAAGGCGCGGATGTGCGGCTGCAGCTGCTCGCGATCCTTCGTCAGCATCGACTGCTGCACCTGCGGCACGAGTCCGCGGTAGGTCATGTTCGTTCCGCCGATCTTCACCTTCGTCGCGTCGCGATGCAGGAAGTCGTCGAGTTCCTGTCGTGTGAATTCGCCCACGGGCTTGTCCGCGTCGAAGAAGCCCGATTCGGCGTAGAAGCGCACACTCCATCCGCCGACCTTGTAGCCGGGCACGAGGATGGCGCCGTCGTTGATCGACAGCGTGGCGTCGTAGAGCTGGGTGAGATCGAGGTCACTCACCCTGCCCGTTCCGTCGCACCCCGGGCACATCCCGCCGAGGACGTTGAACTCGGCGCGTTGACGCTTCGTGTTTCCGGCCCGTTCAACGAGGATCGCGCCCGATGCCTTCACGCTCGGGGTGTTGAACGAGAACGCGTTCGGCGGACCGATCTGCGGGTCGCCCGTACGGCTGAAGAGCATGCGCAGCAGAGCGTTCGCATCGCTCGCCGTGCCCACCGTCGAGCGGATATTCGCTCCCAGTCGCTCCTGATCCACGAGGATCGCGGTCGTCAGGCCCTCCAGGCCATCCACCTCGGGGCGCGCCAGCTGCGGGAGGAAACCCTGCGCGAACGCACTGTACGTCTCGTTGATCATCCGCTGCGACTCGCTCGCGATCGTGCCGAACGCGAGCGAGCTCTTCCCGGATCCCGACACCCCCGTGAACACCGTCAGCCGCCGCTTCGGCAGATCGAGGTCCACTCCCTTGAGGTTGTTCTCTCGCGCACCCCGCACGCGGATCATGTCGTGTGCGTCGGCGGGGTGCAGCTGCGTGTCGGTCATGGAAACGATCGTGGCACGCGCGGACGATAGATTGAACCCATGTCGACCACGGATTGCGCGAGCGCCCCGTGATCGACGTCCTCACCGGCTTCGCCGTCGTCGCCGTCGCGATCATCACGGGCTACGTCATCGGGCGGATCGACCTGCTGGGCGAGAACGGCAGCGCGATCCTCGGTCGGTTGTCGTTCTTCGTCCTCAATCCATTCCTCATGTTCGTCGTGCTGAGCGACGCCGACGTGGAGATGCTCTTCTCGTCACTCCTGCCCGCATCGGCCGCGGCGGCATTCGCGGTGATGGTGGTCTACGGGCTCATCGCGAAGTTCGTCTGGCGCCGGAGTTGGGGCGACACGACCGTGGGCATGCTCTCGGCCGGTCAGGTCAATGGCAACAACGTCGGCATCCCTATCTCCACCTACCTGCTCGGCAATGCGGCGTACTCCGCCCCGATCATCCTGATGCAGCAGATCGTCTTCATGCCCCTCACGCTCGCGGTCCTCGATACGCTCTCCAACGGATCCTCGCGCGGATGGAAGGCGATCGCACGCGTCTTCCGCAACCCGATGATCATCGGATCCCTGCTGGGGCTCGCCGTGGCGCTGTCGGGTCTCACGGTCCCGCCGTTGATCTACGAGCCTCTCGCGCTCGTGGCGAACGCCGCTGTGCCGATCATCCTCATCAGCTTCGGCATGTCGCTGCATGGCCAGCGGGTGCTCACAGTTCGCGGACACCGGCGGGACGCGCTCTTCGCGACGGCCCTCAAGCTCGCGGGCATGCCGTTAGCGGCATACTTCCTCGGTCGGTTCCTGTTCGACCTGGATCCGCATGCGCTGCTGGTCGTCGTCGTGCTCGCCGCACTCCCCACGGCCCAGAACGTCTTCAACGTCGCCCAGCGTTACGGAATTGGCTACTTACTCAGTCGCGACGCTGTCTTCCTCACGACTGTCGGCTGTGTCCCGGTACTGTTCGTCGCTGCCCTCGCGCTCGGGACCTGAGGTCGCGCGCTGGCGCCGACGACGCAGCACGCTGAGGACGCGATCGACCGCGATACCAATGGCGATTGCGAGGACGACACCCACGATCATCCCAAGAATCGGGTTGTCCCCGAACAGGCGGCCGGCGAAGGCTCCCACCACGACCGAGTAGAGCGACCACGCGATGCCCGCCGCGAGCGACAGCATGATGAATCGACGTCGGGGGTAGCCCACCGCACCCGCCGTGAGGTTCACCGCGACACGGCCGACGGGAATGTATCGCGCGACGAAGATCGCGGAGGCACCACCGCGTTCGAAGCCTCGTGCCGCCGATGCGAGAGCGGCCTGCGCACGGCGCCCGCGCATCCATCGGAACTGGCGGCGACCTGCGGCGCGCCCGACGAGGTAGGTGAGGTTGTCGCCGGTGAAGGCACCGGCCGCCGCGGCGAAGGCGATCAGGATCCAGTCGGGGCTGCCGGTCGAGGCGCTGAGTGCGGCGGCGCCCACGATGACGGTTTCGCTGGGAACCGGGGGAAACACGCCGTCGAGCGTCGCGAACGCGAACACGATCGCATAGATCCATGGGGACGCTGCAAGCGCCAGGGCTGCGTCCAAGATGACATCCACAAGAACAATCCTTCCGATTACGCGGCGAGGGCGGGATCCGGGTGGCCAACGGGCTGCGCGGGGGTTTTCCCCCGCTCGCGGGCGGGCGCGCGGATGATGCGGAGCGCTCCGAGGCCGAGCGCAACCGAGATGACAGCGGATCCGACGTCGAGACCCAGAACGAACAGCACCGCGATGCTCGCTACCGCAAGGGCGGATCCGATGGCCGCGCGAACAGCGGTGACGGATCCGGAGGCGCCGACCCCGAGGCGAGGCGCGAGAGCGCAGAGGACGAGCGCGAGCGCGCCGACGGCGACGAACCAGGCTGGCCTCGTGGCCCACCACGCGGGGTCATACAGCGGAATCAGATCAACGTCCGCGACGAGGGCGAACGCGACGAGACCGCCCGCAAGAAGCACGATCGCGGGCATGTGCCAGAGGTAGATGCCCATGGCCCGACGCCCCACCGCCTCGGTCACGGCGGCCGGTGCGCCGTGCGAGGCGATCCGCCGCAGCGCCGGCTGCGCGAGGGAGAACAGGCTCACCTGCGCGACACCGAGCAGAACGAGCGCGATCGTCGGCGGGTTGAGGTTGACGTACATGTCGGGAGAGAACACGCCGACGGCCGCCAGGATTCCGGTTGTCATGAGTGCGGCGCCCGCCACGGTGACGCGTGCGCGAGCCGTTGCCCGTGCGAACCGGCCGTCGGCGAGGAAGAATCCGAGCTGCTGGATCACGAGCCACACGAGCGCGAGGTTCGCGTATCCGACCGCCTCGATGCCGGTGCTGAGACGGGTGATGTCGACTGCGAGCACCCCGGCCGAGAGTGCGATGATCGTCAGCCCCGGGCGCCGCTCGTGCGCGGCGAGAAGGGCAGGCACAAGAGTCTGCACCAGCAGGAAAACACCGAGGAACCACAGGGGCTGCGAGATACGGAACCCCGCCTCGACCAGGAGCTCCGACGGCACACCGAGCGCGCGCAGGGAAGCGAGACCGAGCGCGGTAACCGCGACGGCGACGATGCCGGGCGGCAGGAGACGGCGGACGCGACTCGCCGCGAATCCGGCCGCGGTCCCACCGGTGCTACGCCAGCGACGGAACGCGACGGCACCGGTCACTCCCCCGGCGATGAAGAACAGCGGCATGATCTGGACGAGCCACGAGGCCGGCCAGAACCAGGGCTGCTCGAGCGCGTTGACCAGGGCGACCTCGCCGCCGGAGACGACGACGCCCGCCATCGTCGCATGGAGGGCGACGACGACGATCGTGCAGACGGCGCGCAGCAGGTCGATGCTGGTGTCGCGAGCGGGTGCGGGGGCGGTCATGGTGGTCCTTCCGGTGAGCGAACACCGAAAAGATATGTCGACGGTTCATCCCTTGGCGTCCCCCGCCGGGGTGATTCGACCCCCTACGGCGGGGTGATACTGCGATGCGCGTCAGGCCGGAGCAACGAGGCCCGCGTCGTACGCCGTGATCACGAGTTGTACGCGGTCGCGCGCCGGCAGTTTCTGCAGCAGCCTGCTGACGTGCGTCTTCACCGTCTGCTCGCCGATGAACAGCTCGGCGGCGATCTCGGAGTTGGACAGACCGCGCCCCACCTCCGTCAGCACCTCGCGTTCGCGCTCCGTGAGCGCGTTCAGGTGCAGCGCCGCGCGCGAGGGTGAGTCGTCTCGAGACGTCGCGAAGCGCTCGATGAGACGACGCGTGACGCTCGGGGCGAGGAGCGCCTCCCCCGCGGCGATGACACGGACAGCGTGCGCCAGCTCGTCGGGCAGCGCGTCCTTGAGGAGGAACCCGCTCGCGCCAGCCTGGAGCGCCTCGTGGACGTATTCGTCGATGTCGAAGGTCGTGAGCATGAGCACGCGCGGGACGTGCGGAAGGGGCCGCTCTGGCTGCAGGATCTGCTGCGTAGCGCCGATGCCGTCGAGCTCCGGCATTCGCACGTCCATGAGGACGACGTCGGGGCGCAATTCGCGGGCGAGGCGGACCGCCTCGCTGCCGTTCTCGGCCTGACCGATCACGCGGATGTCGCCCTGGGCGTCCAGCAGCGCCGCGAATCCCGCGCGGACCATGGCCTGGTCGTCGGCGATCATGACGGTGATGCTGTCCGCGGTCATCGGCGGGGCTCCTGTTCGGGGGTCGTTGCGGAAAGCGGGAGGCTCGCCGAGACGCGGAAGCCGCCAGCCGGAGTCGGACCGGCCTGAAAGGATCCTCCCAGAAGGCTGGCACGTTCGCGCATCCCGACGAGGCCGTGCCCGGTCTCTCCCGCGCGTGACGACGGATCCCTGGTCGCCGCATCGTTCTGGATTTCGACCAGCAGCGCGCCGTCGATCGCACCGACAGAGACCTGGATCGCGGCGCCCGGTGCGTGCCGCACGGCGTTGCTGATCGCCTCCTGCACGATGCGGAACGCGGCGATCGCGACCGTCGTCGGCGCGGGTGGTGGCTCGGGCATGTCGAGCCGGATCCGCGCTCCGGCCCGTTCGGTCTCGGCGACGATTCGCGTGATGTCCGCGAGAGTGGGCTGGGGGGCGCGTTCCGCCGATTCGTCATCACCGCGAAGGGCGCTGAGCAGACTACGCATCTCCTGCAGCGATGTGCGCGCGGCCCGCGCGATATCGGCGAACTCCTCCGTCGCGCGGTCGCCGAGGTCCGGCACGCGGTAGGGCGCGGAGGTCGCCTGGACCTGGATGAGGGATAGGCCATGCGCCACGACGTCGTGGAGCTCTCGAGCGATACGTTGACGCTCCTCGGCGACGAGCCTCCGCTCCGTCTCAGCCTCGGTGACCGCGCGTTCCCGCGTCAGCTGCCCGGCGATCCGAATGCGGTCGGACAGCAACGCACCGACACCAGCCGCGATCGCGCCGAGCGACACCGCGACGATCCAGGTCGCGAGCGACCGCGAGGATATTTCGGAAACCGCTGGCACGGAGATCGCAATCGCCGGCACCAGGTAGGCCGCGAGCCCCTGCTTCCAGCCGTGGATCGCCCACGCTCCGACGACGAGCACGACGAACGCGATCATGCCGGTCACGTGCCATGGCCACGGCAGCCACAGTGCCGGAATGAGCAGCGCCGTCACGGCTCCCGCAGCGGCGAACACGATGATCGACGGCCAGGGAAACCGCGCCAGGGCGACGAGTGCCGCCGACTGCAGGGCGGGGAGGAGGAGCGCGCCGATCAGAGGAAGGCCATAAGCGACCGCCTGCACCGGTGCCGCGACTGCGTACAGCACGACGGCTACGATCGAGCTGCCCACGTACCAGGCCGTCGTCGGGTGCTCCGTGAGCCACGAACGTACCCGCGAGCGTCGGCTCCGATTGGCACCCGCGGGTGCGGAACCGGTGCGCGAGGGAACGGCGGAACGAGGCATGTCGTGATCGTGCCACTCTCCGGTGTCGTGCGCATCACCCTGTGGAGGGATTGTCCGGGCGCGGTGCTCCCGAGGGGTCCTGAACGGCGTCAGTCGGTCGCAGTGGACCCTGACACGTCGCCGCAGATGAGCGCCGTGTCAGCCGAAGCTCACTCGATCGGTGCGAAGCTCGACACGTCGCCGCAGATGCGCTCGTTGTGCGGCGGGACCTCCTCCACCGCGGCCTTGACGATCTCGGCAGCGAACTCGGCGACGTTCAGCAGCGAGCCGGCCTCCTCGCGGCGCTGGTCGATCGCTCCCGGGTTCAGACGGTTCAGCAGTGTCGCGGTGATCGTGCCCTCGATCATGTCGGCCGAGACGACGACGAACTCGATGTCCTGATCGGCGAGCGACGGGATCCGCTCGCGCAGTGCGTCTTCGCCCGCGCGCTTCGACAACGCAACCGGCTCGTACTCGGGCATCGTCGGCGTCGTGCGGATGAAGTGAGCCTGGTGGCTCGTGACGAACACGACGCGCGAGCCGGCGGGCATCAGCGGAATCGCCTTCTCGAGCGTCGAGACCTGTGCGTCGCGATTGAGACGCATCGCGTAGTCCTCGCCCATGTTCTGCTCCATGCCGCCCGAGGCGTTGAGAAAAAGCAAGTCGATTCCGCCGAACACGTCCTTGACGGCGCCCATCATCGAGTCCACCGAGTCGCCGTCCGTGAGGTCGGCACCCACCACGAGCGTGCTTGTGCCGAACTCCTCGTGAAGCTGGGCCGCGAGCTTCTCCGCGCGCGGCGCCTTGCTGCGGTAGTTGATCACGACGTTCGCGCCGGCCGCAGCGAGGAAGCGCGCAGTGTCGGCGCCGACACCGCGGGAGGAACCGGTCACGAGCGCGGTCTTGCCTTCGAGGGATCCGGCGGGAATCGGGGTCGACACGTGGTACTCCTGTGGTCGTGCGGAAGGGGCCGTTCGAGCCTATAACGCGCCGGTCCCGCGGCGAAGCCGAGCGTTCATGCGGGGAGCCGGTGATACGTTCCGGACCATGGCGAACGCACCCCACCCGTACTTCGCACGCACCGCCCACCCCCGGATCCTCGCCCACCGCGGGCTCGTCACCGACGAGATGCATCGTGACGGTATCGCCGAGAACACGATCGCCGCTTTCGCGGCCGCCGACGCCGCCGGCGCGGCCTACATCGAGTCCGACTGCCGCATCACCGCCGACGACGTCGTCGTCCTCTGTCACGACGACGACCTCTCGCGAGTCGCCGGGGATCCGCGCGCCGTCGCCGAGATGTCGCTCGCGCAGCTGGAGACGGTGATGGCGTCGCGCGGCGGCCTCGCGACCCTCGAGCAGGCGCTCGATGCCTTCCCCGACGCGCGCTTCAACATCGACGTGAAGGTGGACGAGGCCGCCGAACGGGCCGGGCGGATCGTGGGCCCCGAAGCGCACCGCGTTCTCCTCACGAGCTTCTCCGACCCGCGACGTCGCGCCGCTCTGCGGTCTGCGCGCAACGCGGGTGGAGCTCCCGCGACCTCCCCCGGCCGCGCGACGATCAGCATGCTCGTCGCCCTCACGCGCGGACCGGCGCCGGCCGCCGTGATCCGGCGCGCGCTGCGCGGCATCGACGCCGTCCAGGTCCCCGAGAATCACGGGCGGATCCGCGTGCTCACCCCCCGCTTCATCGACGCCGTACATGCCGCGGGCGCGGAGGTCCACGTGTGGACCGTCAACGACCCGGATGACATGCGCCGCCTCATTGATCTCGGCGTCGACGGTATCGTCACCGATCGGGCCGACCTCGCGCTCGACGTGCGCGGCGACTGACCGGCCGCACCTCCCCCGTTGACCCCACTCGACGGGCACGCTACGTTTCGCGGAAGGAGGTGTCGTTCGATCGCTCGATGGACTGAGCATCTGCTGGGAAGGCGAGGCGCTTCGCGCCGTTTCGGATGATCCGCCCAGCGCCGTTCGTTAGACCTAGAGACGAAGAGAGGACACGAACATGGCAGATCGCAGCCTGCGCGGAATCAGACTCGGAGCCCAGAGCCTGCAGAGCGAAGAGGGCGTCGTGTTCATGGAGCGCGAAGACCACACCTACCTCTGCAGCTTGTGCGGCCGAGAGACCGTGTTGACATTCGCCGCCGACGCTGAGGCCCCCGCTTCCTGGGAGTGCCGTACCTGCGGCGGAGAGGCCATCCTGCAGACGCCGAAGGGCGCCGCGGAGGTCGACCGCTCCGGTGAGAAGGCGGCACGTACGCACTGGGACATGCTTCTGGAGCGACGCTCCGAGGAGGAGCTCGAGCAGCTTCTGTCCGAGCGTCTCGAGTACATCCGCGAGCGACGTGGTGAGGGCGACGACCCGACCAAGGACGCGCGTGACAAGAGGAGTGCGTAACTCCCCGTAAACTGGTGCGCATGACGAATGCACCTGCGCGCGCCATTGGGATTGATATCGGCGGCACCGGCATGAAGGCCGGGGTCGTCGATCTTGCTGAGGGGGCGTTGGTCGGCGACCGCGTCCGGATCCCGACACCCGAGGGCGCCCTGCCGCGCGACGTCCTCGAGACGGCACGGCAACTCGTCGAACTGCTCGGCGACGACGCGCGCGACCTGCCGATCGGGGTGTGCTTCCCGGCGATCGTGAAGGACGGCATCACGCTGTCGGCCGCGAACGTGTCGGTCGAGTGGATCGGGCTCGACGCCGACGACCTCTTCGGCAAGGCGCTCGGACGCGACATTCACTTCGTGAACGACGCCGATGCCGCGGGCCTCGCGGAGGCGAAGTTCGGCGCCGCCAGAGACCAGGCGGGCCTGACGATCATGACGACGCTCGGAACCGGCATCGGCTCGGCGTTCCTCTACAACGGCGTGCTCGTGCCCAACACCGAGCTCGGCCACCTGCAGTGGGACGGCGAGAGCATCGAGCGATACGCCTCGGCCTCCGCTCGCGAACGCGGCGACATCCCGTGGGATGAGTGGAGCGCGCGCCTGCAGAAGTTCTTCGCACACGTCGAGTTCCTCTTCTCTCCGGACCTGATCGTCGTCGGCGGCGGCGTATCGAAGAACCCCGAGAAGTTCTTGCCGGGCATCGAGACGCGCGCGCCGATCGTAACGGCCGTGCACCGCAACAACTCGGGCATCATCGGCGCCGCCAGCCTCGTCCTGACCTGACCGGCGGCGCTGGGCTGCGCCGGGCGCGCGCTGACCGGCGACAACGCAGCGAAGCCATTCTCGTGCAGGGCGTGCCTCGCCAGGCGGCAGGAGGGAAGCGCACCGGGCGTGCGCTGACCGACGACAACGCAGCGAGGCGCGTCCTGCGGCGCGAATGGGCCGGCCTGTACGCCGGGTTCTGTCTGGGGTGTCGCCACCCCTGGACGGCCATCTATCTCGGCGACACGTTGCCGTGCCGCTCCAGCAACCTACCCGGGGACTCGGCGGGCCGCCTTGTCATCCCCTGTTGGTCTTGCTCCGGGCGAGGTTTACCCAGCGAGCCGCGTCGCCGCGGCCCCTGGTGGTCTCTTACACCACCGTTTCACCCTTACCGGCCTTGCGGCCGGCGGTCTGCTTTCTGTTGCACTTTCTCGCGGATTTCTCCGGGTGGGTGTTACCCACCGCCCTGCCCTGTGGAGCCCGGACGTTCCTCGGCGCGCTCACGCGCGACGCGACCGCCCGGCCGACCCATTCGCTGTGGTCCAGTGTACGGGGCGCGTCAGAGTCCGGATTCCGCGGTGCGGACGAGGATGCAGGAGCACTCGGGGCAGTGCACGATCTCGTCGTCGGCTGTGCGCGCGATCTGCGCGAGGTCGTTCGGGGAGAGCGTCATCGTGCAGCCGCCGCAGGTGCCGCGGTGAAGGAGGCCCGCTCCCGCTGTGCGCTTCGCGATCCGCTGGTAGTCCGTCAGCAGAGCCTCGGGGATCTTCGCCGTGATCTCGGCGCGATCGCTCGACAGGCTCGCGACCTCCGTCGCCGCCGATTCGACCGCGGTCTTGCCCTCCGCGCTGAGACGACGCCCCTCGTCGGTCGTCTCCTCGAGCTGACGCTGCTGGTCAGCGAGATCCGCCTCGGCGACCTGGAGGTCCTCCATGAGCTCGAGCTCCCGCGTCTCGAGCTTGTCGATCCGTGCGGCGAGCGACGCGATCTCGGTCTCGAGTGCGCGCGCGTCGCGAGCGATCGCCGTTGTGCCGAGACGATCGCGGTCGCGCTGCTGTCGCGCCCTCGCCACCTCGATATCGCTCTCGACGCGCTTCAGTTCGACACGCACGTCGTCGCGCAGGTTGGTCTTCTCGACGAGCGCTCGACCCTGCTCGTTGCGCAGCGCGACGAGCTCCTTCACGCGTGCGGCCTGCGGAGGATGGGAACGTGCCGCTTCCGCGCGCTCGAGCGCGCGATCCAGAGCGACGAGGTCGAGCACGAGCAGTTGGTCAGACGGGGTCGCTTTCACGTGGGTCCTGCCGGGATCGAACCGACGACAACCTGGGTGTAAACCAGGTGCTCTACCAGCTGAGCTAAAGACCCGTGCGGCAAGTCTACGCGGATCCGTCGTCGGACGATGGCGCGGGGCACCTGTCACTATCGATAGGCTGGGGGCATACGTGTGCCGGAGCGCGACCACCGCTCGCCGCCCCCGCACCCAGATCCGCATTACCGGGCACGATCTGCCCGCACGACGAAAGGTCACCTCGTGGCAGTTCACGATCAGGATCCGTACTCGCAGGGTGCCGTCGACAGCGACCCCGATGAGACCGCCGAATGGCAGGAGTCTCTCGACCAGCTCGTCGATGCGAAGGGATCGCAGCGCGGTCGCGAGATCATGCTGAGCCTCCTCTCGCGATCGAAGGAGCACCACCTGAACGTGCCGATGGTTCCGACCACGGACTACGTCAACACCATCTCCGCCGAGGACGAGCCCGACTTCCCGGGCGACGAGGACCTCGAGCGCCGCTACCGCCGGTGGATCCGGTGGAACGCCGCGATCACCGTGCACCGCGCGCAGCGTCCCGGCATCGGCGTCGGCGGCCACATCTCGTCCTACGCGTCGGCCGCCGCGCTCTACGAGGTGGGCCACAACCACTTCTTCCGCGGCCTCGACGACAAGGTCGGCGGCGACCAGATCTTCTACCAGGGACACGCCTCCCCCGGTATGTACGCGCGTTCGTTCCTTGAGGGTCGCCTGACCGAGACGCAGCTCGACGGCTTCCGTCAGGAGAAGTCGGCGGCTCCGCACGGCCTGCCCTCGTATCCGCACCCGCGCATGATGCAGGACTTCTGGCAGTTCCCCACCGTGTCGATGGGGCTCGGCCCGATCAACGCCATCTATCAGGCGATGACGAACAAGTACCTCGAGGCGCGCGGCATCAAGCCCGTCGCCGACTCGCACGTGTGGGCCTACCTCGGCGACGGCGAGATGGACGAGGTCGAGTCGCGCGGTCAGCTCCAGGTCGCCGCGAACGAGGGCCTCGACAACCTGACGTTCGTGATCAACTGCAACCTGCAGCGACTCGACGGTCCGGTACGTGGCAACGGCAAGATCATGCAGGAGCTCGAGAGTTTCTTCCGCGGCGCCGGCTGGAACGTCATCAAGGTCGTCTGGGGCCGCGGGTGGGACGAGCTCCTCGCTCGCGACACCGAGGGCGCCCTGCTGAACATCATGAACACGACGCCCGACGGCGACTATCAGACCTTCAAGGCGGAGGACGGCGCCTTCGTGCGCGAGCACTTCTTCGGCCGCGACCCGCGCGCCCTCAAGCTCGTCGAGGACTACACCGACGACCAGGTCTGGGCGCTGCAGCGCGGTGGTCACGACTACCGCAAGGTCTACGCGGCATACAAGTCGGCCATGGAGCACAAGGGACAGCCGACCGTCATCCTCGCCAAGACCATCAAGGGATACGGTCTCGGCCCGCACTTCGAGGGGCGCAACGCGACGCACCAGATGAAGAAGATGACGCTCGACGACCTCAAGCTCTTCCGCGACACGATGCAGATCCCCGTCACGGACAAGCAGCTCGAGGACGACCCGTACCGTCCGCCGTACTACCACCCGGGCGAGAACGACGAGACGATCCAGTACATGCGCGATCGGCGCCATGAGCTCGGTGGATTCCTCCCCGAGCGCCGCGTCACCAACGTCCCGCTCGAACTGCCGAAGGACAAGGACTACGCGCTCCCGAAGAAGGGGTCGGGCAACCAAGAGGTCGCCACGACGATGGCGTTCGTGCGGATGCTCAAGGACCTGATGCGTGTGAAGGGCTTCGGCAACCGCATCGTGCCGATCATCCCGGATGAGGCGCGCACCTTCGGGATGGACTCGTACTTCCCGTCCGCGAAGATCTACAACCCCGCCGGACAGAACTACCTCTCGGTCGACCGCGACCTGCTGCTCGCCTACAAGGAGAGCACCGAGGGTCAGATCATGCACGTCGGCATCAACGAGGCGGGGGCCACGGCAGCGCTCACGGCGACGGGAACGTCGTACTCGACGCACGGTGAGACGCTGATCCCGGTCTACATCTTCTACTCGATGTTCGGCTTCCAGCGCACCGGCGACGCCTTCTGGGCCGCGGGCGACCAGATGGCACGCGGTTTCGTCATCGGCGCCACGGCTGGTCGCACCACGTTGACGGGCGAGGGAACGCAGCACATGGACGGCCACTCGCCGCTCCTCGCGTCGACCAACCCCGCTGTCGTCTCGTACGACCCGGCGTACGGGTATGAGGTCGCGCACATCGTCCAGGCCGGCATCGAGCGCATGTACGGCGGATCGCACCCCGATCCCGACGTCATGTACTACATGACGGTCTACAACGAGCCGTTCAAGCAGCCGGCAGAGCCCGAGGATGTTGACGTCGAGGGCATCGTCCGCGGAATCCACCGCGTCAGCGCAGGCTCGGGCGATGGCCACCGCGTGCAGCTGCTCGCGTCGGGTGTCGGGGTCCCCTGGGCCCTCGAGGCACAGACGCTGCTCAAGGACGACTGGGGCGTCGTCTCGGATGTGTGGTCGGTGACGAGCTGGAACGAGCTGCGCCGCGACGGCCTCGCGTCCGACGAGCACAACTTCCTGCGTCCGAACGAGGAGCCCCGGCGCTCCTACCTCGCGGAGAAGCTCCAGCACGCGGAAGGCCAGCCGTTCATCGCGACGAGCGATTACATGCACGCGGTCCAGGACCAGATCCGCCCGTGGATCCCGGGACCCTACGCGACGCTCGGCGCCGACGGCTTCGGCTTCAGCGACACCCGCCAAGCCGCCCGCCGGTTCTTCAAGATCGATGGTCCCTCGATGGCGGTCCGCGCGCTGCAGCAGCTCGCCGAGCAGGGCAAAATCGATCGCTCCGTCGTCGGCGAGGCTGTCGAGAAGTACCGCCTGCACGACGTCGCGGCGGGCACCTCCGGCAATGGAGGAGGCGACGCCTGATCGATCGACGATCACCGGGGTGGGGCCGCGGCCCCACCCGATCGTCTCGTCAGGACCTGATATGACCGACAGCACACGCGCCACGATGGACAAGCAGGAGACTCTCGCCTGGTTGCGACGGATCGCGGGAGATATCTCGACCGCGACGTTGCGCCGCCTTGAGGATTCGCTTCCCTGGTATGCGGAGATGCCTCCCGGTCGTCGGTCCGCCGTCGGGCTCGTCGCGCAGGCCGGCATCACCTCGTTCATCGAGTGGTACGAGGATCCGTCCGAGGCTCCCACGATCGCCGCCGACATCTTCGCCGCCGCGCCCCGGGAACTGCTGCGCAGCGTGAGCCTGCAGCAGACCCTGCAGCTCGTGCGCGTCACCGTCGATGTCACCGAGGAGAAGATCGCCGGCCGAGGTGACCATCTGCGCGAGGCGATCCTCCTCTACTCGCGTGAAGTCGCCTTCACGGCGGCCGACGTGTATGCCCGCGCGGCCGAGTCTCGCGGCCTGTGGGATGCCCGCCTCGAGGCCCTCGTGGTCGACACGATCCTCACCGGTGAGACCGACGAGGAACTGCCGAGCCGCATCGCCGCCCTCGGCTGGCACGGGCACGGACAGGTGAGCGTGCTCGTGGGCACCACCCCGCCGTCGTTCGACGTGGACCAGGTGCGGCGCCGCGCACGAAAGCTCGGCGTCGACGTGCTTATCGGAGTGCAGGGATCCCGACTCGTGCTCGTGCTCGGCCGCGCCGAGGACCCGGGACAGGACAAGCCCTCGGATGACGAGCAGATGTCGTTCCTCGACATCGCGGGGGCGCTCGAGCCGTTCTTCGGAACGGGGCACCTGGTGCTCGGGCCGACGATGGACGCGCTGGTCGACGCGAGCCGCAGCGCCCGCGCGGCCCTCGCGGGCTTCGCCGTCGCTGCCTCGTGGCGCAGCGCGCCGCGCCCGGTGGAAGCCGACGACCTCCTCCCCGAGCGGGCGTTGGCGGGTGACACGGTCGCCAAGCACACCCTCATCGAGCGCATCTATCGTCCGCTCGAGGGGCACTCGACCGACCTCGTGACGACGCTGTGGAGCTACCTCGACAACGGTCGTTCCCTCGAGGCGACGGCTCGGGAGCTGTTCGTGCACCCCAACACCGTGCGCTATCGCCTCAAGCGAGTGAGCGACGTGATCGGGTGGGACGCGACGGGTCCGCGAGAAGCGCTCATCTTGCAGACCGCTCTCATACTCGGGTCCATCGGATCCTCCGACTTCGTCAAGAAGCGGCAGGCCGCGCGCCGCGCCCGTTCGTGACCTTCACACAATGTCCGGAGTGATTCTTGTAAGGGTGTCGCCAGCCGACGCGTGGCCCGGGCGGGAAGAATGGATCGGGTGATTGTCGCCGCATTCCCCGGACAGGGCTCTCAGACCCCCGGCTTCCTCGCTCCCTGGCTTGAACTCGACGGCGCCGCCGCGCGCCTCGAACGATACGCCGAGGCAGCCGAGCTTGATCTCGTCGCCGCAGGCACCGAGTGGGACGCCGACCGCATCCGCGACACGGCCGTCGCGCAGCCGCTGATCGTCGCCGCCAGCCTCGTGGCATGGCATGCGCTCTCCCCCACCGAACGCGCATCGTTCGCCGGTGTCGCCGGCCACTCGGTGGGCGAGATCGCCGCGCTCGTCGCCGCCGGCGTGATCAGCGACATCGACGGGATGCGGCTGGTCGGAGCTCGCGGGCGCGCCATGGCCGACGCCGCGGCGCTCGAGCAGACGGGAATGTCTGCCGTCATCGGTGGGCGCGAACCAGACGTGCTCGACGCGATCGAGGCTGCGGGCCTCTCCCCCGCAAACCACAACGGCGGCGGCCAGATCGTCGCCGCCGGTGCCTCCGCCGGGCTCGCAGCACTCGCCGAAAACGCGCCGCGCGGCGCCCGCGTGATCGCCCTGCAGGTCGCCGGTGCATTCCACACGCCGTACATGGCCCCCGCCGCAGCCTCTCTGCAGACCGCCGTCGACGCGATCTCGTCCGTGTCGGATCCGCAGCTTCCTCTCTGGACGAACAGCGACGGATCCGTCGTCTCGAGCGGCCAGCGCGCCCTCGAACTCATCGTCCACCAGGTGCAGAACCCTGTGCGCTGGGACCTCTGCATGACGGACTTCGCCGAGCGTGGCATCGCGGCGCTTGTCGAGTTCACGCCCGCGGGCGCGCTCACCGGCCTCGCGAAGCGCGGCCTGCGCGGCGTCCCCGCCGTCGCCCTCAAGACGCCCGACGACCTCGCGACCGCACGCGACCAGCTCGCGGCGACACGCGACTGACCGACGGCTCGGAAAGAGAAGACATGACTGCCGCCCTCAAACAAGCTCCCGTTCACGCGTACACGCGAATCCTCGCGATGGGCGCGTCCCGCGGCGAGAACGCTGTGCCGAATGACGACCTCGTCGGACCGATTGACTCGAGTGACGAATGGATCCGCCAGCGCACGGGCATCGTCACGCGGACACGCGCGAACCACGGCACGACCGCGATCGAGATGGCGACAGACGCCGCGCGCGAAGCCGTTGCGAAGGCGGGCATCGACCCGGCCGAGATCGGTCTCGTGATCGTCGCGACGATCAGCAACCCGCGCCAGTCGCCATCGGTCGCCGCCATCGTCGCGGATGCCATCGGGGCGACGCCCGCGGCAGCCTACGACCAGAATGCTGCGTGCGCCGGGTACTGCTACGGCATCGCGCAGGCCGACGCGCTGATCCGCGCCGGTGCGGCGAAGTACGCGGTCGTGATCGGCGCCGAGAAGCTCAGCGACATCGTGGATCCCACCGATCGCTCGATCTCGTTCCTGCTCGGCGACGGCGCTGGGGCCGCTGTCCTCGGCCCCAGCGATACGCCCGGCGTCTCGGTGTCACAGTGGGGCTCCGATGGGTCGAAGGCGAGCCTCGTCGGCATGAACCACACCCTCACGGAGTTCCGCGACGGCGCGTCGGAGTGGCCGACCCTGCGCCAGGAGGGTCCCAGCGTGTTTCGCTGGGCCGTCTGGGACATGGTGAAGGTCGCGAAGAAGGCGCTCGACGAGGCGGGCGTTGACGTCGCCGACCTCGCCGCCTTCGTTCCGCACCAGGCCAACGGGCGCATCATCGACGAGTTCGCCAAGCAGCTCGGACTGCCGGAATCGGTCGCGATCGCGCGGGACATCGAAACGACCGGCAACACCTCTGCCGCGTCCATCCCGCTGGCGACGCACCGACTGCTCGAAGAGCGCCCAGAACTGTCCGGCGGCCTGTCGCTGCAGATCGGCTTCGGCGCCGGTCTCGTTTATGCCGCACAGGTCGTCGTCCTCCCGTGAGAAACACGCCGTCACCCATAGACTGAGTGACGGTTTCCCGATCCACCCCTTCTACGAACCACGATCAAGGAGAGAATCCATGGCACTGAACAACGACGAGGTCCTCGCTGGCCTGGCGGAACTCATCACGGACGAGACCGGAATCGACGCCGGCGAGGTCGCCCTCGAGAAGTCCTTCACGGACGACCTCGACATCGACTCGATCTCGATGATGACGATCGTCGTCAACGCCGAAGAGAAGTTCGGCGTCACGATCCCTGACGACGAGGTCAAGAACCTCAAGACCGTCAAGGATGCCGTCGACTTCATCACGTCGAACTCCTGAGCGTGTCCGGGGCGTCGCAGGCCTCTCCTGCGACGCCCCGGTCGTTCCCACCCCCGGAGCAAGGAAACCCCGCATGACCAAGCGAATCGTCGTCACCGGTCTCGGCGCCACGTCCGCCCTCGGCGGCACGGTCGCCGAGAACTGGAAGAACCTCAACGCCGGTGTCTCTGGCACCCGCCGGCTCGAGCATGACTGGGTCGAGGAGTACAACCTCCCCGTGTCGATCGCGGCCGAGGCGACCGTCCGGCCGGACACCGTGCTCGACCGCCCGACCACGAAGCGCCTCGACATCTCCACGCAGTTCGGCCTCGTCGCCGCCATGGAAGCCTGGCTCGACGCCGGCGAGCCCGAGGTCGACCCGGAGCGTCTCGGCGTCGACTTCGCGACCGGCATCGGTGGTGTGTGGACGCTGCTCAACGCCTGGGACACCCTGCGCGAGAAGGGCCCGCGCCGCGTGATGCCGATGACGGTGCCGATGCTGATGCCCAACTCGGCCGCCGGCTTCCTCTCACTTCACTTCGGTGCGCGCGCGTTCGCCCGCACCGTCGCCTCGGCGTGTGCATCGAGCGTCGAATCGCTCGACAGCGCCTACGAGCACCTCATGTCGGGCGACGCCGACGTCGTCATCGCGGGCGGCGCCGAGTCGGCGATCCATCCCATCACGGTCGCGTCCTTCGCCTCGATGCAGGCTCTCTCGCGTCGCAACGACGAGCCCGAGACGGCTTCGCGCCCCTGGGACGCGGATCGTGACGGGTTCGTCATGGGCGAGGGTGCCGCAGTGCTCGTGCTCGAGACCGAGGAGCACGCGCTCGCGCGTGGAGCCCGGATCTACGCGGAGCTCGCCGGCACGGGCGTCACGGCTGACTCCCACCACATCACGGCGAATGATCCGACCGGGCAGGGCGCCGCGCGCGCCGTTCGCGCCGCGCTCGACGCCGCGGGGCGCTCCCCCGACGAGGTGACGCACATCAACGCCCACGCGACGTCGACGCCCGTCGGCGATCCTGCCGAGTTCGCCGCCCTCGAGACGGTCTTCGGAGATCGCGTCCGCGAGATCCCCGCAAGTGCGACGAAGTCGTCGACCGGTCACCTGCTGGGTGGTACCGGCGCGATTGAGTCCGTCTTCGCCGTCAAGGCGATCCAGGACCGCATTGCCCCTCCGACCATCAACCTCTTCGAGCAGGACCCGGAGATCGGCTTCCGTGCTTCACGTGAGACGCAGCCGCTCGGCGACGGTCCTCACCTCGCGATCAGCAACTCATTCGGGTTCGGCGGACACAACGCCGTCGCGGCATTCGCCACGTACGACAGCTGATGGACACATGAACGTGGGCCCCGGAGTACTCTCCTGGGCCCACGTTGGTTTTGCGTGACCGTCGCATGATTCGCGCGGTCGAGGCACGCTGCCGCACACTGCGGGCGGCGCGGAGGTCAACCGACCTTGTGCAACCAGACGACCGGTGCGTCGTCGCCCGCGGTACGGAAGACCTCAAGCTCGTCATCCCATGCCGTGCCGAGCGCGATGTCCAGCTCGCGACGCATCTCGAGCGGGTCGAGGTTCTCCATCGCCGCCCGGATCCGCTCCTCCGGAACAGCGATGCTGCCGGCGGCGTCCATCTGCGAGTAGTGCACGCCCAGATCCGGCGTGTGCATCCAGCGTCCGCCGAGCGAACGCGCGGTCGGTTCCTCCGTCACCTCGAAGCGCAGATGCTCCCAGCCGCGGATGGCGGTCGCGATGGCCGCGCCCGTGCCCGCCGGGGCATCCCAGACGAATTCGGCACGGCGCGCGCCCGTGAGTGCGGGCTGATCGTGCCAGCGGAAGTTGACGGCGCGCCCGATCGAGCGGCCGACCGCCCACTCGAGGTGCGGGCATAACGCCTTTGGCGCCGAGTGGATGAAGACCACTCCGCGCGCACGTGGTGTCGCCATGATCTCTCCGTTTCGTCAGGTGCGGCTTCCCCTCCGTACCTGAACGGCGATCGTCATCGGCGATCTCTGTATTCGTCTGTGCTCACATTCTCACCCATGCGGCCGCGAAAAACAACATCCGTGTGATTCGTGTGGTGGGGCCGGTGGGACTTGAACCCACGGATCGTCGAGTTATGAGCTCGCTGCCTTGACCATCTTGGCTACGGCCCCGCGAATATCGAGCCTACCGTTCGTCGTCGGCGTCCTCGGGTTTCGTGCTGCCGCGGCGGATCGGAAGCTCCTGGCTCTCGCTCACGACCTGCGGATGGCGTCGTGCCAGCACGACGACCCCGATGGCTGCCGCCGATCCCGCGAGCGTCCAGATGATCATCGTCCAGATCGGCGTCAGCGCCGCCTCTCCGAGCAGCCACGCGCCGATCACAACGGCGACGATCGGGTCGATGACCGTCAGCCCCGCGATCACGAGGTCGGGCGGGCCGGACGAGTAGGCCGTCTGAACGAAGTACGCGCCTGCGACACCAGCCGCAATGAGCGCGATCAGGCACGCGATGGTCACGAGATCGACGTCGCCCGCCTGGAAGCGCTTGATCACGACCTTCGCGAGGGTCGCGACGAAACCGTAGAGCACGCCCGCCGCCGTGATGTAGAACAGGGCGCCCGCGCGCTTGCGGAAGACGAGCCATGCCGCGCCGACGAAGATCAGCACGACCAGGAGGATCGCGAGGAGGACGAGGAGTCGCGTCGGCTCCAGCGGGCGTTCGACCGCGTAGAGAGCTGCGAACACGACGAAGAGGAAGATCCCACCCACACAGAGACCGATGGCCGACAGCGAGGCCTTCGTCGGCGTGTGGCCGGTGATCTGTGCGTTCAGGAGTGTCGTGATCACGAGCGAGATCGCGCCGAGCGGTTGCACGACGATGAGCGGCGCGATCGCGAGGGCAGAGAGTTGACAGAAGATCGCGGCCGCAAGGAGCAGTGTTCCCGCGACCCACGACGGCCGCCGCAGCAGGCTCGCGAGGTGGGTGCCCTTGAGGCCGCCCCGCCCGGTCGAGCCGGCCAGTCGTTCGACTTTGCGAACGCCGCGGCTCTGATACTGCGCGCCCAGCGACATGAAGACCGCGCCCGCAATCGCGAGCGGTATGCCGAGCAAGAGCCCCGGGTTATCGAACAGCCCGACGAAGTCGTCCGGCGTGATCTCTGCGCCGACGACTAAGCCCTCTCCCCACGTCACACACTCGAGACTAGTGGGCGAGCGCCCCGGCGTCGCCGCCGACACCCAGACATCCTCAGTAGCCTTTGAGGATGGCCGTATTGCCGATCCGTATCTGGGGAGACCCCGCCCTGCACGCACCCGCCGCGCCCGTCGGCAGCGTCACCGATGAGATCCGATCTCTCGTCGCCGACATGTACGACACGATGGACGCCGCGCCGGGCGTCGGTCTCGCGGCGCCGCAGGTCGGCGTCGCGTTGCGCGTCTTCACCTATGCCTACGAGGACGACGACGGTCGGCCGTGGCGCGGAGAGATCCTCAACCCCGAGCTCTGGATGGTCCCGCTCGTCCCCGGCGCCCCGGACGAGGACGACGAGTCCGAGGGCTGCCTGTCGTTTCCCGGCGAACGCTTCCCCCTGCGACGGTCCGAGCGCGCGGTCGTCACGGGCACGACTCTCGATGGGGCGGCCGTGCGCATCGACGTGGATGGCTGGCGAGCGCGGATCCTGCAGCACGAGTTCGACCACCTCGACGGCGTGATCTATGTCGATCGTCTCGCACCCGAGCACGCGAAGATCGCCCACAAGATCGCCAAGAAGCGTCGGTGGGGAGTGCCCGGCCACAGCTGGCTACCCGGGGTCGACGACGTCGACGCCTGACCGCTCCATTCGCCGTCACCGCGTAGCCTGGGGTGCACACGCACCCACTCAGCACAGGATGGCCGTCATGTCTCGCACCTCGTTCCGCACGCGTCTCGCGCTCGCTTCCGGATCCGCGCTTCTCCTGGCCGCGCTCGCAACCGGGTGCGGGGCGATCTCCTCGATGCTCGACGGATCGGGTAACGGTGGCCGCGGCGGCAGCGGCACGGACGGCGATACCGCGAGCGTCTTCGACCTCGCGGTGGGCGACTGCCTGAACGAGCCGGAGGCTTCGGACGGCGAGATCTATGACGTCGAGATCGTGCCCTGTGCAGACCTCCACGACTATGAGGTCTACCACGACTATGCGCTCGACCTCGGCGCCAGCTGGCCGGGCAAGGCCGACATCGAAGCCGACGCGCAGGCGACGTGCGCAGAGGAGTTCGAGACCTTCGTCGGCGTTCCCTTCAACGAGTCCGCGGCGCTCTGGTACAGCTACTACTCCCCCACCGAAACCTCGTGGGAGCAGGGCGACGACAAGATCCAGTGCCTCGTGTACGAGGCGTCCGACGACGAGGGCGCCTCGCTCGTCGAGGTCGAAGGGACGCTCGAGGGCTCGAAGCGCTGAGCCTCGAGAGGGCCGTCGTTGGCGTCAGCTGACAGCGTCGCGCACGACGGATCGGAACCAGCGCTGTGCGGGTGACAAGTTCGCCTCACGCCGCGTGTAGAGAGAGACCGGTGTGCTCTGTGCCGGCCACGGCACGTCGGAGATGCGCAGCCCCGTAAACCAGCCCGCGAACACCTCCGCCACGTGACGCGGCACGAGGACGACGAGATCCGTCGCCTGGAGCACCGCCGGCACGGTCGAGTACTCCTCGACTGTCAGCGATACCTGCGACATCAGCCCGTGCTCGGTCAGTGCCTGGAGCGGGAAGACGTGCCCGCCGCGTGCCGACACGCGCACGAACCGCCGTCCGTCGAACATGTCCGGAGCGACCGCGGGCAACGGGTGCCGATCCGAGGTGAGCGCGACGTACTCGACGGCGCGCACATGGGTGCGCCACAGTCGGGGGCTGCCGATCATCGCCACCGCCATCGCGAGGTCAATCGATCCGCGCACGAGCGCGTCCTCGACTTCGTCCGCATCGAGTCGCTGGACGTGCAGGTGAGGGTGTGCCGCCTCGCGCGCGAGCTGCGCCACGATCGGCGGCAGAAACGTCTGCTCCCCCACCGAGGTCAGTCCGAGCGTGAGTTCGCCACTGAAGTCCGCGGGCTCGAACGCCTCGGGCGCACTCACGGTGGCGTCGATCTGCGCGAGCGCCTCGTGGAGCGGACCGAACAGCGCCGTCGCCTTCGCAGTGGGCACCATGTCGTGCCCCTCACGCCGAAAGAGCTCATCGCCGAATCGTTCGCGCAGGCGCCGCAGGGTGTAGCTGACGGTCGGCTGAGTGACGTGCAGTCGGTCGGCCGCCGCGGTGACGCTGCGCAGTTCGTACAGCACGACGAACGTCCGAAGCTGGTTGAGATCCGGGAGCGCCATCTATCGATTCCTTCTATGATCAACGCCTTGCACATCTATTGGACCACACTGGCGAGGCGTCCTAGGCTCGGATCACCGAAGACCGACGACGCCCGCAGGGCGAACCCAGTGACAAGGACGACACGCGTTGATCATCGACATTCACGGCCACTACACCACCGCACCGCCCCCGCTCGGCGCCTGGCGCGACCAGCAGATCGCCTTCACGCGCGGGGAGGCCGCCGCGCCGGACCCCGCCGCGTTGGCGATCAGCGACGACGAGATCCGCGAGTCCATCGAAGCGAACCAGCTGCGATTGATGAACGAGCGCGGCAGCGACGTCACCGTCTTCAGCCCGCGCGCCTCGTTCATGGCGCACCACATCGGCGACCTCGAGGTCAGCCGCACGTGGGCGCGGATCTGCAATGACCTCGTCGCGCGCGTGAGCGGCCTGTTCCCCGACCGTTTCCTCATGGGGGCGATGCTGCCGCAGTCGCCGGGCGAGGATCCGCGCACCACAGTCGACGAGCTCACCCGCGCCGTCGAGGAACTCGGCGCCGTGAGCGTGAACCTCAACCCGGATCCCTCCGGCGGCCGGTGGAGCGCCCCGCCGATCACGGACCGCTCGTGGTACCCGATCTACGAAAAGCTCGTCGAGTATGAGATCCCCGCGATGGTGCACGTGAGCACCACCTGTCTCCCAGACGTCATGCACACCACGGGCGATCACTACCTGGGCGCCGACACGACGGCGTTCATGCAGCTCATCAAGGGCGACCTCTTCCGCGACTTCCCCGAGCTGAAGATCATCATCCCGCACGGCGGCGGCGCCGTGCCGTACCACTGGGGGCGCTTCCGCGGCCTCGCGATGGCGCTCGGCCGTCCCGACCTCGAAGAGCACCTGCTCGACAACGTGTTCTTCGACACGTGCGTCTACCACCAGCCGGGGATCGACCTGCTGACCGACGTGGTCCCCGTCAGCAACGTCCTCTTCGCCAGCGAGATGATCGGCGCCGTCCGCGACATCGACCCGCGCACCGGTCACTCCTTCGATGACACGAAGCGCTACATCGATGCCACCCCGAACCTCACCGCCGAGGAGCGCCGGCAGGTCTTCGAAACGAACGCCCGCCGCATCGCGCCCCGCCTCGACCGTGCTCTCGCCGCTCGCGGCCTCTGAAAGGAACGATCCATGCGCCTCAACGACCTCGGCATCGTCCGCACGAACATCTCACGACCCCATCCCGACGACGTCGAACGGCTGTCGCAATTCGGTGTCGCGACCATCCACGAGGCGATGGGCCGGGTGGGCCTCATGCGCCCCTACATCCGTCCGGCGTACTCGGGGGCGGCGCTCTGCGGTCCGGCCGTGACGGTCCTCCTCCAGCCGGGCGACAACTGGATGATGCACGTCGCCGCCGAACAGGTGCAGTCGGGCGATGTGCTCGTCGCGGCCTGCACCACCGAGAGCGAGGACGGGTTCTTCGGTGATCTGCTCGCGACCTCGCTCCAGGCGCGCGGCTGCGCCGGCCTCGTGATCGACGGCGGCGTACGCGACGTCGCCGACCTGGAGCAGATGGACTTCCCCACGTTCTCTCGCGCGATCAACTCGAAGGGCACCGTCAAGGCGACGCTCGGATCCGTGAACATCCCCGTCGTCGCGGCGAACGCGCTCGTGACGCCGGGCGACGTCGTCGTCGCGGACGTCGATGGCGTGGTCGTCGTGCCGCGCGCGATCGTCGGCGCCGTCGCGGATGCGGCCCGTGACCGTGAGGCGAACGAAGCATCGAAGCGTCAGCAGTTCCGCGACGGCGTGCTCGGGCTCGATCTGTACGGGATGCGCGAGCCACTCGAGAAGGCCGGCCTCGAGTACGTGGAGGAATGACAGTGGCGCACGGCGACACGTCCGGCGGGTACGAAAAGACGCCGGGGTGGCTCGACTGGCTCGCGTCGCCGTCCAGCCCCTCGTACCGCCCGCCCGCGGGTGCGGTCGATGCGCACAGTCACGTGTTCGGGCCCGGCGAGGCGTTCCCCTTCGCGCCGGAACGCACGTACACCCCGTGCGACGCATCAGCGGACGAACTCTTCGCGCTCCGTGACCACCTCGGTTTCGAACGGAACGTCATCGTGCAGGCAACATGCCACGGCGCCGACAATCGTGCGCTCGTGGACGCCCTCGGCCGCAGCGGTGGACGGGCGCGCGGCGTCGCGACCGTGCGGTCCGATGTCACGGACGCCGAACTCGCGGCACTGCACGCGGCGGGCGTGCGCGGCGTGCGCTTCACCTTCCTCTCGCGGCTCGGATCCCCGGCACGCACCGAGGACGTCGACCGCATCATCCGGAGGATCCGACCGCTCGGCTGGCATATCGTCGTCTACCTCGAAGCTCGAGACCTGCCGGCGCTGACCGGTTACCTCGCAGGCCTCGACGTGCCGGTCATCATCGATCACATGGGCCGGCCCGACGTGTCGAAAGATCCGGACGGCGAGGAGTTCTCGGCGTTCTTGCGCTTTCTGAGCGACAATCCGCACGTCTGGACGAAGGTGTCCTGCCCCGAACGCCTCACCATCACCGGCCCGCCCGCACGCGATGGCGAGAGCGCGCCGTACGCCGACGTGATCCCGTTCGCGCGGCGCGTGGTCGAGGCGTTCAGTGACCGCGTGCTGTGGGGAACGGACTGGCCGCACCCGAACCTGATCTCCCACATGCCGGACGACGGCGCGCTGGTCGATCTCATCCCGCAGATCGCCCCCACCGCGACGTTGCGGCAACGGCTCCTCGTCGACAATCCGCGCCGGCTGTACTGGCCGGAGGAGGCGTCGTCATGACGAAACCGGAATTCGCACGCGCGGAAGGGGCCTGGCCGGTCGCCGCGCCGATCCACGGAGGCGCACGATGAAAGCTCTGACCTCGATGGCGACGCGCCATCTGCTCGAGGAGCTGCTCGCGGATCACGCGGTCGAGCTGACCGCGACCGGCGGCGTCGACGCCGAGCAGCGCGTCTCCGGCGGTGAGGCCGTCGACCTGGTCTTTCTCTCGTCGGCGGCTCTGACGCGTCTCTCGGCCAGCGGCGCGATCGATGCCGAGACGATCACGCCGCTGGTGCGCTCTGAGGTGGCGGTCGCAGTGCCGTCCGGATCCGACGAGCCGGCCGTGCGACCCGCTGGCGCGGCATTCTCCGATGCGCAGGGCGTGCGCGATGCGCTGCGGTCGGCGGCGTCCGTCGGCTACTCCACGGGCCCCAGCGGGAGTGCACTCGTGCGCATGGTCGAGCAGTGGGGTCTCGCAGACGAACTGGGAGATCGCCTGCGACAGGCTCCCCCGGGGATTCCGGTCGCGCGCCTCGTTGCCGCGGGCGAGGCGGATCTCGGGTTCCAGCAGCTCAGCGAGCTCGTCGGCGAACCGGGGGTGCAGATCCTCGGGGTTCTCCCGGGCGACTGCGCGATCGAGACGACCTTCTCCGGTGCCGTGACGACGACGGCGAAGGATCCGGCCGCAGCGCGCCGGATCCTCGCCGCGTTGGCCGCCGTCGACGCCGAACCGGCGAAGCGACGTCACGCCTTCCGTCCTGCGTAAGACGGATCGGGGTCGTCAGTGACGCCCCTCCATCGCGGCGCGGTCGATCTCTTCCTGGTTCTCGACGTACGGCGTGCCGTGGGTATGGAACGTCGGTACGGTCTTCATGCCCCAGGCCTGGCCCTTTGCACGCTCGGCCTCGGACCATTCCACGACCGGCCAGTCGGGGTCGAGCAACAGTCGTGCCTGCGCGTTCGCGAATTCGATCCGGTTGCCGCCCGGCTCCCACACGTAGAGGAAGAACGTCTGGTTGATCGCGTGCTTGTACGGTCCGTACTCGATGAAGATGTCGTTCTCGAGGCAGATGTCGGCGGCGCGCAGGATGTCTTCGCGAGAGTCCGGCGAGAACGCGAAGTGGTGGAAGCGGCCGCGCTCCCCCGTCCAGTCGCCGGAGTAGACCACGTCGTATGACTTCTGGTGGAATCGGAACCACCGCGCCGCGTAACCGCCCTCGTCGAGTCGCACGCGCTCCGACTCGCGCGACATCATCACGTCGCTCCAGAACTCACCCGCCGCCGTCACGTCAGAAGCGAGATAGTTGATGTGGTCGATTCGGCGCGCATTGATGCCGCTGCCCGGGAACGCCGATGCCTGGTTCTTCAGCGCCGGGCGGTCCGTGTCGTCCGGCACGTAGTGCTCGGTGTCGTAGTAGAGGGCCATCAGGTGGCCGTCGGGATCCTCGAACTCGTAGGAGCGCCCGACACCGACCTCGGGATCGCGCCACCCGTGGCCGAGCCCCGTCCGCTCGATGGCCGCGACACGTCGCGACAGCGCGTCTTCGGAGGTCGTGCGCAGGAGGGTGCGTCCGACCCCGTTCGTGTCAGAGGCCGTGAGCTTCAGCGAGTATCGCTGGTACTCGTCCCAGCAGCGGAGATAAGCCGAGTCGCCGATCCGCTCGACTTCTCTCATCGCGCAGATGTCACGGAAGAAATGGAGACTCTCTTCGAATCGCGGAGTGTAGAGCTCGATCGCCCCGAGGTGGGCGAGGTCGAAGTTCTCTTCAACGGCCATGGAAGGTCCTCTCTGACCTGGTGACGGGGTGAATGACGGCGAATCTCGGCCGCGCACTGGCCAATCTACGGTCCCGCCCGCTAGATTGTCAACAATCTTGGTGACCAATGACATGTGCGCACCGGGCGTCATGCGCCCGCGCGTGGGAGGGCTCCCGTGGCAGAGAACAACGACATCCGCCGCCGGCTGCGCGACGACATTCTGCGTGGCGACTATGCGCCGCGCCAGCGCCTGATCGAGGCCGACCTGGCGAAGCAGTATGGGGCGAGTCGCTTCGCCTTGCGCAACGCGCTGATCCAGCTCGAGGCCGAAGGCCTGGTCGAGCTGCAGCCGAACCGTGGGGCGCGCGTACGAGAGATCACGGTCCAGGAGGCCATCGAGATCACCGAGATCCGCCAGTCGATCGAGGCGCTGGTCGCGGCGCGGGCTGCCCAGCGGGCGACGCCCGAGCAGGTCGAGACCCTCCGCGGCATCGGTCGGGACATGCGCGCGGCCGTCGAGGGTAACGAGCTCATGGGGTACTCCGACCTGAACGTTACGCTCCACAGCTTGCTACGTGAGATCGCGCAACACGGTGCGGCCGAGCGGATGTTGTCGCAGCTCCACGGCCAGATGGTGCGGCATCAGTTCCGCCTGTTTCTCGTGCCGGGGCGTCCGAGCACGTCCCTGCCGGAGCACCTCGCGATCATCGACGCGGTCTGCGCGGGCGACGTCGAAGCGTCACGGTCGGCCATGGCGGCGCACGTCGGAAGCGTCATCGAGACGCTCGAGCAGTTCGCGCGGGTCGACGCTCGCTGACGGCGATCCGCCCTGTCAGCGCGGTCAGGTACGCTGCAGCATCCGCCACAGTCCCCGAAAGAGCATCTGCGCCTCGTCCTCCCCCAGCCCGGCCGTCAACTCACGCTGCACCTGGGCGACATGCGGCGCGAGCCGCTGGCGCTCCGTCGCGCCGGCCGGTGTCAGCGTGACGACGTTCCGCCGCGCGTCGCCGTCCGCGCGGTGGCGGACGATGAGGCCATCCCGCTCCAGGCGGCGCACCAGGCCCGCAACCGTGGAGCGATCGAGATCGACCTCGTCGCACAGCTCACGCTGACTCGCCTCCCCGCGCCGGTCGAGCACGACGAGCACGCTGTACTGCGCACTCGTGATCTCGCTCGACACGATGCGCGCCCAGGTCATCACGTGCAGCTGCTGCGCACGCCGGATGAGATTGCCGATGTGTCGCTGCGGCTCAGGCAGGCTGCTGGCGTCCATGTCGATCCCCGTCCCGCTGCCGATCACGCTTCTCGGAACACGCCCGAGAAGAAGTCAGTGAGCTCCTCCCGGGCGTCCAGGGGCAGCACGTGGGCGACATACTGATCCGGACGCACGACGACGAGCGCACCGGCGGAGGCGATGCCACGCCGCGCGAAGATGTCGTCGACCGGGTCGGTCGCCCACGCCTTCTCCCAGTCCTGCAGACCGAGCGGCCCCGACGTGGGCAGGAGGATCGACGGCAGCGCGGTCACGTCGATGTCGTGATGGGATCCACGGACGATGCCATGGACGTCGAACACGCTGTCGAGGTCGTCGCCAGCAGGGGTGAAGGCCCCCACAGGAGCGTCTGCCGCCTCGGTCAGCCAGGTCGCGAACTCGTTCAATCGCCCTCCCCCGGCGTCGCCGAACGCGTAGAGACGCCAACGGCCGTCGGCTCGGTGCGTATGCCCGATCTCCATCCGCCGGCCGTCCGCGATCCGCCGCACGGGTGCGGAGTGGAAGCGCGTTCCGATCTCAAAGCCCGTCGCCAGGTGCTGGTGCGTGGATCTGCCCGTGAGCCGTGACGGCTCGTACACCGTGCCGAAGCCCGCCGTATAGCGTCCCTGCCGCGCGAACTCGGCACGCATGTCCTCCGGAGACACGCCGCCGCGCTCGGGGTGATCTGGATCCAGCGCCGGCTGCGCGATGAACGCCGACCAGAATCGGTCGAACGCAATCAGGTCCGCGGCGATCGCACGGCGTTCCTCGGAGTAGGTCCGCAGCAGCGTGCCGTCGGACTGTCCGCGGAGGACCGCGGCGAGCTTCCATCCCAGGTTGAAGGCATCCTGCATCGAGACGTTCATGCCCTGGCCGGCCTTCGCGCTGTGCGTGTGGCAGGCATCGCCCGCGACGAACACTCGCGGCACGGCGTCCGCTGGAGCGTCGTCTTCCAGATCGTCGAAGCGATCGGCGAGACGCTGCCCGACCTCGTAGACGCTCGACCAGGCGACTTCCTTGATGTCGATGGAGAACGGGTGGAGGATCGCGCCCGCCACCTCGGCGATCTCCGCGGCGGTCTTCTTGCGGATCGCGCCGTCGCGCTCCGTCACCTCGCCGAGATCCACGTAGCAGCGCACCATGTTGCCGCCCTCGCGAGGGATCATCAGCAGGCTGCCCTTCCCTGCCGATTGGACCACGTTCTTCGTGCGCCAGTCGGGGAAGTCGGTCGTCGCGAGAACATCCATCACGCCCCACGCGTGATTCGCCGCGTCGCCCTTCAGTTCGATGCCGAGCGCGTCTCTGACCGCACTGCGCGCGCCGTCGCACCCGGCGACGTACTTCGCGCGGACAGTGAGCTCCTCACCCTCGTTCGTCCCGGCGGTGCGCCGCAGCGTGACCTGCACGGGGTACTCGCCGCCGACGATCTCGTAGTCGACGAACGCGATGCCGTAATCCGCCTCGAGTCGGCTCGGCGAGTTTGCCGCGTGCTCAAGAAGGAACTGCTGCATGCGCGCCTGGTTCACGATCACGTGAGGGAACTCACTGAGGCCCTCCGGGGTGTCCTCGACCCACCCGGTTCGCGTGATCCTGCTGCGATCGGACTCCGATGGACCCCAGAATCGCACCTCGTTCACCCAGTACGCCTCGCGGATGAGTGGCTGCGCGAGGTCGAACGCCTGAAACATCTCAACCGTGCGGCACGCCACGCCATCGGCGTGCCCGACTTTCAGTGGCTCCGCGCGCCGCTCGACGATCCGCGTGTGAATCTCGGGGAACTGGGCGAGCTGCGCGGCGAGCACCGTCCCCGCAGGCCCCGTACCGACGATGAGCACATCAACCGTGTCGGGGAGCTCGCCGGGTCGCGCGCTCGCCTCGCGTTCGAGCGTCTCGCGAGCAACGGGGCGGATGTCCGGGTCGCCCGACTGATAGCCATCGCGGTAGAACTGCATCGGATCTCCTTCGATCGTCTGCGGCGACTGAGCCGCATTAGTTGGGGGCCCAACGATTGTAGCGCGGCGGCCGCGCCATGGGAAGCTGACGGCATGGCGAACTCTCGGTCGGGCGACTCGATGACGACCCGCCTCGTCCGCGTTCTCGACACATTCAGCTCGGAGCGCACCGTTCAATCGATGACCGATATCGCGCGCCGTGCGGGGCTCCCGACCAGCACGACGCACCGCATCGTCGATGAGCTCGTTCGGGAGGGACTCCTTGAGCGCGATGACGGGCGCCGGATCCGGCTCGGCATGCGGCTGTGGGAGTTGGCGCTGCGCGGGTCCACGGCCCTGCGACTGCGTCAGGCCGCGCTCCCCCACATGGAGCGCGTCCAGACGGTCATTCGCGAGCACACCCAACTCGCGGTCCTCGAGCAGGGTGAAGCGCTCTTCCTGGAGCGGCTGTCTCATCCCGCGGCCGGCGCGAACATCACCCGCGTCGCCGGGCGGCTGCCGCTGCACGCGTCATCGTCAGGCCTCGTGCTCCTCGCCCACGCGGATCCCCTCGTACGCGAACGAGTGCTGTCCTCGCCGCTGAGTCCGGTGTCCGCGGAGACGCCCACCGATCCCGACGGGCTGCGGCGCCTGCTCGCTCGGATCCGCCGTGACGGCTACGTCGTCGCCCCCGGCACAGTCGAGAGCGTGTCCACGGGAGTCGCCGCCCCGATACGCGATCGGGGCGAGGTCGTCGCCGCCCTGTCGGCCGTCTTGCCCCGTGGCACCGATCCCGGTCGTGCCGTCGACGCGCTCGTGCGTGCCGCGACCGCCGTCGAGGCGGACCTCGTTCAATCCCGTTGAACGGGATTCGCTCGCCCCGTCGTAACCTCCCGGTGCACACTTTCCTTCAGGGCGACATCGCCCTCACCCATCAACGCCACGTCGAAGGAGACGACATGACCACCTCGCTCCGCACCCAGGTCGCCATCGTCGGCGCGGGCCCCGCCGGCCTCGTCCTCTCGCACCTCCTCGCCGAGGCGGGCATCGACTCGATCGTGCTCGACTCCCGCTCCCGCGCCCAGATCGAGACGACGATCCGCGCAGGGATCCTCGAGCAGGGGACGGTCGACCTGCTCGCGCGAATCGACCCCGACTCACGCGTGCACTCGGTCGGCGACCGGCACGACGGCATCGAGCTCGGATTCGACGGCGAACGCCATCGCATCGACTTCGCGGGGCTCACCGGCCGCGGCGTATGGCTCTACCCGCAGCATGAGGTACTCACGGACCTTCTCGCGCTGCGCCTCTCTCGGGGACAGGATCTGCGCTTCGAGGTGACGGCGAGCCGCGTCGACGACATCGACTCGAACCGGCCGCGCGTCATCGCCGCGGACCGCGACGGCGGCGAGCTCATCATCGAGGCCGATTTCGTCGTCGGCGCCGACGGCTCACACTCCGTCGTGCGCCACCAGGTCGCCGGGCGGTCGTCCGAGGGCTACTTCCGCGAGTACCCGTTCGCCTGGTTCGGGATCCTGTGCGAGGCTCCGCCGAGCTCGGAGGAGCTGATCTACAGCAACTCGGACAACGGCTTCGCACTCATCAGCCAGCGCTCGCCTGAAGTTCAGCGCATGTACTTCCAGTGCGATCCCGACGCCGACCCGAACGAGATGAGCGAGGCGGAGATCTGGGACACGCTTCAGGCGCGCGTACCGGGAACGACCCTGAACGAGGGGCGGATCTTCCAGCGCGACGTCCTGCGCTTCCGCAGCTTCGTCGCCCGCGAGCTGCGTCACGGCCGGGCCGCCCTCGTCGGCGACGCCGCGCACACCGTGCCACCGACCGGGGCAAAGGGCATGAACCTCGCGATCGCCGACGTCGTGCTCCTTTCCTCGGCACTCGAGTCGCTCCTCGTGCGCCGTGATGAGGGTCCGATCGACGCCTATGCCGAGCTCGCGATGCGCCGTATCTGGAAAGCACAGCACTTCTCGTGGTGGATGACGAGCATGCTGCACATTGCACCGGGCGCGAGCGATTTCGACCGCCGCCGCCAGGTCGGCGAGCTGCGCACCGTCGTCGAGTCGGAGGCGGGCCGTACCTACCTCGCGGAGGCCTACACCGGATGGCCGTTCGCGACGGGCGCCTGACCACCCGCGCCCTGGGCCCTCAGCGCGAGCTCTGCCACGTGATCCAGGCGCTCGCGATCGTACCGACGACCGCGACGAGTGCCATGCCGAGCATCGCTCCCGCCATGACTCGCAGGCGCGTCATGCGGCCAGCCACCGTGAACCGCGCGATCACGAGCACGGCGTAGAGCCCGAGCACCAGAGCGGCGCTCACGATCGCGACCGGCACGGCCGCGCCGCCGCGCGCGATGATCAGCGCGAGCATCGCCACGCCTGCGATCAGAAGCAGCCCGACCATCACCAGCCAGATCGTTCCTGACGACCTCCGGAGCGCGGGCTGGTTCGTGACCTTCGTCGGGTCGCGTCGAGGTCCGTGTCCGGTGTTCATCCGCCTACCGTGCTCCTCTCCCGGCGGGCTGCGGAAGGGGGTGGCGGCGCGCGCCGGGCCCTGCTAGCCCGCGCGGCGCTGTCGGCGGCCGCGATCACGCGCGGCACCGAGCCACGAGTCGTTTCGCGAGGTCGCCGCGTATCAGTCGACCTGTTCCCGCTGCGTCTCGATGAACTGCACCTCATCGTCACTCAGGCGCGCGCCCTCCTCCACCGTGCCGCCGGTGATCTCCCCGATCTCGACGCGGACCTCGGCGGGAATCACCGCGCCGGGATGCTCGCGGAGCGCGTGCTTCGCCTCGACCGACAGTCGCGGCCACCAGGTGTGGATCTCAGCTGACATCGTCTTCCTTCCATCAACGTCGCACCGTCTGCGACGTGGCGCACCAGTATGACGACGCCGTCCGAGGGCGTCAAGCGACGAGGAGCCCTTCGCCGCCGGATCCCGCGGCAGCGTCTCACGGGCATGGAAGGCGTCCGGATGTCAAGGCCCCTCCCACCACCCCGGATCGACCGTAGCCTGCCCGCATGAGCGCACATCTCTCCGATCCCAGGACCAAGTACCGCCCCGAGGCGTTTCCGGAAGACGACGGCACGCAGCCCGGCCGAATCGAGGAGACGACGCCTACGCCCGACCACGGCGAGGACTCCTATCGCGGCGCTGGACGCCTCACCGATCGGCGTGCCCTCGTCACCGGCGGCGACTCGGGTATCGGACGAGCGGTGGCGATCGCGTTCGCCCGCGAAGGTGCCGATGTGGCGATCGGCTATCTGCCGGAAGAGCAGGATGATGCCGAGATCACGGCCAGCCAGGTCGAGGCGGCTGGGCGACGCTGCGTGCTGCTCCCCGGCGACGTCAGCGACGAGAAGGTTGCTCGGAGCGCCGTTATCGACGCCCGTGAACAGCTCGGCGGGCTCGACCTTCTCGTCCTGAATGCGGCGTATCAGAAGCAACGCGATGACGACGCGGACATCCCCACCGACGAGTTCGACCGAGTGATGCGCACGAATCTCTATGCGCCGTTCTGGATGACGCGGGAGGCGCTCCCGCTCCTGCCCGCTGGCAGTTCCGTCATCGTCACCACGTCGATCCAGGGATTCTCGCCGTCGCCAGGTCTCCTCGACTACGCGATGACGAAGGCGGCACTCGTCGCCTTCGTTCAGGCCCTCGCCGAGCAGCAGGGCGCGAACGGGATCCGTGTCAACGGCGTTGCTCCCGGGCCGATCTGGACGCCCCTCATCCCGGCGACCGGCTGGCCCGACAAACTCCCGAAGTTCGGGCAAGACACGCCGCTCGGTCGCGCGGGGCAACCCGCCGAACTCGCGGGCGCGTACGTCTATCTTGCGTCCGAGGATGCGTCTTACGTCTCGGGGATCGTTCTCGGCGTCACCGGCGGAAAGCACCTCTGACGGGCGCGCCTGAAGGCGCTACTCGCGGGGCACGGGCTGTGACAAGTCCATGCGGATCCCACCCGTCGAATGCGACGACTGCGCCAGCTCCTCCAGCCACCGAGTGCTGAGCTCGGCGGGCTGCGCGTCGTCGAATTCGAAGGTGAGCGGAATCGCGGGATGCAGCCAGATCGTGCTCCGGCCCGGGCCCTCCCCGGCGGGATTGACCCACGAGAACGTGAAGCTCTCGCCGCGCCGGAGCTTCGTCGTCGCGACGAGCTTGAGGTGCGCGAGCGCGTCGTCGTCGATCTCGATTGCTCGCCCGGGACTTCCATAGATCAGCTGGCCCATGACGGGATCCTCTCGTTCCGTGCGGTGCCGACGATCGGCGCTCTTATTCCGACATCGCGCCGGCGGGCGGCGTCGATCCTTCTGCGGGCTCCGGCACGACGTGGAGCCCCAAAGACGAGTTTGCCGTATAAGCCAGTGCGTCGAGCCACGCGGGGTTCAGTTCGGGGCGCCGACTCCCTGAGAAACGATAGACGAGAGGAATCGACTCGTGGAGCCAGACGCTCGTGCGTCCGTCCCCCACGCTGGCCTCCTCACGCCACGTGAAGTAGAAGGCCTCGCCTCGTCTCAGCTTTGTCCCGATGACGACCTGTACGTGCGCGAGCGCGCGGTCTTCGATATCGACCTTCGTCGATCCGTCGTAGATGAATTTGCCCATGTGTACGCTCCACCGTCAGTTGTGGCGGTGCCGGGGGCTCCGCGTGCCGCGAGCTTCGCGGCACAGCTTCACCCTGTCAGTATTCTCCGACGGTCACAAGTCGATAACGGTGAGCCCGGCGAGACGTCCCTGACACGGATCGCGACGCGGCATCGGGTCGTCAGCTTTCGGCGTCTCCCTTGCCAGAAGCGGGAAGGGCACCGCGGTCGAAAACGGCCGCGTACACCTGATCAGCCTCGTTCAGAAGTTGCTCGGTCACATCGGCGATTGGGACGACGCCGGCCAACAGCGGCTCGCAATCGGGACCACGCGCCACCTCGTCGCCGGCCAGGACCCAGGCGAACTCGCCGCTGTCTCTGGCCTCCAGGTGCCGGTACTGCATGAGTTGGCGCGCGAGCCAGTGCTGCAGTGGGCGGGTCCACCAGCGCTCTGGCGAAAGCGGGTTCACAGACAGGCCGGGAAGGGGCAGTCCGCTCTCGCCGTCCTTACTCTGTTCACTTGCGTCGACATCGGGGCCCCGGCTGTAGCGCACGTAGAGCGGGCCGAGCGCGTTCAACAGTCGAGCGAGATCGTCGAGGGAGGAGCAGATGGCCATCGACGGCGCGGGCGTCATCAGGAGCGGTCTTCCGCGCGTCTTCTTCGGGTCCGTCATGTCATCTCTGCTTTCATGCGCCGATTCGGGCGACAACTTCCCGTCGTCCGCCCGCGAATACGGCTCGCGTGGTGCACACGTCTCAGTGCGCCCGCTTCCGGAGGCACACCGCAAGCTCGTTGCTTGTGTGGTGCTCTTGATCGAGATTGCTGTGCAGGAGGTACGCGACCTCTGGTTCCCCATCGGTGAGAGAGGCGAGCAACGCGGTGTAGACCGCGACCTCGTAATGTTCGCTGCCGAGCGCCGCGGTCAGCGCGGCTTCGTCTTGCCGCGTCGGCCCCGCCTGTGCCAGGAGCGTCTCGGCCTGTTGCACGATGCCCTTCGTCGCCGGCGACGGGGACGCCAGCATCGGCAACCCGAGTTCACCGAACACACGATGGAGATTCTCGATCTGCTGTTTCGTCTCCTCCTGGTGGTGGCGAAACAGCTCCCCGACCTCGGGCGAACGTGAGGCCTGCTCAAGCCGTTCGAGCGAGGCAAGAGAGTCGTCCTCCATCGTCAGCGCGTGCTGCAGCTGCAGGCGAACGAATTCCTCCGTCGCGGAGAGAACCGTGTCGGACATGTCACGCTCCTTTCGTCGGGAAGTTCACCGTAAATCGCGCGCCCGATGTGGTCGAGGGGGTTGTATCGGCGGTCGCGCGTGGGTAGGGCAGTCAGGCGTCATCTCCGCGAGCCTCGTCGGGCAGATCCGCGACGGGGGTGACAACGACATCCTGTGCCCGCCAGTCGAGCGCGACGATGTCCGAGCGCAGTTTCTCGAGTTCGTCGAGCTTCACTCTCCCTCGACGCGGCACGATGAAGACCTCGATGTGGAAGACATGGCCCATGTCCCGCATCCGCACTCCGCTGGCTCGCACCCAGCGGTGAAGCATCGTGCGCGTCAAGACGGCGTCGATCAGAGGCTCTGGCTTCGTCGAGTCGAACGTCCGCGCGCGCTGGTCCATCAGGTCGGATACCGCGGCGCGCACGTTCCGGACTCCGTCCATCACGATTCCGGCAGAGATGAAGAGGGCCGCCGCGCTGTCGAGCCACCAGAGCCCGATGCCGACCCCGAGCACGCCGACGATTGTCGCCAGGCTCGTCGTCCAGTCGGCTTTCGCCATGTCCGCGTCAGCGTGGAGCGCCTTGTCATGGAGCACGGGGGCGAGTCGTGCCTTCTGTCGCCCGTGGATCAGGGGCCCGATAGCCACGACGACCATGACGGCGATCATGAGCCAGCCAAGCCAGATCGTTTGCCCGAACAGGCGAACGGATCCGATCGACGGGTGCTCGACCATGATCAGGCTCGAAGCGGAATCGACGGCGAGGATCGCACCGACAGTGAACAGTGCGACTCCTGAAACGAGGTGCCCGACCGCCATCGCACGATGCCTGCCGTACGGGAAGCGCCCCGACGGTGGTCGTCGCACGAATCGCAACGCGATGAGGAATGCAAGCTGCGATACGAGCGTCAGCATGTCCTCGATCCATGCCGCCTTCATCGCCTGAGAGCCGCCGACCACGAAAGCGACGAGAACGATCCCGACGCCCGTGTAAGCGATGGTGAACCACTCCCAAAAGACGGCCTTGCGCAGTGCTTCCGATTGCTCTCGTGGAAGCTCGGTTCGCCCGAGTCGGTGTGTCATCGCGTCACCTCATCAAGGTACTCCTCGAGTGACACGAGGAGAGCGTTCTCGCCCATCGGCACCAGCATGGAGATCGGGTCGCTTCCGTTCGGCGCCAAGGACGGATAGCTGCGCGTGATCCCGGCGCGGCTCGACCACGGAGAGGCATCGGTTATCCCGCCGATGACGAGGTCGACCTCGTCGCGCTCCAGAGCGGCCACGAGCCGCTCCTCGCTGTCGACCGACCACGTCACGTCGACGCCGAGGGACGCGGCGTAGTCGCGCACGGTCTCGGGAAGAATGCCGCGTGGTTCTGAGCCGGACGTGTCCACGAGCGGCGCCGCCGGGGACGCCCCGACGCGCAGGACGCCCGTGTCTCGGATCTGTTCCAGAGTCCCGTCGGGATCTGCAGGGATGGATGCGCAGGCTGTGAGCGCGGTGAACGACATGACCAGCGCCACGATGGCGGTTGTCTTTCGCAACATGCTTCGAGAATCAAACGTCTCTCGTTCAAGGACAAGTCCCTTGACGTTCAACTGCGTTTCGCTACGGTCCGTGTCGATGTGTCGGAGCGATCGGCTGATGCCAGCTCTGGGAGGAACGGCTCATACCAGCTTCCTCACCCATTGACCAGCGTCCTGCGATTATCGACGTCGCCCTTGCATGCGGTACAGCCATCCTGACATGCTCGGCACGACCGGCTATCCGTCGATCAGAAGGAGGAAATCATGGGACTCGATGACAGGATCTCCGCCAAGGCCGACAAGCTGAAGGGCTCAGCCAAGGAGACCTACGGTAAGGCCACCGACGACGAGAGCGCCGTCGCCGAGGGTAAGGCCGACCAGGCCAAAGGAGAGACGAAAGAGGCGTTCGAGGACGTCAAGGACAGAGCCAAAGAGCTGAAGGACGACCTCGCCGACAAGTTCGGCGACTCGAACCGAGACGACGAACGGGGCTGAGGGCGCTCCGGCTGCTGTCACGACGAAGGCCCCCACCGCAGTGCGGTGGGGGCCTTTTCGCTCCCCGGATTGGACTCGAACCAATAACCTGCCGGTTAACAGCCGGCTGCTCTGCCATTGAGCTACCGAGGATCACCTCGTGCTGCGCGTGGCGCAACCCGACAAGCCTATCAAATCCATGGCGTCACCTCGAAACCAGGCGATGGTCCGGGCGCGTCGGTCTCGCGGGCCTCACACCTCGAGGAATGCCAGTGCGCCCTCGTTTCCCGGAGTGACGATCGGCTCGCCCGTCGGCGCGCGCTGTGCGACGACGACGGCCTGATCCAGCACGAGGCGACCAGCGCCGATGTCGTCGGCGAAACCGGTGTCGTTGGTCATCGCGAGCACGGCCATGCCCCACTCCTCGCGACGGCGCAGGATCGCGTCGCGCACCACGTGGCGCACCTCGACGTCGATTCCGGCCAGTGGTTCGTCCGCGATCAGGAGCCGCGGATCCATCACCAGCGCGCGTGCGAGTGCGACGCGCTGGCGCATGCCGGCACTCAGCTCGTGCGGGAACTTGTCCGCGGCGCCGAGCGGCAGGCGCACCTCGTCGAGGAGATGCGCGATGCGCTCGGCGAGGCGGCGGCGGTCGGCGCGCGGTTCGCGCGCGACGATCGGCAGGACGATCGTCTCGCCCACCGTGCGATCGGGGTCGAGAGCCGGGCCGTCGTCCTGCGACAGATAGCCCGTCCGATAGGTCAGCACGCTCCGCGCGCGCCCGGGGCGACGTGCGTCGATGCCGCAGACGAGAGCGGATCCGCCGACGATGCTCACGTCACGGCGAAACTGTCCGGACAGCGCAGCGCCAAGCGAAGATTTTCCGGCGCCCGTCGGCCCGGACACGCACCACGCGCCACCGAACGGCAGTGCCAGCGTCACTCCATCCACCGCCCGCACACGGGACGAACCGCGGCCGCGGGCGACGCTGAGATCGTCGAGGCGCAACGCGTGGTCGGTCAGCTCGGGAACACGCATGGAGACATCTTCTCAGAACTGTCGAGCAGAGAACGTCATCTGACGCGTCGTAACCGGGTGTGCACCCGGTGTCGGGTCAGTCCTCGACGAGACGGCGCCGTTCCAGGTCGAGGTCCCGCAGCCGCATGCGCACGGCGCGGCCCTCTTCGGATTCCGGGGCGACGCGTTGCACCGCGCCCAGCAGCTCATGCTTCTGCGCATCGAGCGCGCGGACGATCAAGCGCCGACACAGATCGTTCGCCGATCGCGCCGCGAGTTCCTCGTTCCGCGCGGGGAAGTCGCGCATGAGCACCTCTCCCCCGAGCTGTTTCAGTGCCTGTGGCAGCTCGTCGATCGCCGCCTGCCCCCAGCCCGGCTTCGTCCGATCGATACTCGCGATGGCAGCCCGCACGGTGTCGAGGGCCGGGGTGCGGAAGGGCAGCGACAGCGCCCGTTGCAGGAGCGACGGGTCGATGCGGTGGCCGTACTGCAGGACACCCGTCAATGCGTCGCGTTCGACGACGACGTCGGTCGTGCGGGGAAGGGCCGCGAGCGTCACGGCCGGGGCCGCGGCAGGCGCCGCCGAGGCAGGAGCTGTTCGGTCCCGATCGGATCGGCGCCCGCGCGCGGCGTCTTCGACCTCACGGTGCACGTCCATCGGATCCATGCCGAGCCGCTGTGCGAGGACCCGCTCGTATCCGGGCCGCAGCAGACGGTCACGGATCTCCGCCACGATCGGTGCCGCGGCTCGCAGCGCCCCGACTCGGCCCTCAACGCTCGTCAACGGGAAGTCTGAGATCTTGCGATCGATGACGAACTCGAACATCGGCGCGCGACGATCGAGCAGCCCGCGAACCGCCTGATCGCCGCGCTGCAGGCGCAGGTCACACGGATCGAGCCCGTCGGGCGCGACCGCCACGAACGTCTGGGCGGAGAAGCGGTCGGCGTCGGCGAACGCGCGCAGCGCCGCCTTCTGGCCGGCCTCGTCGCCGTCGAAGGTGAAGATCACCTCGCCCGTCGCGGAGTCATCGCCCATCACGCGCCGCAGCATCCGAATGTGCTCGCTGCCGAAGGCCGTGCCGCAGGTTGCGACGGCCGTCGTCACTCCCGCGAGGTGACACGCCATAACGTCGGTGTAGCCCTCCACCACGACGACACGTTTCGGATCCCCTCGCGCGATATCGCGCTTGGCGAGGTCGAGGCCGTAGAGCACCTGGTTCTTCTTGTAGATCGGCGTCTCAGGCGTGTTGAGGTACTTCGGGCCCTGGTCCTCGTCGAAGAGCTTGCGCGCGCCGAAGCCGATCGTTTGCCCCGTGACGTCGCGAATCGGCCACACCAGGCGCCCACGGAAGCGGTCGTAGACGCCACCGCGCTGATTCGTCGAAACGAGACCGGATGTGATGAGCTCGTCGCGGGTGAAGCCCTGCTTCTCGAGGTGGTTCAGCAGACCGTCCCAGCCCTTCGGCGCGTACCCGACGCCGAAATGGCTCGCGGCGCCGGGGTCGAAGCCGCGGCTGCCGAGGAATGCCCGGGCACGCTCAGCCTCCGGCGACAGCAACTGCTCACGAAAGAACTCGGCCGCCTGCGTGTTCGCCGCGTAGAGACGGGACCGTCCGCTCGCCGCCGGCGCGGGTCCGCCGCCCTCCTCGTAGGTGAGCTGGTAACCGACCCGCTGCGCGATGCGCTCGACCGCCTCGGTGAACGTCAGGTGGTCCATCTCGCGTAGGAACGTGTAGACGTCGCCGGATTCACCGCAGCCGAAGCAGTGGTAGAAGCCTTGGCTCGGCCGCACATTGAAGCTCGGGCTCTTCTCATCGTGGAACGGACACAGGCCCTTGAGCGACCCGATGCCGGCGGTCTTCAGCGCGACGCGCTCGCCGATCACGTCGGCGATGTTGATGCGCCCCTTGACCTCCTCGACGTCGGCCTGGCGGATCCGCGGCATCAGTGCGCTCCGAGCGGTGCCGCCTGCGCCGCGCGCATCCAGATGCCGACCGAGGCCGGGTCGATGTCGCCGACGAGGCGCGAGTGCCACGCGACGGCCGTCTGGTCGGTGAGACTCGCGACCTGATCGACGATCACGCGTTTGCGCTCGGCGTCGGAGCCCGCCTCGAGGAAGTCTGCCGCGAGGGACGGGTCGAGCTGGTCGGCTCCCGACGACCACAGCGTGTCGGCGTTCCACAGCGCGTCGGCGATCCGCGTCAGCACGCGTCGCTGCTCGACGTACACGTTGCGCCGCGCCTCGATCGTCACGATGGAGGCCCCCATGATGCCCTTGAGCGCGGCGATCTCGAGCTCGATCTCGCGTGGCACGACCACGTCGGCGCCGTAGCGGGTCAGTGATGCGTCGGCATACGCGGCCCGCGTCGCGTCCACGGAGGCGCTCGCGAAACGTCCGATGAAGTCACTCGTGAGGTTCTTGAGGCGTGCGAGGTCGGCACGCGAACGCTCGAACCGCGTGAGCCACATCGGCTGACGCGTCAGGCGGGAGAGCGCTTCCGCGAGCTCGTCGCGACTGTAGTCATAACCGACCCACGCCTGAATCCGACCGACGAACGCGTCGTGTTCGGCGGGGTCTGCGAGGCGTGGCACGTCGACGTAGCCGTTGACGACCGCGTCCTCGAAATCATGCACGGAGTACGCGATGTCGTCGGCGAGATCCATCACCTGCGCCTCGATGCAACGGGCGCGTGCCGGTGCGCCACCGCGCATCCAGCGATAGATCTCCTCGTCCTCCGGATACACGCCGAACTTCAGCCGCCCACCGGGATCGTGTGCGGGGTCGTCGATCGTCCACGGGTACTTGCACGTCGCGTCGAGCGTGGCCCGTGTCAGGTTGAGCCCGACCGAGCGATCATCGCCGGTGATCTTCGGCTCGAGTCGCGTGAGGATCCGCAACGACTGGGCGTTGCCCTCAAAGCCGCCGATGTCGGACGCCCAGGCGTTCAGCGCGCGTTCGCCGTTGTGGCCGAACGGTGGGTGGCCGAGGTCGTGGCTGAGGCAGGCCGCATCGACGACGTCGTCGCTGAGACCGAGTGCCGACGCCAGTTCGCGCCCGATCTGGGCGACCTCGAGCGAGTGGGTCAGCCGGTTCCGCGCGAAATCGGCGTCGCTCGCGGGGCTGAGCACCTGGGTCTTCGCGGCGAGGCGCCGCAGGCCCGCCGAATGCAGCACTCGCGCCCGGTCGCGTGCGAACTCGCCGCGCTGCGAACGCCGTTCTGGCATGAAGCGTTCGACGTCGGCGTCCGTGTAGCCCGCCGCCCGGTCAGCCGCCACTGGTATCCAGCTCCGCTTCGTGCAGTGCCGCCGACTCGGCCGACGCCAGCTCTCGCGAGTCGAGCCAGCCCTCGGGTAGGATCGCGCGCCGGGAGCGTCCGGATCGACCGCGGGGACCTTCCACGCTGTCGCCTGGGAACGGAACGGTCAGGTCGAGCTCGCCGATCAGGTCGTCGATCTGAGCCAGGGAGTCGACCTGTGTGAAACGGCCGCGCATCTCGCCGCCGACCGGGTACCCCTTGAAGTACCAGCCGGCGTGCTTGCGGATGTCACGGCACCCCCGTAACTCGTCCTCGTAGAACTCCACGAGCAGTTCCGCGTGGCGGCGGAACGCGGCGGCGACGAACGCGAGCGAGGCATCCACGAGCGGAGCGTCGCCGCCGAACGCGCGCGCGAGCTCACCGAAGATCCATGGGCGACCGAGGCATCCGCGGCCGACCACGACGCCGTCGCAGCCCGTTTCCTCGACCATGCGCACGGCGTCGGCCGCGCTCCAGATATCGCCGTTTCCGAGCACGGGGATGCTCGTCACGTGCTGTTTGAGCTCGGCGATCGCCGACCAGTCGGCTGTTCCGGAGTAGGACTGTTCGAGAGTCCGCGCGTGCAGCGCGACGCCCGCGGCACCGACGTCTTCCGCGATCCGACCAGCCTCGAGGAAGGTCGAATGCTCGGCGTCGATGCCCGTGCGCATCTTCACGGTCACGGGCACGTCACCCGCCCCATCGACCGCGGCAGCGACGATGTCGCGGAACAGGTCGCGCTTCCAGGGGAGGGCGGATCCCCCGCCCTTGCGCGTCACCTTCGGGACGGGGCACCCGAAATTGAGGTCTATGTGGTCGGCGTGGTCCTCCCCCGCGACGATCCGCGCGGCCTCGCCCGTGTATCGGGGGTCGACACCGTACAACTGGATGGAGCGCGGGGTCTCGGACTCATGGTGCTGGATGAGGCGCATCGTGACGTCGTTGCGCTCCACGAGGGCACGTGTGGTGATCATCTCGGTCACGTACAGGCCGATGCCGTATTCGCGGCACAGTCGACGGAACGCCATATTCGTCACACCGGCCATCGGTGCCAGCACCACGGGCACGTCGACGGTGAGCGGACCGATGCGAAGTGGCGGCATGTCGCGCACGGCTGGCGCGAGGGGTGCTGCTTCGAGGGCGATCGTCACCCACCCATCTTCTCACCTTTCGCCTGAGCGGATCCGAGTGCGGTTAGCCTGTGGATATGGCCACCGATCTCGATCCCCGCAGCATTGCGTTCACGGACGCCGACGGCGCTTCGACGACCCTCGCCGACTACGGCGACGCGGTCATTCTCGTCGTGAACGTCGCGAGCAAGTGCGGCCTCACGCCGCAGTACGAGCAGCTCGAGCAGCTCCAGCGCACCTACGGAGACCGTGGGCTGCGCGTCATCGGGTTCCCCTGCAACCAGTTCATGGGGCAGGAGCCCGGATCGATGGAGGAGATCCTCGACTACTGCGCGACGACGTGGGGGGTCTCCTTCCCCATCGCCGACAAGGTCCGCGTCAACGGCTCACAGGCCGCGCCGCTCTACAAGGCGCTGAAGAAGACGAAGGATCACGCGGGGCTCGGCGGCCCGGTCGCGTGGAACTTCGAGAAGTTCGTGATCCTTCCCTCCGGAGAGGTCGAGCGGTTCCGTCCGAAGACGACGCCTGACGACCCGGCGATCGTCGAACTCATCGAGAAGCACCTCCCCCGCTGACGCCCCTGCCAGGAAGCGTCCGTCAGGCGCGCGGCACGTCCACGGCGCCGCCGTAGCGGCGGTCGCGCGCATGGAAGGTCTGGATCGCCCGCCAGAGGTTCTCGCGACTGAACTCCGGCCAGAGCGCGTCGTCGAAGACGAGTTCCGCGTATGACGCCTCCCACATCATGAAGTTGCTCGTGCGGCGTTCGCCGCCGGAACGGATGAAGAGGTCCACGTCGGGCATATTCGGCAGGTAGAGGTTCTTCGCGATCGTCTTCTCACTGATCGCTGACGGCTTCAGTCGCCCCGACTGCACGTCTTCAGCCATCTTCCTCATGGCGTCGACGACCTCCCAGCGTCCGCCGTAGTTGATGCACATGGCGAGGGTCATCCGCGTGTTGTCCTTGGTCAGTTCCTCGGCGATCTCCAGGTCCTTGATGACGGATCCCCACAGCTTGGGTCGGCGACCGGCCCATCGCACGCGCACGCCCCATTCGTTGAGCTGGTCGCGATGACGGTGCAGCACCTCGCGGTTGAAGCCCATCAGGAAGCGCACCTCCGACGGCGACCGCTTCCAGTTCTCCGTTGAGAACGCGTACACCGACAGATGCTTCACACCGGCCTGAACGGCGCCCGCGATGACGTCGAGCATCGCATCGACGCCCACGCGGTGTCCCTCCGTGCGCGGCAGGCCCTGCCGGTTCGCCCAGCGGCCGTTGCCGTCCATCACCACGGCAACGTGATGCGGCACGGGGCCGGCGAACGCCGGAGGCTCGAGCCCCGTCCAGTTGAGCGGCTTATACGGCTCGGCGTCGGGGTGAGTGTACGGCTTCGGCATGCCGCCATTATCGCGCGCCGCCCCGGCGCCCGTCCTGACGGGACGCTCAGCGCCGACCGAGCGAGCGAATCGCGCGCTCGAGGTGGAACTGGGCATACGCCGCGACGAGACCGCTCGCCCGGTCCGCGACGCCGGGATCTGCCGCGTCCACGGTCGCCCACGCACCGGCGAGGAGCGCGGCGACATGATCGAGCGTCAGGTGATCCGCCCGCGGGGTTCCCGCCGGTGCGCATGCCTCGCACACGACGCCACCCACATGGGCGGAGAATCGGCCGTGAGGACCCTCCTCGCCGCACCGCGCGCACGCGTCGAGCTGGATGGTCCACCCGCTGAGCCCGAGGGCACGCAGCAGATAGGAGTCGCGCGTCGCCTGGGCGGAATGCTCGCCGCGAGCAAGCGAACGCAGGGCGCCGACGAGTAAGAAGAACTGTTGCGGCTGGGCGTCGCCCTCTCCAACGAGTCGGTCGGCTGCCTCGGCCATCGCACTCGCCGCGAGATAACGGTCGTAGTCGGACGCGATCGCGGCGCCATATGCGCCGGTCTGATCCACCTGCTGCACGATGTCGAGGTTCCGGCCGATGTACAGCTGCGCGTCGACGGCCATGAAAGGCTCGAGACGCGCCCCGAACTTCGACGAGGTGCGGCGCACGCCCTTCGCGACCGCGCGGACCTTGCCGTGCTGCCTCGTGAGCAGCGTCAGGATCCGATCGGCCTCCCCCAGCTTGTGTGTGCGGAGGACGACCGCGTCGTCACGATAAGTGGGCACAGAGACATTATCTCGCGTCCACAGGGCATGCGCCGCACGCCTGATATCACCGGGCGTCCCCGCCGGCCTGCGAGCGAAGTAACGCGCGCTGACCGGGCGCTCGCAGGCAGCACCGAAGCGAAGCGCGTACCTTGTCGGCGCCGCTGGCAACGGGCCTGGCGGGAGGATCCGCTTCCGCGGATCCGGGGGACTGCGGTGCCGGCAAGGTACGCGCGCAGCGCTACCGAGTCACTGCCCGGGAGAAAACGCCAGACTACGCCGACACGAGCGCCTGCTCGTGCACGCGCACCGACCGGTTGACCGCCGACACGATCGCCTTGAGTGAGGCCGTGGCGATGTCACCGTCGACGCCGACCCCCCACAGCCGCTGATCGTCGACGTGGAGTTCGACGTAGGCGGCGGCCTCGGCGTCACCCGATGCGCTGAGGGTGTGTTCGGTGTAGTCGTACAGCGTCACGTCGTGGCCGCGGCCGCGCATGATGTCCAGGAACGCTGCGACGGGCCCGTTCGCCGTGGCGGTCACGATGATCTCGTCGTCGTTCTCGCGCAGGGTCGCTTCGAGCTCGCTCTCGCCTTCCGAGGAGCTGCGGGTCGTCGTGCTGAGCAGCTCGTAGCGTCCCCACGACGTGTCGGGTGCACCGGAGGGCAGGTACTCGTCCTGGAAGATATTCCAGATCTCGTCGCTCGTGATCTCGCCGCCCTCGGCGTCGGTGCGCGACTGCACGACACCCGAGAACTCGATCTGCAGCTTACGCGGCAGGTCGAGGTTGTGGTCGGCCTTGAGGAGGTAGGCGACGCCGCCCTTACCCGACTGCGAGTTCACACGGATCACGGCCTCGTAAGAGCGACCGAGGTCCTTCGGGTCGACCGGCAGGTACGGAACCGCCCACGGAATGTCCTCGACGGAGACACCCTGTGCGTCGGCCTTCGCGGCCATCGCCTCGAACCCCTTCTTGATGGCGTCCTGGTGGGAGCCGCTGAACGCGGTGAACACGAGGTCACCGGCCCAGGGGCTGCGCTCGGGGACGGGCAGCTGGTTGCAGAACTCGACGGTGCGCTTGACCTGGTCGATGTCGCTGAAGTCGACCTGCGGGTCGATCCCCTGAGTGAACAGGTTGATGCCGAGTGCCACGAGGTCGACGTTGCCCGTGCGCTCGCCGTTGCCGAAGAGGCAGCCCTCGATACGGTCCGCGCCGGCCATGTAGCCGAGCTCCGAGGCCGCGATCGCGGTGCCACGGTCGTTGTGCGGGTGCAGCGAAAGGATGACGTTCTCGCGGTTGTCGAGATGGCGGTTCATCCACTCGATCGAGTCGGCGTAGACGTTGGGCGTCGCCATCTCGACGGTCGCGGGGAGGTTCAGGATGATCTTGCGCTCGGCCGTGGGAACGAGAACCGTCATGACCTGATTGCAGATCTCGGCAGCGAACTCGAGCTCGGTGCCGGTGTACGACTCGGGCGAGTACTCGTAGTAGACAGTCGTGTCCGGGATCGTCTCTTCGTACTTCTTGCAGAGTCGCGCGCCTTCGAGGGCGATATCGATGATGCCCTGTTTGTCCGTGCGGAACACGACCTCGCGCTGCACGATGCTCGTCGAGTTGTACAGGTGAACGATGGCCTGCTTCGCGCCACGGATCGATTCGTAAGTGCGCGCGATGAGATGCTCGCGTGCCTGCGTCAGCACCTGGATCGTGACGTCATCGGGGATCAGATCCTCCTCGATGAGCTGGCGGACGAAATCGAAGTCGGTCTGGCTCGCCGACGGAAACCCAACCTCGATCTCTTTGTAGCCCATCTTGACGAGCAGCTCGAACATGATGCGCTTGCGCTCGGGCGTCATGGGATCGATCAGGGCCTGGTTGCCGTCGCGCAGATCGACGGCGCACCAGCGTGGTGCCTGCTCGATGCGCTTCGAGGGCCAGGTGCGGTCAGGGAGGTCGACCGTGATCTGCTCATGGAACGGGGTGTACTTCTGTACCGGCATCCCGCTCGGCTTCTGGTTGTTCTGCATCTTGTTGCTTCCTTCGCGTCGTGGATATGGGGCCACGCGAATCTCCGCGACGAGAAGGCCCAGACTACGAGGTCTCGTCGCGGCAGGGAAGGAGAAGCAGACTCAACTGTCGCACCCGCTCACGATATCACGCATCGTGCACAGTCGTCCGCGAGGAAACCGGTCGAGCGTCGAGCACAATGCTCAGAACCCCAGCCGGCCCAGATGCTTCGGATCGCGCTGCCATTCCTTCGCGACGCGCACGTGGAGTCCGAGGAAAACGCGCGTGCCGAGGAGCGGTTCGATCTCCGACCGAGCGCGCGCACCGATTTCCTTCAGGCGCGAGCCTTTCCGCCCGATGATGATCGCCTTCTGGCTGTCGCGCTCGACGACGACGCTCGCGTGCACGTCCGTCAGGTCGTCGCGGTCTTCGCGCGGCGCGATGTCATCGATCTGCACGGCGATCGAGTGTGGGAGCTCCTCCCGTACGTCCTGCAGCGCGGCCTCGCGGATGATCTCGGCGATGCGGTCCTCGAGCGATTCGTCGGTCACGACGTCATCGGGATACAGCGGCGGGCCCTCGGGCATCCGCGCGAGCACCTCGTCGGCCACCACGTCGAGCTGGTCCCCTGTCTCACTCGAGATCGGGATGACGGCGTCCCAGTCTTCGCGCAGCGCGTCGACCTCGATCAGGCGATCCATGACCTCGTCTCGGCTCGCGGCGTCGGTCTTCGTCACCAGCGCGATCTTCCGCGCCCGCGGGTATCCGTCCAGACTCTGCGCGATACGTCGGTCTCCCGGGCCTACCTTCTCATCGGCGGGCGCGCAGAATGCGATGACGTCGACGTCCCCGAGAACGGTATCGACGAGATCGTTGAGTCGCTGACCGAGCAGCGTCCGTGGCCGGTGGACGCCTGGGGTATCGACGACGATCAGCTGCCCGCCCGGACGATTCACGATGCCGCGAATCGCGCGCCGCGTCGTCTGCGGCTTCTCGCTCGTGATGGCGATCTTCTCGCCGACGAGCGCATTCATGAGCGTCGACTTGCCGACGTTCGGCCGTCCGACGAACGTCACGAACCCGCTTCGCGTGCTCTCCTCGGTCACTCGCTTCCGTTCCTTCCCCGGCGACTGTGCGCGCGGTCCTCCGTTGTGGCGATCGGACTCTCCCCGGTCGAGGGGTGGCGTCCGAGCGCCTCGTCGACGGCGCGCAGCGCGGCAGTACGATCCACGAACACCGTCGCAATCCCCCGCCCGCGTCCGCGCGAGGTGCCACCCGTGAGCAGCAGGCCCTCGGTCTCGACCTGCTCGCCCGGTTGCGGCATGTGGCCCAGGTGCTTCGACATGAGTCCGCCGATGGAATCGACGTCTTCATCGTCGATGTCGATGCCGAACAGCTCGCCGACCTCGGTCGTCCCGAGCCCTGCGCTCACGCGGAAGCTGCCGTCGGGCAGCTCGACGATCTCGTTCGTGCGGGCGTCATACTCGTCATCGATCTCTCCGACGAGCTCTTCGAGGAGATCCTCGAGCGTCACGATGCCCGCGATGCCGCCGTACTCGTCGACGACAAGGCAGACGTGCACCTGGTCACGCTTCATCTGCTGCAGCAGACTCTCAGCGCGCATCTGTTCGGGGACGAACACAGCGGGGCGCGCGTAGGCGCTCACCGCGGTGGCGCGCCAGCCCGGCGTCTCGCGGAAGGCGTGCTGCACGAGGTCCTTGAGGTAGAGCACGCCGACGATGTCGTCGACGTCATCATCGATGACGGGCAGACGCGAGAGGCCGCTCGAGAGGAACTCATCCATCGCTTCCGACGCTTGCGCGCTGGCGTCGATCGACACCATCTCGGTGCGCGGCACCATCACCGCCCGCACGACCTGATCGGTGAAGTCGAACACCGAGTGGATCAGCGCACGGTCGTCGTCCTCGATGAGCGCCTGCGACGCCGCTTCGTCGACGATCGAGAGCAGCTGCTCCTCGGATTCGAACCCCCGGCGTCGGCCTCCGGGGATGATCCGTTCCAGCGCGGTCGCGAGCGGTTGCGATACGAAACCGAAGACGATCCTCGTTGCGCGCACGATCCGGGCGCCCGACGTGAGAACCTTCTCGGCATACCGGCGGCCGAGGATCCCGGGCGCCGTCGCCACGACAATGAACGTGACGATCGCCATCACGGTCACCGAGACGAGCACGCCCCAGCCCACGGAGTCGAACAGTTCGTGGAACGCGGCCGCGACGAACGCGACCGCGGCGACGTCCCCGAGGATCCGCGCGAACGTCACGGCGGCCTCGTGGGCGGGCTTGTTCGCGGAGATCCGGGCGAGGGCGCGCGGGGCGTGGCCTTCTGCCGCCATATCGACGAGATCTGCGGAGGATGTGACGCCGAGAGCGGCGTCGAGGGCAGTCATGTACGCCGCGATGAGGAGGAGCACGACCGCCCCTCCGAGAAGAAACGCCTCGATCATGGGCGTCGGTTCCGCCTCTCACGTGCCGCGAAAGACGCCAGCAGTTCACGCTGGAGACCGAACATGCGGCGTTCCTCTTCCGGCAGCGCGTGGTCGTATCCGAGAAGATGCAGCAGACCATGCGTGGTCAGCAACGCGATCTCGTCCATCATCGTGTGGCCGGCTGTTTTCGCCTGCACGTCGGCGACCTGAGGACACACGACGATGTCGCCCAGCAGTCCAGGGGGCGTGGGTCGGTCGGCCGTGCCCGGTCGGAGCTCGTCCATCGGGAAGCTGAGCACGTCGGTCGGGCCGGGCTCGTCCATCCACTGCACGTGCAGCTGTTCCATCGCCCCCTCGTCGACGAACACGACGGCCAGCTCGGCATCGGGGCTGACGTGGAGGGCCTGCAGGTCGTGTTGCAGAAGGCGCAGCACGAGGTCGATGTCGACCTCGACGCCGGACTCGTTGTTGATGTCGATCATGGGTGTCCTCGCTTGGCGTTCCGGGCTCTCGGGGTCGCGCCGCGACGGCGATCCGCTCGGTTCGCGAACTCGCGCGCCTCATCGAGTTCGACGCGCCGTGCCTGACGCGACTCGTCGTAGACCGTGTATGCGTCGACGATGCGGCCGACGAGGGCGTGGCGCACGACGTCGTCGCTCGAGAGGTGGGCGAAATGGATGTCGTCGACGTCGCCGAGGACGCGATTCACGACCCGCAGGCCGCTCGTGCCGCCGGGGAGGTCGACCTGCGTCACGTCACCGGTGACGACCATCTTGGTGCCGAAGCCGAGACGAGTCAGGAACATCTTCATCTGCTCGGGCGTCGTGTTCTGCGCCTCGTCGAGCACGACGAAGGAGTCGTTGAGGGTGCGACCACGCATGTACGCGAGCGGTGCGACTTCGATCGTGCCGGACGCCATGAGCTTCGGCACGATCTCCGGATCCATCATCTCGTTGATCGCGTCGTAGAGCGGCCGCAGATATGGGTCGATCTTGTCTGTCAGAGACCCGGGCAGAAAGCCGAGTCTCTCCCCCGCCTCGACGGCTGGGCGCGTGAGGATGATGCGGCTCACCTCGCGCCGTTGGAGCGCTTGGACGGCCTTCGCCATCGCGAGATAGGTCTTGCCCGTTCCGGCCGGACCGATGCCGAAGACGATCGTGTTGAGGTCGATCGCGTCGACGTAATCGCGCTGTCCCGGTGTCTTCGGACGGATGCCCTTCCCTCGCGCCTGGACGATCGCTTCGCCCAGCCCTCGGGCCGGCTGCTCACCGGATTGGCGGATCACCCGGTTCGCGGTCTCGACGTCAGACGGGTCGAGCGTGTGGCCGCTGCGCGCGAGGGCGATGAGCTCGTCGACGAGCAGCCGCGCCGCCGCGACGTCGCTCGCGGCGCCCGAGAGCGTGATCTCGTTGCCGCGGACGTGCACGTCCACGTCGGGGTGGCGCCCCTCGACCATGCGCAGAAGCTTGTCCTGCGGTCCGAGAAGCTGGACCATGGCGACGCCGTCTGCCGTGATGGTGACGGTCGTCGCGTCGGTATCGTCAGCCAACGAGTGTCTTCTCCTCGAGATTGCCAGCGAGCACATGCGCGTGCACGTGGAATACGGTCTGTCCCGCGGCCGCCCCCGTGTTGAAGATCAGGCGGAACTCGCCGCCCGCCTTCTCACGAGCGACGTCGTGCGCCATGGTGATGACCTCCGCGAGGAGGCTCGGGTCGCCGGCGGCGAGCTCGGCGACGTCACGGTAACGCTCCGTCTTGGGGATCACCAGCACGTGCACGGCGGCCTGCGGATTGATGTCGGTGATCGCAAAGACGCGTTCGGACTCCGCGACGATCTCCCCGGGGATATCGCCGTTCAGAATGCGCGTGAAGACGGTCGGCTCGCTCATGGCAGAAGTCTACCGATCATGTCGCGGTGGCGGCGGGCGTCACCAGCGTCCGCTCACCGCGTTGAGAACGGCAAGGGCCGCCGGCCCCGCCGTCGACGTGCGCAGGACGGTATCGCCGAGCTGCGCGGCCCGTGCGCCCGCCGAGATGAGCGCGTGCAGTTCCTCCGGAGCGATGCCCCCCTCGGGGCCGACGACGATCAGCAGGTCGCGATCGTGCGACGGTTCGGCGCGCGTGAGGGGAAGCTCGGCGCGCGGGTCGAGCACGACGACGTCGGCGTCTTGCGTACGCGCCGCGAGCTTGGCGGTCGTCACGACGTCGTCGACCTCAGGGATCCACGCCCGGTGCGCCTGCTTCGCCGCCTCGCGGGCGATGCGCTGCCAGCGCGCGCGGCCCTTCTCCGCCTTGGCACCCTGCCAACGCGACACGCTGCGCGCCGCCTGCCACGGCACGATCGCGTCCACGCCGAGCTCGGTGGCGGCCTGCACCGCGAGCTCGTCTCTGTCGCCCTTCGCGAGGCCCTGCGCGAGCTGGATCCGTGGGGTCGGACGCGCGATGTTCTCGCGTCGAACGACGCGGATCTCGACGCGGCTCGGATCGACCGACAGTACCTCCCCCTCGATCCACGCGCCGCGGCCATCCGTGATCGTCACCGTCTCCCCCGGTCGCACGCGGCGCACGGCCGCGGCGTGGTGCGCCTCCGCGCCCGCCAGCGCGATCGTGTCGCCAGCGACAGCGGTGACGGATTCGTCGATGAAGTGGAGGGCCATCGGCGTCTCAGGCGCGGAATCGGTCGCGGAGCTTCGAGAACAGACCCTGCTGGTGCTCGGCAAGCCGGGGATCCGGGGCCTTCGTGCGGGTGGCCAGTTCCTCGACGAGTTGCCGCGTCTTGTGGTCAACCTTCGTCGGTGTCACGACCTGCACGGCGACCCGCAGGTCACCGCGGCGCTTCGAGCGCAGGCCCGTGATACCGCGATCGGCGATCTTGAGCACATCGCCTGACTGGATGCCCGGTCGGATCTCGAGTTCCACCGCGCCGTCGAGGCCGTCGATTGAGGTGGTCGTTCCAAGGATCGCGTCGGTCATCGACACCTCGAGCGTCGCGAGGAGGTCGTCGCTCTCGCGGCTGAAGACTGCGTGCGGTTCGACGTGGACCTCCACGTACAGGTCTCCGTTCGGGCCGCCGGCCGGGCCGACCTCGCCCGAACCAGGCAACTGCAGGCGAAGCCCCGTCTCGACACCCGCGGGGATGTCGAGCCCGACCGTGCGACGCGAGCGCACGCGTCCCTGTCCCTGGCAGGTCGTACACGGGTGCGGGATGCGGGTGCCGAAGCCCTGGCAGGACCCGCACGGCTGCTGCGTGACGACGTTACCGAGGAGGCTGCGCACCTGACGCTGGACGTGACCGGAGCCACCGCAGACGTCGCAGCGCTCGGGCTCGGTGCCGGGCTGGCAGCACGATCCCTGGCAGGTGTCGCAGAGCACCGCAGTATCGATCTCGACCTCGCGGCGCGTGCCGAACACGACGTCGCCCAATTCGAGCGAAAGCCGCACGAGCGCGTCCTCGCCCTTCGCGCGGCGGGACCGCGGCCGGCCCTGCCGACCACCCCCGCCAGCGGCTCCGAAGAACGCCTCGAAGACGTCGCCGAAGCCCCCGAATCCGCCGAAGCCGCCCATCTGCTCGTCGCCACCCATGTCGTAGCGGCGACGCTGTTCGGGGTCGCTCAGCACGTCGTACGCGTGTGTGACGTTCTTGAACTCCTCCGCTGCTTCGGGCGTCGCGTTCACATCCGGGTGGAGGCGTCGGGCGAGCTTGCGATACGCCTTCTTGATCTCCTCGGCGCTCGCCTCGCGCGAAACGCCCAGCACGTCGTAATGGTCTGCCACAGGTCACCTTTCCGCGGAGGATCCGCGTGTTCTGCCTCGTGTCTGTCGTCTGGAGCCGCGCTCAGCGACTCTCGTCCTCTTCGAGCACCCTGGTGAGGTACCGCGCGACCGCGCGGGCCGAGGCCAGGTTGCGGGGATAGTCCATGCGCGTCGGCCCCATGAGCCCGACGCGGGCGCGTCCGACGGTCGCGTCGTACTCGCTCGCCACGATCGACGCCTCGCCGAGCCCGAACGGCTCGTTCTCGCGTCCGATGCTCGTCGCGAGGCCATTGTCATCGGCCGCCATCTCGCTCATCAGGCGCAGCAGCGTCACCTGCTCTTCGATGGCCTCGAGAAGCGGATGGATGCTGCCGCGGAAGTCGGCGCCGCGCCGCGCGAGCGTGGCGCTGCCCGCCATCACGAGGCGGTTCTGCCGGAACTCGTCCAGCTCTTCCGCGATCGCCGAGGTGATGGCGGTCAGCGCCATCTCTCCGGTGTCGGTCGTGGACGCCTGGGCGTGAGCGCCTGCGGCCAGGTCAGCGGACTCGCCCGCGAGGCGGCCGACGACCAGGGGCTGCAGCCGTGCGAGGATCCGGTCGAGCGCCACCGCGTCGATGTCGTGCTCGAGCACGGTGAGCCGCTGCGAGACGCGACCGGTGTCGGTCACGAGGATTACGAGCACGCGTCGCACGTCGAGCGCGACCAGCTGCAGGTGCGTCACGGTCGCTCGTGCGAACGACGGGTATTGCACAAGCGCCACCTGCCCGGTGAGCTGCGTCAGCAGGCGCACGGTGCGCGAGAGCAGATCATCGAGATCAGCCGGATCCGCGAGGAACGACTCGATCGCGACGCGCTGGGCGGGCGACAGCGGACGGACATCCGCGAGGTGGTCGACGAACGCGCGGTAGCCCTTGTCGGTCGGCACGCGGCCCGACGACGTGTGCGGCTGAGCGATCAGCTCTTCTTCCTCGAGCGCCGCCATGTCATTGCGGATCGTCGCCGCGGAGACACCGAAGGAGTGGCGATCGACGATCGCTCTGCTGCCGACGGGTTCGTGTGTATCGACGTAGTCAGTCACGATGGCGCGCAGCACCTGGAGTCCGCGATCGCTGACCATGGGCGCTCCTCTCGTTCCTGGCACTCGCTCGGTTCGAGTGCCAAGTCTACTCGCTGGGGCCTCACCCCTCGGTGAGGGCGTGCACGACCGCGTCGGCAAGCAGCCGCCCGCGACGCGTGAGGACGACGCGTCCGCCGATAGCGGCGCGCCCGTCGACGAGCCCGTCGGCCACGAGACCGGCGACGGCCGGACGCGCGGCGGCGGCGAGCTCCGCGGTCGGCATGCCCTCGCGGATCCGCGTCTGCAGCAGCACCCGCTCGAGGGCGCGCTGGCCGTCGTCCAGCGTCTCGCGGCCCGCAGCTGGCGAGGATCCGGAGGCCAGTCGCTGTGCGTAGGCCGCCGGATGTTTGACGTTCCACCAGCGCACCCCGGCCACATGGCTGTGCGCCCCCGGACCGAAGCCCCACCAGTCCGTTCCGCGCCAGTACGCGAGATTGTGTCGCGAGCGCTTCCCGACGCTGGTGGACCAGTTCGACACCTCATACCACTCGAGACCGGCGGCCTGGAACGCGTCGTCGGCGAGCTCATACATATCGGCCTGGAGATCGTCGTCGGGAGCGACCACGTCGCCGCGTGCGATCTGACGGTGCAGCTTCGTTCCCTCCTCCACGATGAGGGCATACGCCGAGATATGGTCCGGACGGTGAGACAGTGCGGTCTCGACCGATTCGCGCCAGTCGTCCAGCGTCTCCCCGGGCGCGCCATAGATGAGATCGACGCTCACCTCGAGGCCCGCGCCACGGGCGAGCTCGACCGCGGTGCCGACGTTCTCCCTGTCGTGCGTGCGGTCGAGCGCGGCGAGTACGTGCGGCACGGCCGACTGCATCCCGACCGACATTCGGGTCACGCCGGCCACGGCGAGACGGTCGACGACCTCCGCGGTCACGGTGTCCGGGTTTGCCTCGACCGTGATCTCGGCGTCATCGTGCACGCCGAAGGCGTCCCGCACGCCGTCGAGCATCCGCGCGAGGTCGCCGGCCGGCAACAGCGTCGGCGTTCCGCCTCCGAAGAAGACCGTGCGGGCAGGGCGGGCCGGACCGGCGTCAGCGAGCACGTCGCGCGCCAGCGCCACCTCGTCGAGGAGCGTGTCGGCGTATTGGTCCTGACGCGCGCCGCGCAGTTCCGTGGACGTGTAGGTGTTGAAGTCGCAGTACCCGCACCGCACGCGACAGAAGGGAACGTGCAGGTAGACGCCGAAATCGGTGTCGGCATCGACGCGCGCACTCGGGGGCAGCAGTCCGTCGTGTGGGGCGGGGTCGCCGAGCGGGAGCCGCGAGGCCATTACGCGAACAGCGGTGAGACCGCGCGCAGGTAGGCGGAGTTCATCAGGCGGCGTCGGCGCCGCACGAGACGACGGAACACTCGGTACACCCAGCCGACCGGTACGTCGAACGCCCGCACTTCGAACCAGACCTCGTCGTCGCCGCGCCATTCGACGCTGAAGAGCACCTCACCGCTGACGATCGTCGCGTCGACGGTGCCGATCGCGAACGCCGTGCGCCGCGACTCCTCCGCAACGAAGATGACGCGGTAGTCGCCGTTGGCCTTGCGCCCGCGTGCACGCCCGGTCAGGTGCGCGGTCGCCCCCGCCGTGACGTACGGCACGCCGTCTTGGGTGTACGGCTGATCCGCGTCGCTCTTCGTCGGGGCCACCGGGGCGCCGTCGGGGGCGAAGCTCACGCCCGTATAACCGGGCCCCGACGAGGGGCGGACGTCGGTGAGCTCCAGACCGGCGCCCGTGACGACGCGCCAGGAGAGCAGGTCGTCGGCCGCTTTGCGGAAGCGTTCCTCGCCGCTCCCGATCCGCCACGAATTGACGGCGGGGATGGACTTCTCCGGCGGAAACTGCAGCAGATCGGCCGCCTGGGAGGCACCGACCGCCGCATAGTCGACCGTCTGGTCTCGGAAGGTCGCCCTGCGCATGCTGTTCAGCCTAACCGGCGCGGCCTACTTCTTCCCTGACGATTCGACGTCGCCAGAGAGCGCCGCGATGAATGCATTCTGCGGTACTTCCACGCGGCCGACCATCTTCATGCGCTTCTTGCCTTCCTTCTGCTTCTCGAGCAGCTTGCGCTTACGGCTGATGTCGCCGCCGTAGCACTTGGCGAGCACGTCCTTACGGATCGCACGAATCGTCTCACGCGCGATGACCCGCGCGCCGATGGCCGCCTGGATCGGCACTTCATACTGTTGACGAGGGATGAGCTTGCGGAGACGCTCGGCCATGAGCGTGCCGTAGCTATACGCCTTCTCACGGTGGACGATCGCACTGAAGGCGTCGACGCGGTCGCCCTGCAGCAGAATATCCACCTTCACGAGGTCGGCCTCTTGGGAACCGGACGGCTCGTAGTCGAAGCTCGCGTACCCCTGGGTGCGGCTCTTGAGCTGGTCGAAGAAGTCGAAGACGATCTCGCCGAGCGGCATCGTGTATTTGAGCTCGACCCGTTCCTCGGACAGGTAGTCCATGCCCTGCAGCGTCCCGCGGCGCGACTGGCACAGCTCCATCACCGCGCCAACGTACTCCTTCGGCGCGAGGACGGACGCGTCGACGACCGGTTCCGTGACGGCGGCGAGTTTGCCGTCGGGATACTCGCTCGGGTTCGTCACCGTGATCAATTCACCGGACTCCGTCTCGACCTCGTAGATCACGCTCGGTGCGGTCGTGATGAGGTCGAGGTCGAACTCGCGGCGCAGCCGCTCGGTGATGATCTCCAGGTGAAGCAGACCGAGGAACCCGCAGCGGAAGCCGAAACCGAGCGCGACCGACGTCTCCGGCTCGTAGACGAGCGCCGCATCGGAGAGCTTCAGCTTGTCGAGCGCATCGCGGAGCACCGGGTAGTCGCTCGCGTCGATCGGGTACACGCCGGAGAAGACCATGGGCTTCGGCTCGACGTAGCCGGGCAGCGCCTCGGCGGCCGGTATGCGGGCACCCGTGACGGTATCGCCGACCTTCGACTGCCGCACGTCCTTCACGCCCGTAATGAGATAGCCGACCTCGCCGACGCCCAGCCCCTTCGATTCCACCGGCTCGGGGCTCGACACGCCGATCTCGAGGAGCTCGTGCGTCGCTCGCGTCGACATCATCTGGATCCGCTCGCGCGGGGAGAGTGCGCCGTCCATCATGCGCACGTAGGTCACGACACCGCGGTACGTGTCGTAGACCGAGTCGAAGATCATGGCACGCGCGGGCGCATCGGCGTCGCCGGTCGGCGCGGGGATCTCGCTCACGAGGCGGTCGAGAAGTTCCTCGACGCCCTGGCCGGTCTTGCCCGACACGCGCAGCACGTCGGCCGGATCTCCACCGATGAGGTCGGCCAGCTCCTTCGCGAACCGCTCGGGGTCGGCCGCGGGCAGGTCGATCTTGTTGAGCACGGGGATGATCGTGAGGTCGTTCTCGAGGGCGAGATACAGGTTCGCGAGCGTCTGCGCCTCGATGCCCTGCGCGGCGTCGACGAGCAGGATCGCCCCTTCGCAGGCCGCAAGCGAGCGCGAGACCTCGTAACTGAAGTCGACGTGGCCCGGCGTGTCGATCATGTTCAGCGCGAACGTGTCGCCGTCGAGCTCCCACGGGATCCGCACGGCCTGGCTCTTCACCGTGATGCCGCGCTCGCGCTCGATGTCCATCCGGTCGAGGTACTGCGCACGCATCTCGCGATCGGCCACGACCCCGGTCAGCTGGAGCATGCGGTCGGCAAGGGTCGACTTGCCGTGGTCGATGTGGGCGATGATGCAGAAGTTACGAAGTCGCTCGGGCGGCGTTGCGGCGGGCGCGAGCGGCTGAGAGGCACGGGGCGACATATCTGAGACAGTCTACGTGGCCCGCCGCGAACGAGGAGGACCGAGACACGACGGCGAGGTGTGCATGACATCTGGAGGAAAAGTGTGCACACTAGAACGGACCAGCAACGAAGCCGGTGAGCAGTCTGCTCAGCCAGCAGGCACTCATACGAAAGAAACGTAGAAACCAACACAGATTGATAACGCTTTATCGCCACGGGCACCCACTGTGGCGGAGGCGCCCGAGTGCGGGTTAGAGTCACCTCTCAGCCTGTGCTCCTCTGAGAAAGCCAACTGACACCTTGTTCCGATATCTGACTCGCCGCGTCGTTTCGTGGCTAGTGATCATCGTGGTGTCGACCAACATTACGTATTTCTTGGCGTGGAACTTCATGGATCCACGCAGCAATTACGTCGGTCGGCGTCCGCCCCTGTCCCCGGACCAGATCACCGCACTCCTTGAGCCTCGAAACCTCAGCGACTCGGTGCCTCTGCTCGAACGCTGGTGGACCTGGCTCACGGGCGTCCTCCTCCGCTGGGACTGGGGCGTCTCCCCCACGGGCGGCAGCGTCAACGGTCAGATGGCCTACCGGATGTGGATCTCGGCGGAGTTCGTCACGGGCGCCACCGTCATCACGACCGTCGCCGGGATCGCGCTCGGCGTGTACACCGCCAACCGGCAGTACAAGGTCGCCGACCGCATCGGACACTTCACGTCGACCATCACGATGAACATCCCCCCGGTCGTCGCCGCCCTCGGGTTCGTCCTCATCGCGATCTGGCTCAATGATGTCGTCGGCACGCGCATCTTCTACGTGACGGGGCCCACCGGCGTCGGACTCGATCACTGGTGGGAGGTTGTGCTCGACACTCTGCACCGGCTGATCCTCCCGACGCTCGCGATGTCGCTCGTCGGCTATGCGACGACACACTTCCTGCAGCGCGCGCTGCTGCTCGACAACATCAACGCCGACTACGTGCGCACGGCCCGCGCCAAGGGTCTCACCAAGCGCACCGCGATCCGTCGCCACGCGCTCCGCACCTCGCTGATCCCGATCGCGACCCAGATCGCCTTCACGATCCCCACGGTCTTCCTCGGCGCCGTGCTGTCGGAAGCGATCTTCGCCTGGCACGGCCTCGGTGAGTACCTGGTCCAGACCATCGGCTCGAGCGACGTCCACGGCACCGTCGCGATCGCGGCGTTCGGCGCGTTCCTCACGGCGATCGGCGCGCTGCTCGCCGACATCGCCGTCGTCGCCCTCGACCCACGAGTGCGGGTGAATTGACATGACGACCACCGAAACCTCTGAAATGCAGCGCTCGAAGCCGATGTCGAAGACGCGGCTCTACACGCGCCGCTTCTTCCGCAACGTCCCCGCCACGATCGGCCTGGGCATCTTCGTGGCACTCGTGCTGTTCGCCCTGTTCGGCTCGCTGTTCCAGAAGTGGGACCACGTCGAGCTCGATTTCTTCGCGCTGTCGGATCCCCCGAGCTCCGAGCACTGGTTCGGCACGACCGGCGCCGGCAACGACCTCTACGCGATGACCGTCGAGGGACTGCGCCGTTCGCTGCTCATTGCCCTCACCGTGTCCACGGGCACCACCGTAATCTCTGCGGTCCTCGGTGCGGCCGCCGCGTACTTCGGCGGTTGGTCGGAACGCGTGATCCTCTGGGTGATCCACTTCATGATGGCCGTTCCCGGCTTCCTCATCGTCGCGTTGGTGACCGTCGGGTCCGGCGGTGAATGGCTCGTGCTCGCCCTCATGCTGATCCTCATCGGCTGGATGGTGCTGGCTCGTACCGTGTGGACGCTGTCCCTGTCGATTCGCGAGAGCGAGTACGTGCAGGCGGCCCGCTACATGGGCGTGGGCAGCTTCCAGATCGTGCTGCGTCACATGCTCCCGAACATGGCGTCGCTGCTCATTATCAACTTCACCCTCGGGCTCGTCACCGCCGTCAACGCCGAGACCAGCCTGTCCTTCCTCGGGTTCGGTGTGCAGATCCCCGACATCTCCCTGGGTACGCTCATCGCGGCCGGCGCGACCATCATCACCTCCGCCCCGTGGATCTTCCTGTTCCCCGGTGCGATCCTGACGCTGCTGACGGTGTCCATGGCGTTCGTCGCCGATGGCCTGCGCGACGCCCTTGACCCGACTTCGTCCGCGGGAGGCCGAGCATGACCGATCCGATTCTCTCCGTCAACGACCTCACGGTCTCCTTCGCGAGCGAGGCCGGCCGCGTCGATGCCGTGCGCGGCGTGAGCTTCGACCTGCACCCCGGCAAGACGATCGGCATCGTCGGCGAGTCCGGCTCCGGCAAGTCCGTCACGTCGCTCGCGATCATGGGCCTCCTCGATGAGAACGCCCGCATCGGCGGATCCGTGATGTTCGATGGCCAGGAGCTGCTCGGCAAGTCCGACAAGCAGATGTCGCGGATCCGCGGCAACGGTCTGTCGATGATCTTCCAGGATCCGTTGACCTCACTCACGCCCGTGTTCACGATCGGCGACCAGCTCGTCGAGGCGATCACCGCCCACCGCGGCGTCTCGCGTCAGAAAGCCTGGGCGCGCGGCATCGAGCTGCTGAAGACGGTCGGCATTCCGAACGCCGAGGCGCGCATGCGCAGCTTCCCGCACGAGTTCTCCGGCGGCATGCGCCAGCGCGTCGTCATCGCGATCGCGATCGCGAACGACCCGAAGCTCATCATCGCCGACGAGCCGACAACGGCTCTCGACGTGACGATCCAGGCCCAGATTCTCGACGTCATCAAGAAGGGGCAGAGGGAGACGGGCGCCGCCGTCATGATGATCACGCACGACATGGGCGTGGTCGCTTCCGTCGCGGACGACGTCCTCGTGATGTACGCCGGCAAGCCGGTCGAGCACGCTCCGGTCGACAACCTCTTCGGCGACACGCGGATGCCCTATTCGATCGGCCTCCTCGGCGCGATTCCGCGCGTCGACAAGAAGGAGAAGGAACCGCTCATCCCGATCAAGGGCAACCCGCCCCTGTTGATCGACCTGCCTGATGAGTGCCCCTTCGTCGACCGATGCCCCATCGCGGTCGCGGCGTGCCGACAGGGCGAGCCGAAGCTCCTGCCCGTCGACGAGGGCGGATCCGATCACGTCGCAGCGTGCATTCGTACCGACGAGATCCGCAACGGCGAAATCGACGGTTCCCCCGTCTATCCCCCGCCCGCAATCCCGGAGAGCCCGCTGGCCGCGCGTCCGCGCGAGGAGCGGACCGAGACGCTGCGGGTCGAGAACCTGACGAAGACCTTCCCGCTTCTGAAGGGCGCGCTCGCCAAGCGAAAGGTCGGCGAGGTCCACGCCGTCAAGAACGTCTCGTTCGACATCCGCGAAGGCGAGACGCTCGCGATTGTGGGCGAATCCGGATCCGGCAAGACGACCACGCTGCTCGAGATCATGGAGTTCGCGAAGCAGCACGAGGGCGACATCGTCATCAATGGCACGAGCGTCGCCGATATCCGCTCGCGTCGCCAGGAGCGCAAGATCCGGCGCGACATCCAGATCGTGTTCCAGGATCCGATGGGCGCGCTCGACCCGCGCATGACGGTCTTCGACATCATCGCGGAGCCGTTGCGCACGATTCGCGCGGGCAAGGAACGCACGCACGAGCGCGTGGACGAGCTGATGAACCTCGTCGGCCTGAATCCCGCGCACGGCGACCGGTTCCCCCAGGCGTTCTCGGGCGGCCAGCGCCAGCGCATCGGCATCGCCCGCGCGCTCGCGACCGAGCCGCGCCTGCTGGTGCTCGACGAACCGGTCTCGGCACTCGACGTCTCGATCCAGGCCGGCGTCATCAACCTGCTCGACGAACTCAAGGCGAAGCTCGGCATCTCCTATCTCTTCGTCGCGCACGATCTCTCCGTCGTCCGACACCTCGCCGACCGCGTCGCCGTGATGTATCTCGGCCAGTTCGTCGAGCTCGGGGACGTCGATGCCGTCTTCGACGACCCGCAGCACCCGTACACGCAGGCGCTGCTGTCTGCCATCCCCGTCCCGGACCCTCATGTGGAACGCACACGAGAGCGCATTGTCCTGACGGGGGATCTACCCAGCCCGACCGACAAGATTTCGGGCTGTCCCTTCGTGAGCAGGTGCCCGCTGTATCAGACTCTTGATACGGCGAGCCAGGCTCGCTGCGAGGGTGAGGTTCCACAGCTGACGGGCCGTGAGGGTGTTCACACCAACGCGTGCCACTACCGGTAATCTCCCCCTTTTGATCCCTAACAAGCGCGAAAGCGCGGAAGGAGCACCAATGAGTAAGCAGAAGAAGTGGCTGGGGGCCGCCGCACTTGTGGCGAGCTTCTCGCTGGTTCTCACGGCGTGCGGCGGTGGCACCGACGACGGTAACACCGACAACGGCGGAGGCTCGGCCGAGCAAGGCCAGGCGGAAGGCATCACGGGTGCCGACTACAACCCCGTTCCCCGCGAGGAGATGCAGCAGGGCGGCGACGTCACGCTCCCGATCGGCGAGCTCACCGAGCAGATGAACGCCATGCACGGAGACGGCGCGGTCGACACGCAGATGATCTGGACGTGGTACAACCCGCAGATCATCCTCTCGACGCCCGAGGGCGAGGCGTACCCGAACCCGGCGTACATCTCCGACAAGACGGTCGAGACGGTCGACGACAACACCGTCCTCACTCTCACGTTCACCGATGAGGCCGAGTTCAATGACGGCACGCCGATGGACTGGAAGACGATCGAGAACACCTGGATCGCCAACCGCAGCCAGGACGACTACGCACCGAACAGCACGGAGGGCTACCGCAACATCGCCTCCGTCGAGGCGGGCGAGACCGACAAGCAGGCGGTCGTCACCTTCGACGGCACCTTCGCATGGGTCGACGCACTGTTCTTCAACGTCACGCACCCCGCGGTCGACTCGGCTGAGAAGTTCAACACGGCATACGTCGAGGAGGCGAACCCCGACTGGGGCGCCGGTCCGTACAAGATCGAGACGATGGATCTCGATGGCGGCGTCGCCACCTTCGTGCCGAATGAGAAGTGGTGGGGCGACGAGCCGATGCTCGACTCGGTCACGTTCCGCGTGATGGAGCCCACGGCGGCGATGAACGCCTTCCGTGCAGGTGAGATCGACCAGGTCGCCACCGGCACCGCCGACCGCCTCGAGCAGGTCGCGGACATGGACGACGTCACCACCTACCGTGCGGCGCGCACGGCGACGAACCTCCTCGAGCTGAACGCCGAGCGCGAGCAGTTCACTGATCTCGAGACGCGCAAGGCCGTCATGATGGCGATCGACCGCGAGCAGATCACCGACGTCGTCTGGGACGGCCTGGGCTACACCGAGGAGCCCGCAGGTTCGTTCAACCTCTACCCGTTCCAGGACGGCTACGAGGACGCGCTGTCGAACGCCGGCTGGGAGTTCAACGTCGAAGAGGCCAACGCCATCCTCGACGAGGCCGGCTGGGAGATGGGCGACGACGAGGTCCGCACCCGCGATGGTGTGCGCTTCGAGGGCACGCTGCCGAACTTCGGCGACGACCCGATCGCCGAGGCGCGCGTGCGCGTCGTTCAGCAGCAGCTCAAGCAGATCGGCTTCGACCTGCAGGTCGACCAGCGCGCCGCGAACGAGTTCTCCGACGTGCTGACGTCGAAGGACTGGGACATCGTCATGCTCGGCTTCAGCTCGTCTGACGCTTTCGGCGTGATGTGGATGTGCCAGCTCTACTGCTACTCCGACGGCAACAACCAGCTGAACCTGTCCAGCACGATGGACGAGTCGATCGACGAGCGGATTCACGAGGTCGAGGCGCTGCCGACGGCCGAGGAGCAGATCCCGGCCGCGATGGAGCTCGAGGCCGAGATCATGGCTGAGACGTGGGGCATCTTCCCGCTGTACTCGGGTCCGTCGATCAGCACGGTCAAGAACGGCCTGGCGAACCTCACCCCCGAGCCCTACACGGGCCTGGACCTCTTCGGCATCCAGCCGGTGGAGAACTTCGGGTGGGCTGCTGAGTAATCGCCCGTTCCTGAACGCGGGGTCGGTGCATCGTGCACCGGCCCCGCTTTCGTATCGTGGAGCCATGGACCCTCAGCTCGTGTTCGTGCACGGCATCCGCACGTCGGCGACCATGTGGCGCGCGCAGGTCGTGCACCTGCAGGAGCGCGGTATCGCGGCAGAAGCGGTGGATCTGCCCGGTCACGGGTCGCGCATGGGAGAGCCCTGGTCTGTCGACGAGGCGCTCGCGACTATCGATCGCGCGGTACTCCGTGCAGCGGAGCGTGGCCCGGTCGTCCTCGCGACGCATTCGATGGGCGCGCTCCTCTCGGCTGCGTATCTCGGCCGCACCGGCGACGCTCCGCCGGTGCGCGCGTTCGTTGCGGCTGGTGCCACGTCCTTCCCCCTGGGAGCCGGAGTCGCCGCCTATCGCGCGCTGCTCACGGGCATGCGCCGTCTTCCAGGAAACGGAATGTGGTTCGTCCGGCGCGCACTCGCAGCGCAATTGCCGCCGGAGACACGCCGCGACTTCGGTGCGGGTGGGTACGCCCTCGCCGCCGAGGACGAGGCGCTCGCCAGTCTCGCCTCGCTCGCAATTCCGCGCGCGCTCGCACGCCTGCAGAAGCGGGATATCCCGGTGTGGTTCGTCAATGGCGAGTGGGATCAGCTGCGTCTGAACGAGCGTGCCTTCATGCGACTCGTGCCCGGCGCGGAGCTCATCGTCGTGCCGCGCACCACGCACCTCATCACCGCGATGCGTCCGCGCGTGATGAGCGCCGTCATCGACGTGGCCATCGCGGAAGCCGTGCGCTCAGCTGCCACCTGGTAACATTGCTTCTTGGCTTGCGTGCGGGTTCCCACGCCCGCACACGTTTCCGGCCAGCCCCTCTACTGTCCGGCGACACCTTCCGACGCACACCCAGAACGAAAGCCTGTATAAACGTGGCAAACATCAAGTCGCAGATCAAGCGCAACAAGACCAACGAGAAGGCGCGCGAGCGTAACCGCATCGTGAAGAGCGAGCTGCGGACGTTCGTCCGCGCCACGCGGCGCGCGATCGCCGCCGCCGATAAGGGCGCCGCTGAGACCGCCTTCGCGAAGGCCTCGAAGAAGCTCGACAAGGCCGTGTCGAAGGGCGTGATTCACAAGAACCAGGCCGCGAACCGCAAGGGCGCCCTGGCGAAGCAGATCGCCGCGCTCTGACGCACGCGTGACGAGCCCGCCCCTCGGGGCGGGCTTTTCGCATGTCTGGGCGCGGATCCGGTTGGCTCGTGAACCAGCGACAGGCGCGGTGTCCGGCCGTCGCGTCAGCGTGTCGCGGCGAACGGCGCGCGGGTCGCGACGACCGTCACCATTCGCTCGAGTGCGAACACCGCATCGCGGGACGCGCCCTTGACCTCGGCGTCGGCACGGGCGACCGCCTGAATCGCGAGCCCGAGCGTGCCGCCCGTCCACCCCGCGAGGTCGCGCTGTGCGCGCTCGACCTGCCAGTCCGGCATTCCGAGGTCGCGCGCGAGCTGTCGCGACGGACCGCGCTTACCGCCGACGCGCGCCATCGTCCGCAGCTTCATCGCGAACGCCGCGACCAGCGGCACCGGATCCGCGCCCGAATCGAGTGCATGACGCAGCGCGATGAGCGCACGACCGTGGTCGCCCGCGATCGCCGCGTCGGCCACCTCGAACGCCGTGGTTTCGACGCGACCGCCATAGTAGCGATCGACGATCTTCTCGTCGATGTCGCCCTCGGTGTCCTGAATGAGCTGCTGGCAGGCGGCCGCGAGCTCCGTCACATCTCCGGAGAAGGCCTGGGTGAGCGCGCGCAGCGCCTGCGGCCGGATGCGCCGGTTCGCGTGGCGGAACTCCCCCGCCGCAAACTCTTCGCGGTCGCGGTCACGCTTGATCGCCACGCACGGGATCTCGACCCCGCCGCCCGTGCCCCCGCGGACCGCCTCGAGGAGCTTCTTTCCCCGCACGCTCGCGCCCGTATGCCGCAGCACGAGCGTCGCGCCGTCCTGCGGGGCATCGAGGTACGCGAGCGCCTCCTGCAGGAACGCATCGGTGCACTTCTCGACGCCGCCCACCCGTACAAGACGGGGCTCGCCGAACAGCGAAGGGGACGTCACATTGAGCAATGTGCCCGCGGTGTAGTCATCGGCGCGGACGTCGGAGACCTCCACCGCGGGATCGTCGGCCTTCAGCCGCTCACGGATCGCTGCCGTCGCGCGCTCCGCCAGCACCTCCTCGGGCCCGAACACGAGCACAATGGGCGCGGGGCGGGGTTCCCGCCAATCGAGCTGCGGAATGACCGTCGCCTTCGAAGATCCGGATGTGCGTCGCGCGGCCATGGTTCCAGCGTAGCCGGGCGCACCGACACGCGACGGTGCGCCCGCCCGCCGCGCCGCGTCAGGGCGGGGGCTCATCCCGCCAGACGGCGAGGCGCTCGGTGTCGCTCACCAGCACGAGGCCATCCGTATCGCTGCGTGCGACGACCGCCCCGGATCGCGCGAGCACGGCGAGCGCATCGGGGTGCGGATGGCCGTAGTCGTTCTCCCCCACGCCGATGAGTGCGACACGCGGCCGGATTCGCTCGTAGAGCGCCGGGAACTGGTCGCGGCTGCCGTGGTGCGATACCTTGACGACGTCGAACGTGCCGGCGACCGTGCCTCCGTCCACCAGGATCCGCTGTGCGTCGGCGCCGAGGTCTCCGAGCAGCAGCGTTCGCGGCACCGCGCCGCCACCGATCTCGAGCACGAGGCTGGTGTCGTTTCCCGGCGGGAACGCGCGCGTCTCGCCCGCCGGCCACAGGATCCGCCACGACGCCTCCCCCACGCGGCCGTGCATGCCCGCATGTCCCGCGCGCACGTCGTCGGCGGCGGCGCGGGCCGGGGCGAGATCGGCCTCCCGTTCTGCCGGCCCGTGCACGATCGTCGCAACGCGTCCCTCCAGCGCCGGAAGCCCCGCGGCGTGGTCCATGTCGAAGTGGGTGATGAACGCCACGTCGATGCTGTCGACCCCGAGCCGCGACAGGCACCGTCGCAGCGCCGCCGCATCGGGCCCGGTGTCGATGAGCGCGACCTGCGCCCCCGATCGGATGACGATCGCATCTCCCTGTCCGACGTCGCACAACGCGATGCTCCACTCGCGGGGCGCCGTGAGCGGCGCAGCGATTCCTCCCAACGCCGCTGTTCCCGTACCGACGCCGAGGATGAGCGCGACCGCACCCGCACTGAGACGCTGCGCCATGACGGCGAGCCGCACCCATCGGGAACGTGACCGCTCGCCGACGCGTGACGCCGGGAGCCCGGCGATCGCGACGGTGACGATGACGCCCACCAGCGCGAGCGTCACTCCTCCGAGCGCGCCTTCCCACCAGCCGAGTCGCGCCGACGGCAGCCCGGCGAACGTCTCTGCCGTGCGCGCAACCCACGCCGACGGCAACCACGCGAGCGCCGCCGTCCCCGAGGCCAGGAGCGGCAGGGGCTGCGCCAGGCAGGCGATGAGACCGAGAACGGTAGCCGCTGGCGCGGCGGGGCCGGCCACGATGTTCGCGACGACGCCGTAGAGCGCGACCTCGGAAGCGAAGAGCGCGATGATCGGGCCGCAGACCAGCTGGGCGGCGAGCGGAACGGCGATCGCGAGCGCGACCACACGGGGCATCCATCGCTCGAAACCGCGCGCGAGAGGCGGTGTCAGGAGCAGAAGCGCTCCCGTCGCACTTGCGGACAGCAGGAAGCCGTAAGAGGCGGCGAGCCACGGATCCATCGCCAGCAGCACGACGACGGCGAGCGACAGGACCGCGACGCCGGATCCTCGTCGCCCGAGCAGTAGCGCGAGCATCGCGATGGCGGACATCGTCGCCGCGCGGATGACGCTTGCCTCCGGCGTGACGAGCAGCACAAACAGCCCCAGCACCGCCAGAGCGATCACGACTCGGGTGCGCCGTCCCGCTCCGCACGCGGCGCTCGCGGCGAACGCGAGGCCGACCACGAGCGCGCAGTTGCTGCCGGAGACGGCGGTCAGATGGCTCAGGGACGAGGCCTTCATCGCGGCGTCCAGTTCCGGCGTCACAGCGCTCGTCTCTCCCACCGAGAGACCCGGAAGCAGGTCGCCTCCCGCCCCGGGGAGGGAGCTGGAGACGTCAGCCACGAAGCCGCGGCGCAGGGAGCTCGCGACGCCAAAGACGTGCGCCGGCGACTCCGTGACGCTCACCTCGTCGGCGAACACCGTCGCGACGGCCGCCTCGCCCGGACCCGATGCCTCGGCTTCGCCCGTGATGACGACGCGCGCGCCGAGGTCGAGGCCGATGGGCGGGTCATCGCCACGCCACTGGACCGTGACGGGTGCTTCGCCCGCAGATGTGCGGGCGCTTCCCGCGAAGCGCGTGCCCCACGGTGTCTGCTCGACCTTCGTCGCGACCTCCACGACGACCTCGACCGCGGCGGTGTCGAGAGCTTGGCGTGCGGCCTCGCGCCCCGGCTGCGCCGCGGCGACGTGCGCCGCGACCGTGCCCACCGCTGCGCACGCGACGGCGATAAGGGCGGCGCGCGACGCGATCCCGTGCGGCGGACGCGTGCTCGGTCCGCGGAACGAATCGGGCGAACGGATCCGCGGTCGAGGAGGTTTTCGGCGGCTCGAATGCGGGCGAGGTGCACGCACGCGAGGGAACGCAGCCCGTCTGACGCGCGGCCCTGGCCTCCGGCAGCCGCGTCGCCCGCTGACGAGGATGAGGAGACCCACCGCGGACGCCCACGCGCCGCCGGCGATCGCGAACGCAGCGTCGGGCCACAGGATCGACGCGAGAGCCCCCGCCCAGGTCGCGATCGCCACCGGCAGAAGCCGTAGGTCGCGCGATGCGGGAAGCCGCGACACCCGGCTCTCGGCGTCGGTCGCCCGCGACAGCATCGCCGCGCTCGCTGACGGCACGCTCACACCGTCACCTGATCGCGCACCGACCCCAAGACGCTCGGGCCGATCCCCGAGACCGCAAGCAGGTCCTCCACGGATCCGAACGGACCCTCGGTCTCGCGCCAGTCGATGATGCGCGATGCGAGCGCCGGGCCGACCCCCGTGAGGGTCTCGAGAGTCGCGGCGTCTGCGGTGTTGAGGTCGATCAGGGGTGACGTGTCGGGGCCGGGAGCCGAGGGTTCCTCTCCCTCACGCGGCACGACGAGCTGTTCGCCGTCGGTCACGGGCCGCGCGAGATTGACCCCTTCCCCGGCCGCGTCATCGGTCAGCCCACCCGCCGCCGATACGGCGTCGATCACGCGTGCATCGGCGGCGACGACGTAGAGCCCCGGACGCTCGACGGCGCCGGAGACGTGGATATACAGCTCCCCCGCGACGGCGGCCGATGCCGGGGTATCCGTGACGATCGGTTGGGGCGGGACCGGCTGGGCGGGAGCTGCCGCTGACCGCCAGATCCCGATGCCCACCGTTGCCGCGAGGGCCACGAGCACGAGGACGATCGCCGCCCCCACTCCCAGCCGCGCGCGAGGGGATGCGCGGCGGTAGGCATCGAGATCCGACATGCCGCGAGGCTAGGCACCGACCGCGCACGCGCGGGGGCGCCCGCTCCCGGATCCTCAGAGAACGGGCGGAGATCTCTGCTTGTGGACGAGCCGACACCGCGCGTGTCGCCGCGCGGTGTCGGCTCGTTACTTCACGACGAGGCTGACGATCTTCGGCGCCCGCACGATGGCCTTGACGATCTGTCCGTCGCCGACGAAGCGCTGCACCTTCTCATCCGCGCGAGCGAGCTGCTCGAGCTCCTCGGGATCGATCGTCGCCGAGACCTCGAGCTGCGAGCGGACCTTGCCATTGACCTGCACGACCGCCGTGACGGTGTCCTCGACGAGCAGTGCGGGATCCGCCTCACGCCACGGAGCCAGCCCGACGGACGGTTCGAAGCCAAGGCGGTGCCACACTTCCTCCGCCGTGTGCGGGGCGAACAAGTCCAGCACCACCGCGACCGTCTCGACGGCCTCGCGCACGGCCGGATCCGCTCCGCCCGCGCCCTGGTCGATCGTCTTTCGGATCGCGTTGACGAGCTCCATCAGCCGAGCGACGACGACGTTGAACTTCGTCTGCTCGATCATGCCTGGCGCGTCGGCCAGCACGCGGTGCGTGACGCGCCGGAGCGCCTCGTCACCCGTCGAGAAGTCGACGCCCGGAGCGCTCGCGACGTCCTCGGCAGCGCGCATCGCCCGCGCGAGGAACTTCTTCGCCCCCGCGGTGTGCACGTCCTTCCAGTCCTTGTCGTCCTCTACGGGACCGGCGAATGCGAGCGCGACCCGAACCGCGTCGGATCCGTGCTCGTCGAGCTGCTCGGACACCGAGACGAGGTTGCCCTTCGACTTCGACATCTTCGCCCCGTCGAGGAGCACCATGCCCTGGTTGATCAGGCTCGAGAACGGTTCCGTGAAGTCGACGAGGCCCATGTCGAACAGCACCTTGGTGATGAACCGCGCGTACAGCAGGTGGAGGATCGCGTGCTCGACGCCGCCGATGTACGTGTCGACGGGCGCCCAGCGTCGCGCCTCGGCCGGGTCGAATGCGACCGTCTCGTCACGCGCCGACAGGAAGCGCAGGAAGTACCACGAGCTGTCGACGAACGTGTCCATCGTGTCGGGGTCGCGGCGCGCCGGCTCGCCGGAGGCTGTGGTCGTAGTGACCCACTCGGTCGCACCGCCGAGCGGCGAGGTGCCCTTCGGCGTGAGATCGATGTCCTTGGCCACCGGGAGCGTCACCGGGAGCTGCTCCGCCGGGACCTTCTCGATGCGGCCGTCCTCCGTGTGCACCATGGGGATCGGCGTGCCCCAGAAACGCTGGCGGGAGATGAGCCAGTCGCGCAGGCGGAACTGCTTCGCGGCGCGGCCCGCGCCCTTGGCCTCGAGGATCTCGGTGACGCGCGCGATGGCGTTGCGCTTCGACAGGCCGTTGATCTCGCCCGAGTTGATCATCCGGCCCTCGCCCGCGAGCGCCTCGCCCGTCACGACGGGGTCGGGCAGCGGATCCGGGTCGATCGCAGCGCCGTCGGCATCGGTCTCGATGACGGGGACGACGCCGGTGACGGGAGCGGTCGTGTCGACGACGACGCGCACCGGGAGGTCGAAAGTGCGCGCGAAATCGAGGTCACGCTGGTCGTGGGCGGGGACGGCCATGACGGCACCGTGTCCGTAGTCCGCGAGCACGTAGTCGGCCGCCCAGATGGGCAGCCGCTCGCCGTTGACGGGGTTGATTGCAAAGCGGTCGAGCGGAACGCCCGTCTTCTCCCGGTCGACGGACTGCCGCTCGATCTCAGTCTGCTTCTGCGTTCGCGTCAGGTACTCATCGAACCGCGTCTTCGTCTCGGGTGACGCGTCGGCGACCAGCTCGGCGGCGAGGTCGCTGTCGGGTGCGACCACCATGAACGTCGCGCCGTACAGCGTGTCCGGACGCGTGGAGAACACCGTCACCGGCTCGGTACGGCCCTCGATGACGAAGTCGATGTCGGCGCCGATCGAACGGCCGATCCAGTTGCGCTGCATCTGCAGCACCTTGCTCGGCCAGGCGCCCTCGAGCTGGTTGAGGTCGTCGAGCAAGCGGTCGGCATAGTCGGTGATCTTGAAGTACCACTGCGTCAGCTTTCGCTTGATGACCGCGGCACCGCAGCGATCGCACTCGCCATCGACGACCTGCTCGTTCGCGAGCACCGTCTGGTCGTTCGGGCACCAGTTGACCGGGCTCTCCTTGCGATAGGCGAGGTCTCTGTCGTACAGCTGCTGGAACAGCCACTGATTCCACTCGTAGTACTCGGGATCCGACGTGTGCAGCACGCGCGACCAGTCGAACGACGATCCGTAGCGCTTCAGGCTCGTGCGCTGTTGCGCGATGTTGTCGTACGTCCACTCGCGGGGATCCGCACCGCGCTGGATCGCCGCGTTCTCGGCGGGGAGGCCGAACGAATCCCAGCCGATCGGGTGCAACACGTTGTAGCCGCGGTGACGCCAGAATCGGGCCACGATGTCGCTGTACAGGTAATTCTCGGCGTGCCCCATGTGCATGTCGCCCGAGGGGTACGGGAACATCGCGAGCACGTACTTGCGTGGCCGGTCGTCGGCGGATCCGCCCGCGTGGAAGGTGCCGTGCTCTTCCCAGTACTGCTGCCACTTCTGCTGGATCTCGTGGATCCGGTCGCTCTCGGCGGCGCTGGTCTCGGGGGCGGTGGGCTCTGACACGTCGAAGGAAGCCAATCGATGAGGGAATCGCGCGAGCGAGCGCGCGAGGAAACGAATGGTTCCAGGTTACCGCGCGCTCCTCAGCATCTCCGCCGTAGGATCGACAACGTGCTGAACGAGGTCCTGTCCACGATTCTCGACGTCGTGCAGAGCGTCGCGCCGTGGCTGCGGATCCTCATCGCCAGCATCGCAATCATGCTCGAGACGAGCGTGCTGATCGGACTCATCGTGCCCGGCGACACGATCGTGATCGTCGCGGCAACCGGCGTCACCTCGGTCCCCGAGGCGTTGATCCTCGGTGCGTTCGTCGTCGCGGGGGCGTTCGCGGGCGAGAGCATCGGCTACGCGATCGGGCGTTGGGCCGGACCGTGGCTACGCGAGTCGCGCCTGGGCCGTTGGATCGGGCGCCGCAACTGGGACCGCGCCGAGACCTATCTGCAGAGGCGAGGGGGGATCGCGATCTTCCTGTCGCGTTTCCTTCCGGTGCTGCACTCCGTCGTGCCGCTCACCGTGGGCATGTCGGGATACCCGTACCGCAAGTTCGTGGCCTGGACGATACCCGCGTGCGTGCTGTGGTCCGCCATCTACATCTCGATCGCCGCAGGCGCCGCCGAAACTTACCGAGAGCTCGCGGGCAGCGCCCACTGGGCCGGTTACGCCTTCATCGGCATCATCGTCGCCGGACTGCTGCTCGTCTTCGCCGGAAAGAAGCTGTTGGGCTGGTTCGAGCGCCGGCACATGAAAGACTGAGCGCGATGGCATCCCGACCAGCGCAGCCCGCACACGATCCCGCCCGCAAAATCCTGTGGATCGCACGCTTCGAACGCCGCTTCCATGCATGGCGTGAGCGTATGGCGCGCAAGCGCGGGCGCACGCCGACCGTCCTTCCGTTCCCCGGCTACGGCGGCGATGGGTGGGTGCGTGTCGTCGGGCGCGTTCTGATCCTGCCTTCCGTGCGGTCGAAGAGGCGCGGCGACAGCGTGCGCGGGTGGCGCTCATTCGTCGGGATCGCCGTCGGATACGCGACCGTGACGGTCACGATCGGTGACAACACGCACAACGTGGTCGCCGACCGCGGCGGCGTGATCGACGTGACTCTGCCAGCCCATCTGCCGCCGGGATGGCAGCCGTTTCAGATGACCGTCGAGGGCTCGAGCGTCGAGGCCCACGCGTTCATCGTGGATCCAGACGTGCGCTTCGGCGTCGTCAGCGACGTCGACGACACGGTGATGGTGACGGCGCTCCCCCGTCCGCTGCTCGCGGCATGGAACTCGTTCGTCGTCAACGAACACGCACGTCAGCCCGTCCCCGGCATGGCGGTGCTCCTCGATCGGCTCATGCGCGAGAATCCCGGGGCGCCGATGATCTATCTCTCCACGGGCGCGTGGAACGTCGCGCCGACGCTCAACCGGTTCCTGCACCGCAACCTGTTCCCGCGCGGCTCGATGCTGCTCACCGACTGGGGCCCCACGCACGACCGGTGGTTCCGCAGTGGACGCGCCCACAAGGAGTCGAACCTCCGGCGGCTCGCCCAGGAGTTCCCGCAGATCACCTGGCTGCTCATCGGCGACGACGGCCAGCACGACGATGAGATCTACACGACGTTCACCGCCGAGCATCCCTCGTCCGTCGCAGGCGTCGCGATCCGCCGTCTGACCGCCGCGGAAGCCGTGCTCGCGGGGGGCCGCATGTCGGTCGACGACCACTCGGCGGCGGGCGTTCCCTGGGTCTCGTCGGTCGACGGCGCCGGTCTCGCCAAGCGCCTCGAGCGCCTCGGTCTCCTGTCCTAACGCAAGGGCCCGCGCGCGGGCACCGGTGGGCGCCGGTGCGCGCGGTGGGCGTCCGCGAGTGCGGGACCGCCTCTCGACGCGGTCGCGAGTGCCTACGCGCCCTTTCCAGGCGGTGGAAGGGCAGATGGGCACTCGCGGAGGTGGTGAACGCGAGCGCTATCCACCGAGGGGGAAGACGTCGATGGGGCGCCATGTTCCATTTGAACGCTCGGCGAGCAACGTCACCGCATCGGCGTGATCGGTGATGGGCAACAACCTGGCCACGGCTGCTTCCGCTTCGGCGAGCACGCTGCGTGGCTTTCCGTCGCCGATCGTGAGGTGCGGGATCGTCTCGTCATACGCCCCGCCGTATGGGCGAAGCGACGGGAACATGCCCTCGACGGCCTCGATCACAGCACGAAGCGACGCGTCCGATGTCGGCGCGAGCCACAGCACAGCGTCGCCGAACCATGCGGTGCGGGCCAACTCAACTGAGAATGGGGCAATGGCTTCGAGCGCGACGGACAAGTGCCGCCGCACATCGTCATCGATCTCGTCGAGCGGCATGAAGGGAAAGAGCACCGTGAAGTGGGCAGGGACGCCCAGGGGCGCGTCGCTCGCCAACCTGCCGCGCTGGGCGCCGACAATGGCGTCCACGCGAGGCATCCGGATCACGAGAGCGGTTCGTCGCATTCGGCGATCTTCTCATTCGCCACGCCACATGAGCGGACCTGGCCCGACGGCGTCGAGACAGATGAGCGGCACGAGCGACGCAACGTGACCGCGTGATGCGGTCATCCGATCGGCGTTCGGAAGGCCGCGGCGGCGCAGACCCGCCGTACCACCTCGCTCTGCGCGCGGAAGACGTGCGCCGACGTGAGACGGACCGCGCGCCAGTCGAGCTCCATCACGTCCGAATAGCGGTCGATGTCGCGCTCAAACTGGGCACGCTCCCGGTGCCCATCCCCCTCGTATTCGATGAGCACCTTGAGATGCGGATACGCCATATCGCCACACGCGACGAAGGTGCCGCGTTCGTCGAAGATGTCGTGATCGAGCACGGGCTCCGGCAGACCAGCATCGACGATGAGGAGCCGCGTCCACGTCTCAGGACGGGACGACGCGCCCGTCCGCGCCCGGGCAAGCGCTCGACGCAGCTTCGGCGCCGCGCGCCATCGATTGGCCAGGAGGATCTGTTCGAGTCGCTCGCGGGTCGCATACGGTCGGGTGCGCGTGAGCCGCACGAGCCCGCCAGGAGACCGCGGTACTCGAATGATGTGGTCCGTCGCCGCGACGAGGTCGTACTCGCCGAGGTGCTCACCGAGTGTCGCCCACGTCAGGATCGGGTCGGCGACGCGGAGGCCAGAGACGGTCACGGTATGCCCGGACGTGCTGACCCGTCGACCACGGACTCCCGCACGGCGGGGCGGAGTGCGGGGGAACTCGACTCCGACGTAGAGGTCTCGGTGCAAGCCGGTTGGCAGCGGAACGCCGCCGATGAGCGCGGCCGTCGGACCGACGAAGAATGCGTGCTCGGGCATGATCTGGCTGTACGCGCGGATCCGTCGCCACGCGTCGTCGCGTTCGGCTTCGGCAGTCGTGGGAAACGCCGCCGCGACGGGACGCGATCGCACTCCACGGAAGGGAACCTCGAATTGTGGTCCGCGGAGTCGCTTCTCGCTGACGCCCGCTTCGCGCGCCGCGCGCACCGAGAATGCCTCGCCGAGCTGATCGGGAAGCGCGAATCGCGGGTTCATGCGACGACCCTCGCAGAGCGCGCCCTTCGTCGCAGAGGTTATCCACAGGCCACACCTTCGCGAGTGCCGACGTGCACCGCGGCGCCGTCACGCCGGTGCGCGGTGAACACTCCATCCCTGTTCGCGAGTGTCGACACGCCCTTTCCACGTGAAAACGGGGCAGGAAAGCACTCTCGAACGGGCGCGCGGTCGGGCGCGCCCTCGCGGAGGCGACGCAGGGCGACGTGGCGGCACGGCGGTGGGTTCTCGTGTCGGGGGTTCGAACTAGTGTTCGAGTGCCACTTGGCATATTCGAACATAGTTTCTATCCTGGGGGTGTGGCGATGGCAGCATACGAGCAGCTGTCCGACATCACGCGGCTACGCGCGGAGATCAGTCGGATGCAGCGGCGCACGGCAGAACCCGATGCGCTGCCGGTCGATGACGCCCTGGCGCCTCTCCTCCCCTCCGGTGGGCTGCGCCCGGGCGCCGCCTACGCGCTCCCCGACTCCCCCGCGCTGCTCTTCGCCCTCCTCGGCTCCGCCTCGCGCGACGGCGCGTGGTGCGCGTTCATCGGCCTTCCCGACCTCTCCTTCGAGGCCGCAGAGGGCTACGGCGTGGCCCCGAATCGGCTGGCCCACATCCCGAGACCGGGCGACAGGTGGCGACAGACGATCTCCGCCGCTGCCGACGTCTTCCCCCTCGTCGCCGCCCGGATTCCTCGCACCGCAGCGCCGGCGGAGACCGCGCGCCTCTCCGCGCGGCTGCGCGAACGTGGCAGCGCGCTCCTCGCGATCGGCCCCTGGCCGGGCGCTGACCTGTCCTTCACCATGGGCGAACCCGAGTGGCGCGGAATCGGCAGCGGACACGGGGCCCTCAGCTCACGGGTCGTCACGGTCGCGGCCTCAGGCCGAATCAGCCCCGTCGCGCGTCGCGTACGACTGCTCCTGCCCGGTCCGACGGGCGGAGTCGAATCGCTCCCGTCGGCCAGCATCCCCACGCAGCGTGGCCACCTCACGGCGGTGAGCGCATGACGCCCTTCCCCGAGCGCACGATCGTACTGTGGTTCCCCGACTGGCCCATCACGGCCTTCCTGCGCACACAGGCGCGCGAGGTGTCCGCCGCCAATCGCGTGCACGCCGACGGTCCGCTCGCGATCATCCACGACGGCCAGGTCGTCGCCTGTTCCGCGGCAGCGCGCGCGGACGGCGTGACGAAGGGACAGCGACGGCGCGACGCGCAGGGAGCATGCGCGCAGCTGCGACTCCTCCCCCATGACGAGGCCCGCGACAGCAGAGCGTTCCACGACGTCCTGACGCACCTCGAAGAACTCGTCCCCGGCGTGCAGCCCCTCCGTCCCGGCCTCGCCGCAATCCGCGCCCGCGGCCCGGCACGCTTCTACGGCGGAGAGCAACAGGCCGCCGAATCCCTCCTGCGCTCCCTCGCCGACATCGGCCTCACCGCCCGCGCCGGGGTCGCCGATGGACTGTTCACGGCAGAGCAGGCGGCGCGAGCACCCTCCGGCGAGCCGGTCACCCTCGTTCCCCCCGGAGGCGCTTCCGACTTCCTCTCGCCGCTCCCCGCCCTCTCGCTCGGCGACCGGGAGCTCGCACTCCTGCTCGCTCGGCTCGGCGTACAGACCCTCGGCGAGTTCGCCGCGATTCCCGCCGCGCGCGTGCACGAACGACTCGGGGTACGCGGATCCTGGTTGCAGGCGCTCGCGTCCGGACGCGATTCGCGCACCGTCACCCCCCGCACCCCGCCTCCCGAGACGGCCCGCGTGCTCGATCTCGAGCCGCCGCTCGAGATCGCCGATCAGGTGGCATTCGCTGTGCGTCAGACGGCCGAGACCTTCTGTGACGGCATCGGCGCGCAGTCCCTCGTGTGCACGGCGGTACGCATCACGCTCGAGACCGACCGCGACGAACGCAGCGAACGAGTGTGGCAACACCCGGCGAGCTTCGACGCGACGAGCGTCGTCGACCGGGTGCGCTGGCAGCTGCAGCCTGCACCCGGCGAAACGGCATTCACCGGCGGCGTCTCGCGCATCGTCATCGAGCCCGACGCCGTCGACGATGCCGCGTCGCATCAGCCCGCGCTGATCGGGCAGGGGCCCGACGAACGCTCGCACCACGCGATGTCTCGCGTGCAGACGCTGCTCGGGCACCGCGGCGTGCTGACGCCTGCACTCGGCGGCGGACGGACCCCGGCCGATCGCGAGGAACTCGTCCCCTGGGGTGAGGCCGCCGTGCCCTCCCGTTCCCGTGACCTCCCCTGGCCGGGGGCGCTTCCCCCGCCGCTGCCCTCCGAGGTGTATCGCGACCCGCACCGCGTGAGCGTGACCGCCGCAGACGGCACGATCGTCACGGTCGACGAACGCGGGTTCGTCTCCGCAGACCCTGCCCGGATCGACGGGCGCGGCATCATCTCGTGGGCCGGTCCCTGGCCGCTCGTCGAACGCGGCTGGGACCCGCAGCGCGCACGCCGGACACACCGCTTTCAGCTGGTCGACGATCGCCGCTCCGCGTGGCTCGCCGTCCTCGAAGACGAAACCTGGCACCTCGAAGGGAGGTATGCCTGATGGGCTTCAACAACCCTCCGATCTCCTGGCACGAGCTCGAACGCACCCTCAGCGGGCGCCGCCCGACCGCCGCACCCTCCGACGCCGACGGCAGCGATAGCCCTGCGTGGAGCCGCAAGCGGGGAGCCTACGAACCGCCGCAGCTCGTCCGCCAACGAAACCGCACTCGTTACGCCGAACTGCACGCACACTCGTCCTTCTCCTTCCTCGACGGAGCCTCGTCACCGGAAGAACTCGTCGAAGAGGCGGAACAGCTGGGACTGGAGGCACTCGCCCTCACCGATCACGACGGTTTCTACGGTGCCGTGCGCTTCGCCGAGGCAGCCGAGCACACGTCGCTGAAGACGGTCTACGGCGCCGAGCTCTCACTCGACCTCACCGCGCCGCAGAAAGGGCACCCGGATCCGCAGGGCCAGCACCTGCTCGTGCTCGCGCGCGGCGAGGAGGGGTACCACCGCCTCTCTCGCGCCATCACGCGCGCACAGTTGCGCGGCGGAGAGCGTGGCCGCCCCCTCTACGATCTCGACGATCTCGCGCACGAGGCGGGCGGCGCGTGGGAGGTCCTCACGGGATGCCGCAAGGGAGCCGTCGGCCGGGCGCTTGCCGCACACGACTCGCCAAGCGCGGCAGAACGCGAGCTGCGGCGACTCATCGACCTGTTCGGACGCGATCACGTGCACGTCGAGATCACCCACCACGGCGACCCCGCAGACGATCGTCGCAATGACCTCCTCGCCGATCTCGCGGAGCGCCTGGGGCTGCCGCTCATCGCGACCGGGAACGTGCACTACTCCCGGCCGGCGAAAGCGCCGCTCGCCCAGGCGGTCGCGGCGATCCGGGCCACGCGCAGCATGGACGACCTCGACGGCTGGCTCCCCGCGACGAATCGCGCCCATCTGCGATCCGGCGATGAGATGGCTCGCCTGTTCGCGCGCTACCCCGGTGCAGTCGAGGCGTCGGCGCGTCTCGCCGATCAGCTCGCGTTCCCCCTCCGTTCGGCCCGACCCGCGCTCCCGCGGCAGCACGTTCCGGACGGGTACACCCCGATGTCGTACCTGCGCGAGCTCGTCTGGAGCGCCGTCCCGGACCGGTACCCGACGCTGCGGGACGAGGATCGCGACCGCATCGCGCATGAACTCGACGTCATCGAGCAGAAGGACTTCCCCGGCTATTTCCTCATCGTCAACGACATCGTCGCCGAAGCAAGCCGGCGCGGCATTCTCTGTCAGGGCCGCGGATCCGCCGCGAACAGCGCCGTCTGCTACCTGCTCGGCATCACCGCCGTCGACGCGATCTTCTTCCGACTGCCGTTCGAACGTTTCCTCTCGGCGATGCGCGACGAAGAACCCGATATCGATGTTGACTTCGACAGCGACCGGCGCGAAGAGATCATCCAGTACGTCTACGAGACGTACGGTCGCGATCGCGCCGCGCAGGTGGCGAACGTCATCCAGTATCGACCGAAGAACGCCGTGCGCGACGTCGCCCGCGCCCTCGGCTTCTCCCCCGGCCAGCAGGACGCTTGGGCGCGCCAGGTCGAGCGCTGGGGTGCGTCGATCGAGTCGAGTGCCGGCCACAGCATCCCCCCGCAGGTGCTCTCGTACGCCGCCGAGATCATGGGGGCGCCCCGCCACCTCGGGATCCACTCCGGCGGCATGGTGCTCACCGACCGCCCCGTCGGCGAGGTCGTCCCGATCGAGCATGCCCGGATGCCGGGACGCACCGTCATCCAATGGGACAAGGACGATGCGGCCTGGATGGGGCTGGTGAAGTTCGATCTGCTCGGGCTTGGGATGCTCGCCGCCCTGCAGCACTGCTTCGATCTCATCCGGGAGGCGACGGGAGAGAGTTTCGACCTGCGTGAGCTGCCTCGTGAGGAGCCGGCCGTGTACGACATGCTCTGCCGGGCCGACTCGATCGGCGTCTTCCAAGTGGAGTCACGCGCACAGATGGGGCTGCTCCCCCGCCTGCAGCCCCGCTCGTTCTACGATCTCGCCATCCAGATCGCTCTCATCCGCCCCGGCCCGATCCAGGGCGGCGCCGTCCACCCCTTTGTGCGGCGAAAGCTGGGCGCTGAGGCCGTCACGTATCCCCACCCCCGTCTCGAACCCGTCCTGAAGCGCACCCTCGGCGTCCCGGTGTTCCAAGAACAGCTCATGCAGATGGCGATGGCGGTCGGCGACTGCACGGGCGAAGACGCCGATCTGTTGCGGCGGGCGATGGGATCCAAACGCGGCCGGGAGCGCATCGACGCCCTGCGACAGAAGCTGTTCGATGGGATGGCGCGCAACGGGATCGAGAAAGAGGATGCGGCGAGGATCTACGAACAGATCCAGGCATTCGCGAATTTCGGCTTCGCCGAATCCCACTCGCTCTCCTTTGCGCTGCTCGTCTACGCGAGTTCCTGGATCAAGCTGCATTACCCGGCGGCGTTCCTCGCCGGCCTGCTGCGGGCGCAGCCGATGGGCTTCTACTCTCCCGCCACGCTCACCGCGGACGCACGGCGGGCCGGCGTCGAGGTACTCCGTCCTGACATCGTCGCCTCCTCCGTCACCGAGACACTCGAGCCGACGGAGCCTGACGCGCGGGAGACGACGGGGAGAGCCGCGTGTCTCGCCGACCACGAGGGCGCGCCGACCGTGTTCGACCGCACCGCACCGGACCGCTCCGGCTCTCATCGGCGAGACGGCCGCTTCGCCGTCCGCCTCGGGCTGGCAGGCGTCACGGGCATCGGCGAGGGGACCGCCCGGCGGATCGTCGAGGAGCGTTCCCGCGCGCCATTCCGATCGATGAACGACCTCGTCCGTCGCACCGGGGTCACCGAGAAGCAGCTCGAGGCGCTCGCGACGGCCGGCGCACTCGCCCCGTTCGGACACGGCACGCGGGAGGCGCTGTGGCTCGCGGGAGCCGCAGCCGACGACCGGCCGGACGTCCTCGACGGTACGGCGCTCTCAGTGCAGCCGCCGCTGTTCTCGGATCCCTCGAGCTACGAACGTCTCGCGAACGACCTGTGGGCGACCGGCGTCTCGACTGACGACCACCCCCTCGCGCACTTCCGTGGGCCGCTCGATGCGCGCGGTGTGCTCACCTCATCCGAGCTGCGCACGCATGAGTCGGGCCGTCGCGTCGAGGTCGCGGGGCTCGTCACGCACCGGCAACGCCCTGCGACCGCATCGGGCGTGACCTTCCTCAATCTCGAGGACGAACACGGTCTCGTGAACGTCATCTGCTCCACGGGAGCGTGGAAGCGCTATCGTCACCTGGTTCGCGATGCGCCAGCGCTCATCGCGCGCGGCATTCTCGAGCGGTCGCCGGAGGGGGTCGTGAACATCGTCGCCGACGGATTTGAAGATCTGCGCGTCGGCGTCGATCACCGATCGCGCGACTTCAGGTGAGCGGATCGATGCCGAGCAGGTCCTGCGCCCAGAGCTGTGGCAGGCCGACGTACGGAATCGCCAAGCGCATGACGCCCACCTCCCGTACCTCGTACGGCTCGCGATCCACGCCGCCATTGGCGTCGCCCTTGAGGGTGAGCACGGTCTGGCCGCCGCCCGGGGAGACATCCACGACGCGGTGGGTGACGGTGCCCGGCCCGTTGAAGCGATCAGTCGTGACGACGTCGCCGACCGACACGGCCGTCGCGTCCACACGCTCCGACACCACCACGCTGCCGATCGGCAGACCGGGCTCCATCGAGCCGGACACGACGATCCGTGGCGTCAGACCGAGCGCCGCGAACAGCATCGTGGCGACGACGCCGATGGCCGCACCAGCTGCTGCTGCGATACCGATCACGCGCAGCGTGATGCGGAGCGCCCTGCGCGGGGAGCCGAGACGCGCTGTCGCGGCGTGTGCCACTGCCATCGCCATATCGCCTCCGTCCGCGCCAACGACACGCTGCCGTCACCTGGTGTTCACCGTCTGTTCACCATTATGCCCAGAACCCCGCGGTGAGAGGTGCGAACGCCGCAGTATGAGGCGAACCGACGGGCGTTATTTCGAGAACGCCCAGCATCATCGGAGTCGCCACCGCGCGCGGTGGGGCTGCCACAACGCGTGGTCGTGCCCTAGCCTCGAAGCATGTGCGGACGATTCGTCGTGGCCCGCGTCGGCAGCGAGCTCGTGAGCGAGCTCAGGGTGGATCTGGTCAGTGACGACCTGCCCGCGCCCTCGTACAACGTCGCCCCGACGCAGAGCGCTGCGATCGTCGTCGATTCCGCGAAGACGACCCCGCCCACGCGCCGCCTCGAGTCGGCCCGCTGGGGGCTCGTTCCGGGATGGGCGAAGGATCTCTCGATCGGCTCACGCGCCTTCAACGCGCGATCGGAGGAGCTCGAGCAGAAGCCGATGTTCCGCTCCGCGCTCCGTGCGCGCCGCGCCGTCGTGCCGGCCACGGGCTACTACGAGTGGAAGAAGGACGACGACGGAAAGGTGCCGCTGTTCGTCCACCATGAGGCCGGCGATCCGCTGCTCTTCGCGGGACTGTACGAGTGGTGGCGCGACCCCGACGACGCGTGGGTGCTGAGCTTCACGATCCTCACGCGCTCGAGCGTCGGCGGCCTCGGTTCGATCCATCACCGGATGCCTGTGTTCCTCGACGCCGACCATGCGGACGCATGGCTCGACACCGATCTCGACGAGCCACGCGACGTCCTCGACGCCGCGATCGAAGACGCCCCGCGCGTCGCCGAAGCCTTCGCATGGCACGAAGTCGGCCGGGCTGTCGGCAATGTGCGCAACGACGAGCCGAGCCTCATCGATCCGGCCTGATGGGCGCGCCTGTGCACGTGGGAGACAATGGACAGCGTGACCCACGAGATTCCCGCTGACGCCCGCGCGCACATCGACGACCTCGCCGCCTTCGTCGAGGCGTCGCCGTCCTCCTACCACGCCGCCGAGGAGGCAGCGCGCCGGCTGCAGGCCGGCGGCTTCGCCCGCCTCGCCGAGGCCGACGCCTGGGAGCTGTCCGCGGGCGGCCGCTACGTCGTCGTGCGCGAGGGGTCCGTCATCGCGTTCGCGCTTCCCGCCGCCGTCGCGCCGACGACGCCGTTCCGCATCGTCGGCGCACACACCGACTCCCCCGGGTTCAAGCTCAAGCCGCGCCCGACGACGACGGGACCCGGCGGCTGGTGGCAGCTCGGCTGGGAGGTGTACGGCGGCCCGCTGCTGAACTCATGGCTCGACCGCGAGCTGTGCCTCGCCGGGCGCCTCGTCATGCTCGACGGCGCCGAGCACCGCGTGCGCACCGGCCCACTCGCCCGGATCCCGCAGCTCGCCATCCACCTCGACCGCCAGGTCAATGAGGGACTCACGCTCGACAAGCAGCGCCATACCGCTCCCGTGTGGGGTCTCGGTGAGGCCGAGAGCGCCGACATCCTCGCGGTCCTCGCGCGCGAGGCCGACGTGGATCCGGCTCAGATCGGCGGGATCGACGTGGTGGCGGCCGACACGCAGCCGCCGCGCACGTTCGGCGCCGATGATGCACTGTTCGCGAGTGGTCGCCTCGACAACCTGCTCTCGACGCACGCCGGGCTTGTCGCGATCGCAGACATCAGGCCGACCGACACCATCGCAATGTTCGCCGCGTTCGATCACGAAGAGATCGGATCCGCGACGCGCTCCGGCGCGGCCGGACCGTTCCACGAAGAAGTCCTCACGCGCATCCTCACGGCGTTCGGGGCGACGGCCGAGGACCGCGCCCGCAGCTTTGCCGCCTCACTGCACATCTCGAGCGACGTCGGACACGCGATCCACCCGAACTATGCCGACCGTCACGACACGGCGAACCAGCCCGTCGCGGGCGGCGGTCCGATCCTGAAGATCAACGCGAACCAGCGCTACGCGACCGACGCGCACGGCGCCGCCGAGTGGAACGCCGCCTGTCAGTCGGCGGATGTCCCGACGCAGGAGTTCGTGTCGAACAACGCACTGCCGTGTGGGTCGACGATCGGTCCGATCTCGGCGACGCGCCTCGGCATCCGGACGGTCGATGTCGGCGTGCCGATCCTCTCGATGCACTCCGCCCGCGAACTCACCAGCGTGCTCGACCCGTGGTATCTGTCGCGCGCGATGGGATCCGTGCTCGCGCGCTGACATGATCACGCTCACGCGGGACGCCTGGCACGCTCGCGAGGCCGCGCACATCGAGCGCGCACGCGAACTGACGCGCGAGCACCGCGCGCGGCGTCAGCGCGGTGAGAAGCACCCTGTGTGGGACTTCCTGTTCACCTATTACGGGTATCGGCCCTCGCTCCTCGAGCGCTGGCATCCTGGCGCGAGCGTCGAGCTCGCGGGCGCCGCCGACGATGCCCGCGGGTCCTGGCGCTGGTACGTCACGGGGTCGGCTTCCGGTTCCCTGACCGTCGATGACGCGGCGTTCCGGCGCGAGAAGCGTCAGATCGTGCGTCTTGCGGAGATCATGCTGCGACGGACCGCCGAACGGCCAGGGCAGTTCGACTGCTTCGGGCTGCACGAGTGGGCGATGGTCTACCGCCAGAGCGAGCACCGACACCCGCAGCCGCTGCGCCTCGGCACGAGCGGCACCGATGCCGTCGTCGACGCGCATGAACTGCGCTGCACCCATTTCGACGCCTTCCGCTTCTTCACCGCGGAGGCCGTGCCACGCAATCGCGAGCCGCTGCAACGCGAGGATCAGGCGGAGCGCGAACAGCCCGGCTGCCTGCATGCCGGCATGGACGTCTACAAGTGGGCGGTGAAGCTTGGACCGCTCGTTCCGGGCGAACTCCTGCTCGACGCGTTCGAGCTCGCGAGCGACGCCCGGCTGCTGGACATGGCCGCGGCGCCGTACGATCTCTCCGACTTCGGCGTCGATCCCGTGCGCATCGAGACCGCCGAGGGAAAGGCCGAGTACGTGCGCCGCCAACGCGCCCTCGCCGAACGCTCAGGCCGGTTGCGCGAGGAGATCCTCGACGCGTCGTTCCGCGCACCCTCTGTCGCGGCGGTCTTGTGACGGGGTAGTGTCACTGCGATCCATCTCACAGAACGTCGGAGATCCCGAATGAAATTCATGCAGAACCTCGGCAAGTCGCTGATGCTACCCATCGCCGTCATGCCCGTCGCCGCAATCCTCATGGGGATCGGCAACTGGATTGAGAACACCGCTGGCGTCAATGTCGTCAGTGCATTCCTCTCGGCCGCGGGCGGCGCGGTCATCGACAATCTCGCCGTCCTCTTCGCGATCGGCATCGCCTTCGGCATGTCGCGGAAGTCCGACGGCGTGGCCGCCCTCGCGGGGCTCGTGTCGTGGCTCGTCGTCACGGTTCTTCTCGCGCCCGAGAGCGTTGCCGACCTCAGCGGCGTCGACGTCGCCGATGCCGATCCGGCGTTCGCGAACATCCAGAATGCGTTCGTCGGCATCCTGTGCGGACTCATCGGTGCGTTCGCCTACAACCGGTTCCACGAGACCAAGCTCCCGGACTGGCTCGCATTCTTCTCGGGCAAGCGTGCGGTGGCAATCGTCGCCGCCGGGATCTCCCTCATCCTCGCGACCGCGCTGTTCTTCGTCTGGCCGTTCGTGTACCAGGGCCTCGTATCGTTCGGCGAGTGGATCGTCGGCCTGGGCGCCGCCGGCGCTGGCATCTACGGCTTCTTCAACCGTCTGCTGATCCCGTTCGGCCTGCACCACGCCCTCAACTCCGTGTTCTGGTTCGACGTGGCGGGCATCAACGACATCTCGAACTTCCTCAACGGCACGGGAGAACCCGGCATTACCGGGATGTACACGTCCGGCTTCTTCCCGATCATGATGTTCGGACTGCCGGGTGCCGCACTCGCGATGTACGTCACGGCACGCTCGAGCCGGAAGAAGGTCGCCGGCGGCATCCTCTTCTCCGCCGCGTTCGCGTCGTTCTTCGTCGGCATCACCGAGCCGCTCGAATTCTCCTTCATGTTCCTCGCGCCCGTGCTCTACGGCATTCACGCCCTGTTCACGGGCATTTCGATGGCGATCACGGCGCTGCTGCCTGCGCGCATGGGCTTCGGGTTCTCGGCCGGCGCGATCGACCTCGGGCTCGGCTGGAACAACCCGCTCGCCCAGAACCCCTGGATGCTCCTGCTGCTCGGCATCGCGTGGTTCGTCGTGTACTTCCTCGTGTTCACCTTCGTCATCCGGAAGTGGCAGCTGAAGACCATCGGTCGCGAGGACGACGACGAGATCGCCGACGAAGAGGACGAGACAGACGTCGACGCGAAGTACGTCGCGACCGCGAGCCGCTTCATCGACGCCCTCGGCGGCACGGAGAACATCACGAGACTCGATAACTGCGCCACGCGCCTGCGCCTCGAGATCGACGACGTCTCACGCGTCGACGACAGCGCACTCAAACGTGCCGGAGCCGCCGGGACCATGAAGCCGGGCGGGCACTCGGTGCAGGTCGTCTACGGCCTCAACGTGCAGTTCGTGAAGGACGCGATGGAGCAGGTCATGTCCGGCCGCGTCGCTCCCTCGAGTGGCGACGTCCCGGCCGCGACGCCCGCGACCGACAGCGTGCAGACGCTTGCCGCGACGGACACCGCGGTCGTGCGTCTGCTGCAGCCGATCGATGGCGAGGTGAAGCCCCTGAGCGCCGTGCCGGATCCGACGTTCGCCGACGAGGTCATGGGCCCAGGGCTCGCCATCGAGCCGACCGGAGACACCGTGCGTTCCCCCGCCCCCGGTCGTGTCGGGCACATCTTCGACACCGGCCACGCGGTCGCGATCGTCACCGACGACGACGTCGAGATTCTTGTACACATCGGCCTCGAGACGGTCGGCATGGGCGGAGACGGCTTCGAGCCCCTCGTGAAGACCGGTGACCTGGTCGATGAGGGCACCCCCCTCGTGCGGGTCGATCTCGCGAAGATCCGCGAGGCGGGTCACCCGACGATCACGCCGGTGGTGCTCCTGAACCGCCCGGGTGGCAGCCTCGAGTTCCGCTGATCCGGTGGCCACGGCGCCCCACCCCACGGAGTCGTCGTAGCATCGAAGGCATGCGTGTCGCTTATGCGCAACTGCGCGATCTCGTGAGCCGGGCGGGTTCGGATCCCATCTGGAACCCGCCCGGTCCGCGCGAAGGCGCGACGAACAAGCGTCCCGCGGCTGTCTTGATTCTCTTCGGCATGCTCGACGCGATCCCCGCCGAGCACGAGGCGAAGAACGCGGCCGTGTCGAAGGACCTCGACCTCCTGCTGTTGCGCCGTGCCTCGACGTTGCGCTCGCACCCGGGCCAGGTGGCATTCCCGGGAGGACGCGTGGATCCCGAGGACGACGGCCCGATCGCCGCAGCGCTCCGCGAAGCGCGCGAGGAGACCGGTCTCGACACGTCAGGCGTCGAGGTGATCGGGGCGCTCGGCGAGCTCATCCTCCCGTATTCCAACCACCGCGTCACTCCCGTGATCGCCTGGTGGCGCCAACCGTCCCCGGTCGGCGTGGTCGACGTGGCGGAGAGCGAGGCCGTCTTCCGTGCACCCGTCGCCGACCTGATCGACCCGGCGAACCGCGTCTCGAGCGTCGTCAGCCACGACGGAGACAGGTTGAGGGGCCCCGCCTGGAATCTCTCGGTCCACGACACCGACTATTTCGTCTGGGGCTTCACCGGCGGAATCATCGATCGCCTGCTCGCGGAGCTCGGCTGGGAAGAGCCGTGGGATCACTCACGCGAGGTGAGGATCTCTCCACCTCGGGCGGACGGCGAGGAAGTCCTCACGCGCGAAGCCTGAGGAGCGCGCGCACCGCGTGCATAAGGTACCGCGCGGGGACACCGATGGCAACCGCGACGGCGCCCGAGAAGGTTCGGTCACGGCTACCGATCGCGAGCCGACGGTGCCATGCGTCCCGCAGCGCGCCACCAACCGGCTCCGACACCGCACGTGGCGCAAGATCTCCCGCGGTGCGGCACCGCACAAGGTCGCGCAGCATGGGGATCCACGTGTCGTCCTCCACGTCATGGAAATAGTTGTCGCCGAGCCAGCCGGGATCCGGGTGACGCATCCGGCGTGCAATCACGTCGTCGGCGGTCCCCAGCAGTCCGCTTCCGCGGAACACCGTGTTGATGAGGGTCTCGTCGACGCCGAACGTATCAAGCGCAACTACCGGGATGCCACGTGCGGCCGCCTCGATCGCGGCCGTGGAGCTGACCGTCACCAACCCCTCGGCGCGGTCCAGGGCGCGCGACATCGGTTCGTACGACACGACGAGGTTTGCCGGCAGCGGTCCGAGTTCGGTGAGGAGATCGACGTATCCGTCCTCCTCGCGATGCGTCTCGTGCTCCCCCGGACGCCCGCGCAGCTTGACGACGACGCGGGCATCCGGCGTCGCCTTCGCCGTCTCGACGAGGATCCGTGCCACGCGCCTTCGATCTTCTCGCGCTCGCGGCACGATCGCCTGGGCGGCGAAGACGAGGTCGGTGCCACCCCGGCCCGCCGGATCAGCATCGGCGATCCTGCGAGCGAACGGCAACGTCGCGAGCGCGAACCGCTGGTCGATGGCGCGTTCCTTCGCTAGGGCACGGAACTCACGCACCTCCCGATGGGAGTGCACGATCATCAGGTCGCATCGGCGCCGGAAGTGCAGCGCGCGCCACGTCGCGGGTACCGAGATTCCCGGTAGTCCGGACACGATCACGGGGCACGGATCTCGTCGCGAGGCCTCCCGTGCGACGACGCGCGCGACCGGACCGCGCGCCGCCGCGACGACGACGTCGGCGCGCGCAAGCCGGGCGGGCAGGTCGGTGAACGACGCGCGTCGCGCCCGCTCGGGGGGCAGCCCGGATCCGGTCAGCGCGGCACGGAGCTGCACGTCGCTGACGGCGACCTCCGTATCGAGCACCACGAGCTCACCGTCGATGCGTCGATCCGCGACGAGGGCGGCCGCCCACTTCACATAGGAGTCGGTGTCGGCGACCGCCACGACGCGTATCGCTGTGTTCCCCGCCGCGGTTCGTCCGCGTTGCGACGTCACGACAGGACACGACGGAGCTTGGCCCGCGGGGCCTCCTCGCTCGCATAGACGTGCTTGACACCGTCGCCGCGCGCGGCCTCGATGATGCGGATGTCACGCACGAGCGTCGCGAGACCGCCGGGCTCGAGCGAGGCGGCGTGATCGGATCCCCACATCGTCCGATCGAGAGTGATGTGACGTTCGACCGCGACGGCGCCGAGTGCGACCGCCGCCAGCGAGATCTGCAGGCCACGTTCATGCCCGGAGTAGCCGATCGGAACGCCAGGGAACCGATCGCGCAGCACCGGGATCATCCGCAGGTTCGCTTCGGTCGGCTCGAGCGGATAGGTCGATGTCGCATGCAGGATCGTGAGGTCGCTCGTGCCGAGAGTGTCGACAGCTCGATCGATCTCCGGCATCGTCGACATCCCGGTCGAGAGGATGATCGGCTTGCCTGTGTCGCGCAGCGCGGCGAGCAACTCCAGGTCAGTGACGCTGGCCGAGGCAACCTTGTGCGCGACGACATCGAGCTCCTCGAGGAACTCCACGCTCGGCACATCCCACGGCGAGGCGAACCATTCGAGACCGCGCATGACGGCGTGATCGCCGATCTCGATGTACTCGTCGCGCCCGAACTCGACGCGGTGTCGGTACTCGAGGTAGGTCATCGTTCCCCACGGCGTCTCTCGCGGGACGTCTCGCATGTGTTCGGGCGTGCAGATCTCCGGCGTGCGCTTCTGGAACTTCACCGCATCCGCCCCCGCGTCCGCGGCAACGTCGATGAGCTGTTTGGCGAGCTCGACAGACCCGTTGTGATTGAGCCCGATCTCCGCGATGACGAGGGCGGGCGCGCCCCCGCCGATCTGACGAGAACCGATCATGACGCTCATCGGCGTCTCCCTTCTGGTTGCGCCGAAACTCCGACGCGTGCGGCCAGGACCAACTCTGCGAGCTGACGGATGGCACCGTCGCCGCCCGATCGTGTGAGGATCAGCCGGGCCCGCGCTGACGCCTCGGGGTGCGCGGAGGGAACCGCGACGGGCCATCCGACGAGATCGAGCGCCGAAGCATCGTTGATGTCGTTGCCCACGTACGCGATACGCGCGAGAGGGACGCCCACTCGCTCCGCCCATTGCACGAGCGCGCGGCCCTTGTCCTCGACCGCGTGGATGACCTCCACGCCGAGCTTCGCCGCGCGGGCCGCGACGACCGGATTGCGCTCGGTCGACAGGATGAGGACCGAGATGCCTGCTTCCCGCAGCAGCCGTACACCCATCCCATCCGACCGGCTGACGCGCACCGACTCGGTGCCGTGCTGGTCGACACTCACGGTGTCGTCGGTGTGGACACCGTCGAAGTCAGTGACGACGGCGTCGACGTCGATGAGCGCGTCGGCGGGATCCGGCTCGAGGTGCGCGATCGCGCGCGCGACCTCGAGCTGTGCCGGAGTGTCGATCTCGATCGCCGTCTCCGCCGGCACCTCTTGCGCGTCGAGGCGTCCGAAGAACCGATGGGCTGCGGCGCGGAATCCCGCGGCGTCCATGACGTAGAACGCCCCCGTCTCGACGAGCTGCGGCGGCCGGTCCTGGCGGCGCGGACGGTCACGGGCATCGTGTCCGGTTGGCACTGTCGCGCCCCCGCGCCTCGTCCAGACGAACTCGCCAGATGCGCGCGCGGAGAACACGCTGTCGGCGTCGCCGGAGGAGACGCGCGCCACGGCGTCGCGCAAGCCGGCTGCGGGGATGAAGGGACTCGTCGCCTGCAGGAACGCCAGGACCTGCGGACGTACGCCGCGGTCAGCGAGCACGTCGAGTGCGTGCAACAGCGCGGACTCCGACGTCGCCGCGTCCCCCGCGAGCTCCGCGGGTCGCGCGACCAGCTCCGCGCTCCATGCACGCGCGGTCTGCGCGATCTGTTCGTCGTCGGTCGACACGACGACGTGATCGATGCCGGCGGCGCGGGCCGAGCGAACGGCGCGCGCCACGAGCGGAATGCCGCCGACGCGGGCGACGTTCTTCCCCGGAACGCCCCGGGACCCCCCGCGCGCGGGAATGATCGCGACGACACCCGACGTCATCGCACCGCCCCTTCCGGCGTCACGAATGGCCGCTCGCGAACGACGACCGGCGATCCCTCGAGCACTCGCCGCAGCGTCGTCGCGGCGCTCGTCGGCAGCGTCACGATCTCGCGCGGGACGCGTCGACCGGCGAGAACGAGTTCGATGGGGAGTCCCGTACGCACGACCCGTACGCGCGGAAGCGCCGCGACCGCCGCGAGCACATCCTCTTCCTCGCGACGGTGCGGCAGATACGCCGTGTCGGCACCGCGCGCGCTGTCTCGCACCCACTGTAAGTATTCTGTTCGCGGCATATGCCGGTCGACGACGCGTGCGCTACCCAGGATCACGCGATCCTCGCGCACTGCGGCAGCCGCTGGAGTCCTTGCGGCCGCCGCGCGCAGCCACTCGAACGCGTGGAGCTGGACTCGGACGCCGAGATCCCGCAGCCGACCCGCGCGCCCCTCGCCCAGGTCGAACGTTGTGAAGATCCTGGCGTCACCAGCGACGGCCCGCAGCCGGATCGCGTCGAGCGCGAGCGGCGCGAGGCGTCGTGCCACAGCGCGCTCGGCAACGCCCGGGCGCGTGAGCGGGCGCGCTCCAGCGATGGCGTCGACGAAGTCGAGAGTGGCGAGCCCGTCGTCGAGGAACGTGAGTCGGCGCGGGCGCAGCACGGTGACCGCCAGCCGGAACTGCCCCGAGAATCCGTCACCGACAAGCCAATGGTCGTGACGACGCAGCGTTCGCCACGGGATTCCGTAATAGCCGGCCTGCTCACCGAACAGGGCATCGAGTCGATTGAGCACACCTGCCGTCTTCTCGACCTGCGGTGCGAGTCGCGCCGCCAGGTCGACGCGAGTGCGATGGGCCGCGGCCCACTCCGCCGCGCCGATCATCTGCAGGGGCGATTCGACCCACGCCAGCGGCGCGTCGTCGTGCGGCATCGGTCCTCCGGTAGCGAGCGACGGGCGGTTCCATCCGAACCGTTCGCTCACCCTCCTCCGGAGGGGTTAACGTCGACGCGCGCTCAGGTGACGAGCTCGTGACGCGTCGATGAAACCTCGGGCGTGAGCACGCGTTGCGCGCCCGCGTAGACGTTCATGCGATCGCCGCGGAGGAAGCCCACGAGCGTCATGCCGGCTTCGGCGGCCAGCTCGACGGCCAGGCTCGACGGCGCTGACACCGCGGCGATCATCGGGATTCCTGCCATTGCCGCCTTCTGCGCGAGTTCGAACGCCACGCGCCCCGAGACCATCAGGATGTGCCCCGCCAAGGGGACGTGGTCGTTCATCGCCGCCCAACCGACCACCTTGTCGACCGCGTTGTGGCGACCCACGTCCTCTCGCAGGACGATGAGCTCGCCCGTGCGGCCGTCGAACAGCGCCGCCGCGTGCAGCCCGCCGGTCTTGTCGAAGACCTCCTGCTGCGCGCGCAGCGCGTCGGGAAAGGTCGCGAGCATCGCGGCGTCGATCTCCAGCGGATCCGTCGACACGTCGTACACCGACTCCGTGCGCACCGCGTCGATCGATGCCTTGCCGCACACGCCGCACGAGCTCGTCATATAGACGCGGCGAGCCATCTCCGCCCCGGGAAGCGGGACGCCTGGCGCGAGCGCGATGTCGAGGACGTTGTAGGTGTTGTCCGCACCCCCCGTTCCGGGGCCGCCGCAGTGAATCGCGCCGACGACGTCGGATCCGGCGCGGATCGCGCCCTCGGAGAGCAGGAACCCCGTCGCGAGTTCGACGTCGTGCCCGGGCGTGCGCATCGTCACCGACAGGGGTTCGCCCGCGACCCGGATCTCGAGCGGCTCCTCGACCGCGAGCGTGTCCGGTCGTCGACGCGGCTCGGCTCCGAGCGTGATCCGCGTGACCGGGCGTCGCTGCGTGATGCGTCCCATCAGTTACCCGCGTCTCGCGAACCGGACGATGATCGACTTCGACGTCGGCGTGCCGCTGTCGTCCGCGAACGATTCGAGTGGCACGAGAACGTTCGTCTCGGGGTAGTACGCTGCGGCGTTTCGTCGGGGCGTGTCGTAGGACACGAGCCGGAACTCCTCCGCGCGACGTTCCTCGAGGCCATTCGGGCCGTGCCACTCCGACACGACGTCGACGATGTCCCCATCCTCGAAGCCCTGCTCGTGGATGTCATCCGGATGTGTGAGCACGACGCGCCTGCCGTCGTGGATGCCACGGTACCGGTCGTCCTTGCCGTAGATCGTGGTGTTGTACTGGTCGTGCGACCGCAGCGTCTGCAGGAGCACGCGTCCGGCGGGAATGTGCGGGTACTCGAGGCGGTTGGCGGTGAACATCGCCTTGCCGGTCGCGGTTGCGAACTGGCGGGTGTCTCGAGGCGGGTTCGGCAGGTAGAACGTCCGCCCCTTCTGGATCCGCTCCTCGTACCGCTCGAAGCCGGGGACGACGCGCGAGATGTGATCGCGGATCCGCGCGTAGTCGCCTTCCAGTGCCTGCCAGTCGGCGCGCGGAGCGTCCTCGCGCCCCGCGAACACGCGCTCGCACAGGCGAGCGAGGATCGCGACCTCGCTCAGCATGTCGCTCGATGGCGGCTCGAGACGGCCCCGAGATCCGTGCACCGCGCCCATCGAATCCTCCACCGTCACGCGCTGGTCGCCCGAGCCTCGGCGATCGCGATCCGTGCGTCCGAGGGTCGGCAGGATGATCGCGCGGCGGCCCGTGACGACATGCGAGCGGTTGAGCTTCGTCGACACGTGCGCCGTGAGGCCCGTCTTCGCCATGCCGGACTCGACGATCGCGGTGTCGGGGGTGGCGCTGACGAAGTTGCCGCCGACCGCGAGGAAGAACCGCACCTTCCCGGCGTCCATGGCGCGGATCGCGGCGACGGTGTCGTATCCGTGTTCCCGCGGCGCCGTGAACGCGAACTCCTCGTCGAGAGCATCGAGGAAGTCCGTCGGAGGCTTCTCGTAGATGCCCATCGTGCGGTCACCCTGCACGTTGGAGTGCCCGCGCACGGGGCACACGCCGGCGCCGGGTCGCCCGATGTTGCCCTGAAGCAGGAGCACGTTGACGACATCGCGCAGGGTGGCGACGGAGTGCTTGTGCTGGGTGAGCCCCATCGCCCAGCAGACGATCGTCTTGGACGATGCGCGCACGCGCTCCGCGAGCTCGCGGATCCGCTTCTCGTCGAGGCCCGTCGCGACCTCGATCTCGTTCCAGGAGACCTGCTCGGCCGCCTCGGCGTACTCGGCGTAACCCGAGGTGTGGGCGTCGATGAAGGTTGTGTCGAGCACGCCGCCGCGGATGGCGTGCTGCTCGATGAGGTGCTTGCCGATGCCGATGAACAGCGCCTGGTCGCCGCCGAGGCGGATCTGCACGAAGTCGTCGGTCAGCTGCGTGCCGCCGAGGATCATGCCGCGCGCGGTCTGCGGATTCTTGAAGTGCAGGAGGCCGGCTTCGGGCAGCGGGTTGATCGCGACGATCGTCGCGCCGCGCTGCTTCGCCTTCTCGAGCGCGGTGAGCATGCGCGGGTGGTTCGTCCCCGGGTTCTGCCCGGCGATGATCAGCAGATCCGCATCGTGGATGTCGGTGATCGACACGGTGCCCTTGCCGATGCCCAGCGTCTGCCCCAGAGCGGATCCGCTCGACTCGTGGCACATGTTCGAACAGTCGGGCAGGTTGTTCGTGCCGTAGCCACGCACGAGCAGCTGATACAGGAACGCCGCCTCGTTCGAGGTGCGGCCCGAGGTGTAGAACACCGCCTCGTCAGGATCGTCGAGCGCGCGCAGCTCGTCGGCGAGGATGTCGAGCGCCTCGTCCCAGGACAGCGGGCGATAGTGCGTCGCCCCCTCGTCGAGGATCATCGGGTGGGTCAGGCGCCCCTGCTGTCCGAGCCACCAGTCGTCGTGCGAGCGCAGCTCCTCGATCGAGTGCTCGGCGAAGAACTCCGGTCCGATACGTCGGATCGTCGCTTCCTCGGCGACGGCCTTGGCGCCGTTCTCGCAGAACTCGGCCATGTGGCGCCGGTCCTCTTCCGGCCACGCGCAGCCGGGGCAGTCGAACCCGTCCTTCTGGTTCACTCGGAGCAGGGTCTCGGCGGTGCGCTTGACACCCATCTGCTCGAGCGAGATCTTCAGGGAGTTCACGACTCCCGGCACACCGACCGCGTGCGTCTGCCGGGGGCGGACGGTCAGCTTCGACTCGTCGATGTCGTGTTTCGGAGGCCTCGTCACCATGAGGCCATCGTAGTCCGCGCGGCGCAGGTGACGGGCAACCGCCCACCCACGTCGTACGGTGGTGCCATGAGCGTGATCTCGGCGGTGCGGGCCCAGCGGCGATCGCCCCTGTTGCAGGTCGTGAAGTCCTCCGTCGCGACGCTCGCCGCGTGGTTCCTGTCCGTGCTGGCGATCCCCGACGGGCCTGCCCCGGTCTTTGCCGCCATCGCCGCGCTCCTCGTCGTCCAACCGAGCGTCAACCAGTCGATGCTGAAGGCCGTCGAGCGTTCGATCGGCGTTCTCGTGGGCGTCGTGGTGGCCTCGGCGCTCGGACTGCTGCTCGGCGAGGCCTCGTGGGTACTGATGGTCGCGATCGTCGTCTCGCTCGTCGGAGCCTGGGCCCTGAAGATGACGCCCGGCACGACGAACCAAGTCGGGATCAGCGCACTGCTGATCCTGACGCTCGGGGCGGCCACCCCCGACTACGCGGTGGCGCGCGTCGTCGAAACGATGATCGGTGCGGCCATCGGGTTCGTGGTCAACCTCGTCCTGGTCCCGCCGGTGGCGGTCGGCCCCGCGCACCGCGCGCTCGACGCGCTCGGCGACGAGGTCGCCGCCACAATGGAACGTCTCGCGTCCGCGCTCGAGGCGCCGCAGTCACCAGCCGCGCGCGAAGAACTGCTCCTCACGGCCCGCCTGCTGCGTCCAATGCGCGTCTCGGCCGAGACCGCAATCGACGACGCGGCTGATTCGCTCACACTGAACCCCCGCGGGCGACGGCATCGGCGTGAGCTTACTGACGTGCGCGATCTCCTCAATCGTCTGTCCTCCGTCGTGACCCAGGTGCTCGGCATGACGCGCGCCTACTACGACCGATACGACGACGACCTGGCGAGCGAGGCGGCGGTGATCGGCATCGCCGAACAGCTGCGTCGCGCCGCCCACGACGTCCGCCTGGAGCTGCGCCGCACGCCGACCACGAAGGCGGATCCCACCGTGACGGAGACACTCCCTGCGCTCACGCGTCCGTACACCGTCGTCGCGCCGACCGGCGACCACTGGATCCTCATCGGAGCGCTTCTCGAGGACCTGCGCCGGATTCACGGCGAGGTCTCGGGCGACGAGGCCTGAGGCGCGCACGCTAGCGTAGGACGCCGTGTTCCACATCGTCTTCTACGAACCGCGCATCCCGCCGAACACCGGCAACGCGATCCGCCTCTCTGCCATCACCGGCAGCACTCTCCACCTCGTCGAACCGCTCGGATTCGACCTCTCGGATGCCAAGCTGCGGCGCGCCGGGCTCGATTACCACGATCTCGCGCACGTGCGCGTGCACGCGGATCTCGACGCGGCTCTCGACGCGCTCGCCGATCTCGGAGTCGAGGCGCTCTATGCCTTCACCGGACACGCGACGCGCGCATTCACGGACGTCAGCTACTCCCCCGGCGATGCACTGCTGTTCGGCCCTGAGCCCACGGGCCTGCCCGATAAGGTGCTGCACCACCCGCGCGTCACCGACCTCCTGAGGATCCCGATGCGCCCCGACGTACGCTCGCTCAACCTCGCGAACGCTGCCGCGGTCGCGACGTTCGAGGCGTGGCGCCAGAACGGTTTCGACGGAAGCGCCTGAGCGCCCGGTGACGTCGCCGCGTCTCAGTCGGCGCGCTTTCGACGAACAGTGCGGACCGTGACCGGGACGAGCACCCAGGTCACCACGGCGATAGCGGCAAGCACCGAGCCCGCGATCCATCCCGACGCTCCGCCGATCACGACATCGAAGACGAATCCCACGACTCCCGCGAGCAGCACCGAGACGATCGCGAGGGCGGCGATCAGGCATACGTGTCCGGCCGTCACCACCGAGCGCTTCGCTCCTGCGCGGAAGAGCACACGGTGTGCGGCGACCGGCGCGAGAGCGAGGACGGAGCTCAGCGCGCTCAACGCGATGAGCACGAGGTACAGGCCCTTCCGACCGAGCGCCAGGTCCGCGAACGCCGGCTGGAAGGCAAGGGCGAGCAGGAAACCGGTGAGGATCTGCGTGCCGGTCTGCAGCACGCGCAGCTCCTGCAGCACCTCGGTCCAGTTGCGGTCGGCGCGTTCGTCCGCCGTCTCGTTCCGTCGGGGCTGGTCGGCCACTTCGTCGTCGGTCACCCTCTGACGGTACTGCGACTCATCGCCGTCCGTCTCGCATGCCGCGATGCTGCCCGAGGCGCTCGCGGTCCCCGAGTCGTGATCCTCGCGCGCGCCGCGCATCAACCTTTTGATGGAGACAGACGACATTCCGATTCCCGATGTCCGGCCGGGAGGATCTTGATGGGCTTGTGGGTATGACGGGTTCTCCTCACACTTCACGGTTCTCAGATCGGCTGGTCTCGCGCCGCGGCGCTTGGATCGCGCTCGGTGCGTCGCTTCTCGCACTCGTGGTGCTGTTCGGCATCTTCGGTGGAGCCCAGGCGCCGGTTCGCACGGCGCACGCGCCGGCGGATTCGGAGAGCTCGCGTGTCAGCGACGTACTGGATGCTTTCCCCGATTCCGATCGCCAGCCCGTCCTCGTCGTGGCCACTCGCGACGACAACGAAACGCTGGCCGACAGCGACCTCGCCGAGCTGGATGAGCTGCTGCCGGTGCTCAACACACACGCCGACGCGGATCCGAGCGGGCCACTGGTCAGCGACGACGGGCAGGCCGCCGTCCTCGTCGTGCCGATCGCGGTCGGCGCGGACAACACCGAGACCGGCGCCACCATCGAGGCGATGCGGAGTGCGCTCGCCGAGCACGCTCCGGATGGTCTTCAGCTACAGGTCACGGGCGGGCCCGCGTTCGGTGCCGACGTCGCCTCCGCGTTCGACGGCGCCGATCTCACCCTCCTCGTCGTGACGATCGCGATCGTCGCGGTTCTGCTGGTCCTGACCTACCGTTCGCCGGTGCTGTGGCTCATCCCGCTGACCGTCATCGGCGTCGCCGACGGGCTCGCGGGGCGCGTCACCGCCGCAGCGGGCTCCGCGTGGGGCCTGGCGTTCGATGCGGGGATCATCAGCGTGCTCGTCTTCGGCGCGGGCACGAACTACGCACTGCTGCTCATCTCACGCTACCGCGAGGAACTGCAGCGGACGGGAGATCACCGCGTCGCTCTGGCGACGGCCTGGCGGGCGACGCTCCCGGCGATCCTCGCATCGAACGTCACGGTCGTGCTGGCGCTCGCCACACTCGTCTTCGCCGCGATCCCATTGACGCGCGGGCTCGGGATCCCCGCGGCCATCGGACTGCTCATCGCGCTCGCCGCCGTCCTGCTCGTCCTGCCGCCTTTCCTCGCCGTCTGCGGCCGGCGGATCTTCTGGCCGTTCGTTCCTCGACCGGGTGATGCGCGCGTGCACGGCAGCGCGTGGCGCGCCGGTGCGACCCGGGTCGCAAAGCGCCCCGTGGCAAGCCTGCTCGCGGGCGCCGCGCTGCTGGCCGTCATGGCGGCCGGCCTCTTCGGCGCCCAGGTGGGACTCGACCAGATCGAGAAGTTCCGCGTGCCCTCCGAATCCGCCGTCGGACTGGAGACGCTCTCAGCGCACTTTCCGCCGGGCGAGGCCCAGCCGATCCTGATCGTCGCGAACTCGGAGCACGCCGACGACGTCACTGTCGCCGCGGCCGACGTCGACGGCGTCGTGCGTGCCCACCCTGCAGGCGAGTCCGGGGACTCCGCGGTGACGAAGATCATGGTGACGAGCGAATACTCTCCGGGAACGGACGCCAGCCTCGAACAGATCTCGGAACTGCGCGACACCGTGCACCCGATCGACGGCGCGGATGCGCTCGTCGGGGGCGCCGTCGCGGCCGACCTCGACGCGCGAGGAGGAAACGAACGCGATCTGGGCGTCATCGCGCCGCTCGTCCTCGGGGTCAGCTTCCTCGTGCTCGTCGTGCTGTTGCGCTCACTCATCGCTCCCGTGCTGCTCCTCGTGGTCAACTTCGTCAGCGCGGTCGCCGCCATCGGCGCGGGCACATGGCTCGGGCGCGTCCTGTTCGGGTGGGATGCCCTGGACCTGCAGGTTCCGATCCTGGCGTTCCTCTTCCTCGTCGCGCTAGGGATCGACTACACGATTTTCCTCGTGCACCGCGCCCGGAGCGAGGCAGCCGTGCACGGCACGCGAGCGGCGATGATCGACGCGGTCGCGCACACCGGAGGGGTGATCACCAGCGCCGGAGTGGTCCTCGCGGCCGTGTTCGCCGCGCTGGGCGTGCTGCCGCTGGTCACGCTCGGACAGCTCGGCCTCATCGTCGGCATCGGCGTCCTTGTCGACACGCTCGTCGTGCGCGCCGTGATCGTCCCTGCGACCTTCCGCCTCATCGGAGACCGCGTGTGGTGGCCGAGCGCGCCGCGCACGAACGCGAGAGAATCAACAGATGCGACCGATCCACACGACGCTGTCCGAGCCTGAACCGCTCGGACGCACGGGGGCGGGCGCGACCGCGCGGGCGATGGAGTGGGGGCAGCACGCCATGGCCGTGCTCCTCACCGTCGTCGGCGTCGTCAGGGCGAGCGGAGATGGCGTCCCGTTGCCGATCGCGGCACTCGTCGGCGCGGCTGTGCTCGCGTGGCACACGGCAGGTGCACTCCTGCCGTCGACGAGCGGAGCGCGCCGACGTGTCGTGTGGTGGCTCCTCGGCTTCGCCACGATCTGGGTCATCGCTGTGGCCGTCTCGGCCGAGTTCGTGTGGCTCGCATTCCTGCTGTGGCTACTCGCGGGTCATCTGCTGCCGCTGCGCGGGGGCCTCGTCTTCTCGGGGCTCGTGCTCGCCGTCGCGATCGCGGCACTGATCGTGCACCATGGCGCGACAAGCTACGCGAACGTGCTCGGCCCGCTGATCGGCGGCGTCTTCGCCTTCGGCATCTCACGCGGGTACCTGCAACTCCTCCGGGACGCGGCGGAACGCGAACGCCTCGTCGCATCGCTCACCCGAGCACAGGAGGAGGCCGCGGCGCTCCAGGACGAGCTCGTGCTGGCCCAACGGCACTCCGGCGCGGTCGCCGAGCGCACGCGCATCGCACGCGACATTCACGATTCGATCGCCCAGGCGCTGTCCTCCATCCGCCTCCTCGCGCACGCCGCGTCGAGCCAGACATCCGATGCCGCGGCATCGGAGACGCTGAGGAGGCTCGAGTCCCTCGCGGGCGACAGCCTGACGGACGTGCGACGAATCGTCGCGGCATTGACGCCCGCGGCGCTGGAGGATGAGGCTCTGGCCGATGCCCTCGGGCGTATGCTCGACCGCGTGCGGGACGAAACGGGGATCCGCACCGAGCTGCGCATCGACGAGACCGTGCCGTCGCTGCCGCCCGACGTCGAGGTCGCGCTGCTGCGTACCGCCCAGTCCGCGCTCGCGAACGTCCGACAGCATTCCGCCGCGAGCCGCGTGGTCATGAGCCTCATCGACGCCGACGACACCGTCCGGCTGGACATCATCGACGACGGTGACGGTTTCGATCCCACTTCCTGGGACGCGCGTCCCCCGACGCCCGAATCGAGCTTCGGGCTGATCTTCATGCGGGACCGGCTGCGCGAGCTCGCGGGCGGCCTCGACGTCGAGTCGGCGCGCGGAGACGGAACCGCGATCTCGGCACACCTCCCGCTCCGCGCCTCCGCCGCGCCCGACGACGCCGCCCAGGAGCAGAGGCCATGACCACCACCGTGCTCCTCGTCGACGACCACCCGGTCGTCCGCACCGGACTACGCGCCGTCCTCGCGGCCAGCGGCTCGCTCGCCATCGTGGGAGAGGTCGCGACCGGAGAACAGGCTGTCGCTCTCGCTGAGACGCTGCGTCCGGACGTCGTGCTCTGCGATCTGCGCCTCGGCGACGGAATGGACGGCATCGAGGCGACGGCCGCGCTCCGTCGACTCGATCCGCCACCCGCCGTGCTCATTCTCACAACGTTCGATCGTGACGCGGAGATCCTCGGTGCGATCTCGGCGGGAGCGGCCGGCTACCTCCTCAAGGACGTCGATCCGCGGGAGATCATCGACGGCATCCAGCGTGCCGCACGCGGCGAGACCGTGCTCGCGCCCGACCTGGCGGCGCGCGTTTTCGATGGTATGCGTCGCCCTCTCCCCCGCCTCACCGCGCGCGAAGTCGACGTGCTGAAGTTGCTGGCGACCGGTGCCGCCAACCGCGAGATCGCGCGCACGCTCTTCGTCACCGAGGCGACCGTCAAGAGCCATATCTCGCACATCTTCACGAAGCTCGACGTCGACAGCCGGGCGCGCGCGATCCACGTAGCGCAGCGCACCGGTCTCATCTGACGGCGGACCAGACGGGTTCATCACCCTGCGCGGAGATGCGCCAGCACGAGCCCGATCGGCATGCCCGCGACTGCCGGCGACAAAGACGGCTGCACGCGGATCCCGTCGGTGCCCATCACCGCGACCCGCGGACGACGGTCAGCAGAAACGCCGCGTCCTCCAGAGCCACCACGCTGTGCCGGTGCTGCGGGATCACCATGTGCGTGCCGGCACCCAGCTCCCACGAGTCGGCTCCCGCCGTCATCCTCACCCGGCCGCGCAGCACGTGCAGCATGGCCTCGCCCGGGTTGTCATGCTCCGACAGATCCCTGCCCGCCATCAACGCCATCATCACCTGTGAGAGCTGGCCGCCGGGCGCAGCACGGAACACTCGCGTCGCGCGACCCGCCCGGGAGTCTGCGGCCGACGCGAGGAGTTCGTCAGTCGCTGCGGACAGGTCGACGATCGTCGTCTCCTCAGCCACCGTCACACCCCTCTCCATCGGGCGCCCGTATCGGCCATCTCAACGTCGGTATCGAACATGCTCCACAACTTACTCGCGCGCGACCGGGCGGCATAACAAGCCAGTCGGGCGTCGGCGGAGCCCTGCCTCACGCGCGGGAAACTCGGTCGCGGCTCCCGCTCATCCGCGCCGATCAATCCTGCGCCGCCTTGCTGTGCACGACGGAGAACGCCGCAGAGATGTTGACCTGCACGCTGCTTCTCGACTCACCATCGACATCGTCGTGATTGTCGTTCTGCCGCCGAGTGTGACAGCAGACCCCACGCGTGTTCACGGGTACGGCTCACCTGCATCTCAACGGGAGGCGCGATGGGCCCGCGCGCACCAGAGACTGGGTGCCGCCGCGATTTTCACGGCGGCACCCAGCTCAGCAGGGTGCGGCGGCCACGGGTGTCAACCGGCCAGCCAGTCGGTCAACGTGATCGTCGTCTCGTTGAAGTTCTCCGCGTACCACGGCACGTCCTGGATCACGGTATCGCCCGGGTTGACCTCGGGATCGAAGACGGCGACCTGAGTGGCGAACTCATCGAGCTTCGGCTTGGCTTCGCTGTTGATGGGCGCCACACCGAGAAGTTCGGAGATCTTGGCGACTGGGCCCGGCTCGACGACGCTGGAGACGAAGTCCTCAACCGCCTCTTTCTTGGTGGAGCCCAGCGGAACCGCGAACGCGTTGAGCGACGCGACGGCCACATCCCAGACGACGGTGATCTCGTCTCCGTCAGTGAGCATGGGCACGATTCGAGAGTCGGGGAGGAAGAACATGTCGACCTGATCGGCAGCGACCGCCTGCTGGAGGGCACCGACGTTCGGGGCGAATGTCGTCACATCGCGGACCGTGTCCCACTTGTCGAGCGCACGGTCGACATCGAGCGGATACAGTTCGTCTGCCTTCACACCATCAGCGATCAGCGGGTACTCGAGAATCCCGTTCTGCAAGTTGGTCACGACACCGCGGGGGCCGGGGAACTTCTCCGTATCGAAGAAGTCGGCGATCGTCTCGGGCCCTTCACCCTCGGGATAGGCATCGGTGCGATACGCCAACGGCGTCGTGTTGATCCAGTTGGCGACGTAGCAGTCACCGACGGAACCCTCCACCAGATTGGTCTGATCGATGTTGTCGAGAGCGAGGTGCTCGAAAAGCGTTCCGCAGTTCTGCTCCGCCGCGTACGGGGCAACGGCCACGACGTCCCACTGGACCGCGTTGGCATCGACTTGAGCCTTCACCTGCGCAACGTCAGGCGGTGAGGTGTTGACGAAGGTCACGTCCGGATTCTCGGCCGTGTACGACTTCTGCCAGGCTTTGATCTGTGCGTCCTGGCCATCGCCGCCGTATCCGACGTATGTGATGGAGACGGCCGCATCGGCGTCGCCGCCCGATGATTCCGCCGCGCCAGCGCAGCCAGCGAGAATCCCCACCAGTGCGATCGTGCTGACGCCCACGCGGGCGGCCTTGGATCTTGACACCATTGTCATCCTTCTTTCTCAGGAGTGAGGCCCTGTGAAACCGGGCACGTGATTCTTCAAAGTGCAATGCCTGTTCAGTTGTCTGTGTGTTGATGGTCTGGGTGCTGTCCCCATGAGAGTCAGGCGGCGACGATCCGCTGTCGCTCGGGTTTCCACCACGCGACGACTTCATCGCCGAGCGTGAGCGTGGAATCGAACGCGTCGATCCGCGCCGTCGCCGGCTGGCCTGCGCGTCCGACCGCCAGCATCGCGGTGCGGTACGACCCCATGTATTCGAGGTCACGAAGGGTCGCACTGACGGAATTGGCGCCGGCTGGCACCGAGCTGATGTCGCGCGCGATACCGACGTCTTCCGGTCGGACGACGATCGCGCTGCGCGAGAGCACGCCTGGGTGATCCGAGACAGTTCCGGGATCGACGGTCCACGTCTCCTCTTCCCACCTGACCTGTCGGCCGGTGGCGGAGTCACCGACGTCGAACACGTTCGAGTCGCCGAGGAACCTCGCCGTGAACAGCGACTCTGGTGCTCTGTAGAGCTCCTCAGGCGAGCCAACCTGCTCGATTCGACCGTTGTCGAACAGTGCGATGCGGTCGGAGAGGTTCATCGCCTCCTCTTGATCGTGCGTCACGAAGACGAACGTCGATCCGACCTCGCGGTGAATACGACGTATCTGCGTCTGCAGAGCGCTCCGGAGGTTGCGGTCGAGCGCGCCGAGCGGCTCGTCGAGGAGGAGGGCCTTGGGGTTGAAGACGATGGCACGCGCCAGCGCGACCCGCTGCTGCTGCCCACCGGAAAGTTGGGAGGGATAGTTGTCGTCGCGTCCGACCAGGTGCACCAACTCGAGAACCGTAGCGACTCGGCGAGTGATCTCGTCCTTGGCCACCCGGCGCTCGCGCAGCGGGTAGGCGACGTTCTGAGCGACTGTCATGTGCGGGAAGAGCGCATAGTTCTGGAACAGCATGCCCAGGTTGCGCCTATGCGGGGGCAGCCTGCCCACGTCTTCGCCGTTGAGGGCGATTGTTCCCGCGCTGAGCGTTTCGAAGCCGGCGATGAGGTTGAGGGTCGTCGTCTTGCCAGAGCCGCTGGGGCCGAGCAGGGTCATGAACTCCCCCGGCTCGATGGTGAGAGAAATGTCGGAGACAGCGCGGATGGCGTGACCGTAGTCCTTGGAGACGCCCTCCAGTCGGATCCGAGTCCCCTGCTTTTCTGCCGTCGCTGACGACTCCACCGGGGCCGCCTGTTCCTTGTTCGACCTGGTCACGGCATTTCTCCTAACGGGACTTCCTGCGGGTACCGATCAGTTGCGGGACTAAGACGATGATGGTCACGACGACGACGACGAGCGTCGATGCCGCTGAGATCGTGGGGTCGAGCTCGTGCGTCACCGCGTTGTACATCTGCACAGGGAGCGTCTGAAACGTGGGCGATCGCAAGAACAGGGCGATGACCACCTCGTCGAAGGAGGTCACGAAAGCGAAGATCGCGCCACTGATCACGCCCCGGCTGATGAGAGGCATGGTGACCCGGATGAATGAACGCAGCGGAGAGGCGCCGAGCGATGCCGAAGCGCGCAGCAGCGTCTGATCGAAGCCGCCGAGCGAGCTCGTCACCGCCACGAGCACGAACGGCACTCCGAGCGTGGCATGGGCGAGCACATAGCCGAACGCACTGCCGGTGAGGTGCCACTGCAGAAACGAGATGTACACGGCGACTGCGACCACGATGGTCGGGGTCACCAACGAGATCATGAGCAGGGTGCGCAGAAACCCGGCGAACTTGCTCGTCAGACGATTCAGCGCGACTGCCGCCGCGGTGCCCACGACTGTCGCGACGAGCGCGGCGAACACCGCCACCAGCACCGAGTTCCCGAGGGAACTCAACCAGCGGGGGTCCGTGAAGAAGGTCTCGTACCACTGGAGTGAGAATCCCTCGGGAGGGAAGACGAAGTCGGTCCTGGCGCTGAAGCTCAACGGGATCACGATGAGCGTGGGAAGGATGAAGTAGAGCGCAACGATCACCCCGATCGTGGTCAGCCACCACGGGATCGGATCGACTCCGCGGTCGCGCCGCCGCGGGCGTGCCTCGACCAGCGCCTCGTCGCGGAGTTCCGGTGACGTCGTCATGAGTCGTCCTTCCTCTGCGACGTGGAGACGACACCGACCGCAGAGATGGTGCCGCCGAACCGATTCGCCCAGGCCACGAGCACAAGCGTGACGACGAGCACGAGCATGCCGAGCGCGCCAGCGCCAGCGAAGTCGAGGAGCTGCGTGGTGCGGGTGGCGAGCAGCTGCGCGAGGAGTGATTCCTGCGGAGAACCGAGCAGTGCCGGGGTCACGTAGAAGCCGATGCTCAGTGTGAAGACGAGAATGATGCCGGAAACGACGCCGCCGCGCGCGAGCGGCCAATAGATCTTCCAAAAGGCCACCAGGGGCGACGATCCGAGCCCCCTCGCAGCGAGCAGGAGCCGCCGGTCGATGGATCCGAGGACGCTGTAGAGCGGAAGCACCATAAACGGAAGCATCACCTGACTCATGGCGATCGTGACGCCGACCACGTCCCCGTAGAACACAACGTCCTGTATCCCGAAGAACTCGAAGATGCTCTGCACCGGGCCGCCCCGCTGCAAGATGATGACCCAGGCGAAGTTGCGGGCCATGACGGAGGTCCAGAACGGAACAAGCACGATGACCAGCAAGACCCCGCGCACCCGGGGGCTCACTCGCGCCATCAGGTAGGCGTAGGGAAATCCGAGCACGAAAGTCACGAGCGTCACGACGACCGCCGTCGTCGCCGTCCGAAGGAGAATCGTGAGCGTCACGCCGTCGGTGAAGAGGCTCGTGTAGTGCTCGAGGGTGAACTCTGGCGTGCCGAAACTGCGCAGCAGACTCTGGAAGAGCGGCAATAGGAGCACCACTGCGAGCAGTGCGAGCCCGGGGATCAGCAGGAGCCAGCTGGGGCGAAGCCCGTGCCTCGGGCGTGCCGTCGTCGTCATCGTATGGTCATCCGTTCGGCTCGGGGTGAGTCGTCCCTGGTCGCGCGTCAGACGGTGAGTCGGTTGTCAGCGCGAGCACGGTTCTTCGTGTCCGAGCGTGGTGGTGGACGAAGCCGATGATCATCACAGCGCGCCCGGTCGATGGGAAGACACCGCGATCGTGATGGCCACAAGCTTCCTCCCCATCGAGGTCGAGTCTGCGTGTTCAGGTGACGAATGTTCAGATTGTACGCATCTGGCTCATATATCGAACTTACGCTGACGGAGCACCGCGGTCAAGGGCGATCATTGCATGAAGCGGGCTTCACAAATCCCCAGATTGTGCACATGTAGTCCATATTACGAACCAGTTGCGCCCCATCTGATACATGTGTCCGATGGTTCAGACGCCCCTGATCGGCATATCAGCACCGCGCGCGTCGCAGGCGAGGCGCACCTCGCCCCCGCTGCTCACGTCGGGCACCATTCCGGAGGGCCGACGATACCGGCGCCTACCTGCTGACCGGTCGAGAGAGTCACCTCAGCGGTGTGACTCTTCCCATCGACGGCGAGTTCGTCGAGTGACGGGTGCTATGCGATCGGCGACGATATGACTTAGCCCTCGTTACCGGGGTGGTCGATCGCTCCGGCGCCACCCAGCCATTCATCTTCACCCCGGTGAAACGCGACAAGATCATCCCAGCGATCGTCTCCGAGCAGGTCATGGTTGAGCTTCACGCCGTTCTTCGTCTGCATATAGCCGAGGAACCGGTACGACGGGCGCATCGTCGAGAGAAGGTCCACGTCAAGATCCGGAATCTGGCCGGGCATGACCGGGCGCAGTTCGTCCCACTCGAAGAGGACGTGAAAACTCAGAATCTTCCACCGCCCCTCCTCGCGTATCGTTCGCGAGAAGAAGCGGCAGTAGCTGTGGAGGTCTGCCTCGACGCCGTCGATGTCGTAACGGCTGAAGATCTTCGCCGGGCTCTCGACGAGCCCGCGATCGCCTTCGATGCGTGCGAAGGCGGGAAATACCCAGTGCTTACCGGAGAAGTCCCGAGTATTCGTTTCGCCGATCAGCTCACGGGTGGAGTCGACGTAGGCCTGCCCGCCGAGGCCGTCGTACCAGGTCGTGCGAACCCAGGCATTCTCGTGGAAGCATTCCGCCATGAGGTCGAACCTGCGCTGATCCCGACAGAACCTCTCCCTCGTGACGAGATCGAAGATGGCCTGCCGGTCGGTGGTGTCGTCACTGTGGGCGAGCATCATTGCTGTCCTTCCCTCACGAGTCAACGTATCACCAGGGCCGGGGCGAGCAGGTGGCGATTCGCCGCAGCAGAGACCAGCGGCACGCGTTCGAGCGCCGCAACTGCCTGTCGAAGGTCTTGCTCGAGGAAATCGAAGACGAAAACAACGGTCCCGCCACACGCAGGTCGGCGTTGGAGAGATTCGACGAGATCCTCTCGGTCGTCAATGCGTCGATCCCGCGTGCTGCCAGCTCATTTGCTCTCGCGCGCTTCCCGTGCGGAAGCGACATCATCGACCACAAGTGCGATGAGACGCATGCTCGTGATGAGTGATCCGTAGAGCGGCCATGACCGCTGGGGCAGATCCTCATCATCCGACAGGTCCGCGGAGAGGCCGACGAGGCGGTCGCTGATCGATTCGACCTCGGTATCCGGGTCGGCAATGGCGCGGCCCGCGTCGCGCACGATCTCCACCCACTGTTCACGGAAGCGCGTATCCCATTCCCCCTCCGAGTACGTCGCTTCCCGCAGGGTCCGGGCAAGATGCCTCAGGTGGGAGATGCCTTCGTCCACGCGGCCCAGGATCTCGTCATAGTCGGTGTTTCCGTCCTTCTCACCGCCGCGGATCGGGCCACGCAGATGCAGCCGAAGGTTGACCCTGCGGCTCTTATGCGCGCTGCGCACGGACTGCCATGCACGACTGAGGTCCGTGCCCATTGATTCAATCTCCTCTGCCCAGACCTCCGCCTCGTGGGTGTCCCACGACGACCCGAGTTCGTCCGCCATGTTGATGAGGACCTTGCCCATGCGCAGATTGATGTCGTCGACATAGCGGGCGGCTTGCTGATCTCGTAGCGGAGGGATGAGGAGGAGATTGACCACCAGCCCCACACCGGCTCCAACGGCGACTTCGATGATGCGGTCGAGCAGAACCGGCTGTTGCTCCGTGAAGCCGTCGCCCAGAATGAAGATGCCCGTGGTGGCGATTGCTACCCCTTCGTGGCGGATCCAGGGGATTCTGGACGCGACCAGCCCCACGAAAATGGCGAGGGCGAACGTCCATAGCCCAACGCCCAGATAACTGCCGATCACGAACGACAACCCGACGCCGGCCCATGAAGCTACGGTCGACTGTGCGCCGCGCAGCAGGGATTGATAGACCGTGGGGTAAACGGTCAGCAGCGCCACCCACGGCGCCAGGAACGGCATCACGGAGAGGTGACAGGGACTGCTCGGGCCGTGAGGGCCATCGACTGTCTCATCGTGGCCCCGAACCTGCCCGGGGTCAACTCCCCCGCCCCACCCGAGGTCGGCGGCGGCCGAGTACGAGATCCCGCGGCATGAGCTGCACGGGCTACTCGCGCGCTCTCGAGAGGTGGAATCGATCCCGACCGCGGATACTGGCGCAACCAACAACGAGAGCCCGGCCGATGACCGAGCTCTCGTTTGTGACACATGTCGCGACTCAGGTGAGAGTTCTGTCGCGACTCATCACAATGGTGGACCCAGGGGGACTCGAACCCCCGACCCCCTGCATGCCATGCAGGTGCGCTACCAGCTGCGCCATGGGCCCATACACGCTTCGCTACCCCGCGGGGCAACCCGATCAGTTTACTACAGGCGAAATCAACCCGCGAAATCGGACGAGGCCTGCGGGCGTGTCGGCAGCTCGAACGGCACGGTCGGGCAGTCCTTCCACAGACGCTCCAGCGCGTAGTACTCGCGGTCCTCCGCGTGGAACACGTGCACGACGAGGTCGCCGAAGTCGCACAGCACCCAGCGACCGCCCGTCTTCCCCTCGCGGCGAAGCAGCTTGTGGCCGGTCTCGAGCAGCTCGCGCTCGATCTCGTCAGAGATCGCGACGACGTTGCGCTCGGACCGTCCCGTGACGATGAAGAAGATGTCGGCGAGCGGCATCGGCTCGGATACGTCGAGCGCCACGAGGTTCTCGCCGCCCATCTTGTCGGCCGCGGTCGCGGCAGTCTGCAGCATCTCGATGGACGAGGGATTCACTAGTTGAAGACTCCCGTGAAATAGAGGGTGGCAAGCGTTCCGATCGCGACAATGCCTAGCGCGCCGGCGGTGATACCGAGGACGAGGAGGACACCGCGGCCCTTGTCCGGCGTCGGAGGGCGGATGACCTCGTGCGCACTCTTCTGCGTCGAGATCGCTGCCGACGCGGCGATCGGTGTGGGCGACGAGCTCGCGGGCAGCTCGCCGTCGATGAGCACGGCGTCGACGTCGCGGCCGTCGGTCGTCCCCTTCGCGGCGCCCGTGGATCCGATGCCCTCGGGAAGCGAGAGCGAGCTCGTCATGATGATCGAACTCGGCGACGTCTGTGTGTACTGCCGTTCCATGAGCGCGTCGAACGACGTCGGTCCGACACGGTCTCCTGTGCGCTGCCCGACGCCGGCGCCGAACGACGGATTGAGCGTCGGGATCTCGGTCGAGCTCGTCGTCGGCTCCAGCACGGCGGGGTCGGCGGGTTCATCGTCGTCCGACTCAGCGGGATCGACCTCGATGACGTCGAATGTGGCCGGCTCGTCGACACCCGCGTCGTCCTCGCTCGACGACGTCTCGAGATCGTGACCGACGGCGGGAGTCGACGACTCGTCCGCCTCTGGCTCCTCCAACGGTTCGCTCGGCTCCGACGGTTCGTCTGGCCCGGAATCGCCTGCCTGGTCCGGCGTCACGATGGGGACTTCGTTCGTTCGGAGGCGACGCAGCTCCTTGCGGGTCAACGGCGGACGGACGTCGACGTCCGGCGATGACGTGGCCACAATGTTCGGCTCGCGACGCGGTTCCGCGAAAGTCTCGGCATCTGCCGGACGCGCGGCTTCCGACGTGACCGGCGTTCCACGGTCGCCGGTCGGGGTGTCGGCGGGGCTCGTTTCCCCGGCGTTCAGCGCTTCGCGCACGGCGGCCTCGCCGCCCTGTGCGCGCAGCTCACGCAACTCGCGCCGCGTCAGCGGGCGAGTCGGCTGATCGCCGGATGTGCTCATGCCCTGCTCCGATACAGATGATGTTTCGCGATGTACTGAACCACGCCGTCCGGGACGAGATACCACACGGGCATCCCCTGCTCGACGCGGTCGCGGCAGTCAGTCGAGGATATCGCCAATGCGGGGATCTCAAGCCGCGTCACACGCTCACTCGGCAGATCCTGAGTATTCAGGTCATGGCCGGGCCGGGAGACGGCCACGAAGTGAGCCAGCTGCCAGAGCTCATCGTGATCGCGCCACCCGAGCATCTGAGCGACCGCGTCAGCGCCCGTGATGAAGAAGAACTCGGCATCGGGCCGCTCCGCACGCAGATCGCGCAGCGTGTCGACGGTGTAGGTCGTGCCCTGGCGCTCGATATCGACGCGGCTGACGGTGAAGTCCGGGTTCGATGCCGTCGCGATGACGGTCATCTCATAACGCTGCTGCGCTGGCGAGACGGCCTGCTTGTGCCACGGCTGGCCCGTCGGGACGAACACGACCTCGTCGAGATCGAAGCTCGTCGCCGCCTCGCTCGCGGCGACGAGGTGCCCGTGGTGGATGGGATCGAATGTTCCCCCCATCACCCCGATCCGGGCCGGTCGCGTCGCCGTCGTCACCCGCTTTGCCTAGTGCTTCTCGTCGGTGTGCTGGACCGGCTTCTCGTGACGGTGGGCCACGTTCTGGTACGACGCGGTGATCAGCGCGAGTACGCCGAAGATCACGATCGAGGCGATGCCGTAGGGAAGCGTCTCGAGCGCGACGTTGCCGTGGTGCTCGGACTCGGCGGCGAGGTGCGCCAGACCGGAAGCGATGTGCATCCTGACTCCATTCGAAGGGTGAGAGCGTCGATCCCCTAGCTTATCGCCAGGGCGTGGGTTAGACGATCAGGCTCGGACCTGGCCGGACCCGCGTCCGAGCCATTTGGTGCTCGTCAACTCTGGCAGCCCCATGGGACCGCGGGCGTGCAGCTTCTGCGTCGAGATGCCGACCTCGGCACCGAAGCCGAACTCGCCGCCGTCGGTGAACCGCGTCGACGCATTCACGAACACGGCGGCGGAGTCGACCTCGGCGAGGAAGCGCTCGGCGTTCACGACGTCGGCCGTCACGATCGTCTCGGTGTGCTGCGTGCTGTACCGGCCGATGTGAGCGATCGCGTCATCGAGCGTGTCGACCACGCGCATCGCGATGTCAAGACTCAGGTACTCCGTCTCCCAGTCTTCATCCGTCGCCGGAACGACGTCGTCGGCCAAGCCGCGGACGGTCTCGTCGCCGTGCACCGTGACCCCCGCCGCCTGAAGTGCGCCGACAACGGCCGGCACGAGCCGCTCGGCCGCGGAGCGCACCACGAGCACGGTCTCGGCCGAGTTGCAGACGCTCGGACGGTGGGTCTTCGAGTTCACGGTGATGTCGAGCGCCCACTCGTCAGGAGCCGACCCGTCGAGCACGACGTGCACGTTGCCAGCGCCCGTCTCGATGACGGGAACCGTGGAGGTCGTCACCACGGTCTCGATGAGACCGGCGGATCCCCGCGGGACGAGCACGTCGACGAGACCGCGCGCGGTCATGAGGGCGTTCGCGCCGTCGCGGCCGAAGTCATCGACCGTCTGGACCGCGTCCCGATCGACGCCCGCCGAGCCGAGCGCCTCGCACATGATCGCCACGAGAGCGGCGTTCGAACTCTGCGCCGCGGAACCGCCGCGGAGCACGACGGCGTTCCCCGACCGCAGCGCGAGCGCGGCGATGTCGACCGTGACGTTCGGACGCGCCTCGTAGATGGCCCCCACGACGCCGAACGGCACGCGAACCTGCTCGAGCAGCATTCCGTTCGGCAGCCGTTGCCCGCGGACCACCTGGCCGACCGGATCCGCGAGTGCCCCGACGTCGCGCGTCGCCTGCGCGAGCGCGGCGATGCGGTCGTCGGTCAGCGCAAGTCGATCGAGCAGCGCGTCACCGATGCCGTCGGCACGCCCGCGCTCCAGGTCCTCCGCGTTCGCCTCGAGGATCCGCGGAGCGTTCGCCACGAGAGCATCGGCGATCGCGTCGAGCGCGTCAGCCTTCTGCGCGCTCGTCAGGCGCGCGACGGAGTGTGAGGCGGCCTTCGCTCGTGCGAAGCGAATCTCGGGGGTATCGGTGGTCATCGCGTCTCCTGGGTGTCAACGTCACGAATCACGGGCAGAGTGCCAGTCGCGGGCTCTGCCGTCGGCGTCGGCGCGAACCAGGTCCCGATGTTCGCGCCGGCGAGGGCCTCAGAGACATTATCCGCGCTCGTGACGAGCGCGCCGATTCCGTGGTCCTGCGCCAGCCGCGCGGCCATCGCCTTCGTCGCCGCCCCACCCGTGCCGACACTATTGACGACCTTGTCGCCGAACTCGTACGCGCGCAGATCGTCTTCCGGGCCGATTGTGTCGATCGGGCGGGAACCCGGGCGGTCCGGGGGCGCCGTGTAGAGCGCCGTGATGTCACTGAGGAGCACGAGAGCGTCTGCCTTCATGAGGTGTGCGACGAGCGCGGAGAGGCGGTCGTTGTCGCCGAACCGGATCTCGTGAGTCGCGACGGTGTCGTTCTCGTTGACGATCGGCAGCACGCCGAGCGTCAGCATCCGGTCCATCGCGCGCCGGGCGTTGATACGCGGCGTCATGTGCTGCAGGTCACTGAGCGTGAGCAGCACCTGTCCGGCAAGGACGCTGTGCCGGTCGAGGCTCGACTGCCACCGCCACAGCAGCACATTCTGACCGACGGCGGCCGCCGCCTGCTGCGTCGCGAGGTCATCCGGGCGTCCGCTTCCGACGTCGAGGAGCGAGAGCGCCGTGGCGATCGCCCCCGACGAGACGAGGATGATCTCCTGTCCGCGCGCACGAGCTGTGACGATCGCGTCGACGAGCATGTCGATGCGCCACGTCGCATCACCACTGATCGACGAGGATCCGACTTTGACGACGATGCGCCGCGCCTCGCTGAGGTCGCTGCGCACGCGAGCCGTCACGCGGGCGCTCCCGTGTCCTCGTCCTCGTCACGGCGCGCGAGCCGGCGTTCCTCCTCGAGGGCGCGCTCGATCGTGCGGGCGTCCTGGCGAGCATGGTACGCATCCCGGCGCTCCGTCGTGGTGCGTCGCCGATTGCCCTCCAGCCGCGGATCCATGCCGCGCGGCGCCTGGGTGAGTTCGGCGGCCGATGTGAGGGCCGGATCCCAGTCGAAGACCATATCGTCATCGCCGATGACCACGGTGGCTCCCGGCTCGGCGCCGGCGCGGAACAGCTCGTTCTCGATCCCGAGCTTCTCGAGCCGGTCGGCGAGATAGCCCACCGCCTCGTCATTCTTGAAGTCCGTCTGATGCACCCAGCGCTCGGGCTTGCTGCCGCGGATCCGGAAGAACGTCCCCTGCGAGCCGCCCTCCTTCACGACGGCGAACTCGCGCTCGGCGTCGCGCGGGCGGATCGTGATGCGCTCCCGCGACTCCTCGACCGGAGCGAGAGCGCGGTGCTCCTCGACGACCTTCGCCAGCGCGAAGGTGAGCTCTCGCAGCCCTCGCCGGGCGACCGCGGAGACCTCGAAGACGCGGTAGCCCATTGCCTCGATGTCGGCGCGCACGAACGCGGCAAGCTCCTCGGCCTCCGGCACGTCGACCTTGTTGAGCACGACGAGTTGGGGACGATCGAGGAGCGGCACCTGCCCGTCGGGAACCGGGTAATTCGCCAGCTCTGAGCGGATCACCTCGAGGTCACTGACCGGGTCGCGGCCGGGGTCGAGCGTGGCACAGTCGAGCACGTGCACGAGCGCAGTGCACCGTTCGACGTGGCGGAGGAACTCGAGACCGAGCCCTCGACCCTCGCTCGCGCCCTCAATCAGCCCAGGAACGTCGGCGACCGTGAAGCGCGCGTCGCCCGCTTGTACGACGCCGAGGTTCGGGTGCAGCGTCGTGAACGGATAGTCGGCGATCTTCGGCCGCGCGGCGGAGACGGCCGCGATCAGGCTGGACTTGCCCGCCGAGGGGAAGCCGACGAGCGCGACATCCGCGACCGTCTTGAGTTCGAGCACGACATCGCCCTGCCACCCGGGAGTGCCGAGCAGCGCGAACCCGGGAGCCTTGCGCTTCTGCGACGCCAGCGCCGCATTGCCGAGGCCGCCCTGTCCGCCGGCAGCGGCAAGGAAGCGCATGCCGGGTTCATCCAGGTCGACGAGGGTCTGCCCCGTGGGATCCTTCACGACCGTGCCGACCGGAACGGCCAGCTCAAGCGGGGCGCCGCGTGCGCCGTGTCGCAGATCCCCCATACCGAAGCCGCCGTTCTCGGACGATCGGTGGGGCGAGTGATGGTAGGTGAGCAGCGTCGTCGTCTGCGGATCGGCGACGATGATGACGTCGCCGCCGTCGCCGCCGTTACCGCCGTCGGGACCGCCGAGCGGCTTGAACTTCTCGCGACGCACGGAAACGCACCCGTTGCCGCCCTTGCCTGCCTTCAGGTGCAGGGTGACCTCATCGACGAACGTGACCATGGTGCCTCTTCGGGAGAAAATGTGGATGCTACGCAGAACGGGGGCGAGCCTCAGCCCACCCCCGTTCGACGTCTGCAGCGATCGTGTGACGCCGCCGATTACTCGGCCGCGGAGACCACACTGACGACCTTGCGGCCGCGCTTCGTACCGAACTCCACGGCGCCCGCCGCGAGTGCGAACAGCGTGTCGTCGCCGCCGCGTCCCACGTTGGTGCCGGCGTGGAAGTGCGTGCCGCGCTGACGCACGAGGATCTCGCCCGCGTTGACGTCCTGGCCGCCGAAGCGCTTCACGCCGAGGCGCTGAGCATTCGAGTCACGACCGTTACGGGTAGAGCTGACGCCCTTCTTACTTGCCATCTCGGTGTCCTCTTCCTGGCGCTTACTTGATTCCGGTGACCTTGACGCGCGTGAGCTCCTGACGGTGCCCCTGGCGCTTCTTGTAGCCGGTCTTGTTCTTGAACTTCTGAATGACGATCTTCGGGCCGCGGAGGTTGCCCTGGACCTCGGCCGTGACCTTGACCTTCGACAGCGCGTCGGCCTCGGTCGTCACCGTGTCGCCGTCGACGAAGAGGACGGCGGGCAGCTCGATCGACTCGCCCTCGGCAGCCTGAACTCGGTCAAGCGTGATGATCGAGCCGACCTCGACCTTCTCCTGCCGGCCACCGGCGCGAACAACTGCGTAAACCACGTTGATACCTGTTTCGTAGGAAATGGGATTGTGCGAGGCGCATCCGTCATGGTGTGTGATCGCGCCGCCAGTGGGAGAGCGCGCGACCCGAGACGCACCAGCGTACAACTTTACCTGATTGATGCTGAATGCGGCAATTGCGCGCGGCGGCGCGTCGTGACGATCCCGTCACCGATATCGTGGCGGCCATGGCGATCCTCGTCGACACCCCGATGTGGCCCGCGCACGGCCGACTCTGGGCCCACCTCATCAGCGACACGGATCTCACGGAGCTCCACGCGTTCGCGGCGGCGGTCGGCCTCCCCCGCCGGGCATTCGACCTCGACCACTACGACGTGCCCGCTGAGCGCATCGACGCAATCGTCGCCGCGGGCGCACGGCGCGTCACCGCCGGCGAACTGACCCGGGCGCTCATCGCCTCCGGACTGCGCGTGCGCGGACGCGACCGCACGTGATCGGCCCTGCGCGCGGACTCCTCCGCGGGCAGGGCCGATGACGGCGCGAACCCTCAGCTCGCGGACTCCTCCGTCGACTCCTCGCCCACCTTGACCGCGGTGCCCTGCAGAGCCGCCGTCGTCACGCGACGACGCGAGCGGCCCTGCCCCGGCGCCTTCGGCTCCGGCAGCGCATTCAGGACGGAATCCAGCAGGTTGCTGGCTCCACCGGATCCCGACGACGATGAGGCGCTTCCCGATCCCGACGTCGACGCCGCGCCGCCGGAATCGCTCGCGCGACGACGACGCGGCTTGCGCGGCTTCTCATCAGCGGCGGGAGCCTCGTCCTCGGCTCCGCGCGGCCCCTCGGGCAAAACGGTCGCGAGCTGGTCGAGCGACGACGGAGCGTCAGCCCCGTTGCGGCCCTGGTCAGGTCGGGCGGGAGCGTCGTCCTCCTTGGGGAGCGTCGACGCGGCGATCTTCGCGAGCGCAGACTTCGCGCCCTCGGTGTTCACGTGGGTCGGCTCGTCCTTCTCCGCCGGCGCCTCGCTCTTGCCGGAGCGCGACTTGCCGCCGCGCGAGCGGCGCCCGCCGCCGTTGCCCGAAGTGCGGTGCTTCGACACGGGATCGTGGTGGACGATGATGCCGCGTCCGGCACACACGTCGCAGGCCTCGCTAAACGTCTCCAGCAGCCCGAGACCGATCTTCTTACGCGTCATCTGGACGAGGCCGAGCGTGGTGACCTCGGCGACCTGGTGCTTCGTGCGGTCGCGGCTGAGGCATTCGATGAGACGCCGCAGCACGAGGTCGCGGTTGGACTCCAGGACCATGTCGATGAAGTCGACCACGATGATGCCGCCGATGTCGCGCAGGCGCAGCTGCCGCACGATCTCCTCCGCCGCCTCGAGGTTGTTCTTCGTGACGGTCTCTTCGAGGTTGCCCCCGGATCCGACGAACTTGCCGGTGTTGACGTCGATGACCGTCATCGCCTCGGTGCGGTCGATGACGAGCGACCCGCCGGACGGGAGCCAGACCTTGCGGTCGAGCGCTTTCTCGATCTGCTCGGAGATGCGGTGATCGTCGAACGGATCGGCGTCGCCCTCGTGGGTCTCGACACGCTCGAGGAGATCGGGCGCGACCTGCTCAAGGTAGGACCGGATGGTCCCCTCGGCATCGGTGCCCTTGATCACCATCCGCCGGAAGTCCTCGTTGAACACGTCGCGGACGATCTTCACGAGCAGGTCCGGCTCGCTGTGCAGGAGCTTCGGCGCCTGGCCCTTCTCGACCTGCTTCCGAATGTGCTCCCACTGCTTCGCGAGGTGGTCGACGTCGCGCGTGAGCTGATCCTCCGATGTACCCTCAGCGGCCGTGCGCACGATCACGCCGGCCGACTCCGGCAGGACCTTCTTCAGGATCTTCTTGAGTCGCGCGCGCTCCGTGTCCGGAAGCTTCCGCGAGATGCCGTTCATGGATCCGGCAGGGACGTACACGAGGTAGCGTCCGGGAAGCGAGATCTGGCTGGTCAGGCGCGCACCCTTGTGGCCCACGGGATCCTTCGTGACCTGCACGAGCACCGTGTCACCCGGCTTGAGCGCGAGCTCAATGCGGCGCGGCTGGTTGCCCGTCTCGACCGCGTCCCAGTCGACCTCGCCGGAGTAGAGCACCGCGTTGCGGCCGCGACCGATGTCGACGAACGCCGCCTCCATGCTCGGCAGCACATTCTGCACGCGCCCGAGGTAGACGTTGCCGATGAGCGACTGGTCCTGAGCGCGAGCGACGTAGTGCTCGACGAGCACGCCGTCCTCGAGGACGCCGATCTGAGTGCGGTCCTGCTTCGCGCGCACGACCATCTCGCGATCGACGGACTCGCGACGGGCGAGGAACTCGGCCTCGGTGACGACCGAGCGGCGACGCCCGGCCTCGCGCCCGTCGCGGCGACGCTGTTTCTTCGCCTCGAGGCGGGTGGACCCCTTGATGCGCTGGGGCTCGGTGACCACCTCGACGACGCGCTTGCGCCCGCCACCGTCGTTCTGGTCGCTCCCGGATCCGCGGCGCCGACGCCGACGCGAGGAACGGCCGCCGCCGGACGACCGGTCGGAGCCACTGTCGTCGTCCTCGTCGTAGTCGTCTTCGTCGAGTGCGGGCAGCGACGGCATCAGGCGCACGTCCGGTGCGTAGAACGCGAGGGCCGTCGACACGCGGGAGACGAAGTTCTCCGGCAGGAGCCCGAGGCTCACCGCAGTCGGGACCTTCGGCGAATCGTCGTCGCCCCCCGAGCCATCCGCCGAATCGTCGGAACCGGAGCTGGCGTCAGCCTTCTCGTCCGGCGCCGGAGCGTCGGAGCCCGACGGCTCGGCCGGTGGATCGGAGCTGGCGGAGCCGGAGGCTGCGTCGTGATCGGATCCCGGATTCTCGGCGGAGCCGTCATTCCCCTCCGGCGCCTGCGTGTCCGCAGCGGTGCCGTCGGATTCGGATCCAGGCACGACGGGCGCCTGCGCTGCAGACTCGGGATCGGACGCGCCTGGCCGTCCGACCTGTGGCGTCGCCTGCTCCTGCTCGTCTGCTCGTGTGTCGTCCTGGTGGTTCGTGTCGTTGTTCTCTTCGGCCATTTCTGGCGAACTCCCTGCACGAGCGGTCTCACGCCCGTGGAAATCGTGTTGCGCGTCGCGTCGCGAGGCAACTTCTCATCGGTCTGCGGCGGCCCCTGGGGCCTCTCACCGCGCGAAGCATCCATTGCTCCGAAGTCTTCTCGCAGTCATTATCTCACCTTGGTACCAATCTCGCGCATTCAGGTACGTCTCGCAGGTTCGGGCGCGTCGTCTGAGCGGCGGCGATGACAGACTGGACGTCATGACCATCGCGACGCAGAAGCGCCCGACCGCCCTGGCCGTCTGGCTCGTCTTCGCCGGAATCGTCGGCCTCATTGCCGCGTTCACCCTCACGATCGAGAAGTTCGACGCCTACGAGAACCCCGGCGAGGGCGCGGCGTGCGACTTCAGCGTGCTCGTGCAGTGCTCGGCCAACCTCGATGCCCCACAGGGGTCGGCGTTCGGGTTCCCGAACCCGATCATCGGGCTCATCGGTTGGATGGCACCGCTCGCCGTCGGAATGGCGGTGCTGGCGGGCGCGCGATTCGCGCGATGGTTCTGGGCGGCATTCACCCTCGGCATGACGTTCGCGTTCGGCTTCGTGTGCTGGCTCATCGCGCAGAGCATCTTCGTCATCGGCACGCTGTGCCCGTGGTGCATGGTGACGTGGGTCGTCACGATCCCGTCGTTCTACGCGGTACTGCTGCACAGCGTGCGCATCGGCGCGCTCCCACTCCCCCGCGGCGTGCGGAAGGTTGCCGACCGCACGATGGGGTGGGTACCGCTCATCTCGGTGCTGTCGTTCGTGATCATCACGCTCATGGCGCAGGTGCGGCTGGATGCGATCACGTCGATCCTCGACACGATCTTCGCGTAGGCCCTTCCCCGGCCCGGGCGCGGGTCAGTCGAACCAGAGGGCGAGCTCGCGCGCGGCCGACTCGGGGCTGTCGGATCCGTGAACGAGGTTCTGCTGCACCTTCAGGCCCCAGTCACGGCCGAGGTCGCCGCGGATCGTTCCGGGCGCCGCAGTCGTGGGCTCGGTGGCGCCGGCGAGCGAGCGGAACCCCTCGATGACGCGGTTGCCGGCGACGCGCACGGCGACGACGTCGCCCGACATCATGAACTCGACGAGCGGCTCGTAGAACGGCTTGCCCTCGTGCTCGGCATAGTGCTGCGCGAGGACGTCGCGAGACGGGGTCAGCTTGCGAATGTCGACGAGCTCGTACCCCTTCTGCTCGATGCGAGCGAGGATCTGCCCCGTGAGGCCGCGCGCCACGCCGTCGGGCTTGATGAGGACGAGGGTTTCTTCAGAAGCCATGTGTCGAATCTACCGGATCAGGCTGTGCCGTCCGTACCGTGCTGATCCGCGATGCGGCGCTCCACGCGCGCCCCACCGATCATCGCGTAGGCCCACAGCCCACCGAACACGACCGTGATCAGCAGGATCGCCGGGACGAGGAAGGCGCCGAGCGCGATCACCCCTTGCAGCACCCAGCCGAGTACGCGTCCCCACGTCCAGCGGAGGGTGCCGCTTGCGGCGAGGAGCACGATGAGCATGATTCCGCCCGCGACGATGCCCCACCAGTCCGCGATGCCCGACGGAAGGGACTTGAGGCCGAACACGACGAGCCCCGCGAGGAACACCACGATCGATTCGAACCCGAGCACGATCGAGCCGACCTTCTCGGGGAGGGTGCGATAGCGGCGTGCGCGCGGCGTCTTCGCCATCACGGCTTCCACCCTTCCACGCGTGCGAGCGCGATCGCCTCGCCGCCCAGCACGATCGAACCCGCCACGAGCACAGCCCTCTTCTCTCCCTCGGCGGCCCATTCGCGCGCCGCCTCCATCGCGTCGACGACGTTCGGATGCACGGTCGGGCGCAGTCCCCGTTCCTCCGCCGCGTCCGCGATCTCGTCCGCTGACGCCGAGCGCTCCGAGTCGGACTCCGTGGCGAACACGTGCGTCGCGATCGTGGCAAGTTCACCGATGATTCCGGCGATGTCCTTGTCCGCCATCACGCCCAGCACGACGCCCCACTCGTCCATGTCGAACGACTCGCCGAGCGCCTCGACGAGGGCCCTCGCGCCGTGCGGGTTGTGGGCGGCGTCGACCACGATCGTCGGCTCGGTTCCGATGAGCTCGAGCCGGCCGGGAGACGTCGCCTCCCCGAACCCCTCGGCACGCAGATCGTCGGGGATCGGCTGCTCGCCCCCGCCGATGAGCGCCTCGACGGCCGCGAGGGCGAGAGCCGCGTTCGCGGCCTGGTGGCGTCCGAACAGCGGCAAGTAGTCCTCGTCGTACGAGGCGGCGAGGCCGCGGAATGACACCTGCTGCCCACCGACAGCGAGCTTTCGGTCCGTGAGCGCGAAGTCGGCGCCCTCGAAGGCGATCTGTGCTCCCTGCTCTGCGGCGACACGTCTGAGCACAGCGGCGACGCCAGCGTCCTGCTGGGCCGAAACGACCCGCGCGCCCGGCTTGATGATGCCAGCCTTGACCTCGGCGATTTCCTCGCGCGTTGCGCCGAGACGGGCGGCATGGTCCATCGCAACGGGTCCGATCACCGCGACGTCGCCGTCCGCGGTGTTGGTCGAGTCCCAGGCTCCGCCCATCCCCACCTCGAGGACGAGCACGTCGACGGGCGCGTCGGCGCACGCGACGAAGGCGAGCACCGTGAGCAGCTCGAAGAACGTCAGTGGATTCTGTCCGTCGGCCGCGAGCTCCTCGTCGACGAGGGAGATGAACGGTTCGATCTCATTCCAGGCGTCGGACACCGCGTCATCTGCGATCGGCTCACCGTCGATCAGGATCCGCTCCGTGAACCGCACGAGGTGCGGGCTCGTGAAGAGGCCGGTCCGCAGGCCGTGCGCGCGAATCAACGACTCGATCATGCGCGCCGTCGAGGTCTTGCCGTTGGTGCCGGTCACGTGTACGACGCGATATGTGCGCTGCGGGTCGTCGAGGTAGGCGAGCATCTTCGCCGTGCGGTCGAGGCGAGGCTCGACCCACGACTCCCCCGCCCGCGCGATCAGCTGCTCATAGACTGCGTCGGCCCGCTGCACGTCGGATCCGCTCATCGCCCCATCTCCTGCCGTGCGACCGCGATGGTGATGTCCCCGACGTTCGCGTAGGTTCCTGCGCCGATCACATTCACGTGCTCCGGGCGGAATCCGAACTCCCTCACCCACGCATCCGCGGTGGAGAAGTCCTCTCGCTCGAGGTTCTCGTCTGCGTCCTGCGGGTCACCGAGGCGCGCAAGCTCGACAGGATCGTTCAGCACAGGCTCGAATGACACCGACAGCGTTTCCTCCTGGACGAGGGAGGCCAACGGCGAGCCGAATGGCATCGACTCGAAAGTGCCGAACACGGCACGGTCGTCGGCGCTGTCGAACGCGATCGCCAGGCGGATGCGGTCGCTGACGTCGAAGTCTGCCTTTTTGCGGGTGTCCTGCACGGCACGGATCACGTCGCGCGCGAGCCCCTCGGCCTCGAGCTCCGGCGTCATCTGCGTGTCGAGGATCACGAATCCGCCGCCGGGCAGCGTCGCGATCGCTTCGCCTGCGGGGCGTCCGGACGTGTCGAGAGCCAAGTCGTACTCGCCGTCCTGCAGCTCGATGCCACCGGCAGTGACGACACCGTCGGACTCGGACCACTCGCCCGTCTTCGACGCCTTGATCACCTGCTGGACCTGCTTGCCGATTCTCGGCCCCAGGGCGCGCGCGTTGACGCTCAGCCGGTGGGAGATTCCGTACCGCTTCGCGGTGTCCTCCGTCAGCTCGTCGAGTTCGATCGCCTTCACGTTCAACTCGTCGCGCAGGATGTCCTCGAACTGACCGAGCCCGGCGGATCCGGCCGCGACCACCGTCAGCTTCGCGAGCGGCAGGCGCACGCGCAGCTTCTCCTTCTTGCGCAGTCCGTTCGCGACGCTCGATGCGTCTCGTACCGCATCCATCGCCGTTCGGATGTCAGCCGCCGCCGGGAACTCGCCCGCGTCCGGCCAGTCGGTCAGGTGCACGCTCCGCTCGCCCGTTAGCCCCTGCCACACGCGCTCGGTAACGAGCGGTAGCATCGGCGCCGCCACGCGGCACAGAGTCTCCAGCACGGTGTAAAGCGTGTCGAACGCCTCGCGACTCGCAGGGTCATCCGTCACGTCGCCCCAGAACCGGTCGCGCGACCGACGGATGTACCAGTTCGTGAGCGCCTCGGCGAAGTCGCGAAGTCGCTCGGATGCCGTTGTCGAGTCGAGCGCCTCCAGGTCGGCCCGCACGTCGCGAACGAGGTCGCCCGTGAGCGCAAGGATGTATCGATCGAGGACGTGTGTGGAGTCAGTGCGCCACTCGGCCTCGTATCCGCCCGCAGCGTTCGCGTAGGTCGAGAAGAAGTACCACGAGTTCCACAGCGGCAGCATGAACTCGCGCACGCCCTGGCGGATCCCCTCTTCGGTCACGGAGAGGTTGCCACCGCGCAGCACCGACGACGACATCAGGAACCAGCGCATCGCGTCGGACCCGTCGCGGTCGAAGACCTCACTGACGTTCGGGTAGTTGCGCAGCGACTTCGACATCTTCTGGCCGTCGCTGCCGAGAACGATGCCGTGACAGCTCACGCCCGTGAACGCCGGGCGGTCGAACAGTGCGGTCGAGAGCACGTGCATGACGTAGAACCACCCACGCGTCTGCCCGATGTACTCGACGATGAAGTCGGCCGGCGCGTGGTCGTCGAACCAGTCGGCGTTCTCGAACGGATAGTGCACCTGCGCGAACGGCATCGAGCCGGAATCGAACCACACGTCGAAGACGTCCTCGATGCGGCGCATCGTGCTCTTCCCCGTCGGATCATCCGGGTTCGGGCGCGTGAGCCGATCGACGTACGGGCGGTGCAGGTCGACTTCGCCCGCCTCGTTGCGCGGGAGCGCGCCGAAATCGCGCTCGAGTTCTTCGAAGGAGCCGTACACATCGACGCGCGGGTGGTTCGGGTCGTCGGACTTCCACACGGGGATCGGCGATCCCCAGTAGCGGTTGCGACTGATCGACCAGTCGCGCGCGCCCTCGAGCCACTTGCCGAACTGTCCGTGTTTGACGTTCTCGGGCGCCCAGGTGATCTGCTCGTTATTCGCGAGCAGGCTGTCCTTGAAATCCGTCACCCGCACGAACCAGCTGGAGACCGGCATGTAGACGAGCGGGTTCCGGCAGCGCCAGCAGTGCGGGTAGGAGTGCACGTAGCTCGCGTGCTTCAGCAGGCGACCATTCTGACGAAGCAACCGCACGAGCGGCGTGTTCGCATCCATCCACAGCTCGCCGGCGACGTCGGGCACGCTGTCGAGGAAGCGGCCATCCGGACCGAGCGAAAGGAATGACGGGATGCCGTGCGCCTCGTGCACGCGATGGTCGTCCTCACCGTACGGCGCCTGGTGCACGATGCCGGTGCCATCGCCCGTCGAGACGTAGTCGTCCGCGAGGATCCGCCACGCGTTCTGCGTGCCCCACGTGTCCACGTCGACGAAGTAGTCGAACAGCGGATCGTAGGCGACGCCGGCGAGCTCGGCTCCCGTGAGTCGCGATTCGATCGCCGCGACCGCGTCCTCGGGATCCTCGTAGCCGAGTTCCTTGGCGTGCGCGGCGACGCGATCCTCGGCGAGCAGGAATCGGCCCGCCGCCACGTTCTCGCCGGGCCCGGCGGGACCCGACGGGACGATCGCGTACGCGATGTCCGGCCCGACGGCGAGCGAGAGGTTCGTCGGCAGCGTCCAGGGCGTGGTCGTCCACGCGAGCGCCCGCGCGCCGACGAGTCCGAGCGAGGACGCCTTCTCCCCCGTGAGCGGGAACGTGATCGTGACCGACGGGTCCTGGCGGTCCTGGTAGACGTCGTCGTCCATGCGCAGCTCGTGGTTGCTCAGCGGCGTCTGGTCGCGCCAGCAGTACGGCAGCACGCGGTAGCCCTCGTAGGCGAGGCCTTTCTCATAGAGAGCCTTGAACGCCCACAGCACGCTCTCCATGTACGACGGGTCGAGCGTCTTGTACCCGCGCTCGAAGTCCACCCAGCGCGCCTGACGCGTGACGTAGTCCTCCCACTCGCGGGTGTAGGTGAGGACGGATTCGCGCGCCTTTGCGTTGAACGCGTCGACGCCCATCTGCTCGATCTCGTGTTTCTCCGTGATGCCGAGCTGCTTCATCGCCTCGAGCTCGGCGGGCAGACCATGCGTGTCCCAACCGAAGACGCGATCGACCTTCTTGCCGAGCATCGTCTGGAAGCGCGGGAAGACATCCTTCGCGTACCCCGTCAGGAGGTGGCCGTAGTGCGGCAGTCCGTTGGCGAACGGCGGGCCGTCGTAGAAGACCCACTCGTCCGCTCCCTCGCGCTGCGAGATCGAGGCGCGGAAGGTGTCGTCGTCCTTCCAGAAGTCGAGCACCTCGCGTTCCACGTCCGGGAAGCTCGGCGAAGGGGTGACCGCGTCGGCGGCGGCACCGAAAGCGCTCTTCGGGTAGGTCATCTCACTCCAGCAGTTCGTCACGGATCGAACTGCGAGGACGACTGCTGCCAGCCGCGGTACCACCCCGCGTTGCGCCCCGAGCGGAGCGCCACTCTCACAGCGGCTGTGACGGGCCTGCCCCGCGCGGCTCTACTGGGCTGCGAGCAGCCGTTCTTCCGCGAGCTCCCCGGTGATGGCCGGATCGATGCCGTTACGCACGATTCTACCCGACGTGGCGCGCGGCCGAGACGGATCCGCGCACCACGTCGCCGAGGCTCAGGCGAGGGCCCTCTCGAGCCGAACGTAGCTGGCCTCCATACCGTCGGTCATCCCCGTCGCGAGCACGGCGTCGCGCGTGGCACGGCTGTCATAGGTGATGACGTACGTCAGGAGGGTTCCGTCAGGCACCGGCGTGAACGTGACTTCATTGAGCGTCTCGCCGGGGATCCCCTCCATCTGCTCGGTGTGCACGACGCGGCGCTCCGGCTGCGACGAGATGACGGTGCCGGAAATCGCGAAGGGCGTCCCCTCGGTGTCGCCGGTCGGCGCCCAGTGGTACCGGTACGTGGAGCCGGCCTCACCCGGCGGGATCACCTCGTCCATCTCCCAGCCGTCGGGCCCGAGCAACCAGCTTTTCAGCAGCTCCGCATCGTGGTGGGCACGCCAGACGTCGCCGACAGACCCGCGGATGACGCGCGCGATACGCACCTGTGTGTCGGAGAGCTCCTGCGCGTTCGTCGGCATGCCCGCGGCGAAGGTCGCGAGGTCGGCGAGCACCGCGTCGATCTGGCTCATCGCCGATTCGGTGCCCTCGACCATGCCCATCTCGACCAGCTTCTCGAGCTCATCGAGCGAGGTGAAGTGCGTCGTCGTCGTCAGGCGCGATCCGCCCGATGTCTCGTCGAACGCGAACACCATACGCATCGACGGAAGATCACGATTCGGCTCGCCGTCCTCGTCGCAGAACCCATCGATCACTTCGAACCCATTCGGGGCGTCGACGGAGAGGAACTCCCAGTAGCCGGCCGACACATCGCCGTCCGGTCCCGTCATCACGTAGCGGCTCTGGCCGCCGGGGAACACGTCATGGCGGAAGAAGGTCGCTGGGTACGTCACCGGCCCCCAGAACTGCTCGATGAGCCGCGGGTCCGCGTACGCGCCCCACAGGCGCTGTTTCGACGCCGAGAAGTCGGCGATGATCGTCATGGTCAGGTTCTCGGTGTCGGTCTCAACCGATGTCACAGGCATTGTCAGGATCCTTTCGGTTCGTCGAGCAGCGCGTCGAGACGATCGATCCGCGCGCGCCAGATGTCTTCGAACGTGGCGAGCAACTGCCGCGCCCGGCGGATCCGCTCGGGTTGGCCCCGCACGATCCGCTGCCTTCCGCGGGGATGTTTCGTCACAAGCCCCGCCTCCTCGAGTACCGAGACGTGCTTCTGCACGGCCGCGAACGACATGTCGTACGCGGCCGCAAGCTCGCTCACGGCGGCCTCGTCGGTCAGCACGCGGCGCACGATGTCGCGGCGCGTGCTGTCAGCCAAGGCTCGGAAGACCCGATCCACCTCGGCGTCGCTGAGCTCCTCATATACAACCATTTGGTTGCAGGTTAATGCGCCGCGGCCTCCGGCGCAACCCTCCCCTCAGCGGCGGCCGGGTAGACTTCCCGAAACCACCACATCTGGTACGTACACACCGTGCCGCCCATATCGCTGAGGAGTTCCGCGCATGCCTGACATCCCCGACAAGCCCAAGCTCGAAGGACTCGAAGCGAAGTGGGGTGAGCGCTGGGAAACCGACGGAACGTACCGTTTCGACCGCGCCGCCGCGCAGCGAGTCGGTCGCCAGGGAGTCTTCTCCGTCGACACTCCCCCGCCGACGGCATCCGGTTCCCTCCACATCGGCCACGTGTTCAGCTACACCCACACGGACGTCAAAGCCCGCTTCGAGCGCATGCGCGGCAAGCAGGTGTTCTATCCGATCGGCTGGGACGACAACGGTCTGCCGACCGAGCGTCGGGTGCAGAACTACTACGGCGTGCGGTGCGACCCGACGCTGCCGTACGAAGCCGATTTCACGCCGCCGTTCGAGGGCACGACCAAGACGATCAAGGCCGCCGACCAGGTGCCGGTGAGTCGCCGGAACTTCATCGAGCTGTGCGAGAAGCTCACCGTCGAGGACGAGGCGCGTTTTGAGGACCTGTGGCGACAGCTCGGTCTGTCGGTCGACTGGACGCAGAGCTACCGCACGATCTCCGATGAGACGATCCGCACCAGCCAGCTCGCGTTCCTGAACAACCTCGAGCGCGGCGAGGCCTACCAGGCGCTCGCGCCGACGCTCTGGGATATCGACTTCCGCTCCGCCATCGCGCAGGCCGAGCTCGAGGATCGCGACCGGCCGGCCGCGTACCACCGCCTCGCGTTCCACCGCACCGACGGATCGGGCGACGTGTTCATCGAGACGACACGTCCCGAGCTGCTCGCGGCCTGCGTCGCGCTCGTGGCCCATCCCGACGATGAGCGCTACCAGCCGCTGTTCGGATCGACCGTGCGCACGCCCCTGTTCGACGTCGAGGTCCCGATCCTCGCGCACGCGGCCGCGCAGCCCGACAAGGGCTCCGGCATCGCGATGATCTGCACGTTCGGCGACGCGACAGACATCGTGTGGTGGCGCGAGCTCGATCTGCCGAACCGCACCATCATCGGCAAGGACGGTCGCATCATCGCGGACGCGCCCGACGTCGTCACGAGCGAGTCCGGCCGCGCGGCCTACGCGGAGCTCGCGGGCAAGACCGTGTTCAGCGCGCAGAAGCGCATCGTCGAGCTGCTGAGCGAGTCCGGTGAGCTCGCCGCCACCGGCGACACCTTCCAACACCCCGTGAAGTTCTTCGAGAAGGGAGACCGCCCCCTCGAGATCGTCTCCACGCGCCAGTGGTACATCTCCAACGGGGCGCGCAACGAGTCGCTCCGGGCGAAGCTCCTCGACCTCGGCTCGCAGATCGACTGGCACCCGGAGTTCATGCGCGTGCGGTTCGAGAACTGGGTGAACGGGCTCACCGGAGACTGGCTCGTCTCGCGGCAGCGCTTCTTCGGCGTGCCGTTCCCCCTCTGGTACGCGCTCGACGAGAACGGCGAGCGCGACTACGGCCGCGTCTTGACGCCCGACACGGCCCGCCTCCCGGTCGACCCGACGATCGATGTGCCGGATGGCTACACCGCTGACCAGCGCGGTGTTCCGGGCGGGTTCGACGCGGAAAGCGACATCCTCGACACCTGGGCCACGTCCTCGCTGACCCCGCAGCTCGCAGGCGGCTGGCAGAGCGACGACGAACTGTGGGATGTCGTGGCGCCGTTCGACGTGCGCCCCCAGGGCCAGGACATCATCCGCACGTGGCTGTTCTCGACGCTGCTGCGCAGCGCTCTCGAGGACGACCGGGCGCCGTGGCGTCACGCCGCGATCTCCGGGTTCATCGTGGATCCGGACCGCAAGAAGATGTCGAAGTCGAAGGGCAATGTCGTCACACCCGCCGACATCCTCGACAAGCACGGCTCCGACGCCGTGCGCTATTGGGCGGCGTCGAGCCGACTCGGCACCGATGCGGCGTTCGACCCCCAGAACCCGACGCAGATCAAGATCGGCCGCCGCCTCGCGATCAAGGTGCTGAACGCGACGAAGTTCGCTCTCGGTAACGAGGCGCCCGCCGGTGCGGAGGTCACGGATCCGCTCGACCTCGCCATGCTCGCAGCGCTCGATGGCGTCATCGCGCAGGCGACGACGGCGCTCGAGAACTATGACCACGCGCGCGCTCTCGAGGTCACGGAGTCGTTCTTCTGGACATTCTGCGACGACTACCTCGAGCTCGTGAAGGACCGTGCGTATAACGGGGGCCCCGAAGGCGCTTCCGCCGCCGTCGCGCTGCGCAGCGCCCTCTCGACGCTCCTGCGCATGCTGGCCCCCGTCGTGTCGTTCGCGGCCGAAGAGGCATGGAGCTGGTTCGAGAGCGGGTCCGTGCACGCTGCCTCGTGGCCGGTCTCCGGCGAACTCGGTGGCGACCCCGCCGTTCTCGACGCCGCTTCGCAGGCCCTCATCGGCGTGCGTCGCGCGAAGACCGAGGCGAAGGCGTCCCAGCGCACGCCGGTCGCGTCGGCGACGATCACCGCGCCCGCCGCCGACATCGCCCGCCTCGCGCTCATTGAGTCCGACCTCAAGGCCGTCGGTCGCATTGAGTCGCTGACGTTCATGGAAGGCGCCGAGCTCGCGATCACCGCGATCGAACTCGACGAACAGGAGTGATGATGCAACTTGGAACGAGATGGCCGGCAGGCAGCGACGTGCCCCCGTCGGTACCCGCCGCGCTCGCTACGGAGATCGCCGCGGCGGAGCAGAGCCTGCCGCAAACCGGCCCGACGCCCATGTGGACGCTCACGTGGCTCGAGGGCCGACCGATCGCCGAGCTGGACACAGGCATCGAGATCAGCATCGACCGGGAGGGCGTCGCCACCGTGTCGACGTTCGATCCGATGGACTGACACCCGCGACGAAGAGAGGGTCCGGACGATCGTCCGGACCCTCTCTTCGTGCGTCAGGCGCTCTTGCGGCGCTCTCGGAAGACGACGGTCGGCGGCGACCCGTCCTCGACGGCCGCGCGCGTGACGACGACCTTCGCGACGTCATCGCTCGAGGGGATCTCGAACATGATCGGCCCGAGCACGTCTTCGAGGATGGCGCGCAGGCCGCGCGCACCGGTCTTGCGGTCGACGGCGAGATCCGCGATCGCACGGAGCGCATCCTCGTCGAAGTCGAGGTCGACCCCGTCGATGAGGAACATGCGCTGATATTGCTTCACCAGGGCGTTGCGCGGCACCGTGAGGATGTCGACGAGCGCATCTTGATCGAGCGACTCGACTGCGGCGATCACGGGCAGGCGACCGATGAACTCGGGGATCAGCCCGAACTTGTGCAGGTCCTCCGGACGGACCTCGGTGAAGAGGCCGTCGTTGTCGCGCTTTGACTGCAGCGGAGCGCCGAATCCGACGCCCGCACGCCCGACACGCGACGACACGATCTCCTCCAGCCCCGCGAAAGCTCCCGAGACGATGAAGAGCACGTTCGTCGTGTCGACCTGAATGAACTCCTGGTGAGGATGCTTGCGCCCACCCTGCGGCGGGACCTGCGCGACCGTCCCCTCGAAGATCTTCAGCAGCGCCTGCTGCACCCCTTCGCCGGAGACATCGCGCGTAATCGACGGGTTCTCTGCCTTGCGGGCGATCTTGTCGACCTCGTCGATGTAGATGATGCCGTGCTCGGCCCGCTGCACGTCATAGTCCGCGGCCTGCAGCAGCTTGAGGATGATGTTCTCGACGTCTTCGCCGACGTAACCCGCCTCGGTCAGCGCGGTTGCGTCGGCCACCGCGAACGGCACATTGAGACGCTTCGCCAGCGTCTGCGCGAGGTAGGTCTTCCCGGATCCGGTTGGCCCGAGCATGAGGATATTGCTCTTGGCGATTTCGACCTCTTCGGCCTTCTCATCCGCAGCCTTGAGCTCGCCCTGTGCGCGCACCCGCTTGTAGTGGTTGTACACGGCGACCGACAGCGCACGCTTCGCCTGGTCCTGACCGATGACGTACTCGTCGAGGAACTCGAAGATCTCACGCGGCTTCGGCAGATCGATCTCGGAGACTTCGCCGTCCCCGGCCGACTCGGCCATGCGCTCTTCGATGATCTCGTTGCACAGCTCGACGCACTCGTCGCAGATGTACACACCGGGACCAGCGATCAACTGCTGGACCTGTTTCTGGCTCTTCCCGCAAAACGAGCACTTGAACAAGTCGGCGCTCTCGCCGATTCGGGCCATGGGATCACGTCTCCAGGATCTCGTCGCTGTGTTGTTTCAGGCTACCGGCTCGCACCGACGTTCGAACGCAGCGGCGCGCCCCGCCCGGAACACCGGACGGGGCGCGCGACAGAGCAGAGCGTCAGCTCGCCTGGGTGCGCTTTCGTGACGTGAGCACCTGGTCGACGAGGCCGTAATCGACGGCGTCCTCCGCCCCGATGATCATGTCGCGGTCGATGTCCTTGTGGATCTGCTCGGCGGAGCGGTTGGTGTGCTTCGCCATGGTCTCCTCCAGCCACTTCCGCATGCGCATGATCTCCGCAGCCTGGATCTCGATGTCGGACGCCTGTCCGTGGCCGGACTGTCCGAGCGAGGGCTGGTGCATGAGGATCCGCGCGTTCGGCAGTGCGAGACGCTTGCCGGGCGCACCGGCCGCGAGCAGCACTGATGCCGCCGACGCTGCCTGGCCCAGCACGACCGTCTGGATGTCCGGCGAGATGTACTGCATCGTGTCGTAGATCGCCGTCATCGCGGTGAAGGATCCACCCGGCGAGTTGATGTACATGATGATGTCGCGGTCAGGATCCTGGCTCTCGAGCACGAGGAGCTGCGCCATGACGTCGTCGGCCGACGCGTCGTCGACCTGGACACCCAGGAAGATGACGCGGTCCTCGAAGAGCTTGTTATAGGGGTCCTGTCGCTTGAAGCCGTAGGCCGTGCGCTCCTCGAACTGCGGGAGGATGTAACGGCTGGCGGGCGTCGAAAGGCCCTGCGGGGCGGGGGTGTGCGGAGTGTGCATCGTGTGATCGATCCCTTGCTTGTTCAGTTCGACTCACGCTCGGTGCCGCCGCCACCGGCGACGTCGCTCGCGCTCTCGCGGATGTGGTCGACGAATCCGTATTCGAGGGCTTCCGGTGCCGTGAACCAGTGGTCACGGTCGCCGTCCTCGTTGATCTGCTCGACGGTCTTGCCGGTCTGGGCCGCCGTGATCTCGGCGAGGCGGTTCTTCATCGACACGATGAGTTCCGCCTGCGTCTGGATGTCACTCGCCGTGCCGCCGAAACCGCCGTGCGGCTGGTGCAGGAGCACGCGGGCGTTCGGCGTGATGTAGCGCTTGCCCTTCGTGCCGCTGGTGAGCAGCAGCTGGCCCATCGACGCGGCCATGCCGATGCCGACCGTCACGATGTCGTTCGGCACGAACTGCATGGTGTCGTAGATGGCCATCCCCGCGGTGATCGAACCGCCGGGCGAGTTGATGTAAAGGTAGATGTCCTTCGTCGAGTCCTCGGCTGCGAGCAGGAGGATCTTCGCGCAGATCTCGTTCGCGTTCTCGTCGCGCACCTCTGAGCCCAGCCAGATGATGCGGTCCTTCAGCAACTGATCGAAGACACTCTGTGCCATGAGGGGTTGAGGCATTCTCACTCCATTCGGGTGTGGCGTCGATATGACACTACCGGCGCGTACGTTGCGGCTCGGCCGTGTTCGCCGTGGGCATACGACGGCCGGCGATGAGACGGCGAGAGGGCCGTCGCCATCCGGCGCACGACCCTCTCGTCAGTCAGACGACGTGGCTTACTTGGCCTCGTCGGCGGCCTCCTCGGACGGAGCGTCTGCGTCGTCCGCATCCGCGGCCTCGTCCGTCTCGTCCTCGGTGGCTGCGAAGCCCTCGAGCTCGACCGGGTCACCGTTGGTGTCGACGACCTCGGCCTTGCCGAGGACGACCGCGATGGCCTTGTTCCGCGCGACATCGCCCATGACGGCCTGCAGCTGGTTGCCCTGCTGAAGCGCCTGGATGAAGTCCTGCGGGCTCATGCCGTACTGGCTCGACGCCTGGATGAGGTACTGCGTGAACTCGTCCTGCGAGACCTCAACCTTCAGGTCCTTCGCGATGCGGTCGAAGAGGATCTGGGTGCGGAACTGCTTCTCGCTCGCCTCCGTCACCTCGGCGCGGTGCTCGTCGTCCTCGAGTCGATTCTCCTGCTCGAGGTGACGGTGCACCTCGTCCTCGATGAGGCTGGCCGGGATCGGCAGCTCGACGGTCTCGAGGAGCTGCTCGACAAGCTTGTCGCGTGCGGCGGATCCCTGCGAGAAGGAGCCCTTCTGCTTGGCCTGGTCGGCCAGCGACTCGCGCAGCTCGCCGATCGTGTCGAACTCGCTCGCCATCTGGGCGAAATCGTCGTCGGCCTCAGGAAGCTCGCGCTCCTTGACGGCCTTCAACGTGATCTGCACCTCGGCCTCTTCGCCGGCGTGGTCGCCACCGACGAGCGTCGTGCGGAAGGTCGTCTCCTCGCCAGCCGTAAGCGAGTCGAGAGCCTCGTCTGTGCCCTCGAGCAGCTGACCCGATCCGATCTCGTACGACACGCCCTCGGCGCGGTCCACCTCGGCGTCATCGATCGACGCGATGAGGTCGAGCTCGACGAAGTCACCGGTCGTGGCCGGACGATCAACCGGCACGAGCGTGCCGAAGCGGGCGCGCAGCTCGTCGAGCTCCGTGTCGATCGCGGCGTCGTCGACCTCGATCGCGTCAACCGTGACCTTCAGGTTCTCCAGGTCCGGCACCTCGAACTCAGGTGCGACGTCGACCTCGATGTCGACCACGAGGTCGCCGGAGAAGTCCTTCTCCGCGGGCCACGTGGTCACATCAGCGCTCGGCTGGCCGAGCACCTGCAGCTCATTTTCCGACACGGCCTCGCGGAAGAAGCGGTCGAGCCCTTCGTTGACGGCGTGCTCGATGACGGCACCGCGCCCGACGCGCTGATCGATGATCGGCGCGGGAACCTTGCCCTTACGGAAGCCGGGGATCTCGACGTCGCGCGCGATGTGCTCGTACGCGTGATCGATGCTCGGCTTGAGCTCCTCGGGGGTGACCGTGATGTGCAGCTTCACCCGGGTCGGGCTGAGCTTCTCGACGGTGTTGTTCACCATGCTCGTTCGCTTCTCCTTGTTGCGGCGCCCACGATGGGCGTGGCCACGGGTTTGAGGTCTAATTGTGCGGCACTACGTGCCTCCGGCCCGGATTCGTGTCTCCCAGAAACGCATCCGTTCCTGTTCCTCACTCATTCGGGTGGGCCGACGTCGGGGCGACAGGATTTGAACCTGCGACCTCCCGCTCCCAAAGCGGGCGCTCTACCAAGCTGAGCTACGCCCCGCTGATTCCACGCACTCGGGAACACGAAACGGCCTTGAGGAGTCTATCCGACATTCGGTTCGACCACGCACAACGGCTGGCGCGCCGAAAGGGTTCGATTCGCTCAGTCAAATAATCGACGTCCGGGGCGGCCAGCGGCCGCCCCGGACGTCGATTGGAGGGGATGACGGGAATCGAACCCGCGTGACCAGTTTGGAAGACTGGGGCTCTACCATTGAGCTACATCCCCGGATCAGGCGATCCAGACGAGTCTATCGGATCCCGACCCCTGGGCAGGAACTGGCGGCCTCCCGGGCGCGTCACAGAGACGCGGCGTGCTGCGCCGAGTATTCGAGGTACCGCTCGGCGTTGTCCCGCAGGCCCGCCACCTCCTCATCTGTCAGCTCGCGCCGCACCTTCGCCGGAACACCCGCGACGAGCGAGCGCGGAGGGATCTGGGCACCGGAGAGGACGACCGCGCCTCCCGCGACGAGACACGATTCGCCGATCCGCGCACCCGACAGGATCACGCTTCCCATCCCGATCAGCGAGCCGTCACCGATCTCGCACCCGTGGACGACCGCGTTGTGTCCGACCGACACGTACTCTCCCAGCACGACCGGGTGACCCGCATCGACGTGGACCGAAACGTTGTCCTGCACGTTCGACCCGCGACCGATCGTGATCGACGCGACGTCACCGCGAAGCACGGCGTTACACCACGCGCTCGATCCGGCGGCCATCGTGACGCGACCGATGATGCGAGCCCCCTCGGCGAGGAGGACGTCATCGGCAAGCTCGGGAACGTCGTCAGCGAGCGCGCGAACCGTGGCATGGGGTGAGATCGTCATGTCGGTGAGCCTATCGATTCGGCGCACCGTGAGCACGCCTTATTAGGGAAGGCTCACTTTTCCCAGGTCACGCGCATATTCAGTACAGGCTCACCTTGCTTGCATCGATGCGCGAAACGAGTAGATTCGGTACCAAGCGGAGGTCACATCCTTCGCCTGAACCGAAGAAAGGGGTTCCCTCATGGCCACCACAGTCAAAACCACCGCTTCCAACGCGACCGCTGCGTCGAGCACCTCACAGTTCCTCGCACCCGTCGTCCTCGGCCTCCAGGCGCTCACGATCAACGGCAAGCAGGCGCACTGGCATGTCCGCGGCGCAAACTTCATCGGCGTGCACGAGTTCCTCGACACGCTCGTCGCGCACGCCGGCGGCTGGGCCGACGAGGCCGCCGAGCGGATCGTCGCGCTCGGTCTCCCCCTCGACGCCCGCGCAGAGCGCGTCGGTGAGAAGGGCGCGACCACCGGTGCGCCCGCGGGCTTCGCCCACTCGGATGAGGTCGTCGCGGGCATCATCGCCGACATTGACCGCGTGATCGCCGACCTCGACGCCGCAATCGAGGGGCTTGACGAAACGGACCTGACGAGCCAGGACATCGCCATCGGGATCAAGTCGGGTCTCGAGAAGGATCGCTGGTTCCTGTTCTCGCACATCGCTGAGTAACTCGGTTCTCACGGCCCCGTCGTCTTCGAGACGGCGGGGCCGTTGCCGTGTCCGCAGGGGCCTACGCCAGGTGCGTCAGACGTCCGCCGAGCAGCGTGGCGTGCACGGGCATCGCCGCCAGCTGTGCGCGGGTCGCGGCGAGCGGGTCATGCGCGATGATCGCGAGATCGGCCACGGATCCCGGGAGGATGACGTGCGGATCCGTACTGCCGCCCGCCGTCGACGCCGCCAGCGCCGTACGCACATCGATCGCCTGATCCGAATCCCACGACGCGCGCTCGTCATCCGTCCGGAACACGGCGGCGGCGATCTGCGTCCACGGATCCAACGGTGACACCGGCGCGTCGGATCCGAACAGCAGCGTTGCGCCCGCGTCGCGCAACGCGCGCAGGGGGTACGCACGCGCGGTCTGATCCGCCCACAGCGTGTCCGTGAGATCGCGGTCGTCGATCGCGTGCTGCGGCTGAACGCTCGCCTCGACGCCCAGCCGAGCGAAGCGCGGAATGTCCGCCGGCGACACCAGTTGGGCGTGTTCCATCCGACCCGGCACGCCCGCTGTCGCGAAGGCGTCGAGCGCGGCGGTCGCGGTCTCGTCACCGATCGCGTGAACGGTCGTCGCGAAGCCGGCTCCCGCCGCCCGGATGAGCAGCTCGGTCAGGTCGGCCTGGCCGATGTTCATTGCGCCGCGACCGGTCTGATCTGAGTAGCCGACGGTCGTCGCCGCCGTGCGCGTGCCGAGGGAGCCGTCGGCGATGACCTTGAGCGGCCCGACCGTGACGAGACCGTTCGCGCTCAGCGCGAGCCCCGTCTCGAGCTCCTGGGCACGTGCCTGGTCCAGGTGCTCCGGATAGACCCCGAACGCGACGCGGAGGAGATCCCATCCGCGGTCGACTCGGCGGCGCCACGCGTCGACGTTCCAGGTGATGTCGAGGTCGCTCAGCCCGACCAGACCCCGCGCCGCCGCGCGTCGCGCGGCCCGCTCCACAGCGGCGTCCGCGACCTCCTCTGCAACGTCGTTGATGCGCGTGCCGACGTCGAACGCGGCCTGCTCGCGCAGGACCCCGGCGGCGTCCGGTGCGATGCCCTCGCACCTGTGCGCGGCAGAGTTCAGCCACAGCGAGTGGAGGTCCGAGTTCACGACATACGTCGGCACGTCGCCGGTCGTCTCGTCGAGGAGGGCGAGCGACGGCGCGTCCGCCCACAGCGCGTCGCGCATGCCCACGAGGATCCGCCGACCGTCGCCGCGCACGGGGGCCGTCGCCGCGATCCGAGCCGCTTCGATGGCACCAGACGCTTCCGCGACCGAGCCGCGTTCGGCGGTGAGGGCCCACGGCACGAAGTGAACGTGATGATCCCGCAGACCCGGCACGACCCAGGAGCCCTCCACGTCGAGCACGGCTCCCCGACGACGCAGATTCCCGGCCGGTGCGATGTCGACGATGCGCCCGTCTGCGAGCCAGAGATCGAAGAGGCCGTCTCGCTCGACGTCGGGGTGGGCGATCAGGTCGCGCCCTTCGCCTGCAATGCGGGCGTTCGCGACGACGTCGACGACGGATCCGAAGTTCATACGCTTCACTCCTGACAGGTCGGGCACCAGTAGAGCTTGCGGGCCTGCATCTCCTCGAGCAGGATCTCCGTGCCGCACACGCGGCACGGGAGGCCGGCGCGGTGATACACCCAGTGACGGTCGTCGCGACTCGCCATGGCGCGGCGCCACGCGTCGTCGGCCAGGCCGTCCATCGTCATCATCTGGCCGGTCTGCACACCGATCTCGAGGAGCGCCACCCAATCGCGCCAGAGCCCTCGCGCGATCTCTTCCGGTACGGACTTTCCCGGCGTGTGGGGGTCGAGCCCGGCACGGAAGAGCATCTCGGCGCGGTAGACATTGCCGATACCGCTGACGACGGCCTGGTCCATCAGCAGCTGGCCGATCGCGACGGCGCGCCGACGCACGGCGGCGACGAAGCGCTCCTCGTTCTCGGCGGGGTCGCCGACGAGCGGGTCCGGACCGAGGCGGTCGATGACCGCGCGGATCTGTTCCGGCGTCTCGACGACACAGGCGGTCGGCCCGCGCAGATCCGCGCATGCCTCTGTTGTCATCAGGCGCGCACGCACCTGGCCCACGACCGGCGGCGGCCACTCGTCCGCGTCGTCGATATCGCGGGTCTGCTCCGACATGCGCACGTGCACGCGGGTCTTCCGCGGGGCGCCGATTGAGGCGAGCGAGTTCTCTCCGGCGTCGTCGAAGACCGGCTCATCGAGTTCGGTTCCGCGCTGGTTGGTCTGCCCCATGCGTCCGTTCGCGGCCGCGATCGTCGCATCCACGAGGATATCCCCGGCAAAATCCCACGCGCCGTAGAGGCCGAGATGCACGCGTAGCCACACCTCGCCCTCGAACTCGAGGAACATCTGCTTCCCCACGGCGCGCGCGTCGATCATCTCGCGTCCGTTGAGAATCGCCGCGCCCTCCACGAAGCGGCCTTGCGGGCTCGAGACCGCAATGGGGCGCCCGACGAAGTTCCGCGAGAACTGGCGAGCGATGCGGTGGACGGAGTGGCCCTCGGGCACGGACTAGCTCCGCACGCGCGGCGCGGGGCCGTTCAGCAGGGAGCCGTCGCGCTCGAACGCGCCGACCTGCGCGATGCGTCGTGCGTGACGCTCTTCGTCAGAGAACGGCGTCGCCACGAATCGGTCGACGAGCGCGAAGACCTCCTCGACGGAGTGCTGCCGAGCGCCGATCGCGATGACGTTCGCGTCGTTGTGTTCGCGCGCCAACTCGGCCGTCGAGAGATTCCAGACGAGCGCCGCGCGGACACCGGCGACCTTGTTCGCGGCGATCTGCTCGCCGTTACCGGATCCGCCGAACACGACGCCGAGCGCGGTCACGCCCGCGGTCTGATCCGACACAACCGCCTGCGCGGCCCGGATGCAGAAGGCCGGATAGTCGTCGAGGGCGTCGTACTCGGTGGGGCCGTGGTCGATGACCTCGTGCCCCTGCTCGAGCAGGTGTCGCTGCAGATCGGTGGAGAACTCGAGGCCGGCGTGGTCGGTCGCGATGTGGATGCGCATATCGAGAATCCTAGGGTGCCCTAGGGTGCGAGGCCCGCGGCTGCCGGGCGGAAGCCGAGGCGGACGTTCTCGTCGCTGCCGGCACGACTGACGTCGTACCAGGGGCCGAGCGGCGTCACGTGCGGACGAGCGGCCGCCGGCGTGCCGTTGAGGCGCTCCTCGATGAGGTCGACGAGACCCGAGACGTATGCGGCGTGGCTGCCGGGCGTGCGCGTGCGCGCGAACGCGAGGCCGGCCTCTTCGGCCGATTCCTTCGCCTCGTTATCGAGGTCCCACATGACCTCCATATGGTCGCTGACGAATCCGAGCGGGACGACGGCGACGGCCGTGACCCCGTCTTCCGGGAGGCCAGCGATCACATCGTTGACGTCGGGCTCGAGCCACGGCTGCGAGGGCGGGCCCGAGCGCGACTGGAACACGAGCGACCAGTCGGTCTCGGCGGCGTCCGGGATCTCGTCGCGAAGGCGGCCCATCAGGTATTCGGCGACGGCGCGGTGCTGCGCGACGTAAGCGCCACCCGGCCCGAAGTCGCCCTCCGGCGGGCCCGACCGTTCGGCGTCGGCCATCGGTACCGAGTGGGTCGAGAAGAGCAGGCGGATCTCGCGCGCGGGGCGCCCCGCGTCGAGCCATGCGCTCACAGCGTCGCGAATGCCCTCGTAGAACGGCTCGACGAAGCCCGGGTGATCGAAAAAGAGGCGCACCTTGTCGATCGTCATCGGATCGGCCCCCTCGCCCAGGCCGGTGCCCTCCTCGGATCCGAGAACGCGCGCGATGTCCTCGCGGTACTGTCGGTCACTCGAGTACGAGCTGTAGGCACTCGTAGCGAGGCCGAGCACGGTGCGGTGCCCATCGTCGTAGACGCCGCGCACGACATCGTCGAGCATGGGCGTCCAGTTGCGGTTGCCCCAGTAGACGGGAAGAGCGAGACCGCGGCGGTCGATCTCGTCTTGCAGCGCCTTCTGCAGCTCGCGGTTCTGGTCGTTGATCGGGCTGACCCCGTCGAAGTGGCGGTAGTGCGTCGCGACCTCTTCGAGTCGCTCATCGGGGATCCCCCTCCCGCGCGTGACGTTGCGGAGGAATGGGATCACGTCATCCTGCCCCTCGGGTCCGCCGAAGCCGATGAGCAGCACCGCGTCATAGGCGACGGGAGTCTCGACATATGGCGCGCCCGAACGGGCAGCGGAAGAGGCGAACGGGACGGCGGAATCAGCGGGCACACTCATCACGCGCCCATCTTCTCACCTGTGTAGAAGTCGAGCCTGAGGATTCGCGCAGTTCGCGACATCGCGTGCGATGTCATCCGTGTCCCATGCGGGCGACGTAGGCTGTACCAGCTGCCTGGGGCGCCGAACGCGCCAGGGCCGACCCCCGAAGAACGCAATGGGAGCATGACAAGTGCCTGGAGAGAACCTCACACGCGCCGAGGCAGAAGAGCGCCGTGCGATCGTCGAGACCCGAAGCTATGAGGTCACGCTGGACCTGACCAAGGGTGCCGAGGTATTCGGATCGCGCAGCGTTGTGCGCTTCGACGCGACGCCCGGGGCGGCGACGTTCATCGATCTCATCGCCCGCGAGGTCCGCGAGGTGACCCTCAACGGTCGCGAGCTCGCGCCGTCGGATGTGTGGGCGGATTCCCGCATCGCGCTCGACGGGCTCGAGGAGAGCAACGAGCTCATCATCGACGCCGACTGCGAGTACACCAACACGGGCGAGGGCATGCACCGCTTCGTCGACCCCGTCGACGGGGAGGTGTACCTCTATACGCAGTTCGAAGTTCCCGACGCGCGCCGCGTGTTCGCGGTGTTCGAGCAGCCGGACCTGAAGGCGACATTCCAGTTCACCGTGTCGGCTCCGACGGAGTGGAAGGTCATCTCCAACCAGCCGACGCCGGAGCCGATCCCGCACGAGGGCGGCGGATCGGCCACATGGGGCTTCGAGCCGACGCCGCGCATTTCCTCCTACATCACGGCGCTCGTCGCGGGCCCGTACGAAGAGTTCCGTGACGAGCTCGTCAATAGCGAAGGGCGCACGATCCCGCTCGGCGTGTTCGCCCGCAAGAGCCTCTGGGGCGACCTCGACGCCGACGAGATCGTGAGGACGACCAAGCAGGGCTTCGCCTATTACGAGGAGAAGTTCGGCGTCCCCTACCCGTTCGCCAAGTACGACCAGCTGTTCGTGCCGGAGTTCAATGCGGGAGCCATGGAGAACGCCGGCTGCGTGACGTTCACCGAGGTGTACGTCTTCCGCAGCAAGGTCACCGACGCTGTGCGTGAGCGCCGCGTCGTGACGATCCTGCACGAGCTCGCCCACATGTGGTTCGGCGACCTCGTCACGATGAAGTGGTGGAACGACCTCTGGCTCAACGAGTCGTTCGCCGAGTGGGCGTCGACGATGGCGACCGCCGAGGCGACCGAGTGGACATCCGCGTGGACGACGTTCAACGCGATGGAGAAGACGTGGGCCTACCGGCAGGACCAGCTGCCGTCGACACACCCCGTCGTCGCGGAGATCCGCGACCTCGACGACGTCCTCGTCAACTTCGACGGCATCACCTACGCGAAGGGGGGATCCGTCCTCAAGCAGCTCGCCGCCTACGTCGGGATCGACGAGTTCTTCGCGGGCGTCGGTGCATACTTCCGCAAGCACGCCTATCAGAACACGACCGTCGACGACCTCCTCACGGAGCTCGAGGCGACGAGCGGACGCGACCTGCAGGCGTGGTCCGCGAAGTGGCTCGAGACCGCGGGCGTGAACACGCTCACCCCCGTCATCGACACGGACGTCGACGGCGTCATCCGGCGCTTCGCGGTGACGCAGACGGCTCCCGCTGACTATCCGACAATCCGTCCGCACCGGCTGGGCATCGGCTTCTACTCGTTGCAGGACGGCGCGCTCGTGCTCACCGAGTCGGTCGAGACCGACATCGACGGCGATCTCACCGAAGTGCCGGAGCTCGTGGGCCGCAACCGCGGTGATCTCGTCCTCCTCAACGACGGCGACCTGACGTACGCGAAGATCCGTCTCGATTCCACGAGCCTCGCCACCGCCATCGAGCACATCGCGGACATCGCGGATCCGCTCGCGCGGTCGCTCGTCTGGGGCGCGGCCTGGGACATGACGCGCGACGGTGAGATGGCCGCGCGCGACTACATCGAGCTCGTCCTGCGCGGGATCGGATCCGAGACCGAGTCGACGACGATCCGGACCACCCTCGGGCAGGTGCGACTCGCCGCGGCCTCCTACGTCGCGCCGGAGACACGGGATGCGCAGCGGCGCCGCGTCGCCGACGGACTGTGGCGGCTGCTGGAGCACGCCGACGCGGGAAGCGACCTGCAGCTGCAGCTCGCGACCGCCTTCGCGCTCGCGGCGTCGACCGACGAGCACTGGGATCGCGTCGCGCAGCTGCGCGGTGGCGACATCGCCCTCGACGGCCTCGACATCGACCACGACCTCTCGTGGCAGCTGCTCGTGTCGCTCGCCGCGGGAGGCAAGGTCGATCGCAGGGAGATCGCGCGGGCGCTCGAGGAGGACAACACCTCCAAGGGATCCGAGATGGCCGCGCAAGCGCGCGCCGCTCTGCCGGGCCACGACAGCAAGCAGGTCGAATGGGCCGCGCTCGTCGACAGCGACGAGCTGCCGAACACCGTGATCCGCTCGGCCGCGGCTGGCTTCGTCCACGCCGCCTCGCGTGACGACCTCGCCGGATTCGTCGGACCGTACTTCACCATGGTCGAGCGCGTGTGGCGCGAGCGCACCTTCCAGATCGCGTCATACCTCGTGGAACTGCTCTATCCGGCCCCGCTGGCGAACGCCGAGCTGCGCGACGCGACGCGCGAGTGGCTCCGCGAGCACGGCGACGCCCCCGCCGGACTGCGCCGCATCATCGCCGAGAACCTCGCGGGAGTCGAGCGCGCCATCGACGCGCAGAACCGTGACGCGGAGGCCGACGAAGAGCGATGACGGACGCGGCCCCTACGTTCTTCGAGCAGGTCGGCGGACACGACACCTTCCGACGCCTCGTCGAGGTGTTCTACCGCGAGGTCGCCAACGACCCGGAGCTGCGCGACATGTACCCGGAGGAGGATCTCGGCCCCGCCGCCGATCGCCTCCGCCTCTTCCTCGAGCAGTATTGGGGCGGCCCGAGCACCTACGGCGACACGCGCGGCCACCCTCGGCTGCGGCTGCGTCACCAGCCGTTCCGCATCACGCCGGGCGCGCGAGACCGGTGGCTGCGCGCGATGCGAGTCGCGGTCGACGAAGCCGAGCTCTCGCCTCTCCACGAGGCGACGCTGTGGGACTATCTGGAACGCGCGGCCTTCGCGATGGTGAACACGTTCGAGCGTTAGGGCGTGTCTCGTCATTGGACCCGTCGCGAGCGATTGTGAGACACGCGCTACCCCGTCGCGCGCACCGCGGTCAGTCCGGACACCGCCGGGCCGCGCGAGAGCACGTGGCCGCGCGCGAGTGAGACTCGCGTCCAGCGTCCCGATCTGAACACCCGGGCGTTCTCTGAGCCCGCGATGAAGCCGAACGAGAACGCCGCGAACGCGACGCCGAGCGGCAGTCCGCCCAGGTCGTCGTCTTCTGGCCCCCACACGGATCCGCGCACCGCCTGCACCGCATCCTCGCCCGCGTTGGTCGGCACCTGGTGCGCGACGGCGGCGATGCCCCACTGCGCGCGCGTCGCGAGTGTCTGCGAGGCGATCTCGCCCGTCTGCTTCCAGCCGCCGCGCGGCGGGGCGACCCCGGCCCACGCTGGCGCGAGGCCCTGTTGCGGAAGCTGCAGCTGACCCGGATCCGACGTCTCGGTGAGCTCCTCGACGACCACGTCGCACACGAGTTCCGGATCCGCGTGCAGCATGCGCATCGCGAGCACCGTCGGCGTGCGGTCGAGCAGGCCGCGCGGTGCGAGCGCTGCCGCCGTCATCACGAGCACGCCGTTCTCGGCCTGCAGGCGCACGCCCTCTCCCCCGACGCGCGTCGAGCGTCCGGCGAAGGTGAGGGCGTCCCGCGCCGATTCGGGATCCGCCAGTACGAGTCGCTCATTCATCCTCTCTAGACTAGGCGCGTGACAGTCGAGGACGATCCGAATGACCCCGTGAAGATGCTGCTCGGCGTGCTGCGCCTCGACGAAAGCGCCGCGCGCACCGAGGAGGACATCTTCGTCGGCGACTCGCACCCGATGCCCGGCGGACGCGTCTACGGCGGTCAGGTCGTCGCGCAGTGCGTCGTCGCCGCGACGCGCACCGTCGACGCCGACCGCCCCGCGCATTCGCTCCACGGCTACTTCCTCCGCGCCGGCGACGTGCGCCTGCCGACGACCTTCGCGGTCGACCGGATCCACGACGGCCGTTCCTTCGCGCGCCGCCGGGTGCAGGCGTACCAGGACGGGGTGCCGATCTTCAGCGGCATCATCTCCTTCCAACAGGACGACCCCGGGCTCTCGCATCAGGTCGAGATGCCCACAGTGCCCGCTCCCGAAGACATCGACGCGTCGGGAACCAGCCCCCAGGACGACGCGCGGATCATGCGCCGCAATCCGATCGAGGCGCGGCGCGTACTCGGCCCGGTACTCGCTGAGACGTCGTCGCAGGCGCCGCACCAGGCAACCTGGCTCCGCGTCAAGCGCGACCTCGGCGACGATCCGCGGCTCCAGCAGGCCGCCCTCGCGTACATGAGCGACTTCACGATCCAGGAGTCCTCGCTCCGCGCGAACGGCATCTCCTGGCGCACCGAGGGGCTCAAGAGCGCGAGCCTCGACCATGCGATCTGGTGGCACCGCCCGGCACGCGCCGACGACTGGCTGCTCTACGTCGCCGAGTCGCCGGTCTCGCGCGGCGGGCGCGGGATGAACGTCGGGCGCCTCTACTCCCGCGACGGCGCGCTTGTCGCCAGCATCGCTCAGGAGATCATGATGCGGGTGCCGATCTCAGGCGACGCGTGAGGTCTTGAGGTCGGCTTCGAGCGCGACCCACGCGAGCATCGCGCACTTGACGCGCATGACGTACTTCGCGGTGTTCTGGAACGCCGCGGCGTCCTCGAGCTCCTCCGCGGGCTCCCCCGCTCCGCGCGAGCGCATCATCTCGCGGAACTGGTCGATCCGCGTCTGAGCCTCGTCGCGCGTCGCGCCCGTCAGCAGTCCGCTCATGATCGACGCCGACGACATCGAGATGCTGCAGCCCTGGCCGTCCCAGGCGAGCCCCGTGATCCGGTCGTCCTCCACGGTGATGCCGAGCGTGATCTCATCGCCGCACGACGGATTCAGCTCGTGGTGCGTAAAGGGGTGCTGCGACGGATCGCCCTTCCCCTCCGGGGTCTTGGCATGATCCAGGATCAGCTCCTGGTACATCGCCTCGAGGCCGCCGCTCATCGGTCCGCTCCGAAGAATCCACGTACCTCACGGAGCGCCGCGCCGAGCGCCGAGACGTCGTCGAGTGTCGAGTAGGCGCCCGCGCTCGCGCGCGTCGTGGACGGGGTCCCGAGCGCGCGGTGCAGCGGCTGTGCGCAGTGATGTCCTGTCCTCACAGTGATGCTCCTGTCGTCGAGGAACTGGCCGACGTCGTGCGCGTGCACGCCGTCGACGATGAAACTCACGAGCGCGGCGCGCGTCTCGCCCTGCCGCGGGCCGACCACACGCACGCCCGGGACCGCGGCGATCTCGGCGAGCAGAGCACCGCCGATCTCGTGCTCATGCCGGGCAAGCGCCGACATGGCGAGCCGGGTCAGATAGTCGACGGCCGCTCCGAATCCCACGGCCTGGCTCACCGGCTGGGTGCCCGCCTCGAACCGGTTGGGCGCGGGCAGAAACTCGGCTTCCGTCATCGAGACGACCGTGATCATGGATCCGCCGGTGCGCGCGGGCGGCAGCGCGTCGAGCAGCTCGGCACGACCGTAGAGGGCGCCGATGCCGTTCGGGCCGAGCATCTTGTGCGCTGAGAAGGCCGCGAAGTCGACGCCGAGGTCGGCGAGGTCGACCGGCATGTGCGGCACCGACTGACACGCGTCGAGCACCGTGAGTGCGTCGCGCTCCCGAGCGAGGGCGACGATGTCCGCCACCGGGGCGATTTGGCCGGTGACGTTCGACACGTGCGAGAACGCGATCACGCGCGTGCGGTCACTCATCGCCTCGCGCATGCCGTCGACGGTCCACACGCCACGCTCATCGACGGGCGCCCACCTCAGGACCGCGCCGGTCCGCGCCGCGAGCCGCTGCCACGGGATGAGGTTCGCGTGGTGTTCCGCCTCCGTGACGAGGATCTCGTCACCCGATTCCAGCGCGAAGCGCGGGTCGCCGAGCCCGGCGGAGGCGTCGGACATCCCGAGCGCGATGATGTTCAGCGCGTCGGTCGCGTTCTGCGTCCACACGATCTCGCTTTCACCTGCGCCCACGAACGACGCGACCCGCGCCCTGGCGTCCTCGAACGCGCTGGTCGCCTCGCCGACTGCCATCGAGGATCCGCGGTGCACCGCCGCGTAGTCTCTGCGCACGAAGTTCGCCTCCGCGTCGATGACAGCGGCCGGCCGCTGTGCCGTTGCGGCGGAATCGAGATAGACGGCGCCGGGGTGCGCGGCAAAGTACGGAAAGTCGTCGCGCAACGACGCTCCGAGCAGTGTGGGCATTCGCGGGACTCCTGATCGACGGGGGTGTCTTCCATCTTCTCGCATCTCAGGGGGCACCGGCTCCGCCCTCACGATTACATAACGTCGAGCGCGTGCGCCGCTCTCGTTTGAGGACTCCCATGGAGATATGCGTATGCTGAGGCTGTAGGGATGTCGACACGCAACCGATATCCTTTATTCCGCTCGCGGTGACGCGTCCGACACGGCCGCCGGCGATGATCTATCAACGATCCGCCAACCCGGGGGCCGAGCGCGCGTGTTGCGTCAGAGGGCGCGCTCGTCGCAGGAGAACGTGACTGAAAACGTCAACGAGGTGCTGGTCCGTGCCGAGGGACTCTACAAGGTCTTCGGCCGACGCATCCATGAAGCAGTCGACAAGCTCAAAAAGGGAGCCGCGCGCGATGATATTGACGGTGTCACCGCCGCCGTGATCGATGCGTCGTTCGAGGTGCGGCGCGGCGAGATCTTCGTCGTGATGGGGCTGTCCGGCTCCGGCAAGTCGACCCTGATCCGCATGATCAACGGCCTGCACGACGCGACCGACGGCCGACTCACGATCGACGGCCAGGAGATCACCGACATCTCCGACAAGAAGCTGCGCGACACCCGACGCGACCACATCTCGATGGTGTTCCAGCACTTCGCGCTGCTGCCGCACCGCACGGTGGCCGACAACGTCGCCTATCCCCTCGAGCTGCAGGGCGTTGGAAGGCCCGAGCGGCTCGACAAGGCCCGAGAGATGCTCGACCTCGTCGGGCTGACCGGATGGGGCGAGAAGTTCCCCAGCCAGCTCTCGGGCGGCATGCAGCAGCGCGTCGGCATCGCCCGCGCCCTCGCCGCCGACACGGACATCATGCTCATGGACGAGGCGTTCAGCGCGCTCGACCCGCTCATCCGCCGTGAGATGCAGGAGCAGCTGGTCGAACTGCAGCAGAAGCTGCAGAAGACGATCATCTTCATCACCCACGATCTCAACGAGGCCATGTTCCTCGGCGACCGCATCGCGGTCATGCGCGACGGACGCATTGTGCAGATCGGGACACCGGAAGACATCCTCACCGACCCGGCGAATGACTACGTCGAGCAGTTCGTGCAGGACGTCGACCGCGCGCGCGTGCTCACGGCGTCGAACGTCATGGAGCGCCCGGTCGCGGTCGTCTCGTCGACCTCCGGCCCCCGCGCCGCGCTGAAGACGATGCGCGACGCGTACTCCAGTGCGGCGTACGTCATCGACCGAGAGCGGCACCTCCTCGGCACCGTCGAGGACCGCGATGCGCTCACTCTCGTCCGCAAGGGCGAGCGCTCGATCGAGGGGATCATCCGAGACGACGCGCTGGCCGTGAACGTCGACGATGTCCTCGTCGACCTGTTCGTGCCGGCCGTCGAGTCGAAGCTCGCGGTCGCCGTCACGGACGCCGACGACAAGCTCGTCGGGGTGATCCCCCGCGTCACGCTGCTCGCCGCGCTCGGTCCGGGCCCGAACGCGACCGAGGAGATCACCCTCCCGACGCACCCCGTCCCGTCCACCGTCGTGGATGAACTGCTTGCCGTCAGTGCGGACGGCGAACCGGTCGAAGCACATATCGCCGGAAGCGAGGAGGCCCGCTGATGCTCGAGAACTTCCGCATTCCGCTCGGCGACTGGGCGGACCTCGCTCTCGACTGGTTCAAGGATGTCTTCGGCTGGCTGCTGGACATCATCAACGTCGTCACCGGCTTCCTCGTCGAGGGCCTCGCCGAGGCGCTCGTCGCGACGCCGACGCTGGTACTCATCGCCGTCCTCGCTCTCATCGGCTGGATCATCCGGTCGTGGCAGCTCGCGGTCGGCACCGTGGTCACCATGCTGCTCGTCGTCGGCATGAACCAGTGGGAGAACGCGATGCTCACGCTCGCGCTCGTGTTGATCGCCACCGTCATCGCGATCGTCATCGCCGTTCCCCTCGGCATCCTCGCCGCGCGTAACGACACGTTCAGCGCGATCGTCAAGCCCGTGCTCGACTTCATGCAGACGATGCCCGCTTTCGTCTACCTGATCCCCGCCGTGACCTTCTTCAGCGTCGGCTTCGTGCCGGGCGTGTTCGCGACGATCCTGTTCTCGCTGCCGCCTGGCGTGCGCATGACCGAACTGGGCATCCGCGGCGTCGACAGCGAGACCGTCGAGGCCGGACAGGCCTTCGGCGCGGCCCCCGGCCAGGTCCTTCGCGGGATCCAGCTGCCGCTCGCGACGCCGACGATCATGGCCGGCATCAACCAGGTCATCATGCTCGCTCTCTCGATGGCTGTCGTCGCCGGTATGGCCGGCGCGAACGGCCTCGGTAAGGAAGTCGTCGCGGCGATCTCCACTCTCAACATCCCGCTCGGCGTCGAAGCGGGCCTCAGCGTGGTGGTCCTTGCGGTCTTCCTCGACCGCGTGACGGCCGCGCTCGGCAACCCCGCCGAGTACCGGGGCTCGCTGCTCGGTACTCTCAGCCGCCGCCAGACGGCAGTGCGCGACGCTCGCGCCGACGCCGAGGCGGCCGCAGCGGCGGCCGAACTCTCCGAAGCGAAGGGCCCACGCCGCGCGGGCTTCTAATATCCACACAGCTCGAGCGGAGTTCCTCCGCTCGTCCTTCCGGGGCCCTCCCCCGGAACGATCCCGAACGTCCGGCGCCTGTGGGCGCAGGAGGAAAGGAAACATCACACAATGATGAAGAAGCGTAAGCTCACTGGCCTCGTTGCCGCAGGCCTCGCCGGAGGCCTCATGCTCGCTGGCTGCGCCAGTGACGGAGAAGGATCCGGAAACGACGGCGCGTCGGGCGACGGCGAAGACCTCGGCACGATCACGCTCGGTTTCCTGCCGTCGTGGACCGACGGCCTGTCGACCGCCTGGCTGCTCAAGGACCAGCTCGAGCGGATCGGCTACACGGTCGAGTTCGAGGAGCTCACCGAGGCAGCCATTCTGTACACCGGACTCGCAAACGGCGACGTCGACATCTACCCGTCGGCGTGGTCAGAGCTCACCCACCGTGACTACATGCAAGAGTACGGCGACCAGCTCGAAGACCTCGGCGCGTACTACGACAACGCGAAGCTCACAATCGCGGTCCCCGAGTACATGGACGACATCAACTCGATCGAAGATCTCAAGGGCAACGCCGACCGTTTCGACGGCGAGATCATGGGCATCGAGCCGAGCGCCGGTCTCACCAACCAGACCGAGACCGTGATGATGCCGGAGTACGGTCTCGACGGCGAGTACGAGCTCGTCACGTCGTCGACCGCGACGATGCTCGCGTCCCTCGACGACGCGATCGAGAACGAAGAGGACATCGTCGTGACGCTGTGGCGTCCGTTCTGGGCCAACAACGCCTTCCCCGTGAAGGACCTCGAGGACCCGAAGGGCGGCATGGGCGAGTCGGAGGCCCTGCACTTCCTCGCGACCGCGGGCTTCTCGGACGAGTTCCCGGAGGCCGCCGAGTACATCGAAGGCATTCAGCTCGACGACGCCCAGTACGGCTCGCTCGAGGACATTGTCGTGAACGAGTTCGAGGGCGAGTCCGACAAGTCCGAGGCCATCACGCAGTGGCTCGAGGCGAACCCCGACGCCTACGAGACGATCATCACGGAGTAATCTCCTCGCACCAGCAGAACGCCCCCGGGATCTGATCCCGGGGGCGTTCTGTCGTTGAGTTGTCGGGAGACCGAGCGAGCTCGGTCCCCTCTCGACTCAATCGCGCGTGTTTCTCGCTTCGCTCGTCAACACACTCAATCGGCTCGGCGGGAACGAGCGAGCTCGTTCCGCTCTCGACTCAATCGCGTGTGAGCTTGCGGTGGGTGGTGCGGTGCGGACGCGCGGCGTCCGGTCCGAGGCGGTCGATCTTGTTCTGCTCGTACGCCTCGAAGTTGCCCTCGAACCAGTACCAGTTCGCAGGGTTCTCCGCCGTGCCCTCATACGCGAGGATGTGCGTCGCGATGCGGTCCAGGAACCACCGGTCGTGCGTGACGACCACGGCACAGCCCGGGAACTCCAGCAGCGCGTTCTCGAGCGACTGCAGGGTCTCGACGTCGAGGTCGTTGGTCGGTTCGTCGAGCAGCAGCACATTGCCGCCCTGCTTCAGCGTGAGCGCGAGGTTGAGACGGTTGCGCTCACCGCCGGACAGCACGCCGGACTTCTTCTGCTGGTCAGGCCCCTTGAAGCCGAACTTCGACACGTAGGCGCGCGAGGGGACCTCGGTCTTGCCGACGATCATGATGTCGAGGCCGTCGGAGACGACCTCCCACACGTTCTTCTCGGGATCGATTCCGCCACGCGTCTGGTCGACGTAGCTGAGCTTGACCGTCTCGCCGACCTTGAGGTCGCCGCCGTCGAGCGGCTCGAGGCCGACGATCGTCTTGAAGAGCGTGGTCTTGCCGACGCCGTTCGGACCGATCACGCCGACGATGCCGTTCGGCGGCAGGCTGAAGCTCAGACCCTTGATGAGCGTTCGGTCGTCGAACCCCTTCTCGAGGTTCTTCGCCTCGATCACGACGCTGCCGAGACGCGGTCCCGGCGGGATCTGGATCTCTTCGAAGTCGAGTTTGCGGGTGCGCTCGGCCTCCGCAGCCATCTCCTCGTATCGAGCGAGACGTGCCTTCGACTTCGCTTGACGCCCCTTGGTGCTGGACCGCACCCACTCCAGCTCGTCCCGGAGACGCTTCTGCAGCTTTGCGTCCTTCTTGCCCTGTACGTCGAGACGCTCGGCCTTCTTCTCGAGGTAGGTCGAATAGTTGCCCTCATACGGGTACAGCCGGCCACGATCGACCTCGGCGATCCATTCCGCGACGTGGTCGAGGAAGTACCGGTCGTGAGTGATCGCGATGACAGCGCCGGAGTATGCCTTCAGGTGCTGTTCAAGCCAGAGCACGCTCTCGGCGTCGAGGTGGTTCGTCGGCTCGTCGAGCAGCAGCAGGTCGGGCTTCTCGAGCAGCAGCTTGCAGAGCGCGACGCGGCGCTTCTCACCGCCCGAGAGGTGCTCGATCTTGGCGTCGCCCGGAGGTGTGCGCAGTGCGTCCATCGCCTGCTCGAGCTGGGCGTCGAGGTCCCACGCGTCGGCGTTGTCGATGTCCTCCTGGAGCTTGCCCATCTCCTCGAGCAGCGCATCGAAGTCGGCGTCCGGCTCCGCCATCAGCGAGGAGATCTCATTGAACCGGTCGATCTTGCCCTTGATCTCGCCGACACCCTCCTGGACGTTCTCGAGGACGGTCTTCGACTCGTCCAGCTCGGGCTCCTGCATGAGGATCCCGACCGAGAACCCGGGCGTGAGCGCCGCATCGCCGTTCGAGGGCTGGTCGAGACCGGCCATGATCTTGAGGATCGTTGATTTTCCGGCGCCGTTGGGACCGACCATGCCGATCTTCGCTCCGGGCAGGAACGACATCGTGACATCGTCGAGGATCAGCTTGTCGCCCACCTTTTTGCGGGCGCGCACCATCTGGTAAATGTACTCAGCCATATTGATGACCAGTGTACGGGAGCGCGCCGCGGGATTCCGGGCCGCGCACACTTCGGGCCACGCCCGGCGCCCCGCCGCTCAGAACGGCGTGGGCACCTCTTCCTTCGTCCGCTCGCGATCCGCCGATTCCACGGCATCGTCGGCGACGCTCTCCGGGGCCTCCGCGGACGTCTCCGCCGCGTCGACCGGCGGGAGCCACTGGTCGTCGCTCGTTTCGCCGTCCGCCCGGTCCTCGCGCTTGCGGCCGCCGACGGTGCGCTCGAATCCCGTCACCTTCCCCCAGCGCAGATCCGGCCCGATGGCCTCGGCGGTGAGGTCCACGCTCGTCCCCGATCGCTCATCGCGTTCCCACCGGCGGACGCGCAACGTTCCCGTAGCGAGGATCCGTCGCCCCTTGCCGACGCACTTGATCACGTTCTCCGCGAGCGTGCCGTACGCGAAGACGTTGTACCAGTTCGACTCGCCGTCGCGCCATTCGCCCGTCTCGTGATCACGGATCCGCTGACTGCAGCCCACTCGAAACCTCGTGTAGGTGACGCCCGCGTTCGTCTTCTCGACGCTCGGCTCGGTTCCGACGTTTCCGATGATCGAAATGTGCTCGGTCATGTCTCCATCCCTTCCCTCGGACCGACCTTCGGCCCGTGGACTCAGGATGCTGAGCATCGTCGCCGCGTCGCGACGACGAGACACACAATGTGGATGAATCGCGGCACATTCGCGTCTGTGGACGCGCCGGATCCCGACCGCGACACGCGCGAGTCAGGCGCGCGCGTACTCCGCGAATCGAGCGCGCACCTTGTTGACCTTCGGCACCGCGACGGCAAGGCAGTATCCCTGGCCGGGGTTCTTCGCGAAGAAGTCCTGATGGACCTCCTCGGCTGGCCAGAAGCGCTCGAGCGGATCGATCGTCGTGACGATCGTGCCTTCGGTCTCGCCCAGTGGCGCGTCCCACAGATCCGTCGCTCGCTCACGCGACGTCTCGAACGTCCGGCGTTGGTCGTCGTCGGCGAAGAACATCGCGGAGCGGTACTGCGTGCCGGTGTCGGCGCCCTGATGATTGAGCTGACGAGGATCATGCATCGTGAAGTACGCGTCGAGGATGACCTCGGTGGGGATCACGTTCTCATCGAACGTCACCGCGACCGCCTCCGCATGACCCGTCGATCCGGAGCACACCTGCTCGTACGTGGGGTGCTCCGTCGCTCCCCCGACGTAGCCGGAGACCACTTCCGTGACGCCATTCAGCGCGCGATACGCGGCGTCGAGACACCAGAAACATCCACCGGCCAGCACGTAGGTCTGCATGATCCATCTCCTCACCGAAGCCGTCGGCGGTCCGCATGGTCGCCACCCTCCACGGTACGCGCCCGGACGCCGACTCGGCCGTTTCGGAGGCAACCGGTAATCTTGATCGCAGACCCCCAGTAGCTCAGTGGAAGAGCAGAGGCTTTCTAATCCTTTGGTCGGGTGTTCGAATCGCCCCTGGGGGACTGATCAAACGGGATGACAGAAGGAAGAGTGTCGACGGTGGGCGCAGCGGAGAACGACCGGCTCGTATGGATCGACTGCGAGATGACGGGCCTCGATCCCACGATTGACGAACTCGTCGAGATCGCGGTCGTCGTCACCGACTTCGAACTGAAGATCCTCGATCCCGGTCTGCAACTGGTCATCAAGCCCTCCGCCGCCGCGCTGGAGAACATGGGCGAGTTCGTCGCGAACATGCACGCGACGAGCGGCCTCGACCGCGAACTCGCGAGCGGCCTCCCGGTCGCCGAGGCCGAGCAGGCGGTTCTCGATTACGTGCGCCGGTTCGTCCCGCAAGAGCGCAAGGCGCCGCTCGCGGGGAACACGATCGGCACTGACCGCATGTTCCTCGCGAAGTACATGCCGAAGCTCGACCAACACCTCCACTATCGCAACGTCGATGTCTCGAGCATCAAGGAGCTCTCGCGACGTTGGCTGCCGCGCGTCTACTTCGCCTCACCCGAGAAGAACGGTGGGCACCGCGCACTCGCGGACATCCTCGAGTCGATCCGCGAGCTGCGCTACTACCGCCGCACGGCGTTCGTCAGCGACCCCGGACCCACCTCCGATGAGGCACGCGCGGTCGCTGAGAATGTCGTGAGCGAGTTCGCCCAGAACCTATGACAAGATAGTGTGGTTGCCCCGTCAGGGGCGGCATGGTGGCTGTAGCTCAGTCGGTAGAGCACCGCGTTGTGGTCGCGGGGGTCGCGGGTTCAAGCCCCGTCAGCCACCCCAAATGGGAGAGGTTCAAACCCTCGACAAGAGTAACCACTCTTTGTCCGGTCTGAACCTCTCCCTTCTTCTTCGCTTCCGCGGCCCAGTTCAGAGCGTTCATCTGCTCCTCGGTATCGCAAAGTGAACCGAAGGGGCGTTCGTATTCGACGCGGACATCCCCGCCTTCCTCGATGAAGATCCGGTGGAAGAACGCCTGATTGCACAGTCGCCGGTTTGCGTCATCGGCACGCTCATACACGCTGACGATGTTGGCAAGCAGCCCGAGCGAGTCGTCGAGGTTTGCCCTTGCTGACGCATATTCATCGTGGTGCGCTTCAATTCGGTGCTGAATGTCTCCGATCTGATCCGCGATGCGATCCTGTTCCTGCTTCAACAGGTCGATCGGTATCGCACCCGCGTAGTGGGCTTGCAACAGCTTCATCCGTTCGTCGTCGAGCCGGTCCCGTTCGCTTGTGAGTCGCGAGAGTTCTTTTGTCTCGTTCGCCATGAGCAGGTCGAAGTCTGCGTGGATCTTTCCAGCGAGGTCTTGCCGCATCCCGGGTGACACTTCGATCATCTCGTAGTACTTCTCGATGAGCCGCTCGACATCTTCGATAAGCATCGCTTGCCTTGTGCACTCGGTCTTGCCAGAGTGCCTGCCCGAGCACACGAAGTACGGGTAGACGTTGCCGTGCCGGTTCTTCGCGTTCGTGATGATCAGCCGCTCGCCGCACTGACCGCAGTAGACGGTGCCCTTCAGGTTGAATTGGCCTGGTTCTTGTTCCGACCGGTTTCCCTGTCGGCCGGTCGGTGACAGAAGCGTCTCAGTTTCAGCGTAGTACGCCTGTTCGACCTCGATCGGAGTACGCATATCGAGTTCCCCGTGGAGCCGCTCCTGGTTCCACCACCACACGTATTCGAGGGTCGCAAGCTCGACCTGCTCGACCGTCCGCCAGGGCCTTGCTGACGGATCAGTCCGGTCTTGTAGACCTTCATGGCGCCCAACAGATCAACCAAGAAGCGACTCACAGCACCCAAGTAGCTGGTGAGCCACAGAGAGGAGCTCCGAGCACGACTTGATCTAGGTCAAGGCTGAGGCTCTGTCAACACAATATTCTGGGTCGTGAAGGCCAGGAACCTCCTGGTCGATCCCCGTTTCGGGGTGAAGCGAAAGGACTCATCATGGCGAACGCTACTGACACCACCCACACTCTGCTGCGCGCCGAGGGTTTCTCGTGCCCGTCGTGCGTGACCAAGATCGAGAAGCAGGTCGGCAAGCTCGATGGCGTCGAGAACGTGACGGTGCACTTCGCCTCGGGTCGCGTTGAGATCGACCACGATGAGACAAGAAGTTCCGTCGACGATCTCATTGCTGCTGTCGATAAGGCCGGCTATAAGTCGAAGGCCTCCGCGTTCTAGCCAAACGGCTCCTCACGCACTAAGTTCACCAATTCGAAAGGCGGCACATTCGTGAACGCGTTCCGTAAGTGGCGGTATGGCAACTGGTTCATTCCCGTTGTCTCGGGCCTCCTCATTCTCGTGTCGTTCGGCGTCGAAAAGCTCTTCGGCGGCAGCTGGAACGTCACGGTCGGTCCGCAATGGTGGATCGACGCTGGCGAACACGCCCACGGTTCTGGTCATGTGTTTACCCTTGCGAACGCGTTCATGCTCGCCGCAGCAATTGTCGCGGGGTACGGAATCGTCGTGAAGGCCGTCCGGGCACTGCTCGTAAAGTTCATCAGTATCGACCTGCTCGTATCGATTGCAGCGATCGGCGCGACACTCATCGGCAACTTCTGGGAAGCTGCCGCCGTGACGTTCCTCTTCGCGATCGGTCACGCACTCGAAGCCGGCACGATGAACAAGACCCGTGCAGCGCTCGCTGAGTTGGTCGCGGTGGCCCCCGACGTTGCAGTCGTGATGCGCGACGGTGAGCAGGTCGAGATCGCCGCACATCAGGTGCGCATGGGCGAGATCGTGCTCGTAAAGAACGGAGCGAAAGTTCCCGTCGACGGGCAGGTCGTGTCAGGCACCGGAGCGATCGACGAGGCATCGATCACGGGTGAGTCGATCCCTGTCGAAAAGACGAAGTCAGATCACGTGTTTGCGGGCACGATCTCGCGGGGCGGATTCCTACAGGTCATGGCGACCGGCATCGGAGCCGACACGACGCTCGCGCGCATCATTCACCGTGTCGAAGAAGCGCAGGATGCGAAAGCGAAAACGCAGGCATTCATCGACCGATTCTCGAAGTGGTATACGCCCGCGGTGATGGTACTCGCGCTTGCGGCGGGCCTCATCTCTGGTGACGTAGTGCTCGGCCTCACGTTGCTCGTGATCGGTTGCCCGGGCGCGCTCGTCATCTCGATTCCCGTGGCGATCGTAGCGGGAATCGGCCGCTCGGCCCGCAACGGGATTCTCATCAAGGGCGGCGAGTACCTCGAAACCTCGGCCAAGATCTCGGCCGTCGCAGTCGATAAGACGGGGACTCTCACCGAGGGCCGCCCGGTACTCACCGACATCGTTGTGCTCAATCCTGAAGCGGATCGGCGCGAGGTGCTTCGCTGGGCAGCCGCCGCAGAAGCAGGGTCCGAGCACCCACTTGCCCGCCCGATCCTCGACAATGCACGAGAAGAAGGAGTGGCCCCCGAGGGCCTTCCGGGATCGGTCACACCGGTCGTGGGCAAGGGGATCGTGGCCGACGCTCACGGCAAGCGGGTACTCATCGGTAACGTGCCGCTGCTCGAACAGTACGGGATCGTGAACGACGCGGGGGCGGCTGTGGCTGCGAACAAACTGGCAGCGGCAGGCAAGACCCCCATGATTGTCGCGGTCGATGAGAGCGTGCTTGGCGTAATCGGTGTCGCAGATAAGATCCGCGAGGATGCCCCCGAGATGATCAGGCGCTTGCACGCTAGCGGGGTGCAGAAGGTGGTGATGCTCACCGGAGATACGCGCCTTGTCGCCGAAGCCATCGGTGAGGCGGTCGGTATCGATGAGATCCATGCTTCGTTGCTACCCGAGGACAAGCTCGACGCTGTCGCGCGGTTGCAGCGCGAGGGGCACACGGTCGCGATGGTGGGCGACGGCGTGAACGACGCCCCGGCCCTCGCGACCGCCGACATTGGTGTTGCCATGGGTGCAGCGGGCTCAGCGGTGGCCGTGGAGACGGCAGACATTGCCCTGATGGGCGACAACCTCTTGAAACTGCCCGAAGCAATCGGCCTCGCCAAACGCACCGTGAACGTCATGCGCCAGAACATCTGGATCGCGCTCATCACCGTTGTCGTGCTGCTCGTCGGGGTCTTCGCAGGGGGTGTCACGATGGCTATCGGCATGCTCGTGCACGAGGGATCGGTGCTCATCGTAATCCTCAACGCGATGCGCCTGCTGCGCAACACCCAAGGAGCCACTGCGTTGTCGAGGAGTGAACGCGCCCGAGCCGCACATGAAACAGGCCGCCCGGTCGAACCCGCCACGGCCCAGAGTTCATCCGAACTTCCATCTTAAGAAAGGACCACACACATGAGTGAGAACCAGTTCAGCGTCGGCGAGAAGGCGACGCACTTCATCATCGACGAGGTCGCGAAAGCAAACACGACTTTTCGTCAGGTGCTCTGGACGGGAAAGCATTCCCAACTCGTTGCGATGACGATTCCGGTGGGCGGGGAGATCGGCGACGAGGTGCATGACACCACCGACCAGTTGCTGAGTTTTGTGTCGGGCAGCGGAGAGGCCGACCTTGACGGCGAGACGCACACCGTTGATGCTGGCGACCTGTGCGCTGTCCCGGCCGGTACTCGCCACAACTTCCGCAACACTGGCGATGAGCCTTTGGTGCTCTACACCGTCTATTCACCTCCGGAGCACGCAATTGACGCGGAGTATGCCACGAAGGAACTCGCTGATGCGGCAGAGGCTTCGGGTGAAGACGCTCCGCCACAGGCAACCACGTAAGTGTCACTCACCTGGAGAATGAGGAGAAGTCAATAATGTCGAAAGCGCTGGTCTTCGCCGCCTATGGCGGCCCCGAGACGCAGGAACTCGTTGAACGCCCCGCTCCGGCGCCTGGGCCTGGAGAGCTCGCGATCGAAGTGAAAGCGGCCGGGGTGAACCCTGCTGACTGGAAGATCCGTGCGGGGCAGATGGGCTCCCACTGGCCGCTTCCCGCACCGATGGGCCGAGAGGCCTCCGGTGTCGTCACCGCCGTAGGCGCAGAGGTCGAGAACTTCGCTGTCGGTGACATGGTGCTCGGCCTCGCGGCCAAAGGACAGGGAACGTTCGCGAAGCACACGGTGTTGGATGCGGCACAAACCGTCCAGAAGCCCGAAGAGCTTTCCTTTGCTGACGCTGCAGCACTGCCTGTCGCAGGGGCGACTGCGTATGACGTGACGCATCAGATCGAGCTGGAACCTGGTCAGACGATGCTGATTCTTGGCGCCGGAGGTGGGGTCGGGCTGATGGCGGCGCAGATCGGCAATGTGCACAAGTTCACGGTCATCGGTGTGGCCAGTGCAGCGAAGCAGGAACTGGTGGAGTCGACCGGTGCGACGTTCGTTGCCTCCGGGGAGGGTGCGGCTGACCGGGTGCGTGCCATCGCGCCGGAGGGTGTTGATGTGCTCATCGACCTGGTCGGTGGGCAGGCGCTTCGTGATCTCGCGGTCGTCGCCAAAGACCCGAGCGTCATCATCAGTACCGCAGACCCGACCACCTTGCAGCAACTCGGTGGCGTAGCGGTGGTGCGCACGCGTGAAGGGCTCGAGAAGGTCACCGGCGTCGCCCAGTACGGTCTCGTCGACCCGCAGGTGACGGACCGGTACAGTCTCGATCGGGCTGCGGAGGCCGTCGCCATGGTGGAGGCTGGGCACACTGCTGGCAAAGTGATCATCGAACCATGACCCAGCGGCCTGAGGCACCGACGGACGCCGTATTCACAGCAGCACGGACGTCTGATCCTGTGGCCTTAATAAACCGGGTGGCCGATGCATACGGGTCGCCTGAGGTTGATATCGAGGGCATTCTCGGCGCCGAGATCTCACCGGATGACCCTGACCGTGCGGTCATCGAGCCGTGGGCCGCGGCAGTCGATGGCCCCATTCTTGATGTCGGCGCGGGTACCGGGCGTTGGACCGGTCACCTCGCACGCCTCGGACACACGGTGGAAGGGCTCGAGCCATCGGATCGCCTCATCACGATTGCCCGAGCCAGATATCCCGCGGTTGTGTTCCATCACGATTCCATCGAAGATCTCGCCCGTTGCGAGACCCGCTGGGGCGGGATCCTCGCCTGGTATTCGACCATTCACATGAGCTCAGAAGAGCTTCTACACGCGCTCGCAACACTGCGCACTCGGCTGGGTGACGGCGGATCGCTGCTGATGTCCTTTTTCGCGGGGCCGCGGCTAGAGGCATTCGACCATCCGATCGCCGCCGCATACCGGTGGCCGATGAACAAAATGGTCGAAGCCCTCACCCACGCCGGGTTCGAGGTGATCGGGCAGCGCTCGAACCCGCGGACGCCACACGCGTACATCACTGCACGCGCCACCCCTGGCTTCAGCTGAAGCGCGTGTGTTGTGCCACGAGTCGCCATACTAGAAGGGAAGGGAAGGATGCCGTTGGCTGTTTCAACCGATGTGGATGCTGATCCAGCAAATGATCTCTGCGTGGCCCGTGTACCGCTGTTTCAAGGGCTCACACATGCGCAGCAAGTGGAAGTTGCGGGATTTGCACGTACCGTCCGATTAGACGCTGTCGAGCAGGCGTATACAGCAGGCTCGGAGATGTCGCAGTTGATGGTGGTGCACACCGGTCAGGTGAAGATCGCTCGCACAAGTGCGGCTGGGCACGAGCAGGTGATCCGGGTCCTCGGGCCGGGCGACTTCATCGGAGAATCCGCGTTTCTCGCCGGCACGAGACCCGATCACGCAGCAGAAGCGCTCGTGTATACCGAACTGTGCGTGTTCCGTCATGCCGATCTCGGGCGTCTCGTCGAGAAGCATCCGAGCATCGGGCTGCGCATGCTGCAAGGAGTGAGTCAGCGCTTGGATGATACTGAGGCGCGACTGGCTTCTGTCGTCTTGGGAAACGTGAGCTCTCGTCTCGCCGATTACCTGCTCTCGCTCCCTGCGACGCCAGGGCCGCGAGGAGCCATCGACGTGACGCTGCCGCTCGCAAAGAAGGACATCGCTTCGCTCCTGTCCACGACACCAGAGTCCCTCAGTCGGCAACTTCGCAAACTCACCGACACCGGGGTGATCTCACAACAGGAACAGGGGCGGATCACGATCACTGATGTGACCGCGCTCACCGCACTCTCAACCCTCTCGAAGAGAGACTGAGAACAGCACCGTGCCAGCCCAGACTATCGCCCCACGTACCTCGGAAGCGTCACACGCAATGTCATCGACGGTGGAATTTCTTCGCAACCGCAAGCTCATGATGTTCGTGCTCGTCGGTTTGGCGACCGGGGTTATGCTCTGGCTGACCGGCGCAGAGATGGCTCTCGGGGTCACCGCATACTTGGTGCTCGGTATCGTGATCGTGATCACCGCGATCGACATGTTCAAAGATCTGATGCGCGGGCATTGGGGGCTCGACATTCTTGCGGTCATCGCCATGATCGCGACACTCGCCGTACAGGAATATGTCGCGGGGCTCATCATCGCGTTGATGCTCACCGGAGGGGAAGCACTCGAAGACCTCGCCGCTCGCCGCGCGAGCCGAGAACTCGACCAACTGTTGAACCGAGCCCCAGCATTCGCGGGTCGAATTCACCCGGTAACAGGTGAGGTTGAACGCATCGCGATCGAAGAGGTGAAAGTCGGCGACGAACTGCTGGTGCGCTCCTCAGAGATCCTCCCCGTCGACGGGGTGCTCCTATCGGATCACGCGACGATTGATGAATCATCCGTGACCGGTGAACCGATCCCGGTGAACTACCACGCGGGCGACCCACTGCTTTCTGGAACGGTCAACAGCACGACGAGCTTCACGATGCGCGCGCAGAAGGTGGCAGCCGATTCGAACTACGCCTCGATCGTACGGTTGGTCGAGGAGGCCGTGGACTCCCGCGCACCGATGGTGCGACTCGCCGACCGTTATGCGGTGCCGTTCACCATTGTGTCATTGCTGATTGCGGGCTTCGCGTGGTTTCTCAGCGGGGATCCGGTGCGGTTTGCCGAGGTGCTCGTCGTGGCGACGCCGTGCCCGCTGCTCATCGCCACCCCGGTCGCGTTTATGGGCGGGATGAGTTCCGCGGCAAAGCTCAACGTCATCATCAAAGACGGTGGCGTGTTAGAGGTGCTCGCCCGGGTCCGTGCAGTCGCATTCGACAAGACCGGCACCTTGACCGAAGGTAAAGCCGACGTCGTCGAGATTCACCCTGCTGCTCGCACCGTAGACGAGACGCTGCAGCTCGCGGCCGCCGCCGAGCAGTACTCCGTGCACGTGTTCGCCGATCCGATCGTGGCATCGGCACGCACACAGCAACTTGAGCTTCCCGAAGTGGTGACGGCCGACGAGGTGGCAACAAACGGTGTCCTCGCTTCCCTGGCAGACGGCACTTCGGTGCGAGTGGGCAAGCCCTCATTTATCGAAGAGGTGACCGGGCCGATCGATCGACCCGTACTCTCAGCTGGGGAGACGGCCGTCTACGTATCGGTCGGTGACGAGCTCGCCGGAGTGATCATCTTGTCCGACCCGATTCGTGAGCAGTCTGCAGAGACGGTGTCCCGTCTTCGCCGAGCAGGCGTAGCCGAGATCGCGATGGTGACCGGTGATATCACGTCGACCGCGGAGTCTGTCGCACACGCGGTCGACATTCAGACGGTGCACGCTGAGACCACTCCCCAGACCAAGGTGCGGATTGTGCAGGCGATGCGGCCGAGACCCGTACTCATGGTCGGCGATGGGATCAATGATGCCCCGGTGCTGGCGGCCGCCGATGTCGGTGTTGCGATGGCGGGCAGGGGTGCAACGGTCGCGAGCGAGTCAGCAGCGGCGGTGATCACCTCGAACGACATCGCGCGAGTGGCAGATGTGGCCTATGTCTCGCGGCGCACGGTGCAGATCGCCCTGCAGTCGATCTGGATGGGCATCATCATCTCAGTCGGTTTGATGCTCGTCGCCGCATTCGGCTATTTGCCGGCGGTGGTGGGAGCGCTGCTGCAAGAGATTGTTGACCTTGTGGCCATTCTGTCGGCGCTCCGCGCGCTCCGAGCGCACCGGGGTGCGCGGCGCGAGAGCCCTGCTCGGCGGGAAGTGCCGGTAGGCTAACCCGCGAGGCCGACTCACACAGTCACGATCGGATCAGCCGGTTGACCGCGGCAGTGGCCTCCTGAATCTTCTCGTGGGCGGCCTCGTCGCTAAGCTTGGCGGCATCGAGCACACAGTGCTTCAGGTGATCATCGAGCAGCCCCGTCGCCACCCCCTGCAGCGAGCGGGTGAGCGTGGGCTGACCCCGTTTCGTAGGTCCGGTGGTTCTGAGAGTCGTCCTGTCTCCCGCGGTTGTGGGCAGGGAGACTGGTCAGATCATGTCGAACAGCAGGAAGCGTCACACCCCGGAACAGGTCGTCCGCAAGCTCGGCCAGGCCGACAGGATGCTCGCCGACGGGCGGGATGTCGCGGCGGTGTGCCGGGAGCTCGGAGTGTCCGAGCAGACGTACTACCGGTGGCGGAACCAGTACGGCGGGCTCAAGGCCGACGACGCGAAGCGCCTGAAGGAGCTCGAGAAGCAGAACGCGACGCTCAAGCGGTTGCTCGCCGAAGCGGAGCTGGAGAAGGCAGCGCTCAAGGAGCTGGCTGAGGGAAACTTCTAGGCCCGGGCAGGCGCCGCGCCGCCGTCGCTCACCTGATCAGGACACTGCGGGTGAGCGAACGGATGGCGTGCCGTCTGGTCGGGCTGTCGCGCTCCGCGTACCGCCGCCCACTCAAGGGCGACACTGTCGCGGACCCGGATCGGGCGCTGCGGGACTGGCTACGCGTCTGGGCGAAGAACCATCCCCGCTACGGGTACCGACGCGCGTATCACGATGCCCGCGCTGAGGGCTGGGTCGTGAACCACAAGAAGATCCAACGCCTCTGGCGTGACGAGGGCCTCCGTGTCCCGCAGCTGCGGCGGCGCAAACGCGTCGGGTCCTCGACCGTCGACCCGCCGACGGCGGACGCGGCGAACGTGGTGTGGGCGGTCGACTTCCAGTTCGACGCCGACGAGCAGGGCCGCCCGATCAAGATCTGCTCGATCGTGGATGAGCACACCCGGGAGTGCATCGGCGGGCTCACCAAACGGTCGATCACCGCCGACCGGCTCACCGCGCATCTCGAGGACCTCGTCGCCATCCGCGGCGCTCCGGCGGTGCTCAGGTCAGACAACGGGCCGGAGTTCATCAGCGAAGCGATGGCCGACTGGGCCGGCACCCGCACCGGCCTGTCGTACATTCCGCCGGGATCGCCGTGGCGCAATGGGTACGTCGAGTCGTTCAACAGCAGGATCCGTGACGAGTGTCTCAACATCAACAGCTTGTACTCGCTGCTGCACGCGCAGGTCATGATCGGCGACTGGAAGCACGAGTACAACCATCACCGCCGACACTCCTCGCTCGGCTACCTACCCCCGGCCGAGTACGCTCGGCAATGCACCCATCAAATCGAAACCGACGACTCACAGAGCGTCCGGACCGAATGAAGGGGGCGGCCCAAGTGCGGGTCCGGGGTTTGAAAACTGTCTACGCAGGGACCCCAGATGAACGAGGTGTGAACCGTCGACTGCGCGACCTGTCGAAGTTCGCACCTCGTCCTCGTTTGCGGGTTCCTCGCACGGTCCAGGGCGTTACCCTCCGGCTTCGGATCCTGAAAGCCCAGAGGCAGTTCATCAGCGGGCATCGCTCGCGTAGGGTGCGTGCATGACCGGTTCACCTCAGCCCTCTGACCGTGTGAGACAAGTTGTCGTCTTCGTTCTCGCGCTCGTGGCGATTGCTGGTGCCTTCTATGGTTCCGGCGCCCTTGGCGGCGCGCAGATTCAAGATGCGGCCGGCGGAGCGCTCGCAGCTGACTCGACGCTGATCGCTCCGGCGGGTCCGGCATTCAGCATCTGGTCGGTGATCTACCTTGGGCTGTTTGCGTATGCCGTATGGCAGTTGTTGCCCAGCCAGGCGACGCGAGCGGTGCACCGCCGGCTCGGCTACCTCATCGCTGTGTCCATGCTGCTGAACGCCGCATGGATCGGAGTCGTGCAGCTCGGCCAGGTCGGATTGTCCGTGGTCGTCATCTCCGCGCTGCTCGTCGTCCTCGGCATCGCGTTCAGCCTGTTGCTGCGCACGCGGCGGAAGGCGGATTCGACGGCGGCAGGCATTGTTGAGTCCGTGGTTCTGGACGGGACGGTCGGGTTGTATCTCGGGTGGGTGACGATCGCGACCGCCGCGAACGTGGCGGCGTGGCTGACCGCCCTCGGGTTCCGTGGCTTCGGTATCGACCCCGACATCTGGGGTGTGGGCGTCGTGAGTGTCGCTGCGCTGTGTGGTGTCGCCACGGCGGTCGCAGGGCGCGGTCGCTTGACCCCGGCGCTCGCTTCGGCCTGGGGGCTGAGCTGGGTTGCTGTCGCCAGAATCACGGACGAACCGGCATCTCAACTGGTCGGAATCGCAGCTGTGATTGCCGCGTGCGTCGTGATGGTCGCAGCGGTTGTGCGCCGCGTCGTCGCTCACCGCGCTGACAACCGCTCGGCCGTGGCGTAAGCCAGAGATTCCATTCGACGCTCACTCCGTCAAGCAGAGCGCTATGGCTTCAGACTCGCGGGAGCGGCTCTGCTGGTTGGTGGGCTGACACCGCCGCACGCACGGCAGTGATGCGCGACCTCCTCAAGCCGGTCGTCCGCGGCCCCACCCGCGCGTGACGTTCCTGAGGAACGGTGCTCATCGCGAAGGATTCTCCGATTCGCCGGCACGTCCCTGTTCCGGAGGCTGCTCTGTCGCAGTGTGCGGGGTGACCTTCTCCCAGTCCGCGATCGGCCCGTTGATCACAACGAAGCTCGGATGCGGGTCGGGGCAGATCAGAGTCTGCCAGCGCGCCCAGACGTCCGGACTGCGAGCGCGCAGCTTGCTGCGGAGGTGGGCCCATTCGTAGACGAGCTGACCATCGTTGAGCGTCAGTCGCTCCGCCGCACCGGTGACGCGGACCTTTCCTCTTGCGAAATGATATCCGCGCGCATCCGCCTCGTCGGCGATCGCACTGAGATAGTCCCCGATTGCGGCTCGGGGGTCGTCCGCCTGCCGGAACCGTCGCAACTGCGGATGCCGGGAGTATCCCCTGCCAGGCTCCGCGATCACTGCTTGAGCGAGGAGCCCCTCCCGCCAACATGCGGTCAGCGCCTGGCGGTCGAAGTAGCGAGGGTGCATCGACCACAGTCTCATTGCGCCTTCTCGGTCGATCGCTCGGCTTCGCGAAGGATGCTGGCGGCCATTCCCGGGAATATGACGCCGTGAAACGGCAACAACACCGCCCAGTACAACCGGCCGGTCAGCCCCTTGGGGAAATAGACCGCGCGCTGACGATACCGGCTTCCCGTCTCAGTCGGCTCGACGCTCAACTCGAGCCACGCACGACCTGGCAGCCGCATCTCCGCCCTCAGCCGCAGCATCCGTCCGCGTTCGATGGATTCCACACGCCACACATCGATGACGTCGCCGCTGTTCACTCGGGAAGGATGCCGGCGGCCGCGACGCATACCGACGCCACCGACCAGTCGGTCGATCCATCCGCGCGCGGCCCAGGCGAGCCGTGACGAATGCCAGCCCTTCTCACCGCCGATCGCTTCGATCACATCCCACACGGCGTCGGCGGATGCGGCGCTCTCCCGCTCCCGCAGGTCGGTCAAGACGGTGTGACCCGACCAGTTCGGGTCGCTCGGCAGCGGATCGCTCGGCGCGCCGGCCACTGTCGCGCTCTGCCAGCTCGTCTCGACCTCTCCTTCGGCCTCGCGCATGAGCGCCAGACGCACGGCCCTGCGATACGGGAGCAGGCCCTCCTCCGGCGCCGCGATGTATCGGTCGATGTCATGCTCGCGCACGACGCAGTCGTTCTGCAGGGACGCGATGATCGGCACCGCGAGCTGGCGGGGAACAGGGCTGACAAGCCCCACCCATTGTGAGGCGAGCCACGGCGTGAGCACGGGAAGCGCTGCGATGTGACGTTGCGGAAGCCCGGCCTCGACCGCGTATCCGTTCATCATCTGTCCGTAGCGCAGAATGTCTCGACCACCGATGTCGAATGTACGGTTGACCTCCTCCTCTATCGTCACGGCCTGCACCAGGTAGCGCAGCACGTCACGAATCGCGATCGGCTGCACATGGTTGCGTACCCAGCGCGGCGCGGGCATGTAGGGCAGAACCTCGGTGAGGTGGCGGATCATCTCGAACGATGCCGAGCCGGATCCGATCACGATGCCGGCTTGGAACACCACGGCCGAGACGGGGCAGGACAGGAAGATCTGTCCGACAGCGGCGCGCGAAGCGAGATGGTCCGACAGCGCGGCGTCCTCCGGGTGCAGTCCGCCGAGGTAGACAATGCGTCCCACCTTCGCGACCTCGGCCGATCGGGCGAAGGTCCGCGCGGCCTCCTCCTCGGAGCGCTTGAAGTCGCGACCTGCGCTCATCGAGTGCACCAGATAGAACGCGACATCCACCCCGTCCATCGCGCGGCAGGTTGCGACGGTATCCGAAAGTTCACCCGTCAATACGCGTACGCGGTCCCGCCAGGGCACATCGTTGAGTTTCCATGGAGAGCGGACGTACACGCTCACCTCGTGCCCGGCCTCGAGCAGCTGGGGCACGAGACGTCCGCCGATGTACCCCGTCGCGCCAGTGACGAGCACGTGTGTCATGAGAACAGTCCTTCCGTCACACAGAAGATCAGCAGCAGAGTGACGGCGAAACCCACCGCGTAGTTGATGGCCAGGAACCGGCGCCACGCGCGATTGGCGGTTCCCGAGTGCGCGTCGTCGACGTTCAGATACGGCGCGACGCTGATGATGTAGGGCAGCGCGGCGATCGCGGCGAGGTTCGCGGGCCACGGGCTGAACAGCATCAGGATGCCCGCTATGGCCCAGAGCGCGATCGCGATCCTGACAGTCGCCGCGGCTCCGAAGACCGTGGCGATCGATCCGATTGCCGCATCCCGGTCGGGCACGATGTCCTGCACGGCACCGAAAGCGTGACTGGCCATCCCCCAGCAGAAGAACGCGATCATCGTCAGGGCGATCGCCGGGGTGATGACCGTTCCCGCGAGAGCGAGCGCGTAGAGCGCCGGTGTGACGAAATGGGTGCTCGAGGTGACCGAATCGAGCACCGGGATCTCTTTGAACCGGAGTCCTCGCAGGGAGTACGCGAGCACCGCGAACAGGCTCACAGCGAGGACGGCCCATGACATCGGTCGCTGCGTACCGAGGACCACGAGCGTGACGACGAACGGCAGCGCCAGCCCCGTTGCGGACACGAGTGTCGCTCGGTGTAGCCGGGGCGGCAGCTTTGCCCCCTCGGCTCCTCCCTTACGCGGGTTGGCGAGGTCGGACTCGTAGTCGAATACATCGTTCACGCCGTACATCACCAGGTTGTATGGCACGAGGAAGAAGATCGTCCCGACGACAAACGAGAGATCGATGCGCCCCGTCGTCAGAACATAGACGGCTGCGAACGGGTAGGCGGTGTTAATCCAACTCAGCGGCCGCGATGCGACGAGGAGGGTCCGAATCAGCGACCTTCGCTCAGCCATCACCGTGTCCTCTGGTCTCGCGGGGGCCGCTCAGCAGCTGCCAGACTCCAGAAAGCAGCAGCGCACCGGCAAGGGGATACAGGAAGTCCTCGACGGGCATCAGTCCGAGCCGGAGGCCAGAGATCTGTTCGGAGCCGTAGTCGAAGAATCCGGCCGCCATCATCACGTTGTCGAACACCGCCGTGAGAACGAGCAGGGCCACAGTCGCCGCCGCCCACGATGAGAAGTAGCGGCGCACGGCACCACGTCGACGTGCGTGGGCGCCACCGATCGCGAAGACGACGACGCCGACGCCGAGGAAGGGCAACGACATGAGCAGATACGTCATGGGCGGTCCTTCCGCTCACGCAAGCGTTGCCACCCGCTCACCAGAATGAGCGTGAGGTACGTGAGGAAGACCAGGAAGAGCAACTCCTCGATGGGGAACTCCGGCGCAAGCAAGATGCCGGTGGCCCACCGCGAGTCGAGGTGCCGGAACACTCCGAGGCCGATCCCCACGGCATCCCACGCGGCGAAGAATACGACGCCGACGATGAGGGCGACCGCGCTCGCCACCGGCCGGCGTCGAAAGACCAACGCGAAGCGGATGTCGAGGAGCGCCATACACGCGGTGCTGACGAGCAGGCATACCGCGTAGACGCCGCTCATCTCTCCTCCAGCGGTCCGGGCGAGGAGTCGCCTCGCACGTGTTTCAGCACCAGTTCCGCGCTGATGAGGCACATGGGCAGTCCAACGCCCGGCACTGTGGTGGCGCCAGCATAGAACAGGCCACCGAGGCGTCGCGACCTCGTGACACCCCGGAAGAAGGCACTCTGGCGCAGAGTATGCGCAGGGCCGAGCGCGCTTCCGCGGAAGGTGTTGAACTGCGTCGCGAAGTCTGCCGGCCCCACGGTGCGGCGCACGACGATGCGGGCGGCAAGGTCGGGAATGTCCGCCCAAGCAGCGATCTGACTGATCGTGCTGTCCGCGACGTCGTTCACGAACTGATCGCCCGCCCTGTCCGGCCCGCCATGTCCGATGCTCACATCGGGTGGGAGCGGAACAAGTACGAACAGGTTCTCATGGCCGGCCGGAGCGACGCTGTGATCGGTCGCGCTCGGCTTGCACACGTAGAACGACGGCGACTCCGGAATGCGCGGCGGAGACCCGAATATCGCGTCGAAGTTCCCGTGCCAGTCGTCGGAGAAGAACAGGGTGTGGTGCAGCAGCTGCGGCAGTTCACCCTGCACACCCAGCATGATGAGCACGGCGCTTGGGCCGGATACCTGCTTCTCCCATCGCGTCGGCGCATACGAGCGGTCGGACGCCTCAAGCAGCGCTGTCTCGGTGTGGTGCTCGTCGATCGCCGAAACGACGATCTCGGCGTCAAGCACGACCGTCTTGCCGTCGCGGTTGTACTGGACAGACCGCACCGCACCGTCCGCGCTCGAAATGCCGATGACATCGCTATCGGTGAGGAGCTCGACGTTGTTCTCACGTGCGAGGTCAACGAGCGAGGCCACGAATCTCCGGAAGCCGCCGACGGGATACTTCACGCCGTCCACCAGATCCATGTGGCTCATCAGGTGGTAGAGCGCGGGCGCCTCAAACGGTGAGGTACCGAGGAACACCCCGGGGTAGCCGAGAATCTGGCGCAGCCGATTGTCGGCGAAACGGCGCGCGACGAACGTCCAGAGCGACCGCATCAGGAGGGGAAGCACCGCAGGGACCGAGGAGAGAACCCGCATCGACGCGAAGTCGCGCCAGGATGAGAACGGGTTGTAAAGGAAGGATCTCACCGCCGCGCGGTACGTCTTGGTCGCGGACCGCAAGTAGGCACGGGCCTGGTCGCCGGCACCCCTCTCGCGCGCCTCGAAGGTTTCAGCGACGGCATCCGCGCCGGAGTCCACATCGATCGGATCCTCGCGGGCCTCCCCCGCTGGTTCGCCGTAGACCCGGTATCCGGGTTGCAGCGGCACCAGGTCGATCTGTTCCGCGGTCGTCGTGCCCATCATTCGGTAGAAATGGTCGAAGACCTCGGGCATCAGATACCAGGAGGGTCCGGTGTCGAATGTGAACCCGTCCCTTTCCCACGATCCGGCCCTACCGCCGAGCTCGCTGTTCTTCTCGAGAACGGTCACGCGGTGCCCGTCGCGAGCCAGCAGACACGCGGTCGCAAGTCCTGTGACACCTCCGCCGATCACGATCACCCGAGATGATGGGGTCACCGGGTCACCTTCATCGCGAGCGCACGGGCGAAGATGCGTGCCTTGACGGGATTCGGAACTCGAACACGGGTCTGCATCAGGACGGCGACCGGTGTCGTCTCGATCCGGTCGGTCAATTCGCCGAACATCGCCCGCGCGGCCCAGACGGATCCCCGGCATCCCGGAGCAAGAAGCGGAATCGACATATCTGCGATCCGCAGGTCTTCGCGGATGGATGCGACGATGTCGGCCTTGGATCCTTCCGTGAGGATCTTCTCGGTGCCCGGGAAATACGCGCGGCCGAGGGCCTCATGATCGTCAGCGAAGTCACGGAGGAAGTTCACCTTCTGGAACGCCGCTCCGAGGTGACGGGCGCCATCGGTCAACCGACCACGCTCACTCTCGTCACGGATCGATCCGGATTCGAAGACGGCCAGGCACATGAGCCCGACGACTTCGGCGGACCCGAAGATGTAGTCTTCCAGCTCGACAGCGTTGAAGGACGTGGCGTCGAGGTCTCGCCTCATCGATGCGAAGAATGGCCGGCACAACTCCATGCCGATCTCGTGCTCCCGGCCGGTCAATGCGAATGCGTGGACAACGAGGTTCGTACTGAAACCGAGTCGCAGGGCGCGTTCTGTCTCTGCCTCGAGATCATCGAGCAGCACTCCGCGTGTCTCCCTGTCAACACCCGCGCTCTCCGCCGGCCCGTCGACCAATTCGTCGGCGATACGTACGAGTGCGTAGATGCGGGCGATGTGGTGTCGCTTGGAAGCATCGAGCAGGCGGCTCGCCCAGCCGAATGATGTCGAATACCGATGAATGACGACGGATGCGCTCGCTTCCGCGGTCGCGTTGTACAGGTCGATTCCCGTGGTGTTCATGAGCTACGGAGGTTGCAGGCGGCGGTCACATCGGTCAGCTGCTCGCGCAATGCTGCCGGCAGGGAGGCTTCTTGGATCAATTGGGAGACGCTCTCGCATCGTTCTGTGATGAGCGATTCCACGAACATGAGTGCTCCCGACTCCTCAATGACTCGTCGAAGGCGGTGACCGTCCGCGATGCTGAGCGCTTCCGTTCCGAAGAGGGGCTCGACCTCACTCCAGGCGGGGTCAGAACGGGCGTAAGCGATCAGGAGAGTCTCCTTCCCTTCGCGCAGATCACTGAGAACGGACTTTCCGGTGTCTCGCTCGTCCCCGAACAGACCCAGAACATCATCGCGCAACTGGTAGATCACGCCGATCTGACGAGCGATGACCGCCAGTTCTTCGATGACACTCGTCGGGGCACCCGCGAGAACCGCGGCGAGAACCAGAGGAGCCTGGAAGGAATAGGCGGCCGTCTTCTGGTCGACCATGGCCAGGACATCCTGTGGGTTCGCCGGCTCGAGATGCAAGCTGAGCCAGACGTCGTAGTGCTCTCCGGCCGCGCTCTCGAAGACCGTCGCGTCGAAGATGTCGAGCACCGACTGGCGCTGTTCGTCCGGAATCTCGAGCCGGGCGAGCAGAGAATGAGCGAGCGTGAGCATCAGGTCGCCCGCGAGAAGCGATGATGCCTCGCCCCACGCATGCGCGTCGCGTCTCGTCGTGCCGCGCAGCATCGCTTCGGACGCGAACTGTCCCGAGATGTTCATCTCGCCGCGGCGCATGACGTCCTTGTCGATCACGTCGTCGTGGATCACAAGCGCGATGTGAAGAAGTTCGATGGCGCACGCGGCATCCAGAGCCACGCGGTCATCGGTGCCGCCGAGCGCCCGATACGCGTCCATCAGCAGTCGCGGTCGGATCTTCTTTCCGCCTCGCGCCATTCGCTCCAAAGAGTCCCACAACTGCATATACGGAGCGGAGAAACGACGCGAACGTGCTCGCCGTTGCGCAAGCACCTCCAGCAGCCGCGTCTCGACCGTGACTGTGACGTCGTCGAGTCGTGCCACCGAGTCAGACATCATCGCCCGACTCTCCGGCGACACCTGCGAAGGACGACAGCAGCTGCGGCAGATGCTCGATCAGCCATGGGCTGAATGCCCATGGTGCGGCCTTCGTCGCCGTCGACAACTCGGGCACGCTGGTCCACTGGATCTCGGCAACCTCAGCCGGATTCGGATCCAGTGACGATGTGGCTCGTGCGATGAAGACCGGGCAATGCTCGTTCTCTTCGATCCCTGACGCGTCGCGCGCAACGTATCCGAAATCGGGAAGCGCGCAGACGATGCTGTCGATCGTGAGGCCGAGCTCGAACGCGGCCCTGCGACGCACCGCATCCTCGAAGGTCTCACCCGGGCCCGGGTGACCGCAGAACGCGTTCGTCCAGACGCCTGGCCACGTCCTCTTTCCGAGCGCGCGCCTGGTCACGAGAAGTCGACCCGCGGTATCGATGACGTGGCAGGAGAACGCGAGGTGGCGAGGTGTGGTGACGCCATGCACGCTTTCCTTACTCTGCGTACCGACGGGGGAACCCTCGCTATCGACGAGAACGACCATCTCCACTACATGCCCCCGTATTCGTTAGCTCGGCGAAATATTAACGTAGCATACGAAGGATCATGCTGTCATCGGGCCCGAAACAGACCGAAGAGCCACACCGGAGGCCGTGCGCGCGACGCGGGACCGTCAACCTTCCACGAATGCACCTTCCCGCGCCGTTTTGGGTGCATTTGCGGAAGGTGGAGCGGGCTCGAGGGTGTCGAGGAACGCGCGCGTCGCCGGCGTCGGGTTGAAATCGCTCCAGGCGAGGTACTCGATGCGGGTCGGTCCGCCGATCACGGAGATCGTCCGCAGACCCGCACGTTCCGGCACCACCTCCGGCGACAACAGGGCGATCACGAGATCGTGTCGCACGAGATCGAGGATGAGGTCGAGACTCATCGCCTCGAAGGCGACCTCTCGCGGGATCCCTGCCTCGCGAAAGGCGAGATCTGACGGTATACGCCCCGGCGTCCCGGCGGGAAAGTCGACGAACCGCTCGTCGGCGAGATCTTCTAGCCGTACCCGGCGTCGCTCCGCCAACCGGTGCCCCGTCGAGACCACCGCGACGAGGCGTTCGCGCGCCAGCACGCGCGTCGCCACCCCGGCAGGCGTCATGGAGTCCGGGAGGCCCAGGACGGCGACGTCCATGTCGCCGCTCGCGATCGCAGCGATGAACTCGTGGCTTCCACCGCCGCGCAACCTCATCTGCACCGAGGGATGCGCACGCCGGAACGCGCTCAGCGCCGCCGGAATGTCGATCGCTGTCACGGTCGGAATCACCCCGACCGTCAGCGTGCCGCGGATCCGCCCGCTTGCCTCGGCCGCATCGGCGACCGCACGGTCGGCGGCGGCGAGGCTCTGACGCGCCGCCTCGACGAACGCCTCCCCCGCAGCCGTGACATCCACTCGTCGGCTCGTGCGTGCGAACAGCCGAACCCCGAGCTCGGTTTCCAACGCCTTGACCTGGTGACTCAGGGCCGACTGCACGACGTGACAGCGTTCGGCCGCACGCGTGAAGCTGCGCGCCTCCGCCACCGCGACGACGTACCGCATCTGCTGAAGCTCCATCCATACATGATCTCGGTTCATGTATGAGATGACAACAATGTGTTGGAGTCATACCTCTTCCCAGCGCACGATGGTCCCATGACGACAGACACCGCCGCGCCCGTGTCGGCGACGCGCACCGGCTGGACCGCGCTGACCGCGATCACACCGGTTGCGTGGGGAACGACGTACATCGTGACGACGCATATGCTCCCCGAGGGCCACCCGCTGTTCGCCGCGTTGATGCGCGCGCTTCCCGCCGGCATCCTCGGACTCCTCCTTACGCGCACGCTCCCCCACGGATCCTGGTGGTGGAAGAGCGCGTTACTCGGAACCCTCAACATGGGGGCCTTCTTCCCCCTCCTCTTCCTCGCCGCACAGCTGCTGCCGGGAGGCGTGGCGGCGACGCTCGGCGCGGCACAGCCGATCGTCGTGGCGTTCCTGTCGGTCGTGATCCTGCGCGAGACGCTGTCGACGTGGCGCCTCGCCTGGGGTGTGGTGGGAATGGTCGGCGTCGGCCTCGTCGTGGTCGGGCCGGGCGCCGGTCTCTCGCCGCTTGGTGTCGTCGCGGGCCTCGCCGGTGCCGCATCGATGGGAACGGGCGTGGTCCTGACGAAGAAGTGGGGGCGCCCGGCGGGTGTTTCCGCGGTGGGCCTCGCCAGCTGGCAGCTCACCGCCGCCGGCCTTGTCCTGTTGGCTCCGGCGCTCCTCATCGATGGAATTCCGCCCGACATCGACGCCATCGCGATCGCCGGATACCTGTGGCTCGGCGTCGTCGGCGCGCTCATCGGATACAGCCTGTGGTTTGCCGGGATCCGTCGCCTGCCCGTGACCGCGACCGCGCTTCTCGGTCTGCTCTCGCCGCTCGTCGCCGCGATTCTCGGATCAGTGATCGCGGGCGAGACGCTCACTCTCCTCCAACTCGCTGGCTTCGCCATCGCGCTCACTGCCATGCTCGCCGGTCAGCTCAGCCCCGCACGAAGAAAGGTGTCGATCACGCCATGAGAATCGCCGTACTCGGAGCCAGCGGAATGGCCGGCACCGCCGTCGTCGACGAGGCCCATTCCCGCGGCCACGACATCGTCGCCGTCGCCCGCACCGCACCGCCGATCTCCGGACGTGCACGGGTGGAGTCGGTCGCCGCCGACGTCGCCAACAGCAGCGCAATCGCGACCGTGGTCGCGGGAGCCGACGCGGTCGTGCTCACGATCAGGCTCGCGCCCGGGGATGAGCATCGACTCGCGCGCCTCACACGCACCGTCCTCGACAGCGCGGCGCAGCATGGCACGCCTCTCCTCGTGATCGGCGGTGCCGCTCCCCTGCGGTCCCCGCGTGATCCTGGACGGCGCGTCATCGACGAGGAGGACTTCGTGCCCGCCGAATGGCAGGCGCTCGCACAGGCGAGTCTTGACCAGTTCGACGTCTGCGGCGCGCACACGGCGGCCGACTGGACGTATCTCAGCCCGCCCGCCGTCCTCGAACCCGGTGAGCGCACCGGAGGCTATCGCCGTGGGACCGACACCCTACTGATGGGCGTCGGCGGTAGATCGCGCGTGACGGCGCCCGACCTCGCGATCGCGGTCGTCGACGAACTCGAGAATCCACGAGGAGACCGCCATTTCACCATCGCCGAGCACGAATGACGCGCCCACCTTCCACAAACGCACCTTCCTGCAGGATTTTGGGTGCATTCGTGGAAGGCGAAGCGGGGCAGGGTCCTCCACCTTCCACAGATGCACCCTCCCGCGCGATTTTGGGTGCGTTTGCGGAATGTGGAGGTGGAGCGGCGACCGTCAGCCGCGCTTCGCGACCTGTCCCATATTTGCGATCGTCACCCAGACGGGCCAGCCGATGAACCAGATCCCCGCGACGAGCCAGACGCGAGCGATCCAGCCGATCAGTTCGGCCGTACGGACCGGGTCGCCGACGATCCAGACGATGCCGCCGAGCACGGCCGTCGAGAGGACCGCGCAGACCACCATCCGGCCCCACTCCTTCCATTCGTGCGCGACCCGCTGCGGCCCGTGCTTCGGCACCTTCGGCGGCTCCGGTGCGCCCGCGAAGCGATGTGCGAACCAGCGGTCGACGCGATGGATGATGGGGTGCCCGAAGGCGACCGTGAAACCGAGATACACCGCCCCGAGTCCGTGCGTGAAGTCGGCCGTCGTTCCATTGGCCACGAGGTCCCACGAGATGAGGCTGAGGAGGATGACGTCGAGCAGCGGCACGCACAGCAACAACACCGTCGACAGGCCGCGCAGCCGCAGCAGGTAGCGGGCGCCGAGCCCGGCGACGAGGAGAACCCAGAAGCCGATCTCGCACGCGATGATCGCGATGAGAATGTTCATGGCTCCACGCTCCCGCGGCGCTCGGCGCGGCGGATCCTTCGACCGTCCACACCGTCCTCCTTCGTTCGGATGAGGTGCTGGCCCGAAAGGTTCGGCAGGATTGGGTCATGATCGAGCGGCGCATGCGCAGCATTCTGCGACAGCTGAACGAGCGGCCACGCAGTCGCGATGCGCTGGGCGCCATCGCCTACCTGCTGACCGGCGTCGCACTCCTCCAGTTCGGCGGATACCGTCTGTGGGCCGACGTCGCGCTCATCGATGAGCCGGCCGCCTTCCTGGTACTCCTCGGCGCGATGTCGCTGCTGGCGGTCTGGAGGTCGACCCGCCCGTTTCTCGTGCTGCTGCTCGGGACGGGGCTCGCCGTGTGCGATCTTCTGCTTGGCAGCAGCTTCGGTGTGATCCTCCTCCTCGGCGACTTCGTCTACTGCGCGTTCCGCTACGGCGGCGACCGGGGCGTGCGCGCGCTGCTGTGGGGGATCCTCGCACTGACCGTCGTGGCGGTGCTGACGCTCGTGGTGTGGTTTCGCGGCAGCGGCGTCGCGGCCGCGGTCTCGCTGCAGTGGGCGCTCACCGTCATGATCGGCGGATTGTGGGGGTGGAACGTGCGCAGCGAGCGCGTCAGCACGCGGACTGCGATGGCGCTGCGCCACGCCCAGGAGACGGAGCGGCTCCGTCGACGCATCGCCCACGACCTGCATGATCATGTGGCGAACCACATCGCGGTGGCGGGCCTCCACATCGAGGCCGCGCGACTCCGCGGAGCACGGGAGGAGAGACTGCCGGGGGCAGCGGCGCAGAGCCTCGAGAAGGCCACGCAGGGAACGGATGAGGCTCATCGGCGACTGCGTCAGCTGATCGCGGTGCTGACGACGATAGACGGCCTCGAGCAGCATCCGCTCAGCACGGACGGTTCGCTCGACGATCTGCTGCCCGACGACCGCTCGCTCCTCCGGCGCGGGCACGACCTCACGGACATCCTCGCTGCGCAGAGTGCCTCAGGGGCGGCGATCATCCGGAGGGTCGTCAGTGAACTTATCACGAACGCCGTCAAGCACGGCGAGGGCGACGTCCTCCTCGATGTCGATGACGACGCCGTCCGTGTGTCGAACGTCATCGCGGGCACGAGCGCCGTCCCGGGAACCGGAATCGGCACGGCCGGGGCTGCTCTGCTGCTCGAGGACATCGGCGGGAGCCTCTCCGCAGAACGACTTGCCGGCACCGACCGATGGCGGGCGACGGTCACCCTGCCGCAGGTATTCGTCGAGGGCGTCCGACATGCATGAGAACATCCGCGTCGCGATTGTCGATGACCACGAAGCCATCCGCGGCGGGATCGCGGCTATCCTGGGCGCCGACGACCGCATCACGATCGTGGGCGAGGCCGAGAACGGACTCGACGCCGCCGCACTGTGCCTCCGCGAACACCCCCACGTGGCGCTCGTCGACCTGCGGATGCCCGGCACGGACGGCATCTGGGCGACCGAGCGCATCACCGCGGAGACGACGACGCGCGTTCTCGTCCTGACGACCTTCGACTCGGACGACCTTGTCGCGCAGGCCCTGGCGGCCGGCGCGCACGGATACCTCCTCAAGACCGTTCGCGGGGCCGATCTGATCCAGGCCGTCGCCCACGTCGCCGCCGATCGTCATGTCATCGACCCGGCCGTCGCGGGCGGCGTGATCGCGCGTCTCAACAGCGCGTCACCGGCTCCGCCGCCGCGCACCGACCTCACCGACCGCGAGGCGCAGGTGCTCGGTTTCGTCTCCGAGGGTCTCACCAACCAGCAGATCGCCGACCGCCTCACCCTGAGCATCACCACGGTGAAAACCCACGTCGGCTCGCTCTACGCGAAGACCGGAGCAACCTCTCGCGTGCAGCTCGGACGCCACCGCGGGTCATGACCGGCTGGGGCGCGGCGCTCCGTGATGGCGCGACACGTAGGGGTTCCCACGCAGGTAGAAGCGCCGCGGCAGGTCTGCGGCTTTCGAGATCCCGACGCGGCGCCCGACCTCGATGAGGTGCGCCGGCGTCTCCTCGCGCGGCACCAACAGCAACGAGCGCTCGGCGGATCCGTCGAGCGCGCTGCCCGTGAACGTCAGGTCGACGCCGAGCGCCTGACCGAGCTTTCCGGGTCCGTTTGTGAGCTCGACTCCCCCGCGTCCGCGACGGGCCTGCATGACGTCTGCGCCGTCCAGCGGCTCGGCGCCGCGGATCAGCACACCCGACCCGTGATCGGCTCGTCCGGTCACGACGTTGCAGCAGAAGTGGATCCCATGCGACTGATAGACGTAGAGGTGACCGGCCGACAGGAACATCGCGGCGTTGCGGGGCGTGGGGCCGCGGAAGGTGTGGCTCGCGGGATCCTCCTGATCGTACGCTTCGGTCTCGACGATGCGCACTCGCACGCGCGGGCCGGACGTGGTGACCAGCTCGCATCCGATCAGGCGCCGCGCCGCCACCTCGACGGGCACGTCGAGAAATTCGAAGGCAGACGGGAGGGAAGCTGACACATGTGCGATTGTGACAGATCCCGCCGGGCTGCCGATGGGCCGGGCGTACTCTCGAAGGGTGAGCGACCTGACTGCGACCCTCGGCATTCGGACCCCCATCCTCCTCGGAGCCTTCGGCGGACTGTCCTCGATTCCCCTCACGACAGCCGTCAGCGAGCTCGGCGGGCTCGGCGCGTACGGCCTCTACGGCTACGACGGGGACCGGATCCGGAGCACGATCGCCGACCTGCGCGCCGCGACCGCGCGCCCGTTCGCTGTCAACATCTGGCTTCCGACGGGCGATGAGGCGGCTCCGGGGCCGCAGCACACCACGTTCGCGCTCGCTCTGGAACCGTTCTACTCGGCGGTCGGCGTCGAGATGCCGCAGCGCCCGGAGCGCTACCTCCCGCCGCTCGGCGAACAGGTCGACGCCATCCTCGAGGCCCGTCCCGCGGTCCTCAGCGTCGTCTACGGGGTTCCGTCTGCTGAGCTCGTGAGCGCCGCGCACGAACGTGGGATCCGCGTGGTCGGCACCGCGACCACGGTCGCCGAGGCCGTCGCGCTGGACGATGCGGGCATCGACGCGATCATCGCCTCTGGTGCCGAGGCCGCGGGGCACCGTGTCTCCTTTCTGCGCGCCGCCGAGGACTCCCTCGTGGGCACCTTCTCGCTCGTGCCGCAGGTCGTCGACGCCGTGCGTGCGCCGGTCATCGCGGCCGGAGGTATCGCCGACCGTCGCGGCGTCGCGGCAGCGTTCGCGTTGGGTGCCACCGGAGTGCAGGTCGGGACGGCCTTCCTCGCGACGCGAGAATCGGCGGCGAACGACGCGCATCGCGACGCGATCCGACGCACCGCCGCCGACGAGACGGTGCTGACGCGCGCAATGAGCGGCCGCCTCTCGCGGGGCGTGCGCAACCGCGCCGTCCGGGCGATCGAAGCCGGCGGTCTCACCGCGCCGTTCCCGGCGCAGAATTGGCTCACCGGTCGCTTTCGTGCTCCCGCGGGCGAACAGGGTCTCGGCGAGCTGCAGTCGCTGTGGGTCGGCCAGTCGGCGCCGCTCGCCGTCCGCGACCGCGCCGAGGAGGTCTTCGCGGAACTCGCGGCCGGCCTCCCCTCCTCACCCGCACGATAACCTCGACGCATGGCACTCAAGGGCGAATACTTGCCGAGCACCGCGGAGTGGGCTCGCACACAGGCAGAGACGTACGAAGCAACCAGTGGCGCGGAGGCCGGCGAGCTGCGCGGCGCCCCGATCATCGTGCTGACGACGGTCGGCGCGAAGACCGGAGGGCTGCGCAAGACCGCACTCATGCGCGTCGAGCACGAGGGCCGCTACGCCGTCGTGGCCTCGAAGGGCGGCGCCCCAAAGCCGCCCCAGTGGTACTGGAACATCGTGCGCAACCCGCGCGTCGAACTGCAGGACGGCGCCGACAAGCGCGAGTATGTCGCACGCGAACTCGAGGGCGACGAGTACGACGCATGGTGGGCTCGTGCAGCGGCCGTGTGGCCCGACTACGACGAGTACAAGGCGAAGACCGATCGCCGAATCGCCATGTTCGTTCTCGAACCCGCGGCGTGACGTCACCGTCGGTGCGCGGCACCACATAATCTGGGGGAATGACCCTTTACGCCGCCGCTGACGGCTCTGCGCTCGGCAATCCCGGGCCGATGGGCTGGGCCTGGTACATCGACGACGACCGCTGGGCTGCCGGAGGCGCACCACACGGCACGAACAACATCGGCGAGTTGACGGCGGTGCTGGAACTGCTTCGAGCGACCGCGCACACCGGCGAGGATCTCGTCGTCGAGTGCGACAGCCGTTACGTCATCGACGCCATCACCAAGTGGATGGCGGGCTGGAAGCGTAAGGGGTGGAAGAAGGCCGACGGCAAGCCCGTGCTCAACCGCGAGCTCATGGAGGCACTCGACGGCGAGATGCAGGGGCGCCAAGTGCGCTTCGAGTGGGTGAAGGGCCATGCCGGACACCCGCTGAACGAAGCGGCCGACGTCCGCGCGAACGGCGCCGCCCGCGCGTTCCAGCGACGGGAGGCTCCGAATCCCGGTCCCGGCTTCTCTGGGGCGACCGCGTCCGCGCCTCCCGCGCCACGCGGATCCGCCGTCGAGGCACCTGACGACACCCTCGACGGAACCCTGTTCGACGCGCTTGATGACGACGTGTTCACAGAGGTTCGCGTCGTGCTGTCGTCCGACGAGCACGCGCGCCTGCGCGGCCGTGCGAGTTCCGCGGGGCTCAGCCCTGAGGAGTTCCTTCGCGGACTGATCTGAGCGCGTCCGCCGCCCGCACGAGCCCGAGGTGGCTGAACGCCTGCGGGAAGTTGCCCATCTGCCGCCGCGCGTGAGTGTCATACTCCTCCGCGAGCAGACCGACATCGTTCGCGAGCCCGGTGAGGTGCTCCATCAGTTCGACCGCCTCGTCGCGACGTCCTGAGTGCGCGTACTGTTCGACGAGCCAGAAGCTGCACACGAGGAAGGGGTGCTCGTCGCCGGGCAGTCCGTCTGCTCCAACGGTGCGGTAACGCAGCAGAAGTCCGTCCTGCATGAGGTCGCGCTCGATCTGAGCGACGGTGGCGACCATCCGCGGGTCGTCATAAGCGACGAATCCCGTGTGCGGGATCTGCAGCAGCGAGGCGTCGACCTCCGTCGTGTCGTAGGTCTGCGTGAAACCGCCCGTCTCGGGGTTCACGCCGCGCGTCAGGATCTCGTCGCGCAGCTCGTCGCGCAGTCGCGCCCACGTCTCCCGCGGACCCGCGAGCCCGTATTCGTCCACCGCTCTCACCCCGCGGTCGACGGCGGCCCACATCATCACGCGTGAGTGAGTGAAGTAGTGCGGGTCGCCGCGCATCTCCCACAGTCCCTGATCCTTCCGAGCGGCGTGATCGACGACGTAGTCGAGCATCGCTCGCTGGAGCGGCCACGAGAAGTCGTCCTCGGCAATGCCCGCATCACGCAGCTGCGCGAGCGCGATCATCACCTCGCCGACGACATCCGCCTGGAACTGCGTCACTGCTCCGTTTCCGACACGGACGGGGCGCGAGTCGAGGTACCCGGGAAGGTGATCGAGCGTCCGCTCTGGGAGCGACCTCTCCCCCGCGATGCCGTACATGATCTGCAGGTCCTCGGGATCCCCCGCGACCGCGCGCAGAAGCCACTGCCGCCAGCGAAGCGGCGTCTGGGTACGCCCGTGGAAGAGGAACGCCTCGAGGGTGAGCGCGGAATCGCGCAGCCAGCAGAAGCGATAGTCCCAGTTGCGCACACCACCCGGATCCTCGGGAAGCGACGTCGTCGGCGCCGCCACGATCCCGCCCGTGTCCGCGTCGGTCAACGCCCGCAGCACGAGCAGCGAGCGATGCACGTACCGCCCCCACGGGCCGTCCGCGGTGATCTCGGCGTTCCACTCGTCCCAGACACGGCGCGTGTCATCGAGCGCGACGCGCACGTCGAGCGGCTCAGGCGCCTCCAGGTGCGACGGCGTCCGGCTGAGGTCCCACGCGACGCTCTCCCCCGCCGTGAGCTCGTGACGCCCGACGTGCCGGCGACCGTCGGCAGTCAGCTCGGGGCCGACAAGATCGTAGCGATCGGGTCCAGCGATCGCCGTCAGCCTGTCGCCGCGCCGGCGCACCCATGGCGCCGCGGCGCCATAACCCGGCCGCAGGCGCAGGTCCGATTCGACGACGACCCGGCCCGAGAGACACCGCACCTCACGGACGACGTCCGCGCGTGCGTCCGCGGACGGCATGAAGTCGATCGTCTCGGCCTCGCCGGTCGCAGAACGCCAGCGGGTCCGGAGAATGAAGGTGCCGTCGTCGTAGGCGCGCGAGACGACCTCGGCGTCCTCGACGGCGATCCGCCAGCGTCCGTGATCCGGTTCGCCGAGCAGCGCCGCGAAGACCGCGGGGGCATCGAAGCGGGGCAGGCAGAGCCAGTCGACGCTGCCGTCGCGCGAGACGAGCGCGGCCGAGTGCTGATCAGCCAAGAGGGCGTAGTCCTCGATCGGAGTGGTCACGTTTCCAGGCTGACACACCCGCTGCGTCGATAGGGTGGAATCATGAACGCGGACGAGTTCGAGACGCTCGTAGTCGAGGAACTCGACCAGCTGCCGGACGACATGGTCGAGGGGCTCGACAACGTCGTCTTCGTGGTCGAGGACCGCCCGGAAGACGGCTCGCTCGACCTGCTCGGGCTGTACGATGGCCTGTCGCTCACGGAGCGCGACCGCTACGGCATGGGCGAACTCCCCGACCGCATCGTCGTGTACCGGGAACCGCACCTCGCGCGGTGCGAGACTCTCGACGATCTGCGTGACGAAGTGCACACGACTCTGGTGCACGAGATCGCCCACTTCTACGGCATCGACGACGACCGACTGCATGAGCTGGGGTGGGCCTGATGACGACGGCCTGGCCGGATGCCGACGTCGCCCGCGAGCAAGCTCCGGCCGCGGCCTCACCATGGCAGACGATCGTGTGGGACGACCCCGTGAACCTCATGAGCTACGTGGTGCGCGTGTTCCGCGACTACTTCGGCTACGACACCGACCGCGCCACCGCGCTGATGCTGCGGGTACATCACGACGGTCATGCCGTGGTGGCCGAAGGCGCGCGGGAGCAGATGGAGCTGCACGCGCAGGCCATGCACGACTACGGCCTCTGGGCCACCGTTCGAAAGGCAACCGAGTGAGCGACGACCTCGTGATCCTCACCCTCACCCGGATCGAGGCGAGCCACCTGACCGACCTGGTGGGGCAGTTCCAGCAGCTGCTCTCCGAGGAGGATCCCTCCGACGACCCCGCGATGGCGCGACTCACTCCGGACATCTATCCCGATGACGAGGAGGCCTCCAACGACCTCCACGAGGTGACGCGAAGCGAGCTGCTCGGGCGGCGTGCGCGCGACGCCGCCACCGTGCGAGCCGACCTCGACCGCATCGAAGAGGGCTCTGTCGGCGATGCGCTTTCCCCCGTCGACGTCTCGATCGCGGGATCCCACTTGGATCCCTGGCTGCGCACGCTCGCCGCGCTGCGCCTCGTGCTCGCGAGCCGGCTCGGAATCTCGGACGACACCGAGGCGTCCGACGACGATCCCGCGTACGCACTCTACGAATGGCTCGGGTTCCGCCTCGAGGGGCTTGTGCAGGTGGCCGAGCAGCGCGACGACTTATAGCGTCAGCAGACGCTCGCTGCGATGTCGGCGAGACCGGCCGGGTCATGCGTCCTCATGTGGATGCGTTCTTGCCGGGCCCACATCTCCCAGTGCGCCCGGAATCCATCGCCGTCGCGCGCCATCGCGGCCGCATAGCGCGCGTTGGCATCGCCATCGAGCCACATCGACGCGGTCGCATCCGACGCAGACGATGCCGTCAGCACGCCGCATCCCTCGATGACGAGCGGCCGCTCGGGCTCCACGGCGCAGTGCTGCGCCCACGCGTGACGTTCCCAGTCCCAACGACGGTAGCGGGAGAGAGCCCCGGCGCGATGATCGCGCACGATGCCGCCGGCGATCTCGGTCGCAGTGGCGAGGCCGGACCAGCCCGGGTAGAACTCGTCGAGCGAGACCACACGCGCGTCGAGCTCATCGGCCACGCGGAGCGCGATCGTCGTCTTGCCCGCGCCGCTGCGGCCGTCGATGAGGATCCGCGGATACGGGTCGCGAGCGACGGCGCCGAGGACGCGACGGATCGCATCGTCGACGACGAGGGGTCGAAACGTCAGCGGCTCTTCTTCTTGAGGCACTTGATGACGTAGCCCAGCGCGCGGCCGGCGACGCAGACGAACGGCGTCAGCACCGCGAGGAGCGTGACGATGTTCGGCACGAAGCGAAACTCGCTCCCACGGCGGACATAGGCGCCGACGGGCACGGCGACGCCGCCGCCCCCTCCGCCCGTGTTCGTGTCGTCCTCGCCGGAAGCGCCGCCGAAGCCGTACCAGGTCGCCGCGACGGGCAGCACCTTCACCCCGTCGAGGTCCTGCTGCTCGCCGTAGGCCGCGGTGACGCCGAAGTTGCTGCTGAGCTTGCCGAGTTCAATCGCGATGTTGGGCATGCAGACAGCGTAACCCAGCGCCGCCCGCGCCCGTCAGCCGTTCTCGGGAGGGCGATCTGCTGTCGGGCGCTCCGGAGCGCGCGAGAGAAAGGCCGCACGAGTGATGGACCCCGTGCCGAATCGCTCCGACAGGCGATCGAGCGCGCCCTCGACCTGCTTCCACTCCGTATCGTCGTCCCACAGCGCGAGCGCGGCGGATCCGGCGGGGACGAGCCGCTCCGCACGCACGCCGATGAGGCGCACCGGGGCGCGCAGATCGATCGCGCCGAACAGTTCGCGCGCAACGGATCCGATGCGGTTCCCGACGGCCGTCGGCTCGGACAGTGCCTGCGATCGCGTGAGCGTCTGGAAGTCGTCGAAGCGCAACTTGATCGCCACACCCGCCGCCTCCGCGCCCGCGCGCCGCAGCCGAACCGCAACGCGGTCGGCGAGGCGCAACAGCTCGGCGCGCAGCAGCGCGGGATCCGTCACGTCGTATCGGAACGTCTCTTCGTGCGAGATGCTCTTCTCCACGCGCTCCGTCTGCACGGCCCGCGGATCCCTGCCGTGAGCGAGATCATGGATCCGCTGCGCCTGCGCCACACCGATGACCGCCGCGAGCGAGGCCACGGGTGTCTCGCGCACGTCGCGGATTGTGCGGATCGCCCGGTTCGCGAGCGCCTCCGCGGCCTTCGGGCCGACGCCCCACATGCTTCCGGCGGGGCGCGGATCGAGAAACTCCTGCGTGCGTGTTGCCGGGATCATGAGCAGGCCGTCGGGTTTGGTCGCCGTGGACGCCATCTTCGCCACGTGTTTCGTCGCGGCACCGCCGACGCTGCACGGGATCCCGACCTCATCGCGGACGTTGCGCCGGATCAGCGCCGCGACCTCGCCCGGCGTTCCCCACAGCCGCTCGACGCCCTTGACGTCGAGGAACGCCTCGTCGATCGAAAGCGGCTCCACGAGCGGGGTGATGCTGCGGAACACCTCCATCATGCGCGCCGATTCCTCGCGATACCGCTCGAACACGGGCGGCACGACGATCGCACGCGGGCACCTGCCCAGCGCCATGCCGAGTGGCATGGCCGAGCGGACCCCGTAGCGACGAGCCTCGTACGACGCACTCGAGACGACGGAGCGCTGGTCGTTGTGCGCGATCACGACGGGGCGACCGGCGAGCGACGGGTCATCGAGGGTTGCGACCGCGACGAAGAACGCGTCCATGTCGACGTGCAGGATGTGGGCGCCCGCATCGTCGGCGCCCGGCGGCGAGAAGAGCCGGCCAGACCCGTCCTGTCTGCTCACGGCTCTATTGTTCCGGGTCCGCGGGCGCGGCGGCCTCGAATCGCAGCGTCATGACGCGCGTCGCCGCCTCCTCGAGGCGTTCGGCGGAGAGGGAGCCGTCCTCGGTTGCGGCCGCGACCGCCTCCGCCGTGCGGTCGGCTGTCTCCGGCGTGGATCCGACGACGGTCAGGACCAGATCGGCGCCGGCCGCGAGCGACTGCACGGCGTTGCTTTCGGGATCCGTGTACGCGTCCTCGCCCGAGGAGAGCAGCATCCCGAGGTCGTCGGTCACCGCGACGCCGTCGAAGCCGAGATCCTCCCGCAGGATGCGGTACCACTCGGGCGAGAGCGAGGCGGGGAGCTCGTCGATCTGACCGAAGCGCAGGTGTCCCATCATCACGAGTTCCGCGCCGGCGGCGATGCCGGCGGCGAATGGCGTGGCGTCGAGTTCGCGCCACTCGTCGAGCGTGAGGTCAGCCGACGGGATCATGCTGTGCGAGTCGCCCTCCGCGGCGCCATGCCCGGGGAAGTGCTTCAGCGTGGAGAAGGCGCGACCGGACTCCCCCGCGACCGCCGCCCCGACGGCCTGCGCGACGGCCTGCGGATCCGTGCCGTAGGCGCGCGAGAAGATGAACGAGTCGGCGCTGCGTGGTACGTCGGCGACGATGCCGAAGTTCACGGGGATGCCCGCCTCGGCGAGCACCGATCCCCGCTCGGCGAACGCGGCCTCGATCTCGTCGGCGCCCGCTCCCTTGAGGTTGCGCGCCGACGCCGCCTCGTCCCAGGTGATGCGTGCAACATCGCCGCCCTCCTCGTCGATCGCGATCAGCGGCGGCGGGTCGGCCGCCTCGGCAATCGCCGTCGTGATCTCGGTCAGCGCGTCGGGCGCGGACGGCACGTTGTCGCCCATGAGGATGAGCCCACCGGATCCGCGGGAGACGGCGGTCTTCAGCGCCTGCGGGTCCGTCCCCGCGGCGTAGCCCATCACCACGCTCGCGGCCTTCTCACGCGTCGACATCGCCGACACGGTCTCGGCGGCGCGCTCGGTGGTGGTTTGCGGATCCGGCGAGGCCGTGGCGGACGGCTCGGGAGAAGGCGCCGATGATGGTATGGCGGTGGCGGTCGGGGGTGCCGACGGCGCCGCCGCGTCCTCCGCTGGTACACAGGCCGCGAGTCCGAGCAGTGCGACCGTGCCGATGGCGGCCAGCGATCGTCTCATTCGGTCACCTCCCGGGGAGCGGTCTGTCCCCATTGTCTCCCGGAAGCGAACGCACCGCGCGCACGCGACGAGGACGCCCGCACACGCCGGGCGTGCGGGCGTCCTCGTATGCGGTTACTGCTGCGCGCGTTCCAGGATGAGCTCGCGCACGCGCGCGGCGTCGGCCTGGCCCTTCATCGCTTTCATCACCGCGCCGATGATGGCGCCGGCAGCCTGGACCTTGCCGCCCTTGATCTTCTCGAGCACGTCCGGCTGAGCCGTAAGCGCTTCGTCGATCGCCGCGACAAGCGCGCCGTCGTCGGAGACCACGGCGAGCCCGCGGGCGTCGACGACCTCCTCGGGCGTTCCCTCACCGGCGATCACACCCTCGAGCACCTGGCGTGCCAACTTGTCGGTGAGCGTGCCGGCATCGATGAGCCCCTGCACGGCCGCGACATCAGCGGGCGAGACGAGCTCGCCGGGCTCGCGCCCCGCGGAGTTCGCAACGCGGGTGATCTCGCCGGTCCACCACTTGCGCGCCGACGCCGGCGACGCGCCGGCGAGGATCGTCTGCTCGACCTCGTCGGTCAGCCCGCCGTTGGCGACATCCTGGAACTCGAGATCGGTGAAGCCCCACTCGGCCTTCAGTCGGCGGCGCTTCGTCGCCGGTGCCTCGGGAAGCGCAGCCCGCAGCTCCTCGATGAGTTCCTCGCTCGGGGCGACCGGCAACAGGTCGGGCTCGGGGAAGTAGCGATAGTCGTCGGCGTCCGACTTCGGTCGGCCGGGCGAGGTCTCCCCCGTGTCCTCATGCCAGTGACGCGTCTCCTGCGTGATGGTTCCGCCTGCGTCGAGGATCGCGGCCTGGCGCCGGATCTCGTAGCGCACCGCGCGCTCGACCGAACGCATCGAGTTGACGTTCTTCGTCTCTGTGCGCGTGCCGAGCTTCGTCGCGCCGCGCGGCCGCAGGGAGACGTTTGCGTCACACCGCACGTTGCCGCGCTCCATCCGGCCCTCGCTGATGCCGAGGGCACGGACGATGTCACGGATCGTCGCGACGTACGCCTTTGCGAGCTCTGGCGCGTTTGCTTCGGCGCCGAAGATCGGGTGCGTCACGATCTCCACGAGCGGCACGCCCGCGCGGTTGTAGTCGACGAGAGACGAGGAGGCGCCCTGAATGCGGCCGGTGGATCCGCCCACGTGCGTGAGCTTGCCCGCGTCCTCCTCCATGTGCGCGCGCTCAATCGGCACGGTGACGATCGTGCCGTCCGAGAGCTCGACCTCCACGGACCCCTCGAACGCGATCGGCTCGTGGTGCTGGCTGATCTGGTAGTTCTTGCCGAGGTCCGGGTAGAAGTAGTTCTTCCGGGCGAACCGGCTCGACGGCGCGATCGAGCAGCCGAGCGCGAGGCCGAGGCTGATGGAGTTGCGCACCGCCTGGCGATTCACGACGGGCATCGATCCCGGCAGGCCGAGGTCGACCGGCGCGAGCAACGTGTTCGGTGCGGCGTCGTGGAACTCTGCGTTCGCGGGGTTGCCCGCGGCGGAGAACATCTTCGTCTTCGTGTTCAGCTCCACGTGCACCTCGAGGCCGATGACCGGCTCGAACTTCTCGAGCGCCTCGTCGAAGTCCATCAGGTTCATCGGGACACTCCGTTCAGCTCCGGGGCCACGAGCGGACCGCCCCAGTCATCGATGAGCAGCGCCTCGAGCGCCGCGCCGACGCGGTACAGGCGCGCGTCCTCCTGTGCGGGTGCGAGGAACTGGATCCCCACCGGCAGCCCGTCATCGGCCGCGAGCCCCGAGGGGATCGAGATGCCGGGCACGCCCGCGAGGTTCGCGGGGATCGTCGCGAGGTCGTTGGCGTACATCGCGAGCGGATCGTCGAGCTTCTCACCCAGCTTGAACGCCGTCGTCGGCGCAGACGGCGTCGCGATCACATCGACGTCCGCGAACGCGCGTTCGAAATCGCGCTGGATGAGCGTGCGGACCTTCTGCGCGCGACCGTAGTACGCATCGTAGTAACCGGCAGAGAGCGCGTATGTGCCGAGGATGATCCGGCGCTTCACTTCCGGGCCCAAACCGGCCTCGCGCGTGGCGGCCATGACGTCCTCGACGGTCCCTGCGACGTCTGCCCGCATGCCGAAGCGCACCGAGTCGAAGCGCGCGAGGTTGCTCGACGCCTCGGCGGGGAGGATCAGGTAATACGCCGCGGTCGCGTATTCGAAATGGGGGGCGCTGACCTCGACGACCTCGGCGCCTGCGGCCTCGAGCGTGGCGACGGCGGAGCGGAACGACTCGTCGACGCCCTGCGAGAAGCCGTGCAGCTCCTTCACGAGGCCGACCTTGAGGCCCTTCAGCACCTCGCCGGTGCTCCCCTCGCGGGCGGCCTCGGCGAATGACGGCCACTCGTGGCGCAGGGACGTCGCGTCATGCGGATCGTGTCCGGCGATGACGTCGTGGAGCAGACCGGCATCGAGCACCGTGCGCGAGACCGGGCCGATCTGGTCGAGGCTCGATGCGAGCGCGATCGCGCCGTAGCGGCTCACGCCGCCGTAGGTGGGCTTGACGCCGACGGTCCCGGTGACGTGTGCGGGTTGGCGGATGGATCCGCCCGTGTCGCTGCCGAGCGCGAGGGGCGCCTCGAACGCCGCGACGGCTGCCGCGGAGCCGCCGCCCGACCCTCCGGGGATCCGCTCGAGGTCCCAGGGGTTGCGCGTCGGGCCATACGCCGAGTGCTCCGTCGACGACCCCATCGCGAACTCGTCCATGTTGGTCTTGCCGATCGGCACGAGGCCGGCCGCGCGCGCCTTGGCGACGACCGTCGCGTCGTACGGCGACATGTAGCCCTCGAGGATCCGGGATCCGGATGTGGAGGGCATATCGGTCGTCACGAGAACGTCCTTCACCGCGAGCGGGACCCCCGCCAGCTCCGGCAGGCTCTCGCCCGCCGCGCGGCGCGCGTCGATGGCCGCGGCGCGGTCGGTGGCGGCCTCGTTGACGTGCAGGAAGGCGTTCACGGCGCCGTCGACCGCGCGGATCCGGTCGAGGTGCGCGCGCGTCGCCTCGACGCTCGAAACCTCACCATCGGCGAGCAGCGTCGCCAGTTCGGCGGCGGGAAGTCGTGTCAGGTCGCTCATCACTGCTCCTCCCCGAGGATCGCGGTCACGCGGAAGCGTTCGCCGTCGGCGTCGGGCGCGTTCTGGAGCGCCTGCTCGGTGGTGAGCATGTCGCCCGGCTCGTCTTCGCGGAAGACGTTCTCGAGCTCGATCGGGTGACTCGTCGCGGAGACGTCGTCCGTCGCGACCTCGCTCACCGTGGCCATGCTCGCCACGATGGCCTCGAGCTCGCCGGTGAGGGTGGTCACCTCGTCGTCGGACAGCTGGATCCGGGAAAGTGCGCCGAGATGACGCACGAGATCGGGGGTGATTTCAGACACCCCGTCAGTCTACGCGGCGAGAAGCTGCTCTTTCACCTGGCGCCGAAGTACCTTCCCGATCATCGACCGCGGGAGCTCCTCCACGACGACGAAGCGACGCGGAGCCTTGTACGGAGTGAGCACGCGCTTGACGAAGGCCCGGGCTTCGGCGGGGTCGAAGTCGTCGGCGGATCCCTCGAGCACGACGGCTGCGACGACCTCCTCGCCGTGCGCGGCGGACGGCAGGCCGACGACGGCGGCGTCGACGATCGCAGGGTGCTGTCGCAGCGCGATCTCCACCTCGGTCGGCGCCACGTTAAACCCGCCGGTGATGATGAGCTCCTTGATGCGGTCGACGACGGCGAAGTAGCCGTCCTCGTCCATCTCGACGATGTCGCCGGTGCGGAACCAGCCGTCGGAGAACACCCGCTCGGTCTCCTCGGGGCGCCCGTAGTACCCGCTGAACACCTGCGGGCCGCGCACCAGCAGCTCCCCCGGCTCGCCCTGCGCGACGTCGATCGTCGGATCATCGGGATCCACCACTCGGCACTCGGTGCCCGGCAGCGGCAGCCCGATCGTGCCAGGTTTGCGCGTGTCCGCGACCGGGTTGACGATCAGTACGGGAGAGCACTCACTGAGGCCGTATCCCTCCACGAGCATGCCGCCCGTCTCCGCTTCCCACGGCACGACGAGCTCGTGGTCGAGTGCCATCGCGCCGGATACGCCGATCTGGGTGCCCTCGAGCGAGACTCCGCGTTCCCGCGCACGGGCGAGCAGGCGTTCGGCGATCGGCGGCACCGCCGGCAGGACGGTCGCCGGGTGCTTCTTCGTGACCTGAAGCACCATGTCGGGGTCAAACTTCGGGAAGAGCACGAGCCGCGCCGCCTGCGACATCGCGTAGGTCAGGCAGAGGGTCAGGCCGTACGCGTGGAACATCGGCAACACGGCGTAGACGACGGTGCCCTCGCCGCGGGACACCGTCGGCGTCCACGCACGCGCCTGCGTCGCATTGGCCAGCAGATTGCGATGCGTCAGCGACGCTCCCTTGGGATCGCCGGTCGTGCCGCTCGTGTACTGGATGACGGCCAGGTCATCGGTCTCGGGCCCGGGTACATCCTGCGGCAGCGGGTCGGACGCGACGGCCTGCTGCCACGGGATCGCGCCGCGCACGCGGGTGGTGAGCTGCGCGCGCTGGGCGCGGAGCTTCGGCACCGGCAGACGCAGCGCCCAGCGCATGTAGGCCGGCATCGCGCGCGTGACGTCGACCGAGATGATCGTCGAGACCGCGAGGTCGGCCGGGAACTCCTGGATCGTCCCCACGACGTTGCTCCACACGATCGCGTGCTTCGCCCCGTGGTCGGCGAATTGCTTGCGCAGCTCGCGCGGTGTGTAGAGCGGGTTGTGCTCGACGACCACCGCGCCGAGTCGCAGGATCGCATAGAACGCCACGATGTGCTGCGGACAGTTCGGCAGCACGAGAGCCACCGGATCCCCCTTCCGCACGCCCTCGGCACGGAGCGTGGCGGCCGCGCGGTCGATCTGCTCGGCGAGCGAAGCGTACGACGTCACGGCGCCGAAGAACTGCAGAGCCGGGGCCGTCGGATATTCGCGCGCGGAATCGGCGACGAGGTCCATGAGCGATCCGCTCATCTCGGGAAGGTCGTGCGGGACCGTCTCAGCGTAGGAACGGATCCATGGGCGCGGCGGGTCGAACTGGTCGGTCACCTCACCATCGTATTCATACGGCGGTCCGCCGAGCGCCACATGGCCTCGGCCGCCCGTCCTTCCCCGTGTCGCAGCGCGTAGACGGCGGCGAGGCGGAGGCGCGTCGCCATCTGATACGCGGGAATCGCGGACCACGTGGCCGCGGTCAGACGCTCGTCGCGCCGCAGCGCCTCTGCGAACGCCGTGCGCACCGTGCGCGCGGTCTCCGGCGCGAGCAGCGACTGTGCCTCGCGCAGCTCGATGTGGACGAGGAGGTTCGCGACGTCGAGGGCGGGGTCCGCGGCCGCGAGCGTGTCGACGTCGATCAGCCCGAGTCGCGGATCCGCGGCGGTCGCGTCGTGCGGGAGCAGGAGCTGTTTGTCGTGCAGGTCGCGGTGCGCGAGCACGCGGGGGCGGTCGCCCAGCGCGTCGAGGGCGTCCTCGACGGCCCGCAGCCTGCGGGAAGGGTCCGCGATCGCGCCGGCCGTCACCGCGGCGTCGACCGCCTTGCGCGTCGCTCTCAGCTCCTCCGCGGGTCCATGCTCGTCGAGTCCCGCGACGGTCATCGTCTGCAGCTCGGCGACGACGCGCGCCGTCTGACGCCAGGCGGCCGCGACGAGGTCGGCCGATGAGGACGGGTCGGCTCCCACCTCCAGCAGCGTCCTGTCTCCCACGCTTCGCTGACGAATCACGGCGAGACCGGCATCGGCCGAGACGATCTCGGGCGTGCGGGCTTCCGTCATTTCCGTCACGTGCAGCGCGCGACTCGCGACGCCAGCGAATCGCTTCGGTCGCACGGCCTTGATGTAGACATCGCCATCCGGCCGCGGCACGCGCACGACCGCGCGGCGACCGCGGCGGTGCACGATGACCTCCGCACCCGGTTCGGTGAGCGTCGGCGCGAGGCCCGGCAGCTCGGGGTCGACGAGCAGCCGTTCCGCGTGAGCGAGGATCCGCTCGACGTGAGCACGCCAGCCCGGTATGCGCAGGCGGAACGGTTCGACAGCCCGCCGCAGCAGGGCCACCGCGACGCGAGGTGCCAGCGCGGCGCGATCGACCCGACCGCCGGCGGCCCGATAGCCCGCGAGGAGCCCGTCGCTTCCGTCTTCATCGTGACGCGCGAGTGCGTCGGCCGCCCAGCACGCGAGGTCGTCGAGCGGGTCGCCGTGATGGGCGCGATCGAGATCGATGATGTGTGCGGTGCCATTCGAGGCTACGACCACCTGGTCCGCGGAGAAGTCGCCGTGCACGAGCGTACGCGTGGGGCGCGGAAGCGCGGCGATTGCCCGGCACGACGCTCGGGCGATGCGCTCGGCCCGTGAGGCAAGGTCCGGCGCGAGGGCGCCGACGGCACGCGCGGCGTCGCTCGCGTCGTCGTACGATGACGCGGCCCGCGACGGCGCCGTGCCCGCGTCGACGGCGTGGAGGCGCGCCAGTGCCCGGCCGGCCTCTGTCGCGGCTCGGGTCCCCGCGTTCTGCCCACGCAGATCGTCGAGAGGGAGGCCCTCGATGAGGGCCGTGGTGACGATCCCGAGCGTCTCGTCGACCGCGACGAGACGAGCCGTCGGCAGGTGCGGCGCGACGCGCTCGTACGCGGCGACGGCGGCCCGGGCGGCGTCGAGCGTGTGCACCTTCACGACGACGCCGTCGGAGTGGCTGATGCCGACCCAGCGACGGCCCGGCTTATAGACGACGGCATCGAGGTCGGGGTGACGCCTCCGAGCTTCTCGGATACCAGGCAGGTGGCGGTCGGCCTCGTCCAGCGCGAGAACCAGCCCGTGCTCGCGGTCGTCGGCGAGGACGAGGTCCGGGCGGCGGCGCAGCTTGTCGAGCTTGTCGTGCGCCGCGACGGGATAGGCCGCCGCGTGCACCGCCCGTGTCTCGCCTCTGCCGTCGGAGACGAAGACGCCAGCGACGGCCGACGTGTGCGGCTTGTAGCGCACGTACGCGACGCGCGCCGCGTCGACTTCGTGCCCCGCCGATCGCAGGAGCGCGCCGATCCGTTCGCCGTCGAGCAGCGTCCCCAAGGCGGCCAGCCGCGTGTCGTTGCGAATGAGTGAGAGGTCGTCGTTCATCGTGGCCCTCCGGCGGCGGCCCGGTCGGCGGATCGATTGAGGATCGACAGGCGCGACGCGTCACGCCCGAGGAGTTCCTCCGGCGTGCCCTGCTCGACGATCCGGCCGCGCTCGAGCACGACGATCCGGTCGCAGCTCAGCGCGTCTTCGAGGTCGTGCGTGACGATCAGCGTCGTCTTGCCGGCGGTCAGCCGATCGAGCGCGTCTGTGACCGTGCCCGCGCTGGTCGCGTCGAGACCGCTCGTCGGTTCGTCGAGAATGACGATCCGGGCGTCGCGGAGAATCGCGCGCGCGATCGCGATCCGCTGGCGCTGGCCGCCCGAGAGCGTATCTCCGCGCTCGCCGACCACCGTGTCGAGTCCGTCCGGCAGGCGCTCAGCGAACTCGGTGACGTCGGCGACGTCGGCGGCCCACGCCACGTGCTCGTCCGTCGCCGTGGGGCGCCCCATCCGAATGTTGTCCCGAACGGTGCCCGCGAACAGCACCGATTCCTGCAGCACGATCGAGGTGGCCGCGCGCACGGAGGACAGCGTGCAGTCGCGGATATCGCGGCCGTCGATCTCGACGACGCCCTCAGAGGGATCCTGTAGCCGGAGCACGAGGCTCGCGAGCGTCGACTTCCCGGATCCGGAATGCCCGACAAGCGCCACCCGCTCCCCCGCCAGCACATCGAGTTCGACGTTCTCGAGGGCGACGGTCTCGTCGTCATAACTCGCCGCGACGCCGCGGAAGCTCACGCGACCCGACGGACGGCCGAGGTCCTGTGTGCCGTCGGTGACCTCCGGGCGTTCCTCAAGCAGAGCGAGCACGCGCTCGCCCGACGCAAGCGCCTTTGCGATACGCCCGGTGTATTTCGCGAGGTCGCGCATCGGCTTGAACGCGCCCTTCAGGTACTGCACGAAGACGACCAGCTCGCCCGGAGTCAGGTGACCGCGTACGACGCTCATGCCGCCGATCAGCAGCACAGCTCCCGTCGCCACGCCGACGAGGACGTCCGTGGTCCGCTCGAGACCCGCGGCGAGCCGTGTCGCTCGCACTCCCTCGCGGAGCTCCTTGCTGTTGGACGATGCGAAGTCGCTCTCCAGCACCGGCTCGAGCGTGTAAGCCTGCACGAGCTTCATCGCGCTGAACGACTCGCTCGCCGCGCCCGCGAGGTCGCCCTCGCGCGCACGCTGTACCCGGGCCGCCCGCGTCACGCGCCGACTCGACACGTGCGAGAACAGCAGGAAGATCGGGAACGCCGCCAGGATCACGAGTCCCAGACGCCAGTCGAGGAACATCATCACGGTGAACATCGCCACGAGGGTGACGCAGTTGCCGATCAGCGGCATGGCCGCGGTGACGGCGACGTCGCGCATCTTGCCGACATCGCTGACGAGGCGGTTGATGAGGTCGCCGGCACGCGAGCCGTTGTGGAAGCGCAACGAGAGTCGCAGCGCGTGCGCGTAGACGCGGCCGCGAACGGTGTTCATCGTGCGGGTTCCGGCGAGTGCGAAGCACACCGTCATGAAATAGGCCGCAAGCGCCCGGATCCCCGCCGCGGCGAGGACGGCCACGGCACACACGGCGAGCAGCACCACGATGCCGGAGTCCGCGGCTGCTCCGGGGGCCACGACGGCATCGATCACGAACTTCAGCGGCCACGGCTCAATGACGCGGACGGCGACCTCGATGAACATCGCCGCGAACCCGCCGACGACGAGCCCGCGATTCGGCCGCAGATGCGGGCGGAGAAAACGCAGGAGGCGGCGCAGAGATCCGGTCTTCTTCGTCATTGCACTGCTCCTTCCGGTACGCGCAGGGCGAGGTCGGCGGCCGCAAAGGATCGCTCGACGACGTCTGTCCACGTACGGTGACGCATCACGTCGGCACGCGCCGCGGATCCGAGCCGCGCACGCTGCGCCGGGTCGGCGGCCAGTGCATCGAGAGCGTCTGCGAGCGCTCGCGGATCTGAGCCGGGAACGAGGATTCCCGTGCGGCCGTGGTCGACGAGTTCGGGGATCTGTCCCACGCGGGAGGCGACGACGGTGACGCCGGCCGCCATGTACTCGAGTACCTTGAGCGGCGAGAAGTAGGTGTCGCCGTGCGCGGGGTACGGCGCGACCGCGACATCGAACTGCGCCAGACGGCCCGGCACGTCGACCGGATCCATGGCGCCGGCGAACTCCACGTCGACGCCCGCCTCGCGCGCCTGCTGGGCGAGGGCATCGCGCTCAGGACCGTCCCCGACGATCACGAGGCGCGTCTCGGGGCGGTCGAGGAGTCGCACGGCGTCAACGAGCGCGTCGGTTCCGTGCCACGGCTTGAGCGTTCCGACGAATCCGACGGTGAACCGCTCCTGCGACCGCGCGACCTCGCGAAACCGCTCCGGATCCACACCGTTCGGCTCGACGTGCACCCTGCTGGCGGGAACGAGGGTGCGCGCCCACGCCGCCACGGCGTCCGAGACGCAGATGACGGCGGTCGCGTCGGCGAGGACAGTGCGCGCCACCTGGTCGGCGACGTCGGCTCGAACGAGCCGGCGGTGCCTCGCCTGTTCAAGCGGCAGCGGGGCGTTGACCTCGAGGATCGACGGCACTCCCGCGGCACGCGCCACCGTCGTGCCGGCGGTGCTGAAGAGCGCATAGCGCTCGTAGACGACGTCGTACCCGCGCACGGCGTGCTTCGCGGCGATCACCGCGGCGAGCTCGGCGTCAGCCGCGATCAGCTTCTCCTCGCGGCGCGCGGCATCGCTGTCCGAGATCCGCTCGGCCGCGTGGACCCGCAACTGCCTCTCGTCGATCGCCGCCGCGAGGGCGGCGGGCGGTTCACCGCCCGTCCGGCGGCAGAACAGGTCGACCTCGTGCCCGGATCGGAGGAGGACCCGCAGGACCTCCTGCACGTGCACCGAGGCGCCCTTCGAACCGAAGACGGGGATCCCCGGGTCGGCGCAGACGTAGGCGATTCTCATCACGCGACCTTCCATTCGTCTTCCTCGCTCGACGTCAGCAGAGCGTCAAGCTGCTCGGCCTGTCGGGCCGATGCGAACTGCCGCTCGACGAGACCGCGGGCGGCCGCCCGGAGGTCGTCGGCGAGGGCGACATCGTCGATCAGCCGCAGGATCGCGTCAGCGAGCGCGGCCGGGTCGTGCTGCGGCACCGTCAGTCCGGTCGTCCTGTCGCGCACCGCCTCGGTGATGCCCGTGACGTCCGTGGAAACGCACGGGGTGCCGAGTGCCATCGCCTCGAGGAGCACGGTGGGCAGACCGTCGGCATTACCGTCGCGGCCGACAACGCACGGCGCGGCGAAAGCCCGCGCGAGGCGCACCTCTTCACGGATGCGTTCCTGCGGCATCGGTCCCGCGAGCGTCACGAGGTCGCCGATACCGTGATGCGCGATCCGGTCGATGAGGCTCCGCTCCTCATCGCCGCCGCCGATGATTCGGCACGTCACGTCGCGTCCGCGCCTGCGCAGTCCGGCGATCGCGTCGACGAGGTCGACGAAGCCCTTCTTCTCCACCAGCCGTCCGACCGCGATGACGTCGACCGCCGCCGGGGCCGGCGCGCCTCTCCGGAACGGGAAGGCGTCGAGGTCGATGCCGTTGTAGACCCGGCAGATCGGCGTCGCGGAGCGCGTGAGGGACGTCAGGAATCGGACGTTGAAGTCCGAGACGGTCACGACGTGGTCGGCGTCGGCGATCTTGCGTGCGACGTCGTCGCGATCGACGGACTCATGGAAGAGGTCCTTCGCGTGCGCCGTGAACGAGTACGGGATGTCGGCGAGGAGCGCGGCGAGGCGTGCGATCGTCGTCGCCATGCTCGCGAAGTGCGCGTGCAGGTGTGTCACGCCGTCGTCGAGAGCGCGGTGAGCGACGTCGATCGCCTGCGCCGCGTCCGACGCATCGGCGCGCAGCAGCTCCGGGAGCGCTCGCGTCCATCCGGGGAGGCTCTGTGCGCCCCCGATCGACTGCCACTGCGATTCGGCACTGCGCACGCGCGGGATGTACGAGACGGGCGCGGCCACATCCGCGAGCATGCCGTGGAAGCGCGGATCCACGGGCGGACGCATCGAATAGATGCGCACGTCGGTTCCCCGGGCCTCTCGCGCGAGGATCTCCGTCACGATAAAGGTCTCCGAGAACCGCGGATACATCTTGAGCACGTATCCGATGCGGTGCGGGTCAGAGGTGCGCATGGGCGACGTCCTTTCGACGAGAAGCGACGAGACCTTCGACCAGCCCAGGGATCCGGCGCAGGCCGTCGAGGTCGACAGAAGCCGGTGTCGGCCGGTCCGCGCGCAGCGTCGACATCCGCAGCCAGGCCGAGATCGCCTCGGGCGAAAGGCTCTCGGGCAGCAGCATGTCGATGAGCCCGGCCTCGCTCATGACGGACGCGCGCACGAGCTGTTCGCGGCGGGGCACGACGCGCGGGATGACGAGCATCGGGGTACGTGCGGCGATCGCCTCGCACACCGTGTTGTATCCGCCCATGCCGACGAGCGCCGCGGCACCAGCGACGAGACCGGCGGCGTCATCGACGGATGCGACCACGCGCATGTCCGTGCGCTGCGCCGCGATCCGCTCGAGGTCTCGCACCTGCTCGGGCGGCATCTGCGGGCCAGCCAGCAGGATCCCGTCGTAGCCGTGCGGGAGCTCGCTGCGCACGAAGGCATCGGCGACGGTGAACCCGTCGGCTCCGCCGCCAAACGCCGCGAGCGCGTAGGGCCACTGCGCCGGGCGACGCCCGGAGGTGCCGCGCCCGTGGGCGAGGTAGCCGGTGTAGACGACGTTCTGCGCGATGTGTCGCGGGATCGGGAGGAGAGCGAGAGGGTCGTGCAGGCGGCGATCGCCGTAGACCCAGATCTGGTGGTACCAGCGAGCGAGCGCATCGCGGGTGCGATCGGCGAGCCACTCCTGTCGCGTCACGAGTGGATCGTCGAGCACGTCTCGAATGCCGAGCACGACCCGCGTCCCGTGCGCGGCGAGCATCTCGAGCGCGGGCTCGAGCTCGCCGCTGAGACCACGCGGGTGTTTGTCGACGATGAGAACGTCCGGGCGGAACGCATCCAACGCGGCCGACAGAATGCCTTCACGCATCCGGCCGAGGTGTCCGCGGTCCAACGACAAATGCCGCGAGGTGTACGTCCCGTCGGCGCTCTTCGCGACGCCGGGCAGCGCTACCACGTCACAGCGGTCGGGCCGGTCGCCCGCGACGACCTCGGGGGCGCTCGTGAGCAGCAGGATGTCCGGGGCCTCCGCTGACCCGGCGAGTGCGTGCGCGAGTGCGAGATTCCGGCGGATGTGTCCGAGTCCAAGAGCGTCGTGCGAATACAGCGCGACACGGGGCGGCCCGGCGTGCGCGGCCCCCGGAACAGGGGCGAGCGGTGCCTCGCGCGTGATCGTCATGAAGTCCTCCCCAGCGGTTCTGCGATGAGATCCACTCTGGGCGCAGGCGATGAGGCGGATGTGACGGTGAGATGAGAGAGCGTTTAGACGGCGTTCATGTTTCTTACAATCGCGAAGGGCGCCCCGCGGAACTCGCTCCGCGGGGCGCCCTTCGGCGAGAGAGGGTCAGGCCTGCTTGTGCTTGACCTGGGTCAGGACGATCGAGCCGGTGTCGGTGAACTCCTGCTGGATCTCCTTGTCGCTGTCAGTATCGGCCTTGAAGGTCGCGATACTCACGACGACGGCCAGCACGAGGTTGATGAGGAAGCCGGGAACAATCTCGTAGAGGTCGAAGATGCCGCCGGAGAGAGCCGTTCCCCAGACGAAGGCCACGACCGCTCCAGAGAGCATGCCGACGATCGCGCCGATGTTCGTCAGCTTGCGCCAGAACAGCGACAGGATGATCAGCGGTCCGAAGGCGGAGCCGAAGCCCGCCCAGGCGAACCCGACGAGCTCGAGGATGGTCGCCTCCGAGTCGAACGCGATCGAGATCGCGATCAGCGCGATCGCGAGAACCGCGAGACGTCCGAGCCAGGCCAGCAGGCGCTCGTTCAGCTTCGTCTTGAAGATCAGCCGCGCGATGTCCTCGATGAGGGCCGACGACGACACGATCATCTGGCTCGACATCGTCGACATGATCGCCGCGAGCACCGCCGAGAGCACGAGGCCCGCGACGAAGGGGTGCATGAGGTTCTGCGAGAGCACCAGCACGACGGTCTCCGCGTCGGGCAGCTCGATGCCGTTGATGCTGAACCAGGCGATGCCGATGAGGCCGGAGGCGACGGCGCCGAGCAGCGACAGGATCATCCATCCCATGCCGATGCGGCGCGCCGTCTTCGCCTCGCCGGGGTTACGGAGCGCCATGAAGCGCACGATGATGTGGGGCTGACCAAAGTAGCCGAGCCCCCACGCCAGCGAGGAGATGATGCCAATCACCGACGCGGCCGTCAGCCCGCCGCCGAACCAGTCGAGGTTCTCGGCGCCGACCGTCGTGATGCCCTCGGCCACGGCCGCGAGGTCGCCGATCGAGACGATCGCGAGCACCGGAATGATGAGGAGCGCAGCGAACATCAGCAGGCCCTGGACGACATCGGTGTAGCTCGCACCGAGGAAGCCTCCGAACAGCGTGTAGAGCAGCGTGACGCCCGCGACGAGGAGCAAACCGGTCGTGTAGTCGCCGTCGAACGCGCTCTGGAAGAACTTGCCGCCGGCGACCATGCCGCTCGAGACATACAGCGTGAAGAAGACGAGGATGATGATGCCGGCCGCGACGCGCAGGATGTTGGTCCTGTCGCGCGTGCGGTTGGACAGGAAGCTCGGCACGGTGATGGAGTTCTTCGCGATCTCCGTGTATGCGCGCAGGCGCGGTGCGACGAGCTTCCAGTTGAGGTAAGCGCCGATCGTGAGTCCGATCGCGAGCCACACCTCGACGAGTCCCGTGGCGTAAAGAGCGCCGGGCAGGCCCATGACGAGCCAGCCGGACATGTCGGAGGCTCCGGCGCTCAGCGCCGCGACAGCGGGCGGGAGATTGCGCCCGCCGAGCATATAGTCTTCGTGGTTCTTCGTTTTCAGCGCGCCGTAGACGCCGATGCCGATCATGGCAACGAAGTAGATCACCAGCGCGATGATGAACCAGGTGTGGTTGGACATGGTGCGTTCAGGAACCCTTCACCCCGGGGCGACCTTGTAGGCGCCCGCGCGCGGAAGTCTCTCCGCGAGGGAAATGGTCGGAGCCGCGGCACTCCCGCGGATTTCCGTAACGATACACAGCATTCTCTCAGAATCGCAAGCATCGCGCCGAAGTGTTATCCGTTCGACGTCTCGCCCTCCAGAGCGCCCGGCCCCTCGGTGACGAGGAGGTGGAACTGTGCCGCGTCGAGGATGCGCAGGCCGAGATCCTCCGCCTTGGTCAGCTTGGACCCGGCGCCCGGCCCTGCCGCGACGAAGTCGGTCTTCTTGGACACGCTCGACGCAGCCTTGCCGCCGGCGGCGATGATCGCTTCTTTGGCCCCGTCGCGCGTGTACCCGTCGAGCGATCCCGTCGCGACGACGGTGAGCCCGCTGAGCACGCCGCCCGCGGTGTCCGCCGCGCCGGGGCCTGGGTGGCCGTCGATGCGGAACGAGACGCCAGCCGCGATCCACCGGTCGACGATGTCGCGATGCCAGTCGAGGTCGAACCAGTCGAGCAGCGACTGCGCGATTGTTTCGCCGACGCCCTCGACCGCGGCGAGCTCATCGATGCTCGCGGCCCGGATCGCATCGAGCGAGCCGAAGTGCTGTGCGAGGGCGCGTGCCGCGACTGGCCCCACGTGGCGGATGTTGAGCGCGACAAGCTGGCGCCACAGCTCCTTCTGCTGGGCGCGCTCGAGCTCGGCGAGCAGCTTCGTCGCCTGCGCCGACGGATGGATGACCTCGTGGTCCTTGCGGATCCCTGCCTTGCGCCGTTCTGCGGGCGTCGCATCCTCCCATCCCGGAGGGTAGGTCTTCTCGACCTTCTGGAACGGGGCGCGGCGGACCGGCCGTCCGTCGTCGTCGGTGCGGTCCTCCCCCGTCTCCGGGTCGGTGACGATGACCTCGATCGGCACGATCTCGTCGAGGGTGAGGTCGAACAGGCCGGCCTCCGTGCGAAGCACGGGGTCGAGCGGGTCGCCGGTCTGGGCCGACCGGGCGGGCTGAGTGAGAGCCGCGGCTGTCACCTCTCCGAGCGCTTCGATGTCGAGCGCTCCGCGGGAGCCGATGTGTTCGACGCGGCCGCGCACCTGCGCGGGACAGTCTTCGCCGTTCGGGCAACGCAGGTCGACGTCGCCCTCCTTCATCGGGCGCAGCTCGGAGCCGCACTCCGGACAGGAGGTCGGCATCACGAAGGCGCGTTCGGAGCCGTCGCGCTTCTCGATCACGGGGCCGAGGACCTCGGGGATCACGTCGCCGGCCTTGCGGAGCACGACCGTGTCGCCGATCAGGACGCCCTTCTCGACGACGACGTCGCGATTGTGCAGGGTCGCCTGCCGCACGACGCTGCCCGCGACGAGTTTCGGCTCCATGACTGCGTACGGCGTCGCACGCCCGGTGCGGCCGACGCCGACGCGGATGTCGAGGAGCGTGGTCTGGACCTCCTCGGGCGGGTATTTGTAGGCGATCGCCCACCGCGGTGCCCTGCTGGTAATGCCGAGTTCGTCATGCAGGGCGAGCTCGTCGACCTTCACGACGATGCCGTCGAGTTCGTGTTCGACCGTGTGCCGGTTCTCGCCGTACTGCTCGACGAACCGCACGACCTCGTCGATCGACGAGTTCACGGTCGAGTGCGGGCTCGTCGGAAGTCCCCATCCCGCAAGCAGGTCGTAGACCTCGCTCTGCGCCGTGACGGGCGGATCCGGCCACGCGCCGATGCCGTGCACGTAGAGACGCAGCCCCTCGAGGCGAGCCTCTCCCGCCTCGCGTTCGAGGCCGGTCTTCTTCTCGAGCTGCTGCCGGAGGCCGCCGCTGGCCGCATTGCGCGGGTTCGCGAATGCCGGGAAACGACGGTCGGCCGCCTGTCGCTGTCGTTCCTCGTCGAACGGCTTCTTGGCGGTGGAGGCACGACGCTCCCAGCGTTCGCGCGCCTCGTCGAACGCGCGCTCGCGGCGCGACGCCTGGCCGGCGTTGAGGGCGTGGAATTCCTCGACGGGGATGAACACTTCGCCGCGCACTTCGACGATGTCGGGATGGCCGTCGCCCGCGAGCTTCTCGGGGATGCCCGTGACGAGGCGTGCGTTGTCGGTGACGAGCTCGCCGATGCGCCCGTCGCCGCGCGTGGCCGCGGAGGTGAGGATACCGCGCTCGTAGCGCAGGCTGATCGCGAGACCGTCGATCTTGAGCTCCGTGAGCCAGCGCACGTCTCGCCCCGCGGCAGCGACGGTCTTCTCACACCACGCGAGGAGCTCGTCCGCGGAGAAGACGTTATCGAGGCTCAGCATGCGCTCGGCGTGTGTGATCGTCTCGAGACCAGTGTTCTCGGCGGATCCGACCGTCTGCGTCGGCGAGTCCTGTGCCCGGAGCACGGGGTGCGCGGTCTCGATCTCCTCGAGCCGGTGCATCCACGCGTCGTACGTCGGGTCGTCGACGCGCGACCGATCGGATCCGTAATACGCCTCGCGCGCGTCATCGATGCGGGCGACGAGATCGGCTGCCTCGGCGCGTGCGTCGTCGAGCGAGAGATCACTGGCCGCGGTAGTCACGCCTCGATCCTACGGCCGAGCACCGACAGATTTCGTGGTCGCGTCGTTACGTACGGCGCCCGCGTGCGTCGATGACAAGGCCGAGGAGAGCAGGCGCACGAACGTGCGTCAATCAACGAGAACGCCGTCAGCGGCGTTACGTACGGCGCCCGCGTGCGTCGATGACAAGGCCGAGGAGAGCAGGCGCACGAACGTGCGTCAATCGACGAGAACGCCGTCAGCGGCGTGCGCGGGGGCCGTACGCGGGGTGCGTCAATCGACGAGAACGCGGTCAGCGGCGTGCGCGGGGGTCGTACGGTCGATGGTGCACTGGCCGAGGACGCGTGTCCCGCGATAGATCACTGCCGTCTGTCCCGTGGCGACACCACTCAGCGGATCCGTCGGCGTGATGACGAGGTTCCCGTCGCGCACGACGGCGATGGCGGGCACGGGGTCGGCGTGGGCGCGGATCTGGACGTCGCAGGCGAACGGCACGTCGGCGTCGCGCGGGGCGGCGCCGGCCCAGCTGAATCGCTCGCCGGAGATCTCGCCGATGAGCAGCGCGTCCTTGGGTCCGACGACGACCTCGTTGGAGACGGGTCGCACCTCGAGGACGAAGCGCGGCTTGCCGTCCGGGGCGGGATGGCCGATCTTGAGGCCCTTGCGCTGCCCGACCGTGAAGGCGTGGGCGCCCTCGTGCGTTCCGAGAACCTCGCCGGAGCGATCGACGATGTCGCCCTCCCGTGCGCCGACCTTCTCGGCCAGGTAGCCGCGGGTGTCGCCGTCGGGAATGAAGCAGATGTCGTAGCTGTCGGGCTTCTTCGCGACGGTGAAGCCGCGCTCGGCGGCTTCGGCCCGGACGAGTTCTTTGGACGGCGTCGTACCGAGCGGGAACATCGTGTGACGCAGCTGGTCGGCATCGAGCACGCCGAGCACGTACGACTGATCCTTGGCCTGTTCGCTGGAGCGATGCAGCTCGAGACCGTCCTCGCCATCGACCAGCGTCGCGTAGTGGCCGGTGCAGATGGCGTCGAAGCCCAGTTCGACGGCGCGCTCGAGCAGCGCAGCGAACTTGATCTTCTCGTTGCACCGCATGCACGGATTGGGAGTGCGGCCAGCGCGGTATTCGGCGAGGAAATCGTCGATGACGTCGTCACGGAACCGCTCCGAGAAGTCCCAGACGTAGAAAGGGATCCCGAGCTTGTCGGATACGCGTCGCGCGTCCATGGCATCTTCGACGGTGCAGCAGCCGCGGCTGCCCGTGCGCAGGGTGCCTCCGGCGCGCGACAGGGCAAGGTGCACGCCGACGACGTCGTGTCCGGCGTCGACCGCACGCGCGGCGGCCACCGCGGAGTCGACGCCTCCGCTCATCGCAGCAAGAACTCGCATATCTCCAGGGTACGCGCCGCCGCGTCAGCGTCGGCTGACGAGCCGCGGATACGCCTCGACGAGCGCGTCGATGAGTTCGTCGAGGTCGGCGGACGACGTATCGCGCCCCATGGAGATCCGCAGCACCTCACGGGCGGCCTGCGCGGAGTAGCCGAGCGCGATGACCACGTGCGAGGGCTCGGCTACTCCGGCCTGGCACGCGGATCCCGTGGAGACGGAGATGCCGCGCTGGTCGAGGAGGAACAGCAGCGATTCCCCTGCCGCTCCGGGCAGGTGCAGATGAATCGTGCCGGGCAGGTGATGCTGCGGATCCCCGAGGACGACGACGTCCGGGAGGCGCGCGTGGATGCGGGCGATCACGTCGGAGCGGAGCGCCTCCTGGCGATGCGCTTCCGCATGGCGTTCGGCGACGGCGAGCTCGGCGGCGCGCGCGAGCGCGACCGCCCCGGCGACGTCCTGCGTGCCGGCGCGGATCCCCCGCTGCTGGCCGCCGCCGTGCAGGAGCGGTGCGATTCCGGCGGTGCGGGCGACGACGAGCGCGCCGGTTCCGGTGGGCGCCCCGATCTTGTGGCCCGACACGCTCATCGCGACGAGACCTGCGCCTGCCGGGGCGTCTGCCCGCCATGCGCCGAAGTCGACCTCGGTGTGTCCGAATGCGGCAACGGCGTCGAGGTGCAGGGGAACACCCTCGACCGCGGCGGCGCGCGCGAGTCCGGCCGCGTCGTTGATCGTGCCGGTCTCGTTTCCTGCCACGAGTGCGGTCGCGAGCGCGGTCCCTTCGCGCGCAACGGCCGCGCGAAACGCGTCGAGAGGGATCCGTCCGGTCGCGGTCAGCGCCACCGCCGTGGCGACCGCACCGTCATTCGCGGCCAACCACTCGACGGTGTCGAGGGTCGCATGATGCTCCCCGTCAGGCAGGACGATCTCGCTCTGGCCCGCCGCGCGTCGACGCCAGAGACCCTGCACGGCGAGACCGACGGATTCGGTGCCGCCGGACGTGAGCACGACTTCGATGGGCTCGCATCCGAGCGCAGACGCGAGTCGCTCTCGCGCGTCCTCGAGCAGACGTCGGGCGTTCTGACCGGCCCCGTGTACCGAGGAGGCGTTGCCGACGCTCTCGTGCGCGCCCAGCCACGCGTCACGTACCTCGACCCGGAGCGGAGTCGTCGCTGCGTGGTCGAGGTACACCATCTGGTCGCTCAGAACAGGAGGTTCGTCAGGCGGGTGCGCGCCGACGTGACGCGCGGGTCGGCCTGGCCCACGAGCTCGAAGATCTCGAGCAGGCGATCCTTCACGCGCGTGCGATCGTCGCCCATGGTTGCGGCGAACACGTCCAGGAGGCGGTCGAAGGCATCCTCGACGTGGCCGCCGGCGACGTCCATGTCGGCGACCGCGAGCTGAGCGTCGAGGTCTTCTGGCCTGTCTGCGGCAGCCTGGCGGGCGGTCTGCAGGTCGAGGCCCTCGATGCGGTGCAGCAGGCGGACCTGCGCCAGGCCGGCCGATGCGTCGGCGTCGCGGGGGTTCTCCTTCAGCGCCCGCTCGTACGCGTCGATCGCCGCGGCGTTGTCGCCACGCTGGATCGCGTCGTATGCCTCCTGGTGCAGCGGCGGCAGCGGCGGCTCCTCGGGTGCGGCCTCGGCGTCCCCCGGGGTCTCATCGACGGGAATCGTGCCGGTGACGCCCTGCTGGGCGGCGACCTCGAGCAGCTGGCCGAAGATCTCGCGGACCTGCTGCTCCGGGACGGCGCCGTTGAACAGGGGCACAGGGCGTCCGCCCACGAGCGCGACCACCATGGGGATCGACTGGGCCTGGAACGCCTGCTGGATCTGCGGGTTCTGATCGACGTCGACCTTGGCCAGCACGACACGGCCGCGCAGCTCTCGCGTGACCTTCTCGATGATGGGGCTGAGCTGCTTGCACGGCTCACACCAATCCGCCCACAGGTCGACGACGACGGGCACCTGCTGCGAGAGCTCCAGCACCTGCGAGAACATCTGGTCGGTGACGTCCATCACCACGTCGAGGGTGCCGGGCGCCTGCTGCCCGGCGGGCGCGGGGGCGCCCTCGGGTGGAGCGGGTCGGCGGTTTCGCAGCGATGACAGGTCGACGGCGCCGCGCAGGGCGGAACCGAGAGAGGCGTCAGACATCGATCACCTTTCGAGAGGGGGTCGGGGGCTTACTCTATTCTCCCTCGTCTTCCTCTTCGGGGAGGAGTTCACTGCCCGAAAGGGTGTCCGAGTAGCCGAGAACGCGGATCGGTTCGTCCGACGCCTTCGCCGGAACCGAGAAGAAGAGCACATTGTCGTAGGCGGTGCGCACGCCGGTCGAGGTCTCCTCCTCCCCGACGAAGTGCTGGATCTCGGGGTTGAGGTCCTTGATGATGCCGTCCTCTTCGGTCGGCCACACCGTCTCCATATCGGTCAGCGTGACCGCCACGATCGCTCCGCTGTTGAAGGTCGCGAGCGCGAGCGGATCGCTTCCACCAGCACGCTGACCGAAGCGGATCTTCGCGGTGCCTTCCGCGGTCTCGTTGAAGTTCTCGCGCGTCGAGTCGCGCTTGTCGTTCAGTGCCTGGCGGAACGGATCCGTCTCGAGGTCGAAGACATCGGCGTAGTCGCTGTCCTCGCCGTTCTCGAGCGTGTCGGCGTAGGCGTCCGCGAGCTCATCGGGCGCGACCTGCAGGAACGACGAGTCCGGCGGCACGAGCGCCGCACCGAGCCACGAGGGGGCGAGTTCCGGGAGCGCGGTGCTCGCCGGGATCGCTGCCATGTACGAGACCTTGTAGTTCTCCCACGGGCTGCGCTGTGTCGTCATGAGGATCGTCGGCGCCGTCTCGGATTCGGCGTCGCCCACGACCATGAGGGCCGAGCGTGGCCAGCCGTCGTTCGCCTGCGGCAGCAGGACGCTGACGGGGCCGTCCGGCACGACGGGAGGCAGCTTCCAGTCGTCGACGTCCTTCGCGATGTCGTAGGCCGTCTCCCGGGCCGACAGCGCAGCGCCCGTGAGTCGCTTCGACGCCATCTCCGCGTCGGCGTTGTCGTTGGCGTCTTTCATCACCTGCGACACGTCGGCGACGATGCGTTCGGCCTGCGCTTCGGTCACGGCGGGCGTCTCGGCGTCGACAGACTCCTCCGGCTCTGCCGTCGGCGTCGGCGTCGGTTCCTCGTCGAACTCGGGCCACGCCGCTGGCGAGCACGACGCGAGCATGGCGCCCGCGACGATCACCGACGGAAGTGCGACGAACGCGCGCCTGCGGGACGCGCGGCCGCTGGGAGCCTTCTCGATCGGCTCGGTCTTCGGCAACTTCGACCCCTTGCGACGCGGACCGCGGCGACGGCGCATGTGCACGAACCCGGCGATCCAGAAGAACAGGCCGATCAGCAGAACGACGCAACCGAGGACGATGAGGGGCCCGGCCCACGGCGCGGTCTCTTCGGACGTCGTCCACGTGACGCTGATGTCCGACGGCGCCGGCGCGTTGCCGTTCGTCGAGATGAGAATGCTCATGCCTTGCGGCAGCGTGAAATCGCGCACGAGTTCGCCCTCCGCGGTGATCTCCTCGATCCACACATCGGCTGCGCGCGGGTTCCACCACACGCGCTCACCGGTGTCCTCGAACTCATTCGTCGGCTCGATGACGTCGGCCGTGACCACGGGCTCACCGGTCTCCTCGGAGGACACGCCCCCGAACGTCACGTGGTTGTATGCCGCGTCGGACAGCCACGAGGTCATGTCGCTCGTGCGGCCGTACGCGACGAAGATCTCTTCGTCACCGGCCCCGGAGATCTCGATGCCCTGCTGCCCGGGATACACCTTGAGGACGTCGGCGTCGACGACCGTGTAGGGAAGTTCCGTGTCCGGCACTTCGATCTCGCTCGTCGTGGTCTCAGCCGCTCGCAGCGAATTCAGCTGCATCACGCCGGCTCCGACGAGCGCCGCCGCCGCGAGGAAGGCGACGACCGCCCAGACAAATCGCACGAATCACTTCTCCTCGTTCGCCCCGCCTGCGACGGATGCCACAGGCGTCACCAATGTTTCAGAGTAACGACGGCGCCTGGGAGTCTAAACAAACTCACACACGCGTACGCTCGGAACTTACCCCGGCGGGCGCGCTGCGCGCGTCCCGCATGCCCGGCCCGGTACGCTCGCCACTGACGACCCGCCACGCAGCAGGAGCGCTATGAAGATCCACAACCCGTTTCGACTGGGTTTCATCGCGACGCTCGGCGTCGGGCTCGCCTATGTGCTCCTCCAGAGCATGCAGAGCCTGTCGACCGTGTTGTTGTACGTCGGAACGGCGCTGTTCATCTCACTCGGCATCGACCCCGTCGTCACCTGGCTCGAGCGACGGAAGCTGCCGCGCTGGGCGGCGGTGCTCCTCGCGATCGTCGGCGTGCTCGCGCTGTTCACGGGGATCCTGCTCATCGTCATTCCGGTGCTCATCGATCAGGTCTCCCAGCTCGTCCGGCGCATCACGTTGCAGCTCAATCGATCCGGCTGGCAGATGGACATGGAGGAATGGGCTGCCGCGACGTTCCCGAACCTCGACGTGCCGGTGCTCATCGACGCCGTGAACGATTGGCTGACGGACAACATCTTCTCCATCAGCGAGAGCCTTGTGAACGTCACGGTCGGCGTCGCGAACGGCCTCTTCGGCGCGTTCATCATCCTCATCCTGACCATTTATCTCACGGCGTCGACGCCGATGCTCAAGAGCGCGATCTACCAGCTGGTCCCCGCCTCGCGGCGCAACAACTTCGCCCACATCGCCGAGCAGATCACGAATTCCGTCGGCTATTACGTCATGGGGCAGATCACGCTCGCGGTCATCAACGGCACCCTGAGCGCCGTATTCCTGTCGATCATCGACGCGCCGTTCGCGATGGTGCTCGCTGTGATCGCCTTCCTCGGCTCGATGATCCCGCTCGTCGGCACGATCACAGGGTCGACGATCATCGTGCTCGTCTGCCTCATCCCGGGGGTCGGCGACACGACGACGGCCCTGATCGCGGCCATCTACTACCTCGTGTACATGCAGATCGAGGCCTACGTGCTCTCGCCGCGCGTCATGAGCCGCGCCGTTTCCGTCCCCGGTGGCGTCGTCGTCGTCGCCGCACTGTCTGGCGGCGCGCTGCTCGGCCTTCTCGGCGCGCTCATCGCGATCCCTGTCGCCGCGAGCGTGCTGATCATCTACCGCCAGGTGCTGATCCCCCGAATGAACGAGCGCTGATCAGTCGTCAGGCCACTCCGTGGGCAGCGGGACGCGGTCCGGCGCGACGATCTCGACGATCTCGTTCAGCACCCGCGTGGTCTGCTTCTCGCCGACCCAGAGGTGCTTGCCCTCCTCGACCGCGATGAGTCGCGCATCGGGCACGACGCCGAATCTTTCCTCGGCCTCGGCCGGCTGGAGATAGTCGTCGTGCTCGGGAATGAGCGCGATGAGCTCACGCGCATCGCCTGCCCACGCGGCCAGTTCCTCTTCGCTCGTGCGGTGCAGCGGGGGCGAGAGGAGGATCGCCCCGCGGACCGGGTGCTCGCGGCCGTACTTGAGCGCCAGCTCGGTGCCGAAGGACCAGCCGACGAACCACGGATCCGGCAGCTGACGCTCGGCGACGAACGCCATAGCCGCGGCCACGTCGGCACGCTCGTCGACACCCTCGCCGAACGCACCGTCGCTCGTGCCGCGCGGCGATGTCGTGCCGCGAGTGTTGAAGCGGAGCACCGCGAGCGAGGCCAGCGCAGGGAGTCGTGCTGCGGCCTTCCGGATGATGTGGGAATCCATGAAGCCGCCGTGCGTGGGCAGCGGGTGGAGCGTCACGAGCGTCGCGGTCGGCTCACGATCCGCGGGAAGGGCGAGCTCGCCGACGAGCGTGAGCCCATCCGAGGTCGTCAGTTCGATGTCCTCGCGTCGGGCGGGAAGGACGGTGGCGCCGCGGATCTCCATGGTCGCTCCTTTCAGATGCTCCAGCAGTGCGAATGCCAGTGGCGGCGAGCCTCGAGGTCGGCGCGGTCGCCGAGAACTCCGTCAGCGCGCCACGTCACGAGGTGTGCGAGGCCCGCCGCGATCGTACCCCCGCAACCGGGGCACGTGTAGGGCTTGTCGCTGCGGCCGGTGCCGACCGGCTGCACGTTCCATTCGGCGCCATGGCGCACTTCCGTGCGACGCCAGCCGGAGATCAGACGATCGAGGCGGTCATCAGCGACCGGAGGCTGCCGACGTGGGCGCTTACGCGAGCGTCCCATAGCCGAGCGCCGGTCACCACCAGTGGTTGGCGGTCCAGAACGCGTGGGCTCCTGCCCAGCTGCCGTACCGGCCGATCGCGTAGGAGTTCGCCCATGCGAGGTTCGCCACCGGATCGCGACTGTTCACGCCGGCCTTGTTGCACGGGTACATCTGCACGAGACCACACGCTCCAGAGGAGGGGTTCGTGGCGTTCGGGTTCCACCCGCTCTCACGAGTGACGATGTAGTCGACGTAACCCCAGTCGCTCTCGGCGATTCCGGCCGCGGACATCCACTCCGCCGGCGAACCGCCGCCCGTGTACGGCGCAGGCGGCTGGTAGGGCGCGGGAGCGCTGCCCTCGCTCGAGTCGCCGCCATCTTCGTCGGGAACGGCCGCGGGCTCCGGCTCGGGCTCGGGCGTGCGCAACTCGGCCTCGTAGGTCACGGCGCTGAGCGCGGCGATCGTGCCGCCTTCAGCCGATGCGGCGAACAGCTGCGCCTCGTCGGCCGCGACAGCGTACGTCGACGCACGCGGATCCTGGCTCGCCTCGGCAACCTGCGACGTGACGACGGGCGCGATCGATGCCGCGAGGATCCCGAGCGCCGCCACGCCGCCGGCGACGGCGCCGAACGCGCGGCGTGCACCCCAGCTGCGTGTGGCGGCGCGCGCTCCGCGCCTCTCGACCGCGGCGGCGGTGCGCTGGGTGCGGCGTGCCTCGACGACGGCGGAGCGCTCGATCGCGCGGGCATCGCGTCGGGTCATCGGGTGGGTATCGGGGTGCTCAGGAGTCACAGTGTTCGCGAGTATACCCGACTGTTACCTGAACGTGACATCACCGTGACCGATGCGCGGGTCTGTTCACCGCACCGCCAAGATCACGTGCACCGTCGCGTCGAGAAGGGCATCGACCTGCTCTTCGCGATATCCACCGCGCGCGGTGTGGAAGGCGGCAGTGCGCAACTGCTCGGTCGTGAGAGCGTCCCCCCGGGCCAGATAGCGAGCAATGCGCTCCGCGACCATGTCGACCTCGACCGTCGCGTAGCCGACGCGGAGACGGCTCACACGGTCGAACCGCTGTCCCTCCGGGCGCGTCACCCGGGCGAGGATCTCCCGCGCCTGCTCCCTCGCGCCCGCGACCCACTCGTCTGCCCCGCCCGCGCCGATGGCGGCCTCGCGCTCGCGCTGGGCAAAGGCGTCCTCCAGCCGAGCGAGGGCGGCGTCGACCTCGCGGACGGAGAATCCGCCGCGCACCAGGGGGAACGACGCCGTGCGGATGTCGCTGCTCGACACGCCGCCAGCCGCAGACTGGAACGACTCCCTGGCACCCGCCAGAAACGTGCGCACGGCCTCGGGATCGTAGCCGCGGCGCGCACGCGCCTCGCGGGTGAACGGCGTGTCGACGCTCTGCTCGGTCATCGTTCTCCTCGTCTAACCGGTCGCGATGGTGGGCAGCAGCAGCTGGTACATGGCCAGCGCCACGACGGCTGACGGGAGGATGCTGTCGAGCCGGTCGAGCACTCCTCCGTGCCCCGGCAGCCACGAACTCATGTCCTTGATCCCGAGATCGCGCTTGATCATCGATTCGCCGAGGTCGCCCATTGTCGCGGAGGCGACGAGCGCCGCGCCGAAGAGCGCACCGCCCCACCACGGGATGTCGAGCAGGAACGCCCCGGCGAGAGCTCCGGTGACGATCGAGATGATCGCGGCCCCGGCGAAGCCCTCCCAGGTCTTGCCCGGACTGATGCGCGGCGCCATCTTGTGGGATCCGAACGCCAATCCCGACGCGTACGCGCCCGTGTCGGCGACGACCACCACGAGGATGAAGGACAGCACCCACCATTCGCCGTTGTCCTGCCGGAGCAGGACGAGCGCCGAGCTCGCGAGCAACGGCACATACAGCTGCACGAAGCAACCGACCACGATGTCCGCGAAGATCGATGCGTACACGCGACCGTCGAGCGCCGTCATCTGCGCGACGACCCGCCAGACGATGATGATCGCGAGCGTCGAGAAGACGGCGGCCCAGTGCACGGCAGACGGAAACCAATACGCCGCGGAGATGATGATCGCCGCGCCGACCAGCTGCGGGACGATGTCGATCCGACGCCCTCGCGCCTGGAGCGCGCGTGCGAGCTCGAACACGCCAAGTGCGGCGATGGCGATGGCGAGAATCGCGAACGCCCACTTCACGAAGAGCAGCGACGCGACGACGGCCGCACCTGCGAGCACCCCCACGCCGATCGCGGCGAAGAGATCACGACCAGTGCGCTTCTTGATGCGCTCGTTGGTCGCATCGAGCTGGTCACGTGCACGGTCGACCCGGTGTTCGAGATCATCTCGCGCGCCCGTGAGCCGGTGCCGGAACGAAGCGGACGATTCGCCCGGGGACGCGTCATCGGCGGTCGGGGGGACCCGCCGCTGATCGTCGTCTCGAGCGTCAGGCATCATCAGACCTCGAGGAGCTCCGCTTCCTTGATCCCGAGGGCGTCATCGATCATGTCGACGTGCTTCTTCGTGAGGGCGTCGAGGTCCTTCTCTCCGCGCGCCACCTCGTCTTCGCCGATGTCATCCTTCAGCGAGGTGAGATCGTCCTTCGTCTGGCGACGGACACCGCGCACGCGCACGCGCGCGTCTTCGGCCTTGGCGCGCACGAGCTTCACATACTCCTTGCGGCGCTCCTCTGTCAGCTCCGGCATCGTCACGCGCACGACGGCGCCATCATTCGTCGGGTTGACGCCGAGGTTCGGCATGTCGCGGATCGCCGCCTCGATCGCGGTGAGGGCGGACTTGTCGTAGGGCGTCACGAGGAGCGTGCGCGCCTCGGGGTTCGCCAGCGACGCGAGCTGCTGCAGCGGGGTCGGCGAACCGTAGTAGTCGACCATCAGCTTCTGGAACATCTGCGGGTTGGCACGACCCGTGCGGACAGTCGCGAAGTCCTCCTTGCCGGACTCGACGGCTCTCTCCATACGGTTCGCGGCTTCCGCCAGAACGTCGGCGATCACGGGGGCTCCATTCATTCGTGGTTGCTGAGAATTCTACCGGCGAGCGTCAGCTCACACCGTGACGCTCGTGCCGATGTCGTCGCCGCGGATCGCCCGCGTGATGTTCTCGGCCGGCTCCATGCCGAACACCCGCATGTTCATCCCGTTGTCCATGCACAGGCTCAGCGCGGTGGAGTCGACGACCTTCAGTCCGCCGACGAGCGCGTCGGCGTAGGTCACGTGATCCAGCTTCGTGGCAGTCTCGTCGACGCGCGGGTCGGAGGTGTACACGCCGTCGACACCGTTCTTCGCGACGAGCACCTCGTCGGCGCGGACCTCGAGCGCGCGCTGTGCCGCGACCGTGTCGGTCGAGAAGTACGGCAGCCCGGCACCGGCGCCGAAGATCACGACGCGGCCCTTCTCCAGATGACGCTGCGCACGACGGGGAATGTAGGGCTCCGCGACCTGGCGCATCTCGATCGCGGACTGCACACGCGTCTCGGTTCCCGCCTGCTCGAGGAAGTCCTGCAGCGCGAGCGCGTTCATCACGGTGCCGAGCATGCCCATGTAGTCGGCGCGGGAACGCTCCATGCCGTTCTTCGAGAGCTCAGCGCCGCGGAAGAAGTTCCCACCGCCGACGACGATGGCGACTTCGGCCTCGCGCGCCGCCGCGGCGATCGCCTGCGCGATCGTGCTCACGACATCGGGGGCGACGCCCAACTGACCACCTCCGAACGCCTCTCCGGAGAGCTTGAGGAGGACACGGCGGGTGGTGGCGTTGGCGTCACGGGTCACGTTGACTCCCTCTCGGATCGGCCGCGTGGGCATTGTGTCCACGCTAGCGCAGAAGACCGTGCTGAACCCTGCATGCACGCCAAGAGAAACAGGGTCCGATCCGCTCTGAGCGGATCGGACCCTGTGACGGCGTCGCGGCGTGTTACGCGCCGACCTTGTAGCGCGCGAAGCCGGTGATCGTGATACCGGCCGCGTCGGCGACCTGCTGGATCGACAGCTTGTTGTCCTTCGCGTAAGCCTGGTCGAAGAGCACGACCTGCTTGAAGAACGCGTTCACGCGACCCTCGATGATCTTGGGCAGCGCAGCCTCCGGCTTGCCCTCGTTCCGAGAGATCTCCGTGACGATGTCGCGCTCCTTGTCGACCACGTCGGCCGGGACCTCGTCGCGCGTGAGGTACTCCGGAGCCGCGAACGAGATGTGCTGCGCGATCGAGCGAGCCGTCTCGGCGTCGTCCCCGGAGAACGCGACGACAACGCCCACCTGAGCCGGCAGGTCCTTGTTCGTCTTGTGGAGGTAGACCTGGAACGCGTCGCCCGAGAGCGTCGTCACACCACGCAGTTCGACCTTCTCGCCGATGACGGCCGCCTCGTCGGCGATCGTCTGCTCGACGGTCTTCCCGCCGGCGTCCGCCTGGAGCGCCGAGGCGACGTCGGTCGCGCTGGCCGCGGCGACCGCGTTGAGGACCGTGTCGGCGAGGGCGCCGAACTTCTCGTTCTTGGCGACGAAGTCCGTCTCGCAGGCGAGCTCGATGATGGTCGCCTTGCCGTCCGACTCGGTCGCGGCGACGAGACCTTCCGTCGCGGCGCGATCGGCGCGCTTGGCGTTCCCCTTCGCACCCTTCAGGCGGAGGATCTCAACGGCCTTCTCCAGGTCGCCGTCCGCCTCCTCAAGGGCCTTCTTGGTGTCGACCATGCCGGTGCCGAGCTGCTCACGCAGCGTCTTGATGTCGGCGATGCTGACGTTTGCCATGTGTGGCTTTCCCTTGCTGTCGGTGGTGATTACTCGGCTGCGGGCGCCTCGGCGGGCTTCTCGTCCGCGGGCGCCTGCTCGGCGGGCTTCTCCTCGGCGGGCTTCTCCTCGGCGGGCTTCTCGTCCGCAGGCGCCTTTTCGGCAGCCGGCTCGGCCGGAGCCTCAGCGGGCGTCTCGGTTCCGCCCGAGGCGAGCAGCTCCTGCTCCCACTCAGCCAGCGGCTCCTCGACGTTGCCGTCGCCCGGCTGGTGCTTCTGCTGCAGCCCCTCGGCCGCGGCGTCAGCGATGATGCGCGTCAGCAGCGAGACCGAACGGATCGCGTCGTCGTTGCCCGGGATCGGGTACGCCAGGTCATCGGGGTCGACGTTCGTGTCGAGGATGCCGATGACCGGGATGCCCAGCTTCCGTGCCTCGTCGATCGCGAGGTGCTCGCGCTTGGCGTCGACGACCCAGAGGGCCGACGGCGTCTTGGTCAGGTTCCGGATGCCGCCGAGCGACTTGTGGAGCTTGTCGAGCTCGCGCTTCTTGAGCAGGAGCTCCTTCTTGGTGAAGCCCGATGCAGCGGGGTCGTCGTAGTCGAGCTCCTCGAGCTCCTTCATCCGCGCGAGGCGCTTCGACACCGTCTGGAAGTTCGTGAGCAGACCACCGAGCCAACGCTCGTTGACGTAGGGCTGGCCGACACGCAGAGCCTGCTCGGCGAGCACCTCCTGCGCCTGCTTCTTCGTGCCGACGAAGAGCACCGTGCCGCCGTGGGCGACGGTCTCCTTGACGAAGTCGTAGGCGCTGTCGATGTAGGCCAGCGACTGCTGCAGGTCGATGATGTGGATTCCACTGCGCTCCGTGAGGATGAAGCGCTTGACCTTCGGGTTCCACCGGCGGGTCTGGTGTCCAAAGTGAACGCCGCTGTCGAGCAGCTGGCGAATCGTCACAACGGCCATTGCCGTCTCCTTGCGTCAGGGCGCGCACGAGCGCGCCGATTTCGGTTACTGAGCCGGCACGGGCCGGCGATCCTGGTGCCCGACGTCCTCCCGCCCTCCGCGAGGAGGGACCGGTGGGAGGTGGCGTCACGGCCGAAGCCGCGAGGGCACGCGAAGTCATCCCGATACACGAGATGCGACCTCAAGTATACAGCACGCCGGCGGGCGAGATCACCGTCGTCGCGCCGGGTCGGCACGTCCCCACGTGCGGAAATCCGCGGATCCGTCCACATTCGCTCTCACCCGCGGCGCACGCGCGCACCGGATGCGTCACGGTGACGAGATGGCTCTCGTACTCCGACCCGAAAATCACGTCGTCGAGCGTCGACGGCGCGGGCGCCGTGGACGCGCAACGATCGCACTTGTCCTCGTGTGGGTTGCCCTCGACGCCGCCGCGCCCGCCGCGGCGAATATCTCCGACCCGCCTCCTACGGCGCCGCTCGCGTCCGACGAGGCGATGCATCCGAGTGCACCCTGGGCGTGGCCGGGCGGCCGTGCGGAAATTGTGCGCCCGTTCGACGCCCCGGCTCACGACTACGGAGCCGGCCACCGGGGCCTCGACGTGGCGGTCTCGGGCCAGGAGATCGTGGCACCGGCAGATGGCGTCGTCGCGTTCCGCGGTACCGTCGTCGATCGTCCCCTCATCACAATCGATCACGGTGCCGGCCTGGTCTCGACGCTGGAGCCGGTCGCAAGCGAGCTCTCCCCCGGCGCGCGGGTGACGCGTGGCACCGCCGTCGGAACGCTCGCCTCGGGCGGCCATACGCCCGCAGGCGCGGTGCATCTGGGGGCGCGCATCAACGGCGCGTACGTGAATCCGCTCGCGCTCCTCGGCGCGGCGACGCGCCCCATCCTCCTGCCGTGCTGCGACGGCCCGCCCTGAGTCGCGCGGGTGTGCGAGGCGGTATGCGGCCGCTAGGCGCGTGGGTGCGCGAGCCGGTACGCGGCGGAGAGTCGCTCCGATGATACGTGCGTGTACACCTGCGTCGTTCCGAGGCTCGCGTGCCCGAGCAGCTCCTGCACGGCACGCAGGTCCGCGCCGCCGTCGAGCAGGTGCGTCGCCGCGGAGTGACGCAGCGCGTGCGGGCCGACCGCGGCGGATCCGACGACCGGACCGAGCGTGCGGGCGACGAGGTCATAGACGGTTCGCGGCCCTAACCGGCCACCCCGGACGCCCAGGAAGACGGCAGCCGTCGCGCCGTCCCGGCGCGCGGCCAGAACCGGGCGCGCACGCGTCAGGTAGGCATCCAGCGCTCGACGTGCGGGGCCCCCGAACGGCACCACCCGCTCCTTGTCACCCTTGCCGGTCACCCGCACGGTCGCCCGTCCGAGATCGAGATCGTCGACATCTGCGCCGCACAGCTCGGCCACGCGGATCCCGGTGCCGTACAGCAGCTCGAGCACGCCGTGGTCACGCAGCGCGACGGGGTCGCCCTCGGCGGCGCGTTCACCGACGCGCGCGAGCATCTGTTCGAGTCCGTCGGCGGTGGCGACGCGCGGCAGCGTGCGTCCGCGCTTCGGAGTCACAAGGCGCAGGCTCGGATCCGTGCGCACGGCGCTCGCCTCGAGCGCCCACGCGAATAGCCCGCGCGCAGACGAGGTTCGACGCGCCAGGGTCGAACGCGCGTCACCGCGCTTCGCCGCGCGCCACAGCCACTCGCGCAGATGCTCGAGGTCGACCTCAGCGATCTCGACGTCTCCGACCGTCGACGCAAGGTCCGCCAGGTCGGCGCGATAGGCGCGGACGGTGGCCGGTGACAGGCGGCGCACGTCGGCGAGGTGAGCCGTGAACGCGTCGACCGCCTGGGTGAGGAGCATGAGTCCAGTCTGGCCCCCACTGCGCCCCGACGCGCGGCACCACGCGCGGAGGGCTCGGGCGCCGACGTCACGTCGCGGAGACCCAGCCGTCCTCGCGGGCCTCGGCAGACCCGGCGAGTGCCATGAGCCCGAGCGCCGCCACCACGTCTGCCGGTGCGAGCCCGCTGCGACGAGCCAGCTCGTCGACCGTACGAGCCCGCCGTCTGCTGAGCGCATCGGCGAGGCGGATCGTCTCCGGGGCCTCGTAGGCGAGCGGCTGTGGGTCCGGTCCTGCGCCGAGCAGCTCTCTGACGTCCCCCGCACTCGTGATGCAGATCGCGTCGTACTCCCGCAGCAGGCGATGGCAGCCCGCCGAGGTCGAGCTCGTCACCGGGCCGGGGACCGCCCCGAGCGGGCGCCCGAGTGCCGCCGCGTGTCCGGCGGTGTTGATACTGCCGCTGCGCCCGCCGGCCTCGACCACCACTGTCGCTGCAGAGACGGCCGCGATCAGCCTGTTGCGCGACAGGAAGCGCCACCTCGTCGGTGTGGTGCCCGGGGGACACTCCGCGACGACGGCACCGCGCTCGGTGATCTGCTGCAGCAGGTGCGCGTGCCCCGCCGGGTACACACGGTCCGCGCCGCCCGCGACGAACGCCACCGTGCGACCTCCAACGCGCATCGCCCCGCGGTGAGCGGCGCCGTCAATGCCATACGCCGCGCCGGAGACGATGACGACGTCGTCGTCGGCGAGAGCGCTCGCGAGGTCGGTCGCGACGTGCTCGCCGTAACCAGTAGCGGCGCGTGCTCCCACAAGACCTGCCGAGAGGCCGTGCGCCAACGCCTCGGCCTCGCCGCGCACCCAGAGGCACACGGGCGCATGCGGGCCGAGGTCGTCGAGGCCGACCGGCCACTCGGCGTCGCCAGGGAGGAGCAGCCGGATCTGCCGACGCCGCGCCGCCGCGATTGCGTCCCGCACGAGACCGGCGTCCCATCGCGAGGCCCACCGGTCGAGGGCGTTGCCGATGTCCGCACCGCGGGGTGCCGTCGTCACCCTGTCGAGCGCCGCGCGGGGCCCGAAGCGCGCAATCGCCTCGCCGGCGACGCCGTCGCCCGGTTCGATGAGAACCGACCACGCGACACGCGCGACCGCGTCCTCATCGCCCGTCCCGATCCAGGCGGCCGCTTCCCGGCGCACGTCGTGGGAGATCAGGTCGCCGACCTCAAGCCGCCGCGTCACGCGATCACCCCCTTCTTCAAGAAGAGCGCCCGTCCGACGTCGCTCGCCACCGGTTCGTTGCGCCCTTCGAGATCGGCGACCGTCCATGCCACTCGGGCGACGCGATCGTGCGAACGCAACGTCAGCAAGCCGCGTTCCAGCGCGGATTCGAGCGTGCGACGCGCCTCGCCCCGCAGCGGGCGGGGGCCCTTTCGCAGCCACGTGCCCGACACCTGACCGTTCGTGACCCACGGCGTTTCGGCCAGGCGCTCGGCCGCGCGTTGGCGGGCCGTCGTCACCCGACGCCTCGCCTCCGCGCTCGTCACGCCGCCCGGCGCATCGTCAGCCCGCGACACGCGCCGCAATCGCAGGTCGATGTCGATCCGGTCGAGCAGTGGCCCGGAGAGCTTCGCTGCGTAGCGTCGCACCTCGGCGGGCGAACAGGTGCAGACCCCGCCCGCAACGCCGAACTCGCCGCACGGACACGGGTTCATCGCGAGCACGAGTTGAAATCGCGCGGGAAAGCTGGCGGTGAAGCCCGCCCGATGGATCGCGATCATTCCGTTCTCGAGCGGCTGACGCAAGGCGTCGAGCACAGAGCGTGGCGCCTCGGCGACCTCGTCGATGAACAGCACGCCTCGCGAGGCCCGTGCGATCGCCCCGGGACTCGCCCGACGGGATCCGCCTCCCACGAGCGCCGCGAGGGTGGCGGAGTGGTGCGGCGCTTCGAAAGGGGGCTGTCGCGTCAACGCCGCGATGCGCTCCCCCGTCAGCGACCGGACGGAGGCGACCTCGAGTGCCTCCTCGTCGGTCAGCGCCGGAAGGATCCCGGGCAGTCGCCGCGCGAGCATCGTCTTGCCCGCGCCCGGAGGCCCCGACATCAGCAGATGGTGACCGCCCGCCGCGGCCACGAGCAGCGCATCGACCGCCTCCGGCTGCCCGACGACGTCGGCGAGATCGACGTCCGGCTCCGGCGCCGTGACGTCCGACTCGGTACTGGTGGCCGGCGCCTCGGGGCCTTTGAGAACAGGGTCGTCGATCTCGGCCCCGTGCAGCCGTGCCGCCTCGGCCAGTGTGCGCACGCTGATGATCTCGGCGTCGGAGACGAGCTCGGCCTCCGCGCGGTTCCTCTCGGGCACGACGACGCGCGGCCGACCGGCGGCGACCGCCGCGAGGACGACCGGGAGCACGCCGGGCACTGCGCGAACGCGGCCATCGAGCCCGAGCTCGCCGATGTGCACCGTGCCAGCGAGCGACGCGGGATCGAGCCGACCGTCGGTCGCCAGCGCCGCGAGTGCCACCGACAGATCGAACCCGGATCCCTGCTTGGGCAAACTGGCTGGCGACAGATTGACCGTGAGGCGCCGGTCCGGCAGCGCGAGCCCGCTGTTCTCGCACGCGTTCGTGACGCGCCGGACGGCTTCGCCGAGCGCCTTGTCGGGCATCCCGATGAGACGAAAATCGGGCCGATGCTGCGTGATGTCGGCCTCGACCTCGATGAGCGTGCCGCGCAGGCCCGTGAGCGCGACCGCCCACGTCCGCACCACGATCACGAGATCCCCTGCAGGTGCTCCACCGCCGCAGAGACGGGATCCGATCCGGTGATCGCGATCGCGTCGACGCGCAGCCGGCGCCCGCGAGCGACGTCCGGATGCACCCGGGCCCACATGTGCGCCAGGCGCCACAGACGCGCGGTCTTCCGCGCGTCGAGCGCTTCGAACGGGTGACCGTAACGCCGGTTCGTGCGGGTCTTGACTTCGACGATGACGACGACGTCGCGCCGGACGGCGACGAGATCGATCTCGCCCGACGCGCACCGCCAGTTGCGGTCGACGACGATGTAGCCGTCGGAGATGAGCAGTTCGGCCGCGCGATCCTCTCCCGCGCGTCCCAGGGTCAGGTTGTGAGGCATGACCTCACGGTGCCGCGATTCGGCGACGAGCGGATCAGCGCTCCCGCGTCATTCCGGGGGCGCTGCGGACGGGTCGTAAATCCGACGGGCTGTGGACGAGCCAGACGGCCTCGCCGACACGCCGAGGGGCGTCAGCTCTTGCCGAGCGAGAGGTCGTCGGGGAGCTCGAAGTCGCGTCGCGGCAGCTCCTCGACGTTGACATCCTTGAACGTCAGCACGCGCACCGACGTCACGAAGCGGTCGGCGCGGTAGATGTCCCACACCCACACGTCGCGCATCGTGAGCTCGAAGTAGAAGTCGTGCTCGGTGTCGTGGCGCACGACGTTGACGTCGTTCGCGAGATAGAACCGTCGCTCGGTCTCCACGACGTACTGGAACTGGCCGACGACATCGCGGTACTCGCGATACAGCGCGAGTTCGAGTTCGCGGTCGAATTCCTCGAAGGAGTCCTCATCCATGGTGTCCCCAGCCTAGGCGATTGCCCACGAACGTCGGTGATGGTCGGTCAGGCCGCGTTCCCGGATCGCCGCACGGTGCGCTGCGCTGCCGTAGCCCTTGTTGCGGTCCCAGGAGTACGAGGCGTGGGCGTCGTGGAGGTCGACCATCAGCGCATCGCGCGCGACCTTCGCGGCGATCGAGGCCGCCGAGATCGACGCGCGGTCGCGGTCGCCTCCCACGACGGTCCGCAGGTCGAGGCGCCCCATCATCGTCGACGCCACGGGTGAGAGATAGTCGTGGTTGCCGTCGAGAAGCACGACGCCCGACGGCACGTCGAGCCCGCCGGCGCGGAGCGCCCCGAGGGCGCGTACGGCCGCGAGACCGAGCGCTCCGAGGATCCCATGTTCATCGACCTCGCCCGGAGTCGCCCACCCGAGGGCGCTGCCGCACACCCACTCGGCGGTGCGCGCGGCGACATCGGGACGTCGACGGGCAGTGACGAGCTTCGAGTCGCGCAGCCCTTCCGGGACGGCCGTCGCCGCGACGGCGTGGTCGATGGCCGCGGCCCCGACGGTGACAGGCCCGGCAAGAGCTCCCCGGCCCACCTCGTCGAGGCCGATCACGAGCGGCGCCGTGTCGAGCAGACGTCGCTCGAGGTCGAGCGTGGGAGCGACCGGGGTCATCGGTCGGACTCCGGAACGCCGGTGAACGCCGGGGTGCGATCGTCGAGCGGGCCGAAGTGCGACAGCGGCCAGGTGCGCAGGACGACGCGGCCGACGATCTTGTCGACGGGGACGAACCCGCCGCCGGGCTGCGTGTCGTGGTAGCGGGAGTCCTGCGACCGGTTGCGATTGTCTCCCATGACCCAGACGGCGTTGTCCGGAACGACGACGTCGAAGTCGGTCATCGACGCGCGCGTGGATCCGTCGGGAAGGCGCAGGTAATCGAGCTCGTCGACACCCGCGCCGTTGACAGTGAGCTGGCCGAGAGCGTTACAGCATTCGACGTGGTCGCCCGGCAGAGCGATGAGGCGCTTGACGAGATGTTCCTCGGAATCGGCCGCCGAGACGCCGATGGCCGTGAGCAGCCAGTTCATCGCGCCGGCGAGTCCGCCGGGGCTTTCGCCACCCGGATCGGGCAGCCAGCCGCCCGGATCCGCGAACACGATCACGTCGCCGCGCTCGTACCCCGTCCAGTTCACAGTCAACTCGTCGACGAGGATCCGGTCATCCGTCATGAGCGTGTCCTCCATCGATGCCGACGGAATGTAGAACGACCGCACGACGAAGGCCTTGATGAGCATTGACACGACGGCAGCGATGACGATGATGATGACGACGTCGCGCAGGAACGTCAGGACTCCGCGTCCGCCCGGTCGGTCGTCTGCCGGGGCCGTCTCTGCTTCTGTTGTCATCGCCTTCAGGATCCCATACGTCGAACGCCCCGCGACGGAAGCGTCGCGGGGCGTTCAGTCACGATCGCTCGACGATCAGACGTTCTCGCGCTTCTCGCGGATCTTCGCACGCCTACCGGTGCGGCCGCGCAGGTAGTAGATCTTCGCACGGCGCACGTCACCGCGGCTGACGACCTCGATCTTGTCGATGATCGGCGAGTGCACGGGGAACACGCGCTCCACGCCGACCTGGAAGCTGATCTTGCGCACGGTGAAGGTCTCGCGCACGCCACCACCCTGGCGACCGAGCACGACGCCCTGGAAGACCTGGACGCGGGAGCGGCTGCCCTCGATGATGTTGACGTGCACCTTGACGGTGTCACCTGGCCCGAACTCCGGGACGTCGGTCCGCAGCGATGCTGCGTCGACGGCATCGATGATGTTCATGATGGTTCGCTTCCTGCGGCCGCCACAGGTCGCCCGCGCAAAAGGTCAGGAGATCGCGGTGCGCATGAGAGCCGAACTGACGAACAGATCCTCGACTCCCCTGTGGCAGAGTCGAAACCGGACGCACCAACGGGCGCGCCGGCCACGGCACAAACGTCTATTGTGCCACATGCGCGCTCCACCGCTCACAGCGTTCTCGGGACCCGCCCGGTCGACATGCGCGAGAATGGTCAGCGACCCGAAAGGACACCAGATGATCGAGCTGCGCACACCCGCCGAGATCGAGGCTATGCGACCGGCGGGACGGTTCGTCGCGGAGACGCTGCAGACCCTCTCCGAAGAGACGAAGGTCGGCATGAACCTGCTGGAGATCGATCGACGCGCCCACGCGATGATCCGCGCGGCCGGTGCCGAGAGCTGCTACCTCGACTACGCGCCGTCGTTCGGGTCAGGTCCGTTCGGTCATGTCATCTGCACCTCGGTCAACGATGCGGTGCTGCACGGGCGTCCCTACGACTACACGCTGCGCGACGGAGACCTCGTCACGCTCGACTTCGCCGTGTCGATCAACGGCTGGGTCGCCGACTCCGCTGTGTCCTTCGTCGTCGGCACGCCGCGCGATGAGGACCTCGCGCTCATCGACACGACCGAGCGCGCGCTCGAGGCCGCGATCACGGCCGCGCAGACCGGCAGCAAGGTGGGCGACATCTCCGCCGCCATCGCCGCCGTCGCCCGGGGTGACGGTCTCAGCATCAACACCGACTTCGGCGGCCACGGCGTCGGTCGCACGATGCACGGAGACCCGCACATCCCCAACGATGGTCGCGCCGGACGCGGCTTCCCCCTGAAGCCGGGGCTCGTCGTGGCGATCGAGCCATGGTTCCTGCAGACGACCGACAAGCTCGTCACCGACGAGCGCGACGGCTGGACGCTCCGCAGCGCCGATGGATCCCGTGGAGCACACAGCGAGCACACGATCGCGATCACCGAAGACGGCCCGATCGTCCTCACGGCCAGATAGCCCTCTCCCGACGAAACCCTCACATCTCGCCCAGGCCTGGTGTGAGGGTTTCGTCGTTCCGAGGAAACGATCGCGCGACCGTCGCGGAAACACGGCGTTCCTACCGTGGGTGTCACCGACAAGACGCCCGAGGCAGGAGCACCACGTGACCGAGACATCTCCCCCACACCGCGTCGTCGTCGTGGGTGCCAGCATGGTCGCGCACCGCTTCGTGGAGAGCCTTCTCGCGCGCGCCGACACCGCGACGACCGTCACAGTCATCGGCGAGGAACCCCACCGCCCTTACGACCGCGTCGCGCTCACGTCGTTCCTCTCGGGCGCGACCCCGGACGACCTGACCCTCGACCGCAGCGTCTTCGACGACCACCGCGTCGACCTCCTCGCGGGCGATCCGGTCATCCGCATCGACCGCGGCGCGGCGACCGTCCTCACCGCAAGCCGCGCCACGGTGCCCTACGACACTCTCGTCCTGGCCACCGGATCCTCCGCAGCCAGGCCAGCCGTGGAGGGGGCAGACCTTCCCGGGTGCTTCGTCTACCGCACGATCGACGACCTGTCGTCGCTACGGGAATACGTCGCCGAGCGTGAGCGTCAGCTCGGGCGCCCGCTCACGGGAAAGGTGATCGGCGGCGGCTTGCTGGGCCTGGAGGCCGTCGGCGCGCTGCAGGAGCTGGGGGTCGACGGTGCCGTCGTGCACTCCGGAACCCACCTGATGTCGGCGCAGCTCGACCGCGCGGGCGGTGACGTTCTCGGGCGCCTCATCGAGCGCCGCGACATCACGGTGCGCACGTCGACGCGCACGACGCGCATCGACGCCGACCGCACGGGCCGTGTCGCCGGTCTCGAGTTTCACGACGGCTCCCGGGAGCCAACGGACGTCGTCGTCTTCACGGTCGGCGTGCGGCCGAACGACGCCCTGGCGCGCGAGGCGCAGCTCGCGTGCGAGTCTGACGGCGGCGTACGGATCGATGACACGTGCCGCACCTCCGACGAGCGGATCCTGGCGATCGGTGAGGTCGCGGCCTTCGATGGGCGCTGCGTCGGCCTCGTCGCCCCCGGCTACGCCATGGCCGAAGTCGCCGCCGACCGCCTCTTCGGTGGTTCCGCGACGTTTCCCGGGTATGACGATTCGGCGAAGCTCAAGCTCTCGGGCGTCGACGTCGCCTCTTTCGGCGACGCGCTGGCCACCGCGCCGGATGCGCTCGACGTCGTCTACACGGATCCGGTCGGCGGCGTGTACAAGAAGCTCGTCCTCAGCGACGACGCGTCCACGCTCCTCGGCGGGATCTTCGTCGGCGACGCCGCGTCGTACGGCGCCCTCCGTCCCCTCGTCGGCAGGCCACTGGGCGCGGATCCCGCTGCGTATCTCCTGCCCTCCGGCGGCATGGAGGCCCCGGCGGGCGAGCTCCCCGACGAGGCGATCGTCTGCTCGTGTTCGTCCGTCACGGCGGGCCGGATCCGCAGCGCGGTGCACGAGGACGGCTGCGCCGACGCGGGCGAGGTGAAAGCCTGCACGAAGGCGGGCGCGACGTGCGGTAGCTGTTTCGCGATGGTGAAGAAGATCACCGCGCAGGAGCTCACGGCACTCGGAAAGTCCGTGAGCAGCGCGCTGTGCGAACACTTTGATCTGTCGCGCCGGCAGCTCTACGACGCCATCGTGGTCTCGCGCGAGACGACGTTCAGCGGAATCCTCGAGCGATTCGGCCGCGGCCGCGGCTGCGACGTGTGCAAGCCGACGATCGCCAGCATCCTCCACGGACTCGTGGGCGAACACGTGCTCGACGGCGAATCCGCGGCGCTGCAGGACACGAACGACCACGTGATGGCGAACATGCAGAAGGACGGCTCCTACTCGGTTGTTCCCCGCATGCCCGGAGGCGAGGTGACGCCGGACGGGCTCGTCGTGATCGGCGAGGTCGCGCGCGACTTCGGGCTCTACACGAAGCTCACGGGCGGACAGCGCATCGACATGTTCGGCGCCCGTCTGGAACAGCTCCCGGACATCTGGCGCCGCCTCGTCGAGGCGGGCTTCGAATCCGGCCAGGCGTACGGCAAGTCGCTGCGCACCGTGAAGTCGTGCGTCGGATCCACCTGGTGCCGGTACGGCGTGCTCGACGCCGTCGGCATGGCGGTGCGTCTCGAGCTGCGCTACCGCGGCCTGCGGTCGCCCCACAAGCTCAAGCTGGGCGTTTCCGGCTGCGCGCGCGAGTGCGCCGAGGCCCGCAGCAAGGACGCCGGCGTCATCGCGACGGAGAACGGCTGGAACCTGTACGTCGGCGGCAACGGCGGATTCACGCCACGTCACGCGCAGCTGCTCGCAGAGGGCCTCGACGACGACGCCCTGATCCGCACCATCGACCGGTACTTCATGTATTACATCCGCACGGCCGACCGCCTCCAGCGCACCGCGCCCTGGCTAGCGGATCTTGACGGCGGGCTCGACGGCCTCCGCGAGGTCATCATCGATGATTCGCTCGGCATCGCGGGCGACCTCGACGACGCGATGGCGCGACACGTCGACGCCTACGAGGACGAGTGGGCGGCGACCCTCAAGGATCCCGACAAGCTCACGAGATTCCACTCGTTCGTCAACGCACCGACCACCCCGGATCCGTCCCTCGCCTATGTGGCGGAACGCGGGCAGGTGCGCCCCGCGTCCGACGAGGAGCGGCAATCCGGATCCGTGATGATCGCGGGTACGACACTGGAGGTACGGCAATGACCATGGTGACGAATCCGACGACACCCGTGCGCGCCGCGCGGTGGGTGCGCCTGTGCGCGTTCGAGCAGCTGAGTGTGGAGCGTGGGCGGGCGGCGCTCGTGGGCGACACCCAGATCGCGCTCTTCCTGCTCGCCGACGGCACCGTGCGAGCTGTGTCGAACTATGACCCGTACAGCGGTGCGCACGTCCTCTCTCGCGGTATCGTCGGGACGGCGGCGTTCGCAGGCGGCGCGGTGATTCCGACGATCACCTCCCCGTTGCACAAGCAGTCGTGGGATCTGCGCACCGGAACCGTCGTCGAAACGCATGGCCACGACGAGCGCCACATCACGTCGTTTGCGGTCGCGGTGGACGACGGTCAGGTGTTCGTGAAATGGGAGGAGGCGTGAGATGACCACGATGCTCGGAGTGTCTCTCGACGGCCGCCGCGTCGTGCTCGCGGGCGGCGGAAGCGTCGCCGCACGCCGCCTGCGCCGCTTTCTCGACGAGCGCGCCGACGTGCTGGTTGTCGCGCCCGACCTCGCCGCCGAAACGCAGCAGCTCATCGCGGATCACGACGTGCCCTGGCACGCTCGCGCGATCGTCGAGTCCGACCTCGATGGCGCGTGGCTCGTGCACACCGCGACGGGCGACAGCGCGGTCGACGCCCGGGTCTCAGCGTGGTGTGAGGCGCGGCGGACTTTCTGCATCAACGCCTCTGTCGGCGCTCACGGATCCGCGCGGATGACCGCGCAATCGCGAGCGGGCGACGTCCTCGTGGGCGTCACGAGCGACGCCGGCGTGGATCCGCGCCGCACCGCGCGCGTCCACCGCTCGGTGCGTGAGCTGCTCGAATCCGGCCGCGCGCCGTTGCGCCGCGTGCGCGGCGACGCTGCCGGATCCGTGGCCCTCATCGGCGGCGGGCCGGGCCCCGTCGACCTCATGACGTTGCGGGCGCGCCGACTCATCGCTGAGGCCGACGTGGTCGTGGCCGACCGCCTCGGCGCGACCGCCGTGCTCGACGAGCTCGAACCGGACGTCGAGGTCATTCACGTCGGCAAAGCGCCAGGGCATCACACTGTCATGCAGGACGGCATCAACGATCTGCTGATTGCGCACGCCCGCGCCGGGAAACGCGTCGTGCGACTCAAGGGCGGAGACCCGTTCGTCTACGGGCGCGGCGGCGAAGAGGTGTCGGCCTGCCTCGCCGCGGGCGTTCCCGTCGACGTCGTGCCGGGCGTGACGAGCGCGGTTTCGGTGCCGCAGGCGGCGGGGATCCCTGTCACGCACCGCGGCGTCGCCTCGAGCGTGCACGTCATCAACGGGCAGTCGGGGCTCTCCCCTGCCACCGTGGCGTCGCTGAGGGATCCCGCCGTGACGACCGTCATGCTCATGGGAGTGCGCGCGTTCGACGGGATCGCCCGCGCGGCCCTCGACGCGGGAATCCCCGCGAACACGCCCGTCGCGTTCGTCGAGAACGGGCACACGATCCGGCAGCGTACGACGAGGGCAACGCTCGGTGACGCCGGCGATGCCGCCCGCTCGGCCGGCGTGGCCAATCCCGCCGTCATCGTCATCGGCGAGGTCGCGCGCCCCGATCTCCTGCTCCCCGCGCACGCCGTCGCGGCGCGCGAGGGAACGCCTGGATGACGCCCATCGTCGCGCCCGTTCCGCTGTCGTCCGCTCTCGAGGGGTGTTCCGTCGTCGTCGCCGTGGATCGCCGCTCGGGCGAACTGCAGGCAGCCCTCGAACGCCACGGCGCGACCGTTCAGCGAGCGCCCGCCCTCTCGATCATCCCGCACATCGACGATGCGGCGCTCCTCGATGCGACGCACGCGTTGATCCACTCGGCCCCCGACATCGTCGTGGCGACGACCGGCGTCGGGTTCCGCGGCTGGGTTGAGGCCGCGCACGAGGCCGACCTCGCCGACGACCTCGCACGGTCGTTCGCGGGCGCGCGGATCGTCGCGAGGGGCGCGAAGGCGCGCGGCGCGGTTCAGCAAGCGGGGTTCGACGTGCACTGGACAGCCGCGTCCGAGACCGCGCAGGAGGTTGGCGAGTTCCTCCTCGCAAGCGACGTCGCGGGCAAGAGGATCGCGGTGCAGCATCACGGATCCGGCGCGGACGGCCTCGATGAGCTGCTGCGCGCGCACGGCGCCACCGTCGTCAGCCTCTCGGTGTACCGGTGGGGGCCGCCGGTAGATCCGGAGGCCGTTCGCCAGTCGGTGGCGCAGGCGGCCGAAGGGTCCGTCGATGCCGTGCTGTTCACCGCGGCGCCGGGGGCGGACGCCTGGCTCGACGTCGCCGAAAGCCGCGGCGCGCTCGACGACATCCGCGATCGCGCCGCACGCGGACACCTCGTCATGGCGGCCGTCGGCCCGATCACGGCACGTCCGCTCGACCGGCGCGGGGTGCCCGCTGTGATCGCGTCGCGCGGCCGGCTCGGGTCGCTCGTGCGCCTGGTCGTCGCGCACTTCGGCGACGGCGGGGCACCGAGCGTGACCACGCCCCGCGGCCGACTCGAGGTGCGCAGTTCGGGGGCGATCCTCGATGGCGAGTTCCTGCCACTCTCGCCCGCGAGCACGGCGCTGCTCACCGCGCTCTTCGATGCCGGCGGCGCCGTCATCAGCCGTCAACGCCTCCACTCCGTCCTGCCACGGTCTCGCCGCAGCTCGCACGCCGTCGAGATGGCCGTCGCGCGCCTGCGCGAATCGCTCGGATACGCCGACCTCGTGACCACGGTCATCAAGCGCGGCTATCGCCTCTCGGTCGAGGAGCCCGCGTGACGCTTCCCACACTCGTCGCGTGCTCCCACGGCACGGATTCCGCAGCCGGCCGCGCCGTCGTGACGACGCTCGCGAAGCGCGCCGCGGAGCTCGTCGGCGCCCCGCTCGCCGAGACCTTCGTCGACGTGCAGCATCCGCAGGTCGACGAAGTCGTCGCAGCCCTCGAGGGACCGGGCGTGATCGTGCCGCTGTTGCTCTCCCCCGGCTACCACACGCAGGTCGACATCGGCCGCGCGGCCGCGGCGCGCGAGGACGTCGTCGCCACCGGCACCCTCGGTCCGCATCCCCTGCTCCTCGACGTGCTCGAGGACCGCGTGCGCGCCGCGGGCTTGGATCACAGCGATCGCGTAGTGCTCGCCGCCGCGGGATCCTCACGGCCGGAGGCGATCGCGCGCGTCTCAGACGTCCGCGCGGAGCTCGCGGCGAGGCTCCGCGTTCCCGTCACCGCGGGCTACGCCTACGGCGCGTCTCCGACGGTCGCGGACGCGGTCGCCCACGCGCGGGGCACAGCCGGCCGCGTGATCGTCGCGAGCTATGTGCTCGCGCCCGGCCACTTCGCGAACCTCATCGCGAACGCCGGCGCCGACGTCACCACGGAGCCGGTCGGCACGGATCCGCGCGTCGCTGAGATCGTCGCCGAGCGATTCCGCGAGGGCGTCGCACGTCTGTCGTGCACGCACTGATCCGCGACAGCGGTTCAGCCCCCGATGGCGTTCATGCCGCGTGCGGGCTGTAGAAACCCTTCGTCGTTGATGGCGTGGCCGGGGAGCTTCCGCCAGATGCAGCCGCGCAGGGTGCGCTCGATATCCGCGTCGGTTCCGGATCCGCGCAGGAGCGGCACGAGGTCGAACTCTCGGTTCGAGAAGAGACAGTTGCGCAGTTGCCCGTCTGCGGTCAGGCGCAACCGGTCGCACGCGCCGCAGAATGGCGCCGTGACCGACGCGATGACCCCGACCGTATGAGCGGATCCGTCAAGGCGCCACGACTCGGCAGGCGCGCCCCCGCGGCCGGGCACGGGTTCGAGGTGCCATCTCGTCGCGAGCTTCTCGAGGATCTCCTCGCGCGTGACCATCTGCGCGCGATCCCAGGTGTGTCCAGCGTCAAGCGGCATCTGCTCGATGAACCGCATCTGGGCGTCGTGATCGAGCGCGAACTGCACGAGGTCCACGAGTTCGTCCTCGTTGACGCCGCGCATCGCCACCGCGTTGAGCTTGAGGGGTCGCAGCGACGACGCCGCGGCAGCGCGGATCCCGGCGAGCACGTCGTCGAGGCGATCGCGGCGGGTGAGCTCGCGGAACTTCTCGCGCTGCACGGTATCGATCGAGATGTTCAGTCGGCCGAGCCCGGCATCGATGAGCTCGTCGAGGCGGGTATCGAGGCCGATCGCGTTCGTCGTCATCGCGATCTGGACCGGGCCGGTTTCGGTCTCGAGGCGCGCCAGGCGTGTGACGATGTCGGCGAGATCGCGGCGCAGCAGCGGCTCCCCGCCCGTGAGTCGGAACGTCGAGATGCCGTTCGCCGCCGCAATCCGCGCGACGCGCTCGATCTCGTCGAGGGTGAGGATGCTCTGCCGCGCGAGCCACTCGTTGCCCTGCTCTGGCATGCAGTAGGTGCAGCGCAGCGAGCAGCGGTCAGTGAGCGAGATGCGGAGGTCGCGGTGCACGCGCCCGAACCGGTCGACGAGGGCCCCCGATGTCGGCATGTCGTCCGGCAGCACTTCGGCCGGGCGCCGTTCGCCCAGCCGGATCTGCACGGCGCTCACGCGCTCGCCCCCGATCGACGCATCATCCCTCCAGCGTAGGACGTGGCCGGCTGCCCGGCGCGCCGGGGAGGGAACTCTCTGACGGGATGAGGCGCACGGCGTCTGGAGGCACTGACACGCGTACCGGATCGCCCGGCGCGATGCCGAGCGCGGCGATCTGGGCCGTCGGGACGTCGATGGCGAGGAGTGGCTCGGAGACATGCACGCGGGCCCCGCCCGGCGCGGGTTCGAGGCGTTCGACGCGCGCAAGCCATTCGCCGGGCGTCTCATCGTCCGCGCCCGAGCGCGCCACCTGCAGTGCACCCGTCCACGTGGTCTCCTCGGCTCGCGCAATGCGCGCGTCGGCGGGGCGGAACACCGCGACGATCTCGTCGCCGTCCGCGGGCCGCGGACCGCTGTCGGCCGACGTGATGGTGAGCGGCATACCGAAACTCGACCCGGTCCAGACACCATCGTCGGCCGTGCCCGGCAACCGGTTGAGGCCGGCCGCGGAGGCGACGAAGGACGTCGCGGGTCGCGCGAGCACATCGCGGACGGCGCCGCGCTGCGTCACCTCGCCGTCCTCGATCACGATCATGCGGCGCGCGAGAGCGGCCGCATCGAACGCGTCGTGGGTCACGAGGATCGTCGGCGTCATCGTGAACGCCAGTTGTTCGCGCAGCAGCGAGCGGATGTCGCTCGCCGTTTCGACGTCAAGCGACGTCAGGGGCTCGTCGAGCAAGAGGAGGCGCGGCGTCGTGGCGAGAGCGCGCGCGAGCGCCACGCGCTGTTGCTGTCCGCCGGAGAGCTCGTTCGGCCGGTGGTCGCCGATGCCAGAGAGTCCGACGCGCCACAGCCACTCGTCGGCGTCGGTGCGCGCGCGGCGACGCGGCATGCGCCCCGCGCGGGGCCCGAACGCGACGTTGTCCCTGGCGCTCAGGTGCGGGAACAGGAGCGGATTCTGCCCTAACATCACGACGCCGCGTCGGCGCCTGTCCGGGCGGCGCCGACGCGTCAGGACATCGCCTCCGATCCTCACCTCGCCACCCGTGACGCTCAGGTCGCCGGCCAGCGCCTGCAGGAGCGTGGATTTTCCCGCCCCGCTCGGTCCCATGACAGCGAGCACCTCGCCGTGGCCGACGTCGAGCTCGGCGTCGAGTTCGAAGCGCGCCGAGCGCCGCACGACCACGCGGCCTGCGATCACCGACGCCGTCATGTGAGGCTCCCGGGTCGCCAGGCACGCGTGACGAGCAGCACGAGCAGCACCGCGACAATCAGCATGACCGATAGCGCGACGGCCGCACCCTGCTCGACGCCGGATCCGTTGAAGGCCGTGTAGATCGCCAGCGGCATCGTCTGGGTCACGCCCGGCGCGTTGCCGGCGAACAGCGCCGTCGCTCCGAACTCGCCGATGGCGCGGGCGAAGCAGAGGATGACGCCGGCGAGCAGGCCGTTGCCCGCAAGCGGCAGCGTGATGCGCCAGAGCACCGTCCACCGGCGCGCACCGAGCGCGCTCGCCGTGCGCTCGTATTCGGTGCCGGCGGTGCGCACGGATCCCTCGACCGCCAGTACGAGGAACGGCAGCGCGACGAATATTTGAGCCTGCACGACGGCGACGGTCGTGAACGGCAGGGCGACGTCGAACGCGTCGCTCAGCCACCCGCCGAGCACGCTGGATCCGCCGAAGAGGAACAGCAGCGCGACACCGCCGACCATGGGAGGAAGGACGAGCGGGATCGCGACAAGGATCCGCGCGGCGGCGGCAATTCCGCGTGGCGCTCTCGCGATGAAGATCGCGAGAGGCACGCCGATGACGATGCACACGACGGTCGCCGTGCCGGCGGTCACGAGTGACAGCACGAGCGCGTTCAGCGCCGCCTCGGACGTCGTATCGCGCCAGAGCGTCGACCACTCGACGCGCGAGATGAGGGCGGCAAGCGGCAGCGCGAGGAAGAGGAGCGCGAGGGCCGCGGGAATCCAGAGCAGGCGGGGGTGCGGCGTGCGCATTCTGCGTGCCGTGCGCGTCATCCGTTCCCCCGTCGTCGTAGTGGCTGTTGAGTCCATCATGGCGTGCCGAAGCCCCACCGCGCGAGCACGTGCTGTCCCTCCGCGGACAAGACGTAGTCGACGAAGGCGTCCGCGTCGTCCCCCGCGCTCGCCGACGCGGCGATCGGATAGGAGTTCACGATGTCGTCGAAGCGCGGGTCATCGACGGCATCGATCGCATCATCCGCCTCCACGTCGGTGCGGTACACGAGGCCCGCATCCGCAACGCCGTTCGCCACCTTCCGCGCGACGGCCGCGACGTTCTGTTCATAGCTCGCGGCCGCAACGACCAGCCCCGCGGCGTCGAGCGCCCGGGTCGTCGCGGCGCCGCACGGCACCGCGCTGGCGCACACGACGACGTCGAGCGCCGGATCCGTGAGGTCCTCCAGCGCGGTGACCTTGCTCGATCCGGCCGGCACCGCGATCACGAGCTCGTTCGTCGCGAAGATGCGCGGCGGATCCATCTCATCCGCGATCCGCGCCATCGTGTCTTCGTCCGCCAACGCGACGACATCGATCGGCGCGCCCTCCGCGATCTGTGTTGCCAGGGTGCTGGACCCGTCGTACACGACCGGTGCGACCTCGACGCCATCGTGGGCGGCCTCGAAGCCCGTCACGATCTCCTCCAACGCGCCATTCAGCGAGGCCGCCGCCGCGACGCGCAGCGTCCGCGTCTCGTCGGCCGCAGAACACGACGCGAGAAAGAGCACGCCGAGGGCCGCGGCGAGAATGAGACACGGTCGGCGCATGCGTCCATCCTCTCGCGCCCTGCGGCCCCGTCACGTCGGTACGCTCGAGCCATGGCGTTCCCACCGCTCGTCGACCCGATCACCGCGCTCACCGAGGCGGAAGCCGCGCGCACCGCGCGACACGCCGCGCTCTACCCGTTCGGTGGCGAGGGACAGCGCCGTCTCGCGGCCGCGCACGTCGCCATCGTCGGCGCGGGAGGGCTCGGCTCCCCCGCCGTGCTCGCGCTCGCCGCGGCCGGCATCGGGCGGATCACGATCATCGATGACGACGTCGTGGAGGCCTCGAATCTGCAGCGCCAGGTGCTGCACCGCATGAGCGACCTGGGGTCCGCGAAGACCGCGTCCGCCGTGCGCGCCGCGCGCGACCTCGCGCCCGAGTGCGACGTCACGGAGATCCGCGAGCGAGTCACGCCGGAAAACGCCGAGCGGCTGCTCTCCGGGGCGGACGTCGTGCTGGACGGCACCGACACGCTCGCGACGCGCGAGGCCGTTGCGAGCGCGTGCGAGCGCCTCGGCGTGCCGCTCGTCTGGGGCGTTGTACAGGAGTTCCAGGCGCAGGTGACCGTGTTCTGGTCGAAGCCCCCGGCCGGCGTCCCGCCGACGCGACTCGGCGATCTCTACCCGCCAGGTTCCGCCGGCGAGTTGCCGACGTGCGCCGCGGTCGGCGTCCTCGGCGCGCTCGTCATGCACGTCGGGTCGATCATGTCGACGCAGGCGATCCTCCTCATCGCGGGGATCGGCGATCCGCTCGTCGGCCGCATCGCACTCATCGATGGGCTCCGATCGACGACGCGGGAGGTGCCGCTCCGCGCGCGGGCGACGGGGTCTGCCGGCGACGAACCGCGCGCCCCGCACATGATGCCCGAAATCGACGTGGGTGCGCTCACGGCGCGGCTCCGCTCCGACGCCGCGCCGCTCGTTGTCGACGTGCGCAGCCAGGCGGAGCGCGCGGAAGCCGCGATCGGCGGCTCCGCGTGGATCCCTATCGACGACATCCTCGCCGACCCGGCCGCCGCCGCAGACCGCCTGCGCGCCGAGGCCGCCGGGCGCGACGTCGTCACCGTCTGCGCAGCCGGCGCCCGATCCGCGCGCGCCACGGCTGCCCTCGCTCGCGCAGGGGTCCCGTCTCGCTCGCTGTCCGGCGGCCTGAGCGCCTGGTTCAGCGCGTGATGGGCCGTATCCCCAGCCACGCGGCAGCTCGACGGTCCCCCGGGACGTTCTCGGCGCCGCATCGACTCGTGGATGGGAGGCACCGATGAGTGACCTGATTTCCGTCGCGGAGCACCGGACGCGGGTGCTCAACGCGGCGCGGCCACTCGAATCCGAGGAGCTGGCCGTCGCGGATTCGGTCGGGAGCACGCTCGCTGCCGACGCGATATCGCGCCTCGACATTCCTGCCTTCGACAACTCGGCGATGGATGGCTTCGCGGTGCGGCACGCCGATGTCGCGGAGGCGAGCCGCGATGCCCCCGCGGTGCTCAGGGTCGTCGCCGACGTGGCGGCGGGGTCCGCCGCGGATCCGGCGCTCTCGCCCGGCGAGGCCGCGCGCATCATGACGGGGGCACGGGTGCCAACGAGCGCAGATACCGTCGTCCCGTTCGAACAGACCATCGGGGGTCTTGGCGACTCGCTGACGGAAGCGGCCGTCTCCGTGCCGCCGCGCGCCCGCGGCGCACACATTCGCCGGGTCGCCGAGGACATCGCTGCGGGACGAGTGGCTCTGTCCGCAGGCGCGGTCGTCGGCGCGCTGCAGCTCTCCGCCCTCATCGCGGCGGGCGTCCGCGAGGTGTCCGCCGTCCGCCGCCCTCGCGTCGCCGTCGTCTCCACCGGATCCGAGCTCGTGCCACCCGGGACGGATCCGGCACCCGGCCAGATCCCGGATTCCAATTCGGCGCTTCTCGCCGAGCTCGTCGCCGATTCCGGCGCGCGCGTGACGCTGCGTACCTCGGTGGGCGACGATCCCGCCGCCCTTCGCGCGCTGCTGAACGAGGTCGACGCCGACGTCGTCATCACGTCCGGCGGCGTGAGTGCGGGCGCATACGAACCGGTGAAGCAGGCGCTCGCGGGCCGGATCCGCTTCGACCGCATCGCGATGCAGCCCGGTAAGCCGCAGGGGTTCGGCGTGCTCGATTCCGGCGCGCTGTTCTTCGGCCTCCCCGGCAATCCCGTGAGCGTCGCGGCGTCGTACGAGATGTTCGTCCGGCCCGCCCTGCTCCGCGTGCAAGGGCGCGCCGACATCGACCGCCCGCGGTTCGCCCTCCCCGCCACGACGGGGTGGCGCACGCCGGCGGGGCGCCTGCAGGTCCTCCCGATCGTCGTCGACGGGTCGGGTGTGCGTCCCGCGACGGCGGGAGGATCCGGATCTCATCTCGTCGGCGGGCTTGGGCGCGCCGAGGGCTACGCGGTCGTCCCCGCAGACGTGGCGGAAGTGGCATCGGGCGATCTCGTCGATGTCATGCTGGTCTCATGACCTCCTTTACTCACCTCGACGCCGCCGGCCACGCCCGCATGGTCGATGTCACCGCGAAGCAGCCCACCGTGCGGTCCGCGACCGCGCGCGGGTTCGTGCGCGTGGCGGCGGAGACCATCGAGGCACTGCGCGATCAGACGGTACCGAAGGGCGACGTGCTCGCCGTCGCGCGGATCGCGGGGATCCAGGCCGCGAAGAAGACGCCCGACCTGCTGCCGCTCGCGCACGTCATCGGCGTGCACGGCGCATCCGTCGACCTCGAGGTGACACACGACGGCATTGCGATCGAGGCCACGTGCCGCACCGCCGACCGCACGGGCGTCGAGATGGAGGCGATCACCGCCGTCACCGTCGCCGCACTCACCGTCGTCGACATGGTGAAGGGCATCGACCGCACGGCGCTCATCGAGAACGCCCGGATCGTGAACAAGACCGGCGGACGCAGCGGCGACTGGACCCGCCCCGGCGAGTGAGTAGGGGTATGGCGGCGTACGCGAGTGCGTACGCGCCCTTTCACGCGCCGAAATGGGCGCGTACGCACTCGCGGACTCTCTCGGCGCCCCGGAAGCGCCGTCGCATGGGAGGATCGGAGCGACGAGGAGGGAACACCCCATGAGCGATCAGAGGCACCTGCCACCCGAGGCGCTGGATGAGTGGACCCGCGCGGCATGCGCTGAGTTGGGGCTCAGCCGGGCGGACGTCGATATCTCCCTCGTGCTCGATCTCGCACGCGACATCGCCCACGGCGTGGCGCGTCCGGCGGCACCGCTGACGACGTTCCTCACGGGGCTCGCAGCGGGGCGATCCACCGATCCCGACGCCGCGCGCGCCGCGATCGCGAAGGTCACGGCACTCGCAGAGGAGTGGGACGCATGACGACCGTGCGCTATTTCGCTGCGGCCGAGGAAGCCGCTGGCGTGGCCTCGGAGACGCGGTCCGAGACGACGCTCGACGCGCTCCGCGACGCGCTCGTCGCCGACCACGCCGGTCTCGGCGCGATCCTCCCCCGCTGCGCCGTGCTCGTCGACGGCGCACGCCACGACGACGATCTGCCGCTCACCGGATCCGAAACGATCGACATCCTCCCGCCCTTCGCCGGCGGGTAAGCGCCTCAGCCGCCGATGCCCTTCCACGCGGTCGTGCCATCGGCCTCGATCTGGCGCTTCCAGACCGGCAACTCGCGCTTGATGTCCTCGATCACCGCGCGGCACGCGTCGAACGCCTCCGCGCGGTGCGGTGACGCGACCGCGATGACGACCGCCGCATCTCCGACGGCGAGGCGACCGATACGGTGACTGACCGCGATGAGGGATCCCGTACGGACGGCGGCGCGCGCCGCGATCTCCCCGAGGATCCGCTCGGCGTCAGGGTGCGACGTGTACTCGAGCGCCGTCACCGCGCCGGCCGCGTCAGGGTCGTGGTCGCGTACGCGGCCGACGAAGCTGGTTTCGGCTCCCATGCGGGGGTCGTCGACGAGCGCGGTGTGCGCCGCGAGCGCGATCGGATCGGCGCTGAGCGCCGCGCGACGCACCTCGCCGCCGTGTCCGTTCGCGTCAGTCATGGTCGCCTCCCGCGAGCTGTGCGAGCGCGTGCGCGGCGACCCGGAGGATCACGGGCATGCCCTCCGCGACGGCTTTCGGGGATCCGGGAAGGTTGACCACGAGCGCGTCGCCCGCGACGCCCGCGATACCGCGCGAGAGCACTCCGCCCGGCGCGGCGGCGGATCCGATCCGGCGCAGCTCCTCAGCGATGCCTGGCACCTCGCGGTCGATGACCCCTCGTGTCCCCTCCGGCGTCTCGTCGCGCGGCGCGATGCCGGTGCCGCCAGTCGTGACGACGAGACGCGCACCCGATCCGAGGGCGTCGCGGATGCCGCGCGCGACGGCGTCTGCGCCGTCCGGGACGATGACAGCATCGGCGCACGCGAAGCCCGCCTCGCGCAGCGCGCCGACGGCGGCGGGGCCCGCGAGGTCCTCGCGCGCTCCCGCGGCGGATCGATCGCTCACGGTCAGGACCGCGGCGTGTTCTCGTGCCGCTCGGTCCGCCCCCGTGCCCCGATGCGCGTGCCGTGCCGGCTCGGATCCCGCGCTCATTCCGCGGATCCCTCGATGAGGTCGGGTCGGCGCTCGCGCGTGCGCTCGAGCGCCTGCGCGTGACGCCACTCGGCGACCTTGCGGTGGTGCCCGCTCAACAGGACGTCGGGGACCGCGAGGCCTCGCCATTCGGCGGGCTTCGTGTAGATCGGGTACTCGAGCAGGCCCGTCTCGTGCGATTCCTCGACGAGGCTCTCGGGGTTGCCGACGACACCGGGCACGAGGCGTCCGATCGCCTCGATCATCGCCATCGACGCGACCTCGCCGCCGTTGAGCACGTAGTCGCCGATGCTCACGAGCTTGACGCGTCCGCGGGTGGCGTAGTGGTCGAGTACGCGCTGGTCGATGCCCTCGTAGCGGCCGCACGCGAAGACAAGGTGCTTCTCCTGCGCGAGCTCGCGTGCTGTGCGCTGCGTGAACACCTCTCCGGAGGGTGTCGGCACGACGAGAACGGCGTCGTCGTCGAGGATCCCGTCGAGCGCATCTCCCCACGGCTCGGGCTTCATCACCATGCCGGCGCCACCGCCGTAAGGGGTGTCGTCGACGGTGCGATGACGGTCGTGGGTGTGCTCACGCAGATCGTGCACGCGCAGGTCGAGCACGCCGGATTCGCGCGCCTTCCCGATGAGCGACACATCGAGCACGTCGAAGAACGCCGGGAAGATCGTGACGATATCGATGCGCATCCCCCGATGCTATTCGACAAGTCTCCGACGAGTCCGTCGCTGTTCGCGGCGGACTCGTCGGAGACGTGTGGACCTGGCGGGATCGTGCGGACTTGTATGGGGCGGACCGCGTGTTTCGTGCGCGTTTCCCACCTCTGACGTCGCCCCCGCGGGGCGCGTGACGGAACGGTGACCCTGACGCAACCCACGGGCGCACGCGCGGAAACACCCCCGACCTAGGGTCGGGTCGACACCGACCGAATCCAGCGCAGGAGGCGCCATGGCAACGCCGACGAGCACGACGAGCACCGCTCCCGAGAGCCCGATCCCGCGGCGGGCGGGCCTGGTGTTCCATCGCGGCCGCTGGATCGACGGCTGGAACGCCGAGGATCCGGTGCAATGGCAGGACCAGGGGCGCGCGATCGCCAAGCGGAACCTCGGCTGGTCGGTGTTCGCTGAGTTCCTCGGTTTCGTCGTCTGGCAGCTGTGGAGCATCGTCGTCGTCATGCTCCCGGCTGCGGGGTTCGACATCACCTCGGCGCAGCAGTTCTGGCTCATCTCGGTCGCGAGCCTCGTCGGCGCGACGCTGCGATTCCCCTACACGTTCATGGTGGCCCGGTTCGGTGGGCGCAACTGGACGATGATCTCCGCGGGGCTCCTGCTGATCCCCGCGATCCTGCTCGGCATCGTCGTGCAGAACCCCGAGACCCCCTACCCGGTCTTGTTGCTCGTCGCGGGCCTCGGCGGCCTCGGCGGCGGCAACTTCGCCAGCTCGATGGCGAATATCACGTTCTTCTTCCCGCAGCGCGAGAAGGGCTGGGCCCTCGGGCTCAACGCCGCTGGCGGCAACGTCGGTGCGGCGATCGCGCAGCTGATCGTCCCGATCGCTGTCACGCTCGGCGCCGTCGGCACGCTGAACCTTGAGTACGCCGGGTTCATCTGGGTGCCGCTCATCCTCATCTCCATCTGGGGCGCGTGGCGGTTCATGGACAACCTCTCGACCGCCAGGAGCGACGTGGCGGGCGCGGCCGCCGCGCTCAGGGAGCCCCATCTGTGGATCATGGCGCTGCTCTACATCGGCACGTTCGGATCCTTCATCGGCTTCGCGAGTGTGTTCCCGAAACTCATCGCCGACCAGTTCCCCACGTTCTCGACGTTCCAGGTGGGCGGCGCCTCGCTCTCCCTCGCGTTCCTCGGCGCCCTCGTCGGTTCGCTCACGCGCCCCTACGGCGGCAGGCTCGCCGACCGCTTCGGCGGCGCGCGCATGACGGTCGCCTCCTTTACGGCGATGATCGCGGCGACGCTCGCGGTCGTGCTCACGCTGCCTCTCGCGAGCTTCTGGGTGTTTCTCGCGTGCTTCCTCGCGCTGTTCAGCGCGACCGGCATCGCGAATGGCGCCACGTACCGCATGATCCCCTCGATCTTCGCGGCCCGCGGCGCCGCGACGGCGGCAGAGTGGACAACTCGCGGCCGCGAGGCTGCTCCCCCCGGTCGCGGGGTGACGAGGGCCGGCGGGGAGCACGCGGTCGGCGCGCAGCGCAAGGGTGCCGCCGCGCTCGGCATCATCTCGGCGCTCGGCGCGTACGGAGGGTTCGTCGTACCGCAGGTGCTGAACCTCTCGCAGCAGGCCACGGGCGCCTACACGGTCGCGTTCACCGGGTTCATCGGCGTCTACGCCGCGCTCGGCGTGCTCACGGCTGTCGTCTACCTCGTGCCGCGCGCCTCGCTCGCCGGACGGATCGTCTGACGCGTGGCCAGAAGAGGCGAGCGGACCGCCCCGCAACGCATCGTTCTCATCGGTTTCGGTCCGGTCGGCGTGCGGTTTTCCGAGGAGATCCTTCCCGCGGTCGAGGACGGCCGGGTCGCCCTCACGGTCGTCGGCGCCGAGCGCGAGGATCCGTACAACCGCATCATGATCGCCGAGTACGCGACAGGCGACGTCGCGCGCGAGAACCTGCCGATCGCGGATCCCACGGACCTCGCCGCGCGGGGCGTGCGAGTGCTTGCGGGCCGGAGCGCGACCCGGATCCGCCCCGAGGGCCGCGAGATCGAGCTCGACGACGGACGACGGCTCCCCTACGACCGCCTCGTGCTGGCGACCGGTGCGCAGGCGAACGTCCCGCGCCTCGACGGCCTCTCCCAGTCGGCCCCCTCCTCGCCGGGGCTCGATGCCGTGCTCACGAACGGTGTGTGCGCGCTCCGGTCGATTGCCGACGCCGAGCGCGTACGGAGCGTCGTTACGGCCGGCGGCCGGGTCGCGGTCCTCGGCGCGGGCGTCCTCGGCCTCGAACTCGCGTTGCTCCTCGCGGGCACCGGCTCCCGCCCCCACCTCGCGCACTTCGGTCCGATCCCGATGCCGCGCCAGCTCGACCGCGGCTCCGCGCATGTGCTCTCGGCCCTCCTCGCTCACGCGGGCGTCGCTGTCGTACCGCACACGCGCGCCGAGGCCATCGTCACGCGCGAGGTCGCGGGCCGCCGCACATTCCGGGCGCTCGTGTCGAGTGACGGCAAGCGCATCGAGGCCGACCTTCTCGTGCTGTCCTGCGGCGTGCGCCCGCGCGACGAGCTCGCCGTCGACGCGAGTCTGCGGACGGCGCGCGGCGTGCTCGTCGACAACCGACTGCGGTCCTGGTCCGATCCGCGCATCCACGCGATCGGCGATGTTGCGCATGTGGCGGATCCGTCAGCGCACCGTCATTCGCGCACCGTGCCCGGCGGCGCGAGCGGTCTCGTCGGGCCCGGCTGGCGCCAGGCCGAATGGCTCGCGCGGTCGCTGCTGGCAGAGCTCGACGGCAACACCGAGCCCGACTACGTCGAGGACCTGCCGGGCATCGTCACCATGAAGGCCTCTCAGCTCGACCTGGTCGCGGCGGGCCGCGTGCCCGCGGATCCCTTCGCCCCCACGCCGCGCGACGAGCCCGTGACCGACACGGCGATGTGGGCGGATCCGCAGCACGGCACGTACGTCGCGATGGCGACGACGGGCGGCGTGCTCGACGGCTTCGTCACCGTCGGCATGCCGCGCGCGGCCGCGGAGCTGAGCGTGCTGTACCAGCGGCGCGGAGAGCTGCCGAGCGATCGCTCGCTCCTCCTCCGGCTCGATGCCGTTGACGAAGCGCCATCGGCGAACGACCGCGACCAGACCATCTGCCTCTGCAACGCTGTCACGGCCGGCGCGATCGAGGACGCGGTCCGCGAACACGACTGCACCACGGTGGAGGCCGTCGGGCGCTGTACGCGAGCGGGAACGGGATGCGGCGGATGCCGCGCCCGCATCGCCGAGATGCTCCGCGAGTCCGAAGGGCAGCCCGCGTGACATCGCGCCCCGCCGACACGCACTGCCCGTACTGCGCTCTCCAGTGCGCCATGACGCTCACCCCCGGGACGGACGCGGCGGCGCCGCCCACGGTGACGGGGCGGGAGTTCCCGACGAACCGCGGCGGGCTGTGCAAGAAGGGGTGGACGTCGGCCGAGCTCCTCGGGCGCGGCGACCGGCTCACGGCCCCGCTCGTCAAGCTAGCGGACGGTTCCTTCGCCGAGGCGTCCTGGGACGAGGTGCTGGACCGGATCGCGCGCGAGGTGACGCGAATCCGCAACGAGGTCGGCGCCGACGCTGTCGGCGTGTTCGGCGGCGGCGGGCTGACGAACGAGAAGGCCTACCAACTCGGCAAGTTCGCCCGCGTCGCGCTCGGGACGAGCCGCATCGACTACAACGGACGCTTCTGCATGTCGTCGGCGGCGGCGGCCGCCACCCGCGCCTTCGGGCTCGACCGCGGATTGCCCTTCCCCCTCGACGATCTCGACGCGGCCGACGCCGTGCTGATGCTCGGCTCGAACGTCGGCGACACGATGCCGCCGTTCGTCCAGCATCTGCAGGGCGTCAGGGCGCGGGGCGGACTCATCGTCGTGGACCCGAGGCGATCGACGACGGCGCAGCTCACCGCGAACGGCTCGGGTCTCCACGCGCAGCCCGCTCCCGGAACGGACATGGCGCTCCTGCTCGGCATCAGCCACGTCGTGATCGCCGATGACCTGTGTGACGACGGCTTCCTGTCCGCGCGGACCACGGGCTCAGACGCGGTACGTCGCTCTGTCGCCGCGTGGTGGCCAGAGCGCACCGAGCAGGTGACGGGGGTTCCCGCACGCGTCATCCGCGATATCGCGCACCGCCTCGCGGGCGCGCGCTCGGCCTACATCCTCACGGGGCGCGGCGTGGAGCAGCACGTCGACGGCACCGATACGGCGACCGCCGCGATCAATCTCGCGCTCTTGCTCGGCCTCGTCGGTCGCGAGGGAGCCGGCTACGGCACGCTCACAGGGCAGGGCAACGGCCAGGGCGGACGCGAGCACGGGCAGAAGTGCGACCAATTGCCGGGTTCCCGCAAAATCACGGATCCCGACGCGCGCGCCCACGTCGCGGCGGTCTGGGGCGTTGACCCCGCGGCGATCCCCGGCCCCGGGATCCCCGCGGTGGAGCTGCTCGCATCCTGCGGTGCCGCCGGTGGCATCAGGGCACTGCTCATCCACGGATCCAACGTGGTCGTCTCGGCGCCGGACGTGTCGCGCGTGCGCGAGTCGCTCAGCCTGCTCGACCTGCTCGTCGTCAGCGACTTCTTCCTCTCCGAGACGGCGCAGCTGGCGGACATCGTGCTCCCCGTCCTGCAATGGGCGGAGGAGGAGGGCACGATGACGAACCTCGAGGGGCGCGTGATCCGTCGTCGCCAGGCCGTCGCGCCGCCGCCCCTCGCGCGGAGCGAGCTGTGGATCCTGCGCGAACTCGCGGCGCGCCTCGATGCGCCCGGCGTCTGGTCGCTGGATCCCGCGGACGTGTTCGACGAACTCGCGCGAGCGAGCGCGGGCGGCCTCAGTGATTATTCTGGCCTTTCCCACGCGCTGCTCGACACGGGCGTGGCAGCGCACTGGCCGTTTCCTCACGGGTCCGCAGGCACGCCGCGCGTCTTCCTCGACCGCTTCGCGCACGACGACGGTCGCGCGCGACTCGTGCCGGTGCGCCCCCGTGGTCCGGCGGCGCCGCACGGATCCGAGGTGAACCTCGTCACGGGACGGATCCTCGAGCACTACCAGTCGGGAACGCAGACGCGCCGCGTCGCGGAGCTGAACGATCCGAACCCGCGTCTCACGGTGCAGCTGCATCCCGTCACAGCGCGCGATCGTGGGATCGTCGAGGGCGGCCGCGTCCGGGTGGCAAACGGGCGCGGAGTCGTCGAGGCGGAGGCTCGGCTGACTCCGGGGATCCGCCCCGACACGGTGTTCCTGCCGTTCCACTACGCGGGCGACGAAAGCGCGAACCTGCTCACGAGCGACGCCACCGACCCCCGAAGCGCGATGCCGGAGTTCAAGCACGCGGTCGTCACGGTGACACCCGCCTAGGAGGAGGGACCGTGCGAACGCGGCGCGCGTGGGGGCGGGAGCTACAGGCCGGTGTGGGCCACGATTCCTCGCCGGACGGCCTCGAGCGCGCGACGGGCCGTGCGGGCGAGGTCGCCGTCGGCGACGAGGGAGATCTGGTCGAGCAGATCGATCGTCTGCTTCGTCCAGCGCACGAAGTCGCCCGCCGCCATGTCCGCCGTGCCGAGTACGTGATCCAGCGATTGCCCGCGCGCCCACATCGTCATCGCCTGGGCGAGACCGGGGGCGAGCGGAGCGGTGCCGGGGAGGCGGTGGTCGTGCTCGAGGTCGTCGAGCTCGGCCCAGAGCCGTTCGGTGACGTCCAGCGCCTCCCGGAAGGGCCCGCGGGGTAGCCCGTAGTCGCCGTTCTGCTCGCCGCGGCGCGGTTCGTACACGAGCGTGCAGGCGAGCGCCGCCAGCGCTGCGGGGTCGAGTCGCCGCCACAGGTCGCGTCGCAGCGACTCGGCGACGAGGAGATCGCGGTCACCGTAGATCCGCTTCATGCGGCTGCCGGCCTCGGTCAGCACGGTGTCGCCCTCCGCGGTCCGCACGTAGTCGAGCGCGGCGAGGACGTCGACGATGCGGTCGAACTGCCGTGCGACCGTTCCCGTGCGTGACGAGATCTGCCGCCGCTGCTTGTCGGTCTGCCGCTTCAGTTTGTAGTAGCGCTCGCCCCATCGCGCGTGCTGCTCGCGATCTTCGCACCGGTGACAGGGGTGCCGCTGCATGCTCTTCTTGAGGCTCGTGATCTGCTGTCGACGTTGTTCCTCGCGCGCCTTCGACGTCGATTGGTCTCTGCGCGCCTTCTTCTCGAGATCGCTCAGCTCGCGCCGGATCGCCGCGTACTCGGCGAAGTCCCCCCGATGGCAACGCATGGCCGTGAGGTACCCCTCGAGCGATTCCTCCGCGCGCCTCACCTCTCGGGCGAGGCCGACCACCGCGCGGTCGGCCTGGAACTGGGCGAACGACGATTCGAGGATCTCGCGGGCGGACGAGCGGCCGAACTGGTCGATGAGATTCACGGCCATGTTGTATGTCGGCCGGAAGGACGAGTTGAGCGGGTACGTGCGCCGCGACGCGAGCGAGGCGACCGCGTGCGGGTCGAGGCCGTCCGTCCAGTGCACGACGGCGTGGCCCTCGACGTCGATGCCGCGTCTGCCGGCACGCCCGGTCAGCTGCGTGTACTCGCCCGAGGTGATCGGAACCCGCGCCTCGCCGTTGAACTTCTCGAGCTTCTCGAGCACGACAGTGCGCGCGGGCATGTTGATGCCGAGCGCGAGCGTCTCGGTCGCGAAGACGACCTTGACGAGCTTGCGTTGGAAGAGCTCCTCGACGATCTCCTTGAACGCCGGAAGCAGCCCCGCATGGTGCGCCGCGAGGCCGCGCTCGAGATCGTTCGCCCACTCGAAGTAGCCGAGTGCGCCGAGGTCCTCGTCCTGCAGCGACGCCGTGCGCCGACGCACGATCTCGCGAATGGCCTCGCGCTCCTCCCTCGTCGTCAGGCGGATCCCCGCGCGCCGCGCCTGCGCGACGGCCTGGTCGCACCCGATGCGGCTGAAGATGAAGAAGATCGCCGGAAGCAGCTGCTGTCGATCCAGCAGACCGATCGCCTCGGCCCTGTCGAGGCGCGCTCCCATGCGCGGCGCGCGCGGCGGGCGTCGGTTCCCGCGGCCGCGCCGCGGCGGTCCGCCATCGGACGGGAGACCGCGCCCCATCCGCAGCAGCTGCGTGTTGACGCTCGGCTCGCCGGGGCGGGCCCGCTCATCGAAGAGGGGCAGGAGCTCGCCGCGCGTGAGCACATGTTGCTCCAGCGGAACCGGTCGCGTCTCGGAGACGATGACCTCCGTGGATCCGCGCACCGTGCCGAGCCAATCGCCGAACTCCTCGGCGTTCGACACCGTCGCCGACAGGGCGACGAGCCGCACGCTCTCGGGGAGATGGATGATGACCTCCTCCCACACGGCGCCGCGGAACCGATCGGCAAGGTAGTGCACCTCGTCCATGACGACGTAGCGCAGATCGAGGAGCGCGCGCGAGGAGGCGTAGATCATGTTCCGCAGCACTTCGGTCGTCATCACGACGACGCGCGCGTGCGAGTTGATGTTCGTGTCGCCGGTGAGCAGACCGACGTTCTCTGCCCCGTAGACCTCCTGCAGCTCGCGGAACTTCTGGTTCGACAGCGCCTTCATCGGCGTGGTGTAGAACGCCTTGTCCGTGTCAGAGCGCATCGCGAGATGGATCGCGAACTCGCCGACGATCGTCTTGCCGGCGCCTGTCGGCGCGGCGACCAACACGCTCGACCCGCCTTCCAGCGCACGACAGCTGGCGGCCTGGAACGGATCGAGTTCAAATCGCTGCGCGTCGGCGAACTCAGCGGTGACGGGGTGCTCGCGGACGCTCTTCGCCTCGGCGTATCGCTCGGACGGTGTGGCGGAGGACATGGTCCCATCCCACCACGACCCGGCGCCGTCAGTCGTATGCGACGAACAGATCGGGGTTCCGCTTGCGCCGACGCCAGTCGAACAGCAGGCAGACGCACGCCGCGATCATGTACAGCACGAACATGATGGCTGAGACGACGAGGAACGTCACCATGTCGGCCGGAGGCGATGCGAACATCCCGAAGACGAGGCAGAGGAGCAGGACCCACCGCCACGCGCGCATGACCTGCTTGCCCTGCACCACGCCGACGAGATTCAGTGCGACGAGCACGGCCGGGGTGACGAACCCGATGCCGATGATCATGAGGGTGCGGAAGACGAAGTTGTAGTACTCCCTCGCGTCGAAGAGCTGTCCGACGCTCGCGACGTCGTCTGGGAAGAACGACGCCATGATCGTGATGATGTTCGGCAGCAGGAAGATCGCAAGCGTGATGCCGCCGGCGAACAGCGGGATCGCGGCGCCCATGAATCCCATGCCGACCCAGAACTCCCGGCGCTTCAGGCCCGGGGTGACGAAGCGCCACAGCTGCCAGAGCCAGACCGGCGAGGAGATGACGATGCCCGCGACCAGCGAGATCCGGAACCGCATCTCGAACGGTCCGGTCACGGTCGTGAAGGTGAGCCTCGTGAACTCTTCGTCCCCGATGTTCTCCGCCACCTGCACGATCGGCTGTGTCAGCCACCCGATGACCCATTCGGTGGCGAACGCAGCCGCGATCATGCCCGCGATCAGGCCGATCACGGCGAACATCAGTCGCTTGCGAAGCTCGCGAAGATGCCCTGCGAGCGTCATCTTCCGGTCGTTCGACAGACCGCGCCCGTCCGAGGCACCCTCGCCTCGGAGGGAACCCACCACTGCCGGCTACGTGTCCTTCGAGCCCGACGGCGCGTCGCCGTCGGTGCGGCTGGTCGATGCCTCGTCCTGCGGCTCGGCCGTGTTCTCGGCCGTGCCGTCCTCGCGCATCTGCTTCATCTCGCCTTTGAAGGCACGCGCGGACTGTCCCATGCTCTTCGCGAGCGCGGGCAGCCGCGACGCGCCGAAGATGAGCAGGATGATCACGAGGATCAGCAGAATCTGCATACCCCCGGCGTTACCGAGAAAGCCCATGAGCACTCCGTCCTGTGCGTCGTCGGCCTCAGTCTACCGTCGACACATACAGACTCTCCGTGAGAACCGCCCATTCGCGGGCCGCGTCGCGCGCCGCGGCGGGTGCGACCACCTCGACGTCTCCCCCGCCGCGCGCCGCGATCCGCCGCAGGGTGCCGATGTCCGCGATCGGAATCCGGGCGTAGGTCTCCGTACCGGATTCCGCGACCTCGGCGTGTTCGAGGAACTGCGCGAGCATCGCGCGCATCCGCGTGGGGAATCGCAGCGTGGCGACGACGTCGGCCGCGCCGGGGACGAACAGCTCGGGGCGCACGTCGGCCGCGTGATTCGCGATCTCGTCGGTCACGACGACATCGCTCATCCGCTCGAGATGGAACGTGCGGGTCGCCTCGCGCAGGTGGCACCAGCCCTGCAGGTACCACTCGCTGCTCGAGAGCAACATTCCCGCGGGATCCACCGTGCGCGTCGTCGCGTCTCCCTTGAGGCTGCGGTACGTGAAGCGCACGACCTTCCGCTCGCGCACCGCGCGGGACAGCTCCGCGCGCGCTTCGTCGATCGGCGCGTCGACCGCGACGGCAGCGGAACCCGCGCCACTCGAGCCGCGGGCGAGCTTGCGTCTGAGGTCCTCGAGCCCGTCGTCGTCGAGCAGCCCCGTCATGGCCTGGGCGAGCTGGAGCCCCGCGATGAGCGCGGCCGCCTCGCGCGTCGTGAAGCGCTGGACCCGATCGATCCCTACCGTCTGCGTCAGCAGGATCGCATCCTGCTGCTCGAGCAGATTCCAGTCGATGTCGAACATGTCGCCCGTGTAGTAGCCGCCGGACGGTCCGCCGACGACGGTGAGGGTGCGCAGCATCGATCGCATCTGCTCGGGCGTCACGTCGAATTCTCGGGCCGCTTCGGCGACCGGCACCTCGCCACGCTCCAGCAGCCACGGCACGAGCGTCAGGTACACGCGCATGCGCTCGGACGAGTCGAATGCGGGGCGCCGCTTCGGCTTCTCGGGTGCGGCGGACTCGGCTCGGTCGAGGTCGGCCGGTCGCGCGTGCAGCACGCGGACGGCTCGGAGGCGGTCGAGCACGAGGTCCCGCAGTTCCGCCGGCGCGACGATCCGCGCGTCCGGTCCGTACGAGGCGACCTCATCGGCGAGCACCGGCGCGTCCACGTAGGGCACCGTGAGGCCCTGCTCGTCGGACGGCACCGCGCGGCGCGAGAGGCGCAGCCACGCCTCGGATCCGGGCGTCACCTCGATGACCGCCCGCTGGCGATCCGCGAGGGCGCGCAGTCCTGCGAGCGCGCGATCGGCGGCGCCCACTGAGTCAGCGGGATCGAAGCGGGTTCCCGTGGTCCGGACCTCGGAGACGATGCGGCTCAGGAGGAAGGTGCGCGGCTCGCCGGTCCCCTCGTCGTCGGCGTGCAGGTGCCAGCGCCCCTCGAACTGCACGAGCGCGAGCGGCCGCACCCGGCGGTTGCGGATGCGTTGGCTTCCGGGCCGCAGGTAGTCGAATCTGACCTCGGACCCGCGGTCGATCGCGCGCTGCAGCGGCTCGAACGACTCGTCCCTGGCGCTCAGACGCGGCGTGAAGCCGATGATGGGCTCGTCGACGTCGAGACCGAGCGCGCGGATCTTTCGCAGGCCGGCGCGGGCCTCGCGTGACATCGTCGCCTCGCTCCAGGCGTCGGCGGCGAGGCTGAGCACGGCGAGCTCGGCGGGGGTGAACTCGAGGTCTTCTGGGAGGCCGTTGTCCTCGCGGGGGATCCGGTACCGCGCCTCGCGCAGGTTGAGCGGGTTGTCGCTGTCGCCGATGACCTGGATGCGCGAACCGAGCTCCGCGAGCTGCTGCTTGTCGCGCTCGAACATGCGCTCGAGCGCCGGCTCGTCGACGCCCTCGCGTGCGCGGTCGACGTATCCGGTGACGGATTCGAAGATCTGGGCGCGCGTGAGGCCGACCTCGGTGCCCAGTAGGGCGACCGTGAGGTTCATCAGCCGTTCTTCGGCGCGGATCCTGTCAGCCACGCCGTCATCCTACGACCGGCCGAGCGGAATCACTCGGCGGCGGGCACGGCTCCGAGCACATCGATCACGGAGACGGTCGCGTCGCCGTCGCCATCCGGCACCACGGTGAGGATCTGCGAGCCGATCGTCGCGCCCTCGAGCGCCTCGGCGAAGCCCTCCGGCAGCTCCTCGAGCGTCGCGGTCTCCGGCGAGTCGCTCTGCCAGGTCGAGTTCGCCACGGATCCCGACGACCAGCGCACGTTCGTGTACTGCAGCGTGAGCAGCTCGCCCTCGGCGATCTCGGCGCCGTCGCCCGCGATGAGGGTCTGGGTCTCCTGCTCGGCGGGCGCGGAGCCCGCCGGAATCGTCACTCCGGGCACACCGTTCGCGTCGCGGACGACACGCGGCATGCCGGAGTCGGCGTTGTAGACGAGCGACCCCTCGGCCGAGGCCGGCAGCACGCGATTCACGTCGATCACGGCCACGATGCTCGACAGGTCGGGAGTCTCGGCGCCGTCGTTGCCCTGCTGCACGGCGACCTGCTGCAGCACCTGCTGCACCTGCGCGCCGAATTCCGGCACAACGCCGTCATCGCCGAACGTGGCGACCATGCGCGTTCCCTCGCTCGCGCACAGGAGAGCGTCGTCGATCCCGGGGAGCATCTGCTCGCTCACGACGCTCGGCGTCACGATGCGCGTGAGGCTGCCCGGCTCGCCCCACATCGGCACGGTGGCGCCGGTGGCAGGGTCGACGAACAGCAGGTCGAGCGCGACCCCCTGGCCGAGCGACTCGATCACGCGGCCGTCGCCGGGGACGATGTCGCTGTGCGCGGCCCCCGCGGCCGTGAATCCGGCGGGTGCATCGACCGTCAGGTCGGGTCCGAATTCACCCGAGACCTCGATCGCATCGATGGCGGGGCCGGTCACGGCCTCTCGCCCACACGACTCCGCCGTCGCGGGTGCGGAGGCGCACCCCGCGAGGGCGAGCGCGGTGAATCCGAGAACACTGGCTACGGCTGTCGTCTTGCGCACCGGATCAGTTTAGGCCACGTCGCCGTTGGATTCGCCGCGCGTCCCCTGATCGCGCTCCGCGGTCGCGCGGCGGACTCCGTCTGCGGCTTTCTGCGCCTCGCGGGCACGCTTGCGGAGATTCTTGTCGGTGATCTCGCGGTCTCCGACGGATCCGGGAGTCCACAGCCGCTCGTCCTCGTCGCCGTAGCTGCGCTTCGAGGCGCGACGTTTGATCTCCGGCGGCACGCTCCCGTCGGCGAGTTTGCGCGCCGTGATGAGAAAACCCGTGTGCGCGACCATGCGGTGATCCGGCCGCACGGCCAGACCGTCGACGTGCCACCCGCGCACCATCGTCTCGCTCGATTCGGGTTCGGTGAAGCTTCCCATCCCCCGCAGGAACTCGGCGATGCGACTGAGCTGCGTGGCCGTCGCGACATAGCACGTGACGACGCCGCCCGGCGCGAGCGCATCGCTGACGGCGGGCAGGACCTCCCAGGGCGCGAGCATGTCGAGCACAACACGGTCGACGGACCCGGCGGGTAACTCGCGCGGCAGCGCCTCCGCGAGGTCGCCGAGGTGGATCCGCCACTGCGGCGGGAGCTCGCCGAAGAACGTTTCGATGTTCGCGCGGGCGACCTCTGCGAAGTCCTCGCGTCTCTCGAACGAATGCAGGCGCCCGGTTTCGCCGACCGCGCGCAGCAGGCTTCCCGACAGAGCGCCGGATCCGACGCCCGCCTCGACGACGACCGCTCCGGGAAACACGTCGGCCTGCGCGATGATCTGCGCGGCGTCCTTCGGGTACACGATCGCCGCGCCGCGCGGCATCGACATCACGAAGTCGCGCAGCAGCGGCCGCAGGCACAGGTATTCGTGACCATCGCTGTTCGGGACGACCGAGCCGTCGTCGCGGCCGACGACGTCCTCGTGGCGGAGGACACCGAGGTGCGTGTGCAGCTCACCCTCCTCGCGCAGCGTGATCGTCTGCAGCTTGCCCTTCGGCCCGGTCAGCTGCACGCGGTCGCCGTAGCGGAAGGGTCCGCGAATCGGGGTCACGCGCCCGTCCCGGAGTGCGCCGCTCGCCAGACGTCCGCGGCGTGGTCGAAGGTGCGCCCGGCGAGCGTGTCCCAGATCACGTCGGCGCCGAGGCCATCCAGGCCGATGAGGTTCGGCACGCCGATCGTGGCGGCGCCCGATGACACCGCCGCCCGCAGGCCGGTCGGCGAGTCCTCGATGGCGACGCAGTCGCGAATGTCGACGTCGAGTGCGCGAGCTCCCGCGAGGTAGGGGTCCGGATACGGTTTGGGTCGCTCGACGTCGTCGCCGCCGAAGATCACATCGAACGCGTCGAACTCGATGAGTCCTGCGACGTGAGCAGCCATCCGGTGGCGCGACATCGTCACGAGCGCTGTCTTCACGCCCCGTTCGCGCAGCTCGCGCAGGAATTCCCATGCTCCGGGACGGAACGGCACGCCGTTTTCGGTGAGCTGCTGCAGCACGCTGTCGGTGAGGTAGTCGACGATCTCCGGCACGGCCATCTCCACACCGCGACCCTGGAGGATCCGCGCGGACCCCTCGAGGTCGTTGCCGATCAGCTGGAGGGCGTCCTCGTGCGTCCAGGTGCCGCCGAAGCGCTCGACGAGCGGCGTCTCAGCCGCCATCCAGTACGGTTCGGAGTCGATCAGCGTTCCATCCATGTCCCACAGGACGGCCTTCGGCCAGGCAGTGTCGGTGAAAGTCACCTCACCAGACTATGGGGTCCGTGATGGCGATAGCCTGGTGGGAATCGAGCAGGAGGGACACGGGTGGACGACACGACACGAGATGCCCTCGGTCCGCGGATCGCGGTGGCCGCATTCGACGGGTGGAACGACGCGGGCGAGGCGGCCTCACACGCCACGAGCGTGCTGCGCGAGTCGACCCCCAGCATCGAGGTCGCGTCGGTGGATCCGGAGCTCTTCTTCGACTATCAGTACACCCGGCCGTTCCTCCGCACCGACGGCGAGGGGCGGCGCCACATCGACTGGCCCGAGGCCAGCCTGTATCGCCCTCGCGATGCGAACGGCTTCTGGACGCTGCGCGGCGTCGAACCGGCGCGCGCGTGGCGCAGCTTCACCTCGGAGTTCGTCGATGCGCTGCTGGCTGAGGATGTCACCGGCCTCATCGCGGTGGGCGCCATGATGAGCGACGTGCCGCACACGCGTCCGATCGCCGTGCACGCCGTGAGCGAGAACGAGCTTCTCCGCGACCAGCTCGACATCGACCGCGGCCGCTACGAGGGCCCCACGGGGATCCTCGGCGTCCTCACCGATGCCACCGAGCGCGCGGGAATTCCGACGATGTCGCTGTGGGCGAGCGTGCCGCACTACGTCGCCGGCACGTCGCCGTCGCCGAAGGCGACGCTCGCGCTGCTCGAGCGGCTCAGCGACCTCACGGCGCGCGAGATCGACCTCGGCTCGCTCCCGACCGAAGCCGCCGCGTGGGAAGCGACGGTCGATGCGGCCGCCGCGGACGACGACGAGATGACGGACTACATCCATCAGCTCGAGGAGACGCGCGACACATGGGACTCCCCCGACGCCTCGGGAGACGCGATCGCCCAGGCCTTCGAGAAGTACCTGCGGGGAGACGGCGGCGGCAAGGGCCGCCCCCCGCGCGGCTGACGGGTCAGTACGCCGACAGCACGCCGGTGCCGAGCAGCACCATGATGACGGCGCCGAGAATGATCCGGTAGATCACGAACGGCATGAACGTGCCGCGTTCGAGATACCGCATCAGGTACGCGACGACGGCCCAGCCGACGAGGAACGCGGCGATTGTCGCCACGACCGTGCCACTCCACCCGTACGGGCCGAGGTCGTTCGTCTCCAGCCCGTGCTTGAGCTCGTACAGCCCGGATCCGAACACTGCGGGAATCGCCATGAGGAAGGAGAACTCGGCGGCAGTTGTGCGCTTGTAGCCGAGCGCACGCGCGGCCGTGGTCGTCGCTCCCGAGCGCGAGACGCCGGGCACCAGCGCGAGGGCCTGAGCCGTGCCGATCATGATGCCGTGCGGGTACGTGACATCGGACATCTCACGGGTGCGCCGTGCGAAGCGGTCGGCGACGCCGAGGATCACGCCGAAGATGATCAGCACGATCGCCACGAGCCACAGGTTGCGGAACACGTCGCGGATGTAGTCCTGCAGTGTGAAGCCGAGCACCCCGATCGGAATCGACGCGACGATGACGAGCCACCCCATCCGCGCGTCCGGGTCGTTGCGCGGGACCTTGCCCACGAGGGACTGTGCCCAGCGCCCGATGATGCGCACGATCTTCGACCAGAAGTACACGAGGACGGCGACCTCGGTGCCGATCTGCGAGATCGCGGTGAAGGTGGCGCCGGGGTCGGCAGCAGACGGCAGGAACTCACCGACGATGCGCAGGTGCGCGCTCGACGAGATCGGAAGGAACTCGGTCAGCCCCTGGACGAGGCCCAGGACGATTGCCTCAATGATGTGCATTCTCGTGCTTTCTGGAGTGTCAACAGGTGCGGATCAGGTCGGTCAGGACCCGCTGGCCGAAATCGAGCGCGTCGAGCGTCACCCGCTCATCCACGCCGTGGAACATGCCGGTGAAGTCGAGCTCGCGCGGCAGCTTCAGCGGCGCGAAGCCATAGCCGGTGATGCCGAGCGCGGCAAGAGACTTATTGTCGGTGCCGGCACCGAGCAGGTACGGCAGGACGGGGACGCCGGGGTCGTGCACGCCGATCGCGGCAACCATCCGCTCAACCAGCTCCCCTTCGAACGGCGCCTCGAGACCGATGTCGCGGTGGAAGATGTCGATCTGAACGTCATCACCCACGAGCGTCCGCAATTCGGCGAGCACACGATCCTCGGTCCCGGGCAGCACGCGTACGTCGAGCGTCGCCTCCGCCGCGTCGGGGATCACGTTGTGCTTGTATCCGGAGGTGAACCCCGTGGGGTTCGCCGTCGTGCGCCATGTCGAGGCGAGGAAGGCTTCGGCGGGACCCGCCATCGCCGCGATCTCGTCTGGATCCTCGGCGTCGGATCCGCAGATCCCACGCATCCCGTCCAGGAGCGCCCGCGTCGTGTCCGTGAGCTCAACGGGCCAGGTGCGCGAGCCGATCCGCTCGACCGCTCGCGCCAGTCGGGTCACGGCGTTGTCGGCATGCAGGCGACTGCCGTGTCCCGCTCGACCGCTCGCGCGAAGCGTGATCCACATCAGCGCCTTTTCGCCGACCTGCAGCAGATAGGCCGACTTATCGCCGACGGGGATGGAGTACCCGCCGACCTCGCTGATCGCCTCGGTCGCGCCGCGGAACCATTCGGGGCGGTGCCGGACGACCTGCGCGGACCCCTCGACACCGCCGTTCTCTTCGTCGGCGAAGAAGACGAGGATCAGATCACGGCGCGGCCGCTCGCCCGCACGGAGCATGCCGGCGACCGCGGTGAGGATCATCGCGTCCATGTTCTTCATGTCGACCGCGCCACGGCCCCACAGCATGCCGTCGATGATCTCGCCGGCGAACGGATCGACCGACCAGTCCTCGGAGATCGCCGGCACGACGTCGAGGTGTCCGTGGAGCACGAGGGCGGGGCGGGTCGGATCGATGCCCTCCACGCGCGCCATCACATTCGTGCGACGTGGGAACGCCTCGTAATAGTGGGGCTCGAGGCCGAGAGTTTCGAGATACGCACCAACGTATTCCGCGGCCTCGCGCTCGCCCTTCGCCCTGCCGCCCCCGTAGTTGGTGGTGTCGATGCGGATGAGGTCGCGCGCGACGCGCGCCACCTCGGCCAGGCTCTCTTGGGGCATGGATGACACGCTACCGGGACGAGCCGGGACGTCCCTGCGCGGCGGGCCGCATCCGAGCGATTCGCGCTCGCGTCATCAGGCTCGGCGCGCGGCGTCGCCGGGTTCCGGGTCGAAGATCTGGCCGATCGGCTCGCGCTTCTCGGCCTGGAACGCGTCTTCGACGCGTCCCGCCGCCCAGTACGCCGACAGCGACAGGACGGAGCGGTCGATCCCCCACTCCTTGTGGAGTAGCGGACGAAGCCGCTTCATCGCGCCGCGCTCACCGTGCGCGAAGACGTCGACGTTCGCCGTCGGCGCGGCGAGCGCTTCGACGGCCGCGACGAGCACGGATCCGTGCGGCGTACCGTCGCGGTGAAGCCAGCGCACCTCGACGCCCGCGGGCGCTGCGAACGGGATCTCGTCGTCGGGGGATCCGACTTCGATGAGCGCGAGTCCGCGGGCGTCGACGTGCAGCGTTTCGATCGCCGCCGCGATCGCGGGAAGCGCGGCGTCGTCGCCGAAGAACAGGTGCTCGTCGGCGTCGGGGCTCGGCGTGTAGTTTCCGCCGGGCCCGGAGAAGCACACCCAGTCACCCGGCGCCGCTGTCGCCGCCCAGGGGCCGGCGACTCCCTCATCGCCGTGTACGACGAAGTCGATCGCGATCGTGCGCGCGTCGCGGTCGATGCTCCGCACGGTGTAGGTGCGCTGGCTCGGCATGTCGTCCGGCGCCAGCTCGGCACGGAGCGCGTCGAGATCGTATGGCGGGGTGAGGCCGAGTTCGGGCTTCGCGAACAGCATCTTGATGTAGAGGTCGGTGCTGTGCCGCTCTGCCGCGGCGTCGGCGAACTCATCGAACTCGTCACCGCCGATGACGACACGCACCATGTGCGGCGACAGCCACACGCTCTCGACGACCTGGAAGGTGTACTGGCGGCGCGGCTTCTTCGGTGATGACATGCCCCTCATCCTCCCACGGATTTAGTTAGGTGACCCTCACTCGCCGACCTGCGCCCCGGTTACCCGATACGGGGAAACGGCTCGGTCGAGAACAGCACCTCCACCGGGACCTCGAAGTACGCCGCGATCCGAAGGGCCAGGTAGAGGCTCGGGCTGTACTCCCCGCGCTCGAGGTAGCCGACGGTCTGATAGTGCACGTCGAGCGCCTCCGCGAGCTCGCGGCGCGACACCTTGCGCTCGGCGCGCAGCATCGCGATGCGGTTGTGCACGCTCTCGGCCACGCCGCGTTACACCCCCCACTGCTGCTGCACATCGCGGCGGCGTGCGGCGAGCGTCGAGCCCGACTCCCGGCGCGCCATCCGGCTGAGCAGCTTCGGTGCGAGCGAAAGCCCGACGATCGCCCAGACGCCCAGCACGACGAAGACCCACTCGAGACGCCAGGATCCGGCAATCTCGACCGCGGCGGTCTCACCGGGCAGCAACGACGCGCGCAGGCCGAGGCCGTACCAGTACAGCGGGAACACCTGCGCGATGCCCTGCACCCACCCGGGCAGGGCGACAAGGGGATAGAAGATGCCCGAGATTCCGATGAGCCCCATGACGGGAAGCATCACCAACCCCATGTGCTTCGGGTTCGAGATGAGGGCGCCGAGAACCGCGCCGATCGCCATCGTCGAGGCCATTCCGAGCACGAGCACGGCAGTGAAAAGAAGCCAGCGCAGCGGCGAGACGAACTCGAGCCCGTCGAACACGATCAGGCCGACCACGAGCATGAGTACGGCCGCGGCGAGATTCGTGAGGATGTTCGCGACCATTTCGCCGACCAGATACCCGGTCGTTCCCCCGGGCACGGACTTCGACCGGAGGAGGGTCCCGTTGGTGCGGTCCATCGACAGCACGCCCACGATGCCCATCGTGCTGCCGAACAGGACCGACATCGCGATCACGCCCGGGAGGCCCATCGATCCGAGGTCCACGCCGGCGCCCGCGAAATCACCGTTCGACATCACCACCAGCACGGTGATCATGACGCCCATCATCACGAGTGTGCCGAAGATCTCGCCGGGGGTCGTCAGTTGGATGCGCGCCGACGTCAGGCCGCGGCGCACGCCCGTCCGGTAGGCGTTGACGGTGGGGTTGCTGCGCGGCACTCGCCGCTCGATCACGTCGCTCATGAACCGACCTCCTCGAAATGCGTCGTGGACACGTCTCGCCCGGCCTCGAACTCCTCGACGAGCGAGAGGTAGGCGTCTTCGAGGGTCGCCCGGCGGATCTGCAGATCGCGGACGGAGTCATCGTGCATCAACAGGTCACGGACGAACTGCGTCGAGCCCTCCGCGGCGTGCAGGTGCCGCTGTCCTCCGGAGATCCAGCTGATCTCGGCCGTGCGCGAGGCCGAGCTGGTCAGCTCGAGCGGCGAGCCGTCGGCGATGATGCGGCCGCCCGCGAGAATCACGATGCGGCTCGCGAGAGCCTCCGCCTCGGCGAGATCGTGGGTCGTGAGCATGATCGTCACGCCATCGATATCGCTCAGGCGATGCACGAGATCGTGAAAGTCACGACGGGCTCGCGGGTCGAAGCCGGTCGTCGGCTCGTCGAGGAAGAGCAGGGACGGCCGACCGATGACGGCGAGCGCCACGTCCAGGCGCCGACGCTGGCCGCCCGAGAGGGACTGCAGCTTCTGGTTCGCCTGCTCGGTCAGACCGACGACATCGAGGAGGTCGTCCACAGGCCAGGGGTCGACGTACGGCCGGTAGTAGTTCGACATGTGGCGCAACAACTGGCGCGGCCGCCACTTGCCGTGGTCGCTCGACGACTGCAACACGATGCCGATCTGCGAACGCCACCCATCGTCGCCGTGCGCGGGATCTGCGCCCAACACGGAGACGGTGCCGGCGGTGGGCCTCCGGAAGCCCTCGAGGATCTCGATCGTCGTGCTCTTGCCGGCACCGTTCGGGCCGAGCATCGCGACGATCTCGTCGCGCCGGATCTCGAGATCGACGCCGTCGAGCACGACCTTGTCGCCGTAACGCATCCGCAAGTCGGACACCGAGATGATCGGCGCGCCGTGCGGCGTTGACGGTGCAGTACTCACTATTCACCTCGCTAGATAGTCACAACAATATGTAGCAGACATACTACATACGGTTGTGTGAGTACGCACCCTCGACGGCGCGATCGATCGCGGCCGCAATCAGGCGGCGGTTGGTTCCCCCGGCTTCAGTGGGCGCACGCGGACTGCCGACAGCGCGTCGCTGTACGACACGTTCGCCACGGCCTTCCACCCGTACGCGGCGACCTGTTTCCAGAGTGTGTCGCGATTGACGCTGGAGGCGCCGCCCTTGGCGTAGACGAACCAGACGACCCGCGTCGCGGCGAGCGCGCCGCGATGCGCCGTCATCACCTCGTCGACCTGGGCCGAGGTGTCGACGAACGCGACGGCGACGTCCGCGGATCCGAGGTCCTCCGCGAACGTGACGTCCTCGGCTATCGGCTCCGGGTGCTCGGGCGGCCACTTCCACGTCGTGGAATCGGGCTTGATCTGCAGCTTCTTCGCAATGTCAGTGCTCATCGCTCTCCGGTCCCGTCCGGAACGCCGCGCTCTCGGCGCTCCGGACTCATCCTGCCCGCGACCCGAACCGCCCACAAGGTCGTGTCTCGCGTTGTGGCCTACCCGAACGCCTTGTCGAAGCCGAGGCTGCGTGCGATGATGCCGAGTTGCACCTCGGTCGATCCCTCGCCCAGCGTGAGGATCCGAGCGTCCCGGTAGTGCCTGGCCACGGGATTGACGTTGAGGAAGCCGTAGCCACCCCAGATCTGCGTCGCGTCGTTCGCGTTCGCGACCGCCGCCTCCGAGGCGATGAGCTTCGCCAGGGACGCCTCCTTCGTGAACGGCATCCCCACGTCGATGCGGTGCGCGGCATCGTGCATTACCGCGCGCGCGGCCGCGACGCGCGACTGCATGCGGGCGAGCGTGAACGCGATGTGCTGGTTGTCGCCGATGGCCTTGCCGAAGACGCGGCGCCGCTTCGCGTAGTCGACCGCTTCCTCCAGGCAGCCCTGTGCGGCGCCGACGCACAGGGCGGCAAACGCGACACGCCCCTCGTCCAGGACGCTGAGGAAGTTCGCGAAGCCGCGGCCGCGCTCCCCGAGCAGGTTCTCCTCCGGCACGCAGACTCCGTCGAAGACGAGCGGATGGGTGTCGGAGGTGTGCCAGCCGACCTTGTCGTAGGCGGGAAGAGCCGTGAACCCCTCGATCGGAACCGGCACGATGATCGTCGACAGTTCGGGCCCCACGGATCCATCGCGTCCGACGCGCTCGCCCGTGACCGCCGTCACCGTGACCATGTTCGTGATCGGCGTCCCCGAGTTCGTGATGAACTGCTTCGTTCCGTTGATCGTCCACCACCCGTCCTCGAGGATGGCGGTGGTCTGGGTACCGCCCGCATCAGACCCGGCCTCGGCCTCCGTGAGACCGAACGCTGCCAGGTTCTCACCGCGTGCCAACGACGGCAGGTAGGTGTCCTTCTGCTCGTCCGTGCCGAAGCGGTACACGGGCATCGCGCCGAGCCCGAGGCCCGCCTCGAGCGTCACGGCGATCGACTGGTCGACCCGCGCGAGCTGCTCGACCGCGACGCAGAGGTGCAGGTAGCTCTTGCCTTGCCCGTCGTATCGCTGCGGAAGCGGCAGACCGAACAGCCCCATCTCCCCCATCTGACGGATGATCTCGATCGGCAGACGGCGCTCCGTGTCGTACTCGTATGCGGCGGGCGCGACAACGTCGTCAGCGAATTCACGCACGCGACGCGCGAGCTCCTGCAGATCCGGATCCAGCATCTCGGTGCCCTCGACGACGGCCGGGGCGGGAACGGTGATGGACATGGGTGCTCCTTCACTTCTTAGGGGCCCTTGGCCCCGTGGCGGGTGCGCGCGAGGATCCGGCGCGCGTGCATGAGAACGGGCTCATCGACCATCGCGCCCTCGAAGCGGAACACACCGCCGCGGCCGGTCGCCGCCGCGAGGACCCGGGCGGCCCAGTCCACGCTCTCGTCGGTCGGTCGGAAGGCCTCGCGGATCGGCGGCACGTGCGCGGGGTGGATCGCGGCCTTCGCGCCGAACCCGCTCGCGGCGGCGTCCGTCGCCTCCGCCAGGCAGCCGGCGAGGTCGGCGATGTCGGTACGGATCGCGTCGATCGCGACCTTGCCGTGAGCGGCGGCAGCCAGCAGGACCCGCGAGCGCGAGTGCATCGCGACCGACCGGTATGCACCGGAGGTATCACGGCTGGAGGTGCCGCCGAGCGAGGCGACGAGGTCCTCCGCACCCCACATCAGCGCGACGACCCGCGGATCCGCGGCGATCTGCTCGGATCCGACGACGCCACGCGCGGTTTCGCAGAGGGCGACGACCTCGAGGTCGCCGAGACCCGCGACGTCGGCTGCGGATTCGGCTTTCGGCACCATCACGGTCCGGTACGGCGAACGCGCGACCGCCGCCAGATCCGCGTCTCGATCCCCCAGCCCGTTCACGCGCACGATGGTGCGAGACGGATCCAGTCGCGACTGCGCGATCGCGTCGCGCGCGGCGGCCTTGGCGTCGGGGGCGACGCCGTCCTCGAGATCGAGGATGACGGCGTCGGCGCGCGCGGCGGCCTTCTCGAAACGCTCGGGGCGGTCGCCGGGACAGAACAGCAGCGCCGGCCCCATGTCGAAGCTCATGCGGGCCTCCCCTGCATCAGGACGGCGCGGACGGCACGCGCGACGACCTCGCCATGCTGGTTGCGCCCGGTGTGCTCGAGGGTCACGATCCCCTGTCCCGGCCGCGACGATGACCGGCGCGTGTCGACGACCCGGCTCTCTCCGTAGAGCGTGTCCCCGTGCCGCATCGGCGCGGGGAAGCTCACCTCCGATAGGCCGAGATTCGCCACGATCGTGCCGTTCGTGAGCTGACTCGTCGACATGCCGACGATCGTCGCGAGCGTGAACATCGAATTCACGAGCCGCTCGCCGAACTCCGTCTGTTCGGACCAGTGCGCGTCGAGATGCAGCGCCTGAGTGTTCATCGTCATCGTGGTGAACAGCACGTCGTCGGCCTCGGTCACTGTGCGCCCGGGGCGGTGTTCGTAGAGGACGCCGACCTCGAACTCCTCGAACCACAGCCCGCGCTGGGTGATGCGCTTCTCCGTCACGATTCCTCGCTCTCCCGCACCGCTGCGACGTCCTGGCCGCGCGACACTCGGTCGCCGACGCGCACATCGATGCTCGCGACTCCCGCGACGGGGGCGCGCAGCACATGCTCCATCTTCATCGCCTCGATACTCACGAGCGCGTCGCCGGCGGCCACCTCGCCACCGTCCGCCGCGTGCACCGCGACGACCGTCCCCGGCATGGGCGACGCGAGCGCAGGGTCCTGCCCCGCGCGGCCGCGGCGCGCATTCCGCGCTTCCTCGACAAACCAGGTGCCGTCCGCGGTCGACAGCCAGACCCCGCCGGGCGCGAAGGCGACCGCGACCGGGTCGGCGAGCAGCCGACTCTGCGACGTCCCTCGCTCACGCGCCACGCGCACAGCGACAGAGCTTGCGGCAGCGCTGGCGGGCAGCATCGTGACGGTGGCGATGGCCGCGCCGTCGCGCAGCCGGACGCTCGACCCCACGGCACCGCCGATCCGCCACCCATCCGGGTCCCAGGCCCGGACGCCGCGCGCGCCGCGCTCGATCAGCGCACGACCCGCCTGCGCGAACACATCATCGGGAACGTCGATACGCGCAAGACGCTCGCCGTGCCGGTCGATGAGACCGGTGTCCAGCCGCCCAGCGCGCACCTCCGGATCCGCGACGAGCGCGCGCAGGAAGGCGACGTTGGTCATCACCCCGAGCACGCGCGTGTCGGCCAGGGCGGCATCCAGGCGCTCGAGCGCAGCGCCGCGCGTCGCCGCATGCGCGATCACCTTCGCGAGCATCGGGTCGTAATGGGTCGACACGACGTCGCCGGAGGCTATTCCTGCGTCCACGCGCACGCCGTCCCCCTCGGGCCATTCGACGAGCAGCGCCTCACCGCCGGTCGGCGCGAAGCCCGCGGCCGGATCCTCCGCGTAGATTCGCGCCTCGATCGCGTGTCCGGTGATCCGCACGTCCTCTTGGGCGCGATCGAGCTGCTCCCCTGCGGCGACGCGCAGCTGCTGCTCGACGAGATCGATGCCCACGACGGCCTCCGTGACGGGGTGCTCGACCTGCAGCCGCGTGTTCATCTCCATGAAGAACGGTTCGTCGGGGTGGTCGCCGGACACGATGAACTCGACGGTGCCCGCGCCGACGTACCCGACCGCGCGCGCCGTCTCGCAGGCGGCCTGACCGATCCGTTCGCGCTGCTCCTCCGTCAGCAGGGGGCTCGGCGCCTCCTCCACCACCTTCTGGTGCCGGCGCTGCAGCGAGCACTCCCGCTCGCCGAGGTGGATGACGTTGCCGTGCTCATCGGCGAGAATCTGCACCTCGATATGGCGTGGATTCGTGACGAATCTCTCCAGGAAGAGCGTGTCGTCACCAAAGGCAGCGGTGGACTCGCGGCGCGCCTGGGCAAGCGCACCGGGAAGGCCCGCAGGATCGTCGACCCGGTGCATCCCCTTCCCGCCTCCGCCGAGCGCCGGCTTGACCAGGACGGGGAATCCGACCCGTTCCGCGCCCGCCACGAGCGTCGCGTCGTCGAGCGCCGGCCCCGCGACGCCGGGCACCGTCGCCACGCCGCGCTTCTCCACCGCGGCCCGCGCGCGGACCTTGTCGCCCATCGTCTCGATCGCCTCCGGCGGTGGACCGATGAACGCGATGCCAGCCGACCGACACGCACGAGCGAGCGCCGCGCTCTCCGCGAGGAACCCGTATCCCGGGTGAATCGCCTGGGCACCGGCGTCACGCGCGGCCCGCACGACGGCCTCGACGTCGAGGTACGAGCGGCGCGCGTCGGCCGGCCCGATGCGGATCGCCGCCGAGGCGGCCCGCACATGCATCGCGTCCGCGTCGGCGTCCGAGTACACGGCGATCGAGCGGATGCCGAGGCGATCGAGAGTGCGGATCACGCGCACGGCGATCTCGCCGCGGTTGGCGATGAGGACGCTGTCGAACACGGCCATCACATCCGGAAGACGCCGTAGCGGACGTCGGGCAACGGAGACTGGCCCGCGACGTCAAGGGCCAGCCCGAGCACGCGGCGTGTGTCGGCGGGGTCGATCACGCCGTCGTCCCAGAGGCGCGCGGTCGAGTAGTACGGCGACCCCTGTCGCTCGTACTGGTCGCGGATGGGTGCCTCGAACGCGTCCTGGTCTTCGGCGCTCCACGCGCCGCCGGACTGCTCGATCTGCTCGCGCCGCACGGTCGAGAGCACGCTCGCGGCCTGCGGGCCTCCCATCACCGAGACGCGCGCGTTCGGCCAGAGCCAGAGGAACCGCGGATCGTATGCGCGACCGCACATCGAGTAGGTGCCGGCCCCGAAGGATCCGCCGATGACGACCGTGAGCTTCGGCACGCGCGCACAGGAGACGGCGGTGACCATTTTCGCGCCGTGCTTCGCGATGCCGCCGCGCTCATACTCGGCCCCCACCATGAATCCGGTGATGTTCTGCAGGAACACGAGCGGAATGCCGCGCTGATCGCACAGCTCGATGAAGTGCGCCCCCTTCTGCGCGCTCTCGCTGAAGAGCACACCGCTGTTCGCGACGATGCCGACGGGGTGGCCGAAGATCGACGCGAACCCCGTCACGAGGGTCGTGCCGAACCCGGCCTTGAACTCAGTGAACTCACTGCCGTCGACGAGCCGGGCGATCACTTCGCGCACCTCGTAGGGCGTATGCAGGTCAGCGGGAACCGCCGCATACAGCGCGGCCGGGTCCACCGCGGGCTCGCGCGGTTCGGCGACCGGCCATGGTGCATCCGGATCGGGCGGAAGCGTCGCGACGATGTCGCGGACGATGCGCAGGGCGTGCTCGTCGTCGTCGGCGAGGTGGTCGGCGACACCGGACACGGTCGTGTGGAGTTCGCCGCCGCCGAGCTCTTCCGCGGTGACCTCCTCCCCCGTGGCGGCCTTCACGAGCGGCGGTCCGCCCAGGAAGATCGTCCCCTGTTCGGCAACGATCACCGTCTCGTCGCTCATCGCGGGCACGTACGCGCCGCCGGCCGTCGAGGATCCCATCACGCACGCGATCTGCGCGATCCCGGCCGCGCTCATCCTCGCCTGGTTGTAGAAGATCCGGCCGAAATGTTCGCGGTCGGGGAAGACCTCGTCCTGGAGTGGCAGATAGGCGCCGCCCGAATCGACGAGGTACACGCACGGCAGGCGGTTCTCGTTCGCGATCGCCTGCGCCCGGAGGTGCTTCTTGACCGTGAGGGGATAATAGGTGCCGCCCTTCACCGTCGCGTCGTTCGCGACGATCATGCACCGCCGGCCCGAGACGCTCCCGATTCCCGCGATGACACCCGCCGCCGGCGCCTCGTCGTCGTAGCACCCGGTCGCGGCAAGGGGCGAGATCTCGAGGAACGGGCTGCCGACGTCGAGCAGCCGGTCGATGCGGTCGCGAGGCAGCAGCTTGCCGCGGGCGAGGTGCCGTTCACGCGCGCGTTCGGATCCGCCGCTCGCGGCCGCCGCGAGGCGTTCCCGCAGGTCATCGACGAGCGTGCGCATCGCGGCGGCGCGACGCTCGCCGTCCTCGCTCGTCGCGTCGACCGCGCTCGTCAGAACGTCCATCGCCTCATCCCCTCGCCAACGCGAGTCCGGGCCGGGCCAGCATCCCGCCGACGTCGGCGAGGAATCGGCTCGCCTCGCGCCCATCGATGACGCGATGATCGAAAGACACGGTCAGCGTGCACACGTCGCGCAGCGCGATCTGTCCGTCGTGCTCCCACGGGATGTGACGCACGGCTCCGACGGCGATGATCGCTGACTGACCGGGATTGAGGATCGGCGTGCCGCCGTCGACGCCGAACACGCCGACGTTCGACACCGTCAGCGTCGAACCCGTGAGCGCCTCGGGGCCGATGCTGCCGTCGCGCGCAGCGGCCGCGCGCTGCGCGATGGCGGCCGTGAGCTCGGTCGCGTCGAGACGGTCGGCGTCGTCGACGCTCGCGACGACGAGTCCGCGATCCGTCGCGACTGCGATGCCGAGGTTGACGGCCTCGTGATACTCGATCTCGCTCGGCTCCGAGTGGTAGGTCGCATTGACGCCCGGCGAGCGTCCCGCGGCGCTCACGATCGCGCGGCAGGTCATCGCGAGGAAGGACGGAGCGGAGTCGCCGCCCTTCAGATCGGAGACGATCTGCGTCGTCTCGGTGACGTCGACCTGTAGGAAGCACGACGCGTGTGGCGCGGTGAACGCCGACGCGACCATGGCCTCCGCGGTGCGCCGCCGGAGTCCCGAGACCGGCTCGCGACGGGAGGCCCGGGGGGATCCGCCGCGGTCGTCGCGCACGAAGGGCTGCTGTGCGAACGTGCGCGGGCTGCGAGCCGGGCGCTCGCGGCCGCCGAGCTTCACGGATCCGACAAGGACGCTCACACGGCCGTCCGCGCCCTCCGCCGCGTCCTGGGCGTCCTGTTCGTCCGTGTCCGCCACGGCGTCGTCTGCGCTCGATCCTGCGGGCGCGGACGCCTCCGCCGGCGCCTCGTCATCGGCATCGGCATCGGCATCGGCATCCGGGGAAGGATCCTCGTCGCCCGGGCCGAGATCGAAATCGATGATCGGCGCGCCGACATCAACCGTGTCGCCCGCCTCGACGTGCAGTTTCCGGACGCGTCCGTCGTGCGGGCTCGGCAGCTCCACGACCGCCTTCGCGGTCTCGACCTGCGCGAGCACGTCGCCCCACGCGACGGTGTCGCCCTCCGCGACCTGCCACTCCACGATCGTGCTCTCGGTCAGTCCCTCGCCGAGATCCGGCAGTCGGAACGTCGTCATCGTGCACCCCCCGTGAGCGCGAGCTCGGACCGGGAAGAACGACGACCCAGCACGTGGTCGACGGCGTCGAGGATCCGGTCCAGGCTCGGGAGGTAATGACCCTCCAGTGCGGATGGCGGGTAGGGCGTGTCGTATCCGGTGACGCGCTCGGGCGGGGCGTTCAGCGCGTCGAAAGCGCGCTCGACGACGTTCGCGACGACCTCGCTCGACACCGAGGCTTCCGCCGGTGCCTCGTGGGCGACGACGAGCCGCCCCGTGCGCCTCACGCTGTCGACGACCGTGTCGATGTCCACCGGCGAGATCGAGCGCAGGTCGATCACCTCGAGCTCGATCCCCTCGTCGCTCGCGGCGACCGCCGCATCGAGCGCGGTCTGAACCGTCGGTCCGTAGCAGGCGACCGTCACGTCCCGGCCTCGGGTCAGGACGGTCGCCGTATCGAGATCGCGCACGACCGAAGTATCGACGTCGCCCTTGCCCCAGTACTTCGCCTTCGGTTCGAACACGATCACCGGATCGTCGCTCGCGATCGCGGCGCGCATCGTCGAGTACGCCTCCTGCGGGCTGGAGCACGTCACGACGCGCAGGCCGGGCGTGTGAGCGAAGTAGGACTCGGGAGATTCCGCGTGATGCTCGACCGATCCGATGTGGCCGCCGTACGGGATCCGCACGGTGACAGGCATGCGGACCCGGCCCGCCGTGCGATAGTGCAGCCGCGCGAGCTGGGTGACGATCTGGTCGAACGCGGGGAACATGAAGCCGTCGAACTGGATCTCGACGATGGGTCGGTATCCGCGGTACGCCATGCCGATGGCCGTGCCGACGATCGCCGATTCCGCGAGCGGCGAGTCGATGACGCGCGCCTCGCCGAACTGCTGCTGCAGGCCGTCCGTGACCCGGAAGACGCCGCCCAGCTTCCCGATGTCCTCGCCGAGCAGCACGACCTTCTCGTCCTCGGCGAGCGCGTCGCCGAGGGCCCGTCCGATCGCTTTGCCGAGTGGGAGCGTCTCGGTCATGACTCCCCCTCGATGCTCGCCTCGAACGCCAGGTGCTGCGCCCGCTGCTCGGAGATCCGCACGGTCGGCGTCGTGTACACGTGGTCGAAGATCGTCTCGGCACGCGGCATCTCGCCGGTCGTCACGGCGGTGCGCAGGTCCCGAGCGGCCTGGTCGCACCGCACCTGCGCCTCTTCACGGATCTGATCGACCCGCGCCCCGTTCTGCGCGAGGTGCCGTTCGAGGCGGTCGATCGGATCCTTGCCGCGCCACTGCGCGACCTCTTCGTCGTCGCGGTACCGGGTGGGGTCGTCGGTCGTGGTGTGCGGGCCGATACGGTAGGTGACCGCCTCGATGAAGGTCGGTCCCCCGCCGCGGCGCGCGCGCTGCAAGGCGATGCGCGTGGCTGCGAGCACGGCGAGGACGTCGTTGCCGTCGACGCGCAGGGCCGGGATCCCGAACCCCGTCGCGCGCGCGGCGAGCGGCGATGCGGACTGCAGCCGCACCGGCTCGGAGATCGCGTAGTGGTTGTTCTGGCAGAAGAACACGGCGGGCACGCGGAACGTGCTCGCGAACACCATCGCCTCGTTGACGTCTCCCTCACTCATCGCGCCGTCGCCCAGGTAGGCGATGGCGACGTCGTCGGCGCCGTCCATACGCAGGCCCATCGCATATCCGGTGGCATGGAGCGTCTGCGCACCGATGATGATCTGCGGGGTCGCCATGCGATACGCCTGCGGATCCCAACCGGACTGTGTCGTTCCCTGCCACACGGCGAGCAGCTCTCGGAACGTGACCCCGCGCAGCACGGCGAGCGCGTGCTCGCGGTAGGAGCCGAAGACGAAGTCCGTCTCGCGCAGGGCACGCCCGGATCCCACCTGCGCCGCCTCCTGGCCGAGGGACGGCGGCCACAGGACCAGCTCGCCTTGGCGTGTGAGGGCGAAGGCCTCCTGGTCGACGCGACGCGCGAGCGCCATATCGACGTAGAGATCCGTCAGCGCCGTCTCATCGACGTCGGAGAGCTGGCCGTCGAGGACGGCGTTGGCGTGACGTGCGCCGCTGGGGTCGAGAATCGCGAGCGGCTCGTCGAGCCCGGCGGAATGTTCTGCGGCGCGTGCGGACACATCGATCGACATGGCGGAACCTCCTCGTTCCCGCGCCTCGTGAGCGCGTCGTCCGGCCGTGGTGTGGCCTGTCTTCACGGTACGCCGGCCGTGCACTTCGAGCAACCACCTCGCGCGTTCCTCCCCACATTGCTCAGTCACACGCGACATGCAGATACATGGTGCGGAACGCGTGGGGAGTCGGCAGAATGGCACGAACCGTGCACGACGAAAGGAACTGCTCATGCGCATCGCTGGTTCTCACGCCCTCATCTCCGGGGGTGCCTCGGGGCTCGGCAGAGCGACCGCCGAACGGCTCGTCGCTGGCGGAGCGCGCGTGTTCCTCCTCGACCTGCCTGGCTCCGCGGGCGCGGAGGTCGCGAACGAGATCGGGGGCGGAGCGCGGTTCGTTCCCGGCGATGTCACCGACGTCGCGGATGTCCGCGCGGCGGTCGACGCGGCGTCTGCGGGCGGCTCGCTGCGGATCGTCGTGAACTGCGCAGGAGTCGCAACTCCGGGCAAACTCCTCGGTCGCGACGGCCCCCTCCCGCTGGAGTCGTTCATGCGCACCGTGACCGTCAACCTCGGCGGAACCGTCAACCTCGCCGCGCAGGCCGCCGAGGCGATCGCACAGACGGATCCGATCGACGGCGAGCGCGGAGTCATCGTCAACACCGCGTCCATCGCCGCATTCGAAGGGCAGATCGGCCAGATCGCCTACGGAGCGTCGAAGGGCGGCGTCGTCGGCTTCACCCTTCCCGCTGCGCGCGAACTCGCCCGACACCTCATCCGCGTCGTGACGATCGCGCCAGGCCTGTTCGAGACGCCGATGATGGCGAGCCTGCCCGCGGAGGTGCAGGAATCGCTCGGCAGCAAGACCCCGCACCCCTCGCGGCTCGGCATGCCGACGGAGTATGCGGCGCTGGTGGAGCACATCGCCCAGAACCCGATGCTCAACGGCGAGACGATCCGCCTCGACGGCGCTGTGCGGCTCGAACCGAGCTGACCCTCACACCGATCCGCCAGCACGGCCCCTCTCGACGCTCGCTCGGTCCCTCCGTACACTGTGCGCGTGACGAACAGGCTGAAGCGGATCCTTGCACGCCACGTCGAGCAGGGCTCGATTCCCGGCGCGGTCGCCTCGCTCGGGCGCGACCTCGCGCCGATCGCGGTCGGATCCGCTGCTCCCGGCGGACCGCCGATTCGCACGGACGCCATCTTCCGGATCCAATCGATGACGAAGCCCATCGCGACCGTCGCCGCGCTGCGCCTCGTCGAACGGGGTGCGCTGTCGCTCGACGAGCCGATCGAGCGCTGGCTGCCGGAACTGGCCGACCGGCGTGTGCTCGCGCATCCGGCCGCCGCGCTCGACGACACCGTCGCCGCACGCCGACCGATCACCCTGCGCCACCTCCTCACGAACACCGCCGGCTACGGGATCATCCCGACCCCGTCGCCGCTTCAGACGGCGATGGACGACGCGCTGCTCATGCCCTCGAGCGCTCCCGCCAACCGCGGTGCCGAGGACTGGCTGCACGCCCTCACGGAACTGCCGCTCGCGCATCACCCCGGGGAAGGATGGCGATACCACCTCTCGTTCGGGATCCTCGGGATTCTGCTCGGTCGCGTCGCCGGGCTGCCCACCGCCGATGTCCTCCGGCGCGAGGTCTTCGACGTCGTCGGCATGCCGGACACCGGGTTCCGCGTTCCGGATGCCGAGGCGCATCGGCTCGTTCCAGCGTTCCGGCGCACGGACGATGCCTTCGAGCAGGTCGAGGAGGCGGGCGCCGGTTACTACACGGGACCGGCGCCGTGCGACGAGAATCACGCCGAACTGGTATCGACGCTCGCCGATTATCACGCGTTCGCGCGAGGGCTGGTCGACGGCGGACTACTCCGTCGCGAGTCCGTCACCGCGATCGCGACCGACCACATCGACCCCGCGCTGAAGACGCCCGACAGCTTCTACGACGGATTCTGGAACAACATCGGCTGGGGCTACGGTGTCTCGGTCGTGACCGACGGCGCATATCGCGGACGGTTCGGCTGGTCCGGCGGCTACGGAACCGACTTCTTCGTCGACCCTGACGGGACGGTGTGCGTCGTACTCACCCAGGTCGAGATGGACGATCGGATCGCGGAGCTCCTGAGCGACCTCCAGGGCGTACGCGACACCGATTCGGTCCACTGAGGCCAGTCGGGGTGGCCGCGCGGAGCGCGGCGTCGGCGTCCGCCTTGCTTGCAATACCCCCGCGGGGTATTTTTCGAGCATGGGCACCGCCACCAGAAGAAGCAGAGCGCAGGCTCACGGCCACAGGGAATACTGGGCACAGCCACAGGAGGGCGCTTTGACGTACGTCGCGCTCGGCGACTCGGCCGGAGTCGGCGTCGGTGTCGATGATCCGGAGCACGGGTACGTCGGCGTGGTCGCGAGACGACTCACGGAGAGCACAGGCAAGACGCTCCGCGTGATGAATTTCTCGATCAGTGGAGCGATGGCGAGGGACGTGCTCGACAACCAGGTCCCGAAACTCACAGAGATTCCCGCACCCGATTTCGTCACGTGCGTGATCGGCGGAAACGACGTGGCTTGGAAGGCGGTGTTCCGCCCCGCCGACTTCGAGCGTGACATGGAGTCGATCGCGACGGCGCTTCCCACCGGTTCGGTCCTGGGCCTCGTGGCGAACTTCAGACACTGGCCTCACGAGAATCGCGTGCGGAGGGCGAACCAGGTGATCCGCCAGGCCGCGGAACGCCATAGTCACGCCGTCGCGGACATCCACTCGCCAACCACCACGCTACCGCTTCGCGAATACCTGCGCACTTTCGCTCACGACCGCTTCCATCCGAATGAGAAGGGGCACCTACTCTGGGCTGATGCCGTCTGGGCACAGCTCACCTAGCGGTTATGGGCTATAGACCACATAACTGAGCACACGACGAGAAAATGGCCCCAGCCAAGAGTTGAAAACTCCTGGTCAGAGACCATTTTCCTTCTGTGCGCGAGGGGGGACTTGAACCCCCACGCCCTAATACGGGCACTAGCACCTCAAGCTAGCGCGTCTACCATTTCCGCCACCCGCGCATTGGGTGTCGGTCCGGTGCCTGAGCGAGACCGCTCGATTTCCGAACCAAGAGAAAACATTACCACCGTGACCGCTCCCCCGCGAATCAACCTCGCCGCTCGGGCGCGTCACGCCACGGAGACCCCGAACAGCAGTCCGAGCAGGTACGTCACGGCCGCCGCGCCGAAGCCGATCGCCAGCTGTCGCAGCGCCCGCGGGAGCGGAGCCGACCCCGACAGGAGACCCACCGTGGCGCCGGTCACGAGCAGCGCGATGCCGACGAGCGCGAGCGCGAGCACGACCGCGATGAGCCCGCTGAGACCGAAGATCCATGGCAGGACGGGGATGATCGCGCCCCCCGCGAAGAAGCAGAAGCTCGACGCGGCTGCGCGCCATGCACCGCCAATGACCTCGTGGTCATCCTGCGCCGCGGTCGGCGCCGGCATGCGCCCCTGATGGGCGTCGCCGACGAGCTTGCGCGCCCGCGCGATCGCCTCGTCCTCGCGCATGCCGCGCGTGCGATAGACAAGCGCGAGCTCGTTCTCGTCGATGTCGAGATCCGGCAGGCCGGCGTGCGCGAAGTCGTTCGGCTCCGTCGCGTCGAGCAGCTCACGTTGCGATCTCACCGAAACGAACTCGCCTGCCCCCATCGACAGCGCGCCGGCGAGCAGGCCTGCGATGCCGCTGAACATCACGAACGAGCCGGACACACCCGTCGCGCCGATGCCCATCACGAGCGCGAGGTTGCTGACCAGACCGTCGTTGGCTCCGAAAACGGCTGCGCGGAAGGTCCCGGACAGGCGCCTCCGGCTCCGAGCGGCGAGACCGCGCACGACCTCGTGGTGAACCTTCTCGTCCGCGCTCATCGCGGGCGTCGCGAACGGATCCGATTCGTACGGCGACCGCGCCTCGGCGCGCTGAGCAAGCGCGAGGGTGAAGATCGATCCGAAGCGCGTCGCGAGCCACGCGGTGACGCGCGTGCGGACGCTGGCGCGCGGCATCCGCGCCGGCTCCCCGCCGAGCAGCCGCAGCCAATGCTGCTCGTGGCGACGCTCCGCGTCGGCGAGCTGCACGAGGATCTCCCGCTCGTCGCCCGCTCGCCGCCGCGCGAGACGTCGGTACACGGCAGCCTCCGCGCGTTCGTCGGCAAGGTAGCGTGCCCAGCGGCGACGTTCGGCCGGCGAGGCCTGTGCCGGGTCGGGCTGCACGTGCTCCACGCGGGGCTCCTCTGATCGATCATCCGAACGGATCCCCACGAACGTAGCCCGCACCGCTGACCGCGCTCAGAGCATTACGGAGCACCGAAACGAGTAGGCGACGCACCGCGCGTCAACTGCGCACCCGTCGCCGCAGCAGGTCGATGCGCGCTTGCAGCTGCGCGACCGTGGCCTGCGCGACCGCCGGTCCCCCGCAGATCCGGCGCAGCCAGGCGTGTACCTGGCCGTGCGGATCCCCCGTCTGGTGTGCGTAGACGCCGACGAGGCTGTTGAGGAGCTGTCGCTGCTCCTTGAGCGTGCGGTGCAGCGGCTCGGGAAGATCGCTGGCGACGCCCGCTTCGCGTTCCCGGGTCTCGCGCGCTGTGCGGTGCCGCGTCTGCCGCGTCTGCCGCTGCATCAGCAGTTCGTGCACGTGCTCCGGCTCGAGCAGTCCCGGCAGCCCGATGAACTCCTGTTCCTCGTCGCTCCCCGGCACCGCGAGCTGCCCGAACTGCTGCCCTTCGAAGACGACGGAGTCGAAATGCGCGACGGAGCCGAGCGGTGCGAACGAGAACGCCTGCTCGAGGAGCTCATCGCTCGCCGACTCCTCACGCTCAGCCGCTTCGAGCAGGCTGTCGTCCAGCCCATCCTCGTCCTTCTCGCCACGGTCGAGCACGTGGTCACGCTGCTTCTCGAGCTCGTGCGCGAGCGCCATGAGCACGGGAACCTGGGGCAGGAACACGCTCGCCGCCTCGCCCTTGCGGCGAGCGCGCACGAATCGACCGATCGCCTGCGCGAAGAACAGCGGCGTCGACGAGCTGGTCGCGTAGACGCCGACGGCGAGTCGCGGCACATCGACGCCCTCGGAGACCATCCGCACCGCGACCATCCATCGCGACGTGTTCTGCGCGAACTGCTCGATGCGTCGCGAGGCTTCGACTTCGTCGCTGAGCACGAGCGTCGGCCGCTGGCCCGTGATCGTGCGCAGTAGCTCGGCGTACGCGCGTGCCGTGGACTGATCCGTCGCGATGACGAGACCGCCCGCGTCGGGCACGTGGTGGCGGATCTCCGTGAGGCGCCGGTCGGCGCTCGCGAGGACGGCGGGCATCCACTCGCCCTCAGGATCGAGCGCCGTGCGCCAGGCCTGGCTCGTGACATCCTTCGTGTTGTCCTGACCCAGATGCGCCTCGACCTCGTCGCCCATCCGGGTGCGCCACGTCATGTGCCCCGAGTACACGTGAAACAGGACAGGGCGCACGACGCCGTCTGCGAGAGCGCGCGCGTATCCGTAGTCGTAGTCGGTGACAGAGGTACGCAGGCCCTTCTCGTCGGGCGCGTATTCGACGAATGGGATCGGCGCGTCGTCGCTGCGGAACGGCGTCCCGCTCAGCAGCAGTCGGCGTGCGGCGGGCTGATACGCCTCGCGGATCGCGTCTCCCCAGCTGAGCGCGTCGCCGCCGTGGTGAACCTCGTCGAGGATGACCAGCGTGCGCGCGTCGGCAACGAGCCGGCGATGCACCCACGGCTTCACGGCGATCTGCGCGTACGTAACGGCCGCGCCGTGGAAGTGACGGGCGAGCTGCGGCGTCGCGTTGCTGAACGACGGATCGAGGCGGATCGACACGCGAGCGGCCGCGTCGGCCCACTGCGTCTTGAGGTGCTCCGTGGGGCACACGACGACGATCCGGTCGATCTCACCGGCCTGCTTGAGCTCTCGCGCGACCGTCAGCGCGAAGGTCGTCTTACCGGCGCCGGGCGTCGCCGCGACAAGGAAGTCGCGCTTGTTCGACTCGAAGAACGCCTCGAGTGCCTCCTGCTGCCATGCGCGCAGCCGACCAGCCGTCCCCCGGGGGGCTCGCTGCGGAAAGGACGGGCTCAGCACGATTGTCCACGATAGCGGCGAGGTCCGACGCTCGTTCGCCGAGTGCTCTCAGGTGGTGGCGTCGATGGAGGGAAACGACTAGATTTCGTGTGACTTTGAGGAGGTTCCATGACCGCGCACGACCCGCGCACCCCGTTCGTTTCCAACGACGACTCGCACCCCTGGCGCCGGCTCGTCGCGGTCGGCGACTCGTTCACGGAGGGCATCGGGGATCCCGAGCCGGGCGCGCCGGGCGGGCACCGCGGCTGGGCGGATCGGGTGGCCGAGGTGCTCAGCGAGCAGGTGGACGACTTCGCCTACGCGAACCTCGCCGTGCGCGGCAAGCTCATCCGCCAGATCCACGACGAACAGCTCGACGCGGCTCTCGCCTTGAAGCCCGATCTCATCACCCTCTGCGCGGGCGGGAACGACGTGATCCGGCCCGGCTCGGATCCGGACGAGATTGCGGAGCTCTTCGAGACGACCATCGCGCGCCTATCGTCGTCGGGCGCCGCGGTCGTTGTCTTCACCGGCTTCGACGTCGCCTGGAATCCCGTGTTCCGTCCGTTCCGCGGCAAGATCGCGATCTACAACGAGAACATGCGGGCGGTGGCCGAGCGGTACGACGCCCTCGTCGCGGATCTCTGGGCGCTGTGCGAGATCCAGGATCCGCGCTTCTGGGCGGACGACCGCCTGCACCTGAACGCGCTCGGCCACCACGAGGTCGCGCGCATGGTGCTGCACACGCTGAACGTGCCGAACGAGCTGCAGCCGATGCAGCCCGATCCGTTGCCGGAGCGCCCCTGGCGCGCGGCCCGCCGCGACGACCTCGTGTGGGCGCGCACGCACCTCGTGCCGTGGGTGCTGCGCAGGCTCCGCCACCAGTCGTCGGGCGACGGCGTCACGCCGAAGCGGCCCGACTTCGGCTAGGCGCGCAGGGCCCACAGCGCAACGGCACTGGCCGCGGCGACGTTGAGCGAGTCCACTCCGCCCGCCATCGGAATCACGACCGTCGTGTCCGCGGCCGCGAGCGCTCGCGTCTCGAGACCAGGCCCCTCGGAGCCCATGACGAAAGCCACGCGCTGCGGGCGCTGCGCGGCGAACTCGTCGAGCGGCACCGCCTCGTCGGTGAGCGCCATCGCCGCGATGTGGAAGCCCTCCGCGTGGAGCAGGTCGCCCGCGCTCGGTCCATCCGTCTCGCGCCACGCGGGCAGGCGTGTCCACGGAACTTGAAAGACGGTGCCCATCGACACCCGCACCGAGCGGCGGTAGAGCGGATCCGCGCACCGCGGGGTGACCAGGACGGCGTCGGCACCGAGACCCGCCGCGTTGCGGAAGGCGGCCCCGACGTTGGTGTGGTCGACGAGACCGTCGAGAACGAGCGCAGTGCGCGCGCCGCGCAGCACGGTGGACACCTCCGGCAGCACCGGGCGGTGCATGGCCGCGAGCATGCCGCGGTGCACCGTGTAGCCGGTCACCGACTCCGCGACCGCGTCCGGCACGACGAACACGGGCACATCCACACCGCCGACGATGCGTTCGACGTCATCGAGCCATTTCTCGGCCGTCAGCACCGACCGCGGAGCGTGACCGGCGCCGATCGCGCGGGAGAGCACCTTCGCCGACTCGGCCATGTACAACCCGCCCGCCGGTTCGAGCACACGCCGCAACGCGACGTCGGTGAGATTCCGATAATCGTCCAGGCGGGGGTCACCCGGGTCCTGGATCCGCTCGAGGTGCACGTCACCATCGTAGGATCGACGGTGTGGCGATCCGGAACTCTCCCGCTGACGACATTGCGCGGGCGGTCGATGTCCTGGCCGGGCGCCGCATCGCCGTGCTGACCGGCGCCGGCATCTCGACCGACTCCGGGATCCCCGACTATCGCGGCGACGGCGCGCCGAGGCGCATCCCGATGACGGCACAGACCTATCTCGGCGATGCTCGCGCCCGAGACCGGTACTGGATCGGCTCACATCTCGGCTGGCGCGCGTTCGCGGCGTCCGAGCCGAACGCCGGGCATCGCGCCCTCGCCCGTATGGAGCGAGCGAGAGTCGTGACCGGCATCGCGACGCAGAACGTCGACAGCCTCCACCTGCGCGCGGGGAGCTCCCGCGTCGTCGAGCTGCACGGCACGATGCGCCGGATCTTCTGCACGCATTGTGGCCAGGTCTTCGACCGCCGCGATATCGCGCACCGTCTCGAGCGTGACAACCCGTGGATCGCGACGCCGGATTCGGTGCCGCTCGGCCCCGACGGCGATGTCGCCCCCGACGCCGTGGTCGACCTCGTGGTGCCGGACTGCACCGTCTGCGGGGGTGTGCTCAAACCCGACGTGGTGTTCTTCGGCGAGTTCATCCCCGTCGGGCGATTCCGCCACGCGGAACAGCTCGTGCGCGCGAGCGACGCGCTGCTCGTCGCCGGATCCTCGCTCGTCGTCAACAGCGGGATCCGACTTGTCGAGCGGGCGCGGCGTCTCGGGCACCCCGTCGTCATCGTCAATCGCGGCGAGACGAAGGCTGACGCACGGGCGGCCGTCAAGGTCGACGGCGGCACGAGCGACGTCCTGACCAAGCTCGCTCACGCCCTCGCCTAGGGCGCGTCTCACAATTGCTCGCCTACTGCGCAGGCCCTGAGCACGCGCCTCGCGGCGTTGTCGTCGGTCGACGATGCAAAGGCATCGCCTCCCTCCTCCGTCTTGCGACGCACGCACCCAGGGCCTTGCTCGCGACGGCTCCAATTATGAGACACACCCTAGGATCGAAGGTGTGACACTTATCGCACTCGTACGCCACGGCGAGACCGATTGGAACCGCGCGGGTCGCGTGCAGGGGCACAGCGACATCCCTCTCAATGACACCGGTCGCGCGCAGGCGGCCGCCGCCGGCGAGGCCCTGCGTGGCGGCGATTACACTCACCTGTTCGCCAGCCCGCTGGTCCGCGCGAAGGAGACCGCCGAGATCATCGGCCGCACGATCGGTCTCGGTGATCCTCACCTCCGCGACGGTCTGCGCGAGCGCAACTACGGCGCGGCCGAGGGGCTCCTCGTCGCCGATTTCTGGCAGCGGTTCCCCGGTGGCCGGGACGTGCCGGATGCGGAGACGGTCGACGATCTGCGAGAGCGCGCCTTCGCGACGCTCGAGGAGATCGCTGACATCGCGGGTGACGACCCGGTCGTCGCCGTCGCGCACGGCGGACTCATCGGACAGGTCCTGCGCCACATCACCGACGGAGAACTTCCCCGCCCCGACGAGCGCATCGGCAACGGGTCGCAGCAGATCATCGAGCTGACCTCCGCCGGGGCCCGCGTGATCGGCTACCACGGTTCACCACGCTGAGAACTATTCGCGCCATCATCACCCATCGCGCGCACTTGCTCGCGTAACAATTGAGCATAATGTGCAGACGGAGCCACCTCCACTGGTACTGTCACCGTGATGGCCACTCTCGACCACGTTGACCTCGAACTGATCGCAGCGCTCAGCGTCGACCCCCGCGCGACCGTCGTCGCACTCGCCGAAAAGCTCGGGCTCTCGCGAAACACCGTGCAGGCGCGCATGGCGCGACTCGATGAGTTCGGCGTGTTCCACTCGTTCGAGCGGTCGATCTCGCCCGCGGCGTTGGGTTTCCCGCTGCAGGCCTTCATCTCGATCGGCCTCGTGCAGTCGCGGCTGCCGAAGATCACCGAGGAGCTGCGCCGGGTCCCCGAAGTCGTACAGGTGCACGGCGTGTCCGGGCAGGTGGATCTGATCGCACTCGTGGCCTGTCGCGACGCGCGGCACCTCTTCGACGTCGACGCGCGGATCCTGTCGATCGACGGCGTCGAGCGCACGGAGACGCGGCTCGTGATGAGCGACTCGATCCCCTATCGCGTGTCAGGTCTCATGGAGCTCGCCCGCCGCGAGGCTCGATGAACCGGCTGATCGCCGCGGCGGCCTCACTCGGCCGCTCGTAGTGGATCAGGTGGCCGACATCGTCGATTTCGACGAGCTCGGCCTGCTCGAACAGTGTGACGAGCGTCCGTTCCGCCTCGATCGGCGTGATGTCGTCCTGCACGGCCGCGACGAGGAGCGTCGGGCTCCGGATTTCCGCCGCGAACGCGCGGACGTCATGACTGACGCTCGCGACGAAGGCCTGTCGCAACGTCTCGCGGTCGCTGAAGAGTGAGAAGAACCGGTCGTGCTGGTCGTGGATCCAGCGCCGGAGGGCCTTGTCGCGCGTCTTCGCCATGGCGGCGCTCATGACGCGAACGATCAGCCGCGTGCGCAGGAGCCAGGTGCCGAGGCGCTCGGGCAGCCATGCGCCCAGCCGGTAATAGAGCACGGCCAGCCGCGTGAGCAGCCCGCGCGGACCAGCCAGCGCCGGCGCACCGATCGGGTTGACGAGAATCAGCTTCGGCGTGGCCAGGCCGCGCGCGACGGCCGCGGCGGCGACGATCGAACCGAAGGAGTGCCCCAGTACGATCGCTCCGGGTGCGATGCGCGCGGCGACCTCGGCGAGCCACGCAGCATACGCGTCGATGTCATGGGCGCGCCCCGCGATGGGTGGCGTCTCGCCGAATCCCGGCAAATCGGGCATGATCCAGCGCACGCCGGGCAGGTGCGCGACGACGGGCTCGAGGCCGTGATGGTCGCCGCGGAATCCGTGCACGGCGAGGATGGTGACAGCGGCGTCGTCGGATCCGTACGTCCAGTACGCCGTCTGCGTGCCGCCCGCGTCGACCGCGCGACGCGCGACCGGGATCCGGTCGAGCTGATCGGCGTAGTAGGACGGCACCGCGGGCACGGTTCGAGTCTAAGGCGCGGCGCTTCGCGGGACCGAGGGCGCGCGTTCGTGGCGTGGCGCGCCCGCGTCCGCGCTCGGTGGCCATACGGTCAGTGAGTATGAAGACGTCGTGGCCCGATCCCCCGCCGCTCTTCGCCGTGGAGGATCTCGATCATCCGGGCGAGAAGGATTCGTGGGTGCCACGTCGCCCACGCCAGCAGGCTGCGGCGCGTCGCCGGCCCACCGCCGCGCCGCACGAGGCGCTGATCGACATCGACGGACGCCTGATGATGGACTCACCCGAGGAGCTGCGCATGGCATTCGACGACATCACGGCGCGGTTCCCCGATGAGGCAGGCGGCGTGCTCTTCACGCGCGTCGGCGTCTTCGACCTCGAGACGACCGGCATCGACGTCGCGAACGACCGCATTGTGACGGCATTCGTAGGCGTCCTCGACGCCTCCGGCGAGGTCATCGAGTCGCACTCCTGGCTCGCCGATCCCGGCATCGAAATCCCCGCGGCCGCGGCCGCGGTGCACGGCGTCTCGACCGAGACGGCGCGCGCCGAGGGCCGTGCGGCCGCCGAGGTGGTCGGCGAGATCATCGGCGCCCTCCGCACGCTCTTCGACACGGGGATCCCGGTCGTCGCCTACAACGCGCCCTTCGACCTGTCGGTGCTGCGACACGAGGCCGCCCGCCACGGGCTCGCCCCGATCGCGAACCCCTCTCCCGTCGTCGACCCGCTCGTCGTCGACAAGCAGCACGATCGGTACCGCCGCGGCAAGCGCACGCTCGACATCGTCGCGGCGCACTATGGCGTGACGCTCGAAGACGCGCACGACGCGTCCGCGGATGCGATCGCCGCCGGGCGCGTCGCGCTGGCGCAGGCCGAGCGCTTCGGGAGCGATCTTCCGACGACGCTCGCAGAACTGCACGCGGCGCAGGTCGGGTGGGCCGCGGCACAGGCGGCGAGCCTCGGGGAATACTTCGTGCGCATCGGACGCATCGCCCCGGGCGAGACGATCGATGGGTCCTGGCCGATCCGCTGACGCGCGTCGCGGCAACACCGCCTCACAGAGACACGAAGAGGGGCCCGCTCGAGCAGGCCCCTCTTCGTGTGATCGGCTTACTTGCCGCCGAAGTTCTTGAACCGCTGGTTGAACCGCTCCACGCGGCCAGCCGAGTCCATGATGCGCTGCTTGCCCGTGTAGAACGGGTGCGACGCCGCGGAGATCTCGACGTCGATGACGGGGTAGGTTTCGCCGTCGAGTTCGATCGTCTTGTCGCTCGTCGCCGTGGAACGCGTCAGGTACGTCTCGCCCGAGCCGAGGTCGCGGAACACGACGTACTCGTACGAGGGGTGGATGTCAGTCTTCATGAGAATCCTTGCGGGGACGTTTCGTGAGGAGGGAATCGTGCGCGTGCGCACCGGCGCACCTCGAGCGCCAGCGCACTACTTTACCAGACGCCCGCTCAGCCGAAGATGGGTGCTTCGGCCCGCGCGACCCAGCGGCCGTTCTGCTCGATGATGGCGATCGGGAAGCCGAAGGTCTGCTCGAGGTTCTCGCGCGTCAGCGTCTCGCGCAGCGGCCCCTGAGCGACTGCGCGCCCTTCGCGCAGCAGCATGACGTGCGTGAACCCGACGGGGATCTCCTCGACGTGGTGGGTCACCATGACCATCGCGGGAGTCGTCGGCGCCTGGGCGTAGCCGCTCAGCAGCTGCAGCAGCTCCTCGCGTGCTCCGAGGTCCAGGCTCGCCGTCGGTTCGTCGAGCAGAAGCAGCTCGGGATCCGTCATGACGGCGCGCGCCACCTGCACGCGCTTGCGTTCGCCATCGCTGAGGGTACCGAACGTGCGGTCGGCGAGGCCGTCGAGCTTCCACTCGGCGAGCACGCGCAACGCCCGACGTTCGTCGATGTTCTCGTACTGCTCGTTCCAGCGGCCCATCACCGAGTAGGCGGCGGTCAGCACCGCGTTGAGGACGCTCTCGTCGGCGGGGATCTGGCGTGCCAGCGCTGTCGAGGCGAAGCCGATGAACGGGCGCAGGCTGAACACGTCGGTCTTGCCGAGACGCTCACCGAGCACGTCGACGGTTCCCGACGTCGGGAACATCATGGTGTCGGCGATCTGGAGGAGGGTCGTCTTCCCCGCGCCGTTCGGGCCGAGAATGACCCAGCGCTCGTCGTCGTTCACTGTCCAGGACACGCCGTCGACAATATGGCGCCCGTTTCGGCGCACGACGACATCCTTCATCTCGAGCACGGAGGTCATATGCGTGATCCTACCGACCGAACTTCAGTACGCTCATCGTTGTGACTGCGCGTTTTCTCGTCGTGCTCGACGCCGATTCCACCCTGATCCGCAATGAGGTCATCGAACTCATCGCCGACGAGGCGGGGCGCGGTGCCGAAGTGGCCGCCGCGACCGAGGCCGCGATGCGCGGCGAGATCGACTTCGCCGAGAGCCTGCGCGGGAGGGTCCGCGAACTCGCGGGAGTGCCTCTCTCGTCCTTTTCGCGCGTGCGCGCGCGGATCGAGCCGACTCCCGGCGTCACCGATCTCACGTCGGCCATTCATGCTCGCGGCGGCATCGTCGGCGTTGTCTCCGGCGGGTTCCACGAGATCCTCGACGATCTCGCTCCCACGCTCGGCGTCGACGTGTGGCGCGCGAACCGTCTCGTCGCGCGCGACGGCGCGCTGACCGGCGAGGTCGACGGCGCGATCGTCGACGCGGCCGCGAAGGCCGATCAGCTCACGGCGTGGGCGGACGAAGCGGGGGTCGCTCGCCACCGGACTGTCGCGATCGGCGACGGCGCGAACGATCTGGAGATGATCGCACGCGCGGGACTCGGCATCGCCTTCAACGCGAAGCCAGCCGTCCGACGCGCAGCGAACCTCACGGTCGGCCCCGTGAACCTGCGCGAGATCATCCCCCTGCTCCCCTGATGTCCACAAGTCTCCGACAAGTCCGGCGCGATTCGCAGCGGACTTGTCGGAGACTTGTGGAATTGCGGAGGCGTCTCCCGCGTCAGTGCCCCATCCCGAGACCGCCGTCGACGGGAATGACCGCGCCGGAGATGTAGGAGGCGTCGTCGCTCGCGAGCCACGAGACGACGCCGGCGATCTCATCGGCCGATCCGAAACGTCCCGCGGGGATCTGCGTCTGGTAGGTCTTCTGCGTCTTCTCGTCGAGCTGCGCCGTCATGTCCGATTCGATGAACCCGGGCGCCACGACGTTCGCCGTGATGCCCCGGCCGCCCAACTCGCGCGTGATCGCGCGTGCGAAGCCCACGAGTCCCGCCTTCGACGCGGAGTAGTTCGCCTGCCCGGCCACACCGAACAGACCCGACACACTCGAGATGAGAATGATGCGGCCGTGCTTCGCCCGCAGCATCGATCGGATCGCGCGCTTGACGGTGCGGAACGCGCCGCCGAGGTTGGTGTCGACGACGCTCGTGAAGTCGTCGTCGCTCATCCGCATCAGCAGGGTGTCCTTCGTCACTCCGGCGTTCGCGACGATCGTCGTCACCGGGCCGAGCTCGGCTTCGATCTGTGCCACAGCGGCGTCCAACGATGCACCGTCGTTCACGTCCGCGCGGACGGTCAGCGTTCCCTCTGGACCTTCGCCGGATCGCGCCGTGACCGCAACGCGATAACCGTCCCGCACGAGACGCTCAGCGATCGCCCGTCCAATCCCGCGGTTCCCGCCGGTGACGAGGGCGACGTGGTCGGGCGTGGCTGGTGCGTTCATGGGTGCTCCTGGGGTGTTCCGATTCGGCCGGTCCCCACCCTAGATGACGGGGTGTCCCCCGTGCGACGCGCCGCGGCGCCGGGCTAGACTGGCCGAACACGACACGTCGGGGAGAGAGAAATCACATGTCGCAGTTCGACCAGCCGCAGCAGCCCGCCTACCAGCCACCGCAGGCTCCGCCGTCGTATGGCGCGGCGCCGCAGCAGCAGACGAACCCGCTCGCGCTCACCGCGCTGATCGCGTCGCTCGTCTCGCCCGCAGCGTGGATCCTTTCGCTCGTCCCCGTCATCGGGAGCATCCTCAGCATTCTCGCGCCGATCTCGGCGATCCTCGCCGTGGTCTTCGGCCACATCGCCCTGTCTCAGATCAAGAAGCGCGGCGGAGGCGGACGCGGGATGGCGCTGACCGGCCTCATCATCGGGTACATCCTGATCGGCGTGAGCATCATCATCGGCATCCTGGTCGTCGCCGTCTTCGGCGCGATCGCCACGGGCTTCGGCGTTCTCGGCGCCTACTGAGCCACCGCCAGAGCGGCCCGCGGCCCCGATCACCGTCGGGGGCGCGGGCCGCTCTCGTGTGCGCCACGGCGCCTAGAATGGAGGCATCGTGAGGAAGCACATCCGCCCCGCTCAGTCCGCGACGTCGATCGGCAAATCGCCGCAGGACGACGAGACGGCGCGCATGAAGCAGTACGTGCTGACGATGGTCATCCGCACCGTGTGCCTGGTACTCGCCTTCGCGGTCCAGCCGTGGGGGTGGCAGACCGCCGTCTTCAGTGTCGGGGCGATCGTCCTGCCGTACATCGCCGTCGTCTTCGCGAACCAGGCGAACGCGCGCGGCACGACCACCGCCGTGAGCCCGACGCGCGCGATCGAGCCTGGCGCCGCACCAGCTGACCCATCGGAAGGCCCGCACGTGATCCGGATCGACGGCTCCTCCGAGGACCCGTCGACGAGCGCGCCCCACACAGACGAAGAGAGTGACGAACGATGATCCTCGGCTTCGCCCCCGATTCCCCCCAGTGCGCGCGCGCGGAATGCCGAGCGCCCGCCGAGATGAGCGTCGTGTGGCGTAACCCGAAGATCCACACGCCCGACCGGCGCAAGGTGTGGCTCGCGTGCGCGGAGCACGCCGACTACCTGCACGACTTCCTCGCGTCCCGCGCATTCCCCGTGCGCGTCGTCGACGACGTGACCGACGGGTCCGACGTCGATCTTCCCGAGGGTCCCCGATGAGGACCTGGCCGCGCAGCGCGCGGTGGAGCATCTACGTCCTCGTCGCGATCCTGTTCGCGATCGCGTGTGCGATCCTCTCGTCGTGGCAGTTCGCGCGCGGCGAGCTGCGTGACGCTTCGAATGCGCTGATCACGAACAACTACGACGCCGACCCCGTGCCGCTGAGCGAGCTGATGTCGGGAACCGACGACTTCGATCCCGGCGACGAGTGGCATCCCGTCGTCGTTACCGGTGAGTATCTCGCCGATGACCAGCTGCTGGCCCGCAATCGCCCCGAGGGCGGCACCAGCGCCTACGAGGTCATCGTGCCGCTTCAGCTCGACGACGGTCGGATCCTCGCGATCGATCGCGGTTGGGTTCCGCCGGCGTACGAGGGCGGTGCCGAGGCTGTTCCCGCTCCCCCGACGGGAGAGGTCACCGTCACCGCCCGACTGCGCGCGAGCGAGGCGTTGCCGACGTCCGGTCGCACCGCGCCCGAGGGGCAGCTGCCGATGATCCACGTGCCGTCCGTCGCGGCGCAGACCGGGGAGCAGACGATCACCCCCGTCTACGCCATCATGTCGAGCGAGGAGCCGGCCCCCGACGAGCGGCCGAACCCCCTCGCCGCTCCGGAGGTCGACCCGGGGCCCCACTTGTCGTACGCGGTGCAGTGGATCCTGTTCGCGATCATGGGCTTCGCGTTCATCGGATACATGATCCGCACCGAGATGGTCCCCGCTCGCGGCGACGACGAGGACCCGGACGACCTCGACGAAGACAGGCCGCGCCCCCAGCGCCGCCCGCGCCGCAAGCGCCGCGACCGAGACGCCGAAGAGGAAGACGCCATCCTCGACCGCCTGTAGGGCGTACGGGAGCGCCCTACGACCGACGACAACGTGGGCAGGTGCGTGCGCCCGCGCGTTCTACGCCAGTGAGATGAGGTCGGCGTAGTCTTTGTTCCAAATATCCTCGACGCCGTCGGGAAGCAGGAGGACGCGCTCGGGGTTGAGCGCCTCGACGGCGCCCTCGTCGTGCGAGACGAGGACGACGGCGCCCTCGTAGTGCGCGAGGGCGTCGAGGATCTCTTCGCGGCTTGCCGGGTCGAGGTTATTCGTCGGCTCGTCGAGCAGCAGCACGTTCGCCGACGACACGACGAGCGTTGCGAGCGAGAGGCGCGTCTTCTCACCGCCGGAGAGCACGCGCGCCGGCTTCAGCACGTCATCGCCGGTGAAGAGGAACGATCCGAGTACGCGGCGCGCCTCGGTCTCGGTCAGGTTCGGCGCCGACGACATCATGTTCTGTAGCACGCTGCGATCGATGTCGAGGTTCTCGTGCTCCTGAGCGTAGTAGCCGATCTTCAGCCCGTGCCCGGGTTCGATCTGGCCCGTGTCCGATGCGTCGACGCCGGCGAGGATCCGCAGCAGCGTCGTCTTGCCCGCACCGTTGAGGCCGAGCACGACGACCTTGCTGCCGCGGTCGATCGCGAGGTCGACGCCAGCGAAGATCTCGAGCGCGCCGTAGGACTTCGACAGCGACGACGCCATGAGCGGCGTCTTCCCGCACGGCGCGGGCTTCGGGAACCGGATGTTCGCGACGCGGTCGACCTGACGCACCTCTTCGAGGCCCGCGAGGAGTCGATCCGCGCGCGCCTCCATCTGGTGGGCGGCGGCGGCCTTCGTGGCCTTGGCCCCGAACTTCGCGGCCTGCTGGCGCAGTGCCGAGGCCTTCTTCTCGGCGTTCGTGCGCTCCTTCTTGCGGCGCTCCTCATCGGCGACACGCTGGCGCTGGTAGTGCTTCCAGCCCATGTTGTAGATGTCGATGACCTGGCGGTTCGCGTCGAGGTAGAACACGCGGTTGACGGTCTCGCCGACGAGATCGACGTCGTGGCTGATGACGATGAGCCCGCCCCGGTAGGACTTGAGGAACTCGCGCAACCAAACGACGCTGTCGGCGTCGAGGTGGTTGGTGGGCTCGTCGAGGATCATGGTGTCGGCGTCGCTGAAGAGGATCCGCGCGAGCTCGATGCGTCGGCGCTGACCGCCCGAGAGCGTCTTGAGCGGCTGGTCGAGAATCCGGTCGGGCAGCGCGAGGTTGCTCGCAATCGTCGCCGCCTCCGCTTCGGCCGCGTAGCCGCCGATCGCCTCGAAGCGCTCGGTGAGCCGACCGAAGCGGCGCATGCCCTTCTCAGCGCGCGCCGGGTCGTCGGATCCCATGTCCTCCGTCGCCTGCGTGATGCCGGCCTGCAGGTCGCCGAGTCCGCGGGCATTGAGGATCCGTGTGCGCGCCAGCTCCTCCGGGTCGCCCGTGCGCGGGTCCTGCGGCAGGTAGCCGAGCTCGCCCGAGAGCGTCACGGATCCGTCGCTCGCGACGATGTCACCCGCGAGCACCCTCGTGAGCGTCGTCTTGCCGGCACCGTTGCGCCCGACGAGGCCGATCTTGTCGCCGTCGCCCACACGGAACGTCACGCCGCTCATCAGCAGGCGCGCACCCACGCGGATCTCTAGGTCCTTGACGGCAAGCACTCTGAACGGTCCTGTTCGTTGGAGGGGGTTTCGGGCGCGATCGCGCCGGCAGATCATCCTATCGGTGTGCGGCTGATCGTCGTCTGGCCTGCGCGCGGCGTCAGGCGATGCCGCGCGCCGTCAGCGCGTCGCCCATGTCGTCGGCGTGACGCAGCGCGAGCACGAGAAGCGTCACGATCGCCCGGGGCCCGAGCCGAACGCCGCGTGCGCGCGCGGCGTCGCGCACCTGGGCGGCGAGAGCGCCGACGACGGGAATGACGGCGATCGTCAGGGAGACGGTGAAGGCGACGCGCCACGGATCCACGCCGATACGGCGGAGCGGGCTGAGCGCGCGTCGGAGCGCATCGATCATCTCCCCCGTCGGCGTCGTCATGGTGCACACGGATGCGAGCAGCAGTACCGCGACGACGCGCGTCGTGCCGGTCAGCGCCGGTGCAGGGCCGAGGAAGATGCCCTGAGTGAGGGCGAGGAACACGATGATCCACTTCAGGTCCCACACTCGGCCCAGCCACGCGGTGACGCCGAGCCCACCAATGAGGAAGACCACGAGCGTGAGCCCGAGCGTGACGACGGCTGAGACGGGCGTGTGCGGAAAGACCGATGCGGCGACGGCGAGGACGGCGAGACCGGCGAGTTTCCACCCCGCGCCGAGGCGGTGCAGCGGGCTCGTGCCGGGCCGGTAGAGCGGAATCACGGGAATTCCGCACGGTAGCGAGCGACCACCTCGACGGGGTCGCCGAGATCCGCGAGCCGCCCGTCGGCGAATCGGAGGCACACGTCGGTTCGCTCGGCGAGGGCGAGGTCATGGGTGACGATCAGCGTCTGCTCCGGCCCCTCGTCGCCCAGCAGCAGGTCGGCCATGCGGCGGGCGTTGCCGAGATCGAGCAGGGTCGTCGGCTCGTCTGCGACGAGCACGCGCGGCGCTCGCACGAGAACAGCTGCGAGCGCGAGGAGTTGCTTCTGTCCGCCCGAGAGGCTGTGCGCGGGCTGATCCGCGTGGTCGGTGAGGCCGAATCGTGCCAGGGCCGCGGCGGTGCGCTCCGTGCGCTCGGCGCGGGGCACGCCAGCGGCCTTCACCGACAGCGCGACGTCCTCGGCCGCTGTCGGCATGAGGATCTGCGCATCGGGGTTCGTGAAGAGGAATCCGACGGCCTGTCGCGCGCGACGCGGATCGCGCCGGACGTCGATGTCGCACACCTCGACGGATCCCTCGGTCGGAGCGACGAGCCCATTGAGCGTGCGCGCGAACGTCGACTTCCCGGATCCGTTTGCGCCGATCACCGCGATCCGCCGCTCCTCGAGGGTCACCGTCACGTCGGCGAGCACCCGCGCGCCGTCGATCGCCACGCCGAGGTCGCGGATGCGGATCACGCGGCCGCCCGTGCGCGACGCACCGTCGCGGGAAAGGCGGGTGGATACGCGCGGTAGAGGAGCATCGTCAGCACGACCGCGACGACCGCCTTGATCAGATCGCCGGGGAGGAACGCCAGCGACGAGAGGGCGGCTTCGCCGAGCCCGATGCCCGTCACGAGCGCGACTCCGGGGATCCCGACGGCATACATGACGACGATTCCGCCGACGACCGCCCCGAGCGCGACGCGCCACCAGACGAGGCGGCGCGCGCCGAGATGCGCGAGGACGCCCACGACGACGACCGCCGGCAGCCATCCGATGAGGTAGCCCGCGGTGGGTCCGAGGAAGACGCCGAGCCCGCCGCGCCCGCCGGAGAGCACGGGCAAACCGATCGCGACGAGAAGGAACACGATCAGGACGGCCGCTCCCCCGCGGCGCCATCCCAAGACCGTTCCGGCGAGCATCACGCCGAGTGTCTGGGCGGTGATGGGCACGAGGCCGGGAACCGGGATCGGCCCCATGATGCCGAGCACGATGATGATGCCCGCGAAGACGGCGATGCGCGCGATGTCGCGTGCCTCCCACGATTCGGATCTGGTCATGATGAGCCTTCCTGAACACCGTTCACTGAACATCGTTCACTATAGTCGTGTTCATGCGTGGAACCGGACACGACCTCGAGGGCATCGTCGATGCCGCCCTCGAACTCCTCGACGCGTTCGGGCTCCCCGACCTGTCGATGCGCCGCCTCGCGACGCATCTCGGCGTGCAGCCGAGCGCTCTGTACTGGCACGTCGAGAACAAGCAGTCGCTTCTCGCCGCGGTCGCCGATCGGATCGTCAGCGAGGCCGCGCCGGCGACCGGCGTACGCGAGACAGCCCGCGCGCTCCGCGACGCCCTCCTCAACCGACGAGACGGCGCGGAGGTGGTCGTATCGACCGCCGCACTCTCCCTCGGATCCGATGCGCTCGAGGCGCGGATCCGTTCGGCATACGAGGCGGCCGGTTCCGCGGACCCCGCCCGCGACGCGACCGTCCTCGCGCAGTTCGTCCTCGGCCACACCTATCTCGTCCAGCAGCGGATGCAGGCCGCGGCCATCGGCGCCTACGACGCGGATCCCGCCGACGTCGCGGCAGCGACCCGCGCCGACTTCGAGGCCGGCATCGACCGCCTCACCACGCCATGACGTGAGGGCCGCAGGCACGTGCGATCAGCGGACGCGTGCGAGATCCTGCTCGGGCTTCGTCACCACGGGCGCCGCTCCATCGAGTTCCGTGAGCTCGAGGTGCGAGCGGTCCTTGCCCGTGAGGAGGCCGATCAGGCTGACGGAGGCGAAGCCGATCCACAGCAGCGACACGAGCCACAGGTTTCCGCCGCCGGCCGCGGCGAGCGCGGTCGCGATCATGGGAGTGAAGCCCGCGCCAGCGGTCGCGGCGAACTGATAGGCGACCGAGGCGCCCGAGTTTCGCACGGCGGTCGGGAACTGCTCCCCCGCGTACGCGCCGTACGGTCCGGCAGAGAATCCCTGCACCACCGAGAGTCCGAGGAACACCGCGAAGAAGAACAGGACGACGCTGTCGGTCTGGAGCATCATCATGATCGGGAACGCCAAGGTGATGCCGAGGATGTTGCCGAACAGCAGGATCCGGCGGCGGCCGAACCGGTCCGACATCCGCGACGAGACGATGATGAAGATGATCGTGGTGACCGCGGCGGCGGACTTCAGCACGAGGATCAGGCTCTGCGAGTGCGACGCCTGCGCGACAACGTACGCGACGGCCCACGCGCCCATCAGGCCCTGCGCGGCCTGCCCCGAGATGCCGACGGCGAAGGCGCGGAGCAGCGGTCGCCAGTGGTGGCGCACCAGATCGGCGAGCGGGGTCTTCTTCTCCTTCGGGGCGTTCTCGAGCGCCTCTTGGAACACCTTCGACTCCGACACCTTGCGGCGGATGAAGACGGCGATCATCATGAACGCCGCTGACAGCACGAACGGCACCCGCCAGCCCCACGAGAGGAACTGCTCCTCGGGCAGCGTCGCCATGCCGGCCAGGATCAGCGTGCCGACGAGGGTCCCCGTGGGGGCGCCCATGTACGAGAACGCCGCGGCGAATCCGCGAGAACGCTTCTTTGCGTTCTCGAAGCCGACGAGCGTGGCCCCTCCCCATTCGCCCCCGACGGCGATGCCCTGGACGACACGCAGGGTGACCAGCAGGGCCGGCGCCCACATCCCGATCTGAGCCGTCGCCGGCAGCAGCCCGATCAGCGTCGACGTGACGCCCATCAAGACGATCGTCGCCATCAGGACGGTCTTGCGGCCGATCTTGTCGCCGAGGTGTCCGAAGATGATGCCGCCGAGCGGACGCGCGACGTACCCCGCAGCGAGGGTGGCGAACGAGAAGATCAGCGCAAGGGCGGGGTCGAGATTCGTGAAGAACACCTTGTTGAAGACGATGCCGGCGGCAGTCGCGTACAGGATGAAGTCGTAGTACTCGAGCGCGGTGCCGATCAGACTCGACGCGAGGATCCGACGCATGTCGCGCCGCGATGCGGCGTACACGTGGTCACTGGACGGTGACGGGCTGACGTTGGTCATCATTGACTCCTAGTGTGGCGCGGTGGCCGATGAAGCGGGTGACGCCTGCTGGCGCGGGACGGTCGCGACTACGAGGCCGAGGGCTCGGGGACGCGTGCGAAGACGATGCGATCGAGGTCGTCCGGGATCGACAGAGGCCCGCCGAACGACAGCCGAGCGTCCTGCCAGACCGCCGGGTGGGCGTAGGCGGGAACGAGGTGGTGCAGCGCGAGATGGCGGGCGCCTGCTCGCGCAGCGACCGTCCCCGCGTCGGCGGGAGTGGTGTGCGAACGACGGTGGTGTTCCATCGTGGCGCGCATCATCTCGGTGTCGGGGTATTGCGCCGCGAGGTTGTCGAGGTCGATCGCCTCGTGCAGCAGCAGGTCGGTGTCCCGGGCGAGTCGCACGAGGTTGTCGCAGGGAGCGGTATCGCCCGAGATGGTGACGGATCCGTGCTCCGTGTCGAACCGGAATGCGAACGCCGGGGCCATCGGATGGTGCGACACGAGCGTCGCCGTCACGGTGACGAGGTCGTCACGGAAGACCTCGATCGGCTCCATCTCGGGGGCCACGGTGGTGTCGGGGTCGAAGCCGCGGATGCCCCCGACATCGATCTCTCGCACCGCGAACGTGTCGCGCGGGCTCTTCGCCAGCGAGTCGAAGATGCGGTCGTTGATGTCGGTCGCGTACGCCGCGAGGATGCCGTCCATGAGTCCGGCGACGCCCGGCGTCGGCCGTTCGGGAGCGACCGGCTGCGGCCGTGCCGTCGCCTGCGGGGCCAGCGGCGTGAGCTTGCCCCGGTCGCCGGGACCGACGATCGGGATGGGGCCGCCCGTGCGGCCCTTCAGCTCGAACGCCCCGAACAGCACGATTCCGGGGAGGTCTACGACGTGATCGGAGTGGAGGTGCGTCAGGAAGATGCCACCGAGGTCAGCCATGTTCAGGCCGGCGGAACGCGCCTGATGCCCTGCTCCATCGCCGCAGTCGACGAGATACCACCGCTCGCCGACGACCACCGCGGTCGCGATGCCGAATCGGGGCGCTCCGTCATGGTCTGCCCACCAGCGCGGGCCGCCGGCCGTGCCGAGCGTCACGATGTGCGGGGAGAATTCCGTGCTCACGTCGTCGTGTTCCTTTCCCAAGGTGTTCCACCATGCTCACCGGAGGACAGACATCTGTCCAACTAAATGTCTTTAGACGTGGTATCAAGAGAGGTAATGACTGACATCACGATTCGCCAGCTCGAGTACTTCGTCGCCATCGCCGACACGGGGTCCGTGACGGGCGCCGCCACCGCATGCCACGTCACGCAGGCGGCCGTCAGCACGGCGCTCGCTCAGCTCGAGGGCACCGTCGGCGCCCGCCTGGCGATCCGGCGTCCGGGGCACGGCATCGCGCTCACCGCCGAGGGCGTCGCGGTTGCCTCGCACGCCCGCGGAGTCCTCGACGGCGTCAGTCAGGTGTCCGCGATCGTGTCGGAGGCGCGCGGGCGTCTGAGCGGGCGCCTCGCCATCGGCGTCTATCGCACTCTCTCCACGCATACGATCCCCGCCCTGATCGAGTGGTTCGCGACGCGCCATCCTGATGTGCAACTGCAGTTCATCGAGGGCTCGGGTTCGTTCGTGCAGCAGGAGCTCCTCGCCGGACGCGTGCAGGTCGCCGTGATCTACCGAGCCCAGCTCATCGACGGCTGCGAGCCGACGATGCTGCGACGCGCCCGACGCATGGCGGTCATGAGCCCCGACCACCCCCTCGCCTCCGAGGTGCAGCTCTCACTGCCGTTGCTGGCGGAGCATCCGGCGATCTTCCTCGACGAAGAGCCCGCGCTCCAGCGCACGCTCGCGGCATTCGCGGCCGAGGGCGTCGAACCACTCGTGCCGTGGCGCAGCAGCAGCGTCGACGCGATCCAGAATGTCGCAGGCCGCGGATCCGCGTACTCGATTCTCATGCAGACGCGCTCGCACAGCCCGGAGGGGCGTCCATTGCTGTTCCGCGCGCTGCCGGGCGAAGCGCTCGACAATCCGGTCGCTGCGGTGCTCCCCCGCGGCGTCAGGCCGACTGCGCTCATCACGGAGGTGCTCAGCGCCGTGCGCGAGTACTGGGTCGCGACCCACGCGGCGCTGAACCGCGACGAGGCCTCGTCACGGACCTGACGCGCGCCGCCGACCTCCGCGCGGGCGAGGTCAGGTGAGGGCGCCGATGCGGCGGACGGCCTCAGTGAGGATCTCGGGGCCGGTGCCGTAGTTGATGCGCGCGTGGCCGCGGCCTGGGGCGCCGAACGCCGGGCCCGAGTTGAGCGCAACACGAGCATCCGCGAGGATCCTCGCCGCCGGATCATCCCCCCAGCCGGTCTCGCGCAGGTCGACCCAGGCGAGGAAGCCGGCGTCCCCCGGTACGTATGCCGCGGCAGGCACATATTCGGCGAGCAAGTCGACGAGCAGGGTCTGGTTGGCGGCGAGGCGCGCCAGGAGCGCGTCGAGCCACGGGTCGCCGTCGGTGTACGACGCGATCCCGGCTTTGATGCCAAACAATCCCGTACGCCACTCGACCTCGTCCGGGATCCGCCGCACGAGCTCGGCGTTGCGGTCGGTCGCCGTGACGATGTGCGCGCACTTCAGGCCGGCGAGGTTGAAGGTCTTGCTCGCGCTCTGCACGGCGAACCCCACCTGCCGCGCCTCGGCCGACACTGTGAGGAAGGGCGTGAAGGGCCGACGACCCGGGATCGCGAGCGGCGCGTGGATCTCGTCGCTGATCACGACGGCGCCGTGCCGTTCGGCGCTGCGCGCGAGCTCCGCGAGCGCCTCGGGCGTGTGCGCGGTTCCAGTCGGGTTGTGCGGGTTGCAGAGCAGAATCGCGACGGCGCCATCGGCGAAGGCGCGGTCGATTCCCTCAAGGTCGAGCGACCACGAACCGCCGTCTCTCCGGAGCGGAACATCGACGTACTCGGTGTGCGATTCGTCATGCACGCTGAAGAACGGCGGATACACGGGCGAGGTGATCACGACCTTCTCCCCTGGCTTCGCCGTCGCCCGGACGAGCTCAGCGACGCCCATCATGACGTCGCACGTCGTGCGCACGCGATCGGGATCGACCTGCCAGCCCCAGCGCCGCTCAGCAAACGCGGCGAACGCCTCCGGGTACGCCGTCTTCGGCGGCACGTAGCCGGTGTCGCCGATCGCGATCGCGTCGGTCAGCGTTCGGGTGATCGGCTCGGCGAGCGGGAAGTCCGTCTCAGCGACGAAAAGCGGCAGCACATCGTCGGGGTGTGTCGCCCACTTCGTGCTGGAGCGCTGGCGCAGGACGTCGAGAGGCAGAGCGTCAAGCGGATCCGTCATGGTCACGACCCTACGCCAGGACGGATGATCCCCCGTCGCCGAGCGTCATCGCCCGTCACGCTCAACCTTCCGCAGACGGCGCCCAAGTTCGCGGTGTGAAGCCGTTTCGGAAACTGAGGACGTCAGGAACGGCGAAAGGTCCGCAGGCCGAAGCCCGCGGACCTTTCGTATGCGTCTCAGATCGCGAAGCCGAGCGCGCGCATCTGGTCGCGCCCGTCATCCGTGATGCGTTCGGGGCCCCACGGCGGCATCCAGACCCAGTTGATCCGGAACTGCTTGACGACGCCATCGAGCGACTGAGCGATCTGCTCCTCGATCACATCGGTGAGCGGGCACCCGGCGCTCGTGAGCGTCATGTGAATGACGAGCGCGTCGTTCTCGTCATCCCAGGCCAGGTCGTAGATCAGCCCGAGGTCGACGATGTTGACCCCGAGCTCGGGGTCCATGACGTCCTTGAGCGCCTCGGTGACCTCGTCATACAGCGCGGAGGTAAGCGTGGCGGACATAGTCACAGTTTACGCTTCCTCAGCCCTGGAGGGGCGCGTCTTCGGGGAGGTAGCCCTCGTAGCCGGACTCCTCGAGGCGCTCCGCCAGTTCGGGGCCGCCCTCCTCGACGATCTTGCCCTCGACCATGACGTGCACGAAGTCGGGCTTGATGTAGCGGAGGATGCGCGTGTAGTGGGTGATCAGCAGCACGCCGAGGTCGGTGGTGTCCTTGGCGCGGTTCACGCCCTCGGAGACGACCTTGAGCGCATCGACGTCGAGGCCGGAGTCGGTCTCGTCGAGGATCGCGAGCTTCGGCTTCAGCAGCTCGAGCTGCAGAATCTCGTGGCGCTTCTTCTCGCCGCCCGAGAAGCCCTCGTTGACGTTGCGCTGCGCGAACTTCTCGTCCATGCGCAGGTTCTGCATCCCCTCGCGGACGTCCTTGGCCCAGGTGCGGATCGCCGGCGCCTCGCCATCGATCGCGGTCTTCGCGGTACGCAGGAAGTTCGTCACCGAGACGCCGGGGATCTCGACGGGGTACTGCATCGCGAGAAACAGTCCCGCGCGCGCACGCTCGTCGACGCCCATCTCGAGGACGTCTTCGCCGTCGAGCGTGATCGTTCCGCTCGCGACCTCGTACTTGGGGTGGCCAGCGATGGTCGCGGCGAGCGTCGACTTGCCGGATCCGTTCGGGCCCATGATCGCGTGCGTCTCGCCGCTGGCGACGGTCAGGTTGACGCCGTTGAGGATCGGGATCGTGCCCTCATCGGTCTCGACCGTGACGAACAGGTCGCGGATCTCGAGAACAGCCATGTCAGTATTCCTTCTTCACGTTGATGTCGATGAGCACGTCGTCGCCGTCGATCTGGACGACGTAGACGGGGACGGGCTCGTAAGCGGGGAGGTTGAGAGGCTTGCCGGTGCGGAGCGAGAACGCCGAGCCGTGGGCCCAGCATTCCAGCGTCTCGCCCTCGACGAAACCTTCGGACAGCGAGATGTCACCGTGCGTGCAGGTGTCGCCGATCGCGTGCACTTCGTCGTTCGAGTCGCGCACGACCGCAATGGGCGTGCCATCGATCTCGACGCGCATGGGTTCGTCCTGAGTGAGGTCACCCAGGCCGCACACGCGCGTGGCGGTCACCGCTTCACTCCCTCGGCGATCTCGCGCTCGATGTCGGCGAGCAGCGTCTGCTGCAACTCCGGGATCCGGATCTTCTGCGGCACCTCGGAGAGGAAGCCGAGCACGACGAGTCGACGCGCCTCTTCCTCGCTGATGCCGCGGGTCTGCAGGTAGAACAGCTGCTCGTCATCGAATCGACCCGTTGCGGATGCGTGTCCTGCGCCCTTGATGTCGCCGGTCTTGATCTCGAGGTTCGGGATCGAGTCGGCACGAGCGCCGCTCGTGAGCAGCAGGTTGCGGTTGGCCTCGTACGAGTCGGTTCCGGTCGCGTCCGGGCCGATCAGCACGTCGCCGATCCAGACGGTCCGGGCGGTCTCGCCCTGGAGTGCGCCCTTGTAGAGCACATCGCCCGTGGTGTTCTCGCCCTTGTGGAAGAGATACACCTGGTTTTCGAGGTGCTGACCCGTGTCGCTGTAGACAAGCCCGAACATCTCACCGTGCGACCCCTGCCCCGACAGCTCGAGGTTGGGGTTCACCCGCACGAGATCGCCGCCGAACGTGATCACGAAGTGCGTCAGCGACGCGTCGCGGTCAACCCGCGCCTGGTGCGCCGACGCGTGGAGCGCGTCGTCGTCCCACTTCTGCACGCTGATGACGGTCAGGTTCGAGCCGTCGCGGGCGATGATCTCGACGTTCTGGCCGTACTGCGCCGAGCCCGTGTGCTGGAGCACGACGGTGCCCCTCGACATCGGCTCGGCCTCGATCACGATGTGGGCGTCCGCGCGCTTGTCCGCGCCCTGGCCGACGATGTCGACCACGATCGGCTCGTCGACCTCGACCTCGCGCGGCAGCTTGATGTGCAGCGCCTTGTCGGCGCCGTGCCACGCGACCGCGGCCGTGATGTCCTCGGGCTCGAAGAACTCACCCCGGGGGGCGTCTCCGATCGCGAGCGGTTCCGCGACGTACTGCTCGCCGGACGCGAACGTGTACGTGACGCCGTCGTTCGCCGTCGACTGCTCGAACAGCGGCGCGATGCGCGAGACGGGCGTGTGCTTCCAGTTGACCTCGCGTCCGGTCGGCGTGCCGAAGTCGGCCGGATCGTACGATCGCGGCCGCTCCGAGCGGGTCTGCACGGGAACGGTCACATCGTCCCGTGCCCCGACGAGTGCACGCGCCGGGTCCACGTGGCCGTGCTGATCCTGCGCCGCTGCGGGCGCCGTCGTGTCAGTCGTCATCGTTAGCCGACCGATCCTTCCATGCCCATCTCGATGAGCTTGTTGAGTTCCAGCGCGTATTCCATCGGCAGCTCACGGGCGATCGGCTCGATGAAGCCACGCACGATCATCGACATCGCCTCGGTCTCTTCGAGACCCCTGCTCATGAGGTAGAACAGCTGCTCTTCACTGACCTTCGACACGGTCGCCTCATGGCCGAGGACGACGTCGTCGACGCGGATGTCGATCGCCGGATAGGTGTCGGAGCGCGACTTCGTGTCGACGAGCAACGCGTCACAGATCACCGAGTTGGACGAGTGATGCGCCTTCTCATCGACGCGCACCTCGCCGCGGTAACCGGCGCGGCCGCCGCCTCGTGCGATCGACTTCGAGACGATCGACGACTGCGTGTACGGCGCCATGTGGATCATCTTCGCGCCCGCGTCCTGGTGCTGGCCCGGACCGGCGAACGCCACGGACAGCGTCTCGCCCTTCGCGTGCTCGCCCACGAGGAAGATCGACGGGTACTTCATCGTGACCTTGGATCCGATGTTGCCGTCGACCCACTCCATCGTCGCGCCCTCTTCCGCGATCGCGCGCTTCGTGACGAGGTTGTAGACGTTGTTCGACCAGTTCTGGATCGTCGTGTAGCGCACGCGGGCGTTCTTCTTCACGATGATCTCGACAACGGCCGAGTGCAGCGAGTCGCTCTTGTAGATCGGAGCCGTGCAGCCCTCGATGTAGTGGACGTAGCTGCCCTCGTCCGCAATGATCAGCGTGCGCTCGAACTGGCCCATGTTCTCGGTGTTGATCCGGAAGTAGGCCTGCAGCGGGATCTCGACGTGCACGCCCTTCGGCACGTAGACGAAGGATCCGCCCGACCAGACGGCCGTGTTGAGCGCCGCGAACTTGTTGTCGCCGGACGGGATGACGGTTCCGAAGTACTCCTTGAAGAACTCCGGGTGCTCGCGCAACGCCGTGTCGGTGTCCATGAAGATGACACCCTGCTCCTCCAGGTCCTCGCGGATCTGGTGGTAGACGACCTCGGACTCGTACTGCGCGGCGACACCGGCGACGAGACGCTCGCGCTCAGCCTGCGGGATGCCGAGCCGCTCGTACGTGTTCTTGATGTCGTCGGGCAGGTCCTCCCAGGACTGCGCCTGCTTCTCGGTCGTGCGCACGAAATATTTGATGTTGTCGAAGTCGATGGCGGTGATGTCAGCACCCCACGTGGGCATCGGCTTCTTGTCGAAGAGCTTGAGCGCCTTGAGGCGCGTCTTGAGCATCCACTCTTCTTCGTCCTTCAGACGGGAGATGTCGCGCACGACGGCCTCACTCAGGCCGCGCTGGGCGCTCGCGCCGGCAACGTCGGAGTCATGCCAGCCGAACTCGTACACCCCCAGACTCTCGAGCTCTGGACGGTCGATCAGCACATCGGACATGTCGCCTCACACTCTCCTCGTGGACCTCGAACAGTGTCATCTGCTCCACCGCGCCGGAGCGGACGCGGTGTGGTCGGGTCCTCATTGTTGGCGCAGATTGCGCGCCTAGACTGTTCTCGGATCACGCACGCATCGCGTACGAATCCTTCATCACTCAATTCTACAGGTTTCGCCCCGTGCCTCGCCCGTTTCGGCGTAACGCTCAGGGCAGGTACAGGAGCCGCTCCATGCCGATCTCGCCCGCGCTCAGGATCTTCGCCTGGTTGTCGTTCGTCGCCGAGGTGCTGATCATCGCCACGGGTGGCGCGGTGCGGTTGACCGGATCCGGGCTCGGGTGCTCGGAATGGCCGATGTGCACGCCCGACTCGCTCGTGCCGACCGCGGAGCTCGGGATCCACGGCATCATCGAGTTCGGCAACCGCACGATGACGGGCGTCGTCGGCATTGTGGCGCTCGTCGTCCTCCTCCTCGTGCTGCACGCCGCGGGCGGTCGCCGCTCGCTCGTTCCGGCGCTCGTCTTCGCAGTCGGCGGGGTCGTCGGCGCGATCGGCGCTTACCTCGGATTCACGGCGATGGGCTTCTCCGGCGCGGTCCCCCTGTCGGTCGTGCTGCTCCTCGCGGCCGTCGCCGGCGCGGTGCATTCGCTCGTCATCACGCGCGTGCGCCGCGACCTCGTGACGCTCGCCTGGATCGTGCTCGTCGGCGTGATGGCGCAGGCGGTCGTGGGTGGCAGCGCCGTGCTGACCGGGCTGAACCCGTTCATCGTCGGGTTCCACTACGCCTCGTCGCTCCTGCTCGTGTGCGTGACGGCCGCGTTCCTCGTGCGCATGAACGCGACCTCGGGCCCGCGCGAGCTCACCGTGCCCCGCGGGTACGCGATCCTCGTGCACGTCGGCTCGCTCGTGCTCGCCGCGACGATCGCATTCGGCGTGCTCACGACCGCCAACGGTCCGCACTCGGGCGACGAGTACGTGATCCGCACCGGCTTCGATGCGACGATCCTCGCGCACGTGCACTCGTGGCCGGGTTACGCGATGTCCGGAATCGCCCTGGCGATCGTCGTGCTCGCGTGGCTGCGCGGCCTGCCAACGCGCGGCTGGTCGGTGACCTTCCTCGCGGTGCTCATCGTGCAGGTCCTCGTCGGAGTCTGGCAGGCGAACGCCTCGCTGCCGCCGCTGCTCGTCGGCGTGCACATGGTGCTCGCGGCCCTCTCCGCGGCGGCGTACGTCGCCCTCGTTCTGCGAATGAAGCGTCCGATCAGCGGCAGTCCTTCGACGCCTCGATGAGGTCATCCGGCGGCCACGTGCCGCTGTAGTAGAAGTCGACGCCGTTGCCCCATGTGTTGGTGTAGCCCATCCCGATCGCCCACGCGGTCGCCATGAGCTCGACGTCACCGTCGAACGTCTCAAGCAGCATGTCCCGGCACTGCGACGTGATCACGTGCCCGGATTCGTGCACGACGAGGCTCTCGAACCGCTCATCCGGCCAATAGGCCGCGACGCTGTTCGACAGCGTCATCGTCGCGTAGCCGCCGTCGGAGTACTGCCACTCGACCACTCCGCCCGCCGAGACACCATCGCCGAGGCCGTTAACGATCGGCGCCCAGTCGAAGTCGACGCGCGCGGCACCCGTAATGGAGCGCACGAAGTCCTCGATCTCGAGGCGCACCTCCATGAGACCGTCGCCCTGGTCCTTCTCCGCGAGCTCCGCGGCCTGGGATTCCTCGACCTCGTGCGCGCGCGCCGCGTACTGCGCCACGTACGTCGAAACGTGCTCCTCGCTCGTGGCGGCGAGGCGCGCTGCGGAATGCATGCGGATCCGCGTGACGCTCTCGGCGGAGATGTTCTCCTCCTCGAGTCGGTCGGCGGTCTCTGTGATCGTCCCCCGCAGCGACGCGGTCGTCTCCGCGAGCCGCGGCACGACGGCGGCGAGCGACTCCGCCGCCGCGGCGAATCCCGCCGCACCGTCCTCGTACGTCTCGGCCGCGTCCCGCGCCCGATCCGTCGCTTCGCGGAGCGCTTCGATGTCTTCTGGCGCTTCCGTCGCTTCGACGACGGGCGCGTCGTCGCTGTCCGGAATGCCCTGCTCGATCTCGGCGACCTCGTCCACGAGCTGGACGACCTCTTCCCACAGCGCCTCATCGAGGTAGAGCTTCACCTCGTCGATTGCGACGGCCTCCGCGCGCGTGACGACGTCCTCGACGGGCGCGCGTTCATCGTCCAACGCCGCGCGCGCCTCATCCCACTCGACACGGGCGTCGTCCCGCGCGGCGATGGCGTCGGCGTACGCGGCTTCGGCGTCGCGGTGGGCGATCAACGGCGGCACCACGAACGCCGCGATGATCCCGAGCGCCACGAACGCCGACACCCCGGCGAGGATCCACGGGAGGCGGCGACGGCGCGGACGGGCCGAGGTCGGTGTCGTCATCTGCCGTGTCCTTCCCGCGCCTGACGCCGGCGCGATCCGAGGTCGATGAAGGCGATGACGAGCGACGCCGTCACGAACAGCGCCGCCGCGAGCAGCCCGTTGCTGAACGCGTCGTTGAAGACCGTCTCGTGCGGCCGCGTGCCCTCTTCGAGGTACACGGTCGAGTAAAACAGCGACAGGGCGATTGCAGCACCGATGGCGTTGCCGACGCGCTGGGCGAGCTGGCCGACGGATCCGGCGAGGCCGCCCTCCGAGCGTGGGATCTCCGCGAGCGTCAACGTCTGGTTCGGCGAGATGACGATGCCGCCGCCGACGCCTCCGATGACCATGATGCCGGCCATGACCCAGGGGGTCGTCTCGTCGCTCGTGAAGCGCGCCACGAGGACGAGGCCGACGATCGAGATGAGCACGATGAAGAGGCCGACGATGACGAGCGCCCGGCCGAACCGCGCGACGAGGCGGCCGCTGTACCACGAGGAGGCCGCGCTCAACAGCGCGAAGCCGATCGTCACGACACCGGCGACGAGTGCGGAATACCCCAGTCCGTTCTGCAGATACAGCGCCATGAGCAGGAAGATCGACGGCAGGGCGGCAAAGTAGAGCGCCTGCAGCATCGTGCCGTTGCGCCAGGATGTGATGCGGAACAGCCGTAGCGGGACGAGCGGCTGCCGGCCGGTGCGCGCGTAGTGGCGTTCCCATGCGACGAAACCGGCAGCGAACAGGACCGCGGGCACGAGCAGCCACCAGCGCATTGCGGCGTCGTCCGGCGACCCCGTCGTGAGGAGGAACGGAATCATGAGCGTCACGACGACGATCGTGAAGAGCGCGAGACCGACCGGATCCAGCGAGAGCCGCTCGCCGGACGGTCGTCTGACCTCGGGAAGGACGCGCACCATGACGGCGATGACGATCGCACCGAGGGGGACGTTCATCCAGAAGATCCACCGCCACCCGTCGGTCTCTCCGCCGAGCCCGATGACCATGCCGCCGAGCGTCGGACCGAGCGCGGTCGATAGCCCCACGATCGCGCCGAAGATGCCGAACGCCCGCGCCCGCTCCGCGCCCGTGAAGATCTGTTGGATCGTGCCCATGACCTGCGGCATCTGCACCCCGGCCGCGACGCCCTGCAGGAAGCGCGCCGCGACGAGCACCCAGATGTTCGGGGCAAGTGCGCCGAGGGCGCTCGCCAACGTGAAGCCGACCAGACCGCCGATCATGAGCGTGCGGCGCGACCGCTGGTCGCCGATGCGGCCGGCGGGCACCAGGATGAGCCCGAACGCGAGAATGTAGCCGGACACGACCAGCTGAAGCTCGGTGGATCCGCCGCCGAGCGCGGTCTCGATCGACGCGAGCCCGACGTTGACCTTGGAGATGTCCATGATCGTCAGGGCGGCGACGGTCACGCTCACGCCGAACGCACGCCACCGGCCGGCAGCGCTCAGGGCGATGCTGCGGGTGGTCGGGGTTCCGTCTCCTGCGTCGGTCACGGGGTTACGTGCGACCGGATCAGAACGGCAGCAGCGGGTCGACGGCGACGGCGAGGAAGACGAGGGTGAGGTAGGTGATCGACGCGTGGAAGACGCGCATCGGCCGCGCCTCCGAGCCCCGCTCGACGCCCGCCTCGGCGCGCACCGACATGGTGTACATACGGTGCGACTCGTAGATGAACCAGCCGCCGAACACGACCGCGCAGGCCGAGTAGACCAGCCCCATCTGCGCGACGGGAATCAGCAGGAGCGAGCACGCGACGGTCGCCCACGCGTACAGCACGACCTGCAGGCCGACCTGTGCACCCGATCGGGTGGCCCCGAGCATCGGCACGTCGGTCTCGTCGTAATCGCCGGCGTACTTCATCGACAGCGGCCAGTAGTGCGGCGGCGTCCAGAGGAAGACGAGCACGAACAGCACGAACGGTGCCCAGGCGAGCGAGTTCGTCACGGCGGTCCAGCCGATGAGCACGGGGAAGCAGCCGGCGATCCCGCCCCACACGATGTTCTGCTCGGTGTGGCGCTTGAGCAGCATCGTGTAGATCACGACGTAGAAGAAGATGGCGAACGACGACAGGAATGCCGTCAGCACGTTGGTGAAGGCCAGCAGCCACACGGCCTGTACGACGGCGAGCACCCACGAGAAGATGAGGGTCTCGCGCGGGGTGACCTCGCCCGTGACGAGCGGACGGTTCTGCGTGCGCTTCATCACCCGGTCGATGTCGCGATCGAGATACATATTGAACGAGGCGGCAGATCCGGCGCTCAGCGAGCCACCGATAACGGTCGCGAGGACGAGCCAGAGGTTCGGCAGCCCCTGCGCGGCGAGGAACATCACCGGGATGGTCGACACCAGCAGCAGCTCGAGCACGCGCGGCTTCGTGAGCGCGACGTAAGCGGCGATCGTGCGGCGCACGCCCCGGCGCCCCGTGCGCACTGTGTCGGCGTGCCCTGCGGCCGACGCGCGCTCCGGGTGAGAAGTCATCGACACCGCTGAACCCTCCGTAACATCCGCTCGATATGCAATACGAGCAGTCTATCGGGGCTCCACGCCGCCACGACCAGGATCCTCCCACGCACATGTCGCAGATGACGTCCGGATGACGCGCGACGGCTCAGGATTCACTAAGCTGGGCGGCGAAACGCGCGTCGACGCCGTGTCGGACGTTTCCGGCGCGGCTCGGGCCCCGAACGTCCGCGGCGCATAACCGACGAAGAAGGGCGGTCCCCGTGGCGGAACTGCGTTGGGACGAGATCGATCAGCGTGCGGTCGACACGGCACGAGTGCTTGCGGCGGATGCCGTCGAGAAGGTGGGCAACGGACATCCGGGCACCGCTATGAGCCTCGCACCAGCGGCGTACCTGCTGTACCAACGCGTGATGAACCACGATCCCGCTGACCCGCACTGGGTGGGGCGCGACCGCTTCATCCTCTCGGCCGGCCACTCCTCGCTGACGCAGTACGTGCAGCTGTACCTCGGCGGCTTCGGGCTCGAGCTCGACGACCTCAAGGCGCTGCGCACCTGGGGATCGAAGACGCCCGGCCACCCCGAGTTCCGTGAGACCGAGGGCGTCGAGATCACGACAGGTCCGCTCGGCCAGGGCCTCGCCTCGTCCGTCGGGTTCGCGTATGCGGCGCGCTACGAGCGCGGTCTGTTCGACCCCGAGGCGGCCGCCGGCGAGAGCCCGTTCGACCATTTCGTGTACGTCGTCGCAAGCGATGGCGACCTGCAGGAGGGCGTCACGAGCGAGGCCTCCTCGCTCGCCGGGCACCAGCAGCTCGGCAACCTCGTCGTGCTCTACGACGCGAACCAGATCTCGATCGAGGATGACACGGACGTCGCCTTCACCGAGGACGTGCAGGCGCGCTACGAGGCCTATGGCTGGCAGGTCCTGACGGTCGACTGGAAGAAGACCGGCGACTACGTCGAGGACATCGCCGAGCTCTCAGCCGCGATCGAGGAGGCGAAGCAGGCGACCGACAAGCCGTCGCTCATCGTGCTCAAGACCGTCATCGGCTGGCCCGCTCCGAATAAGAAGGACACGGGCGGCATCCACGGCTCGGCACTCGGCGGCGAGGAACTCGCGGCGACGAAGCAGATCCTCGGCTTCGACCCGGAGCAGACCTTCGAGGTCTCCGACGAGGTCATCGCCCACACACGCTCGCTCAGCGAGCGTGGCGCGGGCATCCGCGCCGAGTGGCAGAAGAAGTTCGACGCGTGGGCCGCCGCGAACCCCGAGCGCAAGGCGCTGTTCGACCGGCTCGAGGCCGGCGAGCTGCCCGACGGCCTCGAGTCCGCCCTGCCCGACTTCGAAGACGGCGGCTCGATCGCGACCCGCGCCGCCTCGGGCAAGGTCATCAACGCGCTCGCGGCCGAGCTGCCCGAGCTGTGGGGCGGATCCGCCGACCTCGCCGGCTCGAACAACACGACCATCGATGGCGCTGACTCGTTCAACGTCCCCGCCCGCTCCACCGCGAAGTTCTCCGGCACGCCGTACGGCCGCGTGCTGCACTTCGGCATCCGCGAGCACGCGATGGGCGCGATCCTGAACGGCATCGTGCTGCACGGCAAGACGCGCGCGTACGGCGGCACATTCCTGCAGTTCTCGGACTACATGCGGCCGTCGGTGCGCCTCGCCGCGCTCATGGACATCCCGAGCATCTTCGTGTGGACGCACGACTCGGTCGCGCTCGGCGAGGACGGCCCAACGCACCAGCCGATCGAGCACCTGGCTGCCCTGCGTGCGATCCCGAACCTCGCGGTCGTTCGTCCGGCGGACGCCAACGAGACGGCGTACGCGTGGCTCGAGACGCTCACGCGCCGCGGCGGTCCGACGGGCTTCGCGCTCACTCGCCAGGGCGTTCCGACCTTCACGCGGGCTGCGGACGCTGCGTCGGGCGACGACTTCGCTTCGGCCGCGCTCACCGCGAAGGGCGCCTACGTGCTGCAGGAGGCTCCCGGCGGCACGCCGGACGTCATTCTCATCGGCACCGGCTCCGAGGTTCAGCTCGCCGTCGAGGCGCGCGAGCAGCTCAAGGCCGAGGGCGTCAACGCCCGGGTCGTCTCGGCGCCGTCGCTCGAATGGTTCGCCGAGCAGAGCGAGGAGTACCGCGAGAGCGTCCTGCCGTCGGCTGTCACGGCGCGTGTCTCCGTCGAGGCGGGCATCGCCCTGTCGTGGCGCGACATCGTCGGCGACCGCGGCCGCTCGATCTCGATCGAGCACTTCGGCGCCTCCGCCGACTACAAGACCCTGTTCCAGAAGTTCGGTATCACCACCGAGGCGGTCGTCGAGGCCGCACGCGAGACCCTCAAGGAGAACGCATGACCTCCCCCACCGCACAGCTCTCGTCCGCCGGCGTCAGCATCTGGCTCGACGACCTCTCGCGTGAGCGCATCACGAGCGGCAACCTCGCCGAGCTGATCACGACGCGCGACGTCACGGGAGTGACGACGAACCCGACGATCTTCGCCGGTGCGCTCTCGAACGGAGCCGCCTACGCGGATTCCGTGGCCGAGCTCGCCGCGCAGGGCGCGACGACCGACCAGGCGATCTTCTCCATCACGACGCGCGACGTGCAGGAGGCGTGCGACGTGTTCCGTCCCGTCTACGACGCGACCGACGGCGTCGACGGGCGCGTCTCGATCGAGGTCTCCCCCGACCTCGCCCACGATACGGCGGGCACCGTCGAGCAGGCGAAGGATCTCTGGAAGCGCGTCGACCGCGAGAACGCCCTCATCAAGATCCCGGCGACCCGGGGCGGTCTGCCCGCCATCACCGAGACGATCGGCGCGGGCATCAGCGTCAACGTCACGCTGATCTTCAGCCTCGAGCGTTACGGCGAGGTCATCGACGCGTACCTCGCGGGCCTCGAGAAGGCGCGCGACGCGGGCCACGACCTGTCGAAGCTGCGTTCCGTCGCCTCGTTCTTCGTGTCGCGCGTCGACACGGAGGTCGATGGGCGTCTCACGAAGATCGGATCCGACGACGCCACCGCGCTGAAGTCGCGCGCCGGCATCGCGAACGCGCGCCTCGCCTACGAGCTCTTCGAGAAGCGCTTCGCCGAGAAGCGCGCAGCCGACCTCCTGGCCGCGGGCGCGAACGTGCAGCGTCCGCTGTGGGCGTCGACGGGTGTCAAGGACCCCGCGCTGCCGGACACGCTCTACGTGACCGAACTCGTCGCCGAGGGCACCGTGAACACGATGCCGGAGAAGACGCTCGAGGCCACGTTCGACCACGCCGAGGTCCGCGGCGACACCGTCACCGTGAACTATGAGGACGCCCGCGAGGTGTTCGCGCAGCTCGCCGCCGTCGGCGTCGACTTCGCCGACGTCACACAGGTCCTCGAGGACGAGGGCGTCGAGAAGTTCGACGCCTCGTGGCGGGACCTGCAGAAGACGGTCACCGACGCCCTCGAGGCCGCTCGCTGACGATCCGTGTGCCGGGGAGCGCGCCGCGTCCGCTCCCCGGCATCAGGCTTCGCCCCTGACCCGACGAAGGAACCCATGCCTGCTCCCATCCAGCGCGGCGTCAATCCGCTGCGCGACAGCGACGACCGTCGCCTCAATCGCATCGCCGGGCCCAGTGCTCTCGTGATCTTCGGCGTGACGGGCGACCTGTCACGCAAGAAGCTGATGCCGGCCGTGTACGACCTCGCCAACCGCGGCCTCCTTCCCCCCGGATTCGCCTTGGTCGGCTTCGCCCGCCGCGAGTGGGACGATCAGGACTTCGCGGAGGTCGTCCGCGACGCCGTGATGCGCCACGCCCGCACGGAGTTCCGGGAGGAGACGTGGCAGCAGCTCGCGGAGGGGATCCGCTTCGTCGAGGGCACCTTCGACGACGACGACGCGTTCGCGCGCCTCCGTGAGACCGTCGACACGCTCGACCGCGAGCGCGGAACGATGGGCAACCACGCGTTCTACCTGTCGATTCCGCCGAACGCGTTCGACATCGTCGCGCAGCAGCTGCTGCGTTCGGGCCTCGTCGACGAGAAGGCGGACGAGGACCGCTGGCGTCGCGTCGTCATCGAGAAGCCGTTCGGTCACGACCTCGAGTCGGCGCGCGAGCTGAATGACTCGCTCGAGGCCGCCTTCCCGAGCGACGCGATCTTTCGCATCGACCACTACCTCGGCAAGGAGACGGTCCAGAACATCCTGGCCCTGCGCTTCGCCAACGAGCTCTACGAGCCGCTGTGGAATAAGAACCACATCGACCACGTGCAGATCACCATGGCCGAGGACATCGGCGTCGGCGGCCGCGCTGGCTACTACGACGGGGTCGGTGCGGCGCGCGACGTGATCCAGAATCACCTGCTGCAGCTGCTCGCGCTGACCGCGATGGAGGAGCCGATCAGCCTGTCCGCTGACCACCTCCGCGCCGAGAAGGAGAAGGTGCTGGAGGCCGTACGCCTCCCCGAGGACCTCTCCACCGCCACCGCCCGCGGCCAGTACGCCGGCGGATGGCAGGGTGGCGAGCAGGTCACCGGCTTCCGCGACGAGGAGGGGATGAACCCGCGCTCGGCAACCGAGACGTACGCCGCGATCAAGGTCGGGATCGAGACCCGCCGCTGGGAGGGCGTGCCGTTCTATCTGCGCACCGGCAAGCGCCTCGGTCGCCGGGTGACAGAGATCGCGATCGTCTTCAAACGCGCCCCCGAGTACCTGTTCGAACGCGGACGCGACCGGTCGGAGCTCGGCCAGAATGCGCTCGTGATTCGCGTGCAGCCCGATGAGGGCGTGACGCTGCGATTCGGTTCGAAGGTGCCCGGCAACGGAACGCACGTGCGGGACGTCACGATGGACTTCGGATACGGCCACGCTTTCACCGAGGCGAGCCCTGAGGCATACGAGCGCCTGATCCTCGACGTGCTGCTCGGAGATCCGCCGCTCTTCCCCCGCCACGAGGAAGTCGAGCTGTCCTGGCGCATCCTCGACCCCGTCGAGGAGTACTGGGCATCGCTCGACACGCCTGTCGAGCAGTACGAACCCGGATCCTGGGGACCCGAATCCGCCGATGCCCTGCTCGCGCAGGACGGTCGCGTTTGGAGGCGCCCGTGATTATCGACCTCAACGAGACCACCGTCTCGACCGTCGCGAAGAAGCTCGTGTCCGTCCGCGAAGAGGGCGGCGCGGTCGCACTCGGTCGCGTGCTCACACTCATCATCAAGAGCGATCACCGACCCGCAGAGCGCGCGATCGAGGCCGCCAACGATGCGTCGCGCGAGCACCCGATGCGCGTCATCGTGCTCGTCACCCACCCGGAAGACGCCTCGCGTCTCGACGCCCAGATCCGCATCGGCGGCGACGCCGGCGCGAGCGAGGTCATCATCCTGCGCGCGCACGGCGAGGCGGCGAACAATCCCGAGTCGCTCGTCACCGGTCTGCTCCTGCCCGACGCGCCCGTCGTGGTGTGGTGGCCGGACACTCCCCCGGAAGCGCCGGCGCTCGACCCGCTCGGACGCATCGCCCAGCGGCGCATCACCGACTCGTCGACGTCTCAAGCAGCCTCCGAGCGCCTTCAGCGTCTCGACGAGACGTACCGGCCCGGCGACACGGACCTCGCGTGGACGCGGCTGACGACCTGGCGTGAGCAGCTCGCCGCCGTTCTCGACCAGCCGCCGTACGAGCCCGTCACCGCGATCGAGGTGCGCGGCGCGAGCCCGTCGCCCTCCACCGCGCTGCTCGCGGCCTGGCTCGGGCTCGCGCTCGACGCCCCCGTGTCGTGGCAGTACGAGGACCCCGCCGAGTGGAACCACGGCATGCGCTCGGTGCGCCTGACGCGCGCGTCCGGCGATATCGTGCTCGAGCGCAAGACGCCGACGCACGCGGTCCTCACGCAACCCGGGCAGCCCGACCATGAGCTGCTCCTGCCCCGACGCACGCTACGCGAGTGCATCGCCGAAGAGCTGCGCCGGCTCGACCCGGACCCGCTCTACGGCCGCGTCATCACGGACGGGTGGAACGCCCTCCCCGCCCCGGTGCAGACGCACGGATACGCCCCGGTCCCCACGGGCGCCACCGAGAAGGAGAACGACGCATGAGCTCCGCCACGTTCGTCACCCGCGCCGACAAGTCCGCGCTCGCCGACACCGTCGCCTCCCGGTTCATCGAGGTCGTCGCGCCGCTGACCGAAACACGCGACGTCCACGTCGCGCTCACGGGCGGATCCATGGGGATCGCCAGCCTCGCCGCGATCGCCGGACATGACGATCTCCGCACCGTCGACTGGTCGCGCGTGCACTTCTGGTTCAGCGACGAGCGCTTCGTCGCGCGGGCCGACGGCGACCGCAACACGCTGCAGGCGCGCGAGGCGCTGCTCGACGTGCTTCCGGACGCCCGCGTGCACGAGCCGTGGGCGACGGAGGACGGCGACCTCGACGACGCCGCCCTGGCCTACGCGAGCGAGCTCGAGCGCTTCGCAGCGGCGGATGCCTCCGCTCCCGTCTTCGACGTGACGTTCCTCGGCGTCGGCCCCGACGCGCACATCGCGTCGCTCTTCCCCGGGCGCGATGAGATCCACGTCGAATCGGCGACGGTGCTGCCCATCAGGGAATCGCCGAAGCCGCCGTCCGAACGCGTGACCTTTACGCTGCCGATCATCAACGCCTCCGAGCGCGTCTGGCTCGTCGTCGCGGGTGCCGACAAGTCCGACGCGGTCGCCCGGATCCGCGCCGGCGCGGACCCGGAGACCGCCCCGGCGGCGGTTGCCCGCGGCACGTCGGAGACGATCGTCTTCGCCGACGACGCCGCAAGCGCCTGATCGCTCACATCGCAGGCGTCCTCACGCCCCCGACTTCTCCACGGCGATGCTCGCTGGATGCGTCGGGGGCGTGGGCTCGTTCTCGCCCAACGCGACAGCGCCCCGCCTTGTGGCGGGGCGCTGTCGCGGACCAGAGGGTTACTCGCCGCGCTTCTCTCGCAGCTTGTTCAGCGCGTCCTCGAGGAGCTCGTCGGCTTCCTCGTCGGTGCGACGCTCCTTGACGTACTCGAGGTGCGACTTGTAGGCCTGCAGCTTCTCGGGCGCGGGGGGATCGCTCTTGTCGCGCCCCGCCGGCAGACCCGACTTCGGGTGATCGACGATCTCGGGGATCTCGTCCTCCGGGATCTCGGCCGCGTAATGCTTGATGACCGAGTTGCCGTGCGCGTCCCAGTACTCGACCGCGATTCGCTCAGCCTGGTGTCCATGATCCTGCTCGCCCATCGGGCCGGAGCCCACCCGTGTCCCGCGGATGGCGCTTGAGCTGTGACCGCCGGCCATCAGATCACCTGGAACTTCGTGATGAGCCCGAGGCCCACGATGGAAAGGAACCAGACGAGCGCGACGACGATGGTCAGGTAGTTCAGCACACGCTCCGCCGAGCCGGAGGAGCTCACCGCCTGCGTCATACCGCCGCCGAACATGTCGGACAGTCCGCCGCCGCGTCCCTTGTGCATCAGGATGAACAGAATCAGCAGGAGGCTGGTCAGCCCGAGGAGCACCTGCAGGATGATCTCGAGAATCTGCACGTGATAAGGCCTTTCGTCTGTGCGATCCGGTGAGACCGCACAATCGTCGATTATACCGATCAGCGCCGGATCAGACGCCGACGTGCTTCTGGAAGCGCACGATGGCGCTGAACTCGTCGACCTTGAGGCTGCCGCCGCCGACAAGCGCTCCGTCGATGTCGGGCTCGCGCATGAAAGAGGCGATGTTTCCGGACTTCACGGATCCGCCGTATAGCACGCGCGTGGCGTCCGCCGCTTCGTCGCCCAGCGACACGCGGATGACGTCGCGCAGCTTCTGGCAGACCTCCTGGGCCTGCTCCGGGGTCGCGGCCTGGCCGGATCCGATCGCCCAGACGGGCTCGTACGCGACGACGATCTCCGAGTCGGACGCGAGGCCGTCGAGAATCGTCTCGAGCTGCGCGACCGGCACTGCCGACGCGCCATGCTTCTCGAGGTCCTCGCTCGTCTCGCCGACGCAGATCACCGGCACGAGTCCGTGCTTCACCGCGGCGCGCGTCTTGGCCGCCACGACCTCGTCGGTCTCTGCGTGGTACTCGCGACGCTCCGAATGGCCGACGATGACGGATCCGCAGCCCAGCTTCGCGAGGAACTCGCCCGAGACCTCGCCCGTGTAGGCGCCGGAGTCGTGGATGGACAGATCCTGCGCGCCGAGCCCGAACGGAATCTTGTCCGCGTCGACGAGCGTCTGGACGCTGCGCAGGTCGGTGAAGGGCGGGAACACCGTGACGTCGACGTCGTCGAACTCGTGTGAGGCGTCCTTCAGGCTCCAGTGCAGCTTCTGAACGAGGGCGACCGCCTGAAGGTGGTCGAGATTCATCTTCCAGTTGCCCGCAATCAGCGGCGTACGTGTCATGCCCATCCGAGGACCTCCAGTCCGGGGAGTTTCTTACCCTCGAGGAACTCGAGGCTGGCGCCGCCGCCGGTCGACACGTGGCCGAACTGGTCGTCGGCGAATCCGAGCGTGCGCGCCGCGGCAGCGGAGTCGCCACCGCCGACGACCGTCAGACCGTCGGTCTCCGTGAGGGCCTGCGCAACCGCGCGCGTGCCCTCCGCGAAGGCCGGGAACTCGAACACGCCCATCGGGCCATTCCAGAACACGGTCTTCGAGGTGCGGATGGCCTCCGCGAAGGTCTCCGCACTCGCGGGCCCGATGTCGAGGCCCAGCGCGTCGGCGCCGAGGAACGTGCTCTCGAGGTTTTCGCTCGGCGCATTCTCGCTCGTCGCGTCGGCCGCGAATGCGGACGCCATCAGGCTGTCGACGGGCAGGATCAGCTCCACACCCTTGTCGGCTGCGTCGGCCATGTACCGCTTCGCCGTGGCGATCTGGTCGGTCTCGACGAGGCTCTTGCCGATCGCGTAGCCCTGTGCGGCCAGGAACGTGTACGCCATTCCGCCGCCGATCAGCAGCTTCTCGACGCGTGGCAGCAGGCTGTCGATGACGCCCAGCTTGTCGCTGACCTTGGATCCGCCGAGCACGACGGTATATGGACGCTCCGGGGCGGTGAGCAGGCGATCGAGCACGCTGACCTCGTGCGCGACGAGGTTGCCCGCGGCGGACGGCAGCAGCTGCGCGAGCTCGTAGACACTCGCCTGCTTGCGGTGCACGACGCCGAACCCGTCGGAGACCATGACGTCGGCCAGCTGCGCGAGCTCCTGCGCGAAGGCGCGGCGCTCGTCGTCGTCCTTCGCCGTCTCGCCGGGGTGGAACCGGAGGTTCTCGAGAACCGCGACCTGGCCGTTCTCGAGGCCGGCGACGACCTCGGCTGCAGACGCGCCGACGGTGTCGGTCGCGGCGGCGACGGGGGCACCGAGCAGCTCACCGAGTCGCGCGGCGACCGGGGCAAGAGAGTATTGAGGATCGGGGGCGCCCTTCGGGCGTCCGAGGTGCGATGCGGTCACGACGCGGGCACCGGCGTCGACGAGCGCACGGATCGTCGGGAGCGCCGCACGAATGCGGCCGTCGTCCGTGATCGTGCCGTCCGCGAGCGGGACGTTGAAGTCGCAGCGGACGAAAACGCGCGTGCCGGCGAGGTCGCCGAGGGTGTCAAGGGTACGAAGAGTCATCGGGCGCCAATCTACATGCGAACGCCCGCCCGCCGGCACGTGTGCACGGCGGGCGGGCGTTCGATCATCGTCGGTCGTGGTCGGTCGTCAGAGCTTCGACGCGACGAGCGACGTGAAGTCGACGAGGCGGTTCGAGTAGCCCCACTCGTTGTCGTACCAGGACGAGACCTTCACGAGGTTCCCGCTGACGCTGGTCAGGCCCGAGTCGAAGATCGACGAGTGCGGGTTCTGCACGATGTCGCTCGAGACGAGCGGGTCATCCGAGTACTCGAGAACGCCCTTGAGCGGTCCCTCGGCGGCGGCCTTGTAGGCGGCGTTGACCTCGTCGACCGTCAGCCCGTCCTTGGTGATCAGGGTCAGGTCGACGATGGAGCCCGTGGGGATCGGCACGCGATAGCTCGTGCCGTCGAGCTTGCCGTTCAGCTCCGGCATCACGAGACCGATGGCCTTCGCGGCGCCGGTGGACGTCGGGACGATGTTGATCGCGGCAGCGCGCGCGCGACGCAGGTCGCCGTGCGGGCCGTCCTGCAGGTTCTGGTCAGCCGTGTAGGCGTGCGCGGTCATCATGAAGCCGCGCTCGATGCCGAAGGCGTCGTTGAAGACCTTGGCCAGCGGGGCGAGCGCGTTCGTGGTGCACGACGCGTTCGAGAGAATGTGCTCGGTCGCCGGGTCGTACTGGTCGGCGTTGATGCCGATCGCGTACGTCGCGACGTCGCCCTTTGCGGGAGCCGAGATGATGACCTTCTTCGCACCGGCCTCGAGGTGGGCCTTCGCCTGATCGGCGTGAGTGAAGCGGCCCGTCGACTCGATCACGATGTCGACGCCCAGCTCGCCCCAGGGGAGCTTCGCAGGGTCGCGCTCGGCGAACGCCTTGATCGTCTTGCCGTCGACCGTGATCGACTCGTCGTCGTACGAGACGTCGCGGCCGAGAGGGCCACCGACGGAGTCGTACTTCAGCAGGTGGGCAAGCGCCTTGTTGTCGGTGAGGTCATTGACTGCGACGACCTCGAAGTCCGCGCTCTGCGCGAGGGCAGCCCGAATGAAGTTGCGTCCGATGCGGCCGAAGCCGTTGATACCGATCCGTGCGGACACTCTGTGTCTCCTAGGGTATGGCCCCGAGGGGCGTTTCATGGGTCTTCGTCAAGGGAGGGCGTTCGGCCGGCGGATCCGCACTCCGCCGGCCGAACAACGGTTCAATTCGCGATCAGCAGGCCCGCGGTCTTATCGCGAGCCGTGCGGAATCGATCCGCCACATTGTCCCAGTTGACGATGTTCCAGAATGCCTTGACGTAGTCGCCCTTGACGTTCTGGTAGTCGAGGTAGAAGGCGTGCTCCCACATGTCGAGCAGCAGCACCGGGACCGTGCCAGCCGCGAACTGCGACTGCTGGTCGAAGAACTGCTGGATGATCAGCTTCTGACCGATCGAGTCCCAGAACATGCCGGCCCAGCCGGATCCCTGGATGCCCAGCGCTGCGGCCGAGAACTGCCCCTGGAAGCCGTCGAACGAGCCGAAGTGCTCATCGATCGCCGCGGCGATCTCGCCCTCCGGACGCTCCTGTCCTTCCGGCGTCAGGTTCGTCCAGAAGATCGAGTGGTTCGTGTGGCCGCCGAGGTTGAACGCGAGGTCCTTCTCGAGCTTGTTGATCGCACCGAACTCGCCCGTCGCCCGCGCCTCGGCGAGCTGGTCGAGCGCGGTGTTGGCACCGGTGACATAGGTGTTGTGGTGCTTGGAGTGGTGAAGCTCCATGATGCGACCGCTGATGTGCGGCTCAAGCGCACCGTAGTCGTAGCTGAGTTCGGGAAGAGTGTACGTGGCCATCAGTCGCCTTCTCTTTCTTTCCGGCTTCTCGTGCATCGTCTGATGCGTAACCGAGCGGACCCTCTCATCCTAGTGACGGTGAGAGGATCCGGCACGCGGACGTGACATCGCGTGACGGGTCAAGTAAGGAGACGCACCCTAGGCCGATTCGACGCTCGGCGGCACAGCAGACTCGGTGCCAGGGATCCCGTCCGCGCTCGCGCGCTTGTCCGCCATCGCCAGGAGGCGGCGGATCCGGCCGGCGACCGCGTCCTTCGTCAGCGGCGGATCCGCCTGGTGGCCGAGCTCGTCGAGGCTCGCGTCGCGGTGCGCGAGCCGCAGCTCGCCCGCCTGCCGCAGGTGGCCAGGGACGTCCTCGCCGAGGATCTCGAGCGCGCGCTCGACGCGTGCGCACGCCGCGACCGCGGCCTGCGCGGAGCGGCGGAGGTTCGCGTCGTCGAAGTTCACGAGACGATTCACGCCGGCGCGCACCTCACGGCGCTGACGCAGCTCGTCCCAGTTCGCGGCGGCGCGCGTCGCTCCCATCAGCTGCAGCATCTGACGGATGGCCTCCGCATCGCGGATCACCACGCGCGGGACCCCGCGCACCTCACGCTGCTTGGCCGCGACGCCGATGCGGTGGGCCGCACCGACCAGTGCCATGCCGGCCTCTCCTGAGGGGCAGGCGACGTCGAGAGCGGCGGAGCGGCCGGGCTCGGAGACGGTGCCCGCCGCGAGGAATGCCCCGCGCCAGATCGCCTGCAGCTCGACCGTGTTGCCGGTCGTCAATCGGTTCGGCAGGCCACGCACCGGGCGCCGGCGCATGTCGAGGAGTCCGGTCTGCCGGGCGAGCGTCTCGCCGCCCTGGACGATGCGCACGGCGAATCGCTCACCGTCGCGGGCGCCGGACGACTGGATGCGGGCCAGCTCGGGACGCACGCCATAAATCTCGGCGATGTCGCGCGCGGTGCGGATCGCGAGCCGTCGGTCGTCGACCTCGGCCTCGACCGCGACGCGGCCGGCGATGGAGTGCAGGCCTCCCGCGAATCGCAACAGGGCGGTCGTCTCGGCGACGCGGACCGACGCGCGGGGGTCGCGCACCTCGATCAGCTCGGCCTTCACATCCTTGGTCAGTGCCACAGATCTCCTCAGCTTCGGCAGCGGCATGGGTCCCCGGATCGGGGGTTACCAGCGTACCGGGAGCACTCCGTCCGCGCCGTGGTGGAACTCTCAGCACGCCGGGCTATAACTATGGCATCACTCGCGGCCGAGATCACGGTGCCGCACCCGCACCTGCAGGTCCGGATCCGCCGCCAGCCGCTCCCCGAGGGCGCGCGCCATTGCGACCGAGCGATGTTTTCCGCCGGTGCAGCCGACGGCGATCGTGGAGTGCGTCTTGTTCTCGCGCTGATACCCGGCGAGGATCGGGCGCACCGCGGCGACGTACGCGTCGAGGAACTCCTCTGCACCCTCCTGGGCCAGGACGAACGCACTCACCGCGTCGTCTTCGCCCGTGAGCCCGCGCAGTTGCTCATCCCAGAACGGATTCGGCAGGAAGCGCATGTCCGCGACGAGATCGGCATCGACCGGCAGTCCGTACTTGAAGCCGAAGCTGAGGATCGTCGTGCGGTGTCGGGGAGCCCCGTCTTCGTCGAAGAGGCCGGAGACGCGCGACGCGAGCTGGTGCACGTTGAGGGTCGACGTGTCGATGGTGACGTCGCTGCGCTCGCGGATCGACTGCACGAGGCGCCGCTCCTCGCGGATCCCGTCGAGGATCGTGCCGTCACCTTGGAGCGGGTGCGGCCGGCGCACCTGTTCGAAGCGCCGCACGAGCACATCGTCAGAGGCGTCGAGGAAGATGATCCGGAGATTCCCCAGCTCGCGCAGCTGGTGGACGATCGACTGCAGCTCGGCGAACATCTCGCCGCCGCGAACGTCGACCACCGCCGCGACGCGGGGCAGCTGCCCGTCGACGCGTCCCGCGAGCTCGAGGAGTGGGCGCAGCATCTGCGGGGGCAGGTTATCCACGACGTACCACCCGTGGTCCTCGAGGGCGTTGGCGACCGTGGTGCGGCCCGCTCCCGACATCCCGGTGACGATCAGCAATTCGCCCTGGTTCTCCGTCGCACCGTTCACACTCGCCACCATATCGGCCCGGGTCAGTCCCGCGCGAGGCGCGTCCGGATCGTCTCGGCCAGCCCCGGTCCGATCCGCGGCACCACGGCGATCTCCTCGGCGTTCGCCTGCCGCAGCGCCGCCACGGATCCGAAGTGCCGGAGCAGCGCCCGGATGCGCGCGTCCCCGAGCCCCGGGATCTCGCTCAACACCGACCGGATGTCGCGTCGGCGGCGGCCGCGCTGATGCCGGATCGCGAACCGGTGCGCCTCGTCGCGCAGTCGTTGCACGAGATAGAGCGCTTGCGAGGTCCGTGGCAGGATCACGGGGTAGGCGTCCCCGGGGAGCCACAGTTCCTCGAGACGCTTCGCGATGCCCGCGAGTGCGATGTCCGAACGGCCCGCCTCCGCGAGCGCCCGTGCCGCGGCGTTCACCTGCGGCTCACCGCCGTCCACGAGCAGCAGCTGCGGTGGATACGCGAACCGGCGGCGCGGGGCCTGCTCGGTCACGATGTCCTCCTCGTCACGGACCGCGAGCTCCGCCGCGGGAACGGGGACGTCGTCGGGGTCGTCGAGGTGGGCGAGGCGGCGCGTGAGGACCTGGTGGATGCTGTCGGTGTCGTCTGTCGTCTCGGCGATCGAGAAAGAGCGGTACTGGTCCTTACGCGGCAGCCCGTCCTCGAACACGACCATGGATCCGACGACGTTCGTGCCCTGCAGGTGCGAGATGTCGTAGCACTCGATGCGCAACGGAGCCTCGGTCATACCGAGCGCCTCCTGCAAATCGGCGAGCGCCTGCGAGCGGGTCGCGAAATCGGAGGTGCGCTTCGACTTGTGGCGCACGAGCGTCTGCTGTGCGTTCAGCGTCGCGTTGCGCAGCAGATCCGCGCGCTGGCCGCGCTGAGCGACCTGGATCTCGACCTTGCGCCCGCGCCTCTCGGCGAGGAACTGCTCGAGCTCGGCGCTGGCCGTCGGCAGCGTCGGTACGAGGACGCCACGGGGAATCGCGGCGGCCTCGGCGTCGCCATAGGCGCGCTGCAGCACCTGGTCGATCAGCTCGCCGCCCGAGATGTCGAGCTCCTTGTCGACGATGTGCGACCAGACGCCGCGCACCCGACCGCCGCGGATCGCGAACACGTGCACGGCCGCGTCGAGTTCGTCCTCCGCGACGCCGAACACGTCGAGGTCGACCTTGTCGGAAAGCACCAGCGCGCTCTTGGTGAGCACGGCGTCGATCGATTCGAGTCGATCGCGATACGCCGCGGCGGCCTCGAAGTCGAGCGCGGCGGCGGCCTCCTTCATCCGCGCGGTCAGGTCGCGCGTGAAGCGCTCGTCGCCCCCCTGCATGAAGGCAACGAAGTCATCGACCATCCGGCGGTGCTCCTCGAGCGTGACCGTCATCGAGCAGGGACCGCCGCACTTGCCGATCTGGCCGGGGAAGCATGGCCGGCCGGACTGCATGGCGCGCTTGTACTGCGCGTCGTTGCACGTGCGAACCGGGAAGACCTTCAGCATCAGGTCGATCGTCTCGCGCACGGCCCAGACCTTCGGGTACGGCCCGAAATACTTCGCTCCACGGATCCGCCGGTTGCGCGTGACCATGATCCGCGGCGCCTCTTCCCCGAGCGTGACCGCGAGGAACGGATAGGACTTGTCGTCGCGGTACTTGACGTTGAACGGTGGATCGAACTGTTTGATCCACTGATACTCGAGCTGGAGCGAGTCGACATCGGTGGGGACGACGGTCCATTCGACCTTCTCGGCGAGCGTCACCATGCGCCGCGTGCGCTCGTGGAGCGTGTGCAACGGCGCGAAGTAATTCGCAAGACGCTGGCGCAGATTCTTCGCCTTGCCGACGTAGAGCACCTTCCCGTCGCCGTCCAGGAAGCGGTACACGCCCGGGTTGGTCGGGATCTCCCCCGCCGCGGGCTTGTACGCGAGCTGGTCGGCCATTGCTATGCGCTGCGCTTCCGCTCCACGCGTCCCAGCGTCTCGGCGAGGAAGCGACCCGTGTGGCTCTCCTCGATCGTCGCGACCTGCTCAGGGGTGCCCGTCGCCACGATCGTGCCACCGCCGGATCCGCCCTCGGGGCCCAGATCGATGATCCAGTCGGCCGATTTGATGACGTCGAGGTTGTGCTCGATGACCACAACCGAGTTGCCCTTCTCTACGAGGCCGTTCAACACCTGCAGCAGCTTCTGCACGTCGTGGAAGTGCAGACCGGTCGTCGGCTCGTCGAGCACGTAGATGCTGCGACCGCGGCTGCGCTTCTGCAGCTCGGTCGCGAGCTTGACGCGCTGCGCCTCCCCGCCCGAGAGCGTGGTGGCGGCCTGACCGAGCCGAACGTAGCCGAGCCCGACATCGACGAGCGTCTTCATGTAGCGGTAGATCGCCTGGATCGGCTCGAAGAACTCGGCGGCCTCCGCGATGGACATCTCCAGCACCTCGGCGATGTTCTTGCCCTTGTAGTGCACCTGCAGCGTGTCGCGGTTGTACCGCTTGCCCTCGCACACCTCGCAGTCGACGTACACGTCGGGGAGGAAGTTCATCTCGATCTTGAGCGTGCCGTCGCCCGAGCATGCCTCACAACGCCCGCCCTTGACGTTGAAGCTGAAGCGCCCTGCCAGGTACCCGCGAACCTTCGCCTCCGGCGTCTCGGCGAACAGCGTGCGGATTCGGTCGAACACTCCCGTGTACGTGGCGGGGTTCGATCGCGGCGTGCGTCCGATCGGCGCCTGATCGACGTGCACGACCTTGTCCAGGTGTTCGAGGCCCGTCACGCGCTTGTGCTTGCCTGGCACCGTGCGCGCCCCGTTGAGCTTCTGCGCGAGCACCTGGTACAGGATGTCGTTGATCAGCGTCGACTTCCCGGACCCCGACACGCCCGTCACCGCGGTGAACAGGCCGAGCGGGATCGTCGCGTCGACGTTCTTGAGGTTGTTCTCACGTGCGCCGGTGACGGTGAGCACGCGGCTGCGATCGACCGTGCGGCGCGTATCGGGCGTCGGGATCTCGCGCCGCCCTGCGAGGTAGTCGCCCGTGATCGAGCCCTCGTCGGTCATCAGATCGGTGTAGGGACCGGAGTGGATGACCTCTCCCCCGCCTTCGCCGGCGTGCGGCCCGATGTCGACCACCCAGTCGCTCGACTCAATCGTCTCTTCATCGTGCTCGACAACGACGAGCGTGTTGCCGAGATCGCGCAGCGCCTCGAGCGTGCCGATCAGCCGCCGATTGTCCCGCTGATGGAGGCCGATCGACGGCTCGTCGAGCACGTACAGCACGCCCGTGAGTCCCGTGCCGATCTGCGTCGCCAAACGGATCCGCTGGGCCTCGCCGCCCGACAGGGAGCCCGCAGACCTGCTCAGCGTGAGGTAGTTGAGCCCGACGCGCAGCAGGAACTCGAGACGCACGCGGATCTCGCGCAGCACCTGCGCCGCGATCATCGCCTCGCGCTCGGTGAGATCGATCGACGAGACGAACTCCATCGCGTCCTCGAGGCTGAGGTCGGCGGTTTCGGCGATCGACCGCCCGTCGACGCGCACCGCGAGGACTTCGGGCTTCAGGCGCGCGCCGCCACACACGGCGCACGGGATCTCACGCAGATAGTCAGCCCATCGCGCGCGCTGCGTGTCGGTCTCGGCCTGCGCATACTGGCGTTCAATGTACGGCACGACGCCCTCGAAACCGCTTGCGTAACGCACCTCGCGCCCCCAGCGGTTCTTGTACCGCACGTTGACCTTGTAGTCCTGGCCGCGCAGCACCGCGTCGCGCACGACCTCGGGCAGCGCGGCCCATGGCGTGTGGAGCGAGAAGTTGAGGTCGTCGGAGAGGCCGATCAGCAGGCGCTCGAAGTACTGCGAGAGACCCTTTCCCTGTGTCGTCCACGGAATGATGACGCCCTCGTCGATCGACAGCTCGTCGTCTCCGAGCATGAGGTCGGTGTCGACCGACATCTTCGTGCCGAGGCCCGAGCACGCCGGACACGCGCCGAACGGCGCGTTGAACGAGAAGGTGCGCGGCTCGACCTCCGTGAGGTGCACCTGGTGTCCGTTGGGGCAGGCGAGGTTCTCACTGAACGACTGCCACGCCTCGTCTCCGGATTCGTCGACGTAGTTGATCTGGATCACCCCACCGGCGAGATCGCGCGCGGTCTCGACCGAGTCGGTGACGCGACCGATGATGCTCTCGCCGCGCGCGACGAGCCGGTCGACGACGACCGCGATGTCGTGCTTGTACGACTTCTTGAGCTTCGGCGGCTCAGAGAGCTGGATCACGTCACCGTCGACGATCGCGCGCGAGAAGCCCTTGGCGCCGAGCTCGGCGAACAGGTCGACGAACTCGCCCTTCTTCTGGCTGACAACGGGGGCGACGACCTGATAGCGAGTTCCCTCGGGAAGCGCGATGAGCTGGTCGGCGATCTGCTGCACCGTCTGCCGTTCGATCTGCGCGTCGCACTCGGGGCAGTGCGGAATGCCGACTCGCGCCCACAGCAGACGCATGTAGTCGTAGATCTCGGTGATCGTGCCGACCGTCGATCGCGGGTTGCGGTTGGTTGACTTCTGGTCGATCGAGACCGCGGGGCTCAGCCCCTCGATCGCGTCGACGTCGGGTCGGTCGATCTGTCCGAGGAACTGCCGCGCGTAGGAGCTGAGCGACTCGACGTAGCGTCGCTGTCCCTCCGCGAAGATCGTGTCGAACGCGAGACTCGACTTGCCGGATCCGCTGAGCCCGGTGAAGACGATCATCTTGTCGCGCGGCACCTCGAGATCAACGTTCTTGAGGTTGTGCACGCGCGCGCCGCGCACGGTGATCTTCTGGTCTGAGGAGACGGGGATAATCGGCACGAGTTCGATCCTATTCGAAACTTTGTTCGCGTGGGTCAGCGGCGTCCGTGTTTTTTCTGCGAGATTCCGCGCACCAGCATCACAGCCGTCGCCGCGACCGCGAGAGCGCCGACGGGCGCGATCCACGCGGCACCGCGACCGTCTGCGGCCGGGATCGCGAAGGCGAACAGCGCGGCCGCCTGCGCGACGACCTGGACGATGAGGACGCGTCGCGCCGTCGGGATGAGTGCGCGCAGCGCGACGCGTGAGCGGAGGGAGACGACGCCGCTGAGCGTCGCGAGCACATGACCGAGGTGAAGCGCCGCGACGGCGACGCACGTGTGTCCGAGGTCCGGCGACTGCAGGGTGAGGGCGACCGGGAGCGCGGCGAGCGCGATCCACGCGAACATCGTGCGCGGGACGATGGCGCCGACGACGGCGGCAACGGCCGCGACGGCGATCCAGAACAGCGGCGCGCCGACCAGCCACACGCCGGCGATCGAGACGCCGGCGCTGGCCGCACGGATCAGCGCGCCCGGGACGGCGCGCCCGATGAGGAGGACGTCGTCCTTCATCGCCGCCCTCCCGTCCGCGCGCGGGCCAGCGCGGTGAGCGCGACCACCGGATCCGCGGCCCAGCGCAGTGTCTCGACGCCGGCTTCGGCGAGCCCCGCGAAGATGTCCTCGCGTTCAGCGAGGACGATTCGGAGCGCGAGGCTCTGCTGCGGAGACAGCCGGCCGCGATCGAGGTCGGGCAGCGTGTCGACCGCGATGACGCGATGACCGGCCGCGCGCCACATCAGCGCGAGCTCCGCGGCCGCGCCGTCGAAGAAGGTCGACAGTACGGCGATCACGGATCCGTGCGGCACCGGCGGCGTGCGCCGGTATCGACGGTCATCGCCAGCGGCCCCCGTCGCCGCAATGGCGGTCGTCAGTCGCGCGAGGTGCCGGGATCCCGTCGCGCCGCGCACCGAGCGTCCCCCGGGCGCGAGCGCGTGGTAGGCGACGCGGTCCCCCACGGCGATCGCGGCCGAGGCGAGCGACCGGGCGGCTTCGCGCGCGAGGTCAAGCGAGGTCGTTCCCGCGCGCGACAGGTCGTCGCCACCCCACGTAGCAACGACCTCGCCAAGGTCCTCCGCGGTGTCGACGGCGAGCACCACGGAGGCGTCGCTGAGCGTGTTGGTGCGGCGCACGAGCAGTTCCCCCGGGCGACGCGCAGCCCGGGCGGTCGCGCGCCAGTCGACCCTCCGCAGCTCGTCGCCGGGAGCGAACGGGTGGATGTCGCGGAAATCGCCGCCCTGTCCCGGCCGGGAGCCCTCGTGCGCGCCGTGGAGCCCCGTCAGTCGCGGTGCGAGGGGCAGTCTGGGCAGCATGCGCATCGCGGGGGTGACCGTGCGGCGGGCCGTCGCGGAAACAGTCTCCCCCGCGAGGCGGGCGCCGTCGCCAGCCGCCGAGCGCCCGATCACGCGGACCGCCTCGACCGGCCCGGAGTGCCCTGGTCGGCTGTCGACGAGGATCCTCGACGACACGGGCACGACGACCCGCGTCTTGCGGCGTTCAGCCTGTGTGATCGACAGCTCCGCGATCTCGCCCGCACCGCTCACGACGATCTCCTCGCGGAGGCGACCCTGATGCTGCTCCGCATGCGGGCGCACCGCGATCGTCAGCGGCTCGACCGGATCCGTCGAGGTGAGGCGCTGCAGGACCGTCCAGAGCGCGAGCGGCACCGCGAGCGCGATGAGGTCGGGGCGCGCGGTGGCGATCCCGCCGCCGGCAAGCACGATCGCACTGACGGCAGCGATCCGCAGGCTCGCTGATGACCGCCAGGCGTCGCCTCGGGTCGTCACGACGCGGTTCCCACGGTGGGCGGCACGGCGACCTCACTCACCACCCGCGCGATGATCTGGTCCGGATCGACGCCCTGCGCCCACGCCTGCGGCGTGAGGGTGAGCCGATGGGCCAGCGCCGACACCGCAACGCGCTTGATGTCGTCGGGCCGCACGTAATCTCGCGCGTCGAGCGCGGCGATCGCACGCGACAGCAGCAGGAGCGACTGGGATCCGCGTGGGGAGGCTCCGACCTCCACGTGCTGCGCGTGACGCGTCGCCCGCGCGATGTCCACGCAGTAGCGGGCGACGTCGGCGTCGACTCGGATCTCCTCGACGGCCGCTTGGAGCGCGCGCAGACCGTCGGCGTCGATGACCGGCGCCACGTCGGTCTCCTCCTGGCGGCGGTCGAGCCTTCCCACGAGGATGGCCGTCTCGTCGTCGGGATCGGGGTATCCCACCGCAAGGCGCACCATGAAGCGATCGAGCTGCGCCTCCGGGAGCGCGTAGGTGCCCTCGAATTCGATCGGGTTCGAGGTGGCGATGATGTGGAAGGGCTTCGCGAGGGGGAAGCTCGTGCCCTCCACGGTCACCTGGCGCTCGGCCATTGCCTCGAGCATCGCCGACTGGGTCTTCGGGGTCGTACGGTTGATCTCGTCCGCCAGCAGCAGGCCGGTGAAGATCGGACCGGGGCGGAAGACGAAGTCGGCGGTGTCGGGGGCGAACACGTACGATCCGGTCACATCGCCGGGGAGCATGTCGGGCGTGCACTGCAGGCGCCGGAAGTCCAGTCCGAGCGCCGACGCGAGGCTGCGGGCGGCCACGGTCTTTCCGAGCCCTGGCACGTCTTCGAACAGGACGTGACCTCCCGCGAGGATCGTCGCGAGCGCGAACTCGAGCGGTCCGTCCATCCCGACGACAACGGTGCGCACCGCCTCGAGCACGCGGCGTCCGGTCTGCGCGACCTCTGTCGTGGTGGTCATGAGCGATCTCCGTCTCTTCGTTCGATTCGATCGAGCGCGTGTTCGATGTCGGCGCGCGTCGCCGTGCGTGTGCAGAGCCTGTCCCAGATGCCGTCGCCGATCGCCGCATCCACACGACCCGTCTGGGCGGGGTCGTCGATGTCGATGCCGAGCCGCTCGAGCCGGCGCCGCAGCAGGGCTCGGACGCGCCGCGCGACGATTTCTCCCGCGACGTCCGTGCGCGGGTTGAAGCCCCATGCGAGCCGCGAGACGGCGGATCCGCGCCATGCCGCCGTGGTCTCGTCCTGCAGTTCGGGTGCCGCTTCGCTGTCGCGCAGCGACGCCGCGATCACGATCGTCCCGATAAGCACTCCCGCGCTGAGCGCGAACAGCGCTTCGAGTCCGAGCACCCAGAGTGCGACCGTCGTCGCGGCTGTCGTGATCGCCGCGCCCATCAGTCGTCCGACGGTCATCGCCAGACCTCCTCGATCGCCGAGAGGGCGCGGCGGGCGGCGGCGCGTTCACTTTCGCCGGGGGCGTCGCCGGCGAACCGCACGCGTTCGTACAGGACGAGCAGCGCGCGGACGTCGCCGTCGGCTGCCGTTCGGTGCGCGATGATCCGCAGCGTGTACTCGGCCGGTGTCTCGCTCACGCCGCGCGTCAGCCCCGCGTCCGTCGCGCTGCGCTCGAGACCCGCCCACGCGGCGACGATGGCGTCGCCCGGATCGCGATGCCCGTCGATCGCCTCGACGGCGGCGGCGATCCCGCGCCGAAGCGCCGGGGCGGCGCGATCGGGGTCGTCGTCCGCGACGAGGGTGCCTTCCGCGACCGCCGAGGACGGGCGAACGGGAAGTCGTTCGCGCCAGGCACGGAGGAGAGCGCGGACGACCCGCGCGATCACGAAGATGACGACCGCCGCGACGAGGGCGATGAGGATGAATGTGACGACCGCGGCCGCTCCTCCGTCCCCGGCGTCGTCGGGCGGGGCCAGACCCTCGGGTGGCGCCTGCGTGGGCATCACTGGCGAGGGCGCGGGCATCGGACCGAACGAGAAGTCGGGCGGATCGAACCGCGCAGCGCCCTGGGTGGCGGCTGCGACCATCGCCAGCACGAGAAGAGCCGTGACGGCGACGGCGCCGATCCAGCGCCTCATCCGTCTACGGCGATGCTGCGACAGTGCATGCCCTCACCCTACGCGTGGCCTGCCTTCTCCATCTGGCGCAGCGCCGACTTGAGGTCTTGCAATTCGTCTCGCAGTCGGGCCGCGAGTTCGAACTTCAGTTCCTCCGCCGCATGGACCATCTGCTGGGTGAGGTCCGCAATCGTCTCCTCGAGCTGCTCCGCGCCCTCCGCGGCGATCCCCTCGTGTTTGCGCACCGGTGTCGCCGTGCGGCCGCGACCGCCGTCCTTGACCCGCGGGTCCCGGCGCCCCGCGAGCATTTCGGCCGTGTCTGCTTCCTCGCGCGCGAGCGAGTCGGTGATGTCGGCGATGCGCTTGCGCAGCGGCTGCGGATCGATGCCGTGCTCGGTGTTGTAGGCGATTTGGATCTCACGCCGTCGATCCGTCTCGTCGAGGGCGCGCCTCATCGAGTCGGTGATCCGGTCGGCGTACATGTGCACCTGGCCGGACACGTTGCGCGCCGCGCGGCCGATCGTCTGGATGAGCGACGTCTCGCTGCGGAGGAAGCCCTCCTTGTCGGCGTCGAGGATCGCCACGAGCGACACCTCGGGCAAGTCGAGGCCCTCTCGCAGGAGGTTGATGCCGACGAGCACGTCGAACATTCCCTGCCGCAGCTCGGTGAGGAGCTCCACGCGGCGGAGGGTGTCGACGTCGCTGTGCAGGTATCGCACGCGCACGCCGTTCTCATCGAGGAAGTCGGTCAGTTCCTCGGCCATCTTCTTGGTGAGAGTGGTGACGAGCACGCGTTCGTTCTTCTCCGCGCGCGTGCGGATCTCCTCGAAGAGGTCGTCGATCTGCCCTTCGCTCGGCTTGACGACGATCTCCGGATCGACGAGACCCGTCGGACGAATAATCTGCTCGACGACCCCGTCGGCGATGCCCATCTCGTACTTGCCGGGCGTCGCCGAGAGGTAGACCGTCTGCCCGATGCGCTCCTTGAACTCGTCGAAGCGCAGCGGGCGGTTGTCGAGCGCGCTCGGCAGGCGGAAGCCGTGTTCGACGAGCGTGCGCTTGCGCGACGCGTCGCCCTCGTACATCGCACCGATTTGCGGCACGGTCGCGTGCGATTCATCGATCACCATGACGAAGTCGTCGGGGAAGAAGTCGAGCAGCGTGTGCGGCGGCTCTCCGGCTGCTCGGCCGTCGAGGTGACGCGAGTAGTTCTCGATGCCGGAGCAGAACCCGATCTGCTGCAGCATCTCGAGGTCGAAGGTCGTGCGCATCCGGAGACGCTGCGCCTCGAGCAGTTTTCCCTGCTTCTCGAGCTCCGGGAGGCGCTCTGCCAGCTCCTCCTCGATTGTCTTGATCGCGCGCGCGACGGTGTCGGTGCCCGCCGCATAGTGCGTCGCGGGGAACACGGCGACGGCGTCGAGCTTCTCGACGACCTCGCCCGTCAGTGGATGGAGCCGCTGGAGCTGCTCGATCTCATCACCGAAGAGCTCAATGCGGATCGCGTACTCCTCGTACACCGGGATGATCTCGATCGTGTCGCCGCGAACCCGGAAGTTTCCGCGCGAGAAGTCGACGTCGTTGCGGTTGTACTGCATCGCGATGAAGTGCCGGATGAGTGCGTCGCGGTCGTAGTGCTCCCCCACCTGCAGGGCGACGAGGGAACGCAGGTACTCCTCCGGCGAGCCGAGGCCGTAGATGCACGAGACCGTGCTGACCACGACCGTGTCGCGGCGGCTCAGCAGAGAGTTGGTGGTGGAGTGACGCAGGCGCTCGACCTCGGCGTTAATCGAGCTGTCCTTCTCGATGAAGGTGTCGGACTGCGGTACATACGCCTCGGGCTGGTAGTAGTCGTAGTACGACACGAAATACTCGACGGCGTTGTTCGGCAGCAGCTCACGGAACTCGTTTGCGAGCTGCGCGGCGAGGGTCTTGTTGTGGGCAAGGATGAGCGTCGGCCGCTGGATCCGCTCGATGAGCCACGCCGTGGTCGCGGACTTTCCCGTACCGGTGGCACCGAGCAGCACGACGTCGGTCTCGCCCGCGTTGATGCGGGCGGCGAGCTCGTCGATCGCCCCTGGCTGATCACCCGACGGTTCGTAGTCGCTGACAACCTCGAACGGCCGGACGCTGCGTGTCGTCTGCATGTTCACAGGGTATTGCGAACCACTGACACACGAGGCCGGTTCGCGCGAGTCAGCCGGAGAAACGATGCCAGAGCTCGTCCGCCTGGCGCAGCGTCTCGGCCATCGTGCCGCTCGTGTCGATCACGACATCGGCCACCGCGAGACGTTCGTCGTCGCTCGCCTGACTCGCGACGCGCGCCGTCGCGTCCTCGCGCGTCATGCCGCGCTCGTCGATCATCCGCCGGATCCGCATCTCGGCGGGCGCGTGTGCGACGACAACCGCGTCCCACTCCCCCGTGCCGCGCGCTTCGGCGAGGAGGGGCACGTCGTAGATGACGACCGCGTCCGGTCCGGCTTCGCGGAAACGACGCTGCGATTCGCTCTTGACGGCGGGGTGCACGATCGCCTCGAGCTGCGCCCGCTTGGCCGCGTCGGCGAACACGATGGCGCCGAGCGCGGCGCGGTCGAGGGACCCGTCACCTGCGACGACGTCGGAGCCGAAGGCCCGCACGATCTCGTCGAACGCGGCCTGCCCCGGCTGTTGGAGATCCCGCACGACCCCGTCGGCGTCCACGACGACGGCGCCGTGTTCGGCGAGGCGTCTCGCGATCGTCGACTTGCCGGACGCGATTCCACCGGTCAGCGCGATGAGAGGCATGCGGCCAGGATAGACGGCCGCGATGCGCGGTTCGCGCGGATCAGCACCCGGGAGCGGTGGGGTTCTCCGCGCAGGTCCCGTCGACGAGGTACGACTGCTTCTCATGGATCCGCACGTCGACGGGGCTGCCTGCCGAGACGATGAACCCGTTGACGGGATACACCCCGAGCGCGCCGAAGTCGACCGTCGCGGAGTAGGAGATCTCGACGGTCACCGTCGCCATCCCGCGCTCGGCGTAGACGTGGCTCGTGGCGGTCGGGGTGAGCTGCTCCTGCCCGAGCTGCACCCACGTCGGCGCCGGATCCGCGGTCTGCAACGTCGTGCCGTCGCCGTAATCGATCGTGAACAGTTCCGGCGTGAACGTCACCGCCATCGGGTGACCGAACAGCTCGCCGCCCACCGTGTGCGGCGCGGCCGCGATCGCGACGTTCATCGGAGCGCGGGCGATCGCGACACCGAACGGCTCGATCGCCGGGGCGGAGGGCGTCGGCGCGAACGAGGCCACATCACGCCAGGAGATCTCCGGGATGTCGTCCGGCTCGTCGTCGTCCTCGGGCGGAGGATCGTCGATGCAGCCGGGACCGATCAGGTTCCCCTCGCCGTCGAGGCAGGACCACCCGCCGTCGTCACCGTCCGGTGATTCGCCGTCCGGCCTCGGATCCGCCTCCGGCGGCGGCTCGGGCGCCGGCGCACCCGGCCCACCAGGATCGGAGCCTCCGCCCTCGGTCTCCTCCCCCTCGATCTCGAGCTCGTCGTTCCCATCGCCGTCGCAGAGGCCTGCGAGAACCTGCGCAATATCGCATCCGCCTTCGACGGGTACGGCTAAGTCATCAGTCGACGACGTCGCGCTCGTCGCTACGACGACCAACAACAGCACGGCGCCGGACCTCAGCATGAATCATCAGCCGTTTCGTCGAGATGCGACAACAACATCCCGCCATCGACCGATGCGAACTCCATTTCAAGTCCGAACACCGGGTCCTCACGGGGTTGGTACCATTCCTCGCCATCGAGGTTGACCTCAATCGACGAATTGTCGACGCACGCTTGCCCTGATACCGTCGCGTGTTCCCCCACGGTGCGGAAGTCGGTCGCGTCAAACGAAAGCACGACCGATTCGCCACGCACTTGCATGTTCTTCAGCTCATCGGAGCTCTCCCCCTCATGCAGTTCCGCGAGGTCCCCAGTTACGTACGGGCGAGCACTATCGTCATCCGTCGGGTCGGCGATGCCGATGTAGGCGCGGAATGTCTCTTCCGCCGCGGCGTACGCTTCTTCTTCGGTCCACGCAGGGTTGGGGTCGGGTTCAGTGGCGCATGCGGACAGCGCACCGAGGACGATCGCGAGGGATCCGACTCCCAAAGCTCTGCGCAGCATGCCGAACAGGCTAGAGGAAATCGGCATCGCGCCTCGAAAGTTATCCACAGGCGCCCCATCACCTTCCACAAATGCACCATTATTCGGCCGGATAGGTGCATTTGTGGAAGGTCGGGGACGTGGCGTCGCTCTACCTTCCACAAATGCACCCAACGACGCAGTTTTTGGTGCATTTGTGGAAGGTGGAGCGGCTCAGCGGAGTGCTCAGCGCTCGGGGCGCAGCATCCGGTCCGGGCGCAGGTTCGCGAACGATCCGTCGCCGCGGTCGAGGCCGGTGTCACGGGCGATCCGGTCCGCCACACGGTCGAGCGCACGCGCGGTCGCGACGTTCGCCCAGCGGCCCATCTCGAGCCGGGTGTCGAGTGCCGTCAGCGCGGCGGCGACCTCGGCGTCGGCGTAGCCGCAGTGCCCCGGCCGGTCGACGAACGCCTGGCGCAGCAGCGAGTTCGCGCCGTTCGAGCGCACGCGATCCGCATAGGTGCGCGCCTGGGCGATGGTCGGCGCGGTGTCTCCGCTCTCGTGCAGCGTCAGGACCGGCCCGGCGATATCACCGGTCGGCGTCGCGTTACGGCGCATGTAATCGACGGCATCCGGATCCGCCTCGATACGGTCGGCGTCAGCGAGGACGCCGAGGTCGTCGTTCAGCGACAGGCCAGCCTCCCGGTACAGCGTCCGCACGAGGTGGCTCTGACCGGAACGCGCGAGCGATACCCGGTAGTTGACGTCCGTGTTCCAGGAGAAGTTTCCGCCGGCGCGCTCCTCGAGCGGCTGACGCGGCGAGACGGCGCCCCAGAGGAATGCGGACAACAGCTGCTCCTGCTGCGCCTCGTGGTCGTGACGCGACGGGCGCTCGGTCCCGCTCTGCGTCCAGGTCGGGATCTGAGCGAGGCTCGCCGCGAGCGCGAGGCGCGCGCGACCCTCCGGCGTCTGTTTCGCCTCGTCGAACACCTCGCTGAACGCCGCCTGACGGGCCATCTCGTCAGAGACGTCGACGAGCTCGAGGCGGTCGTCGGCCGGCGCCAGCAGAGTCTTGAACGCGAACGTGCCGTCGAGGGATCCGTTGAGCATCGGCACCGAGCCGGCGACGGATCCGCACAACGGCAGCGCGGCATCGAAGGCGTCGGGCGCGGCCTCCATGAGCGCGGCCGAGGTGAGGCCGCCCATCGAGGCGCCCCAGGCGATGACGTGCTCCGGTTCGCCGAGCTCGTCCGCGACGATCCGGGCGAGGTCCTGCTGGTCGGCGAGAAGGTTCTCGACGACCCAGCCGCCCTCGGCGGTCGACGTGCCCGCGAGCGCGTAGCCTTCGTCGAGCGCCCAGTCGACCAGACCATCGGACGGTGCGGCGGCAGGCTCCTGTCCATGTCCGCCGCCGTATCCGGGACTCCAGACGAGCACGGATCCGTTCCAGGAGGCGGGCTCGTGGATCACGTAGGCGCCGCCCGACGGCAGCTCCCCACGGTGGGCATCGGGGCCGACCGCCGCGGAGGCGATGCCGGGTGAGGCGGCGAGGGCGACCGCGGCACCGGTCGCGGCGACGGCGCGCAAGACGGAAATGCGTGTGGACACGATGTGGTCCTTCCTGAGCCCGCTCGTCGTTGGCCGGACTCGGCGTGATGTGGTGGGCGGCGCGCTCAGGCGTCGCCGAGCAGCGAATCGGACGCTGCGAAGGTGTGGTGGCTGACTCGCTCGGCGAGGTCGCCATCGTGGGGCGCGAGGATGCGCCGGACCACCGATTCAGCACGGGGTCCCAGGTCGTCATAAACGCTGGCGCACACGTCACGGGCCTCGTGCGCGGGGAACTTCTCGCCCAGCAGTTCGCGCGGCAGGTGCGGATCCCGCCGGCGCAGCGCGCGCCAGTCCGTCATGATGGATGTGCGCGTGCGCAGCGCGTCCTCCCCGCTCGGATCCCCGGACGCCAGCTCGCGGACACGTTCCGCCGTAAGGCGCCAGCGCGACACGAACGCACGATACGCCTCCGCGACGTCGTCGAGCCCGAACGCGGCACGGACGGCTCGCGCGCTCATGCTCGCCGGAAGCTGCGCGCCGGTGAACACCGTCACCTGGTCCGGATGGATGGCGTCGAGTTCGCGCCCCATCTCCATCAACTGCTCCGTCTGATCGCCGGGGCGGATCCAGAGGGCGTCGTAGAGGTTCCCGAAATTGCGCAGGCGCAGCTGCTCGCGGAGCATCCGTCGGGCTTCCCGCGCCTCGTGCGGAAGCGAATACGCCACGAGCGTCCACGTGCCGTCCCACGCGGCGGGAACCCGCGGCGGGAACAGCGCGCGCACGTGCCCCTCGATCTGCTCGCGGCTCTTCGGCGAGACCGCGTAGGCCGTGCGCCGGCCGTTCTTCTCGCTGCGGAGGAATCCGCGCTGGGCGAGGCGCTGGATGGCGGCGCGCGCAGCTCGCGGTGTGACGTCGAACACGCTGAGAAGCTCGACGAGGGCGCTCGACGGAATCGGATCCTCGCGCGCGAACCAGTAGTCGCCCAGCAGCACCGTCAACAGCTGCTGCGAGCGCGGATCCTGTTGGAACCGCGGCAGCAGCGGCGTCTCGGTCGTCGTCATCCGGTCGGGTCACCGCCCGGCCCTCTCGCCGCGCGGCACGAGCCGGACGGGAGCGGATCGCGGGCCATACTCGAGCCAGTTCATCATGACGACGTCGCCGTCGGGCTCGAACGATTCGGTGCGCTCGAGCAGTACCTGCACCGCGACGACCATCTCCATGCGCCCCATGGTCGCGGCGGGACACCGGTGCGCCCCGCGACCGAAGGCGAGGTGTGAGTTGTTCGGGCGACGCAGCACGAAGTCGTTCGGATCGTCGAACACCGTCTCGTCACGATTCGCCGACGGGAACAGCAGGGCGATCGGCTCGCCCTCGCGGACGAGGCGCCCGCTCACCTCGATGTCGCGCCGCGCGGTGCGAGCGAAGACACGGTAGGGCGCGTGCAGCCGCAGCAGCTCCTCGATCGCGGCCGGGATCTCCCCCGGATCCGTGCGCAGGAGGTCCTGCAGTTCACGGTCGCGCGAGAGATGCACGACGATGCTGCCGAGGACGGCCTGCGGCGCCCCCATTCCGGCGACGATCATCTGACGGACCGTCGCGATCGCCGTCTTCTCGGTGATGTGGTTGTCGGGATCCTCGACAGCGCGCTGCAGGCTGGCGACGAGATCGCGCGTCGGATCCGCGTCCGCGGCCAGCCGGTCCCGGTACACCTGCTCGGCGATACGGTACAGCTCCGCGCTGCACTCGGCGATCACGGCGTCGTCCATGTCCTGGATCGCAAACGAGTAGCGCACGCCGACGTCTCGGATGTGACGCGTCAGGGACGGCGGCACGCTGAGGAACGCGGCGAAGCAGTCCATCGCGAACGGCGCGGCGAGGTCACGGACGGCATCGGGGTTCTCGGACGCGAGCATGTCCGCGACGAGGCGCTCGGCGCTCGCACGGAACGCCGGCTCGTGCTCGCGCACGACCGATCGGCGCAGCACGGGGTCGATCGCGGCCCGGTAGGCGTCGTGCTCAGGCGGATCGAAGTGCAGCGGGGGTCGACGCGAGGACCTCGGCACGTGCGGCACGACGTTCTGCACGGACGTGATGAACATCTCATCGTCCTGCGTGATGCGCGTGACGTCCTCATACGTCGTCGCCGCCCAGAACCCGCCGTACTCGGTGCTCCACGGGAACGGGTTCTCCGTGCGCAGCGCCGCGTAGTCGCGGTGCGCGCTGCCGAAGTCCTCTTCCGGATCCGGAATCCACTCGGACGCGCGTTCGTCCCGTGCACGCGTGTCGACTGATCCCTCTGAACTCGAGTAGCCGAAGGGGCACGTCGCCATCAGATCACCCTCTTTCTCGCCCAGCGGGCGGCCGATTCGAGCGCGACGACCACGACCACGAGACCGACGAGGATCCCTGCCGTGACCTGGTAGTTCAGCGTCGCGACCGACTCTTCGAGCAGGAAGCCGATGCCGCCCGCCCCCACGATCCCGAGCACGGCCGATTCGCGCAGCGCGAGGTCGGACGTGAACAGGCTGTTTCCGATGAAACTCGGCACGAACTGCGGCCAGACGCCGCTGACGAAGACCTGCAGGCGGTTCGCGCCCGTTGCCTCGAGCGCGCGGATCGGCGCCGGGTCAACGTTCTGCAGCGAGTCAGTGAAGAACTTCGACGCGAGCGCCGTGCAGGAGATGGCGAGCGCGAGGAACCCCGCGAACGGTCCCAGCCCGAGCGCCGCCACGAAGACGAGCGCGTACACGATGTCGGGGATCCCCCGCATGAGCACGACGAGCCCGCGCAGCGCGAACGACAGCGGCGCGAACCGGACGAGGTGGCGTGTCGACAGCACGGCGATCACGAGCCCGCTGACGACACCGAAGGTCGTGGCCGTGAGCGCCATGATGACGCTCTCGAAGATCCCCATCGCGACGTCGACCGTGATGATCGGCGGGATGAACCCGGCAAGCAGTGCGCCGACGTTCTCCCACGCGCGCAGCAGACGATCCGGAGTGAACGACAACTGTGTGAGGGAGATCAGCAGGAGCACGACCGCGACCGCGGCGCCGGCGGTGCGCAGCGTGCGGCCGCGGTTCCAGCCGATTCCCGCAGGGTCGGCGGTGGGTGCGTAGAGCTGAGAGACGGTGTGCTCGTCGGCATGTTCGGAGACGGCGCGCTGAACGAGGTAGGAGATGAGCTCCAACACGAGCAGCATCACGACGATGACGCAGATGATGCCGGCCGCGCGGCGATAGTCGAGCGAACCGATGGCCGTCTGCAGCGCGACGCCGATTCCCCCCGCGCCGACGAGCCCGAGCACCGCGGAAGCGCGGATGTTGATGTCCAGGCGGTAGAGCACGACCGATGTCACGGCGGGCAACGCCCGACTGAGGGTCGTCGCGAGGAAGTTCTGCGCGCGATTCGCCCCCACGGCGGAGATAGCCTCGCGCGGAGCCTGATCTTGCTCCTCGAAGATGTCCGCCATCATCTTGCCGATCATGCCGACGGAGTGGAACGCGATCGCCATGGCTCCCGCGAGCGGGCCGAGACCGAAGATGCGCACGAAGATGATTGCGAACACGAGCGAGGGCACCGCTCGCGTGACGATGATGATGCCGCGCGCGAGCCACGAGATCACGCGCGGGCCGGTAAACCGGCGCGATGCCGCCGCCGCGAGCACGACGGACGCGAGCGTCGCCAGGCCTGTTCCGGCGATGGCGATCCAGAGCGTCTCGACCGCGAGCGACAGCAGACTCGGCACGTCGCCCGTGGTGGGCGGCAGCATGCGCGTCAGAAGGTTCGCGATGTCGCCGAAGCCGGCCGCCACGGCCGCGGGGCGGATGTCGATCCACCACATGCCGAAGAGCGTCACGGCGACGTACGCGAGGGGAATCGCGAGCGCGGCGAGGGGCGACGGGCGTCCGGTTGACGCGGAGGGCCTCTTCACCCGATCGAGAACGTCAGCCACCTCACGCCTCCGTCTGGTCGTCATAGACCGCGCGGATCTGCGCCTCCGAGGTCTCGGCGGTCGGCCTGTCGAGCAGGAGCGCACCGTCGCGGACGGCGACGATGCGATCCGACACCTGCAGGGCGAGGTCGACCTGGTGCAGAGAACACACAACCGTGAACCCGTCCTCGGCGCTCAGCGCACGCAGGGTCGTCAGCACAGACAGGCTCGCGCGCGGGTCAAGCGATGCGACCGGTTCGTCGGCCAGCACGATTTCGGCATCCTGCATCAGCGTGCGTGCGATCGCGACGCGCTGCTGCTGCCCGCCCGAGAGCGTGTCGGCGCGCTGGAACCGCTCGGCGGCGAGACCGACGCGTTCGAGGTTCGCGACGGCCTTCTCCCGCAGCGCCCGCGGGTAGCTGGCGACGCCGTAGCGCGGGAGCCGCAGCGACCCCAGGGATCCCATCAGGACGTTCTCAAGAGCGCTGAGGCGCCCGACGAGGCCGAACTGCTGGAACACGAAGCCGATGCGGGTGCGCAGCTGCTGCAGCTCGCGCCGGCCGCACCGAGACGGATCCGCGCCCAGCACAGACACGGATCCGCCGGTCGGGGTGTGGCTGCCGTTCATGAGCCGCAGCAGCGTCGACTTGCCAGCGCCAGACGGGCCGACAAGCGCGACGAACTGCCCGGGGTGGACATCGAAGTCGATGCCACTCAGAACGGCCTTGTCACCGAAGCTCATGCGCAGATCGCGGATCCGCAGGCTCGGAGTGTGGTTCTCGGTCATGGGCGAGACGACGTCCGTGATCATTCGCTGCGGCACACCTCGGCGCCGGTCTTCTCGCAGATGTCGCGGATGGTGTCGTAGTTCGCGTCGGAGGCCGGCTCGAAGCCGAAGGCTCCCGTGCCGCCCCACTCGCAGGCCATGGTGCCGGCGTACTCGTCGCCCCACGGCGCCGGCGCCTCGCGCTCGGCACCCTCGCACAGGCCCGCTTCCGCGGCCGTGACCGAGTTATAAGTGGTCGTCACCGTCTCGGCGATGAGGTCGCGCAGATCCTCGTCGAGCCAGTTTCCGACGACGAGCGGCGTGCCGGGGATGTCAGGCGAGGTCCAGATCGTCTCGGTGTCGCCGTCTTCGATGACGCCACGCGCAGGCAGGAGGTCGGTGATGAAGGTGCCCGCGACGAAAGCGGCGTCGCAGTCGCCGGCGAGCATCTGGGTCACCGCGACGTCGTGCGATCCCGCGAAGACCGGCGTGATGTCGTTCTCCGGGTCGATGTCCGCGTCCATCAAGCCGGCGATCGGCGCGAGGTAACCGGTCGTCGAGGCGGGATCCGTGAAGCAGACGTCCGCTCCGGCGACCTCCTCGATGCTCGTGATGTCGGATCCGCCCGGGACGACGCCGAGCGCTTCGACGGCGCCCGAGCCGGCTTCGGGGGTGAGCTGGTCCATCGCGACGGGCGTCACGTCGGCGACGTCCGCGGCGAGGTAGTACGAGAAGGCGCCGTACACGGCGATGTCGACGCGCTCGGCGACCTGCGCTTCGATGACGCCGGCGTTGTTGCTCACGGCCTCGATCGAGGTGGGGATCCCCGTCTCTTTTTCGATCGCGGCGACGATCGGCTCGAAGGATGCCTCGAGCTCTTCGCTGTTGTCGGTGGGAACGACCGCGAACACGAGCTCCGACGGACCGTCGGAGTCGGAGCCCGACGCATTGTCGGCGGGGCGGGCGTTGGGGCTGGCTCCGCATGCCGCGAGCAGGAGACCTGCGGCCGCGAGGGAAGCGATGGCGGTAATGGTCTTGCGCATGAGGGACTCTCCATGGCGTCGGCGTTGACGGCTACTGTTTTGCGACCACGAGACAGATTTAGTGTGGCCTTTTCGGGTGCAGGTCCACACTAGCGGGTCCGTTGATATTGTCAACGGTTTTCCGGGAGCGGGATCAGTGGGCGTGTCTACCTTCCACAAATGCACCCATACGCGCGCTTTTGGGTGCATTTGTGGAAGGTAGAGAAGACAAAACGGGCCGGATCCCGAAGGACCCGGCCCGTTCTCTCGAGCGCTGCGGTTAGTTGCCCGCGAGCTTCTCACGGAGCGCGGCAAGCGCCTCGTCGTCCGCGAGCGCACCGGCACCGGCGGACTCGGACGAGAAGCCACCGGACGAGCTGGCCGCGGGGGCCGTGTCGTCGGCGTTCGCCTCGGCCTCGATGGCACGGGCGACCTGCTCCTTGTGCTTCTCCCAGCGAGCCTGCGCCTGAGCGTACTCCTGCTCCCACGCCTCGCGAGCCTCGTCGTACCCGTCGAGCCACTGGTTGGTCTCGGGGTCGAAGCCCTCGGGGAACTTGTACTCGCCGTTCTCGTCGTACTCCGTGGTCATGCCGTAGAGCGACGGGTCGAACTCGGTGCCGTTCGGGTCGACCATGTCGTTGGCCTGCTTGAGCGACAGCGAGATGCGGCGACGGTCGAGGTCGATGTCGATGACCCGGACGAACAGCTCCTCGCCCACCGAGACGACCTGCTCGGCCATCTCAACGTGCTTGTGCGACAGCTCGGAGATGTGCACGAGGCCCTCGATGCCGTCCGCGACGCGAACGAACGCGCCGAACGGAACGAGCTTCGTGACCTTACCGGGCGTGATCTGACCGATCTGGTGCGTGCGAGCGAAGACCTGCCACGGGTCCTCCTGCGTCGCCTTGAGCGACAGCGAGACGCGCTCGCGGTCGAGGTCGACCTCGAGAACCTCGACGGTGACCTCCTGGCCCACCTCGACGACCTCGCTGGCGTGGTCGATGTGCTTCCACGAGAGCTCGGACACGTGAACGAGGCCGTCCACGCCGCCGAGGTCAACGAACGCGCCGAAGTTGACGATCGAAGAGACCTGACCCTTGCGGACCTGACCCTTGTGCAGACCGTTGAGGAACTGCGCACGCGTGGCCGACTGCGTCTCCTCGAGGAGCGCGCGACGCGAGAGCACGACGTTGTTGCGGTTCTTGTCGAGCTCGAGGATCTTCGCCTCGAGCTCCTGGCCGAGGTACGGCGTCAGGTCGCGGACGCGGCGCAGCTCGATGAGCGAGGCAGGAAGGAAGCCGCGGAGACCGATGTCGAGGATGAGACCGCCCTTGACGACCTCGATGACCGTGCCCTTGACGACACCGTCGTTCTCCTTGATCTGCTCCACGTCGCCCCAGGCGCGCTCGTACTGAGCACGCTTCTTCGACAGGATCAGACGGCCTTCCTTGTCCTCCTTCTGGAGAACGAGGGCCTCGATGTGGTCGCCCACCTTGACGACGTCGTCGGGGTTGACGTCGTGCTTGATGGAGAGTTCGCGCGAGGGGATGACGCCCTCGGTCTTGTATCCGACGTCGAGCAGAACCTCGTCGCGGTCGATCTTGACGATCTCGCCGTCGATGATGTCGCCGTCGTTGAAGAACTTCAGAGTCTTCTCGACCGCGGCCAGGAAGTCTTCCGCAGATCCGATGTCGTTAATGGCGACCTGCGTGGTGGCCGAGGCGGTCGTTGCGTTAGTCATGTAGTAGTTAGCCTTCAGGGGTTGTTGTGTCGGGCTCCGGATCCGGCCGGATGCGCGTCTCCGCACGCATCAGCAGTCTTCGCGGATTCGAAGCGATTGGATGAGATTTCGCCCGTCACGCGACAGTCTGGACGACGGATCCGCAGATCCGACGCGGCGACGCGCGCACGCGTGACACTTCAGGATAGCACGCGAAACCGGCTCAGATCCACGCAACGAGTGGGATCGAAGCACCCGCATGGAGACTTCTCCCCACGGAATCGGCACACAGGGTCTCACCACGTCGGTAACGTGGTTCCGAGCATGAATCACGGGGAGAAGGAGCGACATGTCCGATAACAACCAGCCACACGACCCGAACGCGCCCGCGCAGAACGGTGGCCCGTCGCAGCCCGGGCCTGGCGAACAGCCCGCATACGACACAGGAGAGCCCGGAGTGCCCGACACTGGGGCCGGTGCGCCGCCCATGCCGCCGACGCCGCCCGCTCCCCCGGAGCCCCCCTACAACGCTCCGCAGCCGACGACGCCACAGCCATACGGTGTTCAGCCCGGCTCCATCTCGCCGCCGCCGCCTGCTCCGTACGGTGTCGGCACGCCCCCGCAAAACCAGGGTGGCAAGGGACTCGCGATCACGGCGCTCGTGCTCGCGATCGTCGGGGCGCTGCTCTGCTTCATCCCGTTCGCTGCCTTCGGCGGTGTGGTCATCGCCATCGTCGCGCTGATTCTCGGCATCATCGCCCTCGTGAAGAAGGCGAACGGCAAGGGCATGAGCATCGCGGCGCTGATCGTGGCGGGTGTCGGCGTTTTGGTCGGCGCGGTCATGGTGTTCATCACGATCTCTGTGTTCGTGTTCATCGACTCCTACCAGGGCGAGCTCGACCAGTTCTACGAGGACAACTCGGAGCTGTTCGACGAGAACTTCGACGAGGACTTCCAGCTCTTCGAGCAGCCCGAGTTCTGATCACGCTTCACGCGGCGCGCACCTGGGGTTCGCCCACCAGGTGCGCGCCGTCGTCTGCCAGGACGAACTGAGCCCGCAAGCCGTCCGGCTGGTGCGCGAACGCCGCCCGCATCGGCTCTGACCACCGGCGGAGGTCGGGGCTCCCCCCGGGAGCTCCCGGGCGTTCCCACACGACGACGACCGCGCCCGCCGGAGTCTCGTCGACGATCTGTGAGACGCGCGTCGCCAGGAGGTCTGCCGCGCTGACGGCGCCGGACGCGGGCATCGCGACGGTCTCGGTGGGGTCGCCGGAGAGACCGTCGATCGGCATCATGACATCGGTCATACATCCGGCGCTGTCGATGAACAGCAGCCACGCTCGCGGCTCGACCGCCCGTTCGAGCAGCGCCGTGACGAAGCGCGTGAGGTCGCGGTCGTCGGTCATCGGACGATCGCGCAGCGTGTTCAGAATTGTTGAATCGACCATGCGGCAAGCCTGATCGATCCGTGGCTGCCGCGTGTGGGGAAATCAGCCGAATGTGCATGGATTCCGCGAATCAGCCGAATCTGTGGAGAACTCTCAGCGGCGCGACGCGCATTCCACGCACATCGTGGCGGTGGGGCGAATGCGCAGGCGCGCGACCGGGATCCGCTTGCCGCACCCGGCGCACACGCCATAAGTGTCGTTGTCGAGACGCGCGAATGCCTCGTCGATGGCGATGAGTTCGCGCTCGGCCTCGGCGTCAAGGCCGGCGAGTCGAGACCATTCGTCCGACAGGGTCGCGCCCTCAGGGTCGTGCTCATCGTCGGCGGTCGCTGCCGATCGTGCCGACGCGAGATCGCTCAGGTCCTCATCGCTGCGTTGGCGGGCGCGCAGCACGCTCTCGCGGTGCTGTGCAAGGAGTTCGCGAAACTCCGCGCGGTGAGTGTCGTCCATCTCTCCACCGTAGATGCAGAGGGGCCGCCCCCGCGCATTTCGCGGGAACGGCCCCTCTGAACGAGCGCAGCGAGCCGACCATACTGCCGTCGTCTCGCCGACGACGTTGAGGTCAGCGCGCAGCGGTGCCCTCAACGTAGTCGTCGTCGCTGTTCTGCCAGGAGAACAGAGCGCGCAGCTCCTTACCCGTCTTCTCGATCGGGTGCTGCTCCTCCTCGGCGCGGAGCTTCGTGAACTCCGGCGCTCCGGCGTCCTGGTCATCGATGAAGCGCTTGGCGAACGCACCGGACTGGATGTCGGCGAGGATCGCCTTCATGTTGTCCTTGACGTGCTGGTCCACGACGCGGGGGCCCGACACGTAGTCGCCGAACTCGGCGGTGTCCGAGATCGACCAGCGCTGCTTGGCGATGCCGCCCTCCCACATGAGGTCGACGATGAGCTTGAGCTCGTGCAGCACCTCGAAGTAGGCGATCTGGGGCTGGTAGCCCGCCTCGGTGAGCGTCTCGAAGCCGGCCTGCACGAGGTGGCTCATGCCACCGCAGAGAACGGCCTGCTCGCCGAACAGGTCGGTTTCAGTCTCCTCCGTGAACGACGTCTTGATGACGCCGGCGCGGGTGCCACCGACGCCGGCGGCGTACGACAGCGCGAGGTCCCATGCGGAGCCGGTCGCGTCGTTCTCGACACCGATGATGTCGGGGATGCCTCGACCTGCAACGAACTCACGACGCACCGTGTGCCCGGGGGCCTTCGGGGCGATGAGGATCACGTCGACATCGGCGGGCGCCTCGATGTATCCGAAGCGGATGTTGAAGCCGTGCGCGAACGCGATCGCCTTGCCGGGCGCGAGGTTCGGCTGGATGCTCTCGGCGTAGATCGTGCGCTGGTGCTGGTCCGGCGCGAGGATCATGATGACGTCGGCCCACGCGGTCGCGTCAGCGACCGACTTGACGGGGAAGCCGTCGTCGGACGCCTTCTGAGCCGACTTGGATCCGTCACGCAGCGCGACCGTGACATCGACGCCCGAGTCGCGAAGGTTCTGCGCGTGAGCGTGGCCCTGCGAGCCGTAGCCGACGATCGCTACCTTCTTCGACTGGATGATCGAGAGGTCGGCGTCCTGATCGTAGAGGATCTCTGCCACTTGGTTACTCCTTTGTTGGCGGGGTCTGTATAAACGAGGGTCAGCGCAGTGCGCGCTCGGAGATCGACTTCGGGCCGCGACCGAGCGCGAGCAGACCCGACTGCGAGATCTCCTTGATGCCGAACGGCGTGATGGCCTTCTGGAACGCCTCGACCTTGCCCTGGTCGCCCGTGATCTCGATCACGAGGGCGTCCGGGTGGTAGTCGACGACGCTGGCACGGAAGAGGTTGACGACCTCGAGGACGTTGCCACGCGTCGAGTTGTCGGCGCGCACCTTCACGAGCATGTGCTGACGCTGCACCGACACGGCCGGATCCAGTTCGACGATCTTCACGACGTTGATGAGCTTGTTCAGCTGCTTCGTGACCTGCTCGAGCGGCTGCGACTCGACGTCGACGACAACCGTGATCCGCGACAGCCCGGGGATCTCCGTCACGCCGACCGCGAGCGAATGGATGTTGAAGCCGCGACGGGCGAAGAGCCCGGCGACGCGCGTCAACAGACCGGGCGTGTCCTCGACGAGCAGACTGAGAACGTGCTTCGTCATATCAGGCCCCCTCATCGAACGCGGGCGAATTCTCGCGCGCATACTGGACGTAGCTGTTGCTGACGCCCTGCGGCACCATCGGCCACACCATGGCGTCGCTCGACACGACGAAATCGATCACGACGGGACGGTCGTTCGTCTCGAGCGCGAGGGTGATCGCGTCGTCGATCTGGTCCTCGCGCTCCACGCGGATCGCCAGACATCCGTATGCCTCGGCGAGCTTGACGAAGTCGGGGATCCGCTTCGTGTCGTGGCCGGTGTTGAGGTCGGTGTGCGAGTAGCGCCCGTCGTAGAACAGCGTCTGCCACTGGCGCACCATGCCGAGCGACGAGTTGTTGATGATCGCGACCTTGATCGGAATGTTGTTGAGCGCGCACGTCGCGAGCTCCTGATTGGTCATCTGGAAGCAGCCGTCGCCATCGATCGCCCAGACCTGGCGGTCGGGCTGAGCGACCTTCGCTCCCATGGCAGCGGGAATCGAGTAGCCCATCGTGCCGGCGCCGCCGGAGTTGAGCCACGAGTTCGGTCGCTCGTACTTGATGAACTGCGCCGACCACATCTGGTGCTGTCCGACGCCGGCGACGTACACGCCCTCCGGTCCGGTCAGCTCGCCGATCCGGGAGATGACGTGCTGCGGTGCGAGCAGACCGTCGGTCGGTGCGGTGTAGCCCAGCGGGTACTGGTCGCGCAGACCGTTGAGGTACTGCCACCACTCAGCGTAGTCAGGGAAGTCACCGTCGACGGTGGAACGATAGGTCGTCTCGAGATCGACGAGCACCTCGCGCACATCGCCCACGATCGGCACCTCCGCGGCGCGGATCTTGCCGATCTCCGCCGGGTCGATGTCGACGTGCACGACCTTCGCCTCGGGGGCGAACAGCGCGGACTTGCCAGTGACACGGTCGTCGAAGCGCGCACCGAGAGCGATAAGCAGGTCGCTCTCCTGCAACGCGAGAACCGCGGGCACGGATCCGTGCATGCCGGGCATTCCGAGGTGTTGCTCGTGGCTGTCGGGGAACGCGCCCCGCGCCATGAGCGTCGTCACCACAGGGGCGCCGGTCGTCTCGGCGAACGCGAGCAGCTCCTCCGCGGCCTGGCTGCGGATCACGCCGCCGCCCACGTACAGCACCGGCTTCTCGGCAGCGGCCAGGAGCGATGCGGCGGCCTGGATCTGCTTGCCGTGCGCTTTCGTGACGGGGCGGTAGCCGGGCAGATCGTAGCGCGGGGGCCAGACGAACGGCGCCTCGTCCTGCTGTGCGTCCTTCGTGATGTCGACGAGGACCGGTCCGGGGCGTCCCGTGCTGGCGATCTCGAACGCCTGCGCGATCGCGGAGGGAATATCCTCCGCGCGCTTGACGAGGAACGAGTGCTTCGTGACGGGCATCGTGATGCCGACGATGTCGGCCTCCTGGAACGCGTCGGTGCCCATCAGCGTGGAGAACACCTGCCCCGTGATCGCGACGATCGGAACCGAGTCCATGTGGGCATCGGCGATCGCGGTGACGAGGTTGGTCGCCCCGGGGCCCGACGTCGCGATGGCGACGCCGACGCGGCCGGTCGCGGCGGCGTAACCCTCCGCGGCGTGGCCGGCGCCCTGTTCGTGGCGCACGAGGACGTGATTGAGCGAATTTTCGCTCATGAGCGCGTCGTAGGCGGGGAGGATGGCTCCGCCGGGCAGGCCGAAGACATCCTTGACGCCGAGCTGCTCGAGCGAGCGGACGACGGCCTCCGCGCCCGTCATGACGGGCGGGTTGGCGTTCGAGGAGGCGGGGGGCCGGGGAACGGCGGTTGTCAGATCTGCGGGCATGGTGCTTCCCTCAATCGTGTCGGACGTCTGTCGGCACAGTCGGTCGTCAACCGGTGACGGCACCGAACGCGGCAGAGCGTACGAGCTTCGCGTACTTGGCGAGAACGCCGCGGGTGTAGCGCGGGGGCAGCGGCTCCCAGCCTTCACGGCGGGAGGCGAGCTCGGCCTCATCGACGAGTATGTCGAGGGAGCGAGCGGCGACGTCGACCCGGATCGGATCACCATCGCGCACGAAGGCGATCGGACCTGCGTCCACTGCCTCCGGAGCGATGTGGCCGATACACAGACCGGTTGTGCCGCCTGAGAATCGACCGTCTGTCAAGAGTAATACATCTTGGCCGAGTCCTGCGCCCTTGATGGCCGCCGTGATGGCGAGCATCTCGCGCATGCCGGGCCCACCCTTGGGCCCCTCATACCGGATGATGACGACGTCGCCCGCGTTGATCTCGCCGTTCGTGAGCGCGTCCATGGCGGCACGCTCGCGCTCGAACACGCGGGCCGGACCCTCGAACACCTCGGCGTCGAACCCGGCCGTCTTCACGACGGCGCCCTCGGGTGCAAGGCTTCCGTCGAGAATCGTCAGACCGCCGGTGGCGTGGATCGGGTCGTCCAGGTCGCGCACGACGGTTCCGTCGATGGGCTCCGGATCGAGGTCGGCGAGGTTCTCGGCGAGCGTCTTGCCCGTGACCGTCATTGCGTCGCCGTGCAGCAGGCCCGCGTCGAGGAGCGCCTTCATCACGACAGGCATGCCGCCCGCGCGATCGAAGTCCTGCGCGACGAACTGGCCGAACGGCTTGACGTCGGCGAGGTGAGGCGAGCGCTCGCCGATAGTCCGGAAATCCTCGAGGGTGAGCTCGACTCCGGCTTCGTGCGCGATCGCGAGCAGGTGCAGCACGGCGTTCGTGGATCCGCCCAGCACCATTGCGACCGTGACGGCGTTCTCGAATGCCTTCCGCGTCAGGATGTCCTTCGTCGTAATCCCCTTGCGGAGCATCTCCACGACGGCCTCGCCGGAGCGGTGCGCATACATGTCGCGACGGCGGTCGGCGCTCAGCGGCGTGGAGGATCCGGGGAGGCTCATGCCGAGCGCCTCCGCGATGCACGCCATGGTGTTGGCCGTGTACATTCCGCCGCAGGCACCCTCGCCGGGTGCGAAGCTGCACTCGATCTTCTTGAGGTCGGCTTCGCTCATCTGGCCGGCCTTGCAGGCACCGACGGCCTCGAACGAGTCGATGATCGTGATCGTGCGCTCCGTGCCGTCTTCGAGCTTGACCCAGCCGGGCGCGATGGAGCCCGCGTAGAGGAAGACGCTCGCGAGCTCGAGGCGCGCGGCGGCCATGAGCATGCCGGGAAGCGACTTGTCGCAGCCGGCCAGCAGCACGGTGCCATCGAGGCGCTCCGCCATGACGACGGTCTCGACGCTGTCGGCGATGACCTCGCGACTCACGAGCGAGAAGTGCATCCCCTCGTGCCCCATGGAGATGCCGTCCGAGACGCTGACAGTGCCGAACTGCAGCGGGTATCCCCCGCCAGCGTGCACGCCCTCCTTGGAACCCTGCGCAAGGCGGTCAAGCGAGAGGTTGCAGGGAGTGATCTCATTCCAGCTCGAAGCGATGCCGATCTGGGGCTTGTCCCAGTCGTCGTCGCCCATGCCGACGGCACGGAGCATGCCGCGCGAGGTGGTGGCCTCGATCCCGTCGGTCACCACACGACTGCGCGGCTTGATGTCGATTCCACTGGCTGTGTTCTCACTCACCCAAGCAGTCTATTCCCCGTCTCCAGGGCCCCTGACCACGTCGACGTTTTGCTGATCGTGTCGCGTGATCCAGGGTCAGGATGCTCTCAAAGATGCGAGACGAGTGAGCACTGCGGCAAGCTCGCCCGGGTCGGCGACGCGGAGGCTCGCCGCGGTCTCCCCCGGGCCGACGCGGATGCCGAGATCGCCCTCTTCCAGGGAACGCAGCGCGTCCTCGTCCGTCACGTCATCTCCCGCGAAGACGACGGCGTCTGCCTGGGTCACGCGGCGCAGTTCGGCGACGGCGACGTCCTTGCCCTCGTGTCGCCAGGCGAACTCGAGCACGTGCTTGCCGTCGCGGCGACGCCAGGCCGGCGCGGCGGTGCGCATCAGTTCGTCGATCGCGGCCTGCGCACGCGGTTCGATGCCGTCGGGCGACGTGCGCGTGTGCAGAGCGAACCCGTAACGTTTTGCTTCGATCCACGCGCCCTCGAACGCCGCGGCGGCGGCCTCGGCGCTCTCGCGGATCTCATCCGCGTCCGCGGGATCCGTGTCGTCGTCCGCGCGGAGCTGGCCGGCCCCAGGGCGCCAGTGCTCGGCGCCGTGGGAACCGGCGAGCCACACGCGGGAGGCGTCGTCGTGCTCGGCGATCACTCTGAGGTCTCCGAGGGCGCGTCCGGAGACGAACGCCACCGTCACTCCGGGGGCGTCCATGAGCGCGGCGACCGCGCGCTTCGCTTCCGGCGTGGCGCGCGCCGCCATCGGATCCGTCACGAGCGGTGACAGGACGCCGTCGAAATCGAGCGCGACGAGGAGGCGCGCAGCGCGCGCGACACGAGCCACCGCGTCGGTCATGCGTCGTTCCTCCGTGCGCGGGACGTCTCCATGTCGTCGAGGAATCGCTGTCCCCACTTGACGACGTCGTTGTCGAAGACTTTCTTGCGCATCGTCTTCATCCGGCGGGCCTGCTCGGCCACCGGCATCTGCAGCGACCGAGACAGGATGTCCTTCGTCCCCTCGATGTCGTGGGGGTTCACGAGCAGCGCGCTGCCGAGTTCGTCGGCCGCGCCCGCGAACTCGCTCAACACGAGCACGCCGGTGTTGTCGGCGCGCACCGCGACGTACTCCTTCGCGACGAGGTTCATGCCGTCGCGCAGCGCGGTGACGAGCATGACGTCGGCGGCGAGATACAGCGCCACCATCTCCTCGCGGGGATAGCCCTGATGCAGGTACCGGATCGCCGTCGTCTCGACGGTCGAATAGTCGCCGTTGATCCGCGCCACGCTCATCTCGATCTCGTCGCGCAGCTCCTGATACGCCTCGACACCGGGACGTGACGGGCTCGCGATCTGTACGAGGGTCGCGTCCTTCCCCGTGATGCGTCCGTCGGCGAGCATCTCGCCATACGCCTTGAGGCGGTGCCGGATCCCCTTCGTGTAGTCGAGCCGGTCGACGCCCAGCATGAGCTTTTCAGCGCCGAGCTGTTCGCGGATCGACTGGGCCCGGGCAATGATGTCCGGGCGCTGCGCCAGCTCGAGGAAATGGTTCGCATCGATCGAGATCGGGTAGCTGCGCGAGATGACGGTGCGAGCGGCGTCCTCGATCGTCGGGACCGTGACCGTCTCACCCTTCGTCGGGTAGTGCAGCAGACGACGAATCGACCGCTGGAAGTTGCCGGCGTCCTCGACGCGCTGGAACCCGATCACGTCGGCGCCGAGCAGGCCCTCAAGCACCTGACGTCGCCACGGCAGCTGCGCGAAAAGCGAATATGCCGGGAATGGAATGTGGTGGAAGTATCCGATCGTCACGTCGGGACGCAGCTCGCGCAGCATCTGCGGGACGAGCTGCAGCTGGTAGTCCTGCACCCAGACGAACCCGCCGTCCTGCACGTGCTTCGCAGCGGCCTCCGCAAATCGTCGATTGACGCGGACGTAAGCGTCCCACCACGACCGCTTGTAGACGGGCGCCGCGATGACGTCGTGATAGAGCGGCCAGATCGTGCCGTTCGAGAACCCCTCGTAATAGTCGCGCAGGTCGTCGCGGCTGAGCGGGACGGGGACGAGCACCGTGCCGTCGAACTCGAACGGCTCGACGTCGAGGTCGGGCTTCCCACCCCACCCAACCCAGGCGCCGTCCAGATTCTGCATCACCTGTTCGAGCGCTGTGACGAGCCCACCGGGGGAACGCCGCCAGGTCGGCTCGCCGTCGGGACCCTCCACCCGGTCGACGGGCAGGCGATTGGCGACGACAACGAGATCAGCTCGAGACATCTCACACTCCTTCGTTGGCGTCAGCCTAACGCCCGCGCGCTAGGGTGGTCCCATGCGCAAGTACCTCCTCGGAACCGGCATCATCGGCGCCCTCACGAGCGCATACTCGCTGCTGCGGGGATCCGACCAGCAGCCGTTCACCTGGCGCGTCGCGCTCGCGTGGATCAGCTGGGCGATCACGTTCGCCCTGTCGATCGGGATGATCCGCGACATCCGCCGGGCATCCCACGGCGAGCCCGTATCCGACGATTCGCCGATCGCAGGCAACGAACACAAGTACGCCAAGGCGTCCGGAAACGCGGAAGGCACCGCGCGAAAGAAATCGCGCAAGAAGTGACGCGCTGAGGCGGATCCGCGGCGGCGCGCGGGATCAGGCGGACTCGCGCTCGACGATGCGGAAGTCGGCGAGCAGCGTGCGCGGCGCGGCGTCGGAGCCCTCGATGCGTTCGATCAGCGCCTCGACCGCGCGGCGCACGATCCACTCGCGTCCGGGGTCGACCGTCGTGAGCGCGGGGTGCCAGTACGCTCCTTCATCGACGTTGTCGAAGCCGATCACCGCGACGTCGTCCGGCACGACGCGTCCCGATTCCTCGAGAGCCCGGATCGCGCCGAAGGCCAGGGTGTCGTTGAGAGCGAACAACGCGTCGAAATCGACCGCGCGAGCGATGAGGTCGCGTGCCGCGCGCAGTCCGTCCGACCGGTGCCACGTTGCCGCCGGCACGAGGAGCGCCTCGTCTACCCTCCTGCCTCGCGCCTCGAGTGCCGTCCGGTAGCCAGCGAGACGCAGTCCCGCGGATCCGCTCCGCTCCCCCTCGTGCGCGCCGACGAGCGCGATTCGGTGGCGGCCGCTGTCGAGGAGGAACTCTGTCGCCGCGCGCGCCGCTTCGACGTTGCGCATCGTCACGTGGTCCGTCGGGCCGTCGAAGATGTGCTCGCCGAGCAGCACGAGCGGGTAGTCGACGTCGAGGTTGGAGAGATCGGCGCGGGTCGTCTGCAGCGGGCTGAACAGGAGGCCGTCGGCCATCCGCAGGCGCGGCGCGCGCAGCAGATCGATCTCGCGCTCGCTCGTCCCGGCGGTCTGCTCGACCTGCACGGCGAAGCCGCGTTCGTCGGCGATCTCGATGACGCGACCGGCGAGCTCGGCGAAGTAGCTGAGCGCGAGGTCCGGTACGGCGAGCGCGATGACGCCGGTGCGCCCGGTGCGCAGATTGCGCGCCGTCTGGTTCGGGGTGTACCCGAGCTCGGCGATCGCCTGTTCGACGCGCTGCCTGGTCGAGCGTCGGATATGCGGGTAGTCGTGAATGACGTTCGAGACGGTCTTGATCGAGACTCCCGCGCGTGCCGCCACGTCCTTCAACGTCGTCGCCACCGTTCCCCTCAGAGTCCGATTCGTCGGGAGAAGGCGTTGCGGAAACGCCCGTCAGGATCCAGTCGATCGCGCAGCGCGCGGAAGTCATCGAACCGCGGGTAGAGGTCGCGGATCTCGCGGCCGGCGCGCACGAAGACCTTGCCCCAGTGCGGCCGCGCCCCGAGGGGAGCGAGCGCCCGCTCGAGCTCCGCCAGCACCGCGCGAACCCCGGGCTCGTCCGGATGCCAGGTGAAGTGCAGCGCGACCGAGTCGCGACCCGATGACGGACCGAGCCAGGTGTCGTCCGCGGCAACGGTGCGGATCTCGCAGACGTGAAGCAGCGGCGCGATCGTGCTCGCGATGGATCGGACCGCGGCAATCGCGGCAGCCCCGTGTTCGCGCGCTACGAGGAATTCGCTCTGCAGCTCCGCGCCCACGCTCGGCGTGTGCTCCATGCGGAAGTGCGGCAATCGTTCGAACCACGCGCCGGCTTCGCCACCCTGTGGGTTGCAGGCCGCAGGATCGACGCCGGTGATGGGGTGTCTCGGCCCGTCGGCCGGGCGCGCCCCGAGCCCCGTGAGGAGCGCCTCGTCGATCCCGACGCTCGTGCTGCTGATGCGGCGCTTGACCCAGATGGCGTCCGCCGACTCGTCGTCGCGCCACGCGGTGAAGATGCTGACGCTGTCGCCCAGGGCTGTGACAGCGTCGAGCTCGGCGAGGATCGCGTCCCAGCGCGGCCCGTCGAACACCTCCTGCGTCATCCGGTAGGTGGGCTCGGTGTCGAGTTCCAGCGCGGTCACGACGCCCAAGGATCCCAGGTTCACACTCGCTCCCCCGAAATCGACGTCGCCGCGAGAAAGGGTGACCTCGTCGCCGCTCGCGGTGAGCAGCGTGACGGATCGGACGGCGGCCGCGAGCGATGGCACGCGATCCCCGGATCCGTGAGTTCCGGTCGCGACCGCCCCGGCGACGGAGATGTGCGGCAGGGACGCGAGATTGGCGAGCGCCCGGCCGTGCTGCTCGAGCACCGGCGCGAGGTCGCCGTAGCGCACCCCCGCCGAGACGCGGACCGTCTCCGCGCTGACGTCGATGTCGCGCGGCATGTCTGCCAGCGAGATGAGCGTGCCGGTCGTATCGGCGATGTCGTTGAACGAGTGCCGACTGCCGAGCGCGCGTACCGGGCCGCCGGCCATCAGCGTCTGGCGCAGCTCGTCCGGTGTACGCGGGCGGGCGATTCGCTCGGCTCCGTAGCGGAGGTTCGCCGCCCAGTTGCGTTCTGCCTTCATCGTCCCTCTTTCCGGCTCGGCCCGTGCGAACCTCCGCGCGGGCCGAGCCGTCCGACGCCCGAGCGTCCGTGTGCGAGCGTTTCGGTCACGCGATGTCGACCGCGGTCCAGGACACGGGCGGCAGGGTGATCGTGAGCGTGCCGTTCCCGACGCGGGCAGTGTCGTTGGCCGACGGCACCACGCGCTCAGGCTGCTCAAGCGTGTTCGTCGCGTGAATGTCGTCGTCCGCGATCATGTGCGTCTCACGTACGTCGACGTCCCCGAGACCCGATACGTCGACGCGCACCTCGAGGGACTCGGTCTGCGACCGGTTGACGAGGAAGACGGCGGCCTCCCCCGATTCCGCGTCATGCGTCGCGACGGCGTCGACGAGCGGCACCTCGCCGTAGCGCGCCGTCGCGTACGTCGGCACGTCGAGCGTGACCGCGAGCGCCTCGCCGCGCGCAAGACGCGACGTGATCGCGAACGGGAAGAACGTCGTCTGCCGCCAGGCGATCCCTCCCGGCTCGGTCATGATCGGCGCGATGACGTTGACGAGCTGGGCCAGCGAGGCGCTCGTCACCCGGTCGGCGTGCTTGAGGAGCGAGATCATCAGATTGCCGAACACCACCGCGTCGAGCACGGAGTAGACGTCTTCGAGCAGGCGCGGGGCGACCGGCCACTCCGCGACGTCTTGGATCTTATCCTCGTCGTCGAAGCGCGTCAGGTACCAGACGTTCCACTCGTCGAAGGAGATATTGATCTGCTTCTCGGAACGCTTGACGGCGCGTACGTGGTCCGCGGTCTGCACGACGGAGTCGATGAATCGGTCCATGTCGACCGCAGACGCGAGGAACGAGGCGGTGTCCCCGTCGTGCTCCTGGTAGTACGCGTGGCACGAGATGTAGTCGACGTCGTCGTAGGTGTGCTGCAGCACGGTGCGCTCCCACTCGCCGAACGTCGGCATCTGCGCTCCCGACGACCCGCACACCACGAGTTCCAGGTCGGGGTCGACCTGGCGCATCGCCTTCGCCGTCTGCGAGGCGATCTTCCCGTAGTCGTCCGCACTGCGGTGACCGAGTTGCCACGGCCCGTCCATCTCGTTGCCAAGGCACCAGATCTTCACTCCGAACGGATCCGGGCGGCCGTTGGCGACGCGCTGATCAGTCAGTGCGGTCTTCGCCGGGACATTGGCGTACTCGAGCAGATCGAGCGCCTCCTGCGTGCCCCGCGTACCGAGGTTGACCGCGAGCATCAGCTCACTGCCGACCTTGTCGAGCCAGGACGTGAACTCGTGCAGCCCGACCTCATTCGTCTCCGTCGAATGCCACGCCAGGTCCAGTCGCCGCGGGCGCTCCTCCCGCGGACCGACGCTGTCCTCCCATCGGAAACCCGAGACGAAGTTCCCGCCGGGATAGCGAATCGTCGTCACGCCGAGCTCACGCACGAGATCGATCACGTCGCGGCGGAAGCCGTCGGCGTCCGCTGTCTCGTGACCGGGTTCGTAGATGCCGTCGTAGATGTGACGGCCGAGATGCTCGACGAAGCCGCCGAAGAGGTTGCGATGGATCCGGCCGATCGTGAAACGCGGATGGATGGACATGAGAGCGGTGGGCACAGCTTCTCCTTCGAGCGACGTCAGACTTCCGTGAGCGTGTCGACCCTACCGACGGCTCGCAGCGCTCAGGAGGGCACGGCAGTGTGGTCTTCTCGCGATTTACAACGTTATAGGTAAACGTTGTAAACGGCGAGCGACAACCGGCCGCGCGTCGTCTCGTGCCGCGAAACGGACAGCAACGCGCGGCCGGTTCGCCTGGCTCAGACGCCGTCGGCGATGTGGTGGTACACCTGGTTCCACTTCAGTTCGTTCTGGAACCCGCGCACCGTCGTCTCGTCGTCGATCTCGAGCAGTTCGATGCCGACCATCTCAGCGAAGTCGCGGAAGACCTCGATGCCGACGGCATTCGACATGACCGTGTGGTGCGCGGCGCCGGCCGCCATCCAGCATGCGGCACTCGTCGGCAGGTCGGGAGCGGGCTTCCACACCGCGCGACCGACCGGAAGGTGAGGCAGCTCGGGCGGGGTGACGAGCTCGACGACGTTCGCCGTGAGGCGCAGACGCGTGCGCACGTCGCTCAGCGCGACGACGACGGCCGGTCCGGGGTCGGCCGTGAAGACGAGGCGCACCGGATCGGCCTTGCCGCCGATGCCGAGCGGGTGAATCTCGACGCGCGCCTTCTTCTGCGACAGAGAGGGAGCGACCTCGAGCATGTGGGCTCCGAGGATCCGACCGTCACCGGGCGTGAGGTCGTAGGTGTAGTCCTCCATGAGGCTCGCGCCCCCGGTGAGCCCGGCACCCATCACGTTCGCGACGCGCACGAGGATCGCGGTCTTCCAGTCCCCCTCGCCACCGAAGCCGTATCCGTCGGCCATCAGTCGCTGTACGGCGATCCCGGGCAGCTGCTTGAGCGCGCCGAGGTCCTCGAAGTTGTCGGTGAAGGCCTTGAACCCGCCCTCGTCGAGGAACGTCCGCAGGCCGATCTCGATCGCCGCCGCATCGCGGAGCGAGTCGTGGCGCTCTGCGCCGGGCCGAAGCTCGTCGGCGACCTCGTACTGCTCGAGGTACTCTGCGACGAGCGCGTCGATCTGGGAGTCCGCCGTGGCTTCGACCTTCTCCACGAGGTCGTTGACGCCCCAGGTGTTGACCTGCGTGCCGAACTTCGCCTCGACCTCGGTCTTGTCGCCTTCGGTGACGGCGACGTAGCGCATGTTGTCGCCGAAGCGGGCGACCTTCAGATTCCGTGCCTCGGCGAATCCGGCCGCCGCACGCATCCACGTGCTCGTCTCCGACACGACCCGCGGATCGCTCGCGTGGCCGACGACCGTCTTGCGAGCGACGCCGAGACGCGTCTGGATGTACCCGAACTCGCGGTCGCCGTGTGCCGCCTGGTTGAGGTTCATGAAGTCGAAGTCGATGGTGTCCCACGGCAGCTCGACGTTCGCCTGCGTGTGCAGGTGCAGGAGGGGCTTACGGAGCTCCTCGAGCCCGGAGATCCACATCTTCGCGGGACTGAAGGTGTGCATCCACGTGATGACGCCGATGACGTCGTCGTCGGCGTTCGCATCGAGCATGGCACGACGGATCGACGGGGCGTCGGTGAGCACCGGTCGCCACTCGATCGGGGCCGCGACCTCGGCGTTCTCGTCCAGCAGGCGCGCGACCGCCCGCGACTGATCGGCGACCTGCTGCAGGGTCTCCTCGCCGTAGAGCCCCTGGCTGCCGGTGAGGAACCAGACCTTCTTGTCTGCGTATGGCTTCGTCATGCTGTTCCTTTCAAACGTGATGGGTCGATGACTGACGGATCGCGTGCGCTGGCCGTCGGCCGGCGGGACGTGCTCTCGCAAGGCGGAGAAGGGAAGCGCACCGGGCGTGCGCTGACCGACGACAACGCCGCGAGAGCGCGTCCCGCGGGCCGTCAGCGCTGGCCGTAGACGGTTTGGTAGCGACGGTAGAGAGAATCGATCTTCTCCTGGGGAATCGGGATCGGCTCTCCGAGCTGCCGCGTGACGTGCACCGTCTTGGCGACCTCTTCGAGGAGCACGGCGGTCTTCACCGCGGCGCGACCGGTCGCTCCGATGGTGAACGGGCCGTGGTTCTGCATGAGGACGGCCGTCGATCGGTGATCGCGAAGCGTCTCGACGATGCCCTGTCCGATGGAGTCGTCGCCGATCACGGCGAACGGGCCGACAGGGATCGGTCCGCCGAATTCGTCGCCCATCATCGTGAGCACGCACGGGATCTCCTCGCCGCGCGCGGCCCACGCCGTCGCGTAGGTCGAGTGCGTGTGCACGACGCCGTGTACGTCGGGCATGTGCCGATACACGTAGGCGTGCGCGGCGGTGTCAGAGGACGGGCTGCGGCCGCCCTCGATGAGTTCGCCGTTCAGATCGCAGACGACCATCGCGTCGGGATCGAGATCGTCGTAGCTCACGCCAGATGGCTTGATGACGAGCACGTCGGGGTGCTCGCCCTCACCGGAGACGCGCTCGGAGACGTTTCCGGCGGTCCAAGCGACGAGGCCCCAGCGCGGGAGCTCGGCGTGCAGCTCGGCAACGCGCCGCTTGGCGGCGTCGACGGCATCGCGCATCGCGTCGGGGATCTGACCGATTTCGGGCATTCGTGCTCCTTCGTTCACGGCATCGTCTCGACCGCGGCACGCTCAATGGCGAGGCCGGCGGTCCAGCGGTCGAGGAAGTCGGCGTGGTCGGCGACCGCTTGGGGCTGAGGTGTCACGACTGAGGTCTGCTCGTCGGCGAAGATCGCCGTTTCGAGCCATCCGCTGAGGGTCGCGTCGACATCGCGCGTGCGTGCGTGGGCGTAGGCGGCCAGGAGGGCCATTCCCCACGCGCCGCCCTCGCTCGCGGTGGCCGAGACCGCGACGGGTGCACCGACCGCCTCGGCGAGCAGCTGCTGCGCGACGCCGGCCGTCCGGAAGACGCCGCCGTGGGCGCGCATGGCGTCGATCTCGACGCCCTCGTCGGCGAGCGTGCGCATGCCGAGGCTGAGCGTCGCGAAGGATCCGCGCAGCTGCGCGCGCATGAAGCCGGCGAGCGTGAGCGAGGAGGACGGCGTACGCGCGACGAGCGGGCGCCCCTCGTCGAGTCGGGCGATCGGCTCGCCCGACAGGTGGTTGTAGGCGAGGATGCCGTCGTCGGATCCGCCCGCGAGCGCCCCGGAGAACAGTGCGCTGAACACCTCGTCCGCGGACGCATTGTGCCCGAGCGCGCGGGCGAACTCGCCGAACACGCCGGCCCACTCGCCGATCTCGCTCGCGCCGTTGTTGCAGTGCACCATGGCGACCGCGTGCCCCGCAGGCGTCGTGACGAGGTCGATCTCCTCGTGCCGTGAGCTGAGAGGGCGCTCCAGCACGATCATGCTGAAGATGCTCGTTCCGGCGCTGACGTTGCCCGTGCGCGGCGTCACGGCGTTGGTCGCAACCATGCCGGTTCCGGCATCACCCTCGGGCGGGGCCGCGACGGCGCCGGATGCGAGCGTGCCGCTCGGATCGAGGAGCCGTGCACCCTCGTCGGTCAGGCGCCCCGCGTGCTCCCCCGCCGTGCGGACCGTCGGCAGCAACTCGGCGAGCTGAAGGTGGGTGGCGCCCGCCCGGTGGATGAGCTCGTCGGCGGTGCGGAGCATGTCGCGGTCGTAGTCACCCGTGGCCGAATCGATTGGGAACATTCCCGATGCGTCACCGACGCCGAGCACGCGCTCCCCCGTGAGCAGCTCGTGGACGTAGCCCGACAGCGTCGTGACGCGGGCGAGACGCGCGACGTGCTCCTCGCCGTCGAGGACGGCCTGGTGCACATGCGCGACCGTCCAGCGCAGCGGGATGTTGATGTCCAACGCGTCCGAGAGCTCGGCCGCGGCGGCCGCGGTGTTGACGTTCCGCCACGTGCGGAACGGGACGAGCAGATCGCCGTCAGCGTCGAACGCGAGGTAGCCATGCATCATCGCCGAAACGCCCACGGCCCCGACATCCGCGAGTCGCTCGCCGAAGCGTTCCTCGACCTCGGCAGCGAGTTCCGTGTACGCCGCGACGAGCCCGTCGTGCACGGCCTCGAGGGGGTAGGTCCACAGATCGTCGGCGAGCGTGTTCTCCCACGCGTGCCCACCGGTCGCAAGCGTCTCCCCGGCGAGCGTCGTCAGACAGGCCTTGATCCGGGTCGAGCCGAGCTCGATGCCGAGCGCTGTCTCGCCGCTGCGGATGGCGCGACGCGCGTCATCGGGTGGCATCTGCGTCATTGCGGGCTCCATTTCTGGTCGATTTCCTCTTCATGTTAGCGCTCACACGCCTCGCCTTCGGGCTCGACGGCGGTTCTCGCGCGCCCCCGCACTGATCGGTGCGCCGCGGCGCGAACGTCCGCTCACGACCGCGCCAGTGTCGCGCTCTCGCGCACGACGACCTCGGGCACAATCTGCGCGGGCGCGTGTCGCCCCAGCAGGGTGTCGATCGCCACACCGCCCAGGTCCGCGAACGGCTGGTGCACGGTCGTCAACGCGGGGACGAGAAACGCGCTGCCGTCGATGTCGTCGAACCCGACAATCGACACGTCATGCGGCACGCGAATCCGTCGCTCGCCGAGCGCGCGGATCGCACCGAGCGCGAGATAGTCGTTGCCCGCGACGACGGCGGTGACGCGACCCGCCGTGACCTCGTCCACGAGCCGCAGGCCGGCCTCGAATCCGCACCGCGCATCCCAGCCGTCAGCGCGCACGGTCATCGTCTGCGCGCCCGACGTGGCCGCCTGCTCCGCGAATCCTCGTGCACGCTCCGTGGCGTCGAACCATCCCGGCGGTCCGGCGATGTGCGCCAGCTTTGTGTGTCCGAGATCGAGGAGGTGTCGCGTCGCACGCGAGGCGCCGGCGTGCTGGTCGACCGAGACGTAGGCGACCGCGGAGTCCGTCGGTGCGTTGCGGCGCGCGGCGACGGCGACGATGGGGATCCGCGTCGACAGGCGGTCGAGTTCACGCGCGACGTCGGCGATGGGAGCCACGACGACGATGCCGTCGACGCCCTGGCTCATCAGCTGGTCGATCGCGGAGGCGACGTCGCGCGGAGCCCACGAGGTGAGGGTCGCGATCGAGACGAACAGGTCGGCCTGCCGCGCCGCGAGCTCGATTGCGAGGACCGTTGACGCCGGCCCGAAGTGGGTAGTGTTCGTCGCGACGATGCCGATCGTCGCGCTCCGGCTGGTGACGAGGGTGCGCGCGGCCTGATTACGGCGATAGCCCAGCTGGTCGATCGCGCTCGCGACCCGGTCGCGCGTCTCTGGCCGCACGTGCGCGTTGCCGTTCAGTACGCGCGACACGGTCTGATGGGAGACGCCCGCGAGCGCGGCGACGTCAGCCATCGACGGCGGTCTCGAGTTCGTCACGGTGCTCAGCGTATCCTCGTCCAGCATCTCCTCAGACACGCGAGGGGCCACACCGATTGGCGCGATGGCCCCACAGTCGGTAATGTTGTTCCTCGGTTCGCGCGAGAGTGTGAACATGCGCCTTTAGCTCAGTCGGTAGAGCAACTGACTCTTAATCAGTGGGTCCAGGGTTCGAGCCCCTGAGGGCGCACCACCTTCTTTCTCCTCACCTCATCCGGTGGGTTCTGCGCTGAGGCGCCCTCGATAGGATGACGTGATGACGAGCGCCGATGTCCCTCTCGCGGATGACCTCACCCTCGCCCTGCACCTCGCCGACGCGGCGGACGCCGAGACGATGGCGCGCTTCGACACGGCGGATCTGTCGGTCTCGGTGAAGGCCGACCGGTCGCACGTCACCGAAGCTGACCTCGCCGCGGAACGCGCGATCCGCTCCCTCATCGAGGCGTCGCGACCCGACGATGCCATCTTCGGCGAAGAGTACGGCGCCACCTCGAACTCGTCACGACGCTGGATCATCGATCCGATCGACGGAACGGCGAACTTCCTGCGCGGAGTTCCCGCCTGGGGCACGATGATCGCGCTCGAGATCGATGGCGTGATCCGCGTCGGTGCCGTCAGCATGCCCGCCCTCTCTCGCCGCTGGTGGGCTGCGGAGGAGCTCGGCGCGTGGACGAACGGCGACAAGGGCGCTCGACGCATCGCCGTCTCCGACGTCGACCGCCTCGAGGACGCGTCGCTCAGTTTCCAGTCGATCGCGCAGTGGCGCGATGCCGGGCACCTCGACGCCCTGCTCGCGCTGCAGGAGCGCGTCTGGCGCGACCGTGCCTATGGCGACGTCTGGTCATACATGCTCCTCGCCGAAGGGCGAGTCGACATCGTGGCGGAGTTCGACGTCAAGGAGTACGACGTCGCGGCCGCCGCCGCGATCGTGCGCGAGGCCGGAGGCCGTTTCACGTCGCGCGAGGGATCCGACCGCCTCGACACGCTCTCGGCGGTCGCGACGAACGGCCGTCTGCACGACGACGTGCTCGGAGCGTTCGCGACGTGAGAGCCAGGCGCGCGCTTCTCGGAATCGGCGCCGCCGTCGCCGTGACGTTCACGCTGACCGCGTGCACCGGATCCGCCGCCCCGAACGACGGCGCGGCACCCTCGGAGCCCGCGTCAGCGTCGGGACCGATGACGTGCGAGACGATCCTGCGGCCGTCGTTCGCCGAGCAGCTCGCCGAGCTCGGTTGGAGCGCGCAGCAGAGCCCCTTCCGGATCGGTGAGCACGAGCTCGCGGAGGGGATCCAGTGCGTGTGGGGCGATGCCGAGCACGCCACAGACGTCGCGCAGATGTACGGCTGGGCACCGGTATCTCCCGAGCAGACTGCGGAGCTGCAGCAGTACCTCGAAGACAACGGCTGGCTTCGCGAGGAGGACGGCGACGTCGTCTACCTGACGGAGGATCCGGACGTCGTCGGGTACCTCGAAGAGGGCGAGTACGGCATGACGTACCAGTTCGCCTCTGGCTGGGTCGCCCTCGCCGACACAAAGGAATCTCTCGACCTGATCACATGGCGCGGCTGAGGCACATCGCCACAGCGTGAACTCACACCTGGTGGAGCTGGGGGGAATCGAACCCCCGTCCAGCGCTGGTTCACTGGGGTTTCTCCGGGCGCAGTCTGTGGAGGCGTTCTCATCGGCTCCGATCTTTAGCACAGACACATAGATCGACGAGCCCAGTCGAGGAAAAGTCCCACGACGCGTCTCGACGCCACGTCGCAGCAAGATCCCTAGATGACGCCAGGGTCCGTGTCGGGATCACCCACGGTCTGACGGACTATCTGGCTCGCTTATGCAGCGAGGGAGAAGTCAGTGCGCTTAGAGTTGGCACTTATCAATTTGCAGGGGGCGTTAACGAGATAACCCTGCATCCTCGGCCCGCTTCTCGCAGATCAGCAGACGCTGTCGAAACCGATCAGCCCCGTGATCCTTCATCTGAAGGGGTAGTGAGTTCACGCTGTGGAGTTGCCATCGTGCTTTCGCACGAACGAATCGGGAAGTATCCCGAGCAGCTCAGTCTACCGCATGAGCGTGGTCCTCGGGCAATCCGACGGCGTCCTCCTGGCCCGGTTCGATCACGACGAACTGCCCCATCATGCCTTCGTCTTCGTGCAGCAGCATGTGGCAGTGGTACATGTACGGCATCTCTGGGTCCGCATAGTCTTCGAAACGCATGAGGAGCCGATATCGGCGGTTCGGTTCGAGGTAGATCGTGTCCTTCCGTCCGGCGAGTTCCGGCGGCGGATCCTCCTCGTCGATCGTGAGCACGCGGAACTGCACGTCGTGGATATGGAAGCTGTGCGGGATCGCTTGAGTGCTGCGCACCTCCCAGATCTCCGTGTCACCGACGCGCACGACCTCGTCGGTGCGCGACATGTCCATACGCTCGCCGTTGATCTGTCGTGTGTTCAGCACGAACTCGCGGGTGTTCACGGCGTCGGCTTCCGCAACAGCATCGTGGTCGGCGTGCACGGATCGCGGCCACGACGGATCCGGTGTCGGCGCGAGCTCGTCTGCGGCGCGGAACTCGAGGACATCGAAATCGTCGTTGCCGCCAGCGGTCGCCGGAATCAGGATCCCGCCGAGGTCAACAGATTCCGAGCGCAGGCGCACGGTCTCCCCCGGTTCGAATGGCACCACGATCTCTGCGCGCTCGCCGGGCGCCAGACGGATTCGTTCGAGGTCGACCGGAGCGTCGATCAGCCCGCCGCCGGTGGCGACAAGGGTCATCTCGCGGTCCGGGAACGCGAAGGCGTAGGTGCGGGCGGTCGAGCCATTGAGAAGGCGAAGCCGCACGCGGTCCGTGGTCACCTGCTGGTACGCGCCGACCGTACCGTTGACCATGATCGTGTCACCGAGAGTTCCCGGTTCGGAACCGTCCGCACTCAGTTCGAACTGGTCGTCGTCATCGAACTGCCTGTCCTGCACGATGAGGGGAAGATCGTCGACGCCGTAGTCGGCGGGCAGATCGGCCGCCGCGCTCGCGTCGTCGTCGAGAAGGAACATTCCGGCCAGGCCGCGATAGACATGTTCCTCTGTGGCGCCGTGAGGATGCGGGTGGTACCAGAGGCTCGCGGCCGGTTGGTCGACGGTCCACGTCGGACGCCACGTCTGCCCGGGCTCGATCTCCTGATGCGGCCCGCCATCCATTTCGGCGGGCAGGTGCATGCCATGCCAGTGCACGCTCGTATTCTCGTCCAGCGTGTTGTCGATCTCGAACGCGACCGTCTCGCCACGCTTCGCCCTCAGCGTGGGGCCGAGGAAATCGTCGTCGAAACCCCACGTCCCGGTAGCCGTGTCGCGTCCAGGGAACGCCGTCTCGCCCGCGCGTGCCGTGAGTTCGAACGTGCGCACGCCGTTCTCCAGCGTCGAGGGTGCCAGCTCGGGGATCCGCAGCTCCTGCTCGAATGCTACGGTGCGTACTGCGCTCGTCGACATGCCGCACGCGGCGAGCGACGAGGCGACGACGAGCGCAACGCTCCCGGCGGCGAGCGCGCGCCTCATCGGCTTGCCCCCGTCCGTCCGATCATCGCCTGAATCGCGAGTGCGACGAGTCCGGCCATCGCGCCCCAGAAGGCGTCGACGCCGAGCGACATGGCATAGGCCCAGATCGGTCGCGTCGCGCCTCCGACGATCGCCGACACGATGAGGGTGATCACGCCGTGGCCGACCCCCGTGAGAGTGAGGACAGCGACGGGGTTCGGCACGCGCGCGAAACCGACCACGCCGATCCACACAGCGGCGATGATCACGATGAGAAGGATGGCGCGTGGCGCGCCGCCGGAGAACCCGAACAGGCTCGTCAGCGGCCACAGCAACGCAAGGGACGACAGGCCGACGATGAGAAGCCAGGGCAGGCCAGGAGTCGACGTGGGGGAGGTGTTCTCTGCGGTCATACGTCCATCGTCTGCTCGTCTGCCAGGCCGCACATCCCGCGACAGGCGTCATCTCCCGTCGCTTCTGCACGACGCCGATTGTCGCCTCGGAGCGACACCGGTCGGGACTACCCTGAACGCATGCGTCCGGCCGTTGATCCCCGCGTCAGCGATGCCGCACTCGCGCTCGCCGTGGCGCTCATGCTCGCTGTCGTCATCGCGGCGCATCCGGCGGGCGCGGTCGCGCTCGGCGCGTATGCGTTTGCGGTCGCTTTCGGCGCGATCCTGCTCCTGCGGCGACGTCTCTCGCGCGTCGTGCTGGTCGCGACCGTACTCGGCATCTTCGCCTATTACACGCTCGACCTACCGCCAGTGGGAATGGTCCTGCCCGCGATCGGCGCCCTCTTCTCCGGCGCAGAACAACGGCGCACCAGATGGACGATCGGATCCGCCTCGGTCCTCGTCGGCGTCGCGATCTTCTTCCGACTCTCTGAGAACGCAGCCGGCCAGCTCACCGGCTATTCGCTCGTGACCGAACTCGCGCTCGCGGCCGCAAGCATCGCGCTCGGATCCGCCGTGCGACTCGCGCGCGAGACGCGCGAACGGTCGGCGGAGGTCGCTCGCCTGACCGAGGCACAGGAACGACACGCGGCCGACGCGAGGATGCACGAGGAGCGTCTGCGCATCGCCCGAGACCTGCACGACACGATCGGTCACACGCTGTCGGTCGCCTCGTTGCACGCGGGTGTCGCCGCAGAAGCGACGGATGCCATTCAGCGAGCCGACGCGCTCGGGCGCGTACGGACGGCAGCGAGCGACGCGCTGCGCGAGCTGCGGAGGACCGTGCGGTTTCTGCGCTCGGACAATGCCGCGAGGACCAGTGCCACACCGGGCCTCACGCGCATAGACGAGGTCGTCGCGGCGGCCCGCGAGTCCGGACTCTCCGCCACGGTCGACGTGTCCGCGACCGGCATGCCGACCTCCGTCGACGCCGCCGCCTTCCGGATTGTGCAGGAGTCGCTCACCAACGTGCTGCGGCACGCCGACGCCACGGTCGTGGACGTCGCGGTGCACGTCGTCGGCGCCGAGCTCGTCATCCGGGTCGCGGATGACGGACGGACAGCCGGGCCGGTTCGCGAGGGATCAGGGATCCGCGGCATGCGCGAGCGCGCCGGGCTCCTCGGCGGGACGCTCGACGCCGCCGCAACGCCCACCGGCTTCGTCGTCGAAGCGCGGATCCCTGTGCATGACAAGGAGGACGCATGACCGGGTCGATGATTCGCGCCGTCATCGTCGACGACCAGGAGCTCGTCCGCACCGGGCTGCGGTCGCTCGCCGAACGTGACGGCGATATCGTCGTGATCGGCGAGGCATCCGACGGACGTTCCGGGCTCGCCCGCGTGCGTGAACTGCGGCCCGACGTCGTCCTCATGGACATCCGGATGCCCGTCGTCGACGGCATCGAGGCCACACGGCAGATCGCCCGCGACGCGAGCCTCAACGGGATCCGCGTGCTCATGCTCACGACCTTCGACGAGGACGAGAACGTGCACGCCGCGATCCGCGCCGGCGCGGCCGGGTACCTCCTGAAGGACGTCTCGCCCGGCGACCTCCGCGCCGCGATCCGGACCGTGGCGGGAGGAGACGCGCTACTCTCCCCCGCGGTCACCGCGGCCGTCATGCGCGCGGCGGTGACCGGCACAATGGTCGATACCGCGCCGCTGGCGGCGCTCACGACGCGCGAGCGCGAGATCCTCGAGCTCGTCGGATCCGGACTCACGAACGACGAGATCGCCACGCGACTCTTCCTCAGCCCCGCGACCGCCCGCACGTACGTCAGTCGGCTGCTCACCAAACTCGACGCGCGCGATCGCGCCGCGCTGGTCGTGCTCGCCTACGAGACGGGACTCGTCCGTCCCGGTACCGACAGCTCGATCCAATAGCGGCGCATGAGCCTCTCGCCCGTGTCGCGCTTGTCCTCGAGCACGCCGCCGTTCTTCTCGATCGTGCGAATCGAGGCGACGTTGTCGTCGACGCAGGTGACGAGCACGCGCGGATAACCGCGCTCACGCGCCAGGTCGAGCGTCTGCGCCAGCGCCCACGAGGCGAGGCCGCGCTGGCGCGCGGACGGTCGGATGCCGTAGCCGATGTGACCGCCGAAGTTCTCGAGGTACTCGGTCAGCTCGTGCCGGAACGAGATGGCGCCGAGGTACTCGTCGCCGTCGACGATCCACCGATACGTGTCGCAGACGAGCCCGGGCCGACGCGGCGTGTGCTCGGAGGCGATCAACTCGGCCACGTAGGTCGCAAACCCTGCTTCGCTGAGGATGTCGTCGTCATCGTGGAGCCCGGCGCCGTCCTGGGTGGCTCCCGCCCATTCGCGGTTCGATTCGAGGAAGGACGCGTGAAACCGGGTGTCGGGGACGACGAGCTGAGGCATCATCCTACGCTACGCCTTCGACGGGACACGTACGGCTCAGGCGCGCAGGACTTTCTCCATCGCCTTTCCCTTCGCGAGCTCGTCGACGAGTTTGTCGAGATACCGGATCTTCTGCATGAGCGGATCCTCGATGTCCTGCACACGAACCCCGCACACGACGCCGGTGATGAGCGACGCATTCGGATTCAGCGTCGCGTCGTCGAAGAACCGCTCGAAGGAGTTCTCGGAGAAGATCTGAGCCTGCAGGGCCTCTTCGTCGAAACCCGTCAGCCATTCGATAGCTTCGTGGAGCTCGGCCATCGTGCGCCCCTTCCGCTCCATCTTCCTCACGTAGTGCGGATAGACGGAGGCGAAGCTCATGGTGAAGATCTTGCTCATGTCGCGAGCCTACGCGCGTGGCTGATTCAGATGGGCACGTTGACCAGAACCACGAAGGTGAGGGTGCCAAGGCCGACGCTGAGCAGCGTGCGCCGCCCGAAGAGCAGATGGGCGGCGATCGTGACCGCCGCCGCGATGGCCGCGGGGATCACGTGCGCGGCATTGGCGACGATCGTCGAGCGGAACGTCTCCGCGGCGAGGATGGCGAGGATCCCCACCGGCATCCAGACGCTGAGCGCGCGGACGACCTTCGACTCGCGCAGTGGCTTGAGGATCGCGAATGGCAGGGCGCGCAGCGCGAACGTGATGATGAACGCAATCGCGAGCACGCCCACGATGTACCAGGTGCCGATCATGTGACCGTCCCTCTCTGCCGGGCCACCGCGAACCGGATCGCGAGGAGCAGCAGGAACAGCAGCATCGACGCGAACAGCGCCTGCCCGGGCACGGCGACGACCGCGATCGCGAAGCTCAGCCCCGCGAGGAGCAGCGACGGCACCTGATCCCACCGGCGCGCGGCGTCGAGCGTCAGGGTGATGAACAGCGCGCAGAGTGCGAACTCGAGCCCGTCGATGCGCTCCGGCAGCAGGGATCCGACGAGCAGCCCCGCGAGCCCGCCCAGCACCCAGTACGACTGCAGCGACGCCTGGAGCGCGATGAGACGCCACGAGGTCCACGTGTCGGGCCGCGTTGCGGTGATCGCGTAGGTCTCATCCGTCAACGCGTACACCGAGTAGACCTTCGCGAGCGGGTGACGGATCGCGCCGATGGGGAACGAGAACGCATAGAACACGTGACGGAAGTTGACCAGCAAAGTGGTGAGCGCGATCGCCGCGAGCGGCGTCGCGGTCGTCATGAGGCCGACGAGCAGCAGTTCGAGAGAACCCGCGTACCCGAAGACCGACAGCGCCGGCGCAACCCACAGCGGAAGCCCCGACTGGTACACGAGCAGCCCAAAGGCGATCCCGAGAGGGAAGAGCCCGAGCCCGGCCGACAGCGACGCGCGAATGCCGGCCAGGAGTTCCCGGCGGCGCCATCCGCGATCGCGTGTCACATCGCCCACATCGCTATCGTCGCAGACCACCGCCACGCGAATCTGCCAGCGCGCTCGGAGGCCGCGGGGTCACCCTCGTCGGCCGACGATGAACCCGCTCTTTCCGCGGATGTAGGCGAGTCGATCGCCCAGGTGTTCGGCAGCCAGTCGTCGCTTCAGCGCAGCGTAGGCGTCACGATCCCGGTCGTTCGCACGCAGCCGATCGCGGAACGCGAGATACCGGCACCAGTCCAGGCCATCATGGACGACGACGTGCGCGTTGACGAGACGGACGCCGATCTCGCGCTCGAGTCCGTACATCCGGTCCGGTCGGACGTCGTCGCTCGCGCCGCGGTACAGAAATCCACTCTCGACCAGCCAGTCATGCACGTCCGGCGCCTCCTTTTCGGAGATGCCGACGGCGATATCCAGGATCGCCTTCGCGGTCAGTCCCGGAACCGACGTCGATCCGACGTGTTCGATCGCCACGACACCGTGAGGACGGGTCGGCGCGAATGCGGCGACGAGCGCAGCGTACGCCGGAGACCAGCGCGGCGACGGCGCGGCAAGCTCCACGGCGCCGCGTGCGAGACCGAGGTCAGCGTCGGCGACTGCCGCCGCGATCGCGGGATCCATCGGCAACGCGACGTCCGTGCGCTCGAAGGGATGCTTCACGTGCTCGACCGTAGCGGAGGCCGCGGGGCGGTCAGTCGCGCACGGTGCGCGTGAGATGCTCGAGGTCGTCGAAGACGCCATTCACCTCGTCGACGTGCCGGTCCTCCGGCTGGAACTCGCCGTCCTGCCAGTGAGTGAAGCCGTTAAAATTGACCTCAGACCGCACGACGGGCATCGAGAAGTTCGCCACGATCTGACGCCACTGTTCGATGGCGCGCACTCCCCCGACCGACCCGTGGCCGATAAACGCGACGGGTTTTCCGACCCACTCGGGGCCGAGCGAGTCGACGGCGTTCTTGAATCCGCCGGGCACGCCGTGGTTGTACTCGGGCGTGACGAACAGGAATGCGTCGCAAGCATCGATCGCGTCCGACCAGCGCTGGACACCGGCATCGTCATAGCTCTTGTTCGCCGCCATCGGGTGCACCGACGTCGTCAAGGGAGGAACATCGAACTCCGCCAGGTCGACGAGTTCGAACGCGGTGTCACCGCTGCGCTTCTCCGCCAGGCCATGAACGTATCGCGCAACCGCCTCCGTCTTGCGCTCCGTGCGGATGGATCCGAGGATAATGCCGATCTTCACCGTCTGATTCCTTTCGTCGGGTACGTCTCTGTGCACCATAGCCTCTTGCGACCTCCGCGAAACGCGAGTGCCGTTCCGTCCTCTTGTCGCTGTGAGGGGGCGGTACAGCACTCGCGGAGCGCTCAGTCGAAGTGCGCGCGCAGCCGTTCGAGGGCGTCGTCCGCAACGAGATGCGAGCGTTGCGCGGCTTCTCCAAGCCCGTCAGCGAAGTCCGGTCCCCGCGTTCAGTCGTCCGACGGATCCGGATAGGTCACGAGGCCGTCGGCCGCGACGAACGGCGTGGCGCCCCACTGGCCAAGAGCGTGCTCGCGTGCGGCGCCGTCCGCGAACAGGTGCGTGACCGTCCACCCGCCCGCGGCAAGCGTGTTGGCGATCAGGAGGCGATGACAGCGCCACGGCACCGGCTCGCCGCACATGATCGCGACGGGTCGGGAGCGCGCGACGCTGGTGAGCTCGTCGATCCCTTCGCGGTACTCATCGGTGAGCGTGTAGTCCGCATAGTTCTTGAAGCTGACGTTCTGCCACGCCGCGTTGACCGACGGGTCGACATCCTGGCGCCCGCGCCGCCCGCCGAGCTTCGCGATCCGCCGGTACTCGATGCCGTTCTCCGCAAGCCACTCAGCCATGGCGTCCGCGCCGAACTGCGGGCTGCGGCGTGACCCCGGGTGCGCGCGCACGTCGACGAGCATGGCGATCCCGTGCTCGTCCAAGAGCTCGAGGAAGTCGGGGATCGGCGAGGTCCAGTGCCCGACCGTCCAGATCTCGCGACGCTCGCTCACGTGATGCTCCGATCAGCTGACCCGGTGGAGCGCCGTCGCCTTGTGCATGGCGACGTGGTCGGTCTTGTCGCTCTTGATCTCGTACTGCGGATCATCCACGCTGCAGCGGCGCATGTGTCCCTTGTATTCGGTGTCCTGCGTGTGCTTCTTGATGATCACGCCGGTGACTTCACCCGCTTCCGAGTTCCAACGAACGTGATCGCCGACGGCAAAATCGCTGCTCATGATCGCCTTCCTTTCGGGACCCTGTGCCCCGTGGACAGAGGGAGGGCGTGTCACTCTACTCGCGCCGACGACCGTACACGAGAGGGTTGCGTCGGAGACGCAGGCGCCGCATACGCGGAGCAGTCCGCACATCTCGTGACGAGGCCGTGACGGCACTCGCGAACGTGCACGAGGAAGGTCTCCGTGGCATCCAGCACGGCCTGCTGCCGCCGAACCGCACGCAACCGCTCGTCGATCACCGCACGGCGCTCGGGCTCACCACGGTGCAGAACGCGACGGATCTCGGCCAGGCTCAGCCCCGCTGCCTGACAGGACCGCACGATGCGGCAGCGCACGAGATGCTCCTCGTCGTACTCGCGGTGCCCCGACGCGGTTCGTCGTGGCACGACGACACCTTCGTCCTCCCAATGCCGCAGGACGTGCGTCGCCACGTCGAGCTGGGTGGCCGCTTCGCCGATCCTCATCGCACGCCTCCTTGACTTCAGGTTAACCTGAAGATCTAGCGTGGCGGCATGACCGACGAGTACTCGCTCCGCCCGATCCGCGTCACCATCGACGGCGTCGAGATCGTGACGTACCGCGCGGGCGCGCACGACATGTCCTCGGACGGCGACATCGTGTTGTGCCACGGCACGCCGTGGTCGGCAGCCACCTGGCTGCCCCTGGTGCGCCTCCTGGCCGAGACGCACCGGGTCTTCCTCTGGGACATGCCCGGATACGGTCGGTCGATCTCCGAGTCCGACGTCGCGATCGACCTCCCCCGGCAGAGTCGCCGCCTCGCCGCGCTGATCGATCACTGGCGACTTGACCGGCCGCACGTCGTCGCGCACGATATCGGCGGCGCCGTCGCCCTCGGCGCGCACCTGTTCGAAGCGAGCGAATTCGCGTCGCTGTACCTGCTCGACGTCGTCACCCTCGACCCGTGGGGATCCGCCTTCTTTCGCCTGGTCGCCGAGAACGAGACGACGTTCGCGGCGCTGCCCGCGAACCTTCACGCGGCGCTGGTGCGCGAGTACATCGCCGGTGCGACCCGATCCGCTCTCGCCCCTGACTGGGTCGACAAGCTGGCCCTTCCCTGGCTGTCGCGCGCTGGTCAACGTGCCTTCTACAGTCAGATCGCGCAGCTGGATCCGCGTCATACCCGCCCCCTCGTCGAGCGACTCGCCGAGGTGCGATGCCCCACGCATATCGGCTGGGGCGATCTCGACCCGTGGATCCCCGTTGAGCAGGCGTCACAACTCGCAGCGAAACTCCCCGGAACCACAGGCATCAGTCTGTTCCCACGAGCCGGGCACCTCGTACCGCTGGAAGCGACCACGGAACTCCGTCACGACCTCGCTCGGTGGCTCACCCGCTCGACATGAATATGCGCACACCGCGCGACGAACCGCTCCGAAGTGGTGTAGAAACTATCCGTACACGCTGGTTCCAACGGAGGATCCCATGTCATTCCAGGCCTATCTCGACACGATCGAGAAGAAGACCGGTCTCACGCCGCGCCAGCTCCTGGAGATCGCGAGCGAGAAAGGGCTCGACGCACCCGGGGTGAAGGCGGGCGAGATCCTCACGTGGCTCAAGGAGGACTATGACCTCGGACGGGGCCACGGCATGGCGCTCGTGCATGTGATCCAGAAGGGGCCGACGATCAGCAGCAAGCACGTCGGGACCGACGGTGTGCACCGCGATGAATCGGACACCCTCTGGCTCGACGGCATCGCAACCAAGCCGTCTGCCTGAGCACACAGGGAAGGGAACACGCGCGTCGACCGCCCAGCGCGCAAGCAGACGCCGGCCCGAATCGCTCAGAGTCTGGGTCGATGCCATCTCACGACGAGCAGCGTCCTCGCGGCAGCAGCCTGGTTCACACAGCGAAGCGCGCGCACCTCGTGTCCACGCCTATTCCACCCGGTGCTCGCCGGGCTTCGGTCGACGCGCTTTCGCCAATGGGCCGGTAGGAACGCGGCGCACCCAGAAATACCGGGGAGTGCCGCGCGCCCACCGTAGCGCCGAACCGGCGGCCAACGTGAGGCCCGACGATTCATCTCAAAAATCGGGAGGCGCGCCGCCGTCGACGGCATACCGTCAACGAGTGCCGCAGGTCGAAGAGATAGTGCAGACCCAGCGGGTCAGTGGTCATCCGTGTCGACGCCGCGATGACCTGATCACGCCGTCCCGCCGGCGTCGTCCTGCTGCGCGCGATCGTGGCGGGTCCGTCGAGCCCACCACACGATGACGAAAATGGTGCACCCCAGCAAGGCGAGCGTCGCGAGGCCCAAGAAGACGACACCGATCATGGTGCCGACCGCGTCGAGCGACTGGTCGGGATACGGCGCCGACTCGGTGACCTCGAAATAGAGCGACAGAAGCCACAGGGTGAGCCAGCCCAGTCCAATCGTGGTGACGACACACGCCGAGATGTTCACCCAGGGGTTGAAGAATACGCCACCTCTGACCGTGATCTTCTTCGGGTCCGGTCGGAACTCATCGTCGAACTGGGGCATGCCTACAGTGTGACAGAGTCGCGTCTATCCGCACCCGAACGGCGACGTCACGACGAGCGACCGTGGGGGCGCGCCTCCCGTTGACTGCCGAGCCACTCGTCAAAGGAAGTGGGGGCAATTTCCACGTCATGTGCCGGAAGGAGAACGTTCCCGGCCATCGTCGCATCGAAGACTCCGTCGTCCCATGTCGGCACGAGCCGGACCGAGCGACCTCGTGCCTCGTGGGTGCGTCGCGCCATGTCCACGAGGTCGTGGGGATCGGGGCCGGCGACATCGACGTGACGCCCCTGAGCAGGGCCTGTCGCCACGCGGGTCAGAATCGCCGCGACATCTCGCGGCGCGATCGGCTGCACGAGCAGAGGGGGGACCCGTGCCACTCCATCCACTTCGGACCATGACGCAACCATCTCGCCGAAGTCATGGAACTGGGTGGCCGGCACGATCGTGTACGGCACTTGGCCGGCCTCGACTGCCGCTTCCTGGGCGCGTTTACCGGCGTAATGGGCGTTTCCGTTGACTCTGCCAACGCCCGCGATCGACAGCACCACGTGATGACCAACACCCGCGTGAAGCCCTCGGGTTAAGAGGTTCGCGCTCACGGTGCGAAAGAAGCCGGTCGTCTCAGAGCGGTCGCGCGACGTGCTGTTCGTCACATCGATCACGGCCCCTACCCCATTGAGCGCATCATCCAGACCGGCGCCGGTCACGAGGTTCACCCCGTGATGTCGACTGAGAGGAACAACCTCGTGCCCAGCCTCTTCCAGCAGAAGTCGGGTCAACGTTCCGATCCGGCCGGTGGCCCCCGCGATTGCGACGCGTGTCGGACGGTCACGTATTGTGGATTTCATAGGTCCACAATAACTTTCGCACTCCCGATGCGCGAGCACGCAGGTTCGTCGATGACGGAGGTTCAATAACGGAGAGACGGAACGGCTAGCCTGAGGGTCATGAAGCTGCCGGCGAGCTTGGAGTGGGCATTGCACTGCACCACTGCCATTGCGCAGGTGCCGGATGGAGCAGTGAGCACGGCCCAGCTCGCGGAGCATTTCGACCTTCCGACGGCCTATCTCGCCAAGCAGTTGGCTCTGCTGGTCCGAGCGGATGTGTTGTCCGGCACGACCGGCCCGCGCGGCGGATTTCGTTTGGCGCGGCCACCTGCCGACATCACCGTCCTGAAGATCGTGGAGGCCATCGACGGTCGAGGAAACCCGTACCAGTGTCGGGAGATCAGGCAGCAGGGTCGCGGCGCGCTTCCGGCAGACCAGTGCCGTGAGCGGTGCGCTCTGGCCGCCACGATGGACGAAGCTCACGAAGCATGGCGGACCAGCCTAGCTGCGGTGACGATCGAAAGCCTCCTCGAAACACTGCCGGAGACGATCCCCGGGCGCACTCGACGCCTCCTGGCGCGCGACCACGCGACAGGCACCCCGTAGCACCGCGTCCGTCGCCCCTCTGGCCACGGCGGCGGAGGGCTGGTGTGCGGACCCTGTGAACATCGACCGCATTGTGCCCGACGTGACCGTCAACGACGTGGCGGGTGGGCTCGCGATGCCGCTGCGGAGGCCGGTCTCGAGGTCATCCGCCCGCACACGCCGAGGCGCTCGGGGCGACGCGAGGAGCCGAGCATGAAGAAAGCGGTGTCCAGTGGATCGACATGCGGGATCCAAACGGCAATCGTTTTCGCGTCTTCGCGCCGCGAAGTACGTAAGCGCCGAGCAATGCCGGGCAGTCGCGACGCCTGTCGGAGAATAGGCCCATGTGCGCAACGAACCTGTGGGCGGTGAACGCCGCGGCTTTCACTCCTCACTTCTCCGGTTTCACGGCGGAGCGAATCGGCGTCGAACCGACGCCGGTCGACATGCACATCGCGTCCAGCCGCGTTCGCAAGTCGTCCGCAGTCTTCACACTGACGCACAACATGTGTGACTGCAGCACCCTCATCGGGTGCGGTCGCGATTCTGCCGCGGGTGACGAGACCAGCGCCGACGCGTGGCTCGGTTGGCTGCGTGAGCTGCCGGACAACGTTCCCCACGTGTCCCGCGTCGCTGTTCTGCGCGCCTGGAGCCCTGAGGAGGACAGCGTCACCCCGGAGCGGGCGCGCGGCATCCACGTCCGCGAGCTGACCGAGGACATCCTCCGCGACGTTCGCGATGAGATGCTGTTGACCATCGACTACCCACGCGTCGTCTGAACGGCGCATACGGGATTCGAGACGAGGCGCGGAAACGTCACTCCTGAGTTCCGCCAGATGCCCGCGCATGCCACTGTGCCGGTGCCAGGGATCTATTTCTCGCGCTCCGTGACCACGAAGTTCCGCGTGATGCCGCGCGTGATCCGGCCCCATTCGCTGGCTGCGACGCGCGCCTGGTGCGCGTCGAACGCCGCGCGGTCAACGAACCTCTCCGACACGGACCACACGAGCGGGTCGTCGGTCGGCTTCACCTCGAAGTGGAGGCACCCCGGCTCTCCGTGGGTGAGCTCGACGTGGCGGGGCAAGTAGCGTCGGACGGTCGCAGCTTCCCCTTCGTGCGCGCATATCAAGTGCCCCGTCAGCTCGACGGCAACCATGTGACCTCCTGAGGCGTGAACGCCGCGAGCCGTTCACCCGCGCGGCCCTGTGCTCCTTCCCCAGCGTGGCATACGTGCGGCCGTGGATCCGATGAGCACCAACCACGCACCCGACATGCGCACCTGCTGGGGTCGCGCGAAATTCGCGGGGGTTTTCACAGGCGCACGGATGCCGTCCGTGAGTGGGTCAGCCCGCCACGATACGCACGGGGCCCTCAGCGAGAGTCGGGGGTTCGAAATGATCGAAGTAAGTTGCGGCGGTCTCCTCGTCCAGTGCGAAGTCATCGCCGTGCGTTCGCCGCCGCGCCGCGACGCGACCGAGACACGTCGCCCGATCAGTTGCGAGGTAGATGGTCTCGGGAACCACGCCGCGCGGCTTGAGCGCGCGCCGCCAGCTCTCGCGCATGGCGCGCGACCAGAACGAGAAGTCGAGCACGACGTCACATCCGTCCGCGACGAGATCGAGGAGCCGCTTCCGCAGACGGGCGTCGATATCGCGGTGTTCCTCCTTGTCGAGCGGCATGTGACGGATGCCTCGATCCCAGGCTTCCTGATCGAACGACAGGCGGACGAAGCCATCCGCTTCGAGGCGACGCGCGATGGTCGATTTACCAGAGCCCGCAGGCCCGCACATGAAGACGACCGCTGCCACGCCATCACCCTAGAGTGTGTCTCGACCCAACGTCCACAGATCCGCGCGATGACGTCGATGCACTGCGAACGCAGACGTCGTCGGCTCCGCCCTGAAAGAATTCGTCGTCCGCACGACGCGGGGGCGTCCGTATCCTGAGCGAATGGACGCAGCGGAGTTCTACACGGGGATCGTCCCCGAGGTGTACTCAGCACTCAGGGGTACGCACTTCAGCTCCGATCGAGATCGCACCTTCATCCAGGAACACGGGCTGCCGGCGCTCGAGCTGGGGTGCTGATATGACCGGCCTCATTCGGCCCGTCGGTAGTGCACCGCGATCACACCGTTGCCGAGCGGCTCGGACGAGATCAGGTCGAGACGACGAGTGCTCGGCAGTCCGTCCTGATACATGGTCGGGCCGTGGCCCGCGATCACGGGGTGGACGAGGAACCGGTACTCGTCGATCAGTCCGAGTCGGTCGAGCTCTGTCGCAAGTTTGCCGCTCCCGAGAAGCACTCCGCCCGGAGCGCTCTCCTTGAGATCCTGCACGGCTGACCGCAGATCGCCGACGACGCGATGACTGTTGGTCCAGGGAAAATCGCTGCGTGATAACGACACGACGTACTTCGGCTTCGTCTCGAGCTTGAGTGCCCACTCGCGCACCGCCGCCGGGGCATCGACGTCGCCGCGCGCAACCGCCGGCCAGTAATTCTCCATCATTTCGTAGGTCGTACGGCCCCAGAGCATTGCGTGGTGCTCGTCCATGAGACGAGTGAAAAAGCCGTGCGTCTCATCGTCCGCGATTCCGACCTGGTGGTCGACGCAACCATCCAGGGTGACGTTCATGCTGAAAGTGAGTCTCGCCATGAGGTGACTGTAGGTTGCTGACGACCGAACGGGAAGGGGCACCGCCCGCCCTGACTCACGCTGGCCGACTCGCCCGATACGCTCAACCTGCACGGACGGTAACTGCAACGCTCGTCGCAGGCACAGCATCTCCGACAGCTGCGCGGCTTCCGTCGCACGTGATGACCTTGGAGGACCATTCGATGAGTCAACGACCGCACGGCCATCCCCATCACCCCGGGAACTCTGCTCAGCAACCGAACCTCACGCCTCCTGCGCTGCACCCCCAGGGCCAGGCGCCCACGGCGAGCATTGGCCTCGGAATCACCGCCGTTGTCTGGGCAGGCCTCGGCCTGGTCGGGCACACCATCATGACCTTGTATCTCGCACTGGGCGCCGCGATGACCCACACGCTGGACGGCGTCTTCGGGAACGATCCGAACGGCGTCTTCAATTTCGTCGTACTCCTCATCGCGCTCATCGGCCAACTGCTCGGTCTCGCGTTGTCCGTGGTCGCTCTGCTATTCGGAATCGGCGCCAAGAGGAAGCGGATGAGGCGCAGTACGACAGCACTGGTCCTGGGCATCGTAGCGACGGCCACTTTCCTCCTGATTGGTCTCATCCAACTACCGCTCGTGTCGCTGTTCTTCGACATCATGTCGCTGTAGAGCTCCGGGTGATTCGATGATCCGCCAGTGCGCGCGGTGGCCCGTACCGAGCCGCTGATCGACTACTCAACGAGCTCGGCGCCTCCCCGGAGAAGGCGCCTAGCGGTTCCTGGCCACGGCGTCGTTGACAGCGGTCGAGTGCAGCATGTTGGAGAGGTCTGCACCGGCACGGAGTAGTGCGTCTGAGCGGAAGGCGATGTCTCGCAGTCGGTTATGGAGTGCTTCTCGGGCGTCCGTGGTCCTGTCCAGCGTGTGCAGGGATGTCATGACTGCTTGGATGGCGGGGATCCGGTAGCCGCCTGCGCGGAGGGTGGCGACGATCCGGGCGTCGCTCACGGCATCTGGCGGGTAGCGTCGCGCGGCAAGCGGCTCGTCCCGTTCAGGCATGATCAACCCTTCCTGCTCCCAGAAACGGAGCGTGGAGGAGCGCACGCCGAGCGCGGTGGAAAGTTCGGTGATAGTCATCGTGTCGCCGGGCACTGCGGGCGTGTTGTGGGCGCTTTCGTCGACGATGCTGTCGAGAGCGCGGAGCGCGGCGACCGCATCGGCTCGCGAACGCGCGAGATCGACATGGAGCGCGACGATGCGGGCGATCGCTTCGTCTATGGGCAGACCACGTATGTCACGCATTGTCGCGCGGGCCACCACAGGGCCGACCGCGATTGCCAGGCCGCGGTACGCGCGTAGTGCGGTGACATGGAGGCCAGCGAACTGTCGATATCCGTTGCTCTGCCGGTCAGCGGGCGGGATGACACCGAGGCGGTCGAGATCGCGGACCTGCTGGGCCGAGTACCCCGAAACAGCCGCGAGCTGACTCGTCGTGTATCGCTCGGGCTCACGGGAAGCCGCGCACGTCATACGGTCAAACCCTCCATAAGCACTTCAAGCTCATACTCGAACCATGTCTATGGAACAGATCCTGTCAGAAGTCCGAACGTTCAACGGTCTCCTCGAACTCGCACCGCTGCCCGGAAGCGAACATCCAGAGATCTCGTGGGGCGACCACTTCTTCTACTACGCCCCGGACGGCCAGGTGCCACGCAACCGCCAGCCGTACGCAACGATCGTCACGAAGAACTACCTGGACGACACAGAGAGTCGCCTCGATCACGAGGGGCGTTGGCGGCTGAACATGAATGTGGGAGCGGAAGCCTTCACCGATCTCGTCGGATACCCTCCCGAAGAGATCGACGAATCCGGTGCGGATTACAGCACGACAGATTCGTTCCTCCCTCATCCCCTGTATGGCGCATACGGGTGGGTATGCGTCGTCAATCCCGCAAGCGCAACCATCGAGCGTGCGCTGGAGGCTCTCCGCGTCGCCCATCTGGCTGATCGGCGACGAGTGGAGCGCCGACAAAGGCGCGGCGATGCCTCACAGACCGCATGAGTGCCGGCCTTCATCGGAATGCGCCGCTAATGGTGGCGAGGCGGAAGCGGCTTGTCGAGCGTCGCCGCACCCGCCCGGCAACTACCACCGGCCCCATGGCGCACACGGCGGACAACCACGAGAATCGGTGGTTCCTGTCACCGTCAACAACATCCTGACCTCATACACTTCATGCACGGCACGTCGTCGGCGCCGAGGTCAGGAAAGGGATGACTCACCCAACGATCCATTCGGAGGAGTCTGCATGAAAAAGGCGCGATACGGCCTGCTCGATCGTTACGTGAACCGTGCCAACAGACTCCCCCGAGGCGGCGCATACTCGGTCGCGGATCACGACGTCGTCCTCGCCGACGGCACCGTCCTGAAAGCGGCCCACTACGCTCCAACCGGCCGAGCCCGGGGCACCCTCGTCGCAATGACCCCATACGCGCGCACCGGACTCGCCGCGCGTTTCACCTACGGGGTCTACGCGTCTCAGGGCTATCACGTCCTGATCGCGAGCATCCGCGGTTCCTTCGGGTCGGGGGGCGAGTTCTCCCCGATGTTCCACGAACGCGACGATTTTCGCGACGTCGTTGAATGGATGCGGGAACAGGGCTGGTATGCGGGCGCGTTCGCGTCCATTGGCGCCTCCTACCTGGGCTGGACGCAGTGGGCGTTACTCTCCGACCCGCAGCCCGATCACAAGGCGGCGATCATCCTCGCCGGACCGCACGACTTCACGCAGTTCCACTGGGGAACGGGCACATTCACTTCCGCCCTGCCAGTATGGGCGGCGCTCATCAACGTGCAGGAGACCCGTCCGCTGCAGTCGATCCGCTATGCCGTCACGAAGGCGGCCTCCGTCCACCGGCTCCTGCGCCGTGCGCCGATCGATGCGGCCCTCCACGAGATGATGCCTCGCCAGTGGCACTGGCTAAAGGATCGCCTCGTGCATGAGATCGACGACCCATACTGGAAGCCGGTTGATCTCAGCGATTCGATCGACCGCGTGGATATCCCTGTCCTGATCTCGAGCGGCTGGCAGGACCTCTTCCTGCCGCAGTCCCTCGAGCAGTTCGACCGACTCCGGAACCGCGGGGTGGACACAGCCTTCACGGTCGGTCCGTGGGAGCACAGGGGCGCCAGCGGCGGTCCTCTGCAGGTTGCCGAGACGTTCGATTGGCTCGACGCGCACTTGATCGGCACCGACTCGAACCGGACAGCTCCCGTGCACCTTCATGTCACTGGCGCCGACGAGTGGCGATCCCTCGATTACTGGCCGCCGGCGACCGCCCCTCACCGCCTGCATCTGGCCCCTGGTTCGCTTTCGGATGTGCCCGCCTCGGGGGAGATTTCTTTCCTCTTCGACCCCGCTGATGCCCCGACCTTCCCCGGTGGACCGCTACTGCTCGGCGGAGGCTACGCCGACGACACCGCCGTGGCACAGCGCGCGGACGTATTCGTCGTCGCATCCGACGTACTAACGGCGGATCTGGAGGTCCATGGAACACCGATCGCCGCGCTGGACCATTCGGCCGAATGTCCTGACTCGAACATCTTCGTACGGATCTCCGAGGTCGACGCGAAGGGGAAGTCACGGAACGTCGCGCAGGGCGCACAACGCGTCAGTGCGAATGGGACGGCCCACATAGAGCTCACTCCAATCGCACACCGGTTCAGTGCGGGGAACAGAATCAGAGTCGCCATCGCCGGGGGTGCCTACCCGCACTTTCCGGCGAGCCCCGGGACTGGTGAAAATCCCATGCTCGCCGTGGAACGGGTTTCGAATAGGCACACGATCCGTCTGGCGGGATCGAGCATCACACTCCCGGTTGCGACCTAGTCAGAAGTCACGCTGTCTCGGAACAGCACCTTCGTCACCGGCCGTGGCCGTCCTCCTGATCGGACTCATTCAATGACGGCTCGTATCGCTGTTCATCGACGCCGTCTCCCGTCGGGCTTCCGTTGGTTGGCCGCGTGAGTCGCCGCTCGAGCAGCCCCCTCGTCGAGGGACCGATCACCGCTCAGACGCTGAGCGAATACACGATAGATGCCGGCACCGGAATCGTAAGATGGGAGCTGTCCTCTCAACGACCAGCAAGGAGTGGCTCAAGACTCCGTGACGACTCGACCAGCACGAGCGAAGCTGCGCGCCTCTCTCGCCACGACGGCCGCCACAGCCCTCCTCCTCGTCGGCATCGTGCTCCCCGCGACGATCGAATCCACCGACGCTTCCTGGACGGGCAAGGACCTGGCGTCAGCGTCGTTCTCTGCGGCGACGATCCCGGCCCCGGTCTTGACGCAACCCTGCGAGTTCCGACCGGGTGTTCTCGGCCTTGCGGCTCGAGTGCGGATCTACTGGCAGCTCCCAGAGGGTTATGAGCTCGGCGACATCGTCGTTGAAGCGTCCACGAGCGGTCTCGGGTCCGTGCTCGCCCCCTTGACTGGCTTCAGCGTGCTGTCGAACACGACAGCACTGGACGACGGCACCTATAGAACCACAGTGCCCACCAACCTCCTCGGCGGGCTGCTCGGGCTCGGAAGCGAGATGGAGATCGCATTCGCGGTCGAGCACGAAAGCGGTTGGCGGTCGGAATCAGCTGCTGTCGCGACCAATGCGGGCTTGCTGGCTGGGCTCGGAGGGAACTGCCGCAACCTGACCTAACTGGCAGCGGCCCCGACCGCGACCTCACTGTGCTCTGCAGGGACCGGGAAGTCGCCCCTTCACCCGCACATCCCGTCGACGTGTGGACCGTGCGACGCGTGGCCGATCACGAGGCGCCCGGGGCAGGACGGTGCGCATCACCGCTGAACATCTGGTGCGCGGCGTTGATCAGCCACATGACCTCACCCTGTCCCATCTCCTCAACGCCGGGGACATAGATGTGACGATGGGTGCGGTTCCAGAACGGACCCGTGGGCGGTGATATCCGTTCGCGGAGCGCGGGTGCGAGCCGCTGGTTGACGACGGCGAACCCCGAGGCTGTCAAGGGCATCACGGCCCGACGCACCCACCCGTCAGAATGCTCGTTACGGACCATGAGGTGTTGCGCCAGCCCGAAGTCACGCCAGGGAATCGGCCCCACGCCGCGCAGAGTGATGCCGTGGGCGTCGAGGACGACCGCTCGGCGCTCGACGGTGAGGTACCTCTTCTGCCGTCGGTATCCCAGGTTGAGGAGTAGGGCAGCGACGGTCAGCATGGCGTAGACGCCGAGGAACCCCAGCACGGTAGCCACCGTGACATCGATTCCCGACGCGAGGGCAAACGGAACGGCGACGAGGCCACCGACCGCGAGCACACCGATGAGCGTCAACAAGACCAGGAAGAGCCATCGCATCGCACCGGACCACACCGCCGGCTCTCCCGGGAGAGAGACCCGGCCTGTCCCCTGCAACGTGGCCCACGCCGCATTCACCGCTGATGACACCCGGACAGGATAACGAATCCAGGCGGCTCGGCCTTCCCACACCGGCTCGAGGCGAAAGCGAGCGCTCGGGCCGGAAACACCGGTCAATCGCGCTCGATCGGGAACCACAGCTCGCACGTCGCCGTGCTGAAATCGTCGGTGTGTTCGCGGATCGCGACGATCGAAGGCCCTGGTCGCAACCGCCAGGGATTCGACGGGAACCAATGCGCAGCGGATGCGGCGTACGCATCCTGCAGTGCCTTCGGATGCGGACCTGAAGTGCGGAACACGACCCACGCTCCGCGGTCGACCTCGATGAGGTCGAGATCTGTCGGCACCTCTGTCCCGGCATCGACCGCGACACCATGAAGATAAGTGAGCTCGCTCCCCTCTCGGTAGTCGGGGTCGAGATCAGCGCTGACTTGTAGCAGCCCACGAGGCTCGGCGCCGCTGAGGTCTTTGAGTCGCTGGTGTTCCTCGGCTGGCAGAGACGCAATGTGTTGCTGGATGTGCGGGTTGACGCCCTTGTAGATCAGCGGCACGCGTGCGGCATAGCCGATGAGACGGAAGGCGGGACGTTCGGTGATTCGGGCATCCATGGCGGAGCTCCCTTCGACAGTCAGGCGGAACCTGATGGTGGGTTGAGCACGAAGGGGGCCACCGTCGCGACGGACTTCACTGTGAGTCACTCCGTGCACGGAACGGAACGCCCGGCCGAAGGCCTCGACCGAACCGTATCCGTAGCGCACGGCGATCGTCAGGAGGTCCTCATCGCCAATCACGTCCGAGGCGGCGACGGTCATCCGCCGCTGACGCACATACTCGGAGGTCGGAATGCCTGCCAACGAGGAAAACATGCGGCGTACGTGGTAGCCCGTCGTTCCCATCGACGCAGCGAACGCCTCGACATCGATGTGATCGTCGAGACGGCGCTCGACCTCATCGACCAGACGGTTCAGGATCTCGATCATGCGGCTCCCTTCGCTACCCACTCTCATCTCCGGAGCACGCGCTGCGCCCGATCATCGTGGCCCGGTTCTGTCGGATTATTCGCCGAGAGAGGGACCGCTCAAGACTATGAGCGGACCTGAACGGCACTCTGCAGCCGAATATGCGCTCCCTCTTGACCCGAGCTGTCCGCCAGCCCGAGACCGCTCTTCGCTACCCCGTGACGCCGATCGCCCGGACGGCGTCACGCAACAGGCCGGGCGCGAGACGGCGGTGGACACGCGAAAGCGGTCGCCAGACCCAGGCTCCAAGACTTTTGCGGTAGTACGTGAGCGTCGTGAGCGAAACGCTCGCCCTGTCGGTGTCCACAATCAGGTGGCAGACGGTCGACGCAGACTGGTTCTCCAAGCGCACCCACGTCTCGCCTCTTCCCACGATCGGCCACCCGGCAATCGTGGATGACGATGGGCCGCCGGTGAGCCGGTATCGAAGCAGTGTGTGGAAGATGAACCGCTGCCCTCTGTCGGGCACGTCGCCGAAGATTGCCCGCGCCCAGGTCTCCGCCGGATGATCGATCAGCTGCGACAAGTGCACCGTGAACTGATCCGCACTATGAGGGCGCAGAGAGGTTTTGGACCAGATATCCGGCGAGATTTCGGCCGTCCCGATCCTTGCAGTGACGTCCACATCACCAGCTTATTCCTGCGAGACGGCCACACCAGGGGCGGGCTGTGCCACTGCGACCTCACGCCGACCGCTCGGTGGGAGTACGGTCAGCGTTTGCCCGCGGCCAAGACTGCCGCGACGCCTTGCTGCAGGTCCTCCACGAAATAGTCGGGGACCTCTAGCGAAGGGAAATGTCCCCCACGCTCGGGCGTTCCCCATCGAACGATCTGCCGATAACGCTCCTGCGCCCACGCACGGGGACATTTCTCGATGTCGCGGGGATAGACGCTGATTGCCGCCGGGACGTCGACTCGAAGTTCGGTATCGAACGCGTTCACACCGCCGTGGCTTTCGTAATAGATACGGGCTGACGATGCTCCGGTCCGTGTCAGCCAATACAAGGTGACATTGTCGAGAAGCCGATCCAGGGAAACTGTCTCAAACGGGCTGTCGTCGGTGTCCGTCCATTCAGCAAACTTGTCGAGGATCCACGCAAGCAAGCCAACCGGCGAGTCAACGAGCGAATAGCCGATGGTCTGAGGCCGAGTCGACTGCTGTTTCGCGTACGCGGCGCGAGTCTGCCAGAAGGCGCGAGTCTCCTCGACCCAGGCACGTTCGCCGGCCGACAAACCTTCGGCCGCCAAGCCGGGCGGCGCCTGCGCCAACGTCGTGTGGATTCCGAGCACCTGCTTCGGGAACAGACCGGCGAGAACAGTGGTGACCACACCTCCCCAGTCGCCACCATGGGCTACGAACTCGGGGTAGCCGAGCTTACCCATCAGCTTCACCCACGCACGCGCGATCTTGCCGACTCCCCACCCCGTCGTCGTCGGCTGATCGCTGTATCCGAACCCCGGCAACGAGGGGATCACGACGTGGAATGCTGGCGTAGAGGCGTGTACCGGTTGCGTCAGCTGATCCACCACATCGACGAACTCAGCAATGCTGCCCGGCCAACCATGCGTGAGGAGGAGCGGGGTGGCATCCGCGCGTGAGGATCGGCGGTGCAGGAAGTGGATTCCGAGACCATCGACGGTCGTCCGGAACTGCCCGATCTGATGAAGTCGGTCTTCGAAGGAGCGCCAGTCATACTCGCTGCGCCAGTAGTCCACAACATCGACAATGTCGCCGAGAGGAACGCCCTGCTCCCATCGGCGAGGATCAGGCGCAGCCCGATACACCGTCTCAGCCTCGGGAAGTCGCGTCGCGACCAATCGTGCGCGCAGGTCATCCAGGTCAGCATCAGTTGCACGCGGCCTGAAAGCCCGCACCTCGCTAGTTGGGCGTCTCATAGGCCTCCTGATCGTCGCAGAACCGTCATAACCGGTTCTACCACCTCCTCACCTTGGGTCACAACCAGCTATGGTGGTTCCATGCGCTCAGAGCTCCCTGACTTTCGCCTCGGCAGCGTCCTAGCGACCAGCTTCACGGCCACCCTGACCGAGCGCCGCGGCAGCTCGGTGGAACGCATTCCCACACCGCAACGACTCGTCGATTGGCTGGCCTTGCACGACCTCTTCGTGGAGTCATGCACAACAGGTCAGTATGATCTCGCTCTGGGCCTGAGAGAGTCGATACACCTGGCGGCGACAGCAGCTGCCCTTCAAGACAACCCGCCTACTTCTGCTGTCCAGGTCATCAACGACAGCAGCGCCCGCGGTCACGCCGTCGCGATGTTGACGCGTGGGGGCAAACGAGCGTGGCAACTCAGCCGGAAATCTCCCCTGGACGATGCCCTCAGTGTGATCGCCGCGGATGCGATCAGCATCCTCGCAGGCGCGCGCGACGGACGCCTGGCCCTGTGCGCGTCACCATCGTGCGAAGCGGCCTTCTTCGATGTCAGCCGAAGCCGCACCCGGAGGTGGTGCGACATGAACACATGCGGCAACCGTCAAAAGAAGGCTCGGTTCAATGCCTCCAAGCTCGACAATCGAGGGTCGGCGTAGTTCTGCCGGACTGAGCCCTCGCTAGAACAGCGAGGCCACCCGGCTGCGCCGACCGCCCGCCGCCTACTCCAGACGCGGCCGCCCCGTGACGTATCTTCGGCGCTCGATTTCAAGTGGCCACGCAGGTTGCCCCAGACCTCCGCCGACGCGCCCACGTACTTCGCATGCCTCAGTGCTTCCTCCTGAAGCGAGGAACTTCCTGCGGTCAAGTCCTGGGCCGTGGTGACGGTCGGCGGGCCGAGCGTGAGGCGTGGGGCTGATGATGGCGCAGAGGCAGGCGGTCACCCGGCAGGTGGCGATCCGGTATCGGTCGGCGTCCAAGGGCGCGAAGGCGGTGATCCTGGATGAGTTGTGCGCGACGACGGGCTGACACCGAGACCATGCCCGTAAGGCGCTGCGGCAGGCGCTGGGACCACGACCGGCGGGACGTCCGCGGCGGTGATCCTCTGGACCGACGATGCTCCCGTAGGCTACGCACGCCTCGTCGCCCTCGGCGCGAAGCCCGTCCAGACTCCCGAGCCGTGGCTCGACCACCTGCTGATCGCGTGGGTCGAGGACCCCGACGGACACCTGGTGCAGGTCGTCCAGACCCTCAACCGACCAGTGGTCGAGCCGGAACACGACCAGACGTCAAAGCGGAACTTCACCGCGTCACCACGGTTAGCGGACCTTTAGGCTCGGTGACTCTCGATCCTTGTGGAAAGAGGCTGCGCCGCACCGAAGCACCGGGTGCGCGCCGACCACCTTCACAACATCGCCCTCATGGCAGCCGAACCGATCTCAACGAAGCCGGCCCGCTCATAGATGCTTCTACCACCCTCGGTGGCCATCAGCTCAGCGCGCTGCACGCCGGTCCTGCGCGCCCAGGTTAGGACCGCGTCGAACGCCGCAGAACCATGCCCGCGCCCGCGGTACACAGGAGCCGTGCACACGTTGTTGATAAGCACGTCGCGCCCTGCAGGACACGACGGCGAAGGCGCTGCGTCACGAATGGCCCCAACGGCAGAGGCCACGACAGCGCCACCCTCCTCGACGACGAAGATTCCGAAGTCAGGATCGTCGAGCCGCATTTCGAACCACTCACAGGCAGCCCGACGCCAAGACTCATCGGACGCGTCAACACCCATCGCCTCAAACATCTCTGCCCGCAGATCGACCAAGGCAGCAACATCTGCTGGCGTACCACGGCGGACCACTACCAAATGTTCAGAACTCACTCCACCCCCGGTCTTCTCGGAACGTTCAGGCTATCGGCGGAATCGATCGAGCAGATGCGGCGCGTTAGAGCAATCCGCCGACCGCGCGCCACACCGGCCACAGGCTACAGCGCAAAACGGAAATCGACCGAGTTCCGGTACAGAGCAACCGCTGATGGAGTCCGACTCGACGGCACCTTGTCGGGAAAGCATCACAAGTGCCAGTCATGAACCGATGTCGAGAGTCTCGCTCCACCTCGCATCCGCGAGGACCTGCTGCAGAGCATCAGCAGCGCTCACCGTGGCATCGAATACTGACTCTTCCAAGCCGACGACCCGGTCTGCACTGCGGTACCAGGACGCCACAACGGCCTCCGATACCTCCGCGGCCAGTGCCTTCGTTCGATGCCGATCAAGCGTCTCCTCGAGGTCGAGTTCAAAGTAGTAGCAGCGAGTCAGACCAGCATGATCCTTTCGCAGCTGAGTGAGCATCTCGCCATAGCTCTCGGAGTGCAGGATGCCCTCGATCACGACGTCGAGACCATTGTCGAGCGCGAACCGCGCCGACAGATCGATATACGGCACGCTCAACGCACCCGGATGGTCGCGAACATGGAGGATCTCTCACCGAAGCACGTCATGGCCGATGATCGCCACGCCGCGCGGTCGCTCAGCTCGGATCGCCTGCGCCAAATGCGACTTCCCGCTGCCCGAGTTCCCGCGGATGATGATCAGACGAGAACTCTCCGAGCCGGTCACCCCAGAGATCATGCGACCTTCGGCGGTGTGATCGCAGCGACCTTGTCGCGCAGCGCCCGCCGCTCGAGCCGAAGCTCGTAGTTCGACTGCAACTGTTCGGGACCACCTACTCGCGTGCGCATACACTTCTCCTGGTTTCAACCGACTCGATGGGCTCGCCGCACAAGGTGCATCTCCGGTCAGAGAAGCACCTCTTGAGCGTGACCACAGATGCTGAAATGAAACACTACAGCGCCACTGGCACGGTCAAGAAATCAGTCCTGACCAGGACTTTTATACATTGAATCTAAATTCGACCACGTCCCGTAGCTGAATAACCTCTCACTCCCGGCCCGAGCTGCACGTAATGTCGAGACCACCCTCGCTACCCCGTGACGCCGATCGTACGGACGGCGTCACGCAACAGGCCGGGTGCTAAACGTCGGTGAACACGCGAGAGCGGTCCCCAGACCCAAGCTCCGTAACGTTTGCGGTAGTGCATGAGCGTCGTGAGCGAAACGCTCGCGCTGTCGGCGCTCACGATCAGGTGGCAGATCGTCGACGAAGACCAGTTCTCCAGGCGCACCCACGTGTCGCCTTGGTCCATGATCGGCCACCCTGCGATCGTGGATGGCGATGGTCCGCGGGCGAGCGGGTAACGAAGCAGCGCTTGAAAGATGAACCGCTGACCGATGTCCGGCACGTCGCCGAAGATCGCGCGCGCCCAGGCCTCCGCTGGAGCATCGATCAGCTGGGGCAACTGCACCGTGAACTGATCTGCACGGTGAGGACGCAGAGAGGTCCTCGACCAGACATCCGGCGCAATCTCGGCCATCCCGATCCTTGCCGTGACGTCCATGCGCACTACGCTACTCCTGCGCAATGACCACACCACGGGATGGGCCGCCTCCGTGCCGTCGTGTGAGGTCGGCAAGCGTCCGGCTGGAACTCGACTAGACGTTAAATCTGAACTCCGCCGAGTTCCGGCACCGAGGTGCCATCTCATACATTTTCCGCGTGGCGATCCGACTCACCGTGGCAGTTTCCGCGCCTCGATGAGATGACGCGTCGAATGAGCGATGAACGGCCCCTGCTGTTCAATGATCTCGTGCAGGTCACGAAGTCGCTCCCGATACCTCTCGACCGTGAAGCCCGGCACCCACCAGATCACTTTCCGCAAGAGATAGACGACGGCCGCGACGTCACGAATCTCGATGCGAAGCGTCGCCGTGCGTAGGTCGACGATGTCGAGCCCCGCTGCGATGGCATCGGCGGCCTCGTCGTCGGGGTGGCGGCCGCGTCGGGCTTCCGGCTGCGGGCCCAGAAAGAATTCGATCAACTCGAACGCGCTCTCCGGACCGACGTGCTGAGCGAAGTATGTGCCGCCCGGTCGCAGCACTCGCGCGATCTCGGTCCACCAGACCGTCGCTGGATGCCTGCTCGTCACGAGATCGAACGCATCATTGGCGAATGGAAGGGGAGGCTCATCAGGGTCGGCGACCACCACGACACCTCGCGGATGCAGTTTTCGAGCCGCCTTCGCGACATTAGGCGGCCATGATTCGGTCGCCACCGCTGTGCGAGGGAAGACCTCTGCCTCGGCGAGAACCTCTCCCCCGCCCGTTTGGATGTCGAGGCTCGCGTACGCGCTCCCCAGACGCTTCGACAGCTGCCGAGCGTAACCCCACGGCGGCCGCTCTTCGGTCGCGCGCCCATCAAGCCAGGAGAAGTCCCAGCCCGACACGTCTGCTGATTCGCCCAGGTCGACGAGCCTGTCGAAGTGATCCATCACTCGATCATGACACGTCGGGGACGATCAGGTCCGTAGCGCCATCGCGCCCCAACACAACCACACGAGAACAATGAATTGCACTGACCAGACATTGAATCCGAATTCAACCACGTTCCGGCACGGAACAACGTTAGCGGGCTGGACGGGCGGGCGTGCCCATCGCTCCGACCGGTCGAAGTATCTGTCGAATGTGCAACGCCACCTAGGATCGCCATGAAGGATCTAACGCTGCCCCGCTGCTCGCGCTGGGCTAAAGACGCAGCCCTGAAGCCCTTGCTAAAATCCTGCCATGCGAAGGCGTCTGAGTACTGCTGACGAGCTCGTCACGGCACTACAGAACGCGTCGGACCCACGTGAGACCGAGCGGATTCGAACCCGAGTCGCAACTAATGAATCGGTCATCGGTGTCCGGATGAGCACGTTGTTCGCGACGGCGAAGCTTGCCACCGACATCCCCGCAGCAGAACTCGAAAGACTATTCATCCATCCTGCGTATGAGCCGCGCCTCGCCGCATTCTGCATCCTCGATTTTCGCGCCCGTCGGCGCCTCTCCGCCAAGGAACGTGAGGACCTCGCCGCAATCTATCTCGACCACCACCACGCCATCACGACATGGGACATGGTTGATCGAGCAGCACCCCGGGTAATCGGGTGGCCGATCCTAAGCGACGTGATCGAGTTTAGGGTCCTCGAAGACCTTGCACGATCCGACGACCCACTTCGACGACGGTCTGCGATCACCGCGCCATTATGGTTCATCAAGAAAGGATCAGATGGCGACGTCGCGCGTGGACTTGTCATTGCAGACCTGCTTGCTGACGACCCGCACCCTCGCGTCGCCGCCGCCGTCAAGATCTACCGCAAGCATGCAGCACGGCGCGATCAATGAACCGGGCAACTAAACGTTGAAGCGGAACTCGACCACGTTTCGTAGCCGAATAACGTGTGCCGTCAGGCGACCTGCATGCGCTGGTCACTCATCACGTACTCTAGGGCAACTCTGCCGTCGACGGCCTCGAACCAGTTGCGGATGAGCCGTCCTCGGATCTCTGCCGCCCTTAATGCGGGTGCCAGCACCGGGTGGGATGACCACCATTACCACGCTGCCGCAGTCCCATCCGCAGCGCTGTGGTCACCAGCGGGGTCGTCGTCGCGGTCGGCAACCTTTCAGAGCGGCCCCAGCACGCGCTGAGGATCGGCATCGAGCGCGAGCGTCTCAAGCACGACGAGCAGCTGCCGCTCTTCGTATCGGAAGTGGCTCTCCATGATCGCCGCGATGCCTTCAAGGTGCTTCAGCAGCTCCTCGGGCGACGATCTCGCTTCGATGACGGCCTGCAACCCGCTCACTAGGTGCGAGATCATCGAGTGATCCTGTTTCAACTTGCGCAACGTCTCGCGCAGCTCGGGATGCTCAGCTGCGATAGCTGGGAACAAGTCCCGGTCCTCACCCACGTGATGCCCCGTGAGCGCACTGCAGAAACCGTGGCAGAACAACAGCAGATCACGGCTCGCCGCAACCTCGGGATCGCCACGAGCAACCGCCTCTTGTGTCATCACCAGCGCCTCGCGCAAGCGCGCGTGCACGTGACGCAATTCATCGCTCCAGGCCACCAGCCTGGTCTTCTCACCCTCAGTCACGTGAGGGCGGAGGGAGGGGCGTCATCATCGCCCACCTCTTCCGGGTCCCACGCCTCCATGCCTGACACGGACTGCCACCGACACGCGACGCTGAGTTCAGCATAGCGCGCTCATCGGGCACCGCGGAAGTGCACGTTTCACACGTTGAATCGGAACTCCACCGAGTTCCGGCATGCAGAGACACCTGCGGCCGCCACCTGCGCCGACTACCTGTGCGCTGATGCGACGCGCTCGTACGCGGCGGTCAGCTCAGCCAGGACGCCATCCTCGGGAAAGACGCCGCCACGCAGATGCACCTCCCGAAGTTCGCTCATGAAACGCGACCAGAGTCGAGGTCCGCCGTCTGCCAGCAATTCCGCGCGGACGGTCAGCTCTGCAGCGGTGGGCAGCCAGCGGGCGCCCCAGTCACCGAGTTGCGCCATCACCGGCACCAGCTGAATCGCGGGTTCAGTGAGGCGGTACTCGACCTTCTGGCGATGAGTCGGATCGCCATGTCGCGCGAGCAGGCCGACGTCCGACATGCGTTTGAGCCTGCTCGCCAGCACATTGGAGGCAATCCGCTCCTCGGAATGATTCAGCAATTCTCGAAAACGCCGGCGGTCGCCGAACATGATGTCGCGCAGCACAACGAGACTCCAGCGGTCGCCGAGCACTTCGACCGTCATGTTGATCGGGCATCCGGATCGGCCTTGTCCGACCTGCAGCATCTCCACGCCATCTGGTTGCAACACGCGATCAGTCTACGTAGCCTTTAACTGATCCTGTTTCGCAATCAGTCTGAGGAGAGCTATGGGCACGTTGGTGTACTCCATGCAGGTGTCGCTTGATGGCTTTGTCGCAGACGCCGCGGGCGAGTTCACCTCGTGGGCCAGGCCTGACGAGCAGGTTCTTGCCGCAATCAACGACGAGCACTCGAGGGTCTCCACCTATCTGCTCGGTCGTCGGATGTACCAGACGATGGCTGTCTGGGAGACGAACCCCGAAGTGATCGAGCAGTCGCCGCAGTCCACAGAGTTCGCACAGATCTGGCAAAAAGCGGACAAGGTGGTCTTCTCCCGCACTCTCGAAGCAGTCGACACATCGCATACGCAGCTGCGCACACGGTTCGACCCGGAAGAGGTCGCGCAGATGAAGGCTGATGCGCAAGGAAACGTGACGATCGACGGACCAACTGTGGCAGCACACGCGATTCGACACGGTCTTGTCGACCGGATCGACGTGCTCTTGTGCCCCGTCGTCGTCGGCGGCGGGCTGCGGTTCCTGCCGGATCTCCGACTCGATCTGGACCTGCAGCATGAACAGAGATTCGACAATGGCATGGTCCAGCTGCGATATGACGTGCTCCCTTCTCACGAGATCAGCGCATAGCCAGCGCATCTGGCACTGCACATCGAACGGGAACTCCACCGAGTTCCGGCACGGACCAACCTCTTGTTCGAGGCCCCGTGCTCAAGGAAGATGCTGTCATGATCATCGAAAGGATCGTCCCCGGCCTGAGTGCGTCAGACCTCCGCCGAACGGTAGGAGAGCACGCCACGACCCTGGGGCTCGAAGTGGTGATGGACCACGGTTGGATCGTCACTCTGGCCGATTCCGAGGGCCATCAGATGAGCATCGTCGCGGCAGATGCCACGGCTCCTGAGAACCCCGATGTCTCCGTCTTCGTCGACGACGTCAACGACGCTTACGACCGCGCTGTCGCAGCAGGAGTCGAGATCGTACACCCGCTTACGCAGGAGGAATGGGGAGTCACGCGATTCTTCTATCGCGATGGATCAGGAAATGTGATCAACGTCGGCATGCATTCGAGCTGAAGCCCCGGCGCTGACTGCTCATTGAACCCGAACTCCACGGCATCGCGATGGAGAGAGATGTCTGGACTCAGGCACCCCGCTCCTTGTGCGCCTCTACGCGCTCACGGTCCACGTGGTGCTCAGCGACGAGGTCCTTCAGTGACGAAGATGCGCGGTCTGCTCGAGCGCCCTGCGCCGACCTCTCCCTGAGGCCTGGCCGGCGGCCGAATACTCACACCATGGTGACGACGATCTTGCCCGTGGTGCGGCCGGTGTCGCCGAGACGATGCCCGTCGGCGATTCTCTCGAGCGGGACTGTCTCGGCGATCATCGGCCGCATCAGCCCGCCGTCGACGAGCTTCGCGATTGACTGCAGGTCGGCACGCGAGGAGTCGACGAGCATCCTCGCCGCGCGGACGCCGAGCCGCTCCGCTTCGTGGAAGAAGCCCTCGGAGCCGACGGGGAGGAGCGAGACGACGATCCCTCCCGGCCGGAGGGTGCGCAGCGAGCGGGTCGAGGTCTCGCCGCCGATCGTGTCCAGCACGACATCGACCCCCTCTGCGACCTCGGAGACGTCCTGGCTCGTGTAGTCGATCGCCTCGTCGACGCCCAGCTCGCGCAGGACGTCGTGCTTCGCGCCGCTCGCGGTGCCGATCACATGCGCGCCGCGGGCCTTCGCGATCTGTACGGCCACGTGCCCCACCCCGCCGGCGGCGGCGTGGATCAGCACGCGCTGCCCGGGTCCGAGGTCGGCATTCTCGACCAGGGCCTGCCACGCCGTCAGCGACACCAGCGGCAGGGCCGCCGCCTGGACGTGGTCGAGCGTTTCGGGCTTCCTCGCGAAGACCCGCGCGGGAGCCGCGACGTACTCGGCGTGGGCGGCGTGCCCGAACGGGTACGGGAGCATGCCGAACACCTCGTCCCCCGGCCGGAAGCGGGTGACGCCGACGCCCACGGCCTCCACGACGCCGGAGAGATCCCAGCCCAGAACGAAGGGCGGTGCGCCGAGGAATCCGCCGTTCGCACGATGCTTCCAATCGGTGGGGTTCAGGCTCGCCGCGTGCACCCGCACGAGGACCTCGTTCGGACGGGGCTCGGGACGTGGCACCTCGACGATCTCGAGGACCTCCGGGCCTCCCAGGGAATGCTGCGTGGCAGCTCGCATGGTCTGTGACGTGGTCATGCTCCCAGCCTGCCGGGTCCGGTGCTCATCCGACATGGCAAGAAGGTCATCGTTCGATACGATCGCGCCATTATCTCTTCGGGGAAGATCCAGCAGGTGGCGGTGCTCGCGCTCGAGGGCGTCTACCCGTTCGAGCTCGGCATCCCCAGCCGCATCCTCGAGGCGACCGACGGGCTGTACGAGGTCTCGACCTGCAGCGCCGACGGCCGCCCCGTCCGCACGGCCTCGGACTTCACCATCGACGTCCCGCACGGTCCCGAGCTCCTGGAGACAGCCGACATCGTGGTGATCGACTCGATCGCACCGCCGAACATCCCCGAGGAGCTCCCGGACGTCGTCGCCGGAGCCCTGGACCGCATCCCCGCCCATGCACGCGTCGTCTCGATCTGCACGGGTGCGTTCATCCTGGCCGCGACGGGGAGCCTGGACGGCCGTCGGGCGACCACCCACTGGAACCTCGCCGACCGCTTCCGACGACGGTTCCCGCGGGTCGAGCTCGACCCCGGCGTTCTCTTCGTCGAAGAAGGACGGATCCTCACCTCGGCAGGCGCCGCCTCGGGCGTGGACGCATGCCTCCACCTGGTCCGCACGGACCACGGCAGCGAGATAGCCGCGGCGGTGGCGCGCCGATGCATCGTCCCGCCGTTCCGCGACGGCGGGCAGGCGCAGTACGTCGACCAGCCTGTCCCGGACACCGGCAACGCCGGCACCGCGCCCGCGCGCAGCTGGGCCATCGAGCACCTCCAGGACACCCTCGACATCGCGACCCTCGCTCGCCGGGCGGGGATGAGCCCTCGGACTTTCTCGCGCCGGTTCACCGCGGAGGTCGGTGTGAGCCCCGGCGCGTGGGTCATCGGGCAGCGGGTGGCCCGGGCCCGACATCTGCTGGAGAGCACCGACCTCCCCATCGACCGGATCGCCGAGGAGGTCGGCTTCGCCACAGGCGCGTCGCTGCGCCGACACTTCCACGCGGCCATGGACGTTGCGCCGACCGTCTACCGACGGACGTTCCAGCATTCGCCGAAGCAGTGACGCTGCGTACTCGGCGGTCGTCGCACGCTTGTCAGTGCCGCCGCTCTGCACGAGGATGGGAAAGGTCCTCCCGTCCGATTCCTCGAACTCCCCACGGGTGACGGAACCCCATTCCCTGCTTCGCCACAGACCTCCTCGCGTCATCGCACCCAGCAACGAAACGGACCGAACATGACCGCGCCCGCCGCCATCTCCCGCTACGCCGCGTTTGCTGACAGCCCCGCCCTCGGGAACCCCGCCGGCGTCGTGCTCGACGCCCAGAGGCTGTCCGACGCGCAGATGCAGAGCATTGCCAAGGACGTCGGGTACAGCGAGACGGCTTTCGTCACCTCTCCCCTGGATCCCATTGAGGACGGGCTGTCCGTCCGCTACTTCGCGCCGGACTCCGAGGTCGACTTCTGCGGCCACGCGACGATCGCCACGGCCGTCGCGCTGGGCGACGCCCTCGGCCCCGGGGACTACCTCCTGCGCACGCGAGTCGGGGCGATCCACGCCTCCGCCAGGCACGAGGGGGAACGCACGCTCGGTGCGTTCCAGAGCACGGAGGTATCCAGCTCACCGATCGATGAAGTGCTACTCGACGCCCTCCTGCAGCACCTGGGCTGGTCCCGCGAAGACCTGCACCCCGATTACCCACCAGCGGTCGGATTCGGTGGCAACCACCACCCGGTCCTCGTCGCCCGAGTCGTGGAGCAGCTCGCCGACCTCGACTATGACTTCGACGGGCTGCGCACCCTCTGCCTTGCGCAGAACTGGGTCACCATCCAGCTCATCGCCCCCGACGGACCGAACCAATGGCGCTCTCGCAACCCCTTCCCCTGGGGCGGAGTGGTGGAAGACCCTGCCACGGGCTCGGCCGCCGCGGCCTTCGCCGGCTACCTGAAAGCACTCGGGCGAGCCGCCGCCGGAGACCGCTTCACCATCCTGCAGGGCGTAGAGATGGGCCGCACCAGCCGCATCGAAGTCGAAGCCCTCGACCACGCCGCGCTCATCGCAGGACCCGCGACCATCATCCCCTGATCGCCGTCCGTGGCGAGCGTGAGGTGTCGAGGGAAGGCCAGCCGGAATCGGACGTCGAACCGGAACTCCACCGAGTTCCGGTACGCAAACACATCACGCGCCGGCGGCGCATTCGTCTCGGCCGTCATGAGCTCTGGTCAGAAGTCAGACGCTGTTGCGCGGGACTAAGCACGACTACCTGCCGCCGCCCGACGGCCCACACCTGCGTCAGAGGACAGACGTCATGAAAGGTGAAGCCGCGGGCCGGGTCGATCTGCGTCAGGCGGCCTTGGCAGCCCGGCGTACCCGAAGGTGCTCGGCCTTCGCATCGCGGGGCACGCGATCCGGCGAGAGGAAGTCCGCGCCAATGCGGCGCGCATCCCGCACACCGGCAGCGCGGGTGGCGGCATTGTGGTCACCCTCGACGTCATAGATCAGATGGCTCTCGACGTCGCGAATCCCGCAGTAGGCGAAGACACCCACGTCGAGCTGGGTGCGCATGGCCTCGTCATAGCCGTACTTGTCGTACGTGGAGCGTTTGGATCCGCCGATGGCGACGAGCGCGGTCGGCACGCTCGGCAGAAGACCATTGAGGGACTTCTTACCGCGATCGTCGACGCCCTGACCATATTGGTAGGCCCATCCCCCGGTGAAGACGCGCTCGACCCACCCCTTCATGAGCGCCGGCATCGACCACCAGTACACCGGAAAAACGAACGCGAGACGGTCGGCCGCCTCGACGCGCCGGTGCATGGCGGCGACATCTGCCGGGACCGGGCCGCCCCAGAAGTGCGAGTGGTCCTCCACGGTGAACCGCGGGTCGAAGCCCTCGCGATGCAGGTCGAGCACGTCGATCGAGTGCCCGGCCTCATGGAACGGCTCGTGGAAAGCGGACATCACCGCGGCGGGATACGAGGCGGCGACCGGGTGGGAGAAGACGGTCAGAAGGTGCAACGTCAGGCCTTTCGTTCGGAATCGTGGTCGTGGGGAGGTGCTGACATCAACACAGCCACGGCCTCCCGGGCGCGTTCGATGGAGTCGGGGCCGAGGTAGGCGGCGGCCGAGGTCGCGCCCTCGAACAGCAGCAGCACCTGCGTCGCGGTTCGTTCGTCGTCGTGGCCGAGGTCGCGGGCGACGACGCGGCGGATCAGCGCGCGGAGCCGGTCCCGGTACGACGCGACGGCCGCGGACACACCCTCGTCCTCGCCGGCAGTCTCGCCCTGCGCCCGGAGGAAGAGACAGCCACGGGAACCCTCCTCGGCGACCCACTGTCCGAGACCGGTGAACAGCGCGTCCACGCTCTCGACCAACAGAGCGGCGAAGAAGCGGTCCGCACGCTCTTCCAACACGGCGACCATCAGGAGCGACTTGCTTCCCACATGCTTGTACAGTGTGCGCGTTGACACGCCAGCGGCCTCCGTCAGGCGGTCCATGCCCGTGGCCGCGAAGCCATGGTGATCGAAGGTGCGCTCGGCGGAGGAGACGATGGCGGCTCGCGTCGAAGTCATGCACCCAAGGTACAACGATCGTTGTACCTACGCAAGAACGCTGGCCGCGTCGGAGTCGCGCGACGCGCTCCCCCGTGGGCGCACCACGGTCAGGGCGCGCGGAATCGGGGCGTGTGCGTTGCCGACCCCGACTGCCGCAACGCCTGAGGACGACGAGGCAGAGAGACCATCACCGGATCGCCCATCGCCGCCGCTCAGTGGAGCGATCGCGTGAGTTCCTCGGCGGTGTCCCAGAGCTGACGTTCGCGAGTCGGATCGTAGGACTCCTCGGACGAACGCTCCTCGGCACCGCGGTTGATATAGGCCGCAGTCGTCGCCCGCGTGCGGCCGAGCGCCGCGTCTGCGAGATAGCGCCCGGCTGCGCCCTTGCTGGTCGCCAACGGCGTCAAGGTCATCAGCGGCATGACCCTGCGCATCGCGAAACGTGAGAACGCGTCGGCGGCCCTCGCGAGGTCGGTACCGGGAACGAACCCTGGGTTATATCCGACGATGTCAACGCCGCCCGGCAGACGGCGCGCGTGCTCGTGGATGAGATGGATGGCGGCCAACTTGCTCGTCGAGTACGCGGTGCGACCCGCCACGACGCTCTCCGGATCAGGGAAGGCGCGGATCCGCGCCAGACGTTCCGGCTCTTGCCAGGACGGGCCGGGAACCATACCGAGATTGTGACGGAAATCGCCGAAGTGAGTATCGCTGACCGTGAGCGTGATCCTCGACCCTGACACGAAGCGATCGTGCAGGCGACGGAGGAGCACATGGTTGGCGAGCACGTTGACGGCGAACGTCGCCTCCAGGCCTTCGGAGTTCTCGGTGAGGTCGTTCGTGATTTGCAGCCCCGCATTGCCGACCAAACCGCGCAGCGGCGGCAGTTCGCCAGCATCCAGTCTCCGCACAACCTCGTCGGCAGCCTGGCGCGTGCCCGTGAGGGACAGCAGGTCGACGGCGATACCCGACGCCGCGTGCCCTGCCGCGGTGAGTTCGGCTGCCAATCGGGAGCTGGCCTCGTCACGGGCGAGCAGGACCAGGTGGGCGTCTGGGTCGAGCGCGGCGATGCGGTCGAGGGCGACTCGGCCGATCCCTCGTGTCGCTCCGGTCATGACGATAGTGTGCTGAGCCATGGGCTCCTCCTTGCAGTTGGCATCGATGCTGACGGACGTAGAGCGATCCGGAGACGAGTCTTCGTCGACCGCCGCATGACGGCCAGGGCCCCATTGAGACGGAGGACTGTCAGTGCCTAGTCTCCGGGCGCGCGGTCGCGCAAGAATGAAGGACATGGAAGCGTCGGAGTTCGGGCATCTGGTGCATCGGTGGCGTGACAGGCTCGCCCCGGATGATGTCGGCCTGACAGCAGGACTGCGCCGTCGCGCCCCCGGCCTGCGGCGAGAAGAACTCGCACAGCTCGCGGGACTGTCGGTCGATTACATCGTGCGTCTCGAGCGCGGCCGGGCGACCCGCCCGTCGGCTCAGGTCGTCGCCTCGCTTGCCCGAGCATTGCAGCTATCGGGCGCGGAGCGCGACGCCCTGTTCATCTCCGCCGGACTGCTGCCGCCAAGGGATGGCATGGTGTCCGACTTCATCCCGGCCGGCGTACAGCGCCTCGTCTCCCGACTCGGAGACGCAGCGGTCGGCGTCTTCGCCGCCGACTGGTCGTTGCTGATATGGAACCCGACCTGGGCGACGCTCCACGGACCCCCCGGACGACTTCCGGAGACCGAACGCAATCTTGCTCGGGCGATCTTCGGCGACGGGGCCGCGCATAGGTCCCTGCGCCCCTCGCCGCCGGCGCTAACCGATGATTTCGAGCGCAGCATCGTCGCCGATTTGAAGCATGCACGGGCCCGATATCCCAGCGACCGGCGGCTCGCCTCGCTCGTGCGTGAACTCCGCGCAGTCTCTGCCGATTTCGCCCGGCACTGGAACGACGCCGCACCGGCCGAGCACACGAGCAGTCGGAAGACGATCAAGCACCCCAAGGTCGGCGCGATCACGCTCGACTGCGATGTCCTCTCCGTGCCGGGTGCTGATCTGCGCATAGTCGCCTATACCGCTGCCGCAGACACCACAGACGAGAACAAGCTCGACCTTCTCCGCGTCACCGGAGCGGCCTGAATCGCCTGTAACCGTGAGCCTTGGCCGACCCGGGGCCCGCGCTCTCGAACGGTCGTGACTCGTGGTTCGTCCGGCCCTCGCGTCAGCGAGGTGCCACGCCCGACATCTGGCCCGAGCGAGCAAAAAAGCCGGACATCGCAGCAAGCACACCGCGGTCACCTGCGGTGAGAACTCGTGCAGGCGTCATAAGTGCAACCCGAACGTGCTCATTCGTTAAAGCGGAACTCCACCAGATTCCGGAACAAACCAACCTCATGAGGAAGGCGTCGCAGGCAGAGTCCACTAGGTCGACGACCCCCCGGGCGACACATCGGCCTCACCCTCATCGCCGAGTCGGGGCATGATTTCAGCGAACTGCCTCCGCTGGGCCGGCGTAAGCGGTGCGAGCAACTCCTCTTGGATACTGTCGAGCACCTCGTCAAGCTTGCGCAGCGTCGCCGATCCCGAGTCGGTGATCGCAACGATCTTGCGACGCCGATGGTTCGGGTCAACGTCACGCACGACGAAGTCACGCGATTCCAGGTCGACGAGGGCTGCGGTCACATCGCTTCGGTCGATGCCCGTATCCCGGCCCAGGTCAGCTTGACTAACCGGACCCCACTGCTCAAGCGAGGCGAGTAGACGGTAGTGGTAGCCGCGCAATCCGTCCCCATGAGCCGCGAACCCGGTCGTCAGGAGTACCGAGGACCGAGCTACGGCTCTCCCCAACAGCCACGTGGGGCGGTCTTTGAGTCGGTCCGGCGTGCGAGCCGGCGTGGAGTGCTTACGCATACTTCAGCGTACTGCCAACTTGTTGGTGCGACCAACATCAGCTATGTTGGTCGCACCAACACTGAACCATCGACTGAGGGCCATGTAATGACAAACACAACAAAGCGGGTTCTGATCATCGGGCGCTCTGCACCCGTGCTCCTCGACGCGGTCTCAATACTGCGCGAACGCGGCTACGCGGCGAATGCGACGAACCAAGTTGCTCGGGTGCTCGACGACTACGACATGCGTGAAGTTGCCCTCGTGATTTTCGGCGGCATGGTGCCACCGCAGGCTAAAGAAGCCTTGCAAACGGAGATCCGTGACCTCAACCCCAATGTGAGCTTCATCCAGGGGTTAGGGGGCATCGCGGCGCTGTTGGCAGCCCAAGTGAAGGAATTCTTTGACGGAACCCCTCCCGGCGTGAAGTACGACGCCGACAATCGCGTAGTCCGGGTCACGCACACCAGCACGGCTCGGGTGGTGGTCGAGGGACTGTGGGCGACGTTCGAGCCGCTCCCGGAACCGATCCCTCACTCTGCGATCATCGCCGATGGCGTACTCGCGCCCGGGGAGCACGAGATCGCGATCCCTGACGAAGTTCCGGAGCAAGGCTCATACATCACCGTGCGAGTCGCCGAACGCGTATCAGCGTTCCAAATTGGCGAGCCACCACAATCGATCAAGCGTCTCGCAGCCACTCAGTCAGCGCCCACACCAGAGCCGGTAACCACACAACTCCCCTGGCAATAAGAACCTCGGCCGGCAATATCAACCGTGTCGCCAACCAATTGGAGAACCAGGCAGAGCCACCTAAGTCAGAGCTATGGCATGCGACGAGTGTCGCCCGACAACGGCCGACTCCGACTCACACGTTGAACCTGAACTCCACCACATCGCCGCAGATACCAACCTCTGGATACGCAGAGTCAACGGCCATGCGCATCCTGACCATTCAGGCCCTCACCAGCGCTCGTGCCTGCCAGCGGCCAGCGCGGTGTTCGATCTCGATCGGATGGTCGAAGCACTCGCTCACCAGTTCGGTCGTCAAGACCTCTCGGGCTCGTCCAGCAGCATGCACCTGACCGCCCTTGATCAACATCGCATGCGTTGTCGTTGTGGGCAGCTCCTCCAAGTGATGCGTCACCAGAATGGTGGAAAGTTGCGGGCGGGACCGGTGCAGTTGGTCCACGGTGCTGAGGAACTGCTCGCGCGCCGCGACGTCCAGTCCTGTGGAGGGCTCGTCCAGTAGCAGAAGCGGTGGGTCCGGGAGCAGGGCACGCGCGATGAGAGCCCGTCCTCGCTCGCCCTGTGACATCGTCGGCCAGGTTGCCGTTTCGAGCCCTGCGAGTCCGAGCATCTCGGTCAGCTCGTCAACACGGGCTTGGGTGACGGGGTCGGGAGTCCAGCGCGGCATGAGCTCGGTCGTGCCCGTTGCGCCGGTGAGAATCACCTGCCGAACTGTGAGCGGAGAGCTGAGCGGGTGGCGGGGATTGACATGTCCGATGCGCTCGCGCAGCTCCCGGATGTCGACTCGGCCGAGCTTACGTCCCAGCACATGGACGCTGCCGCGGGTCGGGTGCTTCACCGCGCCACACATGCTCAGGATGGTGCTCTTGCCAGCTCCGTTAGGGCCGATCAGCGCCCATCGCTCCCCCGCACGAACCGTCAGGTTGATGCCGGTGAGAATCTGACGGGATTCCCGCACAAAGTCCACAGCTTCAAGGCGGAGGATCTCCTGGTCAGTCATTGACGTTCTCCAGTTCGCTGCTCTGGTCCTGCTGCTGAAGACTCTGGACGGGGCCGCTCCGGCGCTCCTTAAGGATGAACGAGAGCGCGAAGCCAGCTACCAGCAGTACAGCGACGATAACGAAGACTGACTGGACGCTCGTCTGGTCCGCGATGGATCCCAGCAGCGGGCTGACCAGGCCTCCCAGTGAGAGAGTCAGTCCCAGCGTGACACCGCTGGCCATGCCGATCCTGTTCGGCAGGTACGAGTGCGACAGCGTGATCTGCGCAGCGAATGGCAGGAACAGGCTGGTGCCCAGGATCGCCGTCGCGATGATCACCACCACAGGGGACGGTGCGAGCACGATCGCGATGGTGGAGATAGCCGCCAGCAGATAGCCGGTACGGACGACGCGCAGTCGTCCGACGCGGTCCGCGAGCCAGCCGCCGGCGAGGGTTCCCACTGCGCCGGCCGCCGGGAACACCGACAGCGCGATCGAGGCGAGGCCAGTGGTGACATCAAATCGCTGGATCGAGTAGAGCGAGATGAAGGTCGAGGTGCCGACGTAGGCGACCGACCAGGTGGCCAGCACCGCGCTGAGCCACAGGAAGGCTCGCCAGTCGTCGGGGATCGAAACCTTTGTAACGGCAGGTGCCCGCTCGGCAGCCACCGTCCGCGAGAACAGGTGTCGCCACGAGACCAGTACGTAGACCAGCCCCAGCACGACTGCCGGGATGATAAGGAAGCCCGAGCCAGACAGCCCGAAGGTTCCCACGACGAGAATCACGGCCGACGGTGCCAGGGCCACGCCGACGTTCCCGCCGACGGAGAACAGGCTCATCGATCCGCTGGTACCGCCGCCGAGCTCGCGGGCTTCCATTGTCGCTGCCGGGTGGTACGCGGCGACGCCGATGCCGGAGATCGCCACAACGATCCACACGGCCGCATACGAGTCGGCGAAGATGCCACTCAAGGCGATGCCAGCGCCGGCGGCAAGAAGGCCAGCCAGGCTCATCCAGCGCATCCCGTAGCGGTCGCTGAGGTATCCGAACATCGGCTGGGCAACGCTCGACAGTGCGGTCGCAGCAAGCGTGATGCCTGCAACTGCGGCATAGGAGTACTCCGCGTGGAGCACGAAGAACGGCAGCAGCGCTGCCACTGCGCCGGTGTAGAAGTCATTCGCTGCATGGGTGGCGGTCAGTGCCCACAGGCCCAGCCGGTTGCGGGTTCGAGGAGAGGAAGAGGTCGTGCTCATGTGCTTCTTTCGATCCAGAGCGCGCAGAGACACGGCGCGCAAGAAGTGAGGGAGACCAGCAAGGGTGAGCCACTCCGCGCGCAGGTGTCTGGTCGGGTCAGTTCCTGGCGCGGCGGCGAAGGAGGAGTCGCTGGGGCATGGGCTAGACTCTACACAACTTCTCAGACAAGTAGCGAAGTGGAGGCTTCATGGCACAGGTGCAACGCACCCCGCTCGCAGAGCAAGCGGCAGATCTGCTCCTCGATCGGATTCGGGCTGGCGAGTGGCCACTGGGATCAAAGCTCCCCGGGGAGAACACTCTCGGCCCGCAGCTCGGGGTCGGCAGGTCGACTGTGCGCGAAGCGATTCGCCGTCTAGCGGGCCAGGGCGTGCTGGCTACGCGACAAGGAGCTGGCGTCTTCGTAGCTGCGCTCGATGTCGTCGAGGACTGGAGCACAGCGCTGCGCAAGGCAGACATCAACTCGGTGATCGAAGCGCGCATCGCCATCGAAGTCGAAGCTGCGGCTCTCGCGGCCGAGCGGCGCTCCCCCGCTGAGCTACGCGCGATACGGCACGCCGCGGATAAACGTGACGCACAGCGAACTGACATCGACATGCACGTTGACGCGGACATCGCCTTTCATCGAGCGATCATTGCGGCGGCACACAACCCGATCCTCGTCGACCTGTTCGATAGCTTCACTCCGCGCAGCCGCCAAGCCATGATCGACATGTTGCGACTGCGCGGCGAGTTTGGCAGCGATGCCGACCAGCACGCACACCAGGACATCCTCGACGCCATCGCCGACCGCGACGGTCAGACAGCATCAGCACTGGCGCGAAAGCACCTGCTCACCTTGAAGGTGGCGTGAGAGATGACGGGCGGGTGTGTTGCTGACCGAAGCCGACTAGCGGGGAGGCCGCGGCCATGCCACCAGAGGTTAAAGCGCAAACCGAAACTCCACCACGTCGCCGTCCTGCATGACGTAGTCCTTGCCCTCCATGCGCACGCGGCCCGCCGACTTTGCTTCGTTCATGGATCCGTGGCAATCGATGTCTGCGAACGAGACGATCTCGGCCTTGATGAATCCGCGTTCGAAGTCCGTGTGAATGACGCCGGCGGCCTGCGGCGCGGTCCACCCCTTGCGGATGGTCCACGCACGCGCCTCCTTCGGCCCGGCCGTGAGGTACGTCTGCAGTCCCAGCGTCTCGAAACCGACACGCGCCAGCTGGTCGATGCCGGATTCCTGCTGCCCGAGCGACTGGAGAAGCTCGAGCGCCTCCTCCTTGTCGAGTCCGATGAGCTCGGATTCGACCTTCGCGTCGAGGAACACGGCCTTGGCGGGCGCGACGAGGTCGGCCAGCTCGGCCATGCGGGCGTCGTCGGTCAGGACGCCCTCGTCGACGTTGAAGACAAACAGCGTCGGCTTCGCAGTGAGAAGCCCGAGCTCGCGCACCGGTGTCGTGTCGAAGCCGGCCTGGAAGAGCGTCTTCCCGGTCTCCAGGATCGCGAGGGCCTCTGTAGCCGCGGCGAGCACGGCGGGATCCGCCTTCTTACCCTTGACCTCTTTCTCGAGGCGCGGCACGGCTTTCTCGAGCGTCTGCATGTCGGCGAGGATCAGCTCGGTGTTGATCGTCTCCATGTCGCTCGCGGGATCCACGGCGCCGTCGACGTGGGTTACATCGTCGTCGGTGAAGCCGCGCACGACCTGCGCGATGGCGTCGGCCTCCCGGATGTTCGCGAGGAACTGGTTTCCGAGCCCCTCGCCCTCGCTGGCGCCGCGCACGATGCCCGCGATGTCGACGAACGACACGGGCGCGGGCAGGATCTTCTGGGATCCGAAGATCTCGGCAAGGCGATCGAGTCGCGGATCCGGCAACTCGACGACGCCCACGTTCGGCTCGATCGTCGCGAACGGATAATTGGCGGCGAGCGCGTCGTTCTCGGTGAGTGCGTTGAACAGGGTCGACTTGCCCACATTGGGAAGTCCCACGATGCCGATTGTCAGAGCCACGGGAGAACAGTCTACGTGGGGAGGGTGCGCGCTTCCTCATTGCACTCGTCTCGCGAAGCGCGGCAGTGTACCGGCCGAGAAGAGGGCTGTCAGCCCCCGTGCCATCCGCGGTGTGTGCGGCGACACTGGCGGCAGACGAGAGGAGCGACGATGACCAACGCACCCCATCTCGAGGAGACCACAGGAACGTGTGACGTGTGCGGGAACACGTATGACGATGTGTTCACCATCACCCAGGCAAATCGCGTGGGTGTTTTCGACAGCTTCGAGTGCGCGATCCACGCCTTCGCGCCGTCGTGCGCGCACTGCGGATGCCGGATCATCGGCCACGGCGTGCAGGCAGGCGAGCGCATCTTCTGCTGTGCACATTGCGCCGAACACCAGGGCGAGGATCGTCTCGCCGACCGGGCGTGACGTCCCGACGCCATCCGGCCGGCGGCGCGGACGAGTCGATCGATGTCAGGGAGGAAACACAGATGATGGAACTGAGTCAGGCCAGGGTCGCGTTCCTGGCCACCAACGGTTACGAAGACAGCGAGTTAACGAGCCCCTGGCAGGCGCTGGCCGCCGCGGGAGCGCAGCTGACGATGGTGGCGCCAGAGCCTGGTGAGGTCACGGGAAAAGACGGCCACGTCCAGGCTGTCGACCTTGTCTCAGCCGATGCGTCGCCGAATGGTTTCGACGCTCTCGTCCTTCCGGGCGGCGTCGTCAATGCCGATGCGATCCGCATGGACACGCCGTCGGTAGCCTTCACGCGCGGCTTCTTCGCCGAGCACAAGCCCGTCGGCGTGATCTGCCACGGGGGCTGGATCCTCGTCGAGGCGGACGTGCTCGACGGACGCACGTTGACGAGCTTCCCCAGTCTGCAGACGGATCTTCGCAATGCTGGCGCGACCTGGGTCGACGAAGAGGTCGTCGTGGATCAGGGCCTCGTTTCGAGCCGCACGCCGGACGACCTCCCCGCCTTCAACGCGAAGCTACTCGAAGAGGTTGCCGAAGGACGGCACAGCGGCCAGACCGTGTGATCACGCGCCCCGCGGCGAGAACCCGCACACCGCGGGGCGCCGCCCACGTTTGTCGGTGGTCGGCGCGAGAGTGGACCCATGGACGTGATCTGGGTACTCATGGTGCTGATCGGCATCGGTGTCGGCGTGGCGGTCGGCTGGTTCGCGCGGGCCGCTCGGGCGTCATCGGCTGAGGCCGAGGCGGCGAGCGCGACCGCCGAGGCACGCGAGTTGCGCGCCGCGCTCGAACGCCAGGAGCGGCGAACGGCGGAAGCGCTGGAGCGCGATCGTGCGGAGCGCCACGAACAGATCGAACGCCAGAGCCGTGAGAACGCGGTGCTGCAGGCGCTCTCCCCTGTCCGTGAAACGCTGCACCGGATGCAGCAGCGGGTCGACGAGATGCAGCGTGAACGCACCGAACAGTTCGGACAGGTGAGTGAGCAGCTGCGCAGCGCGCAGAAGATCGACGAGCAGCTGCGCGCCACGACGGAGTCGCTCGCCGGGGCGTTGCGGTCGAACACCTCCCGCGGAGTGTGGGGCGAAACGCAGCTGCGCCGGATCGTCGAGTCGGCGGGTCTGCTCGCGCGCGTCGACTTCGATGAGCAGTCGTCGATCACGTCCGACGCGGGATCGGGGCGACCGGACATGCTCGTGCATCTTCCCGGCGGCACGTCGATCGCGGTCGACGCCAAGGCGCCGCTCGAGGCTTTCCTCGATGCGGAAGCGATTCCTGTCACCGCCGTCGGCGAGGAGGCCGCGCGCCGCAGCGCCCTGCTCCAGAAGCACGTCAGGGCGGTGCGGGCACATGTCGACGCTCTCGCGAAGAAGGCGTACTGGGCGGGCCTCGATGCAAGCCCGGAGTTCGTCGTCTGCTTCATCCCGAGCGAGTCCGTGCTCTCCGCGGCGCTCGCGGAGGATCCCGCGCTGCTCGAGTACGCCTTCGGCAAGCGCGTCGCGCTCGCCTCCCCGGTCAACCTGTGGGCCGTGCTCAAGACGGTCGCGTTCGCGTGGACACAACAGGAGGTGTCGGAAGAAGCGCGGACTCTCTTCGACCTCGGCAATCAGCTCTACGACCGACTCGGCACGCTCGGCGGACACGCGAGCGACATGCGGCGGGCCATCGAACGCACCGTGGACGCGTACAACAACCTGGTGGGGTCGTTGGAGTCGCGTGTCCTAGTGACGGCGCGCCGATTCCCCGGCATCGACGCGTCGAAGCTCGCCCACTCCGAATCACCGGGGGCGATCGACGCTCCCGTGCGGCGTGTGTCCGCGCCAGAATTGCTTGCCGCGGAGGAGGTCAGCCCGGAATCAGATTGAGCGAGACGAGCACACCGACCGACACGAAAACGAATCCGCCGATCGACCACCAGATGCTGGGCTCGGTGCCTGCGGGACGCCGCACGCGGAAGAGGACGTCAGGGCGTCTGGCCGGATCCTTCGCGTCCGCCACGACGGCGCGCGCGCCGTCGGACGGGGTCGTCTCCGAGTTGTCGCTCATGCGCCCAGTATCTCACGCGCCGGCTTAAAGCCACTTCGACTCGAGGTGATCACTCGAGATGCGTCGCAGCGTGCCGGAGTGTCCTCGCAGGACGACACTCTCGGTATACAGGTAGCCGCCCTGACGCTTCACACCGGCGACGAGCGCGCCGTCGGTGACTCCCGTCGCGACGAAGATCGTGTTGCTGCCGCTGACCATGTCGTCGGCCTCGAGAACCTCATCCATCGCGAGCCCGGCATCGATGCCCTTCTGCCGTTCCTCGTCGTCGCGCGGCCACATCCGGCCCTGGATGTGGCCTCCGAGCGCCTTGATGGCGCACGCCGTCACGATGCCCTCGGGGCTACCACCGACGCCGACGCACAGGTCCGTTCGCGCGTCGTGGCGTGCGGCGTTGATCCCGCCCGCGACGTCGCCGTCGCTCATGAGACGCGTACCAGCGCCGGTCTCGCGAATGTCAGCAATCAACTGCTCGTGGCGCGGCCGGTTCAACACCGACACGACGAGCTCCTCGACGGGCTTGTGGAGCGCCTTCGCGAGGCGTGCGATGTTCTCCTGGATCGGCAGACGGATGTCGACGACGCCGACGCCCTCGGGTCCGGTGACGATCTTGTCCATGTAAAAGACGCTCGACGCATCGAGCATGGTGCCGCGGTCCGACATCGCGATCACGCTCAGAGCGTTATTGCGCCCTTCGGCCGTCAGCGTCGTGCCGTCAATCGGGTCGACAGCGATGTCGTAGGAGCGCCCACGACCGGTGCCGACGTGCTCGCCGTTGTACAGCATCGGGGCGTTGTCCTTCTCGCCCTCGCCGATCACCACGACGCCGTCGAACTCGACCGTCGTCAAGAACGCGCGCATGCCGTCGACGGCTGCACCGTCAGCGAGCTCCTTCTGTCCGCGGCCGATAAACGGCACGGACCGAATGGCCGCGGCCTCCGTCGCGCGCACGAGCTCGAGCGCGATGTTGCGGTCGGGCTGCAGCGGGATCAGATCGTCGGGGTCATGGATCTCGTGATCGGCAGTCATGATCTCGAGCGTAGCCGCGCGAATGACAGCACTCCGCGTTCTTCACTCCGCGATCCGACGAAGGATTCGCGAATCTTTCGCGTGTGTCGAGGACGGCGGTCAAGTTTCCGTGGGCGACGCCACGCAATAGGGTGGGAGGGCCATTTCCCACCTCTCGAAGGAGCCGCGTCATGTCGGTTGCAACTCCGGATCAGTACTCCGAAATGCTCTCGCGGGCGAAGCAGGGCGGCTACGCCTTCCCCGCATTCAACGTCTCGAGTTCCCAGACGATCAACTCCGTTCTCCAGGGCCTCGCAGAGGCCGGTTCCGACGGCATCATTCAGGTGACGACGGGCGGCGCAGACTACTTCGCCGGCCACACGGTCAAGGCGCGCGCCACGGGCGCGATCGCGATGGCCCAGTACGTACGTACGGTCGCCGCGAGCTACGGCGTCACCGTCGCCGTGCACACCGACCACTGCCCGAAGGACGCGCTCGACAGCTTCCTCCTGCCGCTGCTCGAGGCGAGCGAGGAGCAGGTGAAGGCCGGCGGCGAGCCGATCTTCAACTCGCACATGTGGGATGGATCCGCCGTGCCGCTCGACGAGAACATCCAGATCGCGCAGGAACTGCTCCCCCGCATGCACGCGATCAACTCGATTCTCGAGATCGAGGTCGGCGTCGTGGGCGGCGAAGAGGACGGCGTCACCCACGAGGGCTCGAACGACGCGCTCTACACGACCGTCGGCGACGTGACGAAGGCGGTCGAGGCGCTTGGTCTCGGCGAGAAGGGCAAGTACATCTCGGCGCTGACGTTCGGCAACGTGCACGGCGTCTACAAGCCCGGCAACGTCAAGCTGCGTCCCGAGCTCCTGGGCGAGATCCAGGCCGGCATCGCCGAGAAGTTCGGCACCAGCGAGAAGCCCCTCGACCTCGTGTTCCACGGTGGATCCGGCTCCACCGTCCAGGAGATCGCCACCGCCGTCGCAAACGGCGTCATCAAGATGAACATCGACACGGACACCCAGTACGCGTTCACGCGCTCGGTCGCCGGGTACATGTTCGAGAACTACGACGGCGTGCTGAAGCTGGACGGCGACGTCGGCAACAAGAAGAAGTACGACCCGCGCGCCTGGGGCAAGGTCGCCGAGTCGGCCATGGCGGCGCGCGTCGTCGAGGCCACGAAGCAGCTCGGATCCCACGGCAAGTCGATCAGCGCCTGACGACTCGTATACACACAGAACGGGCCCGGCATTCGCCGGGCCCGTTCTGTGTGTGTAGGGGGGAACTAGAGAGCGACGCCCTGCATCTCGGCGAAAGCCGCGAAGACGTTCGGATCCGACACGAGCGGAATCGCGACGATCAGCCCACCGATGATCGTGAACACGACCCCGGCGATCAGCGCGATCCACCACATCGACTTACCCGCGACCCCGCGTCGCCAGACGAACCACGTCGTCGCCAGCCACCCGATGAGCATCACGACGACAGCGACCACGCCGGCTGCGCGCTGGCGCGCGTAGTCGACGAGTTCGACATCCAGTCGGAGAGCGTCGAGGAGCGCTGCGGGATCGGTGTACGCCGAGATGCTGTCGAGCACCATGAAGAGGCCGAACACGAGCAGCGCGACCGTCGCCACGCGATCGCCGAACCTGCCGCGACGCGCACCGGGCGTCACCCGCGGCTCGACGCCCGGCGGCATGTCACGCGGAACGAGCGCGGGGTCGACGGGCTCGACGGCACGTCCGCTGCGCACGCTCTGCTCCTCGGGCGTCGCGAACGCGCCGAACTGCGGGCGCGGCCGCTCGCCGGCGTCGGTCACGCGCTTTCCCGTCGGCCGCCACGCGGACCGTCGCCGCGCAGCTCCTTCGGGAGGGAGAAGATCAGGTCCTCCTCCGCCGTGCGCACCTCTTCGACGTCGAAGTATCCCGCGTGCGTCAGCTCGGACATCAGCTGCTCGACCAGCACGTCGGGCACGCTTGCGCCGCTCGTGATCCCGATCGTCTTGACGCCGTCGAGCCACTCCTGGCGGACCTCGTCCGGGTAGTCGATCCGGTAGGCGGCCTTCGCCCCGTACTGGAGCGCGACTTCGACAAGGCGCACCGAGTTCGAGGAGTTGGCAGACCCGACGACGATCACGAGGTCGGAATGCTCGGCGATCTTCTTGATCGCGACCTGACGGTTCTGCGTGGCGTAGCAGATGTCGTCCGAGGGGGGATCCTGCAGGTGCGGGAATCGCTCGCGCAGTCGGCGGACCGTCTCCATCGTCTCGTCGACCGAGAGGGTCGTCTGCGAGAGCCAGACCAGCTTCGACGGATCCTCGACCTCGACCGTGTCCGCTTCATCCGGATTGTTCACGACCGTCACGTGGTCGGGAGCCTCGCCAGCCGTACCTTCGACCTCTTCGTGCCCCTCGTGCCCGACGAGCAGGATCTGATAGTCGTCACGCGCGAAGCGCTTGGCCTCGCGGTGCACCTTCGTCACAAGCGGGCACGTCGCATCGATCGCGCGGAGGCCGCGCGTCGCTGCCGAGTCGACGACGGCCGGAGAGACGCCGTGGGCGCTGAACACGACAAGCGCGCCCTCGGGAACTTCGTCGACCTCTTCGACGAAGATCGCGCCCTTCTCCTCGAGTTCGCGCACGACATGGATGTTGTGCACGATCTGCTTGCGCACGTACACGGGAGCGCCGTGACGCTCCAGCGCCTGCTCGACGGTGATGACGGCGCGATCGACGCCGGCGCAGTAGCCGCGCGGTGCGGCGAGCAGGATCTTCTTGTCGCCCGCGATAGGCACATCCTGCAGCCGCTCGCGCCGCTGCGGCAGGCGCGGATTCGGGAGTGCAACGACGGTCTGGCTCATACCTCCAGCCTACGTCGCCCAACCGTCAGACCTCCCGAATACCCTGAAACCGTGACTTCGTTCCAGCCGAACCCCGTTCCCGATGCCGCGCCGCCGAGTGACGCGGTCGCCCCACGCGATTCCGGGCCCGATACGCCGACCTCGGTCGAGCGCCTGAATCAGACGATCAAGGCGTCCATCGACCGCTGGGGCGCGGTGTGGGTCGAGGGCGAGATCACGCAGTGGAACAAGCGCGGCCGCAACGTGTTCGGCGGCATGAAAGACCTCACGAGCGACGCGCAGATCAATCTGCAGGTCTGGTCGAGTGTGCTGGAGCGGCTCACCGACGAGTTCCGCGTCGGCGACCATGTCGTCGCGCATCTCAAGGCCAGCTACTTCTCCAAGCGCGGCTCCTTCTCGTTCCAAGTGACGACGATGAAGCACGTCGGCCTGGGCGCGCAGCTCGAGCGTCTGGAACAGCTCCGGCGCCAGCTGCGTCAGGAGGGCCTGTTCGATTCAGCCCGCAAGCGCCCCATTCCGTTCTTGCCCGATTGCGTCGGCCTCATCACCGGCGCGCAGTCCGACGCCGAGAAAGACGTGCTGCGCAACGCACAGCTCCGGTGGCCGCAGGTCGCCTTCCGCACGATCCACGCCGCGGTCCAGGGCGACCGCAGCGTCGGCGAGATCATCGCGGCGCTCGAGACCCTCGATGCCGACCCCGAGGTCGATGTCATCGTCATCGCGCGCGGCGGCGGCGACCCGCAGACGCTGCTCGGGTTCAGCGACGAGCGCCTCCTCCGCGCTGTGGCGGCCGCGTCGACGCCCGTCGTCAGCGCGATCGGCCACGAGAATGACCGACCGCTGCTCGACGAGGTCGCCGATGTGCGCGCGTCAACGCCGACCGACGCCGCCAAACGGGTGGTGCCGGACGTCGGCGAGCAGCGCACGATCATCGACCAGCTGCGGTCGCGCCTCTCCACGCGTCTGCAACAGCAGGTGCAGCACGGCATCCAACAGCTCGAGCAGGTGCGATCACGCCCGTCACTGCGCGACCCGGAGCGCATGCTCCGCGACCGGGAACAGGAGGTCATGCTCTCGGTCTCACGCGGACGCGACATCATGGCGCGCGTCGTCGATCGCGCCGAGCGACGCACAGGAGAGCTGCGCGCCTCACTGCGTGCGCTGTCGCCCGCTTCGACGCTCGCCCGCGGATACGCGATCGCCCAGGCTGCAGACGGCGCGATCCTGCGAGACGCCGCCGACGCACCCGACGGCACCGTGCTGACGGTCACACTCGACCACGGCGCGATCGGCGCCGTGTCGAGCGGCCCGGCGGCGTCGATCACCCCTCATGACGAAACGTAGGATGGACACGATGACTGATCAGGCCCCGGACGTCCAGGAGCTCTCCTTCGAGCAGGCGCGCGATGAGCTGGTGCGCGTCGTGAGCGAACTCGAACAGGGCGCCCCCACTCTCGAGCAGTCGCTCGCGCTCTGGGAGCGCGGCGAGGCGCTCGCTGCGCGTTGCGAGGAGTGGCTGTTGGGAGCGAAGCGTCGCCTCGACGAGGCGCGCGCCGCGAGCGATGCCGCGGCGGGCTCCGCGGACGAAGACTGATGGCGCGCACGCCGCGCGTCGCCGCGCACCTCGGTCGGCCCGAGACTCCCGACGAGGAGCGTCTCCGCAAGGCGGAGAACTCGCGAAATTACCGCCGCAGCAAGACGTTCACGAATCTCATCATCGCGATGGGCGTGACACTCCTCATCGTCGCAATCGTCTACTTCATCGTTCCGCGAGGCGAACTCGAGCAGCCAGCCCCACCTGATGTCCCCGCGATCGCCGACGACATCTCGACGCAGCTCGACCGCGCGGTCATCACTCCCCCCGCGCCCGATGGCTGGGGCGTGAACATCGCCGAGCTCGGGCCAGGCTCGCCTGCGGTCTGGACCGTCAACTACAACGACATTCCCGAAGACAACCGCGCATTCGTGCGGTTCGCGCAGGCATTCGACGTCGACGACACCTGGGCGTCTCAGCTCCTCGGCGGCGCGGCACCCACGGGTGAGGTGACGATCGACGGCATCGAATGGACCGCCTTCGAGATCTCCACCCCGAGCGACAACCGCAACATCTCCTACGCCCTCGGTGTTGAGGTCGGCCCCGACTTCGTCCTTGTCTACGGCAGTGCCGACGCCGAGACGACGGCGATCCTCGCCGGCGGCATCGCCGATGCCGTCGCATCCCTTCAGGAAGAGGTCAGATGATGGTAACCACCCCGGCACAGGCATGGCAGCGGATGCAGGAGGGCAACGAGCGATTCGTCGCAGGAACGCCGAACCACCCGCATCAGGACGTGGACCGACGCCATGAGGTGGCCATCGCGCAGCGCCCGACGGCGGCGCTGTTCGGGTGCAGCGACTCACGTCTCGCCGCGGAGATCATCTTCGACATGGGCCTCGGCGACCTGTTCGTCATTCGCAATGCGGGACAGGTGACCGGCGAGTCGATCATGGGCACGATCGAGTACGCCGTCGACATCCTCGAGGTCCCCCTCATCGTCGTGCTCGGCCACGACGAGTGCGGCGCCGTGCGCGCGGCGATCGACAGCCTCGAGTTCGATGCCCCGGCGCTCGCTCCGGCGATCTGGCGTCAGGTCTCGCCCATTGTGCCTTCGGCACGGCGCGTGCGTCAGGAACAGATCGCCAACGGCGACGACGACGCCCCCATCGACCCGACGCGCGTCGGACAGCTGCACCTGCGCGACACGATTACCGCCATCCTGCACTCGTCGGAGCTGATCAGCGATGCCGTGGCTTCGGGACGACTCGGTATCGTCGGAGCCAACTACCGACTCGCTGAGGGCGCCGCCGTGCCCGATGTGACCCTGGGAGTCGCGGACGATTCCGCGGCGGCCTGAACGGAGAGGACAACGAAGTGACTGAATACCGTATCGAGCACGACACGATGGGCGAGGTGCGGGTCCCCGCAAACGCTCTCTACCGTGCGCAGACCCAGCGTGCCGTCGAGAACTTCCCGATCTCGGGCCAGGGTCTCGAGTCGCGCCACATCGCCGCGCTCGCGCGCATCAAGAAGGCTGCGGCTCTCGCCAACAAGGATCTGGGCACGCTCGACGGCGCCATCGCCGACGCGATCGCCTGGGCAGCCGACCAGGTGGTCACCGGCGAATACGACGATCAGTTCCCGGTCGACACGTACCAGACCGGATCCGGGACCAGCTCGAACATGAACATGAACGAGGTGCTCTCCTCGCTCGCCACGCAGAAACTCGGCAGCGAGGTGCACCCGAACGACCACGTGAACGCGTCGCAGTCGTCGAACGACGTCTTCCCGACCTCCGTGCACGTGGCGGTCACCGAGGCGCTCCTCACGGATCTCGTGCCCGCGCTCGACCACATCGCGCGAGCGTTCGAGCGCAAGGCCGACGAGTGGAAGAGCATCGTGAAGGCCGGGCGCACGCACCTCATGGACGCCACCCCCGTCACTCTCGGCCAGGAGTTCGGCGGCTACGCCCGCCAGATGCGCCTCGGCATCGAGCGCGTGGAGGCGACGATCGCTCGCGTCGCCGAGGTGCCGCAGGGCGGCACGGCAGTCGGCACCGGGATCAACACCCCGGCCGGCTTCCCGCAGAAGGTGATCGCGAACCTCGTCTCCGAGACCGGACTGCCGCTCACGGAGGCCGTCGACCACTTCGAGGCGCAGGCGAACCGCGATGGCCTCGTCGAGGCCTCCGGCGCGCTGCGCACGATCGCCGTCTCGCTCACGAAGATCAACAACGACCTGCGCTGGATGGGCTCGGGGCCGAACACCGGCCTCGGCGAACTGCACCTGCCCGATCTGCAGCCCGGCTCCTCGATCATGCCCGGCAAGGTGAACCCGGTGATCCCCGAAGCGGTCCTCATGGTCTGCGCACGCGTGATCGGCAACGACCAGACGATCGCCTTCGCGGGCGCGTCCGGGTCGTTCGAGTTGAACGTCGCGATCCCCGTGATGGGCACGTCGCTGCTTGAGTCGATCCGCCTGCTGGCGAACGCGAGCCGCGTCCTCGCCGACAAGACGGTGGACGGTCTCGAGGTCAACCACGAGCGCGTCACGGCACTCGCGGGCATGAGCCCGTCGATCGTCACCCCGCTGAACAAGCTCATCGGATACGAGGCGGCCGCGAAGATCGCGAAGCACTCGGTCGCGAAGGGCATCACGGTCCGCGAGGCCGTGATCGATCTCGGTTACGTCGAGCGCGGCGAGCTCACCGAGGCCGACCTCGACGAGAAGCTCGATCTGCTGTCGATGACGCACCCGGGCTGACCGGTACGACGAAAGGCCCCGGAGCGCACCACTCGTGCGCTCCGGGGCCTTCTCGCGTCAGGACAGCTCGTCCGACTCGAGCAGGCTCGTCACGAGCGCGGCGATCTCGCTGCGCTCCGACCTCGTCAGCGTGACATGGCCGAAGAGCTGCTGGCCCTTCAGCGTCTCGATGACGCTCGCAACCCCGTCATGCCGACCGACGCGCAGGTTGTCGCGCTGCTGCACGTCGTGCGTGAGGACGACCTTCGAGTTCTGCCCGATTCGGCTCAGCACCGTGAGCAGCACGTTGCGTTCGAGCGACTGTGCTTCGTCGACGATCACGAACGCATCGTGAAGCGACCTGCCGCGAATGTGCGTCAACGGGAGCACCTCGAGGATGCCCCGCTGCATGACCTCATCGATCACATTGTCGGAGACGACGGAGCCGAGCGTGTCGTAGACAGCCTGCCCCCAGGGGTTCATCTTCTCGCCCTGGTCCCCCGGCAGATACCCCAGCTCCTGGCCGCCGACGGCGAAGAGCGGCCGGAAGACGATGATGCGCTTCTGCAGTTGGCGCTCCAGCACCGCATCAAGCCCCGCGCACAGGGCGAGCGCAGACTTCCCGGTGCCGGCGCGTCCGCCGAGCGAGACGATCCCGACTTCGGGATCCTGGAGGAGGTCGATCGCAATGCGCTGCTCGGCCGACCGCCCATGGAGCCCGAAGACCTCTCGGTCCCCCCGGACGAGCCGCAGCTCACCGTCGTCGCTCGTCACGCGACCGAGCGCGGAGCCGCGCTCCGACGAGATCACGAGCCCCGTGTTCCTCGGCACACCGCGCACGTCGTCGTGCACGGTCACCTCGGCCTCGTACAGATCGCTCATTTCGTCACCGGACATCGCGAGCGAGGCGACCCCCGTCCATCCTGAGTCGACGGCCTGCTCGGCCAGATATTCTTCGGCAGCGATGCCGAGGGACGCGGCCTTGACGCGCATCGGCATGTCCTTCGACACCACCGTGACGTCGTGTCCGTCGGTAGCGAGGTGGGCGGCGACCGCGAGGATCCGCGAGTCGTTGTCGCCCTGCCGCATTCCCCCTGGCAGCACCGTCGGATCCGTGTTGTTGAGTTCGACGCGCACGGTTCCGCCGGCGGGCGTCGGGACAGAGAAGTCGAGCCGACCATGCTCGATGCGCAGATCGTCGAGGTACCGCAGCGCCTGACGCGCGAAGTAGCCGATCTCGAGGTCGTGCCGCTTCTTCTCGAGCTCCGTCACGACCACGATCGGCACGACGACGGAGTGCTCCGCGAAGCGGAATAGAGCGCGCGGGTCGCTCAGCAGCACCGACGTGTCGAGCACGTATGTGCGCAGGTCGACGTCGGCCGGGGCCGCGTCTTTCGAGCGCTTCCGGGTGGCCTTGGATGTGGCTGCGGTCACGGGCCCACTCCCCTCGCCGGACTGTCTCGCCCGGTACCACGAGCCGACCTGGGGGCCACGAGTCGCGATCCGTGAGGCCGACTCGACCGGGCGCTCTGCCCGATGCCTCGAATTTAAATCACAACCGTGTAATTCGGAAGGACCTCGTCGCGAGTTTCACACCGCGTTCACTTTCCGAAGCGGCGATCGCGGGATCCGAAATCACGGACCGCCCGGAGGAAGTCGACTTCGCGCAGGTCCGGGCCGAGGGCCTCGAGGAAGTAGAACTCGCTGTGGGCGCTCTGCCAGAGGAGGAAGTCGCTCAGTCGCTGCTCCCCCGACGTACGGATCACGAGATCCGGATCCTTCTGCCCACCGGTGTACAGGTGCTCGCCGATCACCTCGGGCGTGAGGCTTCCGGCAAGCTCCTCCAGCGTTCCGCCGCGCTCGTCGTGCTTCTGGATGATCTTCCGCACGGCGTCGACGATCTCGTATCGGCCGCCGTATCCGACCGCGAGGTTCACGTGCAGCCCCTTGTTGTCGGCCGTCTGGGTCGCCGCGTCGCGCAGCGCGCCGAGCAGGCTCGCGGGCAGGGTGTCCTCGCGTCCGACGTGCTGGACCTGCCAGTCTCCGCGTCGCGCGAGCCGTCCGGCCAGATCAGCGATGATCTCGATGAGGTCCTGCAGCTCTGCGCGATCCCGCTTGATGACGTTGTCATTGGAGAGCAGATACAGCGTGACGACGCCGACGCCGAGCTCGTCGCACCAACCGAGGAACTCGACCATCTTGTCGGCGCCCGCGCGATGCCCGTCGGCGGGCGACTCGAACCCGAGCTGGCGTGCCCAGCGGCGATTGCCGTCGATCATCATCGCGACATGATCCGGCACGCGGTCCACGGCAATCTGGCGTCGAAGCCGCGAGGCGTACAGCCGGTAGAGGGGACCTGTCCCCTCGTTCTCTCGCGAGCTGATGACCACGTCACGACGATACCCCGCGGCGTGAACGCGGCCGGGTTCTGCGTCGGTATGTGTCGCTGACGGCATACTCACCCGCGTAAAGTCGCGGGATGGCCACGCATGACAAGCCGGTCCCCCCGACGACCTCGGGCGCCCCCATGCCGCGACTGCCATTCATCGAGGCCGACGCACCGCTGCCGCTCGAAGAACCGCCGAGCTGGCGCGGGTGGATCCACGCTGGCACGGCCCCCGTCGCGCTGATTGCCGGCATCGTGCTCATCACCCTCGCGCAGGGCACGCCCGCGAAGCTCGCGTCGACCGTCTTCACCGTCGCATCGCTGCTCTTGTTCGGCACGTCGGCGGTCTATCACCGTTTTCGCTGGGGTCCGCGCGTCAAAGGCGTCCTGAAGCGCATCGACCACGCCAACATTCTGATCCTGATCGCGGGCACCTACACCCCGATCGGAGTGCTCGCGCTGCCGCCCGAGAAGGGCACGATCCTGCTGGCCGCGGTGTGGGGCGGAGCGCTCCTCGGCATCCTGTTCCGCGTGCTGTGGATCGGTGCGCCGCGCTGGCTGTACGTTGCGATCTACCTCGCCCTCGGCTGGGCCGCCGTGATGTACATGCCAGACCTGTTCCGCGCGAGCGTCGCCATGATGATCCTCGTGATCGTCGGCGGCCTGCTGTACTCGGCCGGCGCGGTCTTCTACGCGCTCAAGCGCCCGAATCCGTCACCACGCCACTTCGGCTTCCACGAGATCTTCCACGTGTGCACGGTGCTCGCCTTCCTCTGCCACTGGGCGGCGGCGCTGCTCATCGCGCTCGACCCCGCGTTTAACCTGACGCTCTAGGCCCCGCCTCGTCGTCGTCGGCAGGCCCATCGTCAGCGCCGTCGACACCATCCTCTGCCGCGCGTTCCTCTGCGTCGAGCATCTCGTTGACCTCGGCCCGGTAACGCACGCGACGCACACGACGCATCATGTCGATCACGAGGATCACGACGGCGACGACGAGGAGCACAACCACCAGGAAGCCATAGGGTCCGGGGGTCACCGACTCCGGATCGACGGTCGGCGTCGGAACCGGCGTCTCTTTGAGACCCATACGAACGATGGCGAGGCTGAGCATCGTGAGACTCCCGACAGCGAAGGCGACTAACCTGGAACATCCCCACCCTATTCCCCCGCTGCAGAAGGACGTTCGGTGACTTCGAAGGAACAGCTCGACGACCGTTACGGTCGCGGATCCCGCCGCGCCACGCGCACGTGGATCATCGCCTTCGTCGTCCTTGGCGCCATCGCTGCCACGGCGCTCGCATGGAGCGTCGTCACGTCAACCGCGCGCAACGTCGACGTCGACGATCTCGGATTCACCGTCGTCTCCGACGCCGAGGTCGAGGTCTCATTCCGCGTCACGTCCAGCCACGAGGGCGACGTCGCGTGCGTCATCGAGGCGATGGACGAGACGTTCGCTGTCGTGGGCTGGGACGTCGTCGAGATCCCCGGCGGCGCGGTGACGAGCGATCACACGCTCACCGTGCCGACGGTCGGGCTCGCGACGACGGGATTCGTGAACAACTGCCGACTCCGGTAGATTTGCTCGGATATTCCCACGTCGGATCATCGGATCTGTTGAAGGAGAACCATCGTGTCTAGCGAGAACGCCCCGTTCCTCACCCAGGAGGCCTACGATCGGCTCGCCGCTGAGCTCGAGCATCTCTCGACCGTTGGCCGCGAGGAGATCGCGAAGCGCATCGAGGCCGCCCGCGATGAGGGTGACCTGCGCGAGAACGGCGGATACCACGCTGCGAAGGACGAGCAGGGCAAGCAGGAGGCCCGGATTCGCCAGCTGACCGCGATCCTGAAGGACGCGGAGATCGGCGAGGCCCCCGAGGCCGACGGCACCGTGCGCCCCGGGACGGTGATCACCGCGACGATCTTCGGCGACGAGGAGAAGTTCCTCCTCGGCAGCCGCGAGATCGCAGGCAGCACCGACCTCGACGTCTACAGCGAGCAGAGCCCCCTCGGCTCGGCGATCATCGGTATGAAGGTCGGCGACACCGGATCCTACGAGGCACCCACCGGCAAGCAGATCCCCGTGAAGATCGTCGCGGTGGAGACGTTCACGGGCTGACCCGCGGCGCCCGCGTCACTCCAGGACGACCTCCGGGCGGAACCCTCCGCTGCGGAGTGACTCCAGCACGAGCTGCCGGTGCTCTTCACCGCGCGTCTCGACGGAGATCTGCAGGACGACCTCGCTGATCTGCATGCCCTGTCCGTGGCGCGTGTGCATCACTTCGATGACGTTCGCGCCGGCCTGGGCGAGCAGTTCCGAGACCTGCACGAGCTGTCCGGGACGATCCGGCAACGGGATGTGCACGGTGAGGTAGCGACCGGCGGCCGCGAGTCCGTGTGTGACGACGCGCTGCATCAGCAGCGGGTCGATGTTGCCACCCGAGAGGACCACCCCCGTCGTTCCGTGGGCCCGGATCTTGCCGGCCATGATCGCCGCGACGCCGACCGCGCCCGCGGGCTCGACGACCTGCTTGGCGCGCTCGAGGAGGGCGAGCAGCGCGCGCGCGATGTCGTCGTCGCTGACCGTGACGACCTCGTCGACGAGGTCGCGGATCAGCGCGAACGGCACGTCGCCGGGGCGGTTGACCATGATCCCGTCGGCGATCGTCGGGCGCGTGGTGACCTGCGTCGGCTCCCCCGCTTCCAGCGAGATCGGATACGCCGCGGCGTTCTCGGCCTGCACGCCGATGATGTGGACCTCGCGGCCGGCGGCCATCGCGCGAGCTTTCGCCTTCGCGGCCGCCGCAACGCCCGCGATCAGCCCGCCGCCGCCGATGCCGAGCACGATCGTCTCGAGGTCGGGAACCTGTTCCATGAGTTCCAGACCGAGCGTGCCCTGCCCGACGACGATGTCGCGGTGGTCGAACGGGTGGATGAGCACCGCGCCCTCGCGCTCCGCGTGCTCTGCGGCGAGCCGCAGGCCGACGTCGACGGCGTCTCCCTCCAGCACGACCTCGGCCCCGTATCCGCGCGTGGCGAGCAGCTTCGGAACCGGCACGCCGAGCGGCATGTAGATCGTGGCGGGGATCCCGAGCTGACGCGCCGCAAGCGCGACGCCCTGCGCGTGGTTGCCGGCCGATGCGGCGACCACGCCGCGTTCGCGCTCTTCCGCCGTGAGGCGCGAGAGGCGGTGCGTCGCTCCGCGAACCTTGAAGGATCCGGTGCGCTGCAGGTTCTCGAGCTTGAGCACGACCTTCTCGCCGAGCAGGTCGCTGAGATGCTGCGACTGCTGAATCGGAGTGCGCTCGATCACCGGCGCAAGGCCGGCCGCGGCCTCCTCGAACTCGCTCAGCGTGGGTACGTCAACGCTCGACATCATTCCTCCTCGTCGCTCGCGCGACCGATCGATTTCGGTTCCGTGCGCCAGATCACGTCGTTCTCGGGAACGTCTCCCGTGCGCCATGAGCCCGTCGACAGGGTGATCACCACGACGTTCACGAAGGCCGCAAGCGGCACCGCGAACAACGCCCCGGGGATGCCGCCCGCGAGGGATCCGGCCAGCACGACGAGGACGACCGCGAGCGGATGGACCTTGACCGCCGCCCCCATGACGAGCGGCTGCAGCACGTGGCTTTCGAGCTGTTGCACGAGGAGGACGACGGCGAGCATCGCGAGAGCGATCAGCGGCCCGTTGTACGCCAGCGCGATGAGGATCGCGAGCGCTCCCGACACAATCGCACCGAGGAACGGCACGAAGGATGCCAGGAAGACCGTCACGCCGATCGGGATGGCGAGCGGCACGCCGAGCAGCGCGGCACCGACGCCGATGCCGATGCCGTCGATGGACGCCACGAAGATCTGCGTGCGCGCATAGTTGATGAGGGTCGACCAGCCGTTGCGCGCCGAGCGGTCGACCGCGACGCGCGCCGTGCGCGGGAAGAGCCGCGTGGTCCAGCGCCAGATCCCGTCGCCGTCGTACAGGAGACACACGAGCGTGAACAGCGCGACCAGCGCACCGGCACCCACCTGACCGAGCGTGGAGCCGAACGAGACTACGCCGCTGAGCAGCACGGAGCTCTGGTCGACGAGGAAGCCGGAGACGAACAGGACGACCTCGTTGACGAACTCCTCGGGCAGCACGCCGAGCGACAGAATCCACTCCTGCAGCTCGGCCCACCGCTCGATCGCACGCTCGCGCACGATGCCCGACTGCTCCGCAACCTGCCAGACGACGAGCCAGATCAGGCACGTCAGGATCGCGACGGTCCCGACCAGCGCGATGACGATCGCGAGCGGACGCGGCACCCGGAGAGCGATCAACGACGCGACCGCAGGCCACAGCAGAGCGCTGAAGAGGATGGCAACCAGCACCGGGACGATGATGATCTTGAACTGGACGATGAGCCAGATGATCACCGCGACGACGGCCACGATGATGAGCAACCGCCACCCGTATGCCGCGGCGATGCGGAGCGGACGGGGCACAGAGACAGGCGCGTCAGCGGACCCGCTGCTCTCGCCCGCGGCCGCGCGATCGTGCGGCCCGCGCCGCCGGCTATGTTCGCTCATCCGTCCGATTCTATTGCCGACAGCGGAGCGAACACGCGCGCGACGAACTTAGAACTGCACGCGCGGCGGCTGACGCACCGCGGCCGCGTCCTCGACCTCGAAGAACTCGCGCTCCGTGAAGCCGAGCCCCCCAGCGAAGAGGTTGTTCGGGAACTGCTTGATCTTGATGTTCAGTTCGCGCACGCCGCCGTTGTAGAACCGGCGCGACGCCTGAATCTTGTCCTCGGTGTCGACGAGCTCGTTCTGCAGCTGAAGGTAGTTCTGACTCGCCTGCAGCTGCGGATACGCCTCGGCGACCGCAAACAGGCTCTTCAGCGCCTGCTGCATGTGGTTCTCGGCGGCGCCAGCCTGCGCGGGGCCACTCGCGTCGAGCGTCTCAGCTCGCGCACGCGTCACGTTCTCGAAGACTGCCCGCTCGTGAGCCGCGTATCCCTTGACCGTCTCGATGAGGTTCGGGATGAGGTCGGCGCGGCGCTTGAGCTGCACGTCGATGCCACTCCACGCCTCGTCGACCCGTGTTCCGAGCGAGACGAGCGAGTTGTACGTGGCCCAGAGGTAGATGCCCGCGATCACGAGGACCGCGACGACGATCAGAACTGGTACGAGCCACTCCATAGGTTTCCCCCTCCGGTGGTGTCCTTCAATGGTACGCGCTGCGAGCCGAGCGGACCCTCAGTGTGACCCGGCTCGAGCGGAAGCGGCCACCCACGCCGCGAGCTTCGCCGTCGCACGGCCGTCGTCGACAGCGGCCGCTGCTTCGTCCTTCGCCTCGATCAGCCGCTCGATCATGTTCCGGTCAACCTGTGACGGATCCCTCGACAGCCGGTACGCGACGATGCCGGCGGCGGCGTTGAGCAGCACGATGTCACGCACCGCGCCCTGTTCGCCCGCGAGCGTGCGCCGCAGCGTCTCCGCGTTCTCGGCCGGCGAGCCGCCGAGCAGGTCGTCGATCGACGCCGTGTTCATGCCGAGGTCGCGCGGATGGATGTCGAACTCGTGCATGTCGCCGTTCGAGACCTGCCAGATCCGGCTGTATCCCGTCGTCGTCAGCTCGTCGAGACCATCCTCGCCGCGGAACACGAGAGCCGTCGCGCCACGCGTGCGGAACACGCCGGTGATGATCGGAACCACGTCCGCGGACGCGACGCCAACGGCGTTTGCCTCGGCTCGCGCCGGGTTCACGAGCGGCCCCAGGAAATTGAACGCGGTGGGGACCCCGAGCTCGGCGCGGACCGGCGCCGCATGCTTGAAACCCGGGTGGAACGCCGCAGCCCAGGCAAACGTGATCCCGGCGTCCTCGAGCACGCTCGCGACACCGTCCGGACTGAGGCGGAGGTCGATGCCGAGCTCACTGAGCACATCGCTCGCGCCGGTGAGTGAGCTGACGGCGCGATTGCCATGCTTGACGACGGGGACCCCCGTCGCCGCAACGATGATGGACGCCGTCGACGAGATGTTCACGGTTCCGTAGCGGTCGCCGCCGGTGCCGACGATGTCGAGCACGTCGGAGTCGACGTCGAGCGGGACGGCCGCGTCGAGGATCGCGTCACGGAAACCGATGACCTCCTCGACCGACTCGCCCTTCGCGCGCAACGCCATGAGCAGGCCGCCGAGCTGCGCGCCGGTCGCCTCGCCCTGCATCACCTGCCGCATCGCCCATTCCGCCTGCGAGACGGTGAGATCCTCCCCCTTCACGACGGCGGTCAGAACGTCGGGCCAGGTGGTGTGCGTCATACCCGCCAGAGTAGGGCACGGGATTTTCTCGACACGCTGTAGAAGTTCGCCTGCCACGAAAATCGACACCCGTCGATTGGGTGTTCTCGCCTGCTGACCTGCGGTTTCCCACCTCACCCCCGAGAGATTCACGGCGAGGTCATAGCGGGCGCCCCAGCCACTCCTGTTCACGGGTGCAAAAATCACGCGCGTTTATCGGCCATAATGGTGGGGTGACGAACCCAGCTATGCATGCCTCCGCGCCCAGAACGGTGAAGCGCCCCGATACCCTTGCCGTCGGTACGATCGTCTGGCTCGGTTCCGAAGTCATGTTCTTCGCCGGTCTCTTCGCCATCTACTTCACGCTTCGCAGCACCTCCCCAGGTCTCTGGGAGGAGCAGACGCAGCTGTTGAACGTGCCATTCGCGTTCATCAACACGGCGATCCTCGTGGCCTCATCCTTCACCTGTCAGTTCGGCGTCTGGGCCGCAGAGCGCCTCCAGCCGCACAACGTCAAGGGCCAGGGGTGGAAGTCGTGGGGCATGATCACGTGGCTCTGGATCACGTTCGCCCTCGGCGCCATCTTCGTCTCCGGTCAGGTGTGGGAGTACGCGCAGCTCGTCGCCGAGGGAATCACGCTGTCGAGCGACCCGTACGGCGCGGCGTTCTACATCACCACCGGGTTCCACGCCCTCCACGTCACGGGCGGTCTGATCGCGTTCCTCCTCGCACTGGGTCGTGCATTCGCCGTCAAGCGCTTCACGCATAAGGAAGCGACGACCGCGGTCGTGGTGTCGTACTACTGGCACTTCGTCGACGTGGTCTGGATCGCCCTGTTCATCGTCATTTACTTCCTGCAGTAAGAGCGGAGCAACATCACCGTCATGGCACTCTCGAAGTTCAAGCGCCGCTCACGCGGCCGCCGCAGCCCCCTGGCCGCCGCCGTCCTCATCGGCGTCGGCCTCCTCATGACCGGCGGGATCTACGCCGGTGCGTCGGCCGCTGTCGCGGCAACCGACGACACCCCCGCGGCACAGGCCAGCGTCGAAGAGGGTGAAAAGCTCTTCCAGGCGAACTGCGCCACGTGCCACGGCATGGACCTGCAGGGTCGCGAGGGCGTGGGTCCCTCGCTCCACGGCGTCGGCGCACTTGCCGTCGAGTTCCAGGTGTCGACGGGCCGCATGCCGATGCAGATGCACGGACCGCAGGCGGACCAGAAGCCGGTGCAGTTCACGGAGACGCAGACCCGTTCGATGGCGGAGTACGTCCAGTCGATCGCTCCGGGCCCTGACTACCCCGACGAGGAGATCCTCAGCGGCGAAGGCGATGTCGCACACGGCGGAGAGCTGTTCCGTATCAACTGCGCCATGTGTCACAACGTCGCGGCCGCCGGTGGTGCTCTCACGGAGGGCAAGTTCGCGCCGGACATCATGGACACCTCGGCGCTCAACATCTACGCGGCGATGGTGACGGGCCCGCAGAACATGCCCGTGTTCAGCAACATGAACCTGTCCGAGCAAGACAAGCAGGACATCATCGCGAACCTGATCTACCAGCAGGAGATGACCCCGGTGGGTGGATTCACGCTGGGCTCGCTCGGTCCTGTCTCTGAGGGCCTCTTCATCTGGATCTTTGGCATCGGCGGTCTCATCGGCATCGCCGTCTGGATCACGGCGAAGTCGAACTGAGCATGTCTGACGAAGTGGACGTGACAAGGAGCACGATGTCAAACGACGATTCGAAGGGTGTCGAGAAGGTCCAGGGACCTTCTTCGGGCCTCGCCGTCTCGATCGACGATCCCATCGAGAACCCCGGGCTTCCGCCGCACCGCGAGCGGCTGACGGACAAGGATCCGAAGGTTGCCAAGCGCGCCGAGCGCACGGTTTACACACTGTTCTACATCTCGGTGGCCGCCAGCATCTGGGCCGTAGCGGCGTACATGCTGTTCCCGATCGAGGACATGGAATACACCTCGATCCGAGCGAACAACCTGTACATCGGTCTCGGGATCGCGTTCGCGCTCCTCGCTATCGGTATCGGCGCGATCCATTGGTCCAAGGCGATCATGAGCGACAAAGAGTACGTCGAGGAGCGCCACCCGACACGTGGCTCCGATGAGACGCGCGCCGCTGTCGTCGAGGCTTTCAAGACCGCCGACGAGGAGTCGGGCTTCGGTCGTCGCAAGATGATCCGCAATTCGCTGTTCGCGGCGCTCATCGCCTCGATCCTCCCCGGCGTCACGCTCTTCCGCGGTCTCGCGCCGCACGATGCGGAGAACAGTCCCGTCGACCTGCTCAAGCAGACGATGTGGACGGCCGGCGAGCACCTCGCGCGAGACCCTGCCGGCACGCGCATCAAGGCGAGCGATGTCACGCTCGGCAGTGCTTTCCACGTGATCCCCGAGTCGCTCGCCGGGCTGTCGCACAGCAACGGCTACCTCGAGGAGAAGGCGAAGGCCATGGTGCTCATGGTGCGCATGCGCCCCGAGCAGCTGACCGAGCGTGAAGAGCGCAAGGACTGGTCGTACGACGGCATCGTCGCGTACTCGAAGGTGTGCACGCACGTCGGCTGCCCCGTCGCGCTGTACGAGCAGCACACGCACCACCTGCTGTGCCCGTGCCACCAGTCGCAGTTCGACGTGTCTGACGAGGCGAAGGTCGTCTTCGGCCCCGCGTCACGCCCCCTGCCGCAGCTTCCGATCACCGTTGACGATGAGGGATACCTCGTCGCCCGCAGCGACTTCAGGGAGCCTGTCGGACCGAGCTTCTGGGAGATGCATTGAGCACCGCCACCGAAACCGAAGAGAAGAAGGCCCCTCTCGGCGGCCGGTTCGTCGGCGCGACCGCGAACTACCTCGATGAGCGCACGAGCATGTCGGGCTTCATCAAGGCCCTCGGACGCAAGGTCTTCCCCGACCACTGGTCGTTCATGCTCGGCGAGATCGCGCTGTGGTCTTTCGTCGTCGTCCTGATCTCGGGAACGTTCCTGACGTTCTTCTTCCAGGCGTCAATGGTCGAGACGTACTACACGGGCGCCCACGAACCGATGCGCGGCATTCCGATGTCGGCCGCGATGGAGTCGACGCTGAACATCAGCTTCGACATCCGCGGCGGCCTCCTGGTGCGCCAGCTGCACCACTGGTCGGCCCTGACGTTCGTCGCCGGCATCGGCGTGCACATGCTCCGCGTGTTCTTCACGGGCGCGTTCCGCAAGCCGCGCGAGCTGAACTGGGTTGTCGGCTTCGTGCTCTTCGTCCTGGCGATGGCCGAGGGCTTCACCGGCTACTCGCTCCCGGACGATGTCCTGTCGGGCAACGGCCTCCGCATCATCGACGGCATGGTCAAGGCGATCCCGCTCATCGGTCCGTGGACCTCCTACCTGCTCTTCGGTGGCGAGTTCCCGGGCACCGACATCGTCGGACGCCTCTACACCCTGCACATCCTGATCCTGCCGCTCATCGTGATCGCGCTCATCGCCGTACACCTCGTGCTGATGATCGTGAACAAGCACACGCAGTTCGCCGGCCCGGGCCGCACGAACAACAACGTCGTGGGCTTCCCGATGATGCCCGTGTACATGTCGAAGATGGGTGGCTTCTTCTTCATCGTGTTCGGTGCGCTCGTGCTCATCGCTGCGACGGTGCAGATCAACCCGATCTGGGGCTACGGGCCATATGACCCCTCCCCTGTGTCGGCCGGAACGCAGCCAGACTGGTACATCGGATTCGCCGACGGCGCGTTGCGCCTCGCGCCGCCGCATCTCGACATCGAGATCTTCGGCATGGTCTATCCGATGGGTGTGCTGATCCCGCTCGTCGTGCTGGTGCTGTTCATCCTGATCGTCGCGATCTACCCCTTCATCGAGGCGTGGGTCACGGGCGACAAGCGTGAGCACCACATCGCGCAGCGTCCGCGCAACGCGGCGACGCGCACGTCGATCGGCGCCGCTGGCGTCTGGTTCTACGCTGTCCTGTGGGCGGCGGCCTCGTCCGACCTCATCGCGACGCACTTCCGCCTCACGATGGAGGGCGTGATCCACGCGCTCCAGGCGCTGCTCACGATCGGTACCGTCTTCGTCTACTTCGTCACCAAGCGCATCTGCATCGCGCTTCAGAAGAAGGACCGCGAGATCGCGCTGCACGGCTACGAGTCCGGCCGAATCGTGCGCCTGCCCGGCGGTGAGTACCAGGAAGTGCACAAGCCCGTCGACGAGTACGAGCGCTGGAAGCTCGTGGCTGAAGAGACGTACGAGCCGCTCATCCCCCGCCCGAACGACCAGGGACGGATCAAGGGACGCTTCCGTGCCGCGATGTCGCGCTGGTTCTTCGAGGACCGTCTGCAGCCGCTCACGAACACGGAGTACCAGGCCGCGCTCGAGCACCAGAAGCACGCCCTGCACGAATACGGCGAGCCTGGCGGCCACGACGAGATCGAGTCAGGAGACGCGAAGCACTAAGCCTCGCACCCACTCCCCCTCTGAGGCCCCGATCCATCCCGGATCGGGGCCTCAGCCGTCGGCGCCCCGGGCCCGCCCGTAACGCTTCGCAAGTGCGCTCCCGCCTGGCGCATGGGCATGGCCCCGCGAGTGCGTTCGCGCCCTGGTCAATAGCCCGCGAGTGCGTTCCGGCCCTGGCGAGGGCCGCGAGTGCGTTCCGGCCCGCTGACGCACCGGAAAGGGCGTCGACGCACTCGTAGAGACATGTTCACCGTGCGATCGGGCCCCGCGGGCCTACCGGCTAACGACACGCGCGGAGCGATGCTCGTCGAACTCACCGTCGTGACACGCTTCATCCGCCTGGTGCCCGAGTCATCCCCCACCGCGAGTCGCGGGAAAGCGCCCAGCGCTCCGCATCGCGAGGACCGCGACGCAGTGCGCGCGTAGTGCCCCTCCGCACACGGAACGCCAACAGGCCTCGTATCGACAGCGTGACGCCCCTCTGCGCACGGAAAGACCCCCACGCACGAAGCCGCAGCGGATCACGTAGCGACTGCGTAACGCCTTGCGCGCCCGGGTCGCCTTTCGGCGGCGCTTGAAAACTGGACAGTATCGACGCCGAAAGCGTTCACAGTACGAGCGCCGCCGAAAGTGCCATCCCGCGTCGCCCGGGCCCTCCCAGTGCCCCGGCGCGTGTCGCTGTCCCCGGCGCTTGCCACGCCCTGGAAGCACGTCCCGGCCCTGGAAGCACGTCTCGGCCCCGAAGCACGTCCCGGACCCGGAAGCAGGTCCCTCGTCCCGACCTCCCGCCACGCGCGAATCGGGAGCGGAGCTATCGTAAACGTGCACTGCCCCGCTCGAAGTATGCGAACGAGCAGCGGAGCGAGGGTCGGGTGCGGAGGCGCTGGCAACGGGCCTGGCGGGAGGCGGCGCGCAGCGTCGCCTCGGGACTGCGCCTCCGCACCCGGCCCTCGCGAAGCGGCCGGACAACGCGCGCGACACCCTCGCGAAGCGGCCGACAACGTGCCCAGGGCGCACAGGGGCCGCCTCACGAGGCGCACAGGGCCGCACAGCGCACACGACAAAGCCCCGGAGCCTGAAGCTCCGGGGCTGATGTCGAGGTTCGCCTTACCGCGCGAAGTGCCCGCGGTAGTACTCGAAGGCCCACCCGACGAGCGAGATCGCGAGAAGGAAGACCGCGAGCGGGAGGAGGAAGTGCGCGGTTGCGAGTCCGAGGACGAACACGGCGGGCGCGGCGGCAAGCACGAGCGGCCACCACGACCACGGCGCGAATTCGCCCATCTCAGGGTCCCCATCGTCGACGTCGACGTCCTCGCGGTCCTCCGGCAGTTCGATCCCCTTCTGCGCCTTGTACGAGACGGAGATGAAGAATCCGATCATGGCGGACATCAGGGACATGAACAGCAGCGCGATGGTGCCGGTCCATTCCACAGAGCCGTGGAAGGGGTCCAGGAGGCTCCACGCGGTGTACGCGGCGAACAGGACGAAGAAGAAGGCCGCCAGCATCCACCAGATGACGATGTTGGTTCTCATCTACTTGACCCCTCCATCGAGCACGGGCTCGGGAACGCGATTGGCGTCGTAATCGTCCATCGCCTCCGGGTGGTTCAGGTCGAACGCTGGACGCTCCGAACGGATTCGCGGAATCGACGTGAAGTTGTGGCGCGGAGGCGGGCAACTTGTTGCCCACTCGAGCGAGCCGCCGTAACCCCACGGGTCGTTGACCGTGACCTTCTTGCCCTTGCGCGCGGTGATCCACACGTTGAGGAAGAACGGAATCATCGACGCGCCGAGAAGCATCGCCCCCACGGTGGAGAGCTCGTTCTCCCAGGCCCAGCCGTCCTGCGGCATCCAGTCAGCATAGCGACGCGGCATGCCGTCGACACCGAGCCAGTGCTGGACGAGGAACGTCATGTGGAAGCCGATGAATAGCATCCAGAAGTGCACGTAGCCGAGACGCTCGTTGAGCATCTTGCCCGTCCACTTCGGCCACCAGAAGTAGAATCCGGCGAACATCGCGAACACGACGGTTCCGAACACCACATAGTGGAAGTGGGCGACGACGAAGTACGTGTCACTGATGTGGAAGTCGAGCGGCGGTGCCGACAGGATCACGCCGGTAAGACCACCGAACACGAACGACACGAGGAAGCCGAGCGAGAACACCATCGGCGTCTCGAACGTGAGCGATCCGCGCCACATGGTGCCGATCCAGTTGAAGATCTTCACGCCCGTGGGCACGGCGATCAGCATTGTCATGAGGGCGAAGAATGGCAACAGCACCGCGCCGGTGACGTACATGTGGTGCGCCCAGACGGAGACGGACAGGGCCGCGATCGCGATCGTCGCGTACACGAGCGTCTTGTACCCGAAGATCGGTTTGCGACTGAAGGCCGGGAAGATCTCGGAGACGATGCCGAAGAACGGCAGCGCGATGATGTACACCTCGGGGTGGCCGAAGAACCAGAACAGGTGCTGCCAGAGCAGAACACCGCCGTTCGCGGGGTCGTACACATGCGAGCCGAAGATGCGGTCGCTCGCGGCGGCGAGCATCGCAGCGGCCAGCACGGGGAACGCGATCAGGATCAGCAGGCTCGTGATGAGCGTGTTCCACGAGAAGATCGGCATCCGCCACATGGTCAGGCCAGGGGCCCGCATCGTGATGATCGTGGTGATGAAGTTCACCGCGCCGAAGATCGTTCCGAAACCGCTGATTCCGAGGCCGACCATCCAGAGGTTTCCGCCGACGCCCGGCGAGAACGACGCATTCGCGAGCGGCTGATACGCGAACCAGCCGAACGACGCGGCGCCCTGCGGCGTGAGGAAGCCGGCGATCGCGATGAGCGAACCGAAGGTGAACAGCCACAGGGCGAACGCGTTCAACCGCGGGAACGCCACGTCGGGCGCGCCGAGCTGAAGCGGGAGGATCGCGTTGGCGAATCCGGCGAAGAGCGGCGTCGCGAACATCAGCAGCATCACGGTGCCGTGCATCGTGAACAGCTGGTTGTACTGCTCCTTCGTCGGGATGATCTGCATGCCGGGAGCGAAGAGCTCGGCGCGGATGATGAGCGCCATCACACCGCCCAGCAGGAAGAAGATCACCGAGAAGATCAGGTACATGTACCCGATCGTCTTGTGGTCAGTGGACGTCATCCACTTGACGACGACGTTGCCCTTCTCGCCCGTCCTCGAACCGCTCATCAGAGCGGCCTGACGGGGAGGAAGCGTGGTGGGGGTGCCCGCAGCCATCGTCACTGTCCTTCCTGGGTCTCAGAACCCGTGCCATCAGTGCCGGTGAGGTTCTGCAGACGGTCGTACGCGTCGTTCACGTCACCCGTGAGGCCCTCGTCGGCGAGACCCTGAACGTAGGCCTCGTACTCCGACTCGCTCACGACATCGACGTTGAACAGCATCGCGGAGTGGTATTCGCCGCACAGCTCGGCACACTTGCCGGCGTAGCGGCCTTCCTTGGTCGGGATGAACGACCAGGAGTTGTCGCGCCCCTGATACATGTCCTTCTTGTACAGGAAGTCAATGATCCAGAACGAGTGGATGACATCGCGCGACTGGAGGTCGACCGTGACCTTCTTGTCGACCGGCAGCACGAGCGTCGGGAGCGTGTCCTCGTCGACGTTTCCGCCCTCGTCCGGGTTGGCCTGCTCGCCCATCGTGTAGACGGTCTCGCCGGATCCCGTGGCCTCGTTGTACTGGAAGTCCCAGGCCCACTGCTTCGCGATCGCCGTGACCTCGACCTCGACCTCGTCCTCGGCCCACGGAGTCTCGAGGGCGGTCTGCTCACGCACCGTGAAGGCGAACAGGCCGAACACGAGAACCAGCGGCACTGCCGTGAAGAAGATCTCGATCGGCATGTTGTAGCGCAGCTGCACGGGGAGGCCGGTCTGACCCTTGCGGCGGCGGTAGACGACCATCGCCCAGAGCATGAGGCCCCAGGTGATCACGCCGACACCCAGCAGGACGATCCAGGAACCGACCCACAGCGAGGCGATGCCCTCGGTCTGGTTCGTCGCCGCCTGACCAGACTCATCAAAGCCCGGCATATAACCGTGAAGCTCAGTGGGCGTGCACGCAGAGAGTGCAAGCGCAACCGCGGCGATCACGGGGACCGCGGCCCAACGGATACGGCGTTTCGACGACACGAAGTCACCTTTCACACATGGATCTGACTACCGTCCATCCTATGGCAACCGCACATGCGGTTCATGCCACTCTCCCAGCGAGCCGGACATCGCGGACGGTGAGCGCGATGAACATGGGAATGGCCCGTGCACAATGCGCACGGGCCATTTCTCCGCTGTGATCAGTGAAAGCTGTCGCCGCAGGCGCAGCTTCCGCCGGCATTCGGATTGTCGATCGTGAAGCCCTGCTCCGAGATCGTGTCCTTGAAATCGATCGACGCGCCGTCGAGATACGGCACCGACATGTTGTCGACGATGACCTCGATGCCATCGAAGTCGACAGTCTCGTCGCCGTCGAGGTAACGCTCGTCGAAGTACAGCTGGTAGATGAGGCCCGAGCAGCCTCCCGGCTGAACGGCCACGCGGAGACGCAGGTCGTCGCGCCCTTCCTGCTCAAGCAGGCTCTTGACCTTCGCGGCGGCGGCGTCCGTGAGATTCACGCCGTGAGCGTGATCGGTCTCCGGTGCCGACAGTGTCGTGTCAGTCATCACTGATCTCCTCGTATGTAGCGGACCGCTGACGCGGTGTGCACTGGCGATTCTACCGGTCGAACCCGGTTAGGAGGCGGAGCCGCGACGATTCAGCCGCGCGAGCAACAGCGCCTCCGAGCGGATCGCGTTGCGGAACGTCTCGATGTGCAGCGACTCGTTGGGGCTGTGCGCGCGCGAGTGCGGGTCCTCGACGCCGGTGACGAGGATCTGTGCGCCCTCGAACGCGTCGACGAGATCGGAGATGAACGGGATGGACCCGCCGACGCCGTAGTCCACCGGATCCACGCCGTATCCGTCCGCGAGGGCGCCGCGCGCCTGCTCGAGCGCCCAGCCGTCCGTGTCGATCAGCACGCTGTCACCGAGGTCGATCTCGCTGAAGGCGAGCTGCGCGCCGCACGGGGCGTGCGCGCGCAGGTGGCGCTCGAGCGCGGCGTATGCGTCGGCGGAGGACTGTCCAGGCGCAACGCGGCAGCTGAGCACGACGGTGACCTCGGGCGCGAGCGTATTGCTCGCCGCCTCGACGGAGGTGAAGTCGATGCCGGTGACGGTAACGGTCGGCTTGTTCCAGATCCGGCTGAGAAGAGAGCCGTCGCCAATCGGCCGCACGCCGTCACGGAGCCCGGTCTCGGCTCGCAGTTGTTCCTCGGAATACGACGGCGTCTCCGCCTCGCGGGTCTCGAGGCCGTCGACGGCGACCGCCCCCTCCGCGTCCCACAGCGTGGCGAGCAGCGTCACGGCGGCCATCATCGCGTCGGGGACCGCGCCGCCGAACATTCCGGAGTGCGAGGCGTGGTCAAGGGTCGACACCGTGAGGTGAAACTTGGCGTTGCCACGTAAGGACACCGTGAGCGCGGGCGTGCGTGAGTCGAGGTTGCCGGAGTCGGCGACCACGATGACATCCGAACGCATCGCGTCGGCGTTCTCCGCGAGGAACGGTCCGAAGGAACGCGATCCGTACTCCTCCTCCCCTTCGACGAAGAGCACGATGCCGATGTCGAGTTCGTCGGCGGGGACGGTGTCCGCGAGCGCACGCAGCGAGGCGATGTGCGCCATCACGCCCGCCTTGTCGTCTGCCGCGCCGCGTGCATAGATGCGCCCATCGCGCACCGTCGGCTCGAACGGCGGCGTTTCCCAGAGCTCGTCGTCGCCCGGAGGCTGCACGTCGTGGTGCGCGTACAGCATGACCGTGGGACGGCCAGCGCGCGCGGGTCGCACGGCGAGGACGGCCGGCTGCCCCAGCTCCGACCCGTCGCCGTCCGCGACCGGGGCGCGGCGAATGTCGACGGTCTCGAACAGGCCGGTCTCGCGCGCGAGCTCGGCGACCCGCTCTGCCGAGCGCTGGAGCTGCGACTGATCGAACGCGGGCCAGGCGATTCCGGGGATCCGCACGAGGGAGCCGAGGTCGTCGACGGCCGCGGGGAAGCCGCCGGCGACGGCCTCGAGCAGCCGCGCCTCGTCGTCGGGAAGCTGAGCATCAGACGGCGTGGAAGTCATGCGGGTAATCTTATGGGGATCCGCCGCCCGCGACCCGAGGTACCCATGGCCAAGAATGCACACCCCGCTGACGACGCGGCGACCCCCGAGCAGAAGCCCGTGGGCAAGGGACGCCCGACGCCGACGCGCGCCGAGCAGCAGGCGAAGCGCGTGCGCCCCCTCGTCGCGACGACGAAGGAAGCGAAGAAGGCCGCTCGCTCGGAGATGCGCGAACGGCAGGAGCGCGCCCGCGTCGGAATGCAGAACGGCGAGGAGCGCTTTCTCGGCCCCCGCGACAAGGGACCCCAGCGCCGCTTCGCGCGCGACTGGACCGACGCCGGCTGGCACCTCGCCGAGTTCGTGATGCCGGCCATGGTGCTCGTCATCCTGCTCTCGCTCATCCCGCTGCCGTTCATGCAGTTCTGGTCGTTCATCGGCCTGTGGGGATTCATCATTCTCGCGATCGTCGAGATGGTGTTCCTCGCGCGCCGCGTGAAGAAGAAGGCGGCCGACAAGTGGGGCGACCGCCGAGAAAAGGGCCTCGGCTGGTACGCCGCGATGCGCTCGATTCAGATGCGTTTCATGCGCATCCCAAAGCCGCAGGTGCGCCGCGGCGAGTACCCGAGCCTCTGAGCCGACGCGCCGTCAGCGGCGCACGAGCGCGCGATTGATGCGTCGCGCCCAGAACGGGCCCCGATAGATGAATCCCGTGTATCCCTGGACGAGCGTCGCGCCGTATTCGAGACGCTCGCGCACCTGATCGGCTGTTTCGACGCCGCCGACCGAGATCACGCAGAAAGACGGATCCGGCACGGTCTCGCGAACAATCGACAGGACTTCGAGTGAGCGCTCGGCGACGGGCGGCCCCGAGACACCGCCGGAACCCATCGCCTCCACCTCCCGGGAATCCGTCGTGAGCCGGTCGCGGGAGATCGTCGTGTTCGTCGCGATGAGGCCGTCGAGACGCAGGTCGGCCGCGAGCCGCGAGATCGCGATGACCTCGTCGTCGGGCAGGTCGGGCGCGATCTTCACGAGCAACGGCGTGGCACCGCACGCCGCGCGCACGGCTTCGAGCAATGGGCGCAGCGTTTCGACGGCCTGCAGTCCGCGCAGACCGGGAGTGTTCGGCGACGAGACGTTGACGGCGACGTAGTCGGCGACCGGCGCGAGCATGCGCGCGCTGCGCACGTAGTCATCGAGCGCGGAATCGACATCGACGACACGGCTCTTGCCGATGTTCGCACCGACGACCGCTCCCCCGCGCCGCAGGCGCGCGAGGCGTCGTGCCGCGGCGGCCGCGCCGCGATTGTTGAAGCCCATGCGGTTGAGGAGGCCGCGATCGGCGACGAGGCGGAACAATCTCGGTGACGGATTACCCGGTTGTGGGATCGCGGTGACCGTGCCGATCTCGACGTGTCCGAACCCGAGCGCCTCCAGCCCGCGGACGCCCACGGCGTTCTTGTCGAAGCCCGCCGCGATGCCGAACGGGGTGGGGAACGTGACGCCTAAGGCGTCGACACGGAGCGAGGGATCCGGCTGCGTGAACCGTCGCACGATCGGGCGGAGCGGAGCGGCCCCCATCACGCGGATGGCGGCCATGCCGAGGTGGTGCGCGGTTTCCGTGTCCAGGCGCTTGAGCACGCCACGGAACAGCAGGTCGTAGAGCATGCGGCTCATCCCTCGGTCGCGTTGGGCTCGCCGCGTCCGGCACGCAGCTCGGCAACGGCCTCTTCGAAATCCCCGAGCGATTCGAATGCGCGGTACACGCTCGCGAATCGGAGATACGCGATCTCGTCGAGCTCGCGGAGCGGCTCGAGAATCGCGAGACCGATGTCGTTGGCCTCGAGGGTGCTCTGTCCCGACTGGCGCAGCGCCTCTTCGACCTTCTGCGCGAGCAGCGCGAGGTCATCGTCGGTCACGGGTCGTCCCTGGCATGCCTTCCGGACTCCGCTGACGACCTTGTCACGAGAGAACGGCTCGACCGCACCGGAGCGCTTGACGACGCTGAGGCTCGCAGTCTCGACCGTGGAGAAGCGACCACCGCACTCGGGACACTGGCGACGACGTCTGATCGACAGACCGTCGTCGCTCGTGCGCGAATCGATCACGCGGGAGTCGGGGTGGCGGCAGAATGGGCAATGCATGACGACACGACTTTACATGGCCGACTGCGTGTCCTCTCTGCTCAGCGCTGTCGGGCCCTGACCGCGTCGCCGTGCGCAGGCAGCGCCTCCGCCTCCGCGAGCGCGACGATGCGATCCGCGACCGCCGCGAGCGCGGCCGCGTCGTACTCGATGACCTGCTGCGGGCGGAGGAAGGTATACGCGCCGAGTCCCGAGGCGTACCGGGACTGTCCCCCGGTCGGCAGCACGTGATTGCTGCCCGCCATGTAGTCACCCAGACTCACCGGCGTGGCGGGCCCCACGAAGATCGCGCCAGCGTTCGTGTAGCGATCGGCCGCGACGCGCGCATCTGCGACGTGGAGCTCGAGGTGCTCGGGACCGTACGCGTTGCTGAACGATTCCATTGCCGCAACGTCGTCGACGAGCACGATCGCCGATTGGGGACCCGCGAGCGCGGCCGCGACACGTTCCGCGTGCCGCGTCGCGACCGCGATCTCGCTCAGCGCACTCTCGACGGCGGAGGCGAGCTCCGGAGACGTCGTCACGAGCACGGCGGCGGCCTGCTCGTCGTGCTCGGCCTGACTGACGAGGTCGGCGGCCACGAGAGCGGCGTCGGCCGTCTCATCGGCCGCGATGAGAATCTCGGTGGCACCTGCCTCCGCGTCGGTGCCGACGTCGCCGGCGACGACCCTCTTGGCGGATGCGACGAAGTTGTTGCCGGGGCCGGTGACGACGTCCACAGGGGCGAGGCCGAGCGATTCAACACCGTAGGCAAGGGCGCCGATCGCGCCGGCGCCACCGATCGCATACACCTCGTTGATGCCGAGGAGGCCGGCGACGGCGAGGATGGTCGGGTGCACGCGCCCCGCTGCATCGCGCTGCGGCGGCGAGGCGAGGGCGATGCTACGCACTCCCGCGACCTGAGCCGGGACCACATTCATGATGACGCTCGACGGGTACACCGCCTTGCCGCCGGGCACGTACACGCCGGCGCGCGCGACCGGCTGCCACCGCTGCCGCACGTGCGCACCCGGCTCGATCTCGGTGTCGCGCGGCTCCGGGACCTGTGCCGCGGATCCGGCGCGCACACGAGCGATCGCCTCGTCGAGGGCGGCCCGCACGTCGCCGTCGAGTCCCGACAGGGCCTCATCGATGTGCGCCTGCGGCACACGGAGCGCGTGTCCCTCGACACGATCGAACCGGGTCGCCTGATCGCGCAGGGCGTCTTCCCCGTCGCGTCGCACGGCCGCGACGAGCTCCCGCGCGGTGTCGAGCGCCGCCGCACGTGCGGCGCTGGCGCGTGGCACGGCAGAGAGCAGCTCTGACGGGCTCAGCGCCCGACCTCGGAGGTCGATCGTGCGCATGATGTTCCTTTCGTGACGGCGAACGCGCCAGGCGCGTCAGCCGCGGGTGATGCCGGACGTGTCGTGGAGGTAACCGATTCGTCCGTCGTCATGTCGCATCACGAAGTAGCTGCCGCGGTCCTCGAGGACCAGAGCCCACGCCGTCGGCCCGACCCGGTAGATCGGATTGCCGTCGAAGTCGTGCACATCGCGCTCGACCGGCGCCAGCGCCCAGAAGGGCTGCGACGTCGCCGCGGCCTGCGGTGCGGCCTGCGCGCCGGGATCGGTCACGCTCGGCGACGCGGCCACGGGCGCCGGGTCGGGTTCCGCGACGTCGGTGACGGCTGAAGCCTCGTCGGATGCCCCCGCGTCGAGGACGACCGGGATCTCGTCAGGCTCCGGGTCAGTATCGGGGGCGGGCGTGTCGTCCGCGACCGTTCCGGCGTCAGGCGTCGGAACCGCTTCGGAGGAGCCTGCAGCTTCCGTGGCGTCCGGGGACGGCGTGTCCGCGTCGACCGGGGCAGCAGCCGGAGCCACGAACTCGGCGGCGGAGGCCGCGACCTCAGGCGTCTCGGCCACCTGCGCGGATCCGGAGGGGGAGGTCGGGGTGGCATCGCCGGCCGTCGTGTCCACCGGAGGCGTCGCGTCGGCGATCTCCGCGGCGGGAGGCTGGTCGGTCGGCGCCGGCGCACCGGACGTCGGCGGCACGTTCGATCCGTCGGACGCCGGAGCGTCCTGCGCGTACGGACCCCGAGCGTCCTGCGTGTACGGAGCCGCAGCGTCCTGCGCGTACGAGGCTGGCGCATCCTGAGCGTACGGAGCCGGAGCGTTCTGCGCGTACGGGGCCGGCGCATCCTGCGCGTACGGGGGCGCCGTCTCCTGCCCGTACGACGACGGAGCGTACTGGCCGTACGGCGCGGGCTGTCCGAACGCCGTGCCGTCGGGTCGTGGCACGGGTGGAGCCGAGCTGTCAGGGGCCGGCGCGGAAGACGGCACCATCCCCGACGGGCCGTACGCGGGCTGGGATGCGTCGTGCGCGGCGGCCGGCCACGCCGGCGCAGTCGTCGACGCGACCGGCCGCGCACGCTTCGCCAACGGGCGCGCCGGACGCGCCGTGGGGTGTGCCGGCTTCTGCTCGCGGCCGACGAAATCGGCAGAGAAGGGCGGGACGAACCGCGCGAAGACCGTGAAGAACACGCCGGCGAGCGCAACGACAAGAGCGATCCACACGATGACTCCGACGCGCAGCGGCGACTGCGCAAGGTCGTACACCCCGTCCACGGCATCGGACGCCGCGCCCAACTGCTGGTACAGGTCGTCGATCGCCGCGGAGATCTGGAGCACGATCAGAGCGAGGTTCAGCCAGGTGAATGCCGCGACGGCGAATGCGACCGATGCGAACTGGTCGATGCTCAACGCCCCGAGGTTCTGCAGACGGGGCACGAATCGTCGAAGTCCGATGAGGAGGACCGCCGCGAGCGGGAGGAACGCTGCTCCGAGCCACGTGATGCCGACGGCCCAGACGGGCGTGTAACCGCTGATCACGTCGAGCGTAAACGCTGAGAAGAAGGACAGCACGGTGAGCGACAGCCCGAGGAAGATCACAATCCACTCGCGCAGCGTGTACGGCCCGAGACCGGCCTGCGGTTCGATGCCGCGCTCGTCGCCGCCGGAGACGGACGACGCCTGGTCGATGAAGCGGTGCGGCGCGGCCGTCGTGTCGGCGCCTCCGTACGGAGCCTGCGCGTACCCTGCGGCGCCGCGCGCGTTCTGATCGCTCACTGTGGGTTCCTCTCCCTCATCATGTCTCGCACCACACGATCGTACGGCGATGTGGCGGTAGGCGCATTCGGCACCCCTGAAGGCCGCATCACCCGAGGCACTGCGGCCCGAGGAGCGCCTTGAGGTCGCCGAACAGTTCTGCGGACACGTTCACCGGCATCGGCACCTCGAAGACCTTGGCCGTGCGACCGCGATGCATCTTCAAGCGCAGTTCGGTGTCGCCGCGATGCCGCTTCAGGACGTCCGCAAGATCGCTGACGACGCGCTCGGTCGCGCGCTGCTCCGGCATCAGCAGCGTGATCAGGCCCGTGTCGTCGGCGGATCCGAGGTCCGGTGCGAATGCTGACTGAGCGTGCAGATTGAGCCCGTCGTCTCGGCGCGAAACGCGCCCTCGCACGACCAGAATCGCGTCCTGCGTCAGGATCGGCTGAAACTCCGTGTAGGTCTTGCCCATGAACATCACGGTGACCTCGCCGTCGAAGTCTTCGATCGTGATCATGCCGTAGGGATTGCCACTCGACTTCGCGACGCGGTGCTGCGCGGTGGTCACGAGTCCGGCGATGGTGACCTGGTCTCCGTCGTCGAGCTCTTCCGAACTCACGAGATCCCGGATGGTCATCGAACGGTGCTTCGCGAGCGGAACCTCGAGTCCCGCGAGCGGGTGATCGGACACGTAGAGCCCCAGCATGTCGCGTTCAAACGCCAGCTTGTCCTTCTTCGTCCATTCCGGGCGGTCCGGGACCTTCTGGACCTCGTCGGGCTGGTCCCACAGACTGTCGAAATCGAAGCCGACCTCGCCGTTGGCGGCCTTGCGCTTGTCCCCGACCGCCTGCTCGACGGCCTGCTCGTGGATCTCTACGAGTGCACGCCGCGTGGATCCCATCGTGTCGAAGGCGCCCGCCTTGGCGAGCGACTCGACCGTGCGTTTGTTGGTCACGTGCGCGGGAACACGCTTCAGGAATTCGTGGAAACCCGTGTACGGACCCTCCTGTCGCGCCTCGACGATCCCCTCGACGACACTCTGGCCGACGTTGCGGATCGCGCCGAGCCCGAAGCGGATGTCGTCGCCGACGGCCGCGAAGAACTCGATCGACTCGCTGACATCGGGCGGCAGCACGCGGATCCCCATGCGCCGGCATTCGTTGAGGTACATCGCGAGCTTGTCGCGCGAGTCGCCGACGCTCGTGAGCAGGGCCGCCATGTACTCGGCCGGGTAGTGCGCCTTGAGATAGGCCGTCCAATACGACACCATGCCGTACGCCGCCGAGTGCGCCTTGTTGAACGCGTAGTCCGAGAAAGGCAGAAGGATCTCCCACAGCGCCGTGATCGCGCCCTGAGAGAATCCGTTCTCCGTCATACCTCCCGCGAAGCCGACGTACTGCTTGTCGAGTTCGGACTTCTTCTTCTTGCCCATCGCACGGCGCAGGATGTCGGCCTGTCCGAGACTGAACCCCGCCACCCGCTGCGCGATCGCCATCACCTGCTCCTGGTAGATGATCAGGCCGTAGGTGGTGTCGAGGATGTCGGCGAGCGGCTCCTCGAGCTCCGGGTGGATCGGCGTGATCTTCTGTTCGCCGTTCTTTCGCAGCGCGTAGTTCGTATGCGAGTTCGCACCCATCGGGCCGGGACGGTAGAGCGCGATGACGGCCGAGATGTCCTCGAAATTGTCAGGCTTCATGAGGCGCAACAGCGAGCGCATCGGTCCACCGTCGAGCTGGAAGACTCCGAGCGTGTCACCACGCGCGAGGAGTTCGTACGCCTTGCGGTCACCGAGCTCGAGCGTCTCGAGATCGAGCTCCTCACCGCGGTTGGTCCGAATGTTGTCGAGAGCATCCGAGATGATCGTGAGGTTCCTCAGGCCCAAGAAGTCCATCTTGATCAGGCCGAGCGACTCACACGCCGGGTAATCGAACTGCGTGACGATCTGGCCGTCCTGGTCACGCTTCATGAGCGGGATGATGTCGATGAGCGGATCGGACGACATGATGACGCCCGCCGCGTGGACGCCCCACTGCCGCTTGAGTCCCTCGAGCCCGACCGCGCGGTCGTAGACCGTGCGCGCCTCGGGATCCGTCTCGAGCAGCGAGCGGAACTCGCTGGCTTCCTTATAGCGCGGGTGGTCGCGATCGAACATGCCGTCGAGCGGCATGTCCTTCGCCATGACGGGCGGCGGCATCGCCTTCGTGAGGCGCTCTCCCATGCTGAAGGGGAAGCCGAGCACGCGGGACGCATCCTTCAGCGCCTGCTTCGACTTGATGGTGCCGTACGTGACGATCATCGCGACGCGCTCGTCGCCGTACTTCTCGGTGACGTAGTCGATCACCTCGGCACGGCGCCGATCATCGAAGTCGACGTCGAAGTCGGGCATTGAGACGCGATCCGGGTTGAGGAAGCGCTCGAAGATGAGGCCGTGCTCGATGGGGTCGAGGTCGGTGATGCGCATCGCGTACGCGACCATCGACCCCGCACCCGATCCTCGTCCCGGGCCCACGCGGATCCCGTTGTCCTTGGACCAGTTGATGAAGTCGGCGACGACGAGGAAGTAGCCCGGGAACTTCATCTGCGCGATGATGCCCATTTCGTACTCGGCTCGCTCGCGCACCTCGTCGGAGATGCCGTTCGGGTACCGGTAGTGCAGCCCCTTCTCGACTTCCTTGACGAACCAGCTCTCCTCGGTCTCGCCCTCCGGTACGGGGAATCGCGGCATGTAGTTCACGTCGGTGTCGAACTCGACCTCGCACCGCTCGGCGATCAGCAGCGTGTTGTCACACGCCTCTGGCAGATCGCGGAACAGGTCGCGCATCTCGGCCGCCGTCTTGATGTAGTACCCGTCGCCGTTGAACTTGAAGCGGTTCGGATCGTCCATCGTCGACCCGGACTGCACGCAGAGCAGCGCCTCGTGCGCATGCGCGTCGTGCTGGTGCGTGTAATGAGAGTCGTTCGTGGCCACGAGCGGAATCTGCAGATCCTTCGAGATCTTCAGCAGATCTTCACGGACGCGTCGCTCGATGTCGAGCCCGTGATCCATGAGCTCGCAGAAGTAGTTGTCCTTGCCGAAGATGTCCTGGAACTCCGCGGCGGCCTCCCGCGCGGCGTCGTACTGCCCGAGACGGAGCCGCGTCTGGATCTCGCCCGAGGGGCACCCTGTCGTCGCGATGAGACCCTTCGAGTACGTCTGCAGCAGCTCGCGGTCCATGCGGGGCTTGAAGTAGTAGCCCTCCATGCTCGCGCGCGAGCTGAGTCGGAACAGATTGTGCATCCCCGCCGTGTTCTCGGCCCACATCGTCATGTGCGTATAGGCACCAGACCCCGAGACGTCATCACGCTTCTGCTCCGACGTGCCCCACGCCACGCGCGTGCGGTCGGACCGGTGCGTGCCCGGCGTCACGTAGGCCTCAAGGCCGATGATCGGCTTCACGCCCTGTGCCTTCGCGGCGTTGTAGAACTCGAACGACGCGTAGTTGTTGCCGTGGTCGGTCACGGCGATCGCAGGCATCTTCATCTCGGCTGCGGCCTTCGTCATGTCGACGAGTTTCGCCGCCCCATCCAACATCGAGTACTCACTGTGGACATGAAGATGCACGAAGGAGTCGGATGCCATGAGGCCAGTCTAGATTCGACCCCCGACGCGGGAGGCGGCGTGTCTGAGCATCTATCGATCCGCCGCGAGACTTGTGCAGGAATCGGCTCGCGCCGCTCATGATCCGAATCTTTGTTCGACTTAATTCCCGACTTCTCTTGTTGTATTCGTACCTTTGTTCTACCATATGAATCATGTTCACCCTCGTCCACCCGTCGCACGTGGAGCGGACGCGCGTCGCCACCGCCGCGGCCATGCTGCGTGAGGTGGCCGACCGCGTCGCGATGGTGACGGACGAGGATCTGGTCGCACTCGCTCGGGGCGCCGAAGCGCTCGGCCGCCACGTCGACGCGTTACGAACGCGGATCGCCGGCGAGGTCGATGTTCGATCGGGTCAAGAGCTGGTGGGGCCCACCGATGACGATCGACTGTCTTCGAGATACGGCTGCGGCAACGCCGTCGAGCTGCTCGAGAGGACGACGCGGGCGTCCGTGAAGACGCTGCGGCAACGCGTGCGCCTCGACCGTCACACCCGAACGCACACCACACTGACCGGGCACATTCAGCCCGCCCGCTTCCCTGAAGTGTCAGACGCCTTCCGCGCGGGAAAGCTCAGCATGGACGCGGCCTGTTACCTGACCGATGAGTTCACCCGCCTCCGGCATCGTGGCCACACCTCCCCCGAGGAGACGACGATCGCCGAACAGGAGATCATCCGCGCCGTCACAACCGGCATCGACGGAGCGCCCGCGGACGACGCGGCCGAAGTTCCCGCCGATGGCGTGCTGCCGGAAACGTTCGACGAGTTCCGCGTCATCGTCGACACCTGGTCCACCTTTCTCGCGCGCGACGGCATCGAACCAGACGCGGAGTACGCCGAGCGCTTCCGCGGCCTCAACCTCGGTCGGACGCGTGACGGATTGGTCCCTGTCGCCGGCAATCTCGTCCCCGAGGCCGCCGCCGGCCTTCAGCTGCTCTTCGACGCCCACAACGGGTCCACCACTCGCTTTCGCACGTCACCTGAGGACGCCCCCGCCAGCGCCGCGTGGACCGACGACGAACAGGTCCACGACCCGCGCACGGCGCCGCAAAAGCGTCACGATGTGCTCGTCTCGATCATCCAGGCGGCGGCGGCCGCGACGGACACTCCGTCGCTCGGTGGCGCCGCCCCGACTCTGCAGATCAGCACGGCGGTCGGGGACCTCGACGGCGGCACCGCCATCATCGACCGCACGCAGGCGCCGGTTCCCTCCTCGCTCGCGCATCGCATCGCGTGCACGGGAGCCGTGCAGAAAGTCGTCTTCGATCGAAACGGACGCATCGTCCGTCTCGGTGCGCCTGACCGCCTCTTCAACGCCCATCAGCGACGCGCCATCGGCATACGAGACGGCGGGTGCATCATTCCGGGCTGCTCTATCCCCGCCGCCTGGTGCGAGGTCCACCACGTCACCGAATATGCGCAGAGCGGCCCCACCCACACCGACAATGGCGTGCTGTTGTGCTGGGCCCACCATCACAGGCTCGAAAGGTCCGGGTGGCAGATTCAGATGCGCGGCGGCACGCCGTACGTGAAGGCGCCAGGCTGGATCGACCCACGCGGGATCTTCCGCGCCGTGCGAAACCAGCGCACCGAGCGAGAACGGGTCCGACAACGCTCCCGCCACGAGACTCCCCCACTGCAACTGCCGATTCCCACCGGTTAGCACACGTCCAGGCACGTCATCACGAATGCCGGCGCCGTCATCGCGCGCCCCATGGTCTCTCGGCGCGCGTCGCTCGGGGTCTGCGTCTCTCGGCCTCTGCGCGTCGCTCTCGCAGCCCGGGCCGCGCACTGCGCCGGGACGCTGCCCAACAGCCAGAGATCTAGACTGCTGTCATGCATCGGCCCGTCTCTGTCACCGGCGTCGTCATCAACGGGCACGGCTCATGACACGGACCTTCATCGAACGCACCGTCATCGATGCACCCCTCGAAGCCGTGTGGACGAACTCGCTGAGCATCGATGTGCACCTCGCGTCGATGCGGCGCTCGTCGGAACGCGCCGTCGCTGGCGTCGTCTCCGGGCTGAACGGGCTTGATGAGACGGTGACGTGGCGGGCACGCCACTTCGGCCTCTGGTTCGAGATGACCAGCCGCATTACCGAGCTCGATCCCTACCGGCGTTTCGTCGACGAACAGACGACCGGTCCGTTCCAGAGCTTCCGCCATGAACACGAGTTCACGTGGCGCCAGGGCCACACCGAGATGGTGGACATCGTCCACCTCGCGTCGCCCATCCTGCCCCGGTCGACCGAGGCGATGATCCTGCTGCCGTACATGCGGCGTCTGATCCGTCAGCGCAACGCACATCTCGTGCGCTCGAGCGAGCCGTCAGCACCTTCAGTGCCTCAGAAGAGACCGTCTTCCAGCAACTCGTAGGCGTGCTGCAGGTCGTCCGGATACGGCGACGTGAACTCGACGCGCTCCCCCGTGGCCGGGTGATCGAACGCGAGCCGGTGCGCGTGCAGCCACTGGCGCGTGAGGCCGAGACGCTCGGCGAGCGTCGGGTCGGCCCCGTACAGCGGGTCCCCGACGAGCGGGTGCCGGTGGGCGGCCATGTGCACGCGGATCTGGTGGGTGCGGCCCGTCTCGAGGTGCACCTCGATGAGCGTCGCGCGGGGAAACGCCTCGATCGTCTCGTAGTGCGTCACGGAGTCCTTGCCGTCGGACGTGACGGCGAACTTCCAGGAGTGGCTCGGATGGCGGCCGATGGGCGCGTCGATCGTGCCCGAGAACGGATCCGGGTGCCCCTGCGCAACCGCATGGTAGATCTTGTCGACGGTGCGCTCTTTGAACGCCCGCTTGAGCACCGTGTAGGCGTGCTCGCTCTTCGCCACGACCATGAGGCCGCTCGTGCCGACGTCCAACCGGTGGACGATGCCCTGGCGCTCCGCCGCGCCACTCGTGGACAGCTCGATTCCGCTCGCGAGCAGTGCGCCGGGCACGGTCGGGCCGTCCCAGCCCGGCGACGGATGCGCCGCGACGCCCACAGGCTTGTCGACGACGACGAAGTGCGCGTCCTCGTAGACGATCCCGAAGCCGGGCACCTCGGCGGCGACCACCGTCGGTTCGGCCTTCGGCGCCCATTCGACGTCGATCACGGATCCGGCCATCACGCGGTCAGACTTCCCTGCGGCGGCGCCGTCGATGCGCACGCCACCGGCTGCCGCGACCTCGGCCGCGAACGTGCGCGAGAAGCCGAGCATCTTGGCGAGTGCGGCGTCGACACGGGCTCCGTCGAGGCCATCGGGAACCGGCAGGCGGCGCGACTCAGGCACCGGAACGCGTCTCCCGCTCCCCCGCCTCGTCGCTCAGGCTCTTCGTCGCGTCGAGGGCCGCTTCCGTTCCCTCCGGCGACGACGTTCCGTCGGCCGCAGCGCCTGACGGGTCGTCATCGCCCCTCGTCTCAGATTCGTCGTCAGACTCCTCGAGACGGCCGTCATTGCGATCGTCGGCGTCTGCGCCTGAGCCGGCATCTGCGTCGGCGCCGGCATCTGCGCCTGCGCCGGCAGCAGCATCCTCCGCGGGCCGCTCACCGCGGGTACCGTCGAAGTTGAGTCCGGTGACGACGAGCAGGGCCACCGATATCATTCCGCCGACGATGAAGATGTCGGCCACGTTGTAGATCGCCGGCGTCGTCCAGAACCACATCCACGGCGTGAGGATGAAGTCGACGACGTGTCCCTCGGCGAAACCGGGGTCGCGCAGCAGCCGGTCGGTGAGGTTACCGAGCACTCCACCCAGCAGCAGGCCCAGTACGACCGTCCAGAGGCGGGAGCGCACGCGTGTGATCGCGAGGAACACGATGGCGGCCGCAACGAGGGCGAGCGCGATCGTGAAGACCCACGTGACGCCCTCTCCCATCGAGAAGGCAGCGCCCGGGTTGAACACGAGCAGCCACTGCAGAGCGTCGCCGATGACGGGCACCGGCTCGCCCTCCGTGAGATGAGCCAGCGCGTATTGCTTGCTCAACTGGTCGGCGGCCAGCACCGTGATCGCGAGAATCGCGATGACGATGCCGGCCGCCAGGCCTCGCAGCGGAGGTCGTCCCTTCACGTGGACGCGCTCAGAGACCGACCGTCGAGGCGGGAGCCTTGCCCGATCCCGACTCCGGAGCGTCGAGGTCGGCGAGCTTCTGCTCGAAGTAGCCACGCAGCTGCTGGCGGTAATCGCGCTCAAACTGGCGCAGCTCCGTGATCCGGCCCTCGAGGCTCTTCCGCTCGCTGTCGAGCTTCTGCGAGATCTCGCGCTGCTTCGCCTCGGCGGCCGCGACGATGCTCGACGCCTTCGCCTCGGCGTCGTCGACGAGGCTCTTCGCCGTCGCCTGACCCTCCGAGACATGCTCATCGTGGAGGCGCTCGGCACGCGCGATGATGCCAGCCGCCGTCGACGCCGTCGACGTGACACCGGGCTCAGCGGGCAGCTCCTCGGCAGCTGCTGCCTCGGGCTGCTCAACCGAGGTGGCCTCAGCGGGCGCTGCAGCGGTCTGCTCAGCGGCGGGGGCATCAGCGCCGCCGGCCTCGAGCTCCGCGATGCGCGCCTTCAGCTGCTCGTTCTCCTCGATCGTCTTGCGCCACTCGACGACGATCTCGTCCAGGAAATCGTCCACCTCGTCCGGGTCAAAGCCCTCCTTGAAACGGACGTGCTGGAACTGTTTCGTAACGACGTCTTCCGGCGTCAATGCCATATCCTGACCCCTCTCTCGGTGGTGGTCCTCATGATACTTCAGTAGATGATCGCGATTGCCTGCAGAATCCACGACAAGACGAAGCAGATCAGCAGCGTGAGCGCGAACCCGACGTCTATCGCGATCGGGCCGATTCGGATCGGCCGGATGTGGCGCCGAAAGAAGTTGATCGGCGGATCCGTGATCGTGTAGACCAGCTCGCAGATGACGAGCATCGTCCCCCGTGGCCGCCACTCGCGGTTGAACAGCGGGATAAATTCCAGGATGAGACGCGCGAACAGCACCACCACGTACAGGGATACGAGCAGGTGCAGGATCGACGCGACGAACCCGATGACAGCCACGAGAGTTCAGCCTACGCGAGAAGGCCCGGTGCTACCGAAACGGAGCACCGGGCGCGACGAGCGATGTGTGCGCTGAGCAGGTCAGCTACCGAACGCAGTGTCGTCGGCGGGCGCGATGCCGCCGTCGCCGGAGATCGCGACGTTCTCGGGGCTGAGCAGGAAGACCTTGCTCGTGACGCGCTCGATGCGACCGTAGAGCCCCATCGAGAGGCCGCTCGCGAAGTCGATGAGGCGACGCGCGTCGGCGTCGGACATCTGCGAGACGTTGATGATCACGGGCAGGCCGTCGCGGAACTGCTCCGCGATCGTCTGCGCGTCGCGATACTGCTTCGGATGGACCGTGACGATCTCGTTGACGGCGTCGGCGGCCGGCTGACGAACGACCGTGGGTCGGCGCAGCGGGGTCACAGGGGCCGGCTTGTCGTCGTCATGATTCTCCTCACGGTGCGAGGAGCGAACGGGGGTCTCCGACATCCCCTCCTCGACATATTCCTCTTCGTCGGCGAGGCCGAGGTAGACCATCGTCTTCTTGAGCGGGTTCGCCATGGCGTCCTCCGATTGAATGCTCGTCTTGTGTGCAGGCTAAACCTGGTTCGGTCTCGGGCCCGTGATTGCGGTTCCGATCCGCAGGTGTGTCGCGCCGAAACGGATCGCTTCGGCGAAATCCTGAGACATCCCGGCGGACATCCAGGTGGCTGAGGAGGCAATGCGACGCACCTCGTCGGCGCACCGTGCGAGCCTCTCGAATGCTGGCCCGGGCTCCTCACCGAGGGGAGCCACGGCCATGACGCCGCGAAGGCGCAGCGAGGCAGTCTGGACGATGGTCTCCGCGAGGCGCGTGGCATCGTCGCGCGCGACGCCGCCGCGGTTCGGATCGTCGGTGAGGTTGATCTGCACGAGGACATCGAGCGGCTCCGCCTCGGGCACGTCGAGTGCCGCGACGACCTTCTCGCGATCGACCGAGTGCACGGCCGCAGCCGACCGCCGCACCGTCTTCGCCTTCTTCGACTGCAGCTGCCCCACGAAGTGCCAACGCAACTGCGTCAGTTCGGCGAGCTCGTCGGACTTCGCCGTGAACTCCTGTTGCCGATTCTCGGCGACGTCCTGCACGCCGAGCTCCACGAGCTCGCGGACGAGCGACGCGGGGTGAAACTTCGTCACCACGATGCGCGTGATCTCATCCGGCGATCGGCCAGCCGACCGCGCGGCGTCGGCGATGGATCCGTCGACGGCGGCGAGTCGGTCGGCGAGGGTCGTCACTTCAGGAATTCGGGGATGTCGATGTCTTCGTCGTCGAATCCGCTCGACTCGCTCAGCGCCGGCGTGGCGGGGACGCTCGGAACCGAACGGTCCTTCTCGTCCTCCTCCGATTCCTCCCCCGACGGCGCACTCTCGGTTGCGGCGACCACGGGACGGTTGTCGCCAGGAAGCGACGGACGCGACGCCTCCTCGGCCCGCGCTCCGAACGCGGGGACGTCGACGCGAGCCTGCGGCTCACCGCCGTCGAAACCGGCCGCGACCACGGTGACGCGCACCTCGTCGCCGAGCGTGTCGTCGATGACCGTTCCGAAGATGATGTTCGCCTCGGGGTGGGCCGCCTCCTGCACGAGACGCGCCGCATCGTTGATCTCGAAGATGCCGAGGTTCGATCCGCCCTGGATCGACAGCAGCACGCCGTGCGCGCCCTCGATCGAAGCCTCGAGCAGCGGCGACTCGACCGCGAGCTCAGCGGCCTTGATCGCCCGATCGGCGCCGCGCGCGGATCCGATACCCATGAGGGCGCTTCCGGCGCCCTGCATGACGCTCTTGACGTCTGCGAAGTCGAGGTTGATCAGACCCGGGGTCGTGATCAGGTCCGTGATGCCCTGAACACCGGCGAGAAGCACCTGGTCAGCAGTCGCGAACGCCTCGACCATCGAGATGCCGCGATCGCTGATCTCGAGCAGGCGGTCGTTCGGCACGACGATGAGCGTGTCGACCTCATCCTTGAGCACGGCGACGCCCTGCTCGGCCTGTTGCTGGCGCCGACGCCCCTCGAATGAGAACGGCTTCGTCACGACGCCGATCGTCAGCGCGCCGATCGACTTGGCGATGCGTGCAACGACGGGCGCGCCGCCCGTGCCCGTGCCGCCCCCTTCGCCCGCCGTCACGAACACCATGTCCGCACCGGCGAGAGCCTGCTCGATCTCTTCCTGATGGTCCTCTGCCGCGCGTCGACCCACCTCGGGGTCGGCACCGGCGCCGAGGCCGCGCGTGAGATCGCGCCCGACGTCGAGCTTGACGTCAGCGTCGCTCATCAGCAGCGCCTGCGCGTCTGTGTTGATCGCGATGAACTCGACGCCGCGCAGCCCGAGCTCGATCATGCGGTTGACGGCGTTGACGCCGCCACCACCGACGCCGACGACCTTGATCACGGCGAGGTAGTTCTGGTTCTGGCTCATGCTGCCTCCATCGACGGAACCTGGGCTGCAACCGGAAAACCTCGAACCTTAAACGTCAACCACAAGGTTAAAGTATTCACCGGCATATACTTTGCTCGTCTCTGACGCTACGTGGCCGGTAGCCGACAGACGCGCAAACACGCGGGGCGTGTCGAAAAATCACTCGACGACGAGAACGCCCGTCGATGAGACGTCGTAGCTCGACGCCTGGTCGGGAGGAGTCGCCTCGAACGCCGCGGTCAGCGTCGCGACCTTCTCGCTCGTCTCGCCGGCGCTTCCCCACACGATCGTCACGCCCCCGCCGTCCGGGAGGTCGAATGCGATGTCTTCGCGCGAGGTCGCGCGCACCGCCGTGACACGCTCCGCCATGTCGGAGGGAAGCGAGCGCAGCACCTGGCCCGCGGCGCGGAACGCATCGGAGTCCGGTCCGGATTCCACCTCCGCGAGCGGCAGTCCTTCGGGGTGTTCCTCTGTGGTGTCGAGCGCGACGCCGGCCGCATCCACTGTCGTGAATCCCGCGTCGGTCGCGAAGACCGCGACGGCCGTGCGCTCGACGATGCGCACGACGAGATCGTGCGGTGGCTGAACTTCGACCGCGTACGACTCGATGCGGGGAAAAGACGTGAGCGCCGCATGGATCTCGTCGTGGTCGATGAGCGGCATCGGGCGATCGACCTGGTCGGAGATGGCTTCTTGGATCGCGGCGGGATCGACGTCCTGCGCACCCACGACGTCGATGCGCTGCACGGCGAAAAGCGGGCTGTAGGCGGCGCCGATCGTCCCGACGGCCAGCAGCACGACCGCACCGATCGAGCTGAGCCAGATGACCCGCCGACGACGCGACCGCACCGTGAACCGGCGCACCTCTGCACGCTCCGCGCGGCGACGACGCCGGCCTGCACGCCAGATCCCGAAGCGTCCGCTCCCGACGGCGCCCGATCCCGGCGCGACGTGGTCCTCTCCGGCTTCCGCTGCCGGATCCTCGACGTCGTCCGCTTCGGCGGCGCGGCGCCCGAAGGGCAGCACCGACGCAAGCCGGTTGCGGCCGCGCTCGGCGCCTGTCCCGTCGCCGTCCAGGTCGGGTTCGGCGTTCTGATCAGGCTGTGACCGACGCGGCGGAGGAAGGGGGCCGGGGCGCTTCACGTCACTCGCCTTGCTCGAGCGCGCCCATCACCTGCGGGACGATGAGGTTCACGTTTCCGCAGCCGAGCGTGATGATGAAGTCGCCGTCGCGCGCGACGTGCGCGGCGCGCTCGGCGGCGGTCTGCCAGTCGGGCACGTACGAGACGTTGTTCGGATCCGCGAAAGCGCGCTCGACGAGTTCGCCCGTGACCCCGGGGATCGGGTCTTCGCGCGCGCCATAGACGTCCAGCACGACGGAGTGGTCGGCGTACGTCTCGAGCACCCGGGCGAACTCCGCGGCCATCAGCTGCGTACGCGAATAGGTGTGCGGCTGGTGCAGCGCGATGAGCCGCCCGTTACCCACGACGCTGCGCGCGGCCTCCAGCGCCGCCGCGACCTCGGTGGGATGGTGCGCATAGTCGTCGTAGACGCTGACGCCGCGACGCGTGCCGTGCAGCTCGAAGCGCCGGACCGTGCCGCCGAACGTCGCCACCGCGCTGGCGGCTGCGACGACGTCCTGGCCGAGCGCGACGAGCACCGCCACGGCGGCCGCGGCATTGAGGAGATTGTGGCGGCCGGGCACCCGCATCTCGAGGCGCGCGCTCTCGCCGCCAGCCGTGAGCACCACGGATCCGTCGGGCGCGCGCTGGACACGCACGTCGGCGTCGGGCGCCTCGCCGAACGTGATGACGCGCTCGTGTCGCAGGCGAGCATGCACGCGCCGCGCGCCCGGGTCGTCGGCCGAGATGACAACGGCCTCGCGCGCGGCGTCGGCGAAGGCGACGAACGCGTCGTCGAACGCCTCGTGGGATCCGTAGTGATCGAGGTGGTCCGCGTCCACGTTGGTGATGAGGGCCACCGACGTGTCGTAGATGAGGAAGGATCCGTCGGACTCGTCGGCTTCGACAACGAAGAGGCTGTCGGTTCCCGCCCGGCTCGAGACGCCGTACTGCTGGATGACACCACCCGAGACGAAGCTCGGATCGACGTCGAGGACATCGAGTCCGGTCACGATCATCCCGGTGGTGGTGGTCTTCCCGTGCGCACCGGCGACAGAGACGAGCCGGCGACCGGAGATGAGGTACTTCAGTGCCTGCGAGCGGTGAAGCCGGGGGATCCCGCGTTCTGCCGCGGCGAGGTACTCGGGGTTCTCGGGCCAGATCGCCCCCGTATAGACGAGCGCGTCGACCTCGCCGAGGTTCGCCGCGTCGTGACCGATCGAGACGGTCGCGCCGAGTGCCGCGAGCTCACGCGTCGCCGGGCTTTCCGCACGGTCGGATCCGGACACGGGGATGCCGGCGCCGAGGAACATCCGAGCGATGCCCGAGATGCCGGAGCCGCCGATGCCGACGAAATGGACGGATCCGATCGTCTCGGGGATCGGAACGGTGAGGTCGGGCGTGATCATGGGCGCTCCTTCTGCAGGGCACGATCCAGGTGCGCGATGACGTTCTCGGTGCCGTGGCGCGTGCCCTCGACCTCGGCGGCGGCGCGCATCCGCGCGAGGGCGTCGTCGTCGGCGAGGAGGGACACGATCTCGCTGCGCACGCGCTCGGGCGTGAACTCGGCGTCGTCGATGAGGCGCGCCGCCCCGCGGTCCACAGCCGAGGCGGCATTGAGCCGCTGTTCGCCGTTGCCCACGGGGTACGGGATGTAGATCGCGGGAATCGACAGCGCCGAGATCTCCGAGACCGTGGACGCGCCCGCCCGCGCAACGACGAGGTCGGCGAGCGCGAAGGCGAGGTCCATGCGATCCAGATAGGGCACGGCCACGTAACTCGCGTCGGGGGACGTTGGGGTGTCGTTCTTCTCCCCCGTCGCGTGCAGCACCTGCCACCCCGCGTCGACGATGTCGCGCCAGGATCCGGCGAGCGTCTCGTTGATGCGTCGGGCCCCGAGGGATCCGCCGAAGGCGAGGAGGACCGGCCGGTCGGGGTCGAGACCGAAGTGCTGCGCGGCCTCCGCTCGTGTCGCGTCGCGGTCGAGCTCGACGATCTCGGTGCGAAGCGGCATCCCGACGACGTCGGAGCGCTTGAGCGGCGTCCCGGCAAAGGCGACGCCGACGGCGGCGGCGGACCGTGCGCCGAGCACGTTCGCGAGACCGGGGCGCGCGTTGGCCTCGTGCACGACCGCGGGGATCCGTTCGCGCTTCGCGGCGATGTAGGCGGGCGCCGCGGCGTAGCCCCCCACTCCGAGGACGACGTCGACGCCGCGGTCGCGCAGGTAGCCGCGCACCATCTTCACCGCGCGCGAGAACCGCGACGGGAAGCGGATCGCGTCCGCGTCAGGGCGGCGGGGAAACGGCACCTTCGGAACGATGAGCAGCTCATACCCGCGGGCGGGGACGAGTCGTGACTCGAGGCCCTCGGCCGTGCCGAGAATGAGGACCTCGTCATCGGGGTGGCGCTCCCGGAGCCCATCCGCGACGGCGAGCATCGGGTTCACGTGTCCGGCAGTGCCTCCGCCGGCGAGAAGGTACGTCGTCACCGAACGATCTTACGACGCCGAGCGTGAGGGAACGGCCCCGACAGGCGCTTTGCCGTCCGGCAGCGTGCGAGCGAGCGCGAGCAGCACGCCGCAGGCGATGAGCACCGCGATGAGCGAGGATCCGCCGGCCGAGAGGAATGGAAGCGGCACCCCGAGGGCGGGGAGCACGCGGAGGACGACGCCGATGTTGACGAGCGCCTGACCCGCGATCCACACGCCGATGCCGCCGGCGGCGGCGCGCACGAAGATGTCGTCGGTCCGCCGCACGATGCGGAAGATCCCGACGGCGAGGACGGCGAACAGTGCGAGGACCACGAGGCAGCCGAGCGTCCCGAGCTCTTCACCGACGATGGCGAAGATGTAGTCATCGGCCGCCGCGGGCAGCCAGTTGTACTTCTCACGGGAGTTGCCGAGGCCGCGTCCCAGCAGCCCGCCGCCCGCGAGTCCCCACAGCGCGTGGTACGGCTGGAAGCACTCCGCCGTCGGGTCGCAGTTCGGGTCGAACACCGACAGGATCCGCTTCATGCGGTTCTCACTGAAGATCGCCAGCGCCGCGACCCCTGCGGCGCCGAGGAGCACGATCGGCATGAGGAACCGGAGCCGCACCCCGGCGAAGAACAGGGTGCCGAGGGCGAGCATCGCCATGATCGTCGCGGTGCCGAGGTCTCTGCCACCGAGCACCGTCGCGATCGCGAAGGCGACGCCGGGAAGGATCGGAATGGCGAACTGCCAGAAGCGCGTGAGCACGGCGCTCTTGCGATGCAGGATGAACGCGATCCACAGCACGAGAGCGACCTTGAGGAACTCGCTCGGCTGGATCGTCATACCGCCGATGAAGAGCCAGTTGCGGTTACCGCCGTACTCGTGGCCGAGCGGCGTGAACACCAGCAGCTGCAGAGCGATGCCGAGAACGAGCACGGGCCACGCGATGCGCTGCAGCCAGCGCACGCTGAAGCGGCTCATCACGAACATCATCGGCAGGCCGACGGCGGCGTAGATGAGGTGACTGATGCCGTCGTTGAACGGGCTCCCACTCTGCGTGAGCGACTCAACGGTCGTGGCTGAGAACACCATCACGATGCCGAATGCCGTCAGCAGCATCGCGGAGGAAGCGACGAGGAGGAACTCCAGGGGCACCGGCCCAATCGAACGGCCGAGCGCGATGCGTGCCGCGAGGGGACGCGATCCCGTCGACGACGCTCGCTCGGTCTGCGTCATGAGCCACCCTCTCGATCCGTGCCGCGCACGCGGCAGCCACCCTCAGTTTGGGCGGGAGGCGCATGGAACCGCGGCACGCGCGGCGCGTGTCGCGCGAACACTCGGGGGGCGCTCAGTGCGCGGCGCCGCTGAGTGCCTGCGCGACATGCGCCGGTTCGGCGCCCGCGGCGCGCGCGAGCGCAGCCGCCGCGAGGACGCGTTCGACGGCGCGCGGTTCGGCGAGTCCGCGTTCGGCAAGGACGTCGACCGTGGCGAGCTCGGCCGCCGAGGTGCGGCGATCCGCGACGAATGCCCGGTCGGCGAGGATCCCCTCGACGACGCCGAGTTCGCTGAGCCCGGGAGTGCCGAGCCGGACCCCGATCGCACGGGCGCCGTCGGTCACATCCGCGTCCTCGACCATCCGCAGCGTGCGCTCGTCCGCTGCGCCGTAGACGCACGCGACGCGCGCGTGCCGGAACACGACGTCGAGCGCGGTTTCCTCGTCGGCGTGCACGCATGCCGCGGAGTGCGGAACGGGCGCGCCCACGCCCGTGATGGGGGCCATGAGCGCAAGCTGCGCAGCTGACAGGTCGACGACGAGTGCGTCGAAGCCCGCGGGGTCGCGCACGGCATCGAGGATCGGCACGGATCCGCCGCACGGCGCGGCGCGGACGCCCGCGGTCACGAGCATCGTGGCGGCGAGGTGCGCGATCTCGTCGGTTCCGTCGGATCCCGCGACGAGCAGCCAGTCGGCGCTCTCGCCATCGGCGCGCACGATCTTGTCGCGGACGCGCCACGCAACCTCGACGTCCCCCCAGACGGCGATGCCGTTCTCGCGCGCCCCGGCGACGACCGGGTGCGTGTCGTCGGCGGTGGTCGGCGCGATCACGACGTCCGGCGCGAAAGAGGAAGCCGCCCGCACATCAGTCTCGAGCGATGCACCGACGACGTCCACGAGTCGCGCGAGCTCCTCGGGGGGACCCGGCGCCGCGACGAGGACGTCGCAGCCGAGCTCGGCGAGGGTGTCGACGACCGAGAACGCGGTCTGATCGAGGCCCGCGACCACGACGCGCAGGCCCGCCCAGTCGGCGTGCCAGCTGGTGAGCGTGTCGAGCCGCTCACTCATATCCGCGAGAGCCATTCGACGTACAGCATTCCCACGCCCGTGATGGCGAACAGGCCCGCGATGATCCAGAACCGCACGACGATGGTTGTCTCGGACCAGCCGCGGAATTCGAAGTGGTGATGGAGTGGGCTGTTGAGGAACAGTCGTTTGCCGCGGGTGAGCTTGAAGTACAGCCGCTGCAGAATGACGGATCCGCTCGACATCACGAACAGCCCCGCGATGATCACGCCGAGGATCTCGGTGCGGGTGAGGATCGCCATCGCGGCGATGACGCCGCCGATCGCCATCGATCCGGTGTCGCCCATGAAGACCTTCGCCTTGGGGGCGTTCCACCAGAGGAAGCCGACGAGGGATCCGACGAACGAGGCGGACACGATCGCGAGATCGAGCGGGTCGCGCACCTGGTAGCAGGCCGCGAGATTGTCCGGCGAGGTTCCGGCGCCGACGCACGCCTGGTTGAACTGCCAGAAGGCGATGAGGCTGTACGCGCCGACCACGAGGATCCCCGCGCCGGCGGCAAGGCCGTCGAGACCGTCGGAGAGATTGACGGAGTTGCTGAAACCCGTGCCGAGCAGCGAAAGCCACGCGAGGTACAGCAGCCACCCGAAGACCGGACCGAGCGCCGTGAAGGTGAGCACGTCGATGTCTCGGATGAACGAGATGTTCGCCGTGGCCGGCGTCAGGTCGTACGCATTCGGAAAGTTCAGCGCCGCGATGCCGAACGGCACCATCACGAGCACCTGGCCGACGATCTTCCGCCAGCCGCTGAGCCCGCCGTAGTGCTGCATCTTGACCTTGAGGAAGTCATCGATGAAGCCGACCGTGCCGAATCCGAGCATCGCCCAGATGACGAGCCAGCCCGACAGTGTGGGGGGATTTCCTCCGGCGTAGGTGCCGGTGACGTAGCCCACCGTCGTGCCGAGGATGAAGATGACGCCGCCCATCGTGAGCGTGCCGCGCTTCATCTCGTGCTTGGGTGCGTTGTAGCCCACGCTGTCAGTACGGATGACCTGACCCCACCCCCATTTCCGGAACAGCCGGAAGAAGACGGGGGTGAGCAGAAGAGTGAATGCGAGCGAGATCGCCGCGGCTGCCAGAAGTGATCTCACGTGAACAAGTCTCCCAGACGATCGCCGAGATGCCGGAGCCCGGCCGCGTTCGAGGACTTCACGAGCACCCGGTCGCCGTCGCGCAGTTCGCCCGCGAGGTAGTCGTACGCCTCGTCGGCGGTCTCGAAGAAGACGGCCTCGTCATTCCAGCTGCCCTCGGCGACGGCAGACAGGAACAGCGGGCGCGCCTCGGCACCGACGACGACGATTCGGGGGATGCGCAGGCGCACCGCGAGCAGACCGATCCGGCCGTGTTCCTCGACGTTCCGCTCCCCCAACTCGCTCATCGCTCCGAGCACGGCGACCATGCGCTCGTCCGGTCCGGTGATCTGCGCGAGGGTGCGCAGGGCGGCCTGCATGGCGTCGGGGCTCGCGTTATACGCGTCGTTGATGATCGTGACCCGCTCGGATCCCATCACCTGCATGCGCCACCGCTCGGCCATCTCGACCGCCTCGAGTCGGCGCACCGCATCACGCGCGTCGACACCGAGAGCGAGCGCGGCGCCAAGTGCGGCCTGCGCGTTCTTCCCGTGGTGCGCGCCGAGCACCTGCAGGTGCATCGGGATCCGATCGCCATCGACGTCGAGCACGACATCGGTTCCCGACGCGCTCACCGACACGTCGAGTGCGCGGACATGGGCGCGGTCCGAATCCCCGAACCACCGCACTTCGATTCCGCGGTCGCCGGCGGCGTCAGCCATCGCGGCTACCCGCGCGTCGTCGACGTTGAGGACGGCGACGCCACCCGGCCGGAGCTGTTCGACGAGCTCGCGCTTCGCGAGCGCGGTCTGATCGATGCCGCCGAAGCCGCCCGCGTGTGAGAGACCGACCATCAGGACGACGCCGACGTCGGGTGTCACGAGCCCGGCGAGGAGGGCGATCTGCCCGGCCGCGTCCGCGCCGAACTCGCAGATGAGGAACTTCGTCTCGTCGGTGACGCGCAGCATCGTGAGCGGCGCGCCCACGGCGTTGTTGAACGATGCGACCGGCGCGACCGTCTCGCCCTCCGGCTCGAGGATCGCGCGGAGCATGTTCTTCGTCGTCGTCTTGCCGTTGGATCCCGTGATGCCGACGATGCGCAGCTGGCCGTGCGCGCGGACGCGGCCCACGACGTCCCGCGCGAGATCCGCCAGCGCCGCCGTGGCATCCGGCACGACGATCTGCGCGATCTCGGCCTCGACGCGCCGTTCGACGATCGCCAGATGCGCACCGTTGCGCACCGCGTCGTCGATGAAGTCATGACCGTCAGCGTGCTCGCCGGGCCGGGCGACAAAGATGCCGCCCTCGACGATGTTGCGCGAATCCGTGTCGACAGGGCCCGAGACGGTATGCGTCGCGTCATCGCCGTCGGTGAACACCTCGCCGCCGATTGCGGAGGCGATGTCGGCGAGTGTGAGAGCGATCATGCGTTTTTCTGAATCCTTCTCGCGGCGCGCGTCATTCCACAAACTTGGGCAACGGGTCGTACTGCTCCTCGGACGGCTGCACTCGGTAGGTCTTGAGCACCTGCGTCATCGCCTTCTGGAAGGCCGGAGCCGTCGCCGCGGACGACGTTACTCTACGCGGCTCGTCGAGTCTGACCATCACCACATACTTCGGATCGTCAGCCGGCGCGACGCCCACCATGCTCGTGGTGTAGATGCCCGCCTTGTAGCGGCCGTTGCCGTCCGCCTTCTGCGAGGTTCCGGTCTTGATCGCGAGACGATAGCCCGGCACCTCGATCTGGTCGGCGAGATAGCCCTGGTTCGCGACGTCTTCGAGCATGCGCACCGTCTGGGCGGCCGCGTCCTCGCTGATGACGCGTGCCTCGTCCGGCAGATCCGGCTTGGTGGCGCCACCGTCGGTGTCGGTGCAGCCATCGACGATGTGGATCGGCGTGCGCACGCCCCCATTCGCGAGGGTCTGAAACGCGCTGACGACCTGCGGCATCGTGACGGTGAACCCGTGGCCGAACGTCGTCGCATAGTGCGTCTGGTTGTCCCACTGATCCGCGGGGTGGAGCACACCGCTCGGTTCCCCGGCGAAGTTGATCGGCGTCTTCTCGCCGATGCCGAACTTCTGGAGGTAGTCGTGCCGCGTCTCATCCGACACCAGCGCGCCCAGCTTGGACAACGCCACGTTCGATGAATCGATGAGGGCGCCCGCAACCGTGTAGCGGTATTCCTCGTGGTTGAAGCTGTCGCCGACGGCCGCGCCGTTCGGGAACTGCTCGTAGCCGGATGCGCGCACTTCGGTCAGCGGTGTCACGGCCCCCTGATCGAGAAGTGTGGCGGCCGTGATCGCCTTGAAGGTGGATCCGGGTTCGTACGACATCGTCAGCACGTTCGCGCCGCGGTCGTCCTTCTCGGCGGCGCCCGGCTCGTTCGGGTCGAGGGTCGGATAGTCGACCGCCGACTTCACTTCGCCGGTCTCCACGTCGACGACCATGATGGATCCGGCCTTCGCCTTCTGCGCCTCGACCTCTTCCTTCAGCATCTGCAGCAGATACCAGCTGAGGTCGGTGTCGATCGTGAGCTGCAGCGTGCCGCCATCGACGGCGGGCGTCTCCGTGACCGTGCCCGGCAGACGCGCGCCGCCGTCACCGGAGCGCTGGTAGGAGATCTGCCCGTCAGACGACTCGAGGCATGCGTTCGACATCATCTCGTAGCCGGCGAGCGGAGTGTCATCGGAGCTTGTGAAGCCCACGAGGTTGCCGCCGACCGCGCCGTTCGGATAGCTGCGGGACTTCTGCGGCTCCAGGATCAGCATCGGGGCATCGACCTCGAGCAGCGCGCGGTACTGCTCCGTCGTCAGACCGCGCTTGAGGCGCGTGTACTCGACATCGGGATCGTTCTCGACCGCATCGTCGACGACCTGCTCGACCTCAGCGCCCGTCATCCCGATGACGTCTCCAATCCGCTCAGCGATGCGGCCCCACGTCTCGACGTACTTATTGGCCTCGTCGTCGATGCGGTCGACGTCGCCGACGAGGCTCGGGTCGATCGCAGCGTCGTAGCTGATCGAACTGCTCGCGAGGACATTGCCATCGGCATCGACGATGGACCCGCGCACTCCGGGGAGGGCTGCGGTGCCCACGAGATTTCCGACGGCCAGCGAGTCCTCGATGTGCTCGTCGGCTCGGACGACCTGAATGTCGAACAGCCGGACGGCGAACGCCACCAGCACGATCAGGACCACGACGGCCGCGGTGCTCGTACGCCTCCTGGCGCTGCGGCTGACGCTCGCGTTCATGAGGCTCCTCGGTGGGTCGTGGTGGTCAGTGGGTGTTCGGTGTCGGGAGGCCGCCCTCGAGCGGCGGCGCCTGCGTCACGGTGTCTGGGACGTCCACCGCTGGCGCCATATCGCCGATCGTCGCGTCCCGATCGGTCACGAGGGGCTCGTTCGCGATGAGTGCGTTTGCGGCGGCGTTGCCACCCGCGACGTTCACCGTCGATACGGACGACGCGGCCTCTCCCGCGCCGATGATGGAGGCATCGCTCAGACGCAGATAACTCGGCGTCGAGTCGATCACCATGCCGAGCGCCGCGGCGTTCGCCGCGAGGTACTGCGGCGAGCTCATCCCCGTGACCTCATCGGCGAGCTCCTGGCGGTCGAGGGTCAGCTGCTGGTGCTCATGCTGCACGCTCGCCAGCTCATACGTGCTCTGCGCCGTCAGGATCGACAGGCCGAGCTGTGCGGCGACGATCACGCCAGCCCCGACGACGGCTGTGAGGGCGTACGCGAGGCGCGGTTGGCGGCGCGGGGCGGAGCGGTCGACGGCATGCAGTCGCCGCGCTCGATCTGCGTGCGGTCGGAGTTCCTGGAGCGGTTCGAGCTCGACATCGACAAGACTCATCAGTCCTCCCCCACCCTTTCGATCGCGCGCAGCCGAACCGGCTTCGCGCGCGGATTGCGTGCGATCTCCTCATCGGACGCGCGCTCGGCGCCGCGCACGACGAGTCGGAACCGCGGCCGGTGCTCCGGCAGCTCGACGGGGAGCCCCGCCGGTGCCGACGACTGCGTCGCCTCGTGGAAGAGGCGCTTGACGAACCTGTCCTCAAGGGACTGGTAGCTGAGCACGACGAGCCGCCCGCTCACCGCGAGGGCCTCCAGCGCCGCGGGGATGGCGTCCTCGAGAGCGCGGAGCTCGTCGTTCACCTCGATGCGCAGAGCCTGGAACACCCGCTTGGCGGGATGTCCGGCGTTCTTGAGTGCGGCGGGGGTCGCCCGCTGCAGGACATCCACGAGCTGCCCCGTGCGTTCGATCGATGCCTCGCGCCGCTCGGCGACGATGGCGCGGGCGTATCGAGCGGCCAACCGCTCCTCGCCATAGCGCTCGAAGATGCGTCGGAGGCTGGCCTCGTCGTACTCGCCGATCACGTCGCGCGCGGTGCGATCGGCCGACTGGTCCATGCGCATGTCGAGGGGCGCGTCCTTCGCGTACGCGAATCCGCGGTCGGCCTCGTCGAGCTGCAGCGACGAGACGCCGAGGTCGTAGAGGATCGCGTCCGCGCGCGTCCCGGCGAGGGCGTCGAGGATCCCGTCGTACACCGTGTGCACGAACGTCGTGCGGGGCGCGTGCGCTGCGAGGCGTTCGCGAGCGATGCCGAGCGCCTGGGCGTCGCGATCGAGACCGACGAGCGAGGCGCCGGAAAAGCGCTCGAGCACGGCCTCGGCGTGGCCGCCCATGCCGAGGGTGCCGTCGACGTAGACGGCACCCTCATGCTCGAGCCCGGGGGCGAGCAGGTCGAGGCAGCGATCGAGGAGAACCGGGGTGTGGATGTCACGGAGGTTCATCGTGCGTCCGGTGGTGCGCTGCCGGAGGCTCTGATCCCCATCCGCGCGACCTGTCATCGGGGAAGTGACGACAGGGTCGCGGCTGGGAGTCACAGCCGCCGGGTCAGAACAGTCCCGGGATCACCTCCTCCTGCATCTCCGAGAAGGCGTCCTCGTTACCCGCGAGGTAGGTGTTCCAGGACTCGGCGTCCCAGATCTCGGCGTGGGCACCGACACCCGTCACCACGAGCTCGCGCCCGAGGCCCGCGTACTGGCGCAGGTGCTGCGGGAGCGTCACGCGGTTCTGACCGTCGGGAGTCTCCGCCGATGCACCGGAGAGGAACATGCGCATGAAGTCACGAGCCTGCTTGTTACTCAGCGGCGCCTGTCGGATCCGCTCGTGCACCTGCTCGAACTCGGCGGTCGAGAAGACATAGAGGCAACGCTCCTGACCACGGGTGACGACGACGCCGCCCGCGAGCTCCTCGCGGAACTTCGCAGGCAGGATGACGCGGCCCTTGTCGTCGAGCTTCGGTGTATACGTCCCGAGCAACATCGCCACTCACCCCCTCTGCGAATTGCGCCCCACTTTACTCCACTTTGCCCCACATACCAGATATCAATCGTCACCTGCCACTTCAGGGCACACACAGATGCCGCGAGATCACGGGGATCGCGGCGCGTGGAGGAAGGTGGAGGGCCGCAAGCGAGACCCGGGCGCAGGACGGCGTGTCGCGGCCACATACACAAAAAAACGCCGCCCCCGAAGGAGCGGCGTTCGTCAGAAAAGGAGGGCGTCAGCTGTGGTGGCGGCGGTCCCAACGGTCGTTCATCTTGTCCATGAAGGACGCGTTCGAGGACGACGGTGACTGCGGAGTCGGGTCGGACTCGGCCGAGTTGGCGGTGCCCTTGCCGGGCGCGAACGCGATGATGACGCCAGCGACCATGGCCGCGAAACCGATCACGCCGACCACGACCGCCGCGATAATCGCGACGTTCCACAGGGCGATGCCCGCGATCACGCCGCCGAGCCCGACGAGGACCAGCAACGTGCCGATGAGAAGGTTGCGGTAGCTAAACGAACGCGACGTCGAAGCGTGCACGACGTCAGCGTCGGTGTGCATGAGCTGGCGCTCCATCTCATCGAGAAGTCGCTGCTCTTGCTCGGAGAGTGGCATGGTCTAACCCCCTCGGGTGAAAAGTCCTACTTCATTCTAACGTCCATCGGGCGACTTAGGCTAGGCGTGTGCCCTCCCCTCACGCCATCGTCACAGCCATCTCCGAGCGGATGCTGACATTCGCCGACGAGCGACTCGATCAGATCCGCCTGGACGGAGACATCGGCACGGATCCGATCGCCGAACTGCTGATCAAGCGCGCCCGCCTTGCGATCACCGGCGGCAAGCGCTTGAGGGCACGCTTCGCGTACTGGGGCTGGCGCGCCGTGCACGCCGAATACACCGGACCGCACCCCGGCCTGATCGACCTCGGGGCATCGGTCGAGACGTTCCAGGCGGCGGCACTCGTCCATGACGACATCGTCGACAATTCCGATACCCGCCGTGGGGAACGCTCGGCGTGGCGAGCGCTCGAGGACGAACATCACGCGCGCGGCTGGGCCGGCGACCCGGAAGAGTTCGGTCGCAACGGCGGGATCCTGCTCGGCGACCTCCTGCTGGGCTGGAGCGACGACCTCCTTGAAGGTGCGCTCGCCCGCAACGATGACCCCGGCGCGCGTCGCGCCGCCCGCGACACCTACGCGCGCATGCGCCGCGACGTCATCCTCGGCCAGTTCCTCGACGTCGCGGAAGAGGCCGCGTGGCCGACGACGCCCGACGCGTCCCATGCAGATCGGGCGATGCGCATCGCGATCCTCAAGTCGGCGCGGTACAGCGTGCAGCAGCCACTCCTGCTCGGCGCGGCGTACGCCGGAGGAGATGTCGCGGTGCGCGAAGCACTCGCGGCGTTCGGGCGTCCGCTCGGTCTCGCTTTCCAGCTGCGCGACGACGCGCTCGGCGTCTTCGGGGATCCGTCCGTGACCGGCAAGCCGGCGGGCGACGATCTGCGGGAGGGGAAACGCACGCTCCTTGTCGCGTATGCGCGCGAGGGAATGGATCCGACGACGCGCGCGGACTTCGACGACCGCCTCGGATCCCCGGATCTGACGACCGAGGAGATCACTGAGCTCCAGCATGTCGTGCGTTCGTCCGGCGCACTCGCACGCGTCGAGCGCCTGATCGATCGCTCAGCGACGGAGGCGATGGACGTGCTCCGACGCGCCCCCTTCGCCAACACGGTCGAGGAAGAGCTCTCCGCCCTCGTCACCGCCGCGACGCGCCGCGCTTCCTGACGCCGACGCTACGCGAGCGCCTGCGCGATGCGGCGCACCTCGGCCTTGCGCCCCGCGCGAAGTGACGCGATCGGCGCGTTGCCGAGCTCGGGGTGCGACACGAAGAGCCAGTCGACGATCTCCTCGTCCTCGAACCCCGCGTCCTGCATCAGGATGATCGTTCCGCGAAGCGACGGGATCGCGCGGTCACCGAGGAAGAAGGCCGAGGGGACGACGCGCACGCCGTCGCGACGCACCGCGACGAAGGCGCGGTCGTCGATCATCCGACTCACACGGCCGGGCGTCTCACCGAGGAGTGCGGCGACATCGGGAAGGGTCAGCCACATCGTCTCGGCGGCGGGAGTCTCATCGGTCACCACTCAATACTCCCACGGCGCCGAGTCGACTTTTGTCACACCAGTTTCACCAACAACTTCCGTTATCACGGGTTGACACTGTTACCAGCGCGTGACACGGTAACAATCTGCCGACGTGTGTCGTCGGCCGACCGAGAGGAAGCAACTCATGGCCCGTGAACGTCGCGTGCTCACTGCCGGATCCGTTGCCGTGACGGGGGCCGTTGCGCTCGTCCTCGGCGGCGCGCCCGCTGTCGCCGCCGAGTCCGAATCGATCCCGCCCTTCCGTTCGCTGCCGTCGTCGCCGCCGGAGCGCGCCGGGACGGACGCGCCCGACGTGGGGCACGCCGGCGGCGCCACCGCGACGTACACCGTTCAGTCGGGGGACACGATCACGGGCATCGCGATCCGTCACGGCCTGCGCACGGTCGACGTGCTCACGTGGAACGATCTGAGCTGGTCGAGCATCATCCATCCGGGCGACGTGCTGACGCTCGGGGCTCCCGGATCCGGGGGCGGAGACTCGGGCGGCGGTGATTCGGGGGGCGGCTCGCCTGCGGCGCCCGACGAGGACGCGGACACGTACACCGTGCAGGCGGGCGACACGCTCTGGGGCATCGCTGCCGACCACGACCTGTCGCTTGCGAAGCTGCTCGATCTGAACGGCATCGACGAAGGCGCCATCATCTACCCGGGCGAGGAGCTCGTGGTCGCCGAGGCCGACGGTGGCGAGTCCTCCGACCCGCCGTCGATCTACGACTCCCCCGAATACGACCTGCAGGCCTCGCTGAACGCGCCGCAGGCCGAGAACGTGGCGCTCATCGCGAGCGTGGGACGCGGTCTCGGCGTTTCCGAGCACGGCATCGCGATCGCGATTGCGACCGCGATGGTCGAGTCGGGGCTGCGCAATCTCGATTGGGGCGACCGCGACTCGGTCGGTCTCTTCCAGCAGCGTCCGAGCACGGGATGGGGAGACAGGACGGAGCTGATGGATCGCGGCGTCGCGACGACACGCTTCTTCCACGGCGCTCCCGACGGCGCCACGCGCGGTCTTCTCGACATCGGCGGCTGGGAGTCGATGAACTTCGGCGATGCCGCACAGGCCGTGCAGATCTCGGCGTACCCCGACCGCTACGACCGCTGGCGCGTCGCCGCGTGGGGGTGGCTTGCGCAGCACGGGTGAGTCCTTCCGCTCTCCCGGGCAGCCGGAAACTAGAATCTAGGCGTGTCATCTCGTCCCGTCGCCGACCCCCTCGTGGGTCGCCTCGTCGACGGCAGATACCGAGTACGCGGCCGCATTGCGCGCGGTGGGATGGCGACGGTGTACCTCGCGACCGACCTGCGCCTCGAGCGCCGCGTCGCGATCAAGGTGATGCACCATCACCTCAGCGATGACGACAGATTCCAGAGCCGCTTCATCCAGGAGGCGCGCGCGGCCGCGCGACTGAGCGACCCGAACGTGGTCAGCGTCTTCGACCAGGGGCATGACGACGACATCGCGTATCTCGTGATGGAGTACCTGCCCGGCGTCACGCTGCGCGACACGATCACCGAGAAGAAGCGGCTCTCGGTCGATCAGGCGGTCACCGTCCTGCACGCCGTGCTCGCGGGGCTCGCCTCGGCTCACCGGGCGGGCTTCATTCACCGGGATGTGAAGCCCGAGAACGTGCTGATCGCCGAGGACGGGCGGATCAAGATCAGCGACTTCGGCCTGGCCCGAGCCACCAGCGCGAACACCGCGTCCGGGCAGCAGCTCCTCGGCACGATCGCCTACCTCGCGCCGGAGCTCGTCACGCAGGGCACGGCGGATGCGCGCACCGACATCTATGCGCTCGGCATCATGCTGTACGAACTCCTCACGGGAGAGCAGCCGTATCAGGGCGAGCAGCCCATGCAGATCGCGTACCAGCACGTGACCGACCAGGTGCCGCGACCGAGCATCAAGAATCCCGGCGTCCCCGAGCAGCTCGATGAGCTCGTGCTCTGGTCGACGGAGCGTGAGCCCGACGAGCGGCCGGCCGACGCGCAGGTGATGCTGGAGCGCCTCCGCGAGATCGAGGACCAGCTCGGCATCACCCCGATCCCCCCGCAGGGTCACGCCCCCTCGGCTGCTCCCGACGACGATGCGCCGACGGCCAGCGAAACGGCCCTCCTGCCTCCTCCGACGGACGCGGACGGCGTCACGAGCGTGCTGAACGGCACCGGGCCGATCGACACGGCACAGGCCGCCGCGGGCAACGCGGAGCGTCTGCGCGTGAAGACGCGGCGTCGTCGTGCGCGCGGCTGGTGGGCCGCGATCCTCACGATCGTGCTCGCGATTGCAGCGGGCAGCACCGGGTGGTGGTTCGGCAGTGGCCCTGGCTCGATGGTCACAGTGCCGTCGTACGGCCCCGAAACGACGTTCGCGGAGATCTCCGAACAGCTCGCCGCCGTCGAGGTGAACGCGTCGGAGGAGACCGAGCACAGCCTCGACGTCGCCGAGGGGCGGATCATCACGACCGACCCGGAGGCGGGCACGCGTGTGTATCCGGGCGACACGGTCGTCGTCACGACGTCGCTGGGCCCGGCGCAGGTCACGCTCGACGAGATGCGCGGGCTGACGCTGTCCGACGCGCAGAACCACGCACGGGACGCCGTCCTGACCGTGGCCGATGACGTCGCCGAGCGCTTTGATCCGCGCTCAGAAGGAACCGTCATCGGGGCACGTGTCACGCCTGACGGCGCCGACGACGACTACGGCTGTCTCGATGGCTGCCACGCTCACCAGGGCGACGCGATCGCATTCACCGTCTCGGCCGGTGAGGTTCCGGATGTGTCCGGATTCTCGGTCGACGAGGCCCGCGACCGGCTCGAGTCGATCGGTCTCGAGGTCGCCGAGGAGACCTCCCGGGAATACAACGACGACGTCGACGAGGGTCTCGTGATCCGTTACTCGACCGACCAGGAGACGCTCGCGCCCGGCGACACCGTGACGCTCGTCGAGTCTCTCGGCCCACAGCCGGTAGAGATCCCGTCCGTCGATGGAATGACGCGCGACGAGGCGGTCCAAGCTCTCGAGGCGCTCGGCTTCGAGGTGTCGTTCAACGGCCTCTGGTCGACCTGGCCGGACGCCTGGACGACCGTGACGGGCTCCGACCCGGAGGCCGGCGAATCCCGCGTCCCGGCCCGCACCACGGTGACGATCTACATCGACAACGTCGGCCCAGTCTGACCCGGTTCGAGGTTCGTCCGGGGCGCGGCAATCGCAAGGCGCCCCGAAGGAGGCGGGCTTACGCCCGTCGACTGAGGGCAACGCCGCGAGTTCCACCTGCCCACCGCGGACCCCGGGGGCGGCAATCGCAAGGCGCCCCGAAGGAAGCGGGCTTACACCCGTCGACTGAGGGCAACGCCGCGAGTTCCACCTGCCCACCGCGGACCCCGGGGGCGGCAATCGCAAGGCGCCCCGAAGGAGGCGGGCTTACGCCCGTCGACTGAGGGCAACGCCGCGAGTGCCGTGCCCGGGGTCCGCGGCTACCTCTTTTCGAGTTCTTCGGCGACGAGGAAGGCGAGCTCGAGTGACTGCATGTGGTTGAGTCGGGGGTCGCAGAGGGACTCGTAGCGCGTGGCGAGTCCGGCCTCGTCGATCTCCTCGGATCCGCCGAGGCACTCGGTGACGTCGTCGCCGGTGAGCTCGACGTGGATGCCGCCGGGGTGCGTGCCGACCTGGCGGTGCGCCTCGAAGAATCCGCGGACCTCGTCGACGACGTCATCGAAGCGACGCGTTTTGAAGCCGGTCGGGGTCGCGAAGCCGTTGCCGTGCATCGGATCCGTGACCCAGAGCGGCTGCGCCCCGGAGTCGCGCACGGCCTCGAGCAACGGCGGAAGCGCGTCGCGAATCTGCCCCGCGCCCATGCGCGTGATGAACGTGAGGCGCCCGGGTTCGCGTTCGGGGTCGAGCTTCTCGATGAGCTGCAGCGCCGTCTCCGGCGTGGTCGTCGGTCCGAGCTTCACGCCGATGGGGTTGCGGATCTTCGACGCGAAGTCGATGTGAGCACCGTCGAGCTCGCGCGTGCGCTCCCCCACCCAGATGAAGTGCGCGGACGTGTCGTACGCGTCGCCGGTGCGGGAGTCGATGCGCGTGAGCGGGCGCTCGTAGTCCATGAGCAGACCCTCGTGGCCCGTGTAGAAGTCGACGCGCTTCATCTCCTCGAAGTCGGCGCCAGCCGCCTCCATGAACTTGATCGCGCGATCGATCTCGGTCGCCATGTGCTCGTAGCGCTTGTTGGCGGGGTTCTCGGCGAAGCCCTTGTTCCACGAGTGCACCTCGCGCAGATCCGCGAAGCCGCCCTGTGTGAACGCGCGGATGAGGTTCAGCGTGCTCGCCGCCGTGTGGTACGCCGTCAGCAGGCGCTGCGGGTCCGGCGTGCGGGCGCCTTCGGTGAACTCGAAGCCGTTGACGATCTCGCCGCGGAACGCGGGCAGCGTGACGTCGCCGCGCGTCTCGGTGTCCTTCGAGCGCGGCTTGGCGAACTGGCCCGCCATGCGCCCCATCTTGACGATCGGCATCGACGCGCCGTACGTGAGCACGACGGCCATCTGCAACACGGTCTTGATGCGATTGCGGATCTGGTCGGCGGTCGCGCCCGCGAACGTCTCGGCGCAGTCTCCGCCCTGCAGCAGGAACGCCTTCCCCGCTGCCGCCTCGCCGAGGCGATAGCGCATCTGGTCGACCTCACCCGCGAACACGAGCGGCGGAAGAGTCGCCAGCTCGGCCGACACCAGCTCGACTTCGGCCGGGTCCGGCCACTGCGGCTGCTGCTTGATGGGGAGTTCGCGCCATGCATCGAGCGCGTCGGGGGAATGCTGCATTCCACGATCCTATCGGCTCGCAGAGGCCTCAGATTCCCGCAGTCAGGAGAACGCGCTGGCCTTCTGCGCGCCGTTCTCCTCGGCGCGACGACGATGCTTCGTGGCGTAGTCGTCGACGTACTCCTGTCCGCCGAGGCGCTGCAGGGCGACCATGATCTCGTCCGTCACGCTGCGGAGCACGAAACGGTCGTCTTCGAAGCCCTCATAGCGCGAGAAGTCGAGCGGCTCGCCGAGCACCATGCCGATCCGCATGATGCGCGGCCTGGAGGATCCGATCGGCAGCATCGTGTCGGTGTCGACCATGACCACGGGGATCACCGGGACCTTCGCGACGAGCGCCATTCGTGCGATACCGGTGCGTCCCTTGTAGAGCCGACCGTCGGGGCTGCGTGTGCCCTCGGGGTAGATGCCGAGCAGGTCGCCGCGCCCGATCACCTGCAGCGCCGCGTTGAGGGCGCCCTCCGAGGCGGATCCTCCCGAACGATCGATGGCGATCTGGCCGGTGCCCTTCATGAACCACTTCGTCGCCCAGCCTTTGAGACCTTTGCCGGTGAAGTACTCGGATTTGGCGAGGAACGACATCGGGCGCTCGAGCACGAGGGGAAGGAAGACGGAATCCATCACCGAGAGGTGGTTCGACGCGAGGATCGCCGCGCCCTGCTTCGGAACGTTCTGCGCGCCCGCGATCCACGGCCGGAAGATGCCCTTGAGGACAGGTCCCACGACCAGGTACTTGAGGATCCAATAGAACACCGGGCGACACTCCAGACGACGTCAACGGCCCGATTCTAGTGGTGTCGACCGGCGATTGTGGATAGCGGACAACCCACTGGCGGGTGCGCTCGCGACACCTCTAGACTCTCCCACTACTTGCACCGAACGCGCGGACCCTGTGCGCGCACCCGACCGGTACCAAAGGAGCTGCCGTGAACGAGACCTCCGCCGAGCCCCTCGCCCCCGCCGACCCGTCGCAGAACATCAGCGACTTGCTCGTCGATCGTGTGAGGCAGGCGCCGCACCATCCGCTGTTCAGCGTTCCCGACGGGGACGGCTGGCGTGACAAGACGACCAGCGAGTTCGAACAGGAGGTCGTCGCACTCGCGAAGGGGTTCGTCGCGGCCGGGGTCCGCGTGGGAGACAAGGTCGGCTTCCTCGCGAAGACCACCTACGAGTGGACCCTTGTCGACTTCGCCCTGCACTACGCGGGCGTCATCATGGTGCCGGTCTACGAGACCAGCTCGGCTGACCAGATCCACTGGATCCTGTCGGACTCGGGTGCCATCGCTCTCATCGTCGAGAACGCCGAGCACCACGAGCGCTTCAGCGCCGTGCGCGATGATCTGCCGTTGATCGGCTCGTACTGGCGGATGGACGAGGGTGCGCTCGATGAGCTCGTCTCGCAGGGCGCCGAGGTGGAGGACGCCGAGATCGAGCGCCGCCGTTCGCTGGCGCGCGGTGACGACGTCGCGACGATCATCTACACGTCCGGATCGATGGGGCGCCCGAAGGGCTGCGTTCTGACGCACAGCAATTTCGTCGACACCTCGAAGAACGCGGCGCTGGCGCTCAGCGAGGTGCTCGAGCAGCCGGGGGCGTCCACCGTGCTGTTCATCACCACGGCGCACGTCTTCGCGCGTTTCATGTCGGTGCTCTATGTGCACGCGGGCATCAAGACGGCTCACGAGCCCAACACGAAGAACCTCGTCGCGGCACTCGGCTCGTTCAAGCCCACGCTGCTGCTCGCCGTTCCGCGCGTGTTCGAGAAGGTGTACAACTCGGCCGAGCAGAAGACCGAGGCCGAGGGCAAGGGAGCGATCTTCCGCCGCGCGGTGAAGGTCGCGATCGAGCACGCCCGCCGCGAGCAGGAGGGCGAGCGCATCGGTCCCGTCCTGGCACTGCAGTACAAGCTGTTCAGCAAGCTCGTCTACGGCAAGCTGCGCGATCTGATGGGCGGTCGTGTCACGTACGCGGTGTCGGGTTCGGCGCCGCTCGGACCGCGACTCGGCTATTTCTTCCGTGGGCTCGGCATCAAGATCCTCGAGGGCTACGGCCTCACGGAGACCACGGCGCCCGCGACGGTGAACCGTCCCGACAGCATCAAGGTCGGTTCCGTCGGTCCGGTTCTGCCCGGCGTGAGCGTGCGCATCGCTGACGACGGCGAAGTGCAGGTGAAGGGCGTGAACGTCTTCCGCGAGTACTGGCGCAACCCGGAGGCGACCGAGGAATCCTTCGATGGCAGCTGGTACCGCACGGGCGACATCGGAGAGCTCGACGAGAAGGGCAACCTGTCGATCACGGGTCGGAAGAAGGAGCTCATCGTCACGGCAGGCGGAAAGAATGTCGCGCCGAATACGCTCGAGGATCCGATCCGCTCGAACTCCATCGTCGGTCAGGTGGTCGTCGTGGGCGACCAGAAGCCGTTCATCTCCGCGCTCGTGACGCTCGACCCCGAGATGCTGCCCGCGTGGCTGAAGACGCACGGCGAGTCGTCGGACATGACGCTCGAACAGGCGGCGGTGTCGCCGGCCGTGAAGGCCGAGGTTCAGCGTGCGATCGACGAGGCGAATGCCCGGGTGTCGCGAGCGGAGTCCATTCGCGAGTTCCGAATCCTCCCGACCGAGTGGACGGAGGCGACCGGCCACCTAACGCCGAAGCTGTCGATTAAGCGCAGCGTGATCATGAAGGACTTCTCCGCGGAGATCGACGACATCTACGCGGCGCCAAGAGACGTCACGACCAACGTCCCGCTCGGCTGATGCCGGGCGGTCGCGGAGTCAGAACCAGTCGCTCTCGCGCACTTCGCGCATCGCGATGCGGCGGGTCTCCGACGGCAGTCGCTGGAGGTAGACCATCCCGTCGAGGTGGTCGGTCTCGTGCTGCAGCATCTGTGCGAACAGCCCCTCGCCCTCGAGCGTGATGACGGACCCGTCGACGTCGAGCCCTTCGACGCGCGCGTACGGATGGCGCATCGCGTCGTGCCAGAGGTTCGGCACCGACAGGCACCCCTCCCCTGTCGGGACGGGCTCTCCGCGCACCTCGACGACGCGCGGATTGATGATCGCGCCGACGCGGTCGTCGACGTTGTAGCTGAACGCCCGCAGTCCGACACCGATCTGTGGCGCCGCGACGCCCGCGCGCCCTGGAACCTTCACCGTGTCGATGAGGTCAGCGATGAGTGCTCGCACGCCGTCGTCGATCGTCTCGATCGGCGCGCAGGCCGTGCGGAGCACCGGGTCGCCGTAGAGGCGGATCTCTCGTACCGTCATGCCGAGCGGATTCCCTCGACGACGAGCGAAGCGAGAGACCGGGCCGCCTGGCGCGTGGCGGGGGCGAGATCGTGGAACGTGATCGTGCTGCCGGTCGCGATCCGCGCGTCGTACGGGATCCGCACAACATCGCGGGCACGACTTCGGAAGTGCGACTCAAGTTCGTCGAGCCGGACGAGCTCGGTGCCGGACGCTTCCTGGTTGATCACGACGACGGCGTTCCGCGCGAGCTCGCCGCGTCCGTTCGTCTCGAGCCACGTGAGGGTCTCAGACGCGAGGCGCGCTTCATCGACACTCGTGCCGGACACGATGACGATCTGATCCGCGAGGTCGAGCGTCGCGTTCATCACGGAGTGGACGATGCCCGTTCCCGTGTCGGTGAGCACGAGCGAGTAGAAGTGCTGAGCCAACTCGGACACGTTGCGGTAGTCCGCGTCGCTGAACGCGTCGGCGACGTGCGGATCCGCGTCACTCGCGAGGACGTCGAGACGCGTCTCGTCGCGCACGACGTGCGCCGACAGGTCTCCGTAGCCGGAGATCTCGTCCCGGTCGCGCACAAGGTCACGGACGGTCTTGCCCGACACCCGTGCGATGCGCTCGGCGAGTGTGCCGCGGTCGGGGTTCGCGTCGATCGCGACGACGCGGTCGTTCCTGGCGTCGGCGAGTGCCATGCCGAGCAGTGCGGTCACGGTGGTCTTGCCCACGCCGCCCTTGCGGCTCATGACGGGGACGAACCGCGCGGCGCCCGGCAGCGGTGCGGCGATGCGCGCCATGAGCGCTTTGCGTGCGCGCGTCTTCTTGCTGTCGCCGAGATTGATCAGACCGCCGGTCGCCGAGTAGATGATGCGACGCCACGGATCCTCGGGCTCCGGACGGCGAATCGCACCGGTGTCGAGGAGCCGCTCATCAGTCAGCACGTCGCTCGATTCGCGGTTCGCCGCGTCCTCGACCTCGTCCACGCGGCGCGCGGGAGGTCGCAGGAACGAGACGCGCTCGGGTCGGTCGGGCTGTGACACAGGTGTCTCCTTGCGCGGGGTCGTCTCGGGCGGAGCCGAATCGGGCGCGCCCTCGCGGTCATTGTCGTCCGTGTCGGCGGCGGGGCGGAGACCGCCTGCCGGAGCCTTCGTGAGGGGCGCGGGAATGTCCGGCTCGTCAGCGGCGGCGTCCGCGATCTCGAACGGCTCGACGTCCTGGTCGCCGTCGTCGGCGGCGTTGTCGTGGTCGTTGTCGTTGTCGTTGTCGCTCGCGGAGGCGTCATCGGCGGCGGCCGCGCCGTTGTCGGAGGATGAGCCGTCGCCGGCATCGTCGCTGTCGGCCGCGAACGCGGCGTTGGAGCGGTCCGCCTCGTCGTCTGCAACGTCAGTGTCGTCCATGCCGGAGTGGTCTGCAGCCGCTGCGTCTTCTGCACCGTCCACGTCGTCGGTGTCGTCCGCGCCGTCGACGTCGCCCACGTCATCGGGTGCTGTGGCATCCGTCTCGGCGTCGGCGTCATCCGTGGCGGACCCGGCAATCAGCGCCGTGATCTCCGAGTCCGGATCATCGACGTCCGCTTCGGCTTCGTCGGCGGTGTCGTCCGCTTCGTCGTCCATGTCGTCGGCGTCGGAAGCGTCAAGAGCGTCGGAGTCGGAGTCGGAGTCGACATCGTCATCGTCATCGTCCGCGAGTGCGTCGTCCTCGTCGTCGACGGGCTCGTCCTGGTCGTCCGCCGAGTCAGCGTTGATATCCGTGTCGGCCTCCTCGGTGTCGTCCTCCGAGTCGTCCGCGGCGCGCGCGGGCTCGTCGGAATCGTCCTCCGACACGTCCTCCGCGGGCTCGTCGCCTTCAGGATCGTCGTCCCCGATCGCGCTGGCGCGCGCGGCTTCTTCGCCCGTGAGCTCGTCGGCGATCACGTCGTCGTCCGAGTCGTCGTCGCGATAGCCGACGGGGAGTGTCACGCTCACCTGCGCTGTCGCGCCGAGGTCGATCGAGGTTGTCGAGGTGCCGACATCGTCGAGCACGCCGTGGTCCTGACTGTCGTCGGGAGACGGCTTGCGGTCTTCTGCCAAGGGAAACTCCTGAGTGCCGAGGCGGGACTCCCGCCGTCGCAAGGTTACTCGGCCGGTGTGATCACGGCCAAAAGGTCGCCGGCATCGACCTGCTGCGTCGCGCCGATCGCAACGCGCTCGATCGTACCCGCGATGGGCGCGCCCACGGCTGCCTCCATCTTCATCGCCTCGATCGACGCGATGGCCTCACCGGCTTCGACGACGTCACCCGGCGCGACCTTGAGCGTGACGACGCCCGAGAACGGCGCCGCGGCATGTCGCGAGTTCGCACGGTCGGCCTTCTCGGCCTCGTGCACGTCGACTTCGATCGAGCGGTCCCGCGCCTCGACCGGACGTAGCTGGCCGTTGAGCGTCGTCATCACCGACCGCATCCCCTTGTCGTCGGCGTCGCCGATCGATTCGAGGCGCAGGTAGAGGTCCACGCCCTTCTCGAGCTCGACGACGTGCTCACGCCCGGGCTCCAGACCGTAGAGGTAGTCGGCCGTATCGAGCACGGAGATGTCGCCGAACTCGTGCTGGATCTCCTCATACGCGGCAGTCGGCTGCGGAAACAACAGGTGGTTGAGACGAGCGCGTCGCGTCGGCGAATCAGCCGCGAGCGCCTCCTCGTCGTCCTCGGTGATCGGCGTGACGCCGGTCTTCACATCGCGACCGGCGAGCACCTTCGACCGGAACGGCTCGGGCCACCCGCCGGGGAGCTCGCCGAGTTCGCCGGCCATGAATGCGACGACCGAGTCCGGCACGTCATACTTCTCGGGATTCTGCTCGAAGTCACGCGGATCCGCCTTGACCGCGGCGAGGTGCAGGGCGAGGTCGCCCACGACCTTCGACGATGGCGTCACCTTGGGGATCCGCCCGAGCATGCGGTCGGCCGCCGCGTACATGTCTTCGATGAGCTCGAAGTCGTCCGCGAGACCGAGCGCAATCGCCTGCTGGCGCAGGTTCGACAGTTGCCCGCCCGGGATCTCGTGCGTGTAGACGCGTCCGGTCGGCCCCTGGAGCCCCGATTCGAACGGCGAGTACACCTGTCGCACGGCCTCCCAGTACGGCTCGAGATCCGCAACATTCTGCACCTCGAGGCCCGTATCGCGCGCCGTGTGCGCGAGCGACGCGACGAGGGCCGAAAGCGAGGGCTGACTGGTCGTGCCGGCCATCGTCGCGGCAGCGGCGTCAACGGCGTCTGCGCCCGCCGCGCTGGCGGCGAGCAGCGTGCCGAGCTGACCGCCGGCCGTGTCGTGCGTGTGGACGTGCACGGGAAGCGGGAATTCACGGCGCAGCGCCGTGACGAGCTTCGCCGCCGCGGCGGGCCGCAGCAGACCGGCCATGTCCTTGATCGCGAGGATATGCGCGCCAGCGTCGACCATGCGCTCCGCGAGTCGCAGGTAGTAGTCGAGCGTGTACAGCTTCTCTGCCGGATCCAGCAGATTGCCCGTATAGCAGAGGGCGGTCTCGGCGACAGCGGTTCCCGTCGCCCGGACGGCGTCGATCGCCGGACGCATCTGGTCGACATCGTTCAACGCGTCGAAGATGCGGAAGATGTCGATGCCGGTGTCGGCGGCCTCCTGCACGAAGGCATCGGTGACCTCGGTCGGGTACGGCGTGTAGCCGACCGTGTTGCGACCGCGCAGCAGCATCTGGATCGCGATGTTCGGCAGCGCCTCGCGGAGCTGCTCGAGTCTGGCCCACGGATCCTCGCCGAGGAACCGGAGAGCGACGTCATAGGTCGCGCCACCCCACGCCTCGACGCTCAACAGCTGCGACTCGAGGCGCGCCACGTGCGGCGCGACGCCGAGGAGGTCCCGCGTGCGTACGCGGGTCGCGAGGAGTGACTGATGCGCGTCGCGGAAGGTCGTCTCCGTCACCGCGAGCGGCTTCTGCTCCCGCAGGGCCGCGGCGAACCCGTCGGGTCCGAGCGCGAGGAGCCGCTGCCGGGAGCCGTCCGGCGCGGCCGCGGCGGTGTCGATCGTCGGTAGCTTCGTGCGCGGATCCACGAGCTTCGGTCGTTCGCCGTGCGGCCTGTTCACCGCCGTGTCGACCATCCAGCGCAGCAGCTTCGTTCCGCGGTCCTTCGACGTGCGCCCCTTGAGCAGCTCTGGCCGCTCGTCGATGAACGACGTCGACAGGTCGCCCGCGACGAACGCCGGGTCGTCGAGGACAGCGCGCAGGAACGGGATGTTCGTGGCGACGCCGCGGATCCGGAATTCGGCGAGTGCACGACGCGACCGCGCCACGGCGGACGGGAAGTCGCGCCCGCGCACCGTGAGCTTCGCGAGCATCGAGTCGAAGTGCGGAGACACCTGCGATCCAGCGGCGGTCGTACCGCCGTCGATACGGATCCCCGCTCCGCCTGGAGAGCGGTAGGTCGTGATCTTGCCGGTATCGGGACGGAAACCGCTGGCGGGATCCTCCGTGGTGATGCGCGTCTGCATCGCGGCGCCGTGCATCGCGATCTCGTCCTGCGTGAGTCCGAGCTCGACGAGGGTCTCCCCCGACGCGACGCGCATCTGCGCCTGCACGAGGTCGACGTCGGTGATCTCTTCGGTCACCGTGTGCTCGACCTGGATACGCGGGTTCATCTCGATGAAGACGATCTCGCCGGCACGCGGTCCATCCGTCTCGAGGAGGAACTCGACCGTTCCGGCATTGACGTATCCGATCGATTCCGCGAACGCGACGGCGTGCCGATGGAGGTCGGCGGCGATCTCAGGGTCGAGATTCGGCGCGGGGGCGAGTTCCACGACCTTCTGGTGACGGCGCTGCACCGAGCAGTCGCGCTCGAAGAGGTGGACGGTATTGCCGGAGCCATCGGCGAGCACCTGCACCTCGATGTGGCGAGGCCGCAGCACGGCCTGCTCCAGGAACATCCGCGCGTCGCCGAAGGCGCTGCCTGCCTCGCGCATCGCCTCCTCCAGTGCCGGAGCGAGCTCGTCCTTCGACTCGACCCGACGCATGCCGCGCCCGCCGCCGCCCGCGACGGCCTTCGCGAACAGCGGGAATCCGATGTCGTCCGACTGCGCGACGAGGGCGTCGACGTCGTCGGTGGCCTCGGTCGAACGCAGGACGGGCACGCCTGCAGCGATGGCGTGCTCCTTCGCCGTGACCTTGTTGCCCGCCATCTCGAGCACGTGCGCGGGCGGTCCGATGAACGTGATCCCGTTCTCCGCCGCCTTCGCTGCGAGATCCGGGTTCTCCGAGAGGAACCCGTAGCCCGGGTAGATCGCGTCGGCGCCGGACTGAACCGCGACACGCACGATCTCGTCGACATCGAGATACGCACGCACGGGGTGCCCCTCGGTGCCGATCTGGTAGGCCTCGTCCGCCTTCAAACGGTGCAGGGAGTTGCGGTCTTCCAGGGGGAAGACGGCGACGGTGCGGGCTCCCAGCTCGTACGCGGCGCGAAACGCTCGGATCGCGATCTCTCCGCGATTGGCGACGAGGACCTTCGAGAACATGTGCCTCCCTTGGGGCAGATTTTCCACCGACAGATCGGCCGGGTGGGCCAGCTCACAGCTTAGATAACGGTAGCGTAGGCGTGTGCACGTACTCAGCGTCAGTTCCCTCAAGGGCGGCGTCGGCAAGACGACGGTGACCCTGGGCCTCGCCTCTGCCGCTTTCGCGCGAGGCATCCGCACCCTCGTCGTCGACCTCGATCCGCAGTCCGATGTGTCGACAGGGCTCGATGTGCAGACGGCCGGACGGCTGAACGTCGCGGACGTCTTGGAGAATCCGAAGGAGAAGACGGTTCGCCAGGCGATCGCGTCGAGCGGCTGGACGAAGGTCCACCCCGGCAAGATCGACATCATGCTCGGCAGCCCGTCGGCGATCAACTACGACGGACCGCACCCCTCCGTGCGCGACGTGTGGAAGATGGAGGAGGCGCTCGCGATCATCGAGGACGAGTACGACCTCGTGCTCATCGACTGTGCGCCCTCGCTGAATGCCCTCACCCGAACGGCCTGGGCGGCAAGCGACCGCGTCAGCGTCGTGACCGAGCCCGGCCTGTTCTCGGTGGCCGCCGCCGACCGCGCGCTCCGCGCGATCGAGGAGATCCGTCGCGGGCTCTCCTCACGCCTGCAGCCGCTCGGCATCATCGTGAACCGCGTGCGCCCGCAGTCCGTCGAGCACCAGTTCCGCATCAAGGAACTGCGCGACATGTTCGGGCCGCTCGTACTCGAGCCGCAGCTGCCCGAGCGGACCTCGCTGCAGCAGGCGCAGGGCGCGGCGAAGCCGTTGCACGTCTGGCCCGGCGAGTCGGCACAGGAGCTCGCCGCCGACTTCGACCAGCTGCTCGACCGGATCGTCGAGGCCGGGCACATCCCGGTTCCGGACGAGGGACCCCAGGCGCACTGAACGCGTCTCACCGCCGCCGCATGAGCGCGCGCACGGTGATCAGGAGGCCGACGGCCGTCCATAGCGTGAGCGTGACGAGATCCCACCCGCTGAAGGCGTAGTCGTCGGACGCGATTCCCGCGCGCATGAGGTCGCCCGCCGCTTGGATCGGGAGCACATCGTGCAGCGACTGGAACCAGGCAGGCAGCTGACGTGCGGGGAACGTGATCGGCGAGAACAGCATCACGAAGAAGACCAGGACCTGGGTGACGAGCTGTGCCAGCGTCGGCGGGAGGCTCACCGCGATCGCGTATCCCACAGCCGTCGCCATGGTCGTGACGAGCAACGAGGCCACGACGAGCAGGATCACGTCGAACGCGAACGTCAGGTCGTACCGCAGCCACGCGACGAACAGCCCGACGGCGACGCCAGGCAGCGCGATGAGCGCCCAGACCGCGAGGTCGACGATGAGCAGCACGGGCCGCGCGACCGGCAGCGCCCGCTGATAGTCGAGTGCGCCGCTCATTCGCGCGCGGGACACGCCCTGGGGAACGATCACCAGGCCGATGACGAGCAACAGGACGGTGGGCACGCCGGACGAGAGAAACAGTGCGGTCTCCGAGGTGATGTCCGGAATCAGGAAACCGAAGCCGATGACGAGCCCTGCCGCGAGCACCGCTTGGATCACGACGATGAGCGGCAGCATCGCGCCGATGGACGCCAGTGACCATCGCATCATCGCGACGATGCTTGTCCAGATCGTCACGCGCGCGGGCGCGATCGATGTCGTCGGGGCCAGAGCCGACTCAGACATGAGCGGCCTCCCCTGCCACCCGAGCGGCATCGCCGTCGGTATGCGAGGTGAGCGCCAGATACGCGTCTTCGAGCGTCGCCGGAGCGAGCGAGAACCCCTCAATACGATCGGCGTCGCGTTGCGCGGTCGCCCATCTCACGGCGGTCGCCGCGTCGTGGGCCGCGACCGTCAGGAGCGTTCTCCGTCCGGTGCGCACGCGGCGCCGCACGGGCAGGCGCTCGTCGCCTTCCGACGGATCCGCCCCCGCGATCGGCAGTTGCAGCTCGAGTCGCAGATCGCTGTCCTGCGTCCCGCGCAGGCGCGCTGGGGATCCGGAAGCGAGAAGACGCCCGCGATCGAGGATCGCGAGCTCATCGACGATCCGCTCCGCCTCGGCGACGTTGTGGGTGACGAGCAGCACGCCGCATCCGATGTCACCGCGGCGCCTCACGGCATCCCAGAGCAGCCGACGCCGGGAGGCATCGATGTCGTTCGTCGGCTCGTCCAGAATGAGAAGCGGCGTCGGGGCCGCGACGGCCATGGCGAACCCCGTCAACCGCCGGATCCCGCCGGAGAGTCCGCCACCTTCGGGCAACGCGCGACGATCGAGCCAAGGCCCGATGTCGAGCTCGTCGGCGAGCTCGGACGCAGCGGCGCGCGCGTCGCGCGCCGACAGTCCACGGAGGCGTGCGGCGATCTCGATGGCCACTCGGGGCGTGAGGCCGTCGATCGGCGCCTGCGCCTGCGGCTGGAGCGCCACGTGTCGGCGCGCGGCGGACGGGTTCCGTACCGCGTCGGCACCACCCACGCGGATCTCCCCCGCTCCCGGCTTCAACAGTCCGACGACCTGGGAAACGAGAGTGGTCTTCCCGGCGCCGTTGTGCCCGAGCAATCCCACCACCTCCCCTCGGCCGACGCGGAGTGAGACGTCGTCGTTGGCGACAACGCGCCCGTATCGGCGTGTGAGGCCCGTGATGCGAAGGACGTCGCTGCTCATACCTCTCCTTTCGAATACCATCAGTATGTGAATACCGACAGTATTCGAATACCCTGGGTACGTCAACCGAGCGGCGCACATATGATCGAGGGGTGGCTCAGCTTCCCCACCCCCTCTCCCGTCGCGACCGCCAGCAGCAGACGCGCGAAGCGCTGGTCTTCGCGGCGCGGCGCGTGTTCTCCGAGGACGGCTACCACGCGGCGAGCCTCGAGCGGATCGCGCGCGAAGCGGGTTTCACAAAGGGCGCGATCTATTCGAACTTCGACGGCAAGCCGGCGCTGTTCCTCGCGGTCATGGATCAGAATCTGCAGCTCGCGGACGGCGATATCCGCGACCCGTTCGATGAGACGAAGGCACCGACATCGACCGGCCGTGACCTCGCCGAGCGCGAGGGGTACTCCGCGGCGGCGACGCAGGGGTTCGCCCTCGCCACACTCGAGTTCATCAGCGCCGCGGCCCGCGACGACACGCTCGCGCCGCAGCTGCATCGGCGCCTCGCGGATGTCCTCGACCGCTACACCGAGATCGCAAAGCGCGTGGGCCCCGACGATGAAACGCTTCCGGCCGCGGACGTCGGGAAGCTCCTGGCCGCGCTGGACCAGGGTCTGGGCCTGATCCTGCTCTCGGGAGACGTTCCGCTCGACACCACGCTCTTCAACGCGGGGATGCGGCGGCTCATCGACCCCGCGCGGACCTCCGCGGACCGGGCGTCCGGCGCCTGAGACGCGTCAGGCGGACTTCTTGGCGCGGCGAGCAGCGAGCTCGTCGACAGGATCCGGCTCGGCCGGGTCGAACTCGACGAGCGTCGTCTCGACCTCACGCAGCACCTTGCCGACGGCGATGCCGAAGACGCCCTGCCCGCGGCTGACGAGGTCAATCACCTCGTCGTTCGACGTGCACAGGTACACCGACGCGCCGTCACTCATCAGGGTCGTGCTCGCGAGATCACGGATCCCCGATGCGCGGAGCTGCTCGACGGCCACACGGATCTGCTGAAGCGAGATCCCCGTGTCGAGGAGTCGCTTGACGAGCTTGAGCACGAGGATGTCGCGGAAGCCGTACAGGCGCTGCGTCCCGGATCCCTGCGCGTTGCGGATCGTCGGCACGACGAGGTCAGTGCGCGCCCAGTAGTCAAGCTGACGGTAGGTGATGCCGGCCGCCTTCGCGGCGACCGCACCGCGATAGCCCGCATCCGGATCCAGCTGCGGCAGACCGTCTGTGAAGAGAAGGTCGACGGCGAAGCCACTGTCGTGGGGATGTCCCGCGCTCATCTTCGTCCTCTCGGTCCAATGGGTTGCCCCTACAGTACGGGTGCGACCCCGCGCCTTCAACGACATTCGCCTTCCGGGTGGCGGCGTGTCGATCAAGACGTTATGAATCGTGATCAGTCGGGCAGCATTTTCGTCAGTGCCTGTTGCACGAAGATGCCGCGCACCTCTTCGAGACGGTCCGCGAGACGCGGTGCGATCTCGTGCGCACGCGCCCGCGATCGCGCGTCACCGCGCCGCAGCACGTGCGTCAGCGACGTCTCGATGAGCGTGACCTCGCGTTCCGCACCCTGCTTGAGGGATCGGATGTGACGCGGGTCGATGCCGTGGCGCTCGAGCGCAACGAGTGCGCGCAGCAGCGCCACGTGCTGACTGTCGTACGTCTCCGCGGGCGCGATGAGCCCGAGGCTGAAAGCGTCGTTCAACAGCTGAGCGGGGGCCTCGGCCGCGGCGAGCAGGTCAGCGCGCGAATAGGCACGACCCGTCGGGTGAATCGACTGCGGGGCCTGCGGCAGCTCGGGCTCGCGGCCGGCATCGACGTCATCGAGATACTCGCGAATGACGCTCAGCGGCAGGTAGTGGTCGCGCTGCAGGGTCAGCGCAAGGCGCAGTCGCCCGACGTCGGTCGACGCGAACTTGCGGTAGCCCGACGCCGTGCGCTCGGGGGTGACGATTCCCTGCACTTCGAGGAACCGCAGCTTGCTCGAGGTCAGCGCGGGAAACTCCGCCGACAGCTTCGACAGCACCTGCCCGATCGAGAGCAGTGAGGCCGACTTCTGTGCAGCGGACCCGCGTCGTGCGGCCGCCGCGGCCATCAGGACCCCGCCGCCGGGAGATCGCGAGGCGAACTGAAGAAGTTCAGTCGGAACTTTCCGACGCGCACCTCGTCACCGTTGTGCAGCTGCGCCCTGTCGACACGCTCGCCATCGACGTAGGTGCCATTGAGCGAGCGCTGGTCGACGAGATCGAAGGAGGCGCGCGAGCGCGTGATCTCGGCGTGGCGGCGCGACACGGTCACGTCGTCGAGGAAGATGTCGGCGTTCGGGTGACGCCCCACCGTCGTCGCGTCGCGGTCGAGCAGGTAGCGCGCGCCCGCAGCGGGACCGGAGCGCACCAGGAGGAGCGCAGCACCCGAAGGGAGGGCGGCGATCGCGTCCAGCTCGGCCTGCGACAGGTCGCCGCGGAACGGAATGAAGGAGAGATCTGAGTCGTGGCCGAACGTCTGCGTATGGTCGCCGGAGCCGTCGTGTCCGCCCACGTTATGAATGTGCCTCGTCGCCGGTGACATCGGCTCGTGCTGCTGATCTGACACGCGGGCTCCTTCCGTTGCCAGAAGCCTATCGGATCCGACCGCGCACACGCCGGGGAGATTTCTCGACCGAACCGATATTCTCGGCGACCGTTCCGGTCCGCCTCCTATGGTGACGGACATGATGAGTTCCCCCGTTCCCGCCCGGCGCGGCTCTTCGCGCCTGCGTGCCCTGGTCGCGCTCGGCGCAGCCGTGCTCCTGACGTCGTTCCTCACGCCGACCGCGGCGTTCGGCCACTCCTCTGTCGTCGGCTCGTCCCCGGAGGGCGCGACAGGAGAGCCCGGAATCGTCGAGGTTCTTCCCGAGAACGTGTCCGTCACATTCTCTGACGACCTGACCGAGCCGCTGCCGGCGGACCAGCAGCAGGGCGCAGAGTCGAACACCCAGATCCGCGTGTTCGACGAGACGTGCGCCGCGGTCGCCGATCTCGGCGCCGATGAGCTCGCCGGACTCGCCGAGGGTGCGGTCGACTGCCGCAACTACGCCACGGGCGACGCGGTCGTCGAGGGCCCCACGCTCTCGCAGGGCCTCGACGTGGCCGGCGCGCCGGCCGGCACCTTCACGGTCGTCTGGCAGGCGGTCTACGGGGACGGACATCCGGGCAGCGGGGCGTTCACCTTCGTCGCCGAGAGCGCCGCGTCCGCGGAAGAGACACCAGCGCCCGCCGAACCCACCGCGGAGGACTCCCCCGCACCGACGGCTAACGCGAACGACACACCGTCGACCGAGACGACGACAGGCGCCGACGCCGCAGCGGATGCCGATGATCAGGGCACGCCCGCCGCGCCAATCATCGTGGCGATCGTCGGCGGCGCGATCGTCCTCGCACTGATCGCATTCATCGTCGTCATGATCGCTCGGTCGCGGCGGTCGTGACGGCCGCGACACTGGCACCCGCGAAGCGATTAGGCTGAGAACATGGCTCACCACGACGTCGTCATCCTCGGCGCTGGCCCCGGCGGTTACGTCGCGGCCGTACGCGCCTCCCAGCTCGGCCTGAACGCCGCGATCATCGAGGAGAAGTACTGGGGAGGTGTGTGCCTCAACGTGGGGTGCATCCCCTCGAAATCGCTCCTCAAGAACGCGGAGCTCGCGCATACGTTCACCCACAAGGCTGACTTCTTCGGCATCTCCGGCGATGTGTCCTTCGACTTCGGCGCGGCGCACGATCGCAGCCGCAAGGTCGCGCAGACGCACGTCAAGGGGATCCACTTCCTCATGAAGAAGAACAAGGTCACCGAATACGAAGGTCGCGGCACCTTCGTCGACGCGAAGACGATCGACGTCGCACTCTCGGACGGATCGACCGAGCAGGTGACCGCCGACAACGTCATCATCGCGACGGGGTCGACCGTGCGCTCGCTGCCCGGCATCTCCCTCACCGACAACATCGTGTCGTACGAGGAGCAGATCCTCTCACGCGAGCTGCCGAACTCGATCGTCATCGTCGGCGCCGGCGCGATCGGCATGGAGTTCGCGTACATCCTGTCGAACTACGGCGTGAAGGTCACGATCATCGAGTTCCTCGATCGCGCCCTGCCGAACGAGGATCCGGACGTGTCGAAGGAGATCGCGAAGCAGTACAAGAAGTACGGCATCGACATCCTCACCTCGACGTCCGTCACGGGCGCCGAGGACAACGGATCCAGCGTGCACGTCACCTACAAGAAGAACGACGGCACCGAGGGCGAGATCGACGTGGACAAGGTGCTCATGTCGGTCGGGTTCGCCCCGCGCACCGAGGGCTACGGCCTCGAGAACACCGGTGTGAAGCTCACCGAACGCGGTGCCATCGACATCGACGATCACATGCGCACGAACGTCGACGGCGTCTACGCGATCGGCGACGTGACCGCGAAGCTGCAGCTCGCGCACGTGGCGGAGGCCCAGGCCGTCGTCGCGGCCGAGACCATGGGCGGTGCCGAGACGCAGACGCTCGGTGACTACCGCATGATGCCGCGCGCGACGTTCTGCTCGCCGCAGGTCGCGAGCTTCGGTCTCACCGAGGAGCAGGCCAAGGAGGCCGGTCACGACATCAAGGTCGTGAAGTTCCCGTTCAGCGCCAACGGCAAGGCGAACGGTCTCGGCGACGCCGTCGGTTTCGTCAAGCTCATCGCCGACACGGAGCACCTCGAGCTGCTCGGCGGTCACATGATCGGACCCGACGTGTCGGAGCTGCTGCCCGAGCTCACGCTCGCGCAGAAGTGGGACCTCACCGCGGTCGAGGCCGCGCGCAACGTCCACACGCACCCGACGCTCTCCGAGGCGCTGCAGGAGGGCTTCCACGGCCTTGCCGGCCACATGATCAACATGTGATCCACTCGCCTCGAAACGACAGGGCCCGGACCTTTCGGTCCGGGCCCTGTCGTTTCCGTGGACGCTACTGACCGAGCGCGCGAGCGAGCTTCGAGGCCGACGACGCGGGACGCGCCCCGCTGGCGAGCGCAACGCGTTCGACCTCGGCGAAGAAGCCCTCGATGTCGTCGGGCACGGCCGGGCCGAGCTCGATCTCCCATTCGCACCATTCTCGGTCGATTCCCTCGCGCAGGTCGCTCGCCCGCACGCGATCATCGACGAACTCAGCGACCGTACGTCCGTCCGCGTCGAGCAGTTCGTACACCGTGCGGTCGTTGACGATGCGCGCGAGCGGTTCGAGCGGATCCGTCGTCCACTCCGCGATCTCTTCGCGCAGGCCGTCTGGCACGTCTTCGGCGAGGGGCCAGACGAGCTCGACGCGGCCGCCGTGAATGAGCGGGCCCTTGATGTGCCACCCTTCGTCCGGCCCGCCCGTGCGGCGCCGCACGGCAACTCCCGCGTGCGCAAGCGCCAGATCGGCGGTGTCGAGATAGGCCGCATCGAGATGCCGGTCCTCCCCCGCCGAGACGCGCGCGACGGCACTGAGCTGCGTCCAGTCGGGCACGGGGGTCCCCTCGTGCACGTCGAACTTCTTCTCGATCTCCACGGAGCGTTCGGGACTCATACCCTGAGGGTACGCCCCCACCCGGGCATGAGTGCGGTCAACGGCCGGCGGCTCGCTCGTTCTGCGCGCGCTTGTCCCGGCGACGCGCGACCTTCTCACGTTCGCGACGCTCGTCCTCGCGTGCGGCGCGCAGCGCATCGCTGGCGACGCGAATGTCACGCTCAGCGGTGCGCACCATGCGCTGTTTGAAGGTCTCGGCCCCGAACCTCTCGCCGACGCGATCGTTCTCTTCCTCGACAGAGACGACGATGTACGCACAGGCGATGAGCACCACCTGTGCCGAGAAGTTGAACCACAGCAGCAGAGCGATGAGTGACGCGAAAGAACCGAGCAGCGGGTTGTTGTCGGCGCCGCCGATGAACAGGCCCGACGCCTGCTGCAGGATCACGAGCCCGGCGGCTCCGATGAGCGCGCCCGGGATCATCGTGCGCACGCGGGCCTTCACCCCGGACTGCAGCCAGAACAGCCACGCGATGACGACGGCGTCGAGTGTGAACGTCACCAGCACGGTGCCAGCGCGCGTGAGCAGTTCCGCGCCACCACCGCTCGTCATCCCCGCCCACGCGAGGATCGGGTCGATGAACGCCGACCCGAGGAACGACACCACGGCCGAGGCGACGAGAAGCACACCGACGGAGAGGGCGAAGAGCAGGTCAAAGGCGCGCATGATCAGCGCGTTGGAATTCTCGTGACGCGTCCCCGCGACCATGCGGATCGAGATACGGAAGTTGCCGACGGCGCTCACCAGCGCCCACATGAGGGCGACGACAGCGATGATTCCGGCGACGAGGTTCTCGGATCCGAGCGTCGTGGCCTGGCTCACATCGATGAGGCCGGTCCGGCCGTCTCCCGTGCCGCCGCCGTCATCGGTCTTCAGAAGACCGGGCACGACGCCGTTCACCGTCTCGATGAGGGCGTCCCACAGGTCGTCGCGCGTCGACAGCCAGATCGCCGCAGCGGAGAACCCGAGAAGCACGGCGGCGAACACGGCGAACAGCATGCGGAACGTAATCGCCGCGGCGAGGAGGCCGCCGCGGTGGTCGCTGAAGAGGAAGAATGCACGCACGATCCGCAGTCGCAACACGCGCTTCATCGCCTGGTCAACGAAAGCCATCACCTTCCCCATGCTCGCCAGATTACGTGACGGCGAGGCCGAGGACCGCTCCGAGGATGATGCACGGGCCGAACGCGATGTGCGTCGAGCGCGTGCCGCGGCCGGTGACGATCACTCCGACGGCCCACAGCCCGCCCACCACGAACGCGAGTACGGCACCCACGACGAGGGCGAGCCCGCCGTCCCACCCCAGGATCAGCCCGGTCGGGAGGGCGAGTTTGACGTCGCCAGCGCCGAGAGACCCTCGGCTCGCGACGCGGAGCACGAGGTAGAACCCACCGAGCAGCAGCGCTCCCAGCGCCCCGCTCACGAGCGGCGCGACGGATCCGGTGACGGCAGCCGCGAGCGCGCACAGCACGGCGATCGCTACCGCCGTCGGCGCCACGATCCGGTTCGGTAACCGGTGCTCGCTGATGTCGATGTGCGTCAGCCATGCACCCACGGCGACGAACCCCAGCTGGGCAGTCACGAGCAGCGCATCGGTCACGCCGCCAGATTAGGGACCCGCGGCGGGGTCGACTTCATGCCTGTGGAGAACGTGGGGCGAGGGCGTGGCTCTCTAGTCGCCGAGCCGGTTGCGCGTGCGCATGGCGCGCTCGGCCTCGCGCTTGTCCTGGCGTTCGCGCAGGGTCTGGCGCTTGTCGTACTGCGTCTTGCCCTTGGCGATCGCGATCTCGACCTTCGCGCGGCCGTCGGAGAAGTACAGCCGGAGGGGCACGAGCGTATAGCCGCCAGCCGCCGCCTTCTGACCGATCTTGACGATCTCGTCCTTGTGCAGCAACAGCTTGCGCTGACGCTTCGCGGCGTGGTTCGTCCAGGTGCCTTGTGAATACTGCGGGATGTTCACCTGGTCGAGCCAGGCCTCGCCCTTGTCGACGAAGGCGTATCCGTCGGTGAGGTTGGCGTGTCCGGCCCGAAGCGACTTCACCTCGGTTCCGGTGAGCACGATGCCCGCCTCGTACGTCTTCTCGATCGCGTACTCGTGGCGCGCGCGGCGGTTCACCGCCACCACCTTCTCGCCCTTCTCACGTGCCATGCACTCACCTCCCAGTTCGACTCGGCAACAGCCGTTCAGTCTATCGGGTTGGATCTAGGCGCGCAGCCACCGGCGGATCGCCACGCCCGCAGAGATCGCCGCGAGCACGACACCGAGCCCCACGATGATCGGCACGACGTACCACGCGTCGGCCAACGTGATCCACGGAATCGCACCGGCTTCGCGTGACAGATAGTCCTCGACGCCGAAGCGCACGCCGACGAGAACGGTCGCACTCGCGAGCGCCGCGCCGACGAAGGCGGCAATGACCCCCTCGAGGACGAACGGGGTCTGGATCGTGCCATTCGATGCTCCGACGAGCCTCATGATCCCCACCTCGCGTCGCCGTGCGAACGCCGAGAGACGAATCGTCGTGGCGATGAGCAGGACCGCCGAGATGAGCATGAGCGCCGCGATTCCGACCGCGATATAGGTCGCGATCGTGAGCGTCGAGAACAGCGGATCCAGGTATTCGAGCTGGTCCGCGATCTCCTCGACGCCCTGCACGCCGCTGAACGCCTCGCGGATCACGTTCGTCTGCTCGGGGTTCAGGAGCTTCACGTGGAAGATCGCGCTCGTCTGCTCCACCGTGAGCAGGCCCGCGAGCTCCTCGTCGAATGTTTCGACGAGCGCCTCGTGCGCGTCCTCCTGCGATTCGAAGTCGTGCTGCTCGATGAACGGCGCGAGGGTGGATCCGCCGAGCCGCTCCTCGACCTGCGCGATCTGCTCCTCGGTCGCGGTGCCGTCAACGCACGTGTCGCCGTCCGAGATGGACGAACACATGTAGATGTCGACCTGCGCGCGGTCCTCGAAGTATTCGTTCGTCTTCTGGATCTGTGCCTGCATGAGTACGGCGGCGCCCACGAACGTCAGCGAGACGAACGTGACGAGGATCACCGACACCACCATCGAGGCGTTCCGCCGGAGCCCCTGGAGCGCCTCCGAGAGGATGAGCGAGAGGTTCACGAGGTCGGTCCCACTTCGTCGTCGTCACGGTTCGGCAGCCCGAGCCGGTCGGCCATGCCGAGCTCATCGGGATGCACGTCGACCGCCGGGAACGCGGAGCGCGAGGGCGCCTCGTCTTCGGGCGCGACGTCCTCCTCGGCGGATTCGGTCTCAGCTTCGGGGATGTCGGCGGATTCGTGTGCGCGTTCGTCCTCGACGGCCTCGGCAGCGACGTCGTCGGGGCCGGCTCGTTCGGCCGTCTTCTCGGCGCTCGGCTCGGGCCGGATGTCGTCACCGCCACTGTCGGGTTCTGCCGCGGGCCCGGCGACTTCACGCTGTACGTCGAGGGCCGCGGTGAGCGCGGCGATCGCAGCTGCCCCACGTTCTGGCTCCGCGCGCAGCGTGCTGACCGCCGAGGTGTCGCCGTAGGACCCGCGCATCTCGTCGCGAACGAGGACGCCGCCCCGCAGTTCGAGCACTCGGCGCTGCATCTTGTCGACGAAGCCCGCCTCGTGCGTGGCCATGACGACCGTGGTGCCGCCGGCGTGGATCGCTTCCAGCACCCGCATGACCTCGACCGAGGTCGTCGGGTCGAGGTTTCCCGTCGGCTCGTCGGCGAGCAGAAGTTGAGGACGGTTGACGATCGCGCGCGCGATCGCGATCCGCTGTTGCTCGCCACCGGACAGTTCGTGCGGCATGCGCTTGCCCATGCCCTCCAGTCCCACGCGCTCGAGCGCCTCAGGAACGGCGGACTTGATGAAGGCGCGCGAACGGCCGATCACCTTCAGCGCGAACGAGATGTTCTGCGTGACGGTCTTCGACGGCAGCAGCCGGAAGTCTTGGAACACGGCGCCGATGCTGCGACGGAAGAACGGAGTGCGGCGGTCGCTGAGCGAACGTGTGTCGCGCCCGAGGACGAGCACTCGCCCATCGGACGGGGTGTCCTCGCGCAGAATGAGGCGCAGGCACGACGATTTGCCGGACCCCGAGGCGCCCACGAGGAACACGAACTCGCCGCGCTCGATCTCGAAATCGACGGCGTCGAGCGCGGGGCGCTTGGTACCGCGATAGCGCTTGGTGACGTTTTCGAACCGGATCATGTCGTCACGAGGCTACGTGCCGGTTGCCCGCCCGGGCGGAATCGACATACCCATCAACCTGACAGTTCACGATGTTATGCGGCAGAATCGAGCTATGGCCCGATCCTCCGACTCGACCGACGTCGACCCGCGGGCACTGCGCAGCCGCCGACTGCTACACGATGCGATGAGGGATCTGCTCGCCCGGACCCCGCTCGCTGACATCGGCGTGGCCGAACTGTGTCGCGCGGCGGGTGTGCACCGTACGACGTTCTACGGACACTACGACAGCGTCGGCGACCTCGCCGCCGACGTGTACGCATCGATCATCGACGAGGCGAGTTCGGTTGTGCCCGCTCACGATGCGCCGTTGCCAGAGATCTCGAACGACTACCTGCGCGCGACGGTGGCCGTGCTCGACGCCGTCGCCGCCGAGCGCGATGCGATCCGCGCCCTGCTCGACTCGTCCGTCTCGCTCAACTTCCGCCAGCGCATGCGCACGCACTTCCTGAAGCGCGCCACCGACGCGATCGACGTGATCCGCGCACGCGGCGTCGACCTCCCCCGCGACGCGGCCGTCGGCGCGGCCGTGATCGCGGGGGGCACGGTCAGTGCGATCGAGCTATGGGCGCAGATCGACAGCGACGACGCCGAGACGTTCGCCGAACGGATCCGCGCGAACATGCCTGCGTGGTGGCCGTAAGCCGTCCCCCGGTCAGCTGTTCGCCGCGCGCACCGCGAGACCGCGCGCGAGGTGATCGCGCTGTTCGACCACGAGGCGGCGCAGCGCGCCGGGTGCAGCGACGTTGTCGTCCAGCCATGCATCGACGAGGTCGAGCGTCTCGGTCTCGGGGAACATGCCGCGCACGAGGCGCCGCGCGGTCTCGATCGACCGCGTCTGCCACGTCTCGCGAATGCGAACGAAGTACTCTTCGTCGAACTGTGAGATGAGATCGCGCCGTCCGCCTGCGCCGAAGCCGGCGATCGTCGCCCCGAGGTGGTCGTTCGAGAGCGTCTCGTCGGTCCACGCCGCGTTCCATGCCGCGGCACGCACGTCGACGGTCGGCCGCGCCGCGAGCGCTTCCGTGGCCTCGGTGCGCCCGGACATGGTGTCGTCGCGCGCGAGCTCGGCGCGGATGTCGGTCTCGTCGGCGGCACCGGTCGCGGCGAGCGCCTGGACCCAGACCCACCGCAGATCGGCATCGAGGGGCAACCCATCGGGCCCGGGCTGGTCGCCGGCAAGGATCGCGCGCAACTCGCCGGCGCGACCGTCATGGAATGCGGCGGCGCGGCCGAGCGCGCGTGCCCACGACAGCTGTGCGTCGCTGCCGGGGGCGGCCGATGCGAGACCCTGCCAGACGGTGTCGAGCCACGCGGGGCGGGCGCCGTCTCGCAGCTCGGCCGGCAGGTAGTGCTCGACGGTGAAGGCGGCGTTCGCCAGCGTGCCAGCGAGGATCGACACGTTTCGTTCGGCGGGAGCGTGCCGGCGCACGATCTCGAGGTAGCGCAGCGCCCCGAGCTGACCGTCGCGTACGGCGTTCCAGAGCGCCGACCACACCAGGCCACGCGTGAGCGCCTCGTCGATCGTGGCAAGCCCGCGTTCGACGGCGGTGAGCGAGCGGTCGTCGAGGCGCACCTTGGCGTAGGTCAGATCGCCGTCGTTGATGAGCGCGAGGTCCGCATCGGCGGGGAGCTCGATGCTGGTCGACGCATCCGCGATGTCGAGGTCGATCTGGCCGGTCCGGACGAGCGAACCATTCTGCTCGGCGAACAGTCCGACACGCAGTCGATGCGGACGCGGATCCGACTGGACGATCGCGGTGCGGTCCTCGTTGAACCGGAGGGTCGACATTCCCGACGTCTCGAGCCATGCCCGGGACCATGCGCGCAGGTCGCGACCGGAAGCCGCCTCGAGCGCCACGAGGAGATCATCGAGCGTCGTGTTGCCGTAGGCGTGGTCGCGGAAGTACGCCCGAGATCCCGCGAAGAACGCCTCTTCCCCCACGAACGCCACGAGCTGCTTGAGCACCGAGGCTCCCTTGGCATACGTGATGCCGTCGAAGTTCAGCTTCGCCGCTTCGAGGTCGGGGATGTCGGCCACGATCGGGTGCGTCGACGGCAGCTGATCCTGCTCGTACGCCCAGGCCTTACGGCGATTCGCGAACGTCGCCCACGCATCGCTGAATCGGGTGGCCGCGACCGAGGCGTGGGACCCCATGTAATCGGCGAACGACTCCTTGAGCCAGAGGTCATCCCACCACGTCATCGTCACGAGGTCGCCGAACCACATGTGCGCCATCTCGTGGAGGATCGTGTTCGCCCGCACCTCATGCTGCGCGTCGGTCGAAGCTCCGCGGAAGACGAGCTGCTCGGTGAACGTGACGAGCCCGGGATTCTCCATCGCACCGAGGTTGTATTCGGGAACGAAAATCTGGTCGTACTTGCCCCACGGGTAGTCGACGCCGAACGCGTCGGTGAAGAAGTCGAGCCCCTGGCGCGTGATCTCGAAGATCTCACGATGGTCGAGGTGCTCGGCGAGTGAAGCGCGGCACAGGGCGCGCATCTCGACGCGCTGGTTGCCACGCGTCCAGACGTCGTGCACCCGGTGGTAGGGGCCTGCGGCGACCGCAGTGATGTACGAGGACATCGGCAGCGTCTCGGCGAACTCGACCGTCTGCGCGGATCCGCCACCCGTGGTCACCACGGCGCGCTGGTTGCTCAGGATCTCCCACCCCGTCGGGGACGTGACGACGAATGTGTACGCGGCCTTCATGTCGGGCTGCTCGAAGCAGGCCATGACTCGCCGCGAGTCGGCGGGCTCATACTGCGTGTAGAGGTAGGTCTCGCCGTCCACCGGGTCGACGAAGCGGTGCATCCCCTCGCCCGAGCGGCTGTACGCGCCCACCGCTTCGATGCGCACCTCGTTGTCGTCGGCCAGACCCGTGACAACGATGCGCGCCCCATCCCAGATGACCGGGTGGTCGACGCCGTTGACGACGACGCGGTCGACCGACTGCCCGATGAAGTCGATCCAGGTCTGCTCCGCTGTGGCACCGAAGCGCAACGTGGTGTTGGTGATGAACCCGGTTTCGTCGGGGTCCGGCGCCGCGGAGACGTCGAGCTCGACGCGGATGCTGCGCAGGGAGAGGGCGGCGGATCGCGCCGCGGTCTCCTCGCGCGTGAGGTTGGCAGCGAGGTTAGTGCTCATCGCTCCATCGTATGGCGCGCGCGTGTGCGCGCGGCCGTGTCTCAGAGCGGGGCGTTTGCGGGGTCGGCCGTGAAGAAGACGCGATCGGCGTAGAGCAGTGGAGGCGCCGTCTCGCCCGTCTCGATCGCGACGACCTCGGCGACGACAAGCACGGATCCACCCACCGGCACCGTCTCGACGATATTCGCCACGAAGCGCGCCCGCGTACCCGCAAGCCGCGGGGCGCCATCGGGGTGGCTGCTCCACCCCTGCCCGTCGGTGAACCGGTCGCCGCCCGTGACGGCGAACTGACTCGCCACATCCGCGTGATGACCCGCGAGGAAATGCACCTGAATCGTGCCGGCCCCGAGCAGGGCGCCCGCGGTGCCGGTCGCCCGGGTCACCGAGAACGACACCGCGGGTGGATCCACGGCAACCGAGGCGAGACTCGATGCCGTCAATCCGACGGGGCCGTCGGGCGTGATCGCCGTGATGAGGGTCACCGCGGCGGGGTGGTCGCGGAACACGACCTTGAGGCCGTCACCGAGGTCAGAGTCGTCGAACTGCATGTCTTCGACGCTAACGTCTCCTCGAGAGCACGGCCTCCGCGGGTGTCACAGGATGTCACAGCACCGGGCGCATCCCGCGACCCGCGGAGGCGCGGCGTCAGCCGCCGAGTCCGTTCGAGGTGAGCCATTCCTCGGCGATGTCGGGCGACGATTTCTCGTCGACGCTGCTGGCGACGTTGAGCGCGACCAGCGCGTCCGGCGTGAGCGCGGCGCTGACCTCGTTGATCGTCGACGCGATCTCGTCGGCGATCGCCGTGCTCGCGATCGGGACGACGTTCGAGGCGAGGATCAGCGATTCCGGGTCCTCGAGCACGACGAGGTCTTCCGTCTGGATCCGGGGATCCGCCGTGAACACGTTGGCGACGTCGATCGTGCCCGCGAGCAGGTCCTCGACCGTGGTGTCACCGGTTGCCGAGAAGTCGACCTCGATGCCATAGACGCTCTCCAGCCCCGACGGCCCATACGGGCGCTCCGCCAGCTCGGGCGGACCGCCGAGGGTGAGTGACCCAGAGACGTCCGCGAGATCGGCGATCGAGGCGAGGTCGTGCTCGTCGGCGAACGCACGTGTCACGGTGTAGGAATCCTGGTCCGTGGCCTCGGCCTGGTCGAGCGCGGTCAGACCGTCCGGCAGCGCCTCTTCCAGCGCCGCGTACACGTCATCGGCCGATCGCGCGGTGGTCTCGGAATCGAGGTACTGCAGCAGGTTGCCGGTGTATTCGGGGAACAGGGTGATCGCCCCGCTCTCGACCTCCGGCATGTAGGCCTCGCGCTCGCCGATGGTGAACTGCCGATCGACCTCGTGCCCGGCGTTCTCGAGTGCCTGCGCGTAGATCTCGGCGATGATCTCGTTCGAGTAGTAGGCCTGTGAGCCGACGACGATGGATCCGGCCGCCTCGTCGCCGCCCGTCTCGGGGTCGGCGAGGGGGTCGTCCGCCGCGCAGGCGGTGAGGAGGCTCGCGGCCGCGAGCGCCGCGGCGACGGGCAGGATGCGTTTCACGTTCATGGGATCCCTTTCGGTCAGGCTGACGTGTGTTGTCTGGCGGACGCGGCCGGCCGGCGGCGCGCGCGACGGACGGTGCCGCGCCCGGCGCGCACCCCGCGCGGGGTCGCGAAGCGCTGGGTGATCGCGAGGACGCCGTCGATGGCGAGCGCGAGCAGGGCGACGAGGATCGCGGCCCCGAGCACCATGTCGTAGCGGCGCAGCGCGAGCCCGGTGATGATCGGCATGCCGAGCCCGCCGAGATTGACGTACGCGGCGATCGTCACGGTCGCGACGACCTGGAGCGTGGCGGACCGGAGGCCGCCGATCAGCAGCGGAAGACTGAGGGGAAGCTCGACGCGGAAAAAGATCTGCCATTCCGACATCCCGACCGCGCGCGCGGCTCCGACCGTCTGACGGTCGATCGCCTCAAGTCCCGCGTACGCGCCCGCGAGCAGCGACGGCACGGCGAGGATCACGAACGTCACGATCGCCGCTTCCGGCTTGTGCAGCACACCGAACAGCAGCACGAGCAGCAAGAGCAGCCCGAACGACGGAACGGCGCGTGCCGCACCGGTCAGTCCGACGGCGATCTCACGGCCGCGACCGGTGTGTCCGATCAGCCATCCGGCGGGCGCCGCGATGATCGCGGCGGCGATGACGCCGACCGCCGTGAGCCACAGATGCTCGAAAAAGAGAATGGGCAGGGCGCCGTCGCCGCTCCACTGCTCGGAGGCGAAGATCCAGGCGATCGCGTCGGTGAGGAGCGTCATGATGCCGCTCCGATCCGCTCGGATCCGAGACGGGCGCGGCGCTCCCACGGCAGCAGCACGCGGCGGGCGATGACGAGGAGTGCATCGACGAGGAGGGCCACGAGCGCGACGGCGATGAGTCCGGCCAGGATCTCGGCGATGATCCGGCGCTGCAGTCCGTTCGTGAAGAGGTACCCGAGATTCGTCACGCCCACGAGGATCCCCACCGTGGCGAGCGAGATCGTGCTCACCGCGGCCACGCGCACACCGGCGAGGACGACCGGACCGGCGAGCGGCAGGTCGACCGTCCAGAAGCGCCGCCCTCCCCCGTATCCGATGGCCGTGGCGGCCTGGCGGACCGCCGGGTCGACCGAGTCGAGCCCCTCGGTGACGGCGCGCACCATGATCGCGATCGCGTAGAGGATGAGGGCGAGGATGAGGTTCGTCTCGCTCGTCGCGGGGAATCCAGCGACGAGGGGCAGGATCAGCAGCAGTGCGAGGGACGGAATCGTGTACAGCAGGCCCGACGCGGTGAGCAGGATCGCGCGCGCTCGGCGATAACGCCAGGCTGCCCAGCCGAGCGGCAGCGAGAGCAAGAACGCCCCCACGATCGCGATGACGCTCTGCCGGAGGTGATCCACCGCGAGCGAGCCGATCAGCGGCAGGTTGTCGAGAGCCCAGCCCATCTCACGCGCCGTCCTCGACGAGGGTCCCCTGCGTGCGACCCTCGCCATCGACGAGAACGGGACCTGCGGGAGTCTGCTTGATGCGCAGCGCCCGCTTCCCGCGGTCGGCGCCGATGAACGCCGAGACGAAGTCGTCGGCCGGCGCCTCGATGATCTCGCTCGGCGACCCCACCTGCAGGACGCGGGCGCCCTGGGCGAGTATCACGACCTGATCGCCGAGGAGGAAGGCCTCGTCGATGTCATGCGTGACGAAGATGACGGTCTTGTCGAGTTCGGCCTGGAGCCGGATGAGCTCCTGTTGCAGCTCCGCGCGCACGATCGGATCGACGGCACCGAACGGCTCGTCCATGAGCAGGATGTTCGGATCCGAGGCGAGTCCGCGCGCGACGCCGACACGCTGCTGCTGTCCGCCGGAGAGCTGATTCGGGTAGCGATCGGCCATGTGCGCGTCGAGCCCGACAATCTCCATGAGCTCGAGGGCGCGCTCCCGTGCCGCGCGGCGGGTCCGCCCGACGAGCCGCGGCACCGTCGCGATGTTGTCGGCGACGGTGAAGTGCGGCATCAGGCCGGAGTTCTGCATCACGTAGCCGATGCGGCGCCGCAGGGCCACGGGAGACTCGTCGGCGATGTTCTCGCCGTCGATCGCGATGGAGCCGCTTGTCGGCTCGACCATGCGGTTCACCATCCGCAGGAGCGTCGTCTTGCCGCTGCCGGAAGAACCGACGAGGACGGTCGTCTTGCGCGAGGGCACGAGGAGGTCGACATCGGTGACAGCGGTTGTCCCATCCGGAAATCGCTTGGATACGTGTCGGAACTCGATCATGAGTGTTTCTGCTCCTCAGCACCGCCGGCGGGGTCGCTACGCTGCGCACAGCCTACCCTCGCACGGCGGTCGCGCGGCAGAACGGATCCACCCTCGCGCACCCCTGTTCACCGTGCTCGAGATGCCCTAGCCTGCACGCAGGCGTACCCGCGCGCAGCGGTCCCGCCGACCGAGACCGTTCAGCGAGAGAAGGCATCATGAGCGCCGTCGAGCCATCGGCCGAGCACTACGACGTCATCGTGATCGGAGCGGGCGCCGTCGGCGAGAATGTCGCCGATTACGCCTCGAGATCGGGAGCGCGAGCGGCGATCGTCGAGGCAGAGCTCGTCGGTGGCGAGTGCTCCTACTGGGCCTGCATGCCGTCGAAGGCTCTCCTCCGGAGCGGCCACGCCCTGCGCGCGGCGCGGCGCGTTGCCGGCTCGCGCGAGGCGGCGTCCGGGCAGATCGACGTCGACGCGGTCCTCGCGCGCCGCACCACGTTCACGAGCAATTGGGAGGACGACGGCCAGGTGGAGTGGCTGGCCTCCGTCGGCGTCGACCTGATCCGCGGCCGCGCGCGTCTGACTGGCCGGGGTGAGATCGAGGTGGATGGCCGACGATACACCGCGCGCGCCGTGGCACTGGCGACGGGATCCGCGCCGGTTCTGCCCGACGTTCCCGGCCTCGACGGCGTCGGGGCCTGGGGCACGCGGGAGGCGACGTCCGCTGACCGGATCCCCCCGCGCCTCATCGTGATCGGCGGCGGCGTCGCCGGAACCGAGCTGGCGTTCGCTTTTGCCGCGCTCGGTTCCCAGGTCACGCTCGTGTCCCGCAGCGGCCTGCTGACGTCGGAGGAACCGTTCGTCGGCGATCTGGTGGCCGAGGCGTTGGAAGAGCTCGGCGGCGACGTGCGGATCGGGGCCTCCCCGGCGCGCGTCGATCGCGACGGCGACGGCATCGTCACGGTCGAACTGGATGACGGCACCGCGATCCACGCCGAGGAACTGCTGGTCGCGACGGGGCGTCGGCCGCACACGGACGGCCTCGGCCTCGAGGAGCTCGGGCTCAGCGCGAACCCCGAGGTCGACGACACGATGCTCGTCCGCGGCACCGACTGGCTGTACGCGGTGGGCGACGTGAACGGGCGCGCCCCGCTCACTCATCAGGGCAAGTATCAGGCACGCGCCGCAGGGGGCGCGATCGCCGCCCGACTTGCCGGGGATCCGGTTGACGATGCCGAGTGGGGACGTCATGTCGCGAGCGCCGACCACGCGGCCGTGCCGCACGTCGTGTTCACGGACCCCGAAGTGGCGAGCGTCGGGCTGACCGAGGCTGCCGCACGCGACGCCGGAATCGACGTCGACGCCGTCGAGCACGACCTCGGAGCCATCGCGGGCGCAGCGCTCCACGCCGACGGCTACAGCGGCCGCGCGAAGCTCGTCATCGACCGCGCGCGGCGCATCATCATCGGCGCGACCTTCGTCGGCCAAGACACCGCGGAGCTCGTCCACGCCGCGACGATCGCCATCGTGGGCGAGGTCACGATCGAACGGCTCCGTCACGCGGTGCCGTCGTACCCGACGATCAGCGAGGTGTGGCTGCGGCTGCTCGAAGCGTACAACTGACCCGCGTCGGGCGCGGCCAGCTCAGCTGCGGCCGAACTGTGCCGCGGCCGGGCAGTCGAACGGATCCCGCGCGGCCAGGCCGACACGGTTGAGATAGCGCACGACGATCCCGTACGACTCGATGAGCGTCGTCTCGGTGTACGGCACGTCACGGGTCTCGCAGACCTCGCGGACGACGGCACGGGCACGCGCGAGGTTCGGACGGGCCATGTTCGGGAAGAGATGGTGCTCGATCTGGTAGTTCAGACCGCCCATGAGCGTGGTGGCCCACCAGCCGCCACTGATGTTGCGCGAGGTCCGCACCTGCTTCGAGAAGAAGTCGAGCTTGGCGTCCTTCGCGATGACCGGCATCCCCTTGTGGTTCGGCGCGAACGACGCCCCCATGTACACACCGAAGACAGCGAGCTGCACGCCGAGGAAGGCGAACGCCATACCGATGGGAAGCATCAGGAAGAGCGGAACAAGCAGCACCGCGAAACGCGCCGTGATGATGCCGATCTCGATCCAACGACCCTTCACCTTCCCGGGCGAGGCGAGATGCATGATGCTCAAGAAGTGCAGGTTCAGACCTTCGAGCGTCAGGAGAGGAAAGAACAGCCAACCCTGATGGCGTGTGATGGCGCGTCGGAGGCCGCGTGCCTGGGCCGCGTCTTCGTCGAGGAAGGAGATGGTATCGACCTCGATGTCGGGATCCTTCGAGACGCGGTTCGGGTTCGCGTGGTGCCGCGAGTGCTTGCTATCCCACCACGACAGGCTGAGGCCGACGATGCCGGCGAGAATGCGCGCGAGCCGGACGTTGGCGGGGCCGGACGCGAGCACCTGGCGGTGCGCGGCTTCGTGAGCGAGGAAGGCGATCTGCGTGAAGATGATGCCGAGCGCACCGGCGATGAGCAGCTGGAACCAGGAGTCGCCGAGCAGGATGAAGCCGGCGACGGCGCCGGCGAGGGCCAGGATGAGCGCGGCGCCGACCAGAGCGTAGAAGACGTGAGCCCGGCGGTACAGCCCCATCTCACGCACGACGTTGGACAGCTGTGAATAGACACGGGTCAGGGGTGGGAAATCATCGGTTCCCGCGTAGGTCTGGCGAACGGGCCCGAGTGTTTCGGGGCGGGCAGTCTGGGTGGAGGAGATAACCGCTCCGTTTCGGTTGCGACGGATTCGGAACGCCGTCGTACAGGTGCCAACGGCGGATGCCGATCGCCTTTCTCACACTAGGTGCGTCGACATGCCGCGGGCGGTATGCGTCCCGCGCACGCGGGCGTGCACGTGTGCGCCGCTACACGAGATCGCGCGGCACGGACAGCTGCCAACTGTCGGCGAAGAATCGCGAGTCGCCGTGTTCCGCGTCGAGCTCGTAGGCATCGAGCTCGGCGTTGACGTGGAACTCCTCCGGCGTCGAGGTGAGCACGGTGCGCGTCAGAACTTCGATCCGCCAGTCATCGCGTTCGTAACGGCGCACGGTCCGCGTCTCTCCGCGCACCGAGTTCACGTCGTTGCGCCGGAACGTGTACCACTCGCTCGTGTCGCGGCGCACGACGGTGTCCGTCTCGTCGATCCGGAAGCTGCCCTGATCGTTCAGCACTTCGAGCTTCGAGACGTCCGTGGCGAGATCACGCGTGACGCGCCACGCATGCTCGCCCTCCTCCAACGGGGTGATCTCGAGGTCGGGCGCCCCCTCCGGTTCACCGAACGGCCGTAGCTCGTCGTCCTCCGCTCGCGGAGCACGCACCGGCAGCGAGAGGCGGCTCTGTCCGGCCGCGAAGGTGACCGTCGCGGATTCGGGAGCCGGCCAGGCGAGCGGCCAGTAGGACGTCGAGACCGACAGCCGGAGTCGGTGTCCCTCGGGGATGTGCTGCGCGATGCCGTTGAGGAGAACCCTCACGCGGTAACTTCGCCCCGGTTCGAGCGGTTGCGGGTGCTCGCTGCTGTCGCGGTGAGTGAGATTGAGCAGTCCGTAGGTGAAACGCGTGGCCTCACCATCCGGGGCGACGTCCGATAGCCGCACCGCCAGCATTGCGACGGGTTTGTCCGAGGAGACCTCGAACTCGGCCGCGGGCAGTCCGAAGATCTCCATGGGCGCGTCGAGCGGCTCGGTCTCGTAGACGAGCGCACCGCCGTCCTCCTCGCGCTGATCGAAGGGAAGATCGGGAACCGCAGCGTAGGACGCCCATTTTCCAGCGAACATCCCGACACTGAGAGGCGACTGCAGCCGGACATCGTGCCCGGGTTCGATCGCCGCACCGTCCTGTTCGAGCGCGTAGCGATTCAGGACGTAACGGCGCTCGCGAACCTCGGGAGCCGGCCAACTGCGCTCGGCCACCCACCGGCCCGGCCGCGTGTCGTAGGACGTCGCGGGAGGCACGCTGTCCTGCATCCATGCGCGCAGCATGGGCTCGTCCATCAGTCCCGTGTCGATGCCCTTCAGCCAGTGATCCCACCACCTCACGACCTCCTGGAGAAAGTCGATCGCTGGTCCCGGCACGCCGAGGTGCGGGTATTTGTGCCCCCACGGCCCGATGAGGCCCTTGCGCGGCACGTCGAGGTGCTCCATGAGACGAAAGATGGCGTTGGTGTACCCGTCCGCCCAGCCTCCCACGGCGAAGACGGGGCATGCGATGTCGCTGTAGTCTTCCGAGACCGATGCCGGCTTCCAGTAGTCGTCCCGACGCTGGTGCGTGAGCCAGGTGTGCAGCCAGAGGCCACTTCCCTCAAGTCGCTCCTGCCACATGTCGCGCCACCGGTCGCCGACGATCATCGGGTCCGGCGGCAGGCTGTTGAACGCGAACATGACGGTCGCCTCCGAGAGGTTGTCCGTCAGGAGACAGCCGCCCATGTAGTGCATGTTGTCCACGTACAGGTCCTCGGTGGCGGAGGCGGCGATGATGGCCTTGAGCGCGGGCGGACGACGGGCGGCGACCTGCAGGCTGTTGAATCCGCCCCACGAGATCCCCATCATGCCCACCGCACCGTCGCACCAGGGCTGATCGGCGAGCCAGGCGATGACGTCTTCCGCGTCCTCGTGTTCCTGCGGCCGATACTCGTCGACGATCACACCATCGGAGTCGCCGCTGCCGCGAAGGTCGACGCGCGCCACCACGTAACCGTGGCCAGCGATATACGGATGATTGACCGCGTCGCGACCGCGCGTGCTGTCGCGCTTGCGATACGGCAGGTACTCGAGGACCGCGGGCACCGGCTTCTGCTCGGCGCTCGTCGGGAGCCAGATCCGCGCGGCGAGTCGGGCGCCATCCCGCATGGGAATGAACACGTTCTCGATGACACGGACGTCTTCCGGGAATTCGGTCACCGTTCTCATACGTCTGCCTTCTCCTCTCCTCCCGCCGGTTCGAATTCGAAAGGCAGCTCGCTCACGATCGTGTCGAAGCGCTCAGCCAACTGCTCACGGTCGTCTGCTCCCACGTACACACGGCCGACGATGTAGCGGTAGCTGTTCTGGTTCGCCATCTCGGACAGCTGGACGCCCTCCTCGGCTTCGATCGTGATGACGCACCACGGGTGCCGTCGCTCGAGCTCCGCGATCTCGTCCGCCGTCGGGATCCGTGTGACGATCGCGTCGTCGTCGCGGAAGATCATGCACTGCGACGCCACGCGGAACTCGCCATCACCGGAGGACGGACGCGGCGCGTGGCCGAGAGCGATATCGATCGCGACCTCATGGTTGGAAGCGCCGTCGACCATGACGAACATTTCGCTGTGAGACTGCGAGATGCGCGTGTTGACCTCGATGAGCCAGAGATCGTCCGTCTCCTCATCCCACATGAACTCCCCGTTGAAGCAGGCGTCGTCGAAGCCGACGCGCCGCAGGTACCGTTCCAAGATGTCGGTCATGCGCTCTTGCACGTGCGAGGGAACACTGCTCGCGGGGTAGTCGATCCGCTCGATGCTCGTCCCGCTGGCGTCACGATGCATGTCGAAGATGCCGTGCACCGCGAACTCGCCGCGGAACACGCTGCCCTCAGGCGCGACCTGGATCCCGGAGATCAGCTGCTCCGCGAGACACGTATTTCCTCCTGCGCCCTGCAGTTCCGGCGGCAGGTCGACGCGGTCGAGAACAGCGTTGAAGGCGTTTCCGACGTGTTCGATCTCCTCCCGGATCTGTGCGACGGCCTCGTCAAACGAGGCGCGATCGCGAACCTCGAACCCCAGATTCGACGAGTGAGATTTCACCGGCTTCACCCAGAAGGGAAACCGCAGGTCGATCTGATCGAAGGCATCGTCGTCGAAGGGATCGAAGGAGGCGAACTGCGAAACGCATTCCGGTACCGAGGCGCGCTGTTCCAGGCGGCTCCAGTACTTGTGCTCGCACTTCAGCAGGCTCTCCAGCGACGGCGCGGGCAACCCACGTTCCTTCGCCAGGATCGGACCGATGACGCTCGTCGGGAAGTCCCAATGGCTGACGATCGCGTCGACGGAGCCGCCGAATGCGTCGAGTTCCCGCCGGGCCGCGTCGAGTAGCTTCTGGAACTCGACGTGTGACGCATCCACCAGCGTCTCGTAATCGAGGAGGTCATGAGACCGATAGCTGCGCGCGCCATGCACCGTCTGCAGTTCGTCCCTCTGCACCTCCGTGAGCCCGAGCACGAAGATGTTCTTCTCATCGCTCTCCGTCCCGCGATCGGCCGATGTGTTCAGCAGTGAGTCGTGATCCAACATGCCGCTCCGTCACTTGTCGGGCAGCGGCCTGCTCGTCGGCGGCCGCCGCGGGGTCATTGGGCACGACGGTAGGCGGGCTTCTCCTCCGGGCCGAGGGCCTTGCGCACGACTCGAACCATGTGTAGGTCGCGGGCGCGTGCGGTTAAGTGCGTCGTACTCACCTCCGCGAGCAGCCGGCGCGGCAGAAGCGGGAGTGTTCGTCGGCGCGGACTGCGGGCCGACGACGGCGCCTTCGCGTGCGGCGGCTCGGGTCGGTAGATTCTCACTATGACCTCTCCTGTCGACCCCACCCGTACTCGCGCCTGGGCGGAACTCCTCGAGCTCGGCGATGGCTTCTCCCCCGACCTCCGCGCCTGGTTCGACGAGGACCCCGACCGGGCCGCGCGCCTGAGCCTCGACCTGGCCGACCTGCGCGTCGACCTGTCGAAGAACCTCGTCACCGATGAGATCCTCGCCGCGCTCGTGCGGCTGGCGGAGGAGACGGGTGTGGCCGAGCGCTACGCGGCCATGATCGCGGGCGAGCACATCAACACGACCGAGGACCGCGCCGTCCTGCACACGGCGCTGCGCCGCCCGGCGGGCGCGCCGCTCTCGGTCGACGGCCAGGACATCGATGCCGACGTGCAGGAGGTGCTGACGCGTCTCGACGCGTTCGCGGACCGTGTGCGCTCCGGCAAATGGACCGGCGTCACCGGCAAGCGCGTGACGCACGTCGTGAACATCGGCATCGGCGGCAGCGACCTCGGACCCGTGATGGTCTTCGAGGCTCTCGCACCGTACGCGGACGCCGGAATCGAGGCGCGCTTCATCTCGAACATCGATCCAACCGACCTGGCGCAGAAGACGGCGGGGCTCGACCCCGAGACGACGCTGTTCATCGTCGCATCGAAGACGTTCACCACGCTCGAGACGCTGACGAACGCGCGCCTCGCCCGCGAGTGGCTGTGGGAGGGCCTCGGCATCGGGTCCGACGAGGCCGCGCGCGCGAACGCCGTGTCGAAGCACTTCATCGCGCTGTCGACGGCCCTCGACAAGGTCGCCGAATTCGGCATCGACACGAACAACGCGTTCGGGTTCTGGGACTGGGTCGGCGGACGCTACTCGGTCGACTCGGCGATCGGAGCATCGCTCGCCATCACCCTCGGACCCGAGCGGTTCCGCGACTTCCTGGCAGGCTTCCACGCCGTCGACGAGCACGTGCGCACGACACCGCTCGAGAAGAACGTGCCCGTCCTGATGGGCGTGCTGAACATCTGGTATACCAACTTCCTCGGCGCGCAGTCGCACGCGGTGCTGCCGTATGCGCAGCTGCTGCATCGCTTCCCCGCGTACCTGCAGCAGCTGACGATGGAGTCGAACGGCAAGTCGGTGCGGTGGGACGGATCCCCCGTCACGACCGACACCGGCGAGGTGTTCTGGGGCGAGCCGGGAACGAACGGCCAGCACGCCTTCTACCAGCTCATCCACCAGGGCACGCGCCTCATTCCAGCCGACTTCATCGCCTTCGCGAACCCCGCCTACCCCCTCGAGGACGGCGGGCGCGACGTGCACGGGCTGTTCCTGGCGAACTTCCTCGCGCAGACGAAGGCGCTCGCGTTCGGCAAGACGGCGGACGAGGTCGAGGCCGAGGGCACGACGGGAGCCCTCGTCGCCGCGCGGACCTTCGACGGCAACCGCCCGACGACGTCGATCTTCGCGCCGGATCTCACGCCGCGCGTCCTGGGCGAGCTCATCGCGCTCTACGAGCACATCACCTTCACGCAGGGCGTGATCTGGGGCCTTAATTCCTTCGACCAGTGGGGCGTCGAGCTCGGCAAGCAGCTCGCGCTCGAGATCGCTCCCGCGATCGAAGGCGACGAGAGCGCGATCGCGGCTCAGGATCCGTCAACGCGCGCGCTGCTCGCGTACTACCGCGAGCACCGGCGCGGCTGAGACGTACCGACGACAGGGGCGGGGCCGTCTCGGCCGCGCCCCTGTCGTTTTGGATGCGGAACAGGCATCATGTGAGATCCGGGGCCGCACCGGCGGTCCCCTGCGAAAGGAGCCGACGACACCATGCAGGATGACAACAGCGGCCCCACCACGACGCACGCCGCGTGGGGAGCAGGAAACCCCCGACTCCTCGTCCGCTCGGACGCGGAGCGCATGATCCAGCCGCTCACGACGGACGAGCTCACGATCGGATCCGCCGAGGGCAGCGGCTTACGACTCGCCGGCATCGACGCGCTCCACGCGACGGTCGTGCACGACGAACGCGACGAATACGTCGTCACGTTGCACGGCGAGGGCGAGATGAACGCGAACCCGCTCTCAGCCGCAACGCACCCGGACGAGCGCAGCGAGACGCTGCGGACCGGGGCGAGCTTCACGGCCGGGCCGTGGCGGTTCGTCTTCGACCGCGAGGAATTCGCCGACCACGGTCGACCCCACGGTGGACGCGAGGGCGGCGAGATGTCGGACCAGCAGCCGCAGCCGCCGCGTCCCGACTACTCGAGCGACGCTCGCGAGGACGACCCGCGCACGTAACCGGCCGTCAGCTGTCGCGCAACGCGTCGATCAGCTCGGCCTTGCGCAGGTCGGAGTACCCCGTGAGGCCGATCTCCCTGGCGCGCTCGCGCAGCTCCGGCACCGTCCAGTCGTCGTAGGATCCGGACTCCCCGCCGCGCCGTCCCACCGACTTCCGTCCGTCGCGGGCAGCGGCGTTCGCGATTCGCGCGGCCTTCTGCTTCGATGCGCCCGATTCGCGCACCTCTTCGTACACTTCCTCGTCCTTGATCCTCTTGCTGGGTGCCATGGCCGTTCTCCTCCCGTTCGAGATTCGTGAGCCGACAGCCATCCGAGTGGCCATACGCCTGTCACCCTCGCACCGGTCAGCCGGCGACACAACCACCTTGCGCAAGTCGCCGCGAGCTGGTCAGGAGGTCGGCGGCGGCCCGTCAGCAGTGGGGCTCTTCGCGAGCCACCCCAGCTCGTCGTGCGCCGCGAAGAAGTGACGGAACCGGTATACCAGCGGGCTCCACCGACTCGGATCCGGAAGCGGCGTTCCCGGCTTCAGGATCTCCGGGTCCGCGTGCACGCGGACGACCTCCGCCTCGACCATGTAGTAGCTGCCGTCGAGGCCCGGCGTCGCGCGACGCAGAGTCGCCTCGAACTGCAGGCGGCATTCGGCGACGCGCGGCACCGTCACGACCTCCGACTCCTGCGGGGTGAGGCCCGCGGCGCCGAACTTGTCGGGCTCATGGCGGAAACGCGGCTTGCCGTCCGGCACCGGATTGCGACCGGTGGTGCCGTCGAGCGCAATGACCGCGCGCCAGAGTTCGCCGGACGGGAAGTTCACCGTCATGTCCCCGCGCTCGAGCAGGTTCGTCACCGTCTGCCCGTCCGTCTCGAGGCCCAGCACGAGCATGTTCCCGAGTGCCCAATACGAGGACGCGGGCGCGAGGTTCGTCGTTCCGTCGGGGTTCTCGCTCGCGATGAGATACGCCGGCGTTCCGACGTAGAGCGTCTCGGGCTGCGCGATGACATGGCTGGGCACGGGAAGGGACCTCCTCGGGTCGGCGGGCGCTTTCGACGTTAGTACGGCGGTGCGCCGAACGCCCGCGCGAGCCGGTTCTGCGCTTCACAGCGCGTAACGGATGCTCCTCAGAGGACCTTGTTGAGGAACTCCTGCGTCCGGACTTCGCGCGGGCTCGAGAACACCTGCTGCGGATCGCCCTCTTCGACGATGACGCCGCCGTCCATGAAGACCACCCGATCGCCGACCTCGCGGGCGAAGCCCATCTCGTGGGTGACGACGACCATCGTCATGCCCTCGTGCGCGAGATCCTTCATCACCGCGAGGACCTCGCCGACGAGCTCCGGGTCGAGCGCGGAAGTGGGCTCGTCGAAGAGCATCACCCGCGGTTCCATCGCGAGCGCCCTGGCGATCGCGACGCGCTGCTGCTGTCCGCCCGACAGGCTCGACGGATACGCGTTCTCCTTGTCGGCGAGCCCGACCTTGTCGAGCAGCGCGCGGGCGCGGTCCCTCGCTCCGGCTTTACCGAGCTTGCGGACCATCATCGGCGCGAGACAGATGTTCTCGATGACCGACATGTGCGGGAACAGGTTGAACTGCTGGAACACCATGCCGATCTCGGCGCGGACGCCGTCGATCCGCGTCTTCGGATCGGTGAGGCGGTGCCCATCGATGACGACGTCGCCGCCCGTGATGTCCTCTAGGCGGTTCAGGCAGCGCAACAGCGTGCTCTTGCCCGATCCGGACGGCCCGATCACGCAGACGACCTCGCCGTCCTCGACCTCCAGATCGATGCCCGTGAGCACGTGGTTCGTGCCGAACGACTTGTGAAGGTCGGAGACCTCGATGATCATGACCGCAGCTCCAAACGCTTCTCGGTGTACCGCAGCACGGCGGACAGGGTCAGCGTGATTGCGAGGTAGAACACCGCGGCCGCCGTGTAGATCTCCACGGCGTTGTAGTAGGTCGAGGCAACCGTCCGCGCCTGGAACAGGACCTCGGGAACGAGGATGACCGACAGCAGCGACGTGTCCTTGATGCTGACGATGAACTGGTTGCCGAGGGGCGGGATCATCCGCTTGAAGGCCTGCGGCCAGATCACCTTGAGCATCGTGATGTGGTGGCTCATGCCGAGCGAGCGGCCCGCCTCCATCTGCCCCTTGTCGACCGACTGCACGGCGCCGCGCACGATCTCGGCGATGTACGCGCCGGAGTTGAGCCCGATCACGATGATGCCAGCGGCGAGCGACGGCAGCGTGTACTGAATGATCAAGGGCAGCGCAAAGAAGATCCACATCGCCTGCACGAGCAGCGGCGTGCCGCGGAGCACCTCGATGTAGATCACCGCGATGACCCGGATGACGCGGAAGCGGCTCAGACGAGCGAGTCCGAAGACGGCTCCGAGCACGAAGCCGATCAGGAGTCCGACAACGGACACCAGGAGGGTGTAGAGCAGGCCCACCGCGAGGTTCGGGAAGTACGCGACGACACCGACCCAGTCGAAGTCCGTGATGATGTTCATGTCACGCGCGCCCCTCGTGAGCGCGCACGAGGGGCGCGGCCATGATCGTTATGCATTCGGTTCTGATCAACCGACCTGCGACTCGGCCAGCTCATCCAGCCACTCGGGCTCGCTGCCGAACCAGTCGCTGTAGATCTCGGCGTAGGTGCCGTCGTCGATGATCTCGGCGAGCGCCTCGTTCATGGCCGTCACGAGGTCCTCGTTGCCCTTCGAGACCGCGAGGCCGTAGTCCTGCCCCTCGAGCAGCTCTCCGACGGTCTTCAGGCTGTCCTCGCCCTGGGTGAGGATGTAGTACTCGACGTTCGGCGCGTCGTAGAGCACAGCATCGGAGCCGCCACCCTCGACCGACAGGTAGGCCTGGTCAAGCTGCTCGTACGTGTTCGGCGTCGCGCCCTCGATGTTCTCGCTGATGTAGTCGGCGCTCGTCGAACCGAGACGCGTCGCGATGTCGAGGCCTTCGAGGTCTTCCACGCCGTTGATGTCCGTGTTGTCAATCGGGACCCCGATCCGCAGACCCGACTTGTAGTAGGGGCTCGTGAAGTCGACAGCGCCCTTACGCTCTTCGGTGATCGTGATCCCGGCGATCGCGATGTCGAACGTGCCGGTCTGCAGTCCCGGGATGATGCCGTCGAAGTTGGTCGTCTCGAGGTCGATCTCGAATCCGACCCGGTCGGCGATCGCGTTCACGATGTCGATGTCGAAGCCGACGTACTCGCCGTCCTCTTCGAACTCGAAGGGAACGAACGAGGTGTCGGTCGCGACGACGTACGTGTCCTCGAGGTTCGACGCGTCAGCGTCGCCGCCGCCGTTATCACCGCCGCCTTCGTCGCTGGAGCAGGCCGCGAGACCGCCGGCCAGGAGGAGTGCCGATGCCACTGCTGCGGTTTTCTTGGTGAGTTTCACGAAAGGACCTTCCGTCTCGGGTGATGTCCGCGTCAGCGGTGTTCAGATGTCTGCAACGTATACATCCGGACAATGCACTGTCAAACGCTCCTCCTGGCCGGAATCGGCGTCACGTCACGGCGGGGCCGACCCAGATTTGCTGGCGATTCACGAACTCCCGGATGCCGTCCAGACCGAGCTCGCGACCGAATCCCGAGCGCTTCACGCCACCGCTCGGCAGCCGCGGATCCGTCTTCACGATGCCGTTGATCGCAACCTGGCCCGCGACGATCTCGCGCGCGATCTGCTCTCCGCGCTCGGGAGACGACGTCCACACGCTCGCACCGAGCCCGTAGGGGGTGTCGTTGGCCATCGCCAGGGCAGCGTCGGCGTTCGCAGCGGGCATGACGACCGCCACCGGACCGAACGTCTCCTCCGCGCAGGCCGTCATTCCTGGCTCGACGTCGCTGAGAAGCGTTACCGGATAGAAATACCCCTCGCCGTCCGGGATCTCTCCCCCGAAGAGCAGTTTCGCGCCCTGCGTGACCGACTCGGTGACCTGACGGTGCAGGTTCTCGCGCAGGTCCGCACGCGCGATGGGACCGACCTGCGTCTCTTCCGAGCGCGGATCCCCCATCTTCAGCGACGAGAGTCGCTCGGCGTACATCGCCAGGAACTCCTCGTAGACCGTCTCCTCGACGATCACGCGCTTGGCGGCGATGCAGGACTGCCCCGCGTTGATGATCCGCATCGTGGTGATCGCGGCCGCCGCCTTCTCGAGGTCGGCGTCCGCGAGCACGATTGCGGGGTCGGAGCCGCCGAGCTCCAGCACGGCCGGCTTGATCTCGCGAGCGGCCGTCGAAGCGACAGCCGCCCCCGCTCTCTCGGATCCGGTTAACGACACGGCGCGGATCCGACCGTCGCGCAGCGCGGTCTGGACGAGTTCGTGCCCCATCGGAGCGTTCTGCAGGATCGCCGTCGGCGCCCCGTGCTCTGCCGCGACGCGGGCGATGACCTCCGCAATCGCTTCGGCGCACCCCGGCACGTTGCGATCATGCTTCATCACGCACGTATTACCGGCCATGAGCGCGGGCGCACAGAAGCGGAAGGCCAGCCAGAACGGTGCGTTCCACGGCAGCACGCCCAGGACGGGCCCGAGCGGCAAGTGCTGCACATAGGACCGCGTCGCGTCGCTGGCGATCTCATCCGGTGCGAGGTACTCCTCGGCGTGATCGGCATAATGCTCAGCCGCCCACGCCGCCTTATTCACCTCCCCGCGCGCCTCGGTAATCGGCTTGCCGACCTCTTCGGTCATGAGCATCGCCAGCCGCTCCACGTCGTCGCGCATCGCGCGCGCGACATCTCGCAGCACCGCCGCGCGATCCGCGATCGGCCACCGCCGCCACGTCTCGTATGCGTCTTCAGCGGCGGCAAGCACGCCCTCGAGCGCGGCCTCGTCGAGCACGGGCACCGCCCGCACCACCGTGCCGGTCGTCGGATCCGTCGCGGTAAATGACTCAGTCATCGTGTCCTCCTCCCGCGGCTCACACCGCTTTGAGCTCGGCCGGGCCGTGACCCGACTGCTCGCCTGCTGATTTCACGACGAAGTCCTCGTCGAAGTCGAAGAACGACTCGCAGCCGCTCTCCGTGATGCGGATCGTGTCGGAGATGCCCACCGTCCGGGTGCCTTCGACGCCCCACATCCACGGGATCACGTGGAAGGTCATCCCCTCCTCGAGCACATCGTTGCCGCCGGGCATGAGGCTCATGATGTAGCCCTCATCCCACGACGGCGGGAACGCAATCCCGATCGAGTACCCTGCGCGTGTCACGAGGTCGGCGCCGATGCCGTTGTCGGTGATGATCGTGCGCACGATCGAGTCGGCATCGGAGACGGTCGTCCCCGGTCGCAACACCGACTTCAGCTCGCGCAGCGCCGTCTTCATCCGTTCCTCTGCCTGCGCCATGGCCGGAGTCATGTCGTGCAGGAGCACGGTGCGCATCATGGCCGTGTGGTAGCGCCGATAGCATCCGCCGACCTCGAGGAACACGGCATCGCCCGATTGCAGTTCGCGCCCTTCCCACGTCGCGTGACCGATCATCGTGCGCGGCCCGCTCGTGACGTACGGCATCACCGCGGGATACTCGCCGCCTGCCGAGAACATCCCGCGAGAGATCTCGGCAGCGACGTCATTCTCCGTCGCGCCGACCTCGGCGGCCGCGATTCCGGCGCGCATGCCCTCCTGCGTCGCGTGCGCGGCGCGACGCATCACGTCGATCTCGTACGCCGATTTGCGTACGCGGCCCTCTTCCACGATCCCGAAGCAGTCCATGAGCCGCCCCTGACGGAACGACGTGTGGATGCGGTCCTGGTGATACGCCGGGAAAAAGTAGCTGTTGCGCTCGTATCCCACGTGTCCACGGTCGAGACCGAACTCGCGCAACGAAGCGACCAGCTGCTGGATCGCGTCGCCCGTATCCGGATACGGGCGCGTGAGCTCGACCCAGGTGCGCTCGATCACGTTCGACTCCTCCATCTGCCGCGTGATCATGAACGGCTCGGAGTCGAGCGGGACGACGAGGGCCTGGAAGAACGAGTACCCCGTCGTCTGATAGTCGGTCAGATACATGAGGTTCTCGGGGTCGGTGATCACCACCGCGTCGAGGAGCCGCTGGTGCATCCGTGCCCGCAGTTCACCGATCCGCCGCTCGTACTCCTCCGGCGGGAACGTCATGTCGTCTCGCATGCGCATCGTCATGCACCCCCTTCCGCGACCGTCTGGACGGCACGCTCCAAGATCGCGAGTCCCTCGTCGAGGTCGTCATCCGGCGTGGTCAGCGGCGGGATCAACTTGACGACCCGGCCATCGGTTCCGCACGGCCCGATCAACAGGCCCTGCGCGAAGCACTCCGCCTGCACCTGCTTGGCGAAGGCGCCGTCGACGACGTCGATCCCCTGCATCATGCCGACACCGCGCACCTCCCAGCCGCGGTCCGGTGCGGATGCCGCGATGCGGTCGAGGCTCTCGGCCATCCGCTTGCCCTTCTCAGCGACGGCCTCCATCAGGACGTCGTCGGTGAAGTAGTCGAGGCCGACAGCTCCGGCGACGAACGACAGGCCCTGTCCCCGGAACGTGCCCGTGTGGGCGCCGGGGCTCCAGTGCGCGTCGACCTCGGGCTTGTTGAGGTTCATCGCGATCGGCGTTCCGTAACCACCGAGCCCCTTCGCGAGGTTGATGATGTCCGGATCCAGACCCATGCCGTCGAAGCTGAAGTACGAGCCCGTACGGCCACACCCGGCCTGGATGTCGTCGATGATGAAGAGCGCCCCGACGTCGCGGGCGAGCTTCTGCACCGCGTGCAGCCACTCCGCGCTGTGCACCCACACGCCACCTTCGGCCTGCACCGCCTCGACGATGAATGCCGCCGGCGGGCGCAATCCGGAGGAGGCGTCGTCGAGCGCGGCCCGGTAGGCGTCGAGGCCCGCGATCCCCCCGCCCGGAGCGAACTCGTTGGGCAGGCGCAGCACGTGGTTCAGCGGAACTCCGGCCCACGCCCGGAAGGCGTGGTTCGCGGTCGCTGCGAGCGCGCCGAGCGTCATTCCGTGGAACCCGTGCGAGAACGCCACGACGTCCTCGCGACCGGTCGCTCGACGCGCGAGCTTGAGCGACGCCTCCACCGCGTTCGTGCCCGTCGGCCCCATGAACTGCATCTTGTAGTCCATGCCCCGCGGAGCAAGCACGACGTCGTGGAACTTCGTAATGAAGTCGCGTTTCGTCGTCGTGTAGGTGTCGAGGCTGTGTGCGATGCCATCAGCCTCGAGGAACGCGATCATCGCCTCCTTCATCTTCGGGTTGTTGTGCCCGAAGTTGAGCACTCCGGCACCGCCGAAGAAGTCGATGTAGCTCGTGCCGTCTTCTGCGACCTGACGCGCATTAGACGCATGAGAGAAGACCGTCGGATAGGCGCGGCAATAGCCGCGAATTTCAGATTCCCACTGCTCGAACGGACTCATGTCCATGATCGGCTCCTCTCGGGTTGTAGCTAGGTATCACTCACCTTGTGCTGGCTGTCATCGGTCGCCCCGCCGCTCAGTGGCGCGGGGAGTTCAGGGGCACCCGCGAGCCGCGCGTAGGCGCGGACGACGGGCGCGATCAGGTTGTCGTTGAAGTCGTACTGGGGGCTGTGGCACGAGTGCGGATCCCCCGCGCCGACGAGCGCGAAGGCACCGGGCACCTCACCCAGGTAATAGCTGAAGTCCTCGGACGCCATCACGGGGATCGGGATGTCGGGCGTCCGTTCCGCGCCGCCGAACGCATCGGCGATGGCGGGCTCGAGCGCGCCGCGCAGCTCGGAGGCCGCGGCGGGATGGTTCACGGTCGCGTCGTACCGCCGTGTGGTGGTCGTCGTGGCGGTCACCGCGTGGGCGCGGGCCGTGGCGTCGGCGACCTCGGCGATGAGACCGAACAGCTCATCCCGCAGCACCGTGTTGGGCACGCGGATACTGCCGCCGAGACGCGCGGTCGCCGGGGTGACGGTCGGTCCGCTCGGCGCGTCGATCCACGTCACGGCGACGACAGCCGGCGTCTGCGGTGCCAATCGGCGAGCGACGATCTGCTGCAGGGCGACGGTGATGGCCGCCGCGGCGAGCACGGGATCCCTGGTCTGCTCGGGCTGGCTGGCGTGACCTCCGACGCCGGAGACCTCGATGTCGAAAGTGCCGTTGCCGGACATCACCGCGCCATCCGGGCAGGCGACGCGTCCGAGGCCGAGCGCCGGCCAGTTGTGCCAGCCGAACACGACATCGACGCCGTCGAGGGCACCGTCCTCGATCATCGCTTTCGCACCGTGCCCGCCTTCTTCCGCGGGCTGGAACAGCAGCGTCACGGGCCCCGGCAACAGGTGCTCCTGCAGTGCGAGCCACCGCGCCGTGGCGAGGAGCGTCGCCGTGTGGCCGTCGTGGCCACACGCGTGCATCACGCCCGGATGCGTCGACGACCACGGCACGAGCGTGGCTTCCTCGACCGGCATCGCGTCGATGTCGGCGCGCAGTGCGACATGCCGCCCGGTGGCGTCCGGCGCGAGAGTCGCCACCGTGCCGGTCGAGGCGCACGCGCGCCACGCGATGCCGATGGTGTCGAGTTCCACCCGAATCCGGGCGGCAGTGACGTGTTCGGACCACGCGAGTTCGGGGATCCGGTGGAGGTCGTGACGCAGCGCGGACGCAGAGCTGAGGATCTTCTGCCAGGCGCCGACGAGGTCGGTGCCGATGACGTGCGCTGGTGCCAATTCGCCTCCGGTTCCGTATGTCGTGCGAGGAGCCTATCCCCAACGCCGCGGTTTGTCTGCCCCCTTCTCCGCCGCGAGTTTCCGGCGCCCTCAGAGGACGGCGACTCCGTAGACTGGGAAGCATGTGGCAGGCCCCTCCAAAGAAGCCGCTCCGGCAGCGGATCCGCGAAGCCGGCGGCTTCTATCACTGGTTCAACGCGACGCTGATCCGTCTCGCGGGGCCCCCGCATGTCGGCGTGCGCGCCAAGCCGCTGTGCATGAACTGCGGCCGCCAGAAGAACGACCATCTGCTCATCGGCGGCGAGGTCCACTGCCCTGACGGCGCACGCGCCTGACTCACGGCGGCGACCGCCCTCACACGTCCTCGGGTGAGATATCCCCTTCGCCGTCCTCGCCCATCTCGGCGAGGAGGATCTCGTCGCCCTGGCTCTCCGGCTGCGGCTCGACGCCGTGGGGCTCGCTGCCGGGGATCACGTCGTCCGCGGCGGCGAACTCGTCCGGGTCTCTTCCCGTCGCCGTCGTGGCGTCAAGTTCCTCTTGTGCGGCGCGTTCTTCGACGGCCTCGGTGCGCTCCCACTCGGCCTGCGCAGGGTCCTCCACGGTGCCGTCGGGCGCGGTGGCCTCGGCGTCATCGATCCCTCGGTCCTCGTTGCCAGCATCGCTCATCGATCGCATGATTGCTCCTTCCACGGCGGTGGCGGAGATCCACCGCTCGCGCTCGATTCTTCCCGTCGACGCGCGTGGTGTTCAGGGGGTTGCGGTCGGCGTCCGCGCGGGATACCGTCACGCTCCGGCGGCCGGGACGTTAGCGAGAGGCCACCGCAAAATCAACCCCGTCGCGCGCGCTGGCGCGGCACCCCTCGCAGGCCGCGGGAATGACGACGCCCCCGGGTCCACGGACGGACTCCCCGCGACGACCGACGACGATGGGCTTCCCGTCGACAACCCGTCGGGCTGACACCTCGCGAGCGCCGGACACCCTCGACGGCTGTCACACCTGCGACGAAGCCCAGTCCTGCGGCCCCGCGGATCCCGCGCGATATTCCTCGAGCGGGACCTCGCCGCGCTCCCATGCGCGGCGGACGGGCTCGACGATGCGCCAGCATCGCTCGGCCGAATCCGCTCGGACGGATATGGTCACGTCGCGCTCCAGAATCTCGCCGAGCACCTCGGTATAGGCGTACAGCTCCTCGTCGCCGGGTTCGATGCGGAGTGTCTCCCGCTCGAGGGCGAACAGGCCATCCTCTCCGCCGTTGACATTCAGTTCGAGCGACATGGTCTCTGGTCCGAGCCCGAACCGGAGGATGCCGCCGTCACGCGGCGTACCCGACAGCCCCGACGGCAGGTGGCGCACAGGAGCGAACGTGACGACGATCTCGGCGCGACTCTCGCCCAGCGCCTTGCCTGAGCGCAGCGTGAACGGCACACCGGCCCAGCGTGCCGTGCGCACCTCGCAGACGATCTCGGCGAGGGTCTCCGTCTCACGGACCGCGTCGACGCCGGGCTCGTCGACGTACGCCGGCAGCTCGCGTCCGTCGATACGTCCCGCCGTGTACCGCGCGCGACGGGACGACGTCGCCGGATCGTCGCGCCAGAGACGCGTCGCACGCAGCGCCTGCGCCTTCGCGTCTCGCAGATCGCGTTCGTCGAGGGTGGCGGGTGGCTCCATTGCGAGCACCGCGAGGACCTGCAGCAGATGGCTCTGCAGCATGTCGTCCATCGCACCCGCGTGGTCGTAGTAGCGGGCGCGGTTCTCGAGTCCCAGCGTCTCGTCGAACCGCACAAGCACCGACGCGACGTGCTCCGCCGACCACACCGGCTCGATGGCGCGATTCGCGAACCGCACGCCGAGCAGTTTGAGCAACGTGGCGCGTCCGAGGAAGTGGTCGACGCGGAAGATCCGCTCCTCCGGCACGAGCGTCTGCAGCAGGGCGTTGAGCCGGCGCGCGCTGTCCTCGTCACCGCCGAAGGGCTTCTCGAGCGCCAGCACGGTCTCCTCGGGCAGCTCGATGTCGCGCATCGCCTCACATGCCTCCTCGGCCACCGCGGGCGGGAGTGCGAAATAGACCACGAGCGCACCGTCGACCGGTTCGATCAATCGCCGCAGGTCGTCGGCGCGCGTGACGTCGGCCCTGGCGTAGGTCGTATCCGCGATGCGGTGCGCCCCGCTGCCGCGCCGCATCGTTTCGAACGCGTCGCGCACGACCGCGCGCCACCGCTCGGTGGACCAGTCGTCGGTACCGGCGCCGACCAGGTCGAGCTCCAGCTCGGGTTGTCGCTCGAGCAGCTGCGCCAGCGCCGGGAGGAGGAGGCGACTCGTCAGGTCGCCGGATGCACCGAGGATGAGAAGAGTCGTGCGGGTCATGCCGTCACGCTATTCAGCGACCCCGCTGGCGCCAACCCCCTTGCGTCTTACGGCACTGTGCGGGTGATGTCCCCCCCTTGTCGCGTGACGCCGCCCGCAGTGAATGTAGCGCGAGACGACGTTCCCCGACAGGAGAGGGCATGCACACGCGCAACCAGCACGACGAGTCCGACACGAGCGCCGACGGGGCGTCTGGCGGATCCGACAAGCAGGTCGCAGGTCTCATCGTCGAACGGCTGCGCGCCTGGGGAACCGAGCGGATCTACGGATACGCTGGCGACGGCAACAACCCGCTGCTCGGTGCTCTTCGCCGCGCGTCCGACGGCCCGGCTTTCATTCAGGCGAAGCACGAAGAGAGCGCCGCGTTCATGGCGGTCGGTGAGGCCAAGTTCACCGGCGGGGTCGGTGTGGTGACCTCGACTCAGGGCCCGGGAGCGGTGCACCTGCTCAATCCGCTCTACGACGCCAAGCTCGACAGCGCCCCCGTCGTCGCTCTCGTCGCGCAGCAGCACCAGAGCGTGCTCGGCTCGGACTATCAGCAGGAGATCGACCTGCAGCACGTGTTCCACGATGTCGCCGCGGTGGACGTCGGGGCAGCTCGTGCCGCGCGAGGAGGATCTGAGCGCGGCGGTGGAGGTCCTCGAATCCGGCGAGCGCATCGCGATCCTCGCCGGTCGCGGGGTTCGCGGTGCCGAAGACGCGGCGCTCCGTCTCGCCGACCACCTCGGCGCTGGCGTCGCAACAAGTCTGCTCGGCAAGCCCTACGTCGATGAAACGCATCCCCTCGCGACGGGAACGATGGGGCACCTCGGCACAACGGCTTCCGCCGGCGTGCTGCAGGGCTGCGACACGCTGCTCATCATCGGTTCCAACGACCCGTGGACGGAGTTCTATCCGCCGCCCGGGCAGGCGCGCGCCGTGCAGATCGACACGGATCCAGCCGTCATCGCGAACCGCTACCCGGTCGAAGTCGGGCTGGCGGGCGACGGCGGGACAGCGATCGACGCCCTCATGAGCCGCCTGCGACCACGGGGCCGGACGCCGTGGCGGGAGGAGGTCGAGCGCCTCGTGCGCAGCTGGCGTGACGTGGCGCGCGAGCGCGCCGAGATCGACGCGCGACCCGTCAACCCGGAGCTCGTCGTGAGGCGTTTCGGCGAGCGGCTCTCAGGCGACACGCGACTCGCGATCGATGTCGGCAGTGCCGTCTACCACTACGTCCGACAGGTGACGCTCCCTCTGACGGCGGATGCGCACCTCTCGAGCACGCTCGCGAGCATGGGGGGGCGGGGTCCCCTACGGGCTCAGCGCGAAGGAATCGGCGAGCGAGCGGCCTGTCGCGGTCGTCGCGGGCGACGGTGCGATGCTGATGCTCGGCAACAGCGACCTCGTCACGGTCGCCGAGCGATGGCGCAACTGGCAGGATCCGCGTTTCGTGGTGCTCGTGCTGCACAACCACGACCTCGCCGAGGTGACGTGGGAGCAGCGCGAGACGGAGGCGCAGCCGCGGTTCGCAGCCTCGGAGGACGTGCCGCGTTTCGACTTCGCCGGCTACGCGGAGCTGCTCGGGCTTCGTGGGATCCGCATCAGAAGCCCGGAGGAGATCGATCCGGCTCTGGAGGAGGCGTTCGCATCGGACAGGCCCGTCGTCGTCGAGGCGATCACGGATCCGGACATGCCGTTGCTGCCGCCGTTCCCGCACGGTCAAGCGAAGCTCGACGCGATGCGCACGGGCCTGGAAGCCGAGGGGGACGCCGGCGCACACGGGTTGCGACTGCTCGACCTCTACGCGCAGATCGAGGACGCCCATGGGTGAGGAGGATCGCCGAGCCGTGTCGCTCGACGATCCTCACCCGCGTCAGACCGCGGGGAACGGCGCCTCGCGCAACAGGCGCGCGAGATGCGCCGCGTTCGATGCGGCTGTCTTCGCGGTCGAGTCGACCGGATCCGGAACCTGCGAGAGGTCCTTGAAATCGTTGCTGCTCATCGCCTCGCCGTTCCAGTACACGCCGCTCTGCGCGGGGATTGTGAACCCCACGTCGGACAGCGCCTGCGCGAGGATGCCGACGATGTGATGCGCGCCGTCCTCGTTGCCGACCACGACCGGAACAGCGATCCGATCGAACAGCGACGGCCTCCCGGCGTCGTCGATTTGCGCCAGTTCGGCGTCAAGCCGTTCGAGCACACGCTGCGCGACGCTCGACGGTTGGCCCAGCCATGTCGGCGTCGCGAACACGAGAACGTCGGCGGCCAGGACGCGCTCGAGGAGCGCGGGCCATTCGTCGCCCGCACCCATGTCGCGCTCCACGCCGGGCTTCAGGTCATGATCGACCACGCGAACGCTGTCGCCGGAGACGCCGTGCGTCGACAGCTGTGCGACGACGAGACCCGCGAGCTGGTCCGTGCTCGACTCGGCCGGCGAAGGCTTCAACGTGCAGTTGAGGACGAGAGCAGTCAGTTCATCAGTCATGACCGCACGTTAGGTCGGGCAGCCGCAGCAGCGAACCCGGTTGTGCTTTGTGAGCCGATGCGTTGGGAGTCCGCAGCCTCAGCGCCGCGGGGAAACGCGGATCCGCGGCGAGGCGCTCGCACCCTGCGTTGCGGCGCACGCCGACACCGGCCCATACAACGTGTCCGCAAGGGAATCAAGGCCCTCGCCCTCTCACGACGTCGCCGCGCACGCTGAGGGCGGACGGCATCAGCCGAACCGAACAGAAGGAGGAGCAGGATATGCCTCAGGCACGTGACATCATGACACCGGCCCCTCAATGCATCGGCGAGGACGACTCGCTCGTCGACGCCGCGGAGCTGCTGGTCAGCCTCGACGTCGGCGCACTGCCGATCTGCGGCGAGGACAACCGACTCAAGGGAATGCTCACGGACCGCGACATCGTCGTGAAGGCGGTCGCCGAAGGAGCTGACCCGGCGCACACGAAGGTGGGACGCCTCGCTGAAGGCAAGCCCGTGACGATCGGCGCCGACGACGACGTGCAGGACGCGCTCGAGACGATGCGTCAGCACCAGGTGCGCCGCCTGCCTGTGATCGACGGGCACGATCTCGTCGGGATCGTCAGCCAGGCGGATGTGGCACTCTCGCTCGCGCCAAGTGACGCGGGTGACACGGTCGCCGAGATCTCGATCTGACGGATGAGCGGTGCTCTCCCGCCTCGAGGCGGGAGAGCACCGCTCATTGGCGCTCCCGTGCCTCGGGGTCAGCCCCGCCCAAGAATCAGATCGGCGGCACGCCATCCCACGGCGATCGTGGGCCCCATCGTGTTGCCGGGTTGCGTCGGCAGAACCGAGGTGTCCGCGATGCGCACGTTGTCGGTGCCGCGCACCTTCAGATCCGGATCGACGACAGCGTCGGAGCCGGGTCCCATTCTGGCGGTTCCCACGCCGTGGAGGATATGCCCGGATGCCCACGCGTGGGCGATCGCGTCCTCGCGACTCGTCACGTCGTCGCCGGGCGCTTCCTCCGCGATCGTGATGTCCGCCAGCGGGCTCTGCGACGCAATGGCGCGCGTGCCGAGCAGAGCGGCATGGATCCCGTCCCTATCGTGCTCGGTGTCGAGATAGTTCGATTCGATGACCGGAGGGTTGTCGGGCAGCGATCCGCTGCTGTGCACCGAGCTCTCGGTTGTGGGATGCAGCAGGTAGGCGCTGGCGCTGAATCCGGGGTGCGTCGCAACCTTCAATCCGGACGCTTCCAGATCCATCGACAGCGGATTGAAGATCGCGATGATATCCGCCGATTCCTTCTCCGGTGCGGTCTTATAGAACGCTCCGATGTCGTAGCCGCCGGTGCCGATCACGCCCTTCCTGCTCCAGAGGAACTTCGCTCCCGTAAGCATTTGGCGCAGTGGCGACGAGAGGCGTTGGTTGTATCCGATGTTCTCGCTGACACTCGCCTGGTAGGCGACTTGGCGCTGCTCGATGGCGTGTTCTCCGACATTCGGGCTGTCGACGACGGTGGGCACGCCGATGCCGTGGAGGATCCGGGGATCGCCGATCCCGGAACGCTCGAGCAGAAGCGGCGTGTCGAGGGCCCCCGCGCACACGATGACTTCCGTCGTCGCCGCGAAGTCGCGCACGACGCCACCGGATCTCGCGCTAACGCCGGTCGCTCGGGTTCCGTCGAACAGGATCCGACTGACGTGCGTGTTCAGCTCGAGCGACAGGTTCTTTCGCTTCAGCGCCGGCGTCAGAAACGCCCGAGCGGCCGTGAGTCGGAACCCGTTCCGCACGGTGTTCGGGATGTAGCCGACGCGCTCGCCATCGGACGCGTTGATGTCGTCGACCCGCGGCAGTCCATATGCTTCTGCTGCCGCGAAGATGCGCTCGTTGAGTTCATCCTTCGGGCGTGACACGTGCAGATCCAGCGGTCCGCCGCTGCCGCGAACGTCGGTCGCACCCAGCTCATGATTCTCGAAGGATCGGAATGCCCCGAGCATGTCGTCCCATCCCCAGCCGGGGTTGCCGTCGGCCTCGAGCTGGTTCCAGAAGTGCTCACCGCCGCGCTCATACTGCAATCCGTTGATCGCCGTCGAGCCGCCGAGGACGCGTCCGCGCTGCCAGATCTCGATGGCGGCGTCCGGCCCCACGGGCTTCGTCTTGTAGGTGAACGAGTGCCGCGTCCCGCCGGAGAGAAAATAGAATCCCTTGGGAATCTTGATCACGGGATCCCAATCGTTGCCGCCGCTCTCTAAGACGAGCACCGACACGTTCGGGTCTTCGCTGAGCCTGCTGGCGACGACGCTTCCTGCGGCCCCAGTCCCGATCACGATGTAGTCGAACTGTTCTTTAGCCATGTCGGCCACCGTACGAGCCGTGGCGGTGGCCACAAGGGCCTGGAATATCGCCCGGCCCGACGCGTACAATCGCGCGTCGACGTTGCTCGCATCGTGGGATCCGATCGGCAGGGGCGCGACGCGCGTGGTGCGGCATTCAGTCGACGAGCCGCGCCCGCCAGGCCCACGCCGCGATCTCGACGCGGTTGCGCGCCCCGAGCTTGACGCTGATGTTGCGGGCGTGCGTCTTGACCGTCGAGAGGGACACGAACAGGTCGGCGGCGATCTCGTCGTTGGTTCGGCCGCGGGCGATCGCAGCGACGATTTCGAGCTCGCGCGCCGAGAGATCGTGGTCGATGGCGGCGGGCGCGGATCCCGCCAGTTCACCGAGCAGCCGCACGGTGATCGAGGGCGACACCAGCGCGTCGCCGTCCGCCGCGGCACGGACAGCTTCGACGAGCAGCCGCGGGCCCGCGTCCTTCAGCAGGAACCCGGAAGCACCGGCCTGCAGCGCGTCGCGCAGGTACTCATCCGTGTCGAAGGTGGTGACCACGACCACACGCGGAGCGTCGCGCAACGCCGTGATGATGCGCGTGGCGTCGAGCCCGTTCATCCCCGGCATCCGGATATCCATCAGCACCACGTCCGGCCTCAGACGTTCCACCGCCGAGACGGCGTCTCCTCCGGACGCAACGGCCCCGAGAATCGAGATATCCCCTTCGGCTTCGCGTACCATCTGGAAGCCAGCGCGGACCATCTCCTGGTCTTCCGCCAGCACGACGCCAATCATGTCGCCTGCTCCAGCGGGAGCGCCGCTCGCACGGTCCAGGAGCCCGGCTCATCCGGCCCGGCGTGCATCGTCCCGCCGAGCGCTGCGACGCGCTCCGCCATCCCCGTGAGGCCGAATCCGGCAGTTCGCGGATCCGATGCCCTCACACGCACACCATCGTTCGTCACCACGATCACCAGCTCCGCATCGATCACTCGCACGGATACGTGCGTGGTGCCTTCCGGCGCGTGTCGCCGGACGTTGGTGAGCGCCTCGCGAACCACGCGGTACGCCGACTCCGCGACCCCTGGTGGCAGCGGATCCGCGAGGTCATCGAGCTGCAGCGTCGCGCGCTCGCCTTCCGGATCGAAGCGTTTCACGAGCGCCGGGATGTCGGAGATCTCGTAGGAAACCGTCAGCGGTGCCGCACGATCGGTCTCGTTACGCATCGCCCCGACCATTCGGCGCATCCCCGCGAGAGCCTCGCTCCCGGCGGATTCGATCGCGGCGAGCCCCTCGGTCGCGCGCGCAGGGTCCGTGCGCGCCACGGCGATCGCTGCCTGCGCCTGGACGACGATCCCCGTGACCTGATGTGCGACGACGTCGTGGAGTTCGCGTGCGAGTTCCATTCGTTCCGCGCGGCGTGCCTCTTCCACCGCCGATTCCCGCCTCTGCGCCCGGTAGCGGCCGACGATCCCCGAAGCGAGAGCAGCTCCCCACACGAGGAGGACGAGGAGGATGGCTGCGGCGTCGAACTCGACACGCAGCAGGACGATGCCCGCGCCGACAGCAAGCGCCGCCGCGCCGACGACGATCGCGCCGCGTGATGAGGCCGCACGGACGCCGGATACGGTGAGGACCACGAGCGCTGCCCCCTCCGTCAGAGCAAGCGTTGGCGGCGGCAGCCACACGGCCACAACGGAGGCAGCGAGAGACACGGCGAAGCCCGCCGCAACGACGACGCTCGTGCGCGCCATTCTCCGGACGAACGCGAGAACGGCGACGATGATCGCGACGAACGCGGTCGCGACGGCGCCCACGACGATGTCGTCGTCGGTGATGGCAGAGACGGCACGGGATCCGATTTCGAAGTCCACCATGAGCAGCGCGCCGAGGACGACGACTTCCGCGGCGGCTCCGAGCGTCCCGCGGCGTCTGTCCCGTCCGTCATGGGCACAGTCTATGAATCACCACTCCTTCCGAACTCGCGGTGCTCCAGAGATCGTCCGAAAGGACGAGCCGGCCCGGCGCGGACCGTTCCTGCGGTCGAAGCGGCGAGCAGCGCCGCCGCGCGAGCATGATGTTCATGCATTCGCTTCCCGATGACCCACGTTCCGTCGCCACAGACACCTCGACGCAATTCGCCGCCCGCGCTCTGGACGTCGTGCGCGAGTATGGCACGGGCGAGAACCGAGTCCGCGCTCTGGACGGCCTCAGCATCGACCTTCCCGCCCGACGGTTCACGGCGGTCATGGGCGCGTCCGGCTCCGGCAAGTCGACGTTCCTGCACTGTCTGGCCGGACTCGACCAGGCGACGTCCGGGCAGGTCCTGCTCGGAGACACCGATCTCGGCAGGCTCGACGACACGACGCTCACGGCGACGCGACGAGACAGGATCGGATTCGTCTTCCAAGACGGTAACCTCCTCCCCCACCTCACCGCCGGTGAGAACGTCGATCTCGCCGCATCGCTCGCGGGCCGACGAGCCGACCGTGCGTGGCGTTCCGAGCTCGTCGACCGACTCGGCATCGCCGACCGGCTCCGCCACCTTCCGGCCGAGCTCTCGGGCGGTCAGCGGCAACGCGTCGCCGTTGCCCGCGCGCTCCTCACCCGCCCCGATCTCATCGTCGCGGACGAGCCGACAGGTGCGCTCGACAGCGAATCGGGCAGCGCTCTCCTGCGCCTCCTGAGGGCGTGCGTGGATGAGTTCGGACAGACCGTCGTCATGGTCACGCACGATCCGGCGGCCGCTGCCGTCGCAGACGAGGTCGTGTTCATGAAGGACGGAAGAGCAGCGGGCAATCTCCACAGACCCACGCGCGAGAGCGTGCTGGCGCGCGTCGGTGCCCTCGCGGCGCGTCAGGGGTGGCCGCATGATCCTCGCCAGGATCGCCGCACGCAGCGTTCGACGCCGCCCCGGTCAGGCGCTGCTGATCGGCATCGCCGTCGTGATTGCGACCGCATTCGCCGCGACGGCCCTCACCCTCGCCCTCAACGCGCGCGTCGCGCTCGTCGGCTTCGGAATGAGCACACCGGAGACAGTCGATGCTGTCGTGATCCCGCCCCGCGATCTCGATGGGGCACAGGTCCGCGACACCGCGGACGACATCCGTGCTCTCCCCGACGCGGGCGAGGTCGTCGTCGAATACCTGGGAGACATCGAGGTCGAGGCTCACGGCACCACCGCCACGTGGAAACTCACCAGCGATCCGGGATCCGGACCGCTGAGCGCCGTGTCGGAGATCACCGCCGGTTCCGCGCCCGGGGCCGGGGAACTCTTCGTTGGACCGCGGACGGCGGCGCGATCGGGCGTGGCCGTCGGCGATGTGCTCGCGGTCGGGGCGCTCACACTCACCGTGGGCGGCATCGGCCCGATCAACGAGTTCGGGCAGGACGTCGCCCTCAGCAAGGAATGAAAAGTACACCCCGGTTTGACCACTCAGCCTAGCCGCCCGGTTCAAGGAGCGGCTCAACTATTACCTATGGGTGGTCTTCATGTCGCGTATCTCTTCAGTAGTCGTCATAGACACGGCCGGGGGTAACCAGAACATCGCAAGGTATCGCTCGAGCGCGCGGGTGTCTCCTTCGATCTCTAGTTCTTGCGCCTCGATCGCCTCAGTGAGGTCACGTCCGCCGTAAAGCACCGATGCGAGCACGACTGGATCCGTATTCACCGTAGCGTCAGGTTCAGTGGCATCTCCTGGCTCGATCGAAAATTGACCATCATCAACTTTTGCCCAGAATCGCTGGTCACCGAGCTTCAACACGATACTCAATCGTTCGCCTGCTGCGGCTTCTGGTTGGAACATCGTACGTTGCGAGAGCACTGCCGACGTCACGCTCAGTCCGTGTTTCCGATCGAAGAACGGGGAGCTTGCCGCCCAGCGTCCTAGCTCGATAATCATTGGCTCCAGTGCAGCGCCCCACTCGGTCAGCTCGTATACCCACGCGTCTGCCGGGGGTGCCAACCTCCGTCGCTGCAGCACACCGGCCGATTCCAGCTCTGTCAAACGTTGGGAAAGCACGTTCGGGCTGATACCCGGCAAATCATCCCGAAGTCGGGAGAAGCGCTTGGGCCCAAGGAGAAGCTCGCGCACCACCAGCAATGCCCACCGTTCACCCACGATGTTGAGACCTTGGGCCATCCCGCAGGAGTCCTCGTACTGCCGTCGCGTCGCCATACACTCATAATACGACAGCAATCCTAAAAACAATCTATTTGGTTGTTATTTAGGACTACTGGATGTTAGTGTCGTTCTACCTTTCGGTACAGCATGAGGAGGCCCAGCGTGAATGGTGCGACAGCACAGCAAGTTCGGCACGATAGTGCGCGAGGCATCGTTCTCTTGCACGCATCCGTTTCTTTGGATGGGTTCATCGCCGGACCGGAGCATGAACAGGAATGGATCTTTGAGCTGTCCGAACCTAGCCCTGCCATGGACGAGGTGATGGAGACAACAGGGGCGTTCCTCGGCGGCCGTCACACTTACGATGTTGGCGTTCGTGATGATCGACCGGCGTTCGAGGGCGCCTGGAGCGGCCCCCAGTTCGTGCTCACCCACAATCCCCCGGCGGACGCACCGACATCGATCACGTTCCTCAACACCGACATCATCGATGCCGTCGCCCAGGCACTCGCGGCAGCCGATGGAAAGAATCTGGCTATTACCGGAGCGAACGTCGCCCGACAGTGCCTGGAGGCAGGCCTCATCGACGAGATTTTCGTGCATGTCCTCCCGGTGCTGCTCGGCGACGGGGTGCGTCTTTTCGAACAGCGAAGCAACGGTCGCATCAACATCGAGCAGATCAGCAGCACGCCTCGCGGACGCACAACTGAGCTGCGATACCGAGTGAACAACTAACCCTGGCGGCCAAGTCCTCCGCAAGATCTTTTACCACGTAACGCGCGGACAGGATCCAAAATGACAAGCAGTACTGCCACAATCACTCTCAGCCTCCCCATCACTGACCGCGCCCGGGCAATGGCGTTCTACCGTGATGCCTTCGCCTTCCACCTCGTCGGCACTCTCGAGGAGGACGGCATACCCGAACCATTGCAGTTTCGTCTTGATAGCCAGACGCTACTCGCGCTTATTCCTGCCGATGGTCTTGGCTGGGTCCTCGGCGATCGACCACTCGCCCCACCCGGGGTCAGCGAATGCCTACTGGGCATGACACTCGCCACCGAAGCCGAGGTAAACAACCTCGTCGAGCGTGTCCGACACGCAGGCAGTGACGTGATCACCGCACCGAGAACCGAGTTCTGGGGTTACACGGCACTCTGCCTCGACCCCGACGGTCACGCCTGGCAACTCACAGCTTCCCCCACAACGTGACGACGACGACCCGCGATCATCCGCAACTCCACCACCTTCGGAGCGCAAGTTTGACTCGAACCTAAAGACACAGAAAGGCGGCCGAATATGCCAACCTTCATCACCATCGGATACGGGGATCAAGCCGGGTACGACAGAACGGACCCAACAGTTCGAGACCGAGCACATGCACACGACAAACAGCTAGCCAAAGACGGAGCACGAATCGGGCGCGCAGGGCAGTCAGTACAGGCCCGAAACCCTGAAGGGCGAGGTGTTCAACGAGAATATGGCACCTTCATGAGCTCCGAGTTGCCGGTCGCAGGCTTCATGCTCATCGAGGCAAACAACCTCGATCACGCCATTGAGCTGGTCGCAGACACTCCCTGTGCGATCGCGTACGGCGTCGTGGAGGTCTGGCAACTCAAGGATTAGCCCAGCCTTGTTACCCACTGAAAGATCCTCAACCAGCGAGACGACGGGTGGGGTCTTGCAGACCCCTCGGTGCCGTTGACCCAGAGCTACACGGAAGCAGGCTCGCTTTACGGGTGCAATAGTGATCTCGTGTGCTTCAGCAAGGAATGGAAAGTACACCCCGGCTTAGGTCACGATTCTATCCAACGCGAACGTGCGAGGAAGTTTGCTCTGGCTCGACCGCTGGGCCGCGCAACGCAGCCCAGCCTCCTAAGTTCCGGTTCCCTCTTTAGTGGAACGGAAAGCACATATGATTTCTGTCGACGCTAGTATTACTATCAACGATAGGAGGGAGATGGAAACCATGGGACTCGTGATTGCCGCACTTGCAGGACTCGCGATCGCCGCTATTGGCGTTCTTTACCTTGTACGGCCACGCATGATGGCAACAGTTTTCGGGCTGCCCGCACTGCCGCACGAGGACGCGACACCGTGGCTCCGCCTCAAAGGCATCCGCGACCTCACAACCGGCGTCGTAGCTGGCGTCCTCCTTCTACTGGCGCCTCCGACCGTGATTGGATGGATCCTGCTCGCCTTCGCAATCATCCCAGTCGGGGACGCGGCGATCGTGCTGGCCGCACGCGGCGACACCAAGGCCGCATGGGGTATACACGGAACGACAGCAGCGATCATGACCGTCGGCGCAATCCTTCTGATCAACGCATGACTTCGCCCGAACGGAGCGCCAGTGGCAAGCAGCGCCGCTTCCTCGCGCGCCGCCGCCAGATCCTCGACACCGCCCTCCAGATTGCCGAAGAGGAGAGCTGGCATGCCGTCACCACCCGACGCCTAGCCGACGCGATCGACTACAGTCAGCCAGTCATCTATCAGCACTTCAAGAACCGCGACGAGTTGATCCGCACCATCGCCATCGAGGGATTCGTCACCCTAACTCACCGCATCAACTCGGTCTCACAGTCGGCGAGCGCCACCCCGCTGGAGGATCTGGCCCGGGCGTACATCGACTTTGGCACAGCACACCCCCGCCTCTACGAGGCAATGTTCACCCACCCCACCGAGCTGCCGTTCGCCCAGCCCCAGACTCCGCCAGAGCTGCAGAAAGCTTTCGACGCACTGGCAAGCGTGATCGCTCGCGAGGCTCCAGGCGTGGCCGAAGCCAGCGCCGAACTGTTCTGGGCATGCAGCCACGGCCTCGTAACGCTGCTTGACGCCGGACGCATCCCTCCGGACAGGCTAGACCACCACATTCACCGTGTCGCTGAGATCGTACGCCTCGACAGTTCGTCGTAAGAAGCACCGTGACCGTCCGAACTGCGCGGCCGGGTGTAGTGGAACGCCCCGTTCGTCGCGCACTCGACCCGTCACCTCACCGAGGCCCGACCCCTATAGCTGCACGCCCTGAGACGGTCACCTCTCACACACCCCATATTTGAGATGCATGACCGCCGGCCCCTCAGCAACCCGAATAAGTTCCATTGCGACGGGCCCGTCACCGAGGTTCGAGAACAGTCGGCGTCCCCTGCCGAGGAACCCCGGAACGAGGTGCAGCTGCAGCTCGTGCAACGCTACCGAGCGCAGTCCCTGCCGGATTGCGCCGCCCCCGTGCAGCCCGACGGCTTTCCCGTTCGCCTCCGGCACGGCGCGCGCAAGCGCAGCGCCCATGCGGTCGACGAACTGAAAGGCGGTTCCCTCGCGCACGTCATCCTCGCGCAGGCGGCTCGTCATCACGAAGATGGGCATCTCGAACGGCGGGTGCTCGCCCCACAGGGCCTCGGCGTGGTCGTAGCTGTCACGACCCATGATCATCGCGCCGGTGCGCTCGAATTCGGGGGCCAGGACCTCGTCGACTGTGAGCTGCGCCCGATCCGCGACGTCTTGCGCGAACCATTCATGTAGTCGCTCGCCGCCGCGCCCCATCGGGAGCTCGGGGCTTGCGTCTACACCTGTGTAGAAGCCATCCAGCGAGATGCTGAGGCGGGTGGGGCAGCTACAGGCCCCTCAAGGCGTTGAACTGAAGCTACACGGAAAAGGATCGCGTTTACGGGTGCAACAGCCATCTCACGAACTGCAACTAACCCGGCAGCCCCGTTTGACCTTAACTTAGGTTGAGGTGCTTGACTACTGCTATTCGGGAACGTTCGAAAGATCTGAAAGGCCTATGCAATGGATTCTGTGTCACCCACTACGTCCGCTGGCGCTCTGCCCCGATCAGCCCGCGGCTCACCATCACGGCTAATTTTACCCGTGGTCTTGATTGGTGTCGCGTTAGTGGCGATGTCGATCTCAGGCACCGCGATTGCACTGCCGAACATCGGTCAAGATCTTTCTGTGTCGGGCTCTCCATTGAACTGGGTAGTTGCGGGTTATAATCTCGCGTTCGCTGCGATCACACTCGTTGCCGGCGCAGCAGCAGATCGCGTAGGCAGGCGCCGGATTTTTATCATCTCAGCGGCCGTGTTTTCGGCGGGATTCATCCTGACGGCATCGTCACAGTCGATTCTGATCCTCGACGCGGCGCGCATCATTTCGGGCGTCGGCGGCGCGGGAGTTATGGCGTCTGGTGGCGCACTACTCGCATCGAACTACGAGGGTGCCGCCAGAAATCGAGCCTTCGCTTTCATGGGAACTATGGCGGGCGTTGGTATCGCCATCGGTCCGACGATCGTCGGCGCTCTGATATCTGCGACAGGTTGGCGTGGAAGTTTTGTCGCGTTCGCGGTTGTCGGAGTCCTGGTCGTGTGTGGTGCGAGTCGTCTAAATGAATCGCGCGCTGACGAAGGCCGCGCCGACTGGGTCGGTAGTGTGCTCTTTGTTATCGTGCTGAGCGCGTTCATGCTCGTACTCCTCGAAGGTCCTGAACTCGGCTGGGGTCATCCGCTGGTTTGGGGATCACTCGCTGTCGGCACGGCCGCATTCATCGCTTTCTCGTTCGTGCAGCGACACAGTGCAGCACCGATTCTGGCTCCTGAACTTGTAGGGCACCGTGCGTTCATGGGGTGGTGTCTGGCAACACTCACTACCTCGATTGGCTTTCTCGGCGCGCTGGTGTTCTTGCCGACATACCTCCAGACTGCTGCCGGGAGCACGCCTGTCAAAGCAGGCCTGACGATGCTGTTGCTGACCGCTCCCGTGCTTGTCGCTCCGATCGTCGCTGTAACGCTGGTCAATCGCGGCGTCTCGGCGCGACTTCTCATTCTTGTTGCGCTGACGCTGGTAGTCACTGGCAACTTCGGCTTACTGCTCCTTGGCCCAGAAAACACAACTGCGCTCGTCGCAGCACCCCTGCTGCTCATCGGGATTGGCATGGGTACGTCGTTTGGCATCACAGATGGACAGGCGATGTCGTTGGTTCCAGCGCGGTTAGTAGGCACAGCAGCCGGGTTCCTTAACACCCTTCGAGGTGCTGCTGAAGCTCTAGTTATCGCGGTCTTCAGCGCGTTACTCTTTGGATTCCTCGCAAGTCAACTTACCGATTCTGGTCACGCATCAGAGGTTGCCGCCGGTAACCTCGGTTCCCGCAACGGCTCGGACTCTCAGGTCGAGGTCGAGGCATTCACTACCGCCTGGCACCTGACACAAACTGTGATCGGTGCCGTTTGTCTAGTCCTGTCAATCGTCGTTGCTGTCCTTCTATTCGGACGCACTCGGCGACATCTTACATAAGATCGCAGGAGCAATGTTTAAAATCACTGATGATTCCGACTCGCCCGCCAGTCTTCACATCGATCCATCAACGCCACTAACCGTTGGCGAAGTCATCCGGCGAACCGGAGTACCAGCCTCCGCACTGCACTTCTACGAACGCAAAGGTCTCATCCTAAGTTCGCGAAACTCGTCGAACCAGCGAGTCTACGAACGCCACATGCTTCGTCGAATTTCCTTGATTCTCGTCGCAAAGCGGCTGGGTATACCGCTCGCTGATGTTGCAGAGATCTTCCAGCAGCTCCCATCCAAGCACGCTCCGACTCACAAGAATTGGCAGAGTGTCTCCCGGATTTGGAAGCGTCAGCTCGAAGCCCGTCGCCGTCAGCTCGAATCTTTGGAACGTGAACTCACCGGATGCATTGGATGCGGCTGTCTTTCAATGAAAGCGTGCCTACTTCTCAATCCCGATGATGCTCTACAACCATTAGGTCCCGGTCCCGTAAGAATCCGAGATGAGCACGACTCTCATGGAACCGCGTTCCCGTAGGACTGCTAGTGACAGGAAATGCTGTGGGGGCTTCGAAGAGGGGCCGGTTCAGCTTGCATGAGTCGGGGTTCTTTCCGCTGATTGCTCGCACCAGCACGATCCATCGTCCAATCGCACAAGTAATGTATAACTGTGCGAAGATCTTCGTTGTACGCGACGGCTCCGCCATCCTATTCGGAGAATTCGGAGAACGCCCCATCTCGCTCGGGGACGTCGTGACGCTGGGAGTGAACGTGCTCTGCGGCAGCGAACCCGAGTGACGCATCATGTTCACGACGATCTATGTCGACACGGGCTTCTCGGTCGACTAGTTTTTCTGGCGACACGCCGCATTTCTTGCGGACCAGTTCGATGAGGAAGGATGGTCGGACAGCTCTATTCCGAGTTCACCCAGATCCTCCACCCAGGGAGGATGGCACAGGGACGTTGATGAACTGGCTGGACGAACCGCTCGCCCTCAGCGTCGATGTCAAGTTATACGGCTCTTGGGACATCCGGTAGGGGTCATGGGGTGAGTCCGCTGGCGGCGAGGAGCATGCGGAGTCGATAGTTGTCTCGGTTGCGGAACCCGCGGGCGAGGCGGCGGTGGAGTTCGATGATCCCGTTGATGGCCTCGGTGCCGCCGTTGTTCGCTCGCTTGGTGGTGAAGTACGCGAGGAATGCGTCCTTCCAGCGTTTCAAGGTCCGGCCGAGCCTGGCGATCTCCGGGATCGGGCACGACGAGAACGACGCGACGACCTTCTCCGCGATCCTGCGTCCCGCGGTGAGATCTTCCTGCCGATACGCGGACCGCAGCTGCTGAGCGCACTGCCAGGCGATGAACACCTCCTCGTGCGCGGGGTCGGCCTCGATCGCACGCGCGAGGCGGGCGTGCTGCTTCTCGGTGAGGCGTTCGCGTCCGGCACGGAGGGCGGTCTGGATGCCATAGAGCGGGTCGCCCTTCCGGCCGCAATGCCCGAGAGTCTCCTGCTGGACGCGCCGCCGCACCTCGTCGACCGCGGCAGTGCCGAGCTTCACGACGTGGAACGCGTCGAGCACCGCGGTCGCGTCATCGAGGTGGTCATCGATCGCGGTCTTGTAGCCCGCGAACGGGTCGAGCGCGGCGACCTCGACGCTGTCGCGAAACGCCGGGCTGCGGTCCTTCAGCCAGCCCGCGTAGGCCTTCCCTGACCGGCCGGGGACGAGATCGAGCAGCCGCGCATGCGTGACGCCGTCCGCATCACGAGTGAGATCGACCATCCCGGTCAGCTCCTTCGGGCCGCGCCTGCGTGGGTCGACGTGATGCCAGACGTGTTCATCGACGCCGAGGGTTCTCACTCCGGCGAAGCGGCCCTCGTCGCCGACGATGTCCTCGAGGACCGGGCGGAGCGCACGCCAGAGCGTCTTCCACGATGTTCCGATCTGTCGGGCGAGGCCGCGGACGGTTGCGTGTTCGCGGCGAAGCTGTCCGATCGCCCACGAGATCGCGCGGCGGGTGATCGATCCGCGGCGCGCGACGAGAGCGGGCACGTCCTCGACGAACACGCGGCGCGCGCACCCCGGCTCCTCGCATCGCCACACACGTTGCCGCCACCGCAACTCGACCCGGACGTCGCCGGGAACGTCGCGCAGCACACGAACGCGACGCCCGCGCCCCACCGCGATCACGCCGCAATCCGGGCATCCCGTCAGTCCCGGCGATGTCGACACCGTGATCGTCATCACGTTCTCGCCACGGTCAACGCGTTCGACATGGACGCTGTCGATTCCGAGCACAGATCGCATCGTCCGCACGGGGCGGTGGGCTTGGGAGCGTTCGGGCGCGCGGAAGTATCGTGAGACACGTCGAGGTCCTCGTGATCGATCAGAGAGTTAGCGCTTCTGATCCTCGGGGACCTCGACCCCTACCCGGCGGACCCCACTCCGCGCGCGTCGCCCCTACCGGATGCCCCAAGAGCCACTATAGTGTGCGCATATTCAGCCTCAATTCTGAACTACCTTTTGCAGGCCATCCACCCTGGGAACTGCGCGAGCCTGGCTAGATGCAGGGGGCGTTCCGGCAACTCCAAATCTGGTGATTCAGGAGTGCAGCGCGGGGCTAGTACCCATCCGCATCGAAGGCGACGTACTCTACTTCTCAGCGCCTCCTCGATTGCGCTCCGGCCCCGTCGATTCAGAGATGCTAGAAACCCTGATTGAGATTCTCGGGATCGAACATGAGCAGGTCCTGGAAGCGGAGTGGCTTGACAACTGGCCTGGCTGGGTGGGCCTTCTACTCGATCACGCTGACACTGTATTGAAGCTGCACCCCGATACGTCAAAGCATACAGGCCGCTGGGATATCGGAGTTATCGGTGCCCATAACCCCGAGTCGGCGACGTTACTAGAGTTGCGAGCGTTCTTCACCGATGTTGTTGAACCGCTGCGAGAAGATCCAGTGACCGGCAGTTTGAGCGCCGCAGCCGCCGAATGGCTTATCGGCACCGGCAACTTTAACGCGCCTTACGTCGCCGCGCAGGGCACCACGATGGGAAGGCATGGACGCATCCATGTCACTGAAAGTCACCGTAAAGTCTGAGTCGGCGGGCGAACAGAGGTCGTTCTCTCTGGCTCCGTCAACCATTAGCATCTCGTACACGACCTGCAGCGTTTATTTTGTGTTGTAGTTATCGTGCGTGCCTCATCCACGAGGAGGACGCCGCGGCGCTCGGCGACGCGATGATGACGGCGCGGATCCTGGCGACCGGCGATATCGACGTCGATGCCGTCGCCGCGCTCGTCGACGACGACGCCACCGTGCTTGCCGGCGACGAGGCGCGCGCCGCAGAGGTGCGCACCGTCACCGATTCGAGCGTCGGAGTGTTCGGGGCGCTGGTGGTATTCGTCGGCCTCGCCGTGATCTCCGCGCTCGTGATCGTCGGATCGACCTTCCGGATCCTGCTCGGACGTCGCGCCGCCGAGCTCGCCCTCCTGCGCACCGTCGGTGCCACGAGCGTTCAGGTCCGTCGCCTGGTGCTGTCCGAGGCGGCGGCGATCGGTCTGATCGGCGGAGTGGTCGGAGCGGCGATCGGGTTCGCCGGATCGGCAGCGCTCGTCGAGATCGCCCGGAGCGCCGGACTCGTCGACGCCCCGTTCGTTTCGTCCCCGATCGGCCTCGCCGCGAGCATCGCCCTCGCGATCCTCGGATCCGTCGTCGCGGCACTGCCCGCGGCCCGTGAAGCCAGCCGCGCCTCGCCTGTGCAGTCACTGACGAACGCGCGGTCGTCGGAATCTCGGCCTGTTCGCCTCGGTGCGCGCCTGGCCCTCGCGGGAGTCCTGTCGTTCACCGCCATCGCCGCGGCCGCCGGCGGTACGCTCATCGCGCGCACCGACGAGTTCATGGGGCTCGGTCTCGCCGCGCTCAGCGGGATCCTCCTCTTCGTCGCACTCGTCGCCGTGGGTCCGTTCCTGATCCGATCGGCGGCGCGCCTGCTGCGGCCCGCAGCCGTTCGCTCGGCGCCGATCCGTCTCACGCTTGCGAACGCCCGCCGCGCCTCGCGCCGCACGGCGTCCATGACGACGGTCCTGACGCTCGGCGTCGGCCTCACGGCCGCGCTGACCGTCGGTGTGGCGGGGGCGACCGAAGATGCCCGGCTCGATCTCGAGCGAAACTTCCCCACGGAGGCGCTCATCCTGACGTCGGACGTGTCCGATCCGGAGTCATTCGCACAGGAACTGGCCGCACATCCGGCGATTGAGGCGCGCGTCGGCGAGACGGAAATCCTCATCGACCCGGCCGTCGGGTCGAGTCTCGAGTCGCTGCGCACCGCCGTGCAGGACGCCGTCGACGTCGGCACCGTCGTCTACTGGGCGTCGGACGTGCGTGAGGGGATCGAGCAGGTGATCCTGATTGGGCAGGTCGTCGGCTCGTCGATGATCGGCGTCACCCTGTTCGTCGCGCTCATCGGCGTGCTCGTCACGCTGGCGCTGTCCGTGGCGGAGCGACGCCAGGAACTCGCGCTCCTCCGCGCTCTCGGCCTCAGCCGATCCGCACCCCGCCGGTCGGTCGCAGCCGAGGCCGCGCTCGCCGCGCTCGTGGGCGCCGTGCTCGGCACCCTGGTCGGCGTGGTCTACGGTCTGCTCGCCCTGCGAGTGCTCGGGATGGCCGCCGGTCCCCCGCCGATCATCGCACTCGCGGCGCTTGTTGTCGGCGTCGTCGTGGCCGCGCTGCTCGCAGCGACTATTCCCATGCGGACCGCGAGTCGTGTGCCGCCGGCGATCGGCCTGGCGGCGCGGTGATCGCCGGTTTCGCCAACAAGGGCAGTGCGGACATGTCATACGTCCGCAGGATCCGCCGCACGTGGGTGTGGAAGCTGGGCCGGGTGAGCATGTCGAGCATAAAGCCGCGCGCGCTGCCGGGGACGCGGACGTAGTTCACGAACGCATAAGGAACTGCCGCCTCGTCGACGGGCTGAAGCAGGGTGGTGTTGTCGACGCCCAACTTGTCGGGGAACCAGCCCGCTACCTGATCGAACGCTTCGATCGCCACGGCGGGGCGTTGCGCGGCGAAGTGGTTGAACAGGAAGCTCGCCCGGCGGGTGCGGTCGGTGTCTCCGATTCGTCGGCTGTTCCGGGCTGGCATGACGAAGTCGGGGGCAAGGCCTCGCACGCTCGCTTCGGCCCGATGCAGTGCATCCAAAGTGCGAGTTCGGATGAGCATGAGCACGTCGTAGCGAGGGATATCGGGCAACGGCGGAATGAGCTCGGTCTCATACGCGGTTGCCGTGACCACTCCCTCGCGGCCCTCGGCTGCCGCGGCAAATTCGCGGCAGCGTTCGACCATCCTCTGCCGCTTGGCACTGCGCCTCACGAACGGCAGCCTCCTCGGGGGGTCGACGCACCAGCCGGCGTACAGAAAGAGATCCGTGCTCGGCTCACCGAAGACCGGCCGGTCGTCGTGCCGCACCATGTCTGGTTTCATCGGCTGCTCCTCTCGTGCGACCGGCTCCTGGCGCGATCTCAGGCGATGGCACGACTAAAACTAAGCGATTGCTCTATTATTGTCAACGGAAGCTCATCCGCGACACCGAGGAAAACAGCCGATGGACACGTTGCCGCAGGGCACGCCCGCACGTCGACGACCGGGCCGTCCCCGGAAAGCCGACTCCGGCGACACCAAGGCGGAGATCACCCGGGCCGCGGTGCGACTGTTCGCGCGGCACGGCTTCACGGGAACTTCGACCCGCGCGATCGCCCGAGAGGTGGGCCTCAGCGAGAGCGCGCTCTACGCTCACTTCACGAGCAAACAGGCCCTCTTCGAAGCCACTCTCGCCAGATTCGGACCACAAGGCTCGACGGATTCACACACCGCCATCGCCTCCATGCTCGCCGAAACCGATCCCCCGCGGTTCCTCGCGAAAATGGTCAGCGATTTTCTTGAGCACTGGGACCGCGAGGAGGCGCGACTCCTAATCAGCCTCGTGACCCGCGACGGGCTGATGCACAGCGACGCGCTCCGCACGGCCCTGGTCGGCATGCGCGCATATGTCACCAGCCTCTTCGACGACTGGCTCGCTGCCGGATGGCTACCCGCACATCTCGGGCCGGCCGAACGGCTCGCGTTCTCCTTCACTGGCCCGATCGGGCTTGCTCGCGTGATGCACCTCCACGCGGATGCGACCCCGGAGGAGCGGACGCAGGCACGCGCCGACGTCCTGCAGCACGTCGAACTCTTCACTAGCGTTACGTTCAACGCGGACCACAAGGAGTAGTTCATGAAGACCACGCCACGGCGCAGTTCCCCGGACTCGATGGAACCTGAGCTCTCGGCGGGGGTGATTCGCACCGTACTCGCCATTCTGGGAACGATAGCCACTGGCACTGGCCTTCTGGTCGCCCTGCGCGGCACCGCCAGCATTCCCGGTGGCGCTCCGACCGTGGCGAGCAATGACAGCGCGCTGCGCTTCTATGCGGTCTGGTGGGCCGCCCAAGGCCCGGCCGCTTGGCGTCTGGCCCGCGACCCTGACCTCGACGAACGCCGACTCAGGGCCGTCTGCGCGACGATGTTCCTCGGCGGCTTCGCCCGTCTGGCCGCCATGCGCACCAGCGGCCGACCCCATCGGCTCTTTGAAGCCCTGACGGTCAGCGAACTGCTCCTGCCACCGGTGCTGATTGCCGTTCGACGGAGGATGGCGGCGCGCCGCCGCTGACGTTCAGTAGGGACACAATGGGAGCCGTGGCGACCGGTCCCGATGACGCGAAGCCCGGGCACGATGCCGATCCTGTGAGGGCGACTTGTCGACCCGCTACGCTGATGCCGTGCGAACCGGACGAGAAGGCGCAGCGGCACACTCGCACCGAGCGCGCCCCGGTCTGCTCCTCGCTACCTGGATCGTCTTGCTGGCGCTGTTCGCGGCGCTGGCCCCGATCGCGCAGGCTGCGCTGCGTATCCCCTTCGAGCTGATCTCGTTCGTGATGCTCGCTCCGGCGTTCGCGAGCCTCGTGGTGGTCGTTCGACCGTCGTGGATGCCACCGTGGTGGTCGCCGGTGCGAGCGTTGCGCGTCGCGGCAGCGACAGTCGCCGCGTGCGTCGCGGTGATCGTGTTCATCGTGACGCTGGCCGCACTCACCGACCGAGTTCCCTCGTGGGATGCGCCGGGGATCGCGTCCCCGCTCTGGGCGTTCCTCCCGCTCCAAGCGCTCGGCGTCCTGAGCGAGGAACTCGGCTGGCGCGGCGTCGTGCAGCGCGCCGGCGAGCGCCTCGCTCCGCCGATCGTCGTCGCCACGATCGCGGGCTTCCTCTTCGGCGCGACGCACCTCGGTTACTGGTCTCTGGGGCCGATCCCGCTCCTGACGTTCGCGGTCACCGCGACGCTCATGAGTCTCGCCATCTTCACGCTGTTCGACGGATCCGTCTGGCAGCGCATGCTGCCCGCAGTCGTGATTCATCTCGGCGTGAACCTCGGCATCGCGAGCCTCGCCGCGCCCGACGAGCCGCTCGCCACCACCCTCCCCGCTCTCGTCGCCGCCATGGCGATGCTCGCGGTGGCGGTGATCGTGAGGGCCCTCGCCCCCTGGCGTCGACGGATGTCGGCGCGAGCGATGGACGGGTCTCCGCGCGACCCCTCCTCACCTGCGTAGCAGAGGCCACGGCCGCGCCTCGCTTTTCTCTTGGAGGGCGCCCTCCTTCAGCTCAGAAAAATCCGCATCAACCCGCGCCGGTTCACCACAAGTGCACCTACCGTGGAGTGATGGCACGACGAGCGGCCGCGGCGACCATCGCGGTTTCGTGCTGCCTCGCGGTGGCCGGGTGCAGCACTCCGCCGCCACGCGAGGATCCTCCGGAGATGGCGGATCCCGAACCTGACGCGATTCGCATGGCGGCCGTCGGCGATTCGATCACCGATGGCGACAGTCGAGACTTCGCGGGCGGCGTTCCGGGGCCGCAATCGTGGGTCAGTTACGCGGTCGGACCGGAGGTGGACTTCGTCGGCGGCTGGGCCGAATGGGGTGCCTCGGCGGAGGCGATGGCGCAGGGCGTGACGGGGCCGTTCGACGCGGACGTGCTTGTCATCCTCGCGGGGACGAACGATGCGGCATGGACGCCGCACGAAGAGGTCGGCAGGCACCTTGCCGACATCACCGAAACCGCGGAGATCGACGAGGTCGTGCTCTCGTCGATTCCCCCCAATGCCTTCTCTCTTGGCGGCGCCGCCGAGCTGAATTCCTCCCTCGAAGACCTCGCGCACCAGCAGGACTGGGTATGGGTGGATTCCGCGGCCGACCTCCGCGACGGCGACGGATACGCGGACGAGATGAGCTACGACGGGATCCATCCCACCGAAGCGGGCGCGCGCGTGATTGGGGAGGCGATCGGCGAGGCCGTGCGTGATTCCGCCGCGTCCCGGAACGCCGACTGACCCGGTCATTCGTCGTGTTCACAGGTCCAGAACGAGACGCCCTCCGCGGCAACGGGAGACGCAGATCATCATCGTGTCACCGAACTCTCGTTCGAGGTCGCTCAGCACCGCATCACGATGTTCAGGCTCCCCCTCGAAGACGACGGTCTCGCAGGTGCCGCAGGTGCCCTCCTCGCAGGACGACTCGATTTCCACACCGGCCTCGCGAACGACGGAAAGGATCGAACGCCCCGCCGGAACCGGCAGCACCTCCCCTGTTGTGTCGAGTTCGACCTCGAACTCCACGTCCGACTCCGTGACCTCGATCGGTGTGAATCGCTCGACACGCACTCCGTCGTATGCGCGCTCCCGTGCATGCTCGACAGCGGCATCGAGCATACGCGTCGGACCGCAGCAGTACACCGCCGTCGCGTCGTCGCATCGGCCTAGCAGCTCGACCAGATCCAGTCGACGCCCCTCGTCTGACGGGTACAGTCGCACCCGATCACCGTATGCATCCGCGAGATCGGCGGCGAACGGCATCGAACGCTGTGAGCCGCCGCAGTACGCGAGTTCCCACTCCCGCCCCTGCGCTTGGGCCACCGCGATCATCGGCAGGATCGGCGTGATGCCGATGCCGCCGGCGATGAACACGTATCTCTCGGCGTCATCCAGGGCGAAGTGGTTGCGCGGCACACTGATCTGCACGCCATCGCCTGCGCGCAGGCGATCGTGAATGAGGGCGGAGCCGCCGCGTCCATCCGCCTCGCGTCGCACGGCGATCTCGTATGACGACAGGTCAGTCGGATCCCCGCAGAGGGAGAACTGCCGAAGCAGATCCCCGGGCAGGGCCACGTCGATGTGCGCGCCCGGCTCCCACGCGGGGAGCGGATCGCCGCTCGCGCACTGCAATCGGACGCGTACCGCGTCGTCCGCGATCGACTCCTTGCACTCGACCACGACGTCGATCCGGTCTGCGCTCATCGTGACGCCCCTTCCGTGGCTGTGTCGTCGTGTGCGGCCCCGACAAGCGGGAAATGACACGCGACCGTACGAGCGTCTCCGTTCGTCTCGGACACGGGGCCAAGCTCCGGCTCCTCGACCGCGCATCGCGGCTGCGCCATCGGACAACGCGTGCGGAAGCGGCATCCGCTCGGCGGGTCGAGCGGCGACGGCAGTTCTCCCGAGAGACGCGTGTCTCTGATCGGCGCGCGAGGATCCGGATCCGGCACGGAATCGACCAGCGCTCGCGTATACGGATGCGCGGGCGCGCGATAGACCTCATCGGCGTCACCCATCTCGACGATCCGTCCGAGATACATCACGGCGACGCGGTCGCTGACGTTGCGGACCACGGAGAGATCGTGCGCGATGAACAGCATCGCGAGATTGCGGGTGCTGCGCATGTCCTCGAGCACGTTGAGCACCTGCGCCTGGACGGAGACATCGAGCGCGGACACCGGTTCATCACAGATGAGCAGCTCGGGCTCGAGCACCATCGCGCGAGCGATCGCGATGCGCTGGCACTGTCCACCCGAAAATTCTCCGGGCCGCCGCTCGCCCATGCGCTCCGGGTCGAGACCGACCTCGCGCATCACCTGCTCCACGCGCCGGCGCGTCTCGGCCACGGAGACCCCGCGAATCGCGAGGCCCTCGGCGATGACATCCTTGACCCGGCGGCGCGGATTCAGCGCAGAGATCGGATCCTGGAAGATCATCTGCATGCGACGCAGCACCTTCCGCATGCGGCGCGGTGAGGCTCCGACCGTCTCCTCGCCATCAAACCTCACGGAGCCCGCGGTCGGACCGGGCAAGTGCACCAGTGAACGCGCGAGCGTCGACTTGCCGCACCCCGACTCCCCCACGAGTCCAAGGGTCTCTCCGCGCCGGACGTCGAAGCTCACGTCGGCGACAGCGGACACGACGCCACCGGGCACCTTGAAGCTTTGGCGCAACTGCTCGACTTCCAGCAGCGGACGTTCTGCTGTCGGTGTCATGACCGCGTTCACTCCGTTCGTCCTTCGGGATCGCCAGCACTCGTCACGGGCAGGAAACACGCGTACTCGTGCTCAGTCGCGGCTCCCACCACAAGGGACGGGACCTGCTCGTGGCAGCGATCCATCACGGCCGGGCAACGCGGCGCGAACCGGCAGCCCGCCATTTCCGCGGACGGGTCCGGTGGGACGCCGGGGATCGCGCGCAGACGGCTGTGCCGGGGCTGATTCATCCGCGGTACCGCCTCAAGCAGCGCCCTCGTGTACGGATGCTGATGGCGTGCGAACAGCGTCGGCGTGGTCGCACGCTCCATGACGCGGCCGCCGTACATCACGATCAGCTCGTCGGTGCGACCGGCGAGAACGCCGATGTCGTGACTGACCATGATCATGGCCATGTTCCGCTCCCGCTGGATCTCTTGGAGCAGGTCGAGGATCTGCTTCTGCACGGTCACGTCCAGCGCAGTGGTCGCCTCGTCTGCGATCAGCAGGTCAGGGTCGCACGCGAGGGCGACGGCAATCGTCACACGCTGCCGCATCCCGCCCGACAGCTGGTGCGGGTATTGACGCAAGCGCTTCTTCGCCTCCGGGATGCCCACGAGCTCGAGGAGTTCGAGTGCACGGGCCGTCGCGTCAGCTCGGCTCATTCCAAGACGCCGACGCGGAGCCTCCGTCATCTGTCGCGCGATCGGCACGACGGGGTTGAGAGCGGTCATCGGATCCTGGAACACCATCGCGATGTCGCGTCCGAGATGACGACGCAGCTCCTCGTGCGACAGCGACAGGAGATCGTCCCCACCGAACCGCACGCTGCCGCCCCGGATCGCGTCACGCGGCGTGAGGCCCATGATGCTGCGCACCAGCATGCTCTTGCCGGATCCCGACTCGCCGGCGATGCCGACCGTTTGACCGCGGTGCACCTGGAAGCTCACGCCGTCGACGGCCTTCGCGAGACCGCGAGACGTCGGCAGGTGGCAGGTCAGGTCTCGGACATCAAGGACGGGCTCAGCATCGCTGGCTGGCAGCACGGCATCGGTGACGGTGCTGTCGGAGACAGAACGGGTGAAACGGCGCATCCGACGCACCTCCTTTCAGAGCTGAGATTGTCCGACGTCGAAGCGACGACGCAGATGGTCGCCGACGGCGTTCAGCGCGTAGACGGTGGCGAACAGGAACAAGACCGGAACGAGGACGAGGTGAGGGTGCGTCGCGAACCGCGCTTCGCTCTCCGCTGCCATGCCGCCCCAGCTCGGGCTCGGCAACGGGATCCCGTAGCCGAGATAGCTCACGGATCCTTCGATGACGATCATGAGCGCCATCACGACGATCGCGAACGAGACCAGGCTCATGACGGTGTTCGGAAGGATCTCGCGAAACAGCACGCGAGCATGTCCGGCTCCCAGTGCACGCGCCGCGGAGACGAACTCGCGATTCGCCTGCGCGAGCACGGCACCCTTCGTCATGCGGGCGAAGGCGGGCACCATGAGGACGGCGAGGCTGATGGTGAGTGTCGAGAGGCTCGGCCGCACGACCGCGGCCATGGCGACGAGGAACAGCAGAGCGGGGAACGCCTGGACCACCTCGGCGAGGATGTCGACGAGCGCCTCGATGATGCCGCGGAAGTATCCGGCCACGAGGCCGAGTAGGCCCCCGAGAACCACGCCGATCACCGAGGCGATCGTGCCGACGACGAGTGAGGTCCGCGCACCGTAGATCACGCGCGAGAACACTGAGCGGCCGATCTCATCCGTCCCAAACGGTTCGGTCAGACCCGGCGGTTGGAGCGGCGCGCCGACCATGCGGTCGTACGGCGCGATGGGCAGTACATCCGCGCCCGCCGCGAGCAGCACGAGCACGGTGAGCCAGCCGGCGCCGATCCAGAAGCTGACCTGCGCGCCGCGGGAGACGCGGCGGCCCGTGACGATGGGTCGCGTCTTCGGCGTGCGCGGTGCTTTTCGTTCGGCGGCGACGCTCATGCGCTCCTCCTCACCCTGATGCGCGGATCGATCAACGAGTACCCGAGATCGACCGCGATGTTGATGACGACATAGATGAGGGCCATCACGACGACGATCCCCTGGATCATCGGGATGTCACGTGAGGGCACCGACTGCAGCAGGAGCGTGCCCAGGCCGGGAAGGGCGAAGAGCGCCTCGACGATGAGTGCGCCCCCGAGCAGTCGGCCGAGCGACAACCCCATCACGGTCGTCAGCGAGAACATCGAGGGACGCAGCACGTGGCGTGCGAGGATGTATCGCTTGTCGAGTCCGCGCGAGCGCGCGAAGAGAACGAAGGTCTCGTTGAGCGTCGAGATCACGTCGGTGCGCAGCAGTCGGTAGTAGACAGCCGCTTCCATGAGGGCGAGCGCGACGGCGGGGAGGATCGCGAAACGCAGGTTGCCGAGCGGGTCCTCGCCGAGCGGGACCCAGCCATTCACCGGCAGGATCCGGAGTTGGAGGCCGAAGATGTAGATGAGGATCACGGCGGCCGCGAACGAGGGCAGTGAGAGCAGCCCCGACGACGTCGCGGTCGCGACCCGGTCGAGGCGACCGCCCACGTTCGCACCGCTGAAGAGCGCGGTCGGCACCGCGAGCGCCGCGGCGATGATGATCGCCATGAGTGCGATCTGGAAGGTCACGGGGAAACGCTGCGCGATCGCCTCGGAGACGGGGATCCCCATGCGCAGCGATTCTCCGAGATCGCCCTGCACGGCCGCGCCGATCCATTCGACGTACCGCACGGGGAACGGCTGGTCGAGGCCGAGGCGCCGGGTGAGCTCCCTCACCTGCTCGGGCGAAGCGTCGTCGCCGAGCATCGCGAGCGCGGGTGATCCCGGCATCAGGTCGAGAGCGGCTGTCGCGAGCAGCGTGATCAGCAACAGCACCGGCACGAGCCGGAGAAGACGGATTCCGATCTGACGCAGCATTGCGACGCGCTTTCTGTCGAGGGGCGGGCGGGGACGAGGGTCACCGTGCCGCGGTGCCGGCCGACACGCGGCCGGCACCGCGAGGGTCACTCACGGAAGCCGAGTTCGCTCCACACGAGCGTTCCTCTGCTGTTGACGACGAGTCCGGTGATCTCGTCTGTCATGACCGAGTCGATCCGCGGCTGGAAGGTGAACAGGCCCGGCAGATCCGCCATGAACCGCTCCTGCACGATCCGGTACTGCTCGGCGCGCTCATCCGGGTCCGTCGTCGCGCGTGCGGCGTCGAGCGCGGCGTCGACGTCGGCGTTCGAGTACCCGGGTGTGTTCGACGAGCCGTCCGTGATGAGCAGGTTGTACAGCGCGGGCTCCGGATCCGGGTAGCGGTAAGCGCCGGGGTACGGGCTCATGTCGAAGTCGCGGTTCATGAACACACGCTCGCGCGCCGCCGGCAGGTCGATCGTGTCGATCGTGACGGAGACGTTCTCGAACTCGCTGAGCTGGCTCTGGATGTACTGCGCCTGGCGCGCGTTCACGTCGCCCGCGACGTTGACGTAGTCGAACTCGACGGGTGTTCCCTCGTCAGCGAGCTCGTCGAACAGCTCCTGTGCCCGCTCGGCGTCCGGTTCAGGGAACGTCAGATCCTCTGCGTAGAACGGTGACGTCTCCGTGAACAGCGTCTCGATCGCACGCGCGCTCGGTGAGCCCTGCGCGACCTCGGCGAGCCCCGTCCGGTCGATGGCGCGGTAGATCGCCTCTCGGGCCCGAACGTCGTCGAACGGTGCGCGCTGGTTGTTGAGGTAGATCCAGCCGCCACCGTTCACGTCGATGGAGGCGACGTTGAGCCCGGCGTTCTCGGCCTGGTCGATCAGCGCGAGGTCGGAGCTCGCGCTCGGCGTCTGCATGTCGGCCTGTCCCGTGGAGATCGCGTTGACGCGCTGGGCGGCGTCGCTCACGAGCTCCATGCGGACGGAATCGAGGTGCGGCTTGCCCTCCTGCCAGTAGTTCGGGTTCTTGACGTAGACCTCGTGGGAGTCGCGCACCCACTCGTCGAGCATGTACGGTCCCGCACCGACCGGATCCTCTGCGAATCCCTCCGGGTCCTCTTCCATAGCGGTCGGCGACACGATGTACGGCAGCGAGTCGGCGATGAGCTTGTCGAGATGCATCGTCGCCTCGGGCGTCGTAATCTCCAGGGTCAGCGGGTCGACGACGTCCATCGTCCAGGTGTCGACCGTGCGGCCGATCGCTTGGACGCCGACCTCGACGATGTGCTCGTACGTGTACTTGACGGCATCTGCGTCGTAGGCGGTGCCGTCGCTGAACTCGATGCCGTCGCGGAGCGTGAGCGTCCAGACCGTGCCGTCGTCGTTCGGCGTCAGGCTCTCGGCGACGTGAGGAATGGCCTCGCCCGTCGCCGGGTCGAGATACAGGAGGTGGTCGAAGACGGCGGCGTTGCGCGCTCCGTCTCCCGTGCTCGCCATCGTGTTGTCGACGGCGGGATCGAAGCTGCGCGCGGGGATCTCAATGAGCACGGTGAGGTCGCCGCCGGCGGTTGCCTCCGCCGAGACGTCGACCTCCTCCTTCTCGGCGACGGGCTGCTGCGCGCACCCCGTCGCAACGAGCGCGAGGGCCGCCGCGAGCGATGTGAAGCCCAGTGCGGGACGTAAACGGGCGACTTTGCCGGCCTGTTCGGACATCTGTCTCTCCTTGTGTGTGCCCGGGATCCACTCGATCCGCAATCCCGGGAAGGGCGGTCCGTGCGAGACGACCCATCTGGCTTCATTGCTTCGGATGTGACGCGTCGCTGCGCCGCCTGAGTCGCGTGGTGCTTCGAGTCTGGCCGTTCAGGTCCGTAGAAGTAAAACAACAATAATTTGCCTCGAAACACGGTTCAGCTTCATTAACGCCGCTTACGACGAGGCCGGTGACGTCGCGATCAGGCTCGCCACGTGCGGCCCGAACGCGTCGAACGCGGTGCCGAGGTGAGCGGTGATCGTAAAGTGGTTCGCGTCACGCACCCAGGCCACAGGAGGCGCCGCCCCACGGCGCGCAACGCGCTCGGCGACGATCCACGCGAATTGCTCCTGCGCGTCGAGCGGATCCCATTCGGCCACGGCGTAGAGAATCGGCAACGGGCTCTCGGCGAGCGCGATGCCGGGGTCGATCGACGCGAGCAGCTCCGGATCGTCACCGAAGTAGGGCGCCATGCGCTGTCGGTCGAAACGGGTGAGGGCGTACGCGCCGCCCACCATGCTGGCACTGGAGACGCCGCCGCCGTCGGCGACGTGGAAGCGCTCGTGCACGAGGTAGCACGCTACGTGCACGGCTCCCGACGACGCACCCATCAGGTGCACGCGGAGCGGGTCCCCGCCCCACGCGCCGACGTTCTCACGGATCCATGCAACGATGCTCGCGACGTCTTCCGCACCCGCCGGCCAGGGGTGATCAGGAGCTAGGCGATGATTCGCCGTGACTCCGACCATGCCGTGCCGCGCCGCCCACAGCGCCACGTTGTCATGGAAGGGAGAGCCGGCGCGGTGCTTGTCGCCGCCGACGAAACTGCCACCGTGGAGGAATACGACGACGGGGCGTGGCTCGGCGGTGGGATCCGCGGGGGCGAACACGTCGAGCCGGTGACGTTCGTCCGACCCATAGGCGCGATCGCGCTCGACCCGCACGCCGACGTACGGCTCGGAGTCGTGGAACGGCGCCATGAGCGCATTCGACTGCTGGAGCGTCGCGATCGTCACGTCCCGCCCGATCTCACGCAGCCCCGTGCGCACGTGCTCCGGCGCGCGGCGGGCGGAGGCGTTCAGTCCATCGCCGGAACCCATTCGATCTCCCGCCCATCTTCTGTGTCGTAGGTACGCCGGTTTGGTCCTCCGAGCTCGCCGGTCTCGGGCATCGCTCCGACGGCGACCTCCGGCTTGCGGGCCGCGGCGCGCGGCCGGTCCGCCCAGCGGAACCACGAGCGGGCGTTGTCGGAGAACACGCCCCGGTGCCACTCGGTCGGGATCTGCGCGGCGACGTTATCGATGTCGTCTGCGTTCCAGTGCGGGTATCCGGACGAGAAGCACAGCAGCTCCTCGATGCCGTCGAAGGTACGCAGCGCCTGGACAATGCGTTCGGCACCGTCCGCGTCGGGCGCGCGATCGAGCGGCCACATCGAGACGCGAAAGTGGTCGCGGAAGTACTCGCTCGGCATGCGCCGCACCCACGGCACCTCACGCCGGAGTCCACGCCAGTTGACGTCAAGCCGGAAGAACAGGCCCGGGATCCAGGCGGCACCCGCGCCGGCGATGAACACGCGCAGGGAGGGGAACCGCTCGAACACGCCCTGCACGATCATGCTCTGGACGTGCGTCATGACGGCGCTGTATGACAGCGTCGCGACTTCGCCGAACGTGGCCGGCAGCCCGCCGGCGGTCGGATGGCTGAGCGTATCGGCGTTCACGTCGCCGCCCGCGTGGATCACGATCGGGAGGTCGAGATCGACGGCCGCGGCGTAGATGTCGTGATATGCCGCGTGGCCGAACGGCCTGCTCAAGCCGTTCGCCGCCATGAGGACGCCGACCATGCGGTCGTTCTCTCCCGCGCGCCGGATCTCGTCGGCCGCGGCGTGAGGGGTCTGATTCGGGACGATGATCAGGCCCGAGAACCGCTCATCGGAAGCGAACCAACTCTCGATCGTCCAATCGTTCATCGCCCGGCTGAGCGCAATCGCGCGGTGGACATTGGGGACACTCGGGATGAACATTCCGCGGTCGTACGCCAGCACGGCGCGCTCGACGCGGCCCGCTCCAAAGACGTCTTCCCGCGTCCGGGCGATGTCGCTTCCTGCGGGGCTCCCCGGCGCATCGACGCCGGGGAGATAGTCTCCGCCTGGCCGCCGGTAGGGCGTCGCCGGCAGGATCGGCATCGCGCCCGCTCCGCCCGGGAGTGAACCGGGGATGCCGAGGTGCTCACGCCAGCCGGCCGACATGTGATCGGTGACATCGAGTTGCGACGTCCAATGATGGTGGACGACGGAATCGATGACAGGGCCGTCATACCCAGATGTGGCGACCACGGCGTTCACTTCCTTCCCATCGTGACGAGCACGCGGCCGTCTTCGACGGTCGCGCGGTAGGTGCGCATCTTGAACCCGGGCCACGCCGCTTCGCCGCTGCGCAGGTCGAACTCCCAGCGGTGCCACGGGCAGAGGACGACGGGCGAATCCTCGCCAACCTCGAGCGTGGGCTCCTCGTCGACGAGCGTGGCACTCAATCTCTTCTGCAGGAAGCCTGAGCACAGCGGCGCCCCCTCGTGCGGGCATGTCGGACGGAAGACGAAGATCTCGTCGCCCCAGCGGCAGACGCCGATCTCCATACCGCCGATGTCGACGGAACGCATGGCACGATCCTCGAACTCTTCGAACGCGCCGATGTCGATACCGCGTGACCGGCCCGTCTCGCGGATCCGCCGCTCGCGGCGCTGGCCGTCTTGCCGAACGGCGCGCCCCTCCACCGCGCTCACGCGGCGGCCTGCGACGTCGGAGCGAGACCATTGAGCCTCAGGATGGAACGTGCGTTGTCGTAGAACACCTTCGGGCGCCACGCTTCGGGGAGCCGGCTCGCCACATAGAACGGATCATCCGCATCCCAGTGCGGATAGTCGCTCGAGAAGCACAGCAGCTCATCCATGCCGCCGAGCGCTTCGAACAGCTCGATGAGCTGTTCCTTGCGCGGTGTCAGCTCCATAGGCTGCGTACTGAACTTCACGTGCTCTCGCAGGTAGTCGGTCGGTCGCTGGCGCACCCACGAGCTCTCCGCCCGCAGCTCGGCATAGTGAGCGTCGAGGCGCCAGAAGAAGTTGGGGACCCACGCCAGGCCGGTCTCGACGGCGAGCACCTTGAGCCGGGGGAACTTTTCGAACGTTCCCTGCGCGACGTAGCTCGCGAGATGCGTCAGGGTCGGCTGCTGCAGCAACGTGTGCCACTCGAGTCGTGATCCGGGGATGCCGCCGGCGGCCGTGTGCGCAAGGCCCCCCTCGGTCTCCCCCGCGGCGCCATGGATGACGATCGGCAGGCCGACCTCCTCCGCCGCGCGATAGATCGGGTCGTAGACGGGGTGCCCCAGCGGCTTGCCGAACGCGTTCCACGAGAACAGCACGCCCGTCACCGCGTCGTGGTCAGCGAGGCGTCGAATCTCGGCCGCCGCGAGGTCGGGCATCTCGGGCGCGATCACGATCGTGGTGCGCACGCGCGAGTCGAGCGGCACCCACTCCTCCAGCACCCAATCGTTCATCGCAGACGCGAGCGCGACACTGAATTCAGGGTTGCGCTGGGAGACCTCGTGACCGATGTCGAACGCCAGGTTGATCGCCTCGACAGAGGGGTAACGGTCGAGATACTGCGACTTCATGAGCTCGAAGCTCGTCCCCTGCCCGTCCTCCGGCAGCGCCTCAAGGCGCTTGTTCACGCCGCGCTGGAACGGATACGACAGCCCCGACGGCATCAGCGACGCGCGCACTCCCCCGGATCGCGACTCGAGCAGAGTGCGCCAGCGCTCGGGAAGACGATGCATCACCTCATCGACCCGACGCCAACGTTCGTGCACGTCCACGTCGATGATCGGCTGATCGAAGCTCTGAGCCGACTGAACCACAGTGTTCCCTTCGTTGCGGGTGCCGCCCCGACGTGACGACACTCGTAAGGCGAGTATGGGACAGCCCGTCCAGCTAGGTAAAGCAACAGTGTTATCAGCATTAGGAAAGTTGGGCTTTAGTATGGGCGTGTGGCAGCACCGCGTTACACGCTCAAACAGCTCGAGTACTTCGTCGCCACCGCGGAGGCGGGAACCTTCAAGGCGGCGGCCGAACGCTGTCACGTCTCACAGGTGGGCATCGGCGTCGCGCTGACGGAGCTCGAGCGCACCCTCGGAATCCAACTGTTTGTCCGACGTCGCGCGAAGGGCGTCTCCCTCACCCCCGCCGGTCGCCACGCACTCACGGAAGCGCGCAAGGTACTGTCGTTCGCCTCCGAGCTGCAGGCCAGCGCAGAGGCTGCCGGTGGTCAGGTGGCGGGGTCGCTGAAGGTGGGGTATCACCCGGGCCTGGGCCCGTTCTACCTCCCGGACATCATGGACGAGTTCGCGCACGCGCATCCCCAGCTCGAGATGAGCTTCTTCGAGGGGGCTCAGCCCGAGCTTGAACGGCGGATCCTCGAGGGGGACCTCGAAGTGGCCCTCCTCTACAAGCGGGGCCCGGGCGAGGGAATCGCTCGGAAGGAGATCGCGACCTTGCGACCCTACGTCCTGCTGGCCGCTGACCACCCGCTCGCCGTCGCCGAGGAGCTGTCGATGGACGATCTGGAAGACGTTCCGTGTATTCGGCTGAGCATTCCCCTGCCGGACGAGGACGACTTCGTCGCGCAGCCGGGTGCCGAGATGGTGCACACCTCAAACTTCGAGCTTGTGCGCAGTCTGGTCGGACGCGGGCTCGGATACGCGCTCTTGGCCCAGCGGCCGCCGGAGAGCCGAACGTACGACGGCCGTGAGGTCGTCGCCCGCACGCTCCGGGACCCGAAGGCCGACATCACCATCGTGATGTCGCATGCAGCCGGTGCGCCGCTGACTCGACGGGCGGCCGCGCTGCTCGACTTCTGCCGCACGGTCGGCGCCTGACCGGTTGTATTCGCGAGTTGAACCGCGGCGACTGACATCACCGTCGATCTACGCGACGTCGGGCGCGTACTCTCGGCGAATCTGCATCAGCTGCTCGGCGCCCGTGACCCGTGCGATCAGACGGAGCCGCAGGCGGCGCGAGAGAAGACCAACTACCCAGCGCGCAACGGCGGACGAGCGCCGGGACTGCGCGACGGGCCCCGGCGAGGTCCGCGAGATCGCACGGATAGCGGCGGCGGCAACCCGTTCGGGCGTCTGGGTGCTCCCGCTGTACTGCTCGGCGCCGATTCGATCGAAGAACTCCGTGTCGGTGAGGCCAGGGGCGAACGCCAACGTTCGGACGCCGGTCTTGCGCAGCTCCCACCACAGGGCCTCGGTGAACGTGATGACGAACGCTTTCGAGGCTGCGTACGCGGCCATCCCCGGGATCGGCTGGTATCCCGCGTCGCTGGTGACGTTGATCAGCATGCCGTTGTCTGCCGCGCGGAGATCCGGCAGGAAAGTGTGAGTCAGATCGACCACCGCCGCGACGTCGACGCCGATCATGTCGGCGAGCACCTCGGGATCCTCGTTCTCGAGGGCTCCGTCGCTCCCGAATCCGGCGTTGTTGATGAGACTCGTGATCCGCACTCCCCGCCGCGCGAGCTCCTCCTGAATCATCGGACCCGGTCGGCGCACAGAGAGGTCGGCAGACACCGTCTGGACGTCGACGTGGTGAGCGGCCCGAAGGTCGTCTGCGAGCGCTTCCAAACGATCGAGTCGTCGCGCCACCAGGACGAGATCGGAGCCGCGGCTCGCGAGCTCCCGGGCAAGCGCACGGCCGATGCCCGAGCTCGCGCCGGTCACGAGGGTGGTCTGGGTCGAGAAGTCGAGAGTTGTCATAGCGGAACTCTATGTCATATTTGGCACTGCGTGCCACTTATGGCACTTACTTTTCAGGCGGGTAGGATCGTCAGATGACCGAGAGCGCCCCGACAGATCTCCGTGAACGCACCCGCCGCGTGGTCCGTCAGCAGATCTCTGAGACGGCGACACAGCTGTTCATCGAGCACGGCTTCGCCGCGACGACCATCGAGCAGATCGCCGAAGCGGCCGGCGTGTCACGCCGATCGTTCTTTCGCTACTTCCCCAGCAAGGAGGACGTGATCCTGGGCGAGCTCGTCGAGCGCGGGCCCCTCGTGGCCGACGCACTCGCCGCGCGCCCCGAGGACGAGCCGCCCTGGGACGCACTGCGCGCCGCCCTACTGTCGCTACGACAGAGCCGAGCCCAAGATGACCGGGCCGAGCTCGAGATCGGCCGCATGCTCTACGAGACTCCGACCCTCCGAGCACGCCACCTTGAGAAGCAGCTCGCGTGGGAGAGCCTGCTGGTCCCTGTCCTCGCCGAGCGCATCCGAAGCACCGCTCAGAACGCCGCCATCGACCCGGAGCTCCAGGCATCCGCGATCGTGTCGGGATCACTCGCGTGCCTCGACGTTGCCAGCAAAACCTGGATCCTCGGGGACGGCGCACGAAATCTCACGCAGCTGTACGACGAAGCCGTCGCCGCGATCCGGAGATGATGTCGACAATCGGGACGGCCGAGACGGTTGGGAAAGAACTGCGGGCGGAAACGACAAAGCCGCGAGGCCAAATTCTCACAACCGCCCGGAACGAAAGTCAGGGCACATCAATCGGAACAGAACCCAATGCGGTTCAAACGTCCTGAGCCGCGACAAGTTCGTAAACCATGTTGCGACTCAAGACATCGGTCGGGCTCACAGGATTTGAGCCTGCGACCCTTGAGCGATCGACGTGATCTACGTCACACATGCTTAGTACCCGTAGATGCCATACGGGAGTATGGATCGCAAGTGATCACGGTTCCCGCCAGTTCCCAGCTTTTCCGGTCCATCCCAGCTTTAGCGGGTACATCTGCGGGCACACAGCTCGTGAGCTTTAGCGTCCTGGAGCGTGCACGAGCTATAGAACAGGACCAGGAGCGTGTTCTTGGTATACGTCGTGGATTCTCCGGGCCCGAGTTCCTTGTGCCCTCTCTGGTCATATCGCCTGTCGGCGTGGTCGATTGAAGCGCCCTGGGTTTGATGGAGACTCGCGCTATTTGATTCCGGCCGGCAGGTTGCGGTCGTCTTGGACAGCATAGAACGTGTTCTCGAACTCCGCGCGTGGGACGTCGCCGAGGTAGCCGTGGAGGCGTTCGGTGTTGTGCCAGTGCACCCAGCCGAGGGTCGCCAGCTCGAGGTCCTCGACGGTCCGCTATGGCCCGGGGCGGGCGGGTCCGCGGACGAGTTCGGTCTTGTAGTACCCGTTGACCGTCTCCGCCAGGGCATTATCGAAACTGTCGCCGACGGTCCCGATCGACGGGGTCGCGCCGATCTCCGCGAGCCGTTCACCGTAGCGAATCGAGGTGAACTGACCGGGCTCAACCAGTCGATGCAACACCGGACTGTTGCAACAATAGTATCTGGTCGTTGAACGCTTCCGCGGGGGTCATCCAGCCCAGCGACTTCCGAGGCCGAGTGTTCAGCGCGTGGGCGACCGCTTCGATGTCGTCGGCGCTCCAACGCGACAGGTCGGTGCCCTTCGGGAAGTTCTGGCGCAGCAGCCCGTTGGTGTTCTCGTTCGTGCCGCGCTGCCAGGGGGATTGCGGGTCGGCGAAGAACACCGGGATGCCCGTCTCGACGCGGAACTGCGCGTGAGCGGACATCTCTTTGCCGCGGTCCCAGGTCAACGACCGTGCCAGCTGGGCCGGCAGGCTCGACATCGTGTTCGCGAGGGCGTTCTTCATGGTGATCGCGCCGTAGCCGGCCAGGGCAGGCCCGTTCTTCGGCGTCTGTTTGTGCCGATACCCCTCCTCCCGCGGAAGATGGACCAGCAGCGTGTAGCGCGTCTTGCGCTCGACGACTGTGCCGACCGCGGAGCGCTCCAACCCGATCAGCAGATCCCCCTCCCAATGGCCAGGGACAGCGCGATCGGCGGCCTCCGCCGGGCGTTCGCTGATGAGCGTCCCCGGTGTGACGTGCGCCCAGGTCTTGCGCCGCGACCGCTCCCTCGGGACGCGCAGCGCCCTGCCGGTGCGGAGGTCCCAGACGAGTTCGCGTTTGAGGGCGCCGCGCCCCTCGATGAACAGCGACTGGTAGATCGCTTCCGGGCTGATACGCATGGACTCATCATCCGGGAAGTCGATCTTCAACCGATGTGAGATCTGCTCCGGACTCCAAGCCCATGACCAGGCCCTGTCCTTCCGATGCGGCTTGCCTCTCCCGGTGAACCGCGGCGGCTCCGGACCGGTGACGATCGTCCCGTCGGGACGGGTGATCTTCCCCGACAAGCGATCCTCGACATACGCGCGCAACCGCGGGTTCGCGACGAGCTTCGCGACCTTGGGTCGCTTCGCAGCCAAATCCGCCTTCCACTGCGCAACCGACGCCCGATACTCCAGCTTCCCGCCCCGCGTGGCCGCGTTACGTCGCAGCTCACGAGAGATCGTCCCGGGATCGCGACCAATCGTGCGCGCGATCTCGCGAACGCCCTTGCCCTTCTCCTTCAGGATCGCGATCTCTTCACGCTCGGTGAAGGAGAGATAGCGGCCAGACAACTGTTGGGTGATATCGAACGGTGCCATGCCGCCAGCGTGTCGGAACCATCTCGCGCCGACTGCGGGCGCCACGCCGACAACCCCCGCAGCTTCCTCCGCAAGGAGCCCTTTCGCGATCTCGCCCCAGAATGCCGCCTCGACGGGCTTCTGGAACTTCGGATGCCCCGGCGAGCGGAGCCTCGGACGAACCGCCCTGTCCGCGGCCTGCTGACGACGAACCATCAAACACCTCCTCATCGAGGTGTTGCGACGACCAGTTGAATTCGCCCTGGGCGCCCGCGTCGCTGTGACATCGAAGATCGTCGTGGTGGTGACCCCGGGACCAGCGGGCCATCTCGATCGCGTCGAGGACCATCTCGGTGCGCATGTGTGACGCGACTCGCCACCCCACGATCATCCGGGAGAACGCATCGATGCTGAAGCAGACATAGGCGACGCCTGCCCAGGTGGGCACGAACGTCAGATCCGTGACCCAGAGCCGGTTCGGGGCGGTCGCGGTGAACTCCCGCCGCACCAGATCCGGATGCCGCGACGCTGCCGGATCCGGGAGGGTGGTCCGCACCCGCTTCGAACGACTCGCGCCCTCGATCCCCGCAGCCCGCATCAGCCGCGCCGTCTGATCCCGCCCGATCACGATCCCCGCCCGCCTCGCGGCCTTCCAGAGCTTGCGGACCCCGTAGACGCGATAGTTATCCTCCCATATCGCCACCAGCTGCGGGATCAGCTCCGCATCCCGCAGGGCCCGGGCGGAGGGGGTGCGGTTCTTCGCGGCGTAGTACGTGCTCGAAGCCACCTGCAGCACGCGGCAGATGGGCTCGACTCCGAGTCGGCGACCGTCCAGAACGTCGTCCTTGTTCTGGTCGATGAACGCCACTATCTCCGATGCTGGCGGTCGAGCTCCGCCCCGAAGAAAGACGCCGCACGCTTGAGGATCTCATTCGCCCGGCGCAGCTCGCGCACCTCCTGCTCCAACTCACGGAGCCGTTTGGCTTCCGCGGTGCTCACCCCTGGCGCGGTGCCCTCGTCGATCTCGGCCTGCTTGACCCAGGTGCGCACGGACTCGACCCCGTAGCCGAGCTGACGCGCGACACGCTGCACCGTCCCCTGGTTCGTTCCCAGCTCGGCGCGCAACGTTCGCACCAACCGCACCGCTGCGGCCTTCTCCTCATCCGAGTACCGCCGCGTCGTCGGCTTCCCAGATCCCTGATTCGACACCATGACTCCATCCTCGTTCCCAAGACCAGGAGTCTCCAACAAACTCAGGGCGCTTCACAGGAGCTCGGCGAGAAGGGTTTCGACGCGGCCCTTGATCTCGTCACGGATCGGGCGCACTGACTCGATGCCCTTCCCGGCGGGATCCTCGAGCTTCCAGTCCTCGTAGCGCTTGCCCGGGAAGAACGGGCAGGCGTCGCCGCAGCCCATAGTGATCACCACGTCGGAGTCCTGGACAGCCTCCGTGGTGAGCACCTTCGGCTGCTCGGCGGTGATGTCGATGCCCTCCTCCCGCATCGCCTCGACCGCGACGGGGTTGATGTGGTCGGCGGGCACGGATCCGGCGGAGCGGACCTCGACGCGGTCGCCTGCGAGGTGGCGGAGCCAGCCGGCGGCCATCTGGGAGCGCCCGGCGTTGTGGACGCAGACGAAGAGGACGGAAGGCTTCTGGTCGGTCATGGTTGTTCGCTTCTTTCAGTCGGTAAGCGTGGCGAGGAGATCGCGGACGCGCTCCTCGATGTCGTGGCGGATCGCTTCGACGCCCTCGGGCGACGCTAGCGCGGGGTCTCCGACGGCCCAGTCCTCGTAGCGGACCCCGGGGACGATCGGGCAGACGTCGCCGCAGCCCATGGTGACCACCACGTTGGCCGCGCGCACGGCATCGTCGGTGAGCGGCTTCGGGAACGCAGTCTCGGCTTCCTGTTCGCCCTCGATCTCGCTGAGCAGGGAGCGCACGTGCGGGTGCACGTCCGACGCGGGGGTGGAGCCTGCGGAGCGGGCGATCACTCGGCCATCGGCGAGCTGGTTGACGATGGCGGCGGCGAGTTGCGAGCGGCCGGCGTTCTGCACGCACACGAACAGTACCTGCGGCACCGCGGTCGTCCGGTCCCGCGTCAGGTCGGCGAGGCGCTGCCGGGCGAAGCGTTCGGTGAGCGGGATCATGTGCGCCGTCAGCTTCGCCGACCGCACCAGGCCGGCGTAGGACTCTCGCACGATCGCGATCACGAGGTCCCGGTTCAGCCCGGTGAGCTCGTCCGCGAGCTCTTCGGCGAGGCGGGTCACGCGGGCGTCCATCTGCTGCAGGGCCTCGGCCCGTGCTGCGGTGTCTTCGGGCTCGTCGGTGACGGCCGCGGCGGGAGCGAACGCGTCGAGGAGGGTGGCGACAGCGCGCTGCTTGCCCGGCGCGATCCGGTACCAGACCCAGGTGCCGCGACGCTCCGAGAGCAGCATCCCGGTCTCCTTCAGCACCTTCAGGTGGTGCGAAACCGTCGGCTGCGACACATCGGCGAGGTCGGCGAGGTCGCACACGCAGGACTCGCCGCGCGGGTCGGTCGCGATCGCGGACAGCATCCGGAGCCGCAGCGGGTCGGCGATCGCCTTCAGCGCGCCGGCCACGGTGGTCGCGGCCTCGGTCCCGATGGCGTGCGCCGCGGAAGGAGCGCACGCGTCGGCGTCGGAGATGACGGCGGTGTCGGTCATGACGTCCTCGATTCGGTGGCGTAGGGGTCGGTGCGGAACCAGGCTCGTGCAGCCCAGAGCGAGACGTAGACCAGGCCCACGAGCACCGGCACCTCGATGAGCGGGCCGACGACCCCCGCGAGGGCCTGCCCGGACGCCGCGCCGAAGGTGCCGATCGCGACCGCAATCGCGAGCTCGAAGTTGTTGCCCGCGGCGGTGAACGCGAGCGTCGCCGATCGCGCGTAGCCCAGGCCGAGTGCCTTGCCGAGCAGGATGCCGGCGAACCACATCAGTGCGAAGTAGACCAGCAGCGGCAGCGCGATCCTGGCGACGTCCATCGGGCGCGAGGTGACCTGCTCGCCCTGCAGTGCGAACAGCAGCACGATCGTGAACAGCAGCCCGTAGAGCGCCCACGGCCCGATCCTCGGGAGGAACCTCTCCTCGTACCAGTCGCGCCCCATGCGCTTCTCGCCCACGAAACGGGACGCGAAGCCCGCGATGAGCGGGACGCCGAGAAACACGAGCACATTCAGCGCGATCTGCCAGGCCGAGACCTCCAGCCCCTGCGCGTCCAGGCCCAGCCAGCCCGGCAGCACGGTGAGGTAGAACCAGCCCAGCACCGAGAACATCACGACCTGGAACACGGAGTTGATCGCGATGAGCACCGCGGTCGCCTCGCGGTCACCGCAGGCGAGGTCGTTCCAAATCACGACCATCGCGATGCAGCGGGCGAGACCCACGATGATCAGCCCGGTCCGGTACTCCGGCAGGTCCGGCAGGAAGATCCACGCGAGCGCGAACATCACCGCGGGCCCCACGAGCCAGTTCAGCACCAGTGAGGAGACGAGGAGCTTCTTGTCGCCGGTGACGGCGGCGACCTTGTCGTAGCGGACCTTCGCGAGCACCGGGTACATCATCACCAGCAGGCCCAGCCCGATCGGGACCGAGATCCCGCCGACCTCCATCGCGGACAGGGCGTCGGAGAGCGCGGGCACGAACCGGCCCAGGAGGAGGCCGGCGACCATCGCGAGGCCGATCCAGAGCGGCAGCCACTTGTCGAGGGTGGAAAGCCGTTTCGGGGAGGTGCGGGTCACGGTGTCGGTCATGCGAGCAGCTCCTCGATCTTCGCGATGTAGACGGGCTTCGGGTGTGCGCCGATCAGCACGTCCACCCGTTCCCCGTTCCGGTAGAAGCCGAGCGTCGGGATCGAAGTCACGCCCGCGGCGGCCACAGTCTCGGGGTTCTGGTCGGCGTCGACCTTCACGATCTTCACCCGGCCCGCGTACTCGCCGGCGAGCTGGTCCAGGATCGGGGCGATCGCCCTGCACGGCCCGCACCAGGTCGCCCAGATGTCGACCACGACCGGCAGCTCGGACTCGAGCACTTCAGCCCGGAAAGTAGCGTCGGTGACGGGGGTGACGGTGCTCATGCGGAGACCTCCAGAACAGGCACGGAAACGTCGGCGGGTGCGAGGTTCGATAGGTAGTGCTGGGCGTCCTGCGCAGCCGCACAGCCCGTGCCCGCGGCGGTGATCGCCTGCCGGTACGTGTGATCGACAAGATCCCCGGCCGCGAACACTCCGGCCAGATTCGTCCGCGTCGACGGGTGCGCGACCCGCACGTACCCGTCCGCGTCGGTGTCGACCTGCCCGGTCACGAGCTCGGAGCGCGGGTCGTGCCCGATCGCGACGAACACCCCCGTCGCGTCGAGCGTGCGCTCGGCCCCGGTGATCGTGTCGCGCAGCATGAGCCCGGTGACCTGCTCGTCGCCGAGGACCGCGGCGACCTCGCTGTTCCAAGCGACCTCGATCCTCGGATCCTCCAGCACGCGCTGCGCCATGATCCTCGACGCCCGGAACTCGTCCCGGCGGTGCACGACGGTCACTTTCGACGCGAACCGAGTGAGAAACAGAGCCTCTTCCATCGCCGAGTCCCCGCCGCCGATCACGGCGATCTCCTTGTCGCGGAAGAAGAACCCGTCGCACGTCGCACACCAGGAAACACCGTGCCCGGACAGGCGCTCCTCCTCGGGAAGGCCGAGCTTGCGATACGCGGATCCCATCGTCAGGACCACCGCCCGCGCCCGGTACGTCGCCCCGGCACCGGTCTCGATGGTCTTCACGTCGCCGTCGAGATCGAGGCGGATCGCGTCGTCGTAGACGATCCGAGCGCCGAACCGCTCGGCCTGCGCCCGCATCGACTCCATCAGCTCCGGGCCCTGCACGCCGTCGACGAAACCCGGGAAGTTCTCCACATCCGTCGTCGTCATCAGCGCACCGCCCGCGGTTACCGAACCCGCAACCACGACAGGGGCAAGACCCGCACGCGCCGCGTAGACCGCCGCCGTGTATCCAGCGGGACCGGACCCGACGATGACCAGTTCGACCTCTTGATTCGACATACATCTATATTGACGTTCATCGAATCAGATCGCGAGTCCAGGCCGGATTCGTCACCGGATGTTCACCTACCGGGGTCGGACGCTGCCTCCAACACCCTTCGCGCGTGACCTCCGCATCATCGACGAACAATGCGCGAAAAGTGCACTCTTCAACAATCGGACCTACCAGTATGCTTCTCGACTCGGTTCCGGACCTCGACGAACCACTTCGCGATCGGGTTGTCGAGGATCTGGACTTCCTGCTTCCACCACGCGTCAAACCCGTCAACGTGGCTGCGAAGATTCTGGATGACGTTTGTAGCGGACCGCGTGAAGGTGATGGCGTTCGCGAGGCCGGCGTAACGCCTTTCCCCTCCTGCGAGATAATCTCGCCACCCCATATCCGCGATCGACAAAGTCCTATCGACGGAGGCCAGCACCGGTCGAATCGAATCGTGGACACTCATCAGGATCCTCGGCTTCTCAAGCGCACCATTAAATATTGGACGCATGACCGCGCCGGTGTCCAACGTCATCCCTGGCGATTCCGATCGGAAGCTAATCGCGATGCTTGCGCGTGCGCTCGTAGAAGACTTCCCGAGCGAAACGCCACTGCATGCTGTGTTTCTCGCAGCGGGCGAGGACGCGACCGGCCAGAACGAAACCATTCGCACCTTCGCCTCACGGCTGACTCACGCTTACTACTAGGTATCCCCGCGCTTCTAAGCGCGGGAGGACACGCACGCGGTGAGCGCAGGCCAGCCATCTCGGCTAGCCACTCTAGATGTCACCTGTTCCTGCACCAGACCCCGCCACACCGGAGCGACCTGGCTCACCGACGCAGGCATCCCGCTCCATGTCCTCCAAAGCATCCTCGGCCACAAATCGATCGAGACTACCCGCGGCTACCTCCACCCCGACACCAGGCACCTCACCGACGCCGCTGCACGCGCCAACGCGTTCCTCGACGGACACGAGAGCCACGACCGTGACAGCCCCGTCATGCCCAGCCGAACGACGGCACCTCGGCGATGAAAAGGCTGCCGATCGCGACCCAGAACAGGCTCCAGGTCCCGGCGTGTGTGGGCTGGACGTTGGTGACGTGTTCTCGCAATCGGGACGCCGGGGGCTGCCCGCCTGCTCCCGAGTGGCGGGGGAGGTAGTTGTAACGGATGTTCCGGACCCCCGATTGCCGTTGAGTGAACGTCCTCGCTCGTGAAATTTCGGGCATAGAGCAACTCTTCGGCCAGGATCCGCTGGTAGCGCCCCACCTTCCTATTGCGCCGAGGCGAACACAGGTTTCGTCGTTCCCAGCGTGTCGCTCCCCGACCGTATGCAGGATGCACTCGCGCCGCTGAATGCTGCTGACTCGTCACCTGAGGTCTCGGCGAAGAGGAACGAGTATGGCCAGAAGACCGGCGACGCCCGCGTAGGCGAGCAGGATGAAGGCTCCCATCACCGGAGACGCGAGGGAAGCAGCTCCGAGGGAGGTCTGCTCGGCCAGGGCATCCGTGAGGAAGGAAAAGCTCGTCAGCGAGGCTGTCGCTCCGCCGGGCAGGATCGGGTAAAGGGAGTTCACACCGGGGATCATCATTAGCACGAACTCGAGCAAGTAGAAGTAGCCGAGCACGATGGCGATCGCGACCAACTGGTTGCGGGCGAGCGCTCCGATGCTGACTCCGAGCACCATGTACACGGTAGCCGCAAGCGCGAGTTGGAGCAGCGGGACCACGATCTCTCCGATCGGGACCGGAATCGCGACTCCTCGCGCCGCGACGCCCACGTATAACGCCACTCCGGATGCGGCCGAGCAGATGATGCCGTAGGTCAGACCGAGAAGCGCATAGACGATGAGCTTCGCACCGAGTACTCGCCCGCGTCTCGGCGCTGCGAGAAACGTCGTGCCGATGGTGCGGTGCCGGTACTCGGAGGTGACGGCGATGGTGCCGATGAGGGCGGGCACGAACAGCAGCACCGCGGGAAGGCTGAGCACGATCTCGACACCTTCGACGGTTTCGAGCCCCGGCATCGGCGGAGTCGCGTTCTCGGGGCCGATCAAGGCGAGTGCGCCCGTCAGCAACATCCCGCATGCCGCCGCGAGGAGGATCGTCCAGAGTGCCAGGCGGAGAGTGACGAGCTTGATCAGCTCACCGTGGATCAGTTGCACAGCGGTGCTCCTTCGTGTGTGGCGCGAAGGAACACGTCCTCCAGTGATTGCCCCTTCGAGCGAAGTTCGCAGAGGGATCCCGTTCGCGTCACTCGGCCTCGATCGATGAGGACCATGTCATCGGCCGTCTGCTCGACTTCGCCGAGTGCGTGACTGGACAGCAGAACGGTGCGACCCGACGCGGCGAAAGCCCGCAGGAAGGTCCTCAGCCATACGATGCCGGCGGGATCCAGGCCATTCGAGGGCTCGTCGAGCACGAGGATCTCCGGATCCCCGAGGAGCGCGGTCGCGAGCGAGAGGCGCTGCCGCATCCCGGTGGAGAACGTGCTGATACGACGATCGGCGTATTCGGCGGTGCCGGTCTCATCGAGCACCTCATCGACGCGTTTCGATGAGACGCCAGAGAGCGCACCGTAGGTGCGGAGATGCTGCCGGGCGGTCGTCGTCGGATGCGCACCGGCGATGTCGAGCACCGCTCCGACGAGGCGGGCGGGGCGACGGTGCTCCTGATAGCGCTTGCCCAGAATGAGCGCTGTTCCTTCCGAAGGACGGATCAAGCCGAGCAGCATGCGAAGTGTGGTGCTCTTTCCGGCGCCGTTCGGCCCAAGGAAGCCGGTGACGCGTGCCGGCGCCGCGCTGAACGTCGCATCCGCGACGGCGTCAACAGAGCCGAAGCGCTTGGCGAGCCCAGTGATCTCGATCGGTGCAGCGCTCATCGGGCGGCGCTCCTGTGTATCGCCTGCGCGATGCGGTGCGCGTCGTCAGTGCTGAGCAGGATCTCGTCGAATCCGGTTTCGCCTCTGACCGTGCTCAGCCGCAGCAGCGGCACGCCGCGTTTCATCGAGACCAGCCGACGCACCCCGGAGGGATGCGTAAAGGTCCCGAGTTTGCGGTACCCCGACACGACGAGCCCTGAGCGCATGCCCAGGATCTCCGACGTCCAACCGGGCTCGACCCGAGCTGACAGGAGGGCGGAGATCGGCACGCGCAGGAAGCCCCGGCCGGCCATCGTCGCTTCCCAGCCCGGGAATCGGATGTCCACTCCCTCTGGCCCGTAGCTCACCTGCGTCATCGCGCTCACCTCTGCTTCAATTGTTGTTGTCGTGATGAGAACATTATCATGGTGAGAATAGTTGGGAGAACACTCGTGGCTGAAGAGCAGCAGATCGCTGACATCGTCCTCCATCCGGTGCGCATGAAGATCATTCAGCAGCTCGGGGGCCGCAGCATGACGACGACTCAGCTGCGTGAAGCGCTGCCCGAGGTCAAGCAGGCCACGCTGTACCGGCACGTCGCGGCGCTGCTCGAGGCCGACATCCTGGCTGTCATCGAGGAACGACATGTCCGCGGCGCCACAGAGCGCACGCTCGCACTGGGCGACCGATTGGCGCACGTGGGCCACGGCGAGTTGCAGGCGATGGATGCAGTACAACTGCGCTCGGCGTTCACGGTGTTCCTCAGTGGCCTGTCGAATGACTTCGAGCGACTGCTCGACGATGACCGCACGGATCTGCGGGGCTCGCTGGGGTTCGCCCGCGCGGTACTCCACCTCGACACTCAGGACCTGGAGAAACTGCAGGCTGAGCTCATGGACGTGCTCACGCCCTATCTGGAGAAGCGCAAGGAAGGGCAGCGCCGGATAGCGCTCGCGACCGTGCTCATCCCCGAGACCGACGACTAGAAGAGGAAACTTCATGAACGACATGCAGCAGGCGATGTCCGGTGGAAACATGAACACTGTCATCCGTGATGGCGACACGGTCCGTCGCGTTGGCGGGCCGTGGACACCGACCGTGCACCGCTACCTGCGCTACCTCAAACGCGGAGGGATCGACTGGGCGCCGGAGCCGATCGGGTTCGATGGAACGCACGAGACGCTGAGCTTCATCGACGCGTTCGTTCCCGCGTATCCGCTGCCGAACTGGGTTTGGACGGATGCCGCGCTCGAGCAGGGTGCGCGGATGCTGCGCCAGCTGCACGATGCATCCATCGGCTTCCCGCTCGATGAGAGCACCTGGCAGTCGGCGACCAAGGTGCCCGTGGAGGTGATCTGCCACAACGATTTCTCCCCGCACAATCTCGCGTTCGACGACGGCATGATCGTCGGTGCGATCGACTTCGACATGTGCTCGCCCGGCCCGCGAATCTGGGACATCGCCTATTTCGCCACGCGCATGGTTCCGCTCACGGGCGAACCACCGGTCGGGGCGCCGACCGGGCGTGACGTGTCACGACGCATCCAGTTGCTGATAGACGCTTACGGGTCGGATGCCGGGAGCATTCCTCTCACCGTCGACGCCGTCGTTCAGGTGGCGATCCGCCGGCTCTACCAGCTTGCCGACTTCTCACGCGCGAAAGCCGACGAACTGAGCAAGCCTGAGCTGCGCGACGAAGCCGACGAGTACGACCGTGACGCCGCGTTCCTGCTTCGGACGTGACTATAGAATTCAGAGAATCAAAGGAGCAACATGCAAGCATCAGGGACCTTCACTGTAGAAGCGTTCTCCCCAGTCGACCCGCACATGGATACCGGGCCGGTGACTGCCACCTCCGTGGCGGTAATGAGAATGGAGAAGCAGTTCACGGGAGATGTCGCCGGACGCTCGGTGACGGTATTCACGTACGCTCTTGACGCGGCCACCGACGTCGGCGGGTATATCGCAATGGAGTCTTTCGAAGGCATGCTCGGCGGCCGGTCGGGCACATTCAACTTCTCACATTCGGCAACGACGGTCGGAAACGTCCGGAGTGACGAGTCGTTGGTCATTATCCCCTCGAGCGGCACTGGGGAGTTGACAGGAATCTCGGGCGGAGGCGGAATCGCAGTCGACGCGGATGGGACGCACCGCATTTGGTTCGACTATAAGCTCCCCGCCTGAGCGGATCCGGACGGTAGTTGAGCAAAGCTGGTGCTCACGCCGAACGCAGAGACCCCGTGTCGTCAGGAGTCGTGCCCGATCGGTGAGAACCTGACCTTCTCGGCCGGGATACCATGGGCATGAGCATCAATGTTCCCGTCAGGATTCTGGGAAGCAGCGCACCCTTCGTCCCCAAACAGCTCTGCAAAGCGGTCCCGGAACGCTGGGGCTGAAGCCGCAAGGCATACCGCGGAGAGGTCCCTAAAACGCGGAAAAAGGTCCAGGAGACAAGCGACCTCCCCGGCCCGCACTGAATCGGCCTGACTTTCGTTCCGTTCTCGACGTGTACTGAGTTCGGGCCATAAGTCCATCGAGACTACCCGCGGCTACCTCCACCCCGACACCAGGCACCTCACCGACGCCGCCGCACGCGCCAACGCGTTCCTCGACAGACACGAAAACCCCGAGCGCGAAAGCCCCACCACGTCCAGTCGAGCGATGGCACCTCGACGATGAAAGGCCGCCGATCGCGACCCAAAACGGACTGTAGGTCCCGGCCAGGTCCCGGCTCGTCACAACGGCCGAAACCGACGCGTCCCGGAAGGCATCAGTACCCGCGGTCGGGTGCTTCCATAAACCCCTCCGAAAAGGACAACAGAAACGACGAAGCCCAGGTGAGAAACCTGCTCTCACCTGGACTTTTCTGTCGGGATGACAGGATTTGAACCTGCGACCCCCGGCACTGATCGAGACCATCTTCAACGATGGGGACGATACGCCGACGCCATAGTTTGCTGGGAGCACGTCACGGGCAGAGCCGCACCCACGCCCGCGCTCGTTGACGATAGGGTCGGACCACGCGCGACTCCTGAGTTCGTCGAATGGCTCATGGGACTCCCTCAGGGGTGGGTGACGGCTGAATCGCACAGCCTGAGGTCAAATCAGCAGGTCACAGCGCTGGGCAACGGTGTACTGGCACTACAAGCTCACGCTGCACTCGAAGCTGTGGCTTTGAGCCAGCAGACGGTCCTTCAGTGCTGACGAGCGCCCTACTTGCTCGCGATGAGTTTCTCCACCCCGTCGAGGATCATTCGCAATCCGAACTGGAATTGCAGTTCACCGTCCACTGCGGAGTCGTACTGCGCTCCCGATGCGGCTCCAATCCGTGTTGCATTCGGGAATCGCTTCTCATCGATCAGCGCGGCGAGGAGGGGGCCTGCCGTGGTCCACCAGTCATGGTCGTCGCTTCCGGTCTTCTCAGCCGTCTCTGCCACGCCGAGGAGAACCCTGGCCGCTGCTTTGACGTGATCGAGTACGAGCGCGAGGATTTGGTCGATTTCCACGTCACTCAGCCCTATTCCGACCAACGGGGCGAGTTCTAGGTCGTACTTGGCAGTCGTGCCGGGGCCGAGTGGAGGTCTGGTTGTGTCGATCCCGAGGAGCCATGGGTGCTGTGAGAACAACTGCCAATTCTGGGCAGCAATCTCCTCTATCGCCGAGCGCCATCCGTTTGTGGCGTCCGGTCTTGTAGCCGAGTCGTAGACGCCGCCATTGACGTGATCGACCATGAGATCGATCAGTTCGCCCTTTCCGGGGACGCGCTGGTAAAGAGACATGACGCCCACGCCCACGCTGCCAGCGATCTTGCGCATCGATAGCTTGTCGATTCCGATCTCTGTCGCGACGTTGATCGCGGCCTCCACGATCGCGTCGAGGGTCAGATTCGATCTTCCTGTCTTCGGGTTGGTGCGCCAGAGCAGCGCGATGCTCTGTAGTGGGTCCCCGGTTCCTGTGCGCTCAGTCACCTCGGCCACCTCCTGCGATCGGCGGGAATAGTTCTTGTCCATACTATGTTACGGTACACTGTACGGAACAGTGTATAGATAGGGGTTTGTCTGTGAGACCAGTGATAGAAGCCGAGGGCGTGAGCAAGGTCTACCGGTCGCGCGACGGCGAGAGCGGCCTGCGCGAGCTGAGCCTGCATGCAAACCAAGGCGAGGTCTTGGCGCTTCTCGGACCCAACGGTGCAGGGAAGACAACGGCAGTCAAAGGGCTCTCCACGCTTGTATCCTTCGACCGAGGAACGGCACGGGTCGGTGGGCACGACGTATCCACCGAGGCGGCTCGCGTGCGGGAACGCATTGGGCTCGTAGGGCAGTACGCCGCCGTGGACGAGCAGCTCACCGCAGGACAGAACCTTCGCTTCTTCGGGCGACTCCGAGGGCTGGGGCGTCGGGTGGCGGGACAACGCGCTGACGAGTTGATCGCGGAGTTCGGCCTGAGCGAAGCGCAGAATCGGGCCGTTAGCAGCTTCTCTGGCGGGATGCGCCGCCGGCTGGACCTCGCGACCAGCCTTGTCGTTCCGCCTCAAGTTCTCTTCGTGGACGAGCCAACAACCGGGCTCGATCCCGCAGCGCGTCAAGACCTATGGGAGTCACTGCGAGCACTGGTCCGCGGCGGCACCACGATCCTGTTGACGACCCAGTACCTCGAAGAGGCCGACCAGCTCGCTGATCGGATCGTCCTACTTGCCCGCGGCAGGGTCGCAGCGCAGGGCACTCCGAACGAACTCAAGACGCTGGTCGGACCTCCCGTCGTTCAGGCCATTTTTGAAACCGCCGACGACGCCAAAAGATCGCTGGGCGTTCTGAGTCGTATCTCCGCTGAATCGCACCTGGATGAGAACACGACCACTGTCACGTTGCCGAGCGCATCGGCGACAGTTTTGGGTGAGGTTATCGCTGAGCTGGCATCCGCTGGGATCCCACCAGCCGAAGTGACGCTCCGGAGGCCGTCGCTCGATGAGGTCTTCCTGGCACTGACCGGCGACCACGGTGACACCGAGGAGAACTGACGATGACAACGAATTCCGCAACGATGCACACCGAAGTACCTGCTCCCAACCTCTTGTCCGCGTCGTGGATCATCGCCGGACGGACCGTAGGTTCATGGCACCGCCAGATCGGCGCAACAGCCACGGTTTGGCTCTTTCCAGTGTTCACAACCCTGCTCTTCCTCGGCTTGTTCGGCGGAGCGATCGATGTCCCAGATGGCTCGACATACGTGGACTTCTTGGTCCCCGGAATGTTGGCCGTCACCATGCTGTTCGGCCTGGAGACGACAACACTCTCCGCAGCAGCTGACGCCACCCGAGGCATCAATGATCGCCTACGTTCCTATCCCATCAGCGGCATAGCGATCGTGTTCGGCCGCGCACTTGCGGATCTGCTCAGTTCGCTCATCAGTCTGGCTTTGATGGTGGCCTTCGCGTTCGCGATTGGGTGGCGTCCCGACCTCAGCATCGATCGAGTGCTGCTGGCACTCGCGCTGCTGCTGCTGCTAAGGTTCGCTCTCCTGTGGTTCGGCATCTTCATCGGTTACGGCGCCAAGTCCGTCGAGTCAGTCGCCTACATTCAGATCCTCACATGGCCCGTGGCCTTCCTGTCGAGCGTCTTCGTCAATCCGGCCACCATGCCCACCTGGCTCGGTGCAGTCGTCGAGTTCAATCCGATCTCAGCAACGGCGACCGCAGTACGTCAGCTCCTCGGCGGTAGGCATTGGGAGGCGCTGAGCTTTGCAGGAGAACACGCGTTGGCCCTCGCTATCGGATGGCCCGTGCTGCTCACCCTGGTCTACCTTCCGCTGACCGCGCGCAGGTTCCGGCGCGGAGGCAAGTGAAGGACCTCCTTCGGCTGTGAAGCGCATAGCCACCCTCCCGCCGCCGGAGTTCGGCGTATTCGCTGGACTCCGGCGCACGGTGACATGCGAAACAGCAGATCGAGCTTCCGAGAACGTTGAGGAGGGCGACATAAGACCCGCCGACGCGCACGTTCGGGGAGCATATTCAGGCGATGACAGCGATAGTTCGAGGCCATGTTTTGACGCAAAGATCAACGTTGTCTTTGCCGATTTGAGTCTTCATAGTGGACGTCGGTCAAGGGAAGACGAGGGGTATGAGCAACCAGTTTGATAAGGCAGGACAGGTCGACGAAGAGCAGCATTTGGTGGGGGTGATGTATGCGCGGCTCGATGAAGAAGTGGCTGTGAAGCTCGCCACGCGGGAGCGCGTGCTGGCCCGGCCGATCGAGGACCCGAGCGACCGATATGCAAAGGACATCGAGACCGCGCATCTGAACGAGGGAATCGGTCGGTTGCGGTCGGCGGAGCATTCTTTGTGCTTCGGACGTATCGATTCCACCGAAGGTGACGCTTTTCATATTGGCCGGGTGAGTTTGCGCACCGACGACGGAAACCTCCTGCTGATTGATTGGCGGGCAGAGGCCGCCCGCCCGTTCTATTCGGCGACGATGGCCGCTCCGATGGGGGTGCGCCGCCGCCGACATCTGCGTCTCGACGGGCGTCGAGTGATTGATGTCAATGACGAGATCCTTGACGGCACTTCCCCAAGAGAGGGAGACCTCGTCGGCGACAGCCCCCTGGTGGCTGCCCTGAGCGCTGCCCGAACGGGAAAGATGCACGAGGCCGCCGCGACGCTGCAGACCGAGCAGGACGAGATCGTCCGCTCCGATCATCGGGGAATCATGGTCGTCGACGGCGGACCCGGTACCGGTAAGACGATTGTGGCGCTGCACCGCGCCGCTTACGTCCTGTACGCATTCGAGTCCATCGCTGAGCGCGGCGTGCTGGTCTTCGGACCGAACCAGCGGTTCCTCACCTACATCTCCGACGTGCTGCCCTCCCTCGGCGAGAACGACGTGCAACTGGCGACGATGCCCGACCTCGTCGGCGCACAAGCCACACGAAGCGAACCGGACGCAGTGGCACGCATCAAGGGCCGCGCCCTCATCGCCGAGGGCCTCGCCCGCTGGGTGCAGCGCCATCAGCCGCACGGTGTGGCGCTGGAGCTGAAAACCTCACACGACACGGTCGTCCTCGACGCATCGATTGTCGATGCCGCTCGCAGACAGGCGTTGCAGGGCGATACCGGTCACAACCGTGGCCGTGAACTCTTCATCGAGTACATCGTCGATGATCTCGTAAACGAACTCGAACACCGCACCACCAAGGAACTCGACGACTTCGAGGAAGAGATCGAGACCCTGCTGGGTACCAACCTCGACCGATACGGCCCCCGAGATCACCACAACACCACGGAAGCATCCGACGGACTCGACATCGACTGGGACAGCATCCGCGACGACCTCCTCGACGACCCCGCCATCGACCAGGCAGTCACCCGCGTCTGGCCCCGCCTCGACGCCGTCGATGCGGTCCGCCGTTTCCTGAACGACCACGACACGCTCACGGCCGTCCTTCCCGACGTCTCTGAGGACGAGGTGGCGCTGATGACGTCAGGCACGGTGGGTGGGTGGAGTCACGCTGACCTCGCGCTCCTCGATGAAGCACACGCCCTGATCGACGGCGTCCCGGAGAGCATCTACGGGCACATCGTGGTCGATGAGGCGCAGCAGCTCTCTGAGATGCAGTGGCGCATGCTGATGCGTCGCTGCCCCGGCAAGTCCATGACGATTGTCGGAGACCTCGCCCAAGCAGGGCCCACGACGACCATCAGGTTCTGGGATGACGCACTGGCCCCGTTCGTGCGAGACCGGTTCATTCATCGCCGCCTCACCATCAACTACCGCACCACCGCTGAGATCCTCGAATCCACCCGGCCACTGCTCGCTCAGATCGCGCCCGACCAGGAACTCTCCGAATCCATCCGGCACGGCGAACAACCACGCACCCTCACTACGAGCGAAGAGCACCTCACCAGCCAGGTGGCGGACCTGATCGGTGAACTCGCGCGGGATCATCCGCACGAGCTGATCGGCGTCGTTGCGACCACCGAACGCGCCCTCACACTGGAGAGCGTCGAGCGGGCCAGCACGGCCACGATCGTTCCCGCGCCAGACGCACGCGGTCTGGAGTTCGACACCGTCGTCATCATCGACCCCACCGGGATCGAGGCCGCGAGCGAAGCAGGCATGCGCGACCTCTACGTCGCCCAAACCCGAGCAACCAAACACCTCGCAAGCGTCCTCCTCGACGGAACCAGGAATGAGGCGGTGTGAGCCGGGACCGAGAAAAGCCGTCCTGGGAGGTAGCTGCCACTTTCCAGGACAGCTTCGACGGGACGAGAATCATCGCCCGCCGCTGGCCGAGATCGCAATGAGACTCGGTCGTGACTCAAGCAACGACGAAGGAGACACCCCCTCGCAATGAGGACTACTCGCCGATCACTGCGAGGACACGTTCGCTCCATAGAGCGAAACCGCCTCACGCCTTTGATTGCGCACAGCTCGCGGTGTTGCGTTCAGGGGCCGCGATCCTGTTCGGCGAGTTCGGCCACCGTTACCTCAATCGCGGCGACGCTGTGCTGATCACGCCCTTTCACCTTGGTTGGCGTCGAGCCGGAGCCATGGGTCACAATGACCACGCTCTATGTCGACAACGATTATCTGATTGACCAGGTTTTCTGGCAGTACGCCACTGTGTTCTCTGACCGCCTCGACACCCAGAGATTCCTCGATGCCCGAACCCCGGACCCTGCCCGCGTGATCCGCCTGGGTGAGGAGAAGGTCGGTCTGCTGATGCCCTGGCTCGATGAACTCGCAATCCTCAGCACAAACGGGCACCGGCGCGACCTGGATGGGCCGACGCAGGCATCCCCCTGCACGTGCCGCAATGCATCGTCGGGCACAAATCCATCGAGACCACCCGCGGCTACCTCCACCCAGATACCCGGTACCTCACCTCCGCCGCCGCACGCGCCAACGCGTTCCTCGACAGACACGAAACCCCCGAGCGCGGGAGCTCCGCAACGTCCGACCGAGCGACGGCACCTCGGCGATGAAAACGCGGCCGATCGCAGCCCAAAACGGGCTCCAGGTCCCGGCTAGGTCCCGGCTCGTCACAACGGCAGCAACCGACGCGTCCCGGAATGCATCAGCACCCGCGGTCGGATGCTTCCATAAACCCCTCCGAAAAGGACAACAGAAACGACGAAGCCCAGGTGAGAAACTTGCTCTCACCTGGGCTTTTCTGTCGGGATGACAGGATTTGAACCTGCGACCCCTTGACCCCCAGTCAAGTGCGCTACCAAGCTGCGCCACATCCCGTTGTTCTATTTTCGAGCCGTACCGAGTCGTTACCGCACTTGACCCCCAGTCAAGTGCGCTACCAAACTGCGCCACAGCCCGTTGTTCAGTTGTCGTCGCCGCGCAGGCAACTCCGAAAGTCTACCCGAGGTCACAAAGCGCGGCGAATCGCTCGCGGGGCCGGGCGCGTCAGTTCGCGCGCCGCAGCCGGACGACTGGGATGACGCGATCCGTGCCGCGCTGATACTGCGCGAACCCGTCACTCATCGCTTCAAAACGCGCCCACGCCGAATCGCGCTCATCGCCCTGCAGAACGTCAGCTCGGACGGCGACCGCTCCCTCGTCGGGATCCTCGATGGACACGTCAGGGTGTGCGACGAGATTGTGGAACCAAGCTGGGTTCGTCGGCGCACCGCCCTTCGAGGCGGCGAGGAACCATTCCCCGTCAGCGGGACGGACTGCGGCCAGCGGCGTCACCCGCTCGGCGCCGGTCCTCGCACCGACGTGGTGCAGCAGCACGAGGCTGCGACCGAAACCCATGGTCTGAACGGTGCCGCCGTTGGCGCGAAACTCGTCGATGATCTTCTGGTTCCAATCGGCCATTTCTCGATCATGACATGATGCCGGACGTCTAGCGCGAAAGATCGATGATTCCTAGGCTGTCCTCATGTCGACGATGACGACAACGCCCATCTCGCCCGATCTCTGGGACGACGTCCAGCAGATCTTCGCGGGCGGAGGTGATGGGCCCGAGTGCCAGTGCATCTGGCCGATGCTGCGAAATGCCGACGCCTCCCGCACCACGCCGAACGAGCGTCGCGAGATGTTCCGCGCGGAACTCGGATCCACGCCCGCGCCCGGCATTCTGCTCTACGTCGACGGCGATCCCGCCGGGTGGGTGCGGGTCGGGCCGCGCCCCACGCAGCAGCGCGTCGTCCACATGCGCGGCATCGCCGAAGCCAGCGGCCTGCCGCTCGACGATGCCTCGGTATGGGCAATCACATGCTTCTCCGTGCCGCGTGGTCACCGCGGCGAAGGGATCATGGCCCATCTCCTCGCCGCCGCCGTCGACCATGCCCGTGCGCACGGCGCCCGCGTCATCGAGGCGTATCCGCGGGATCCATCGCAGAAGCGAACCGGATCGAACGAGCTGTTCGTCGGATCCCTCACGACGTTCACGCGGGCCGGGTTCGACATCATCGCGCCGCTCGGTTCAACGAAACAGGTCGTCCAGCTGAAGCTCTGAGGGACAATGGATCCATGTCCAATCCGACCACCGCTCGCGTCGACGTGTGGCTCTGGGCGGTGCGCGTGTACAAGACGCGTTCGGCAGCCACGACGGCGATCCGCGGTGGCCACGTGCGCGTCAACGGCGACCCGGTGAAGGCCTCATACAACGTCAAGATCGGCGATGAAGTTCGCGTGCGAATCCAGGGCTTCGACCGCATCTTGGGCGTCGAGCGGATCCTGTTGAAGCGCGTGGGCGCCCCGCTCGCCGCAGAGGCCTACGAGGATCGCACTCCTCCCCCGCCGCCGCGCGAGTTCGTCGCCCCGATCGTTCATCGCGACCGCGGCACGGGACGACCGACCAAGCGTGAACGACGCAAAATCGACCGGCTCACGGGCCGCGACTCACGAAGCCGCTGACGCCCTACGCGGGTAGACGATCGCGCAGCCAGCGTGCACCGTGCACGCGGGCGCCGGCGTCTTCTAGCCGTTCGCGGAGCTCACGGTCGCTCGTGATGGCCGTGACGCGCATCCCCGAGCGCACCATGGCGTCGGCGCGCTCGACGATCTCGTCGTCACCGGATCCGTCAGCGCGGAACACCGCGAGCGCACCGGCGTCGATGCCGCGCGCCTCGCCCTCGACCACAGCGGCGACGACCGGCTGCCAGTGATGGAGTCCGAGCTCGAGATCCTCGGCGGCGAAACCTCGTACCGCCAGCGCGGTCAACCGCCCGAGCAGGCGCTCTGTCGCCCCCGTTCGGTCTTTCCACCAGCCATCCGGCACCGAACCGACGACGTTCGCGGCGTCCACGAGCACGACCGGGTGCTCCTCAAGCGCGGCCCGCAACACGGGCCACGCGGCACCGAACGCGGGATGAAGCTCATACTGCGCGACCTCGTCGACCGGTACCCAGCGCAGCTCGACCGATTCCGGATCCGTGACCTTCGGTTCGAACGGATCCGCGACGTCCGCGATGACCGTCGTGTAGCGCCAGATGCCAACGTCGAAAACGTGCTCGGCGCGCGGAACGACCGCGCCTTCCGGCACGCCGGCCTCCTCCTGAGCCTCGCGGATCGCGCCGGCGACAGGTGTCTCGTGCTCGTCGCTCAGCGCGCCGCCCGGCAACGCCCACGTGCCACCGAAGTGGCTCCACTCGACGCGGTGCTGCAGCAGCACGCCTCGCCGAGAATCGTATGCAAGAAGCCCCGCCGCACCATACAGACCCCAGTACCTGGCGCCCTCGTCGCTCTCCACCCACGCATCCCCGGGGTGCTGAGCGCGGCGCGGCGGGAGACTGGTCATGACCCCACTCTACGAAACCGTTCGTCCGCGCCGGGGGCGAGGCGCAACGCGACGACACGGCGAACCTCGCCGACGCTCTCGAAATTCGGCGGGATCCCGGCGAAATGCGTGTCTTGTCGAGATGGTCGGCGAATTTCGAGATGGTCGGCGAACCAGCCCGCCCCGCAAAGGTACCGGCCCGCCCCGCAAAGGTACCGGCCCGCCCCGCGGAAAGGCCTGCCCTACCGCTTGCGGCGCTCGCGTACGCGCATGTTCACGACGATGGGCGTGCCCTCGAACGAGTACAGCTCGCGCAGCCGCCGCTGAATGAACCGGCGGTACCCGGGGTCGAGGAAGCCCGTCGTGAACAGCACGAACGTCGGCGGGCGCGTGCTCGCCTGGGTGCCGAAGAGGATCCGCGGCTGCTTACCGCCCCGCAGCGGGTGCGGGTGCTCGGCGACGAGCTCGGTGAGGAATGCGTTGAACTTGCCCGTGGGGATCCGGCGATCCCAGTTCTCGAGCGCCTGCTCGAGCGCGGGCACCAGCTTGTCGAGTCGGCGGCCGGTCTTTGCCGAGATGTTGACCCGCGGCGCCCAGGCGACGTGGGCCAGATCCTTCTCGATCTCACGCTCGAGGAACCGGCGGCGCTCCATCTGCTCCAGTTCGGGGGTGTCGAGCAGATCCCACTTGTTGAAGGCGAGCACGAGCGCGCGGCCCGATTCGAGCACGAGCTCGATGATGCGGATGTCCTGCTCGCTGATCGGCTGACTCACATCGATCACGACCACCGCGACCTCGGCCTTTTCCAGAGCGGTCGAGGTGCGCAGACTCGCGTAGAAGTCGGCACCCTGGTGCATGTGCACGCGGCGTCGGATGCCGGCGGTGTCGACGAACGTCCACAGCTTTCCACCGAGCTCGACGACCTCGTCGACGGGGTCGCGCGTCGTGCCGGCGACGTCGTCGACGACGACGCGCTCCTCCCCCGCGGCCTTGTTCAGCAGCGAGGATTTGCCGACGTTCGGGCGCCCCAGGATCGCCACTCGGCGCGGTCCGCCGATCTCATGCTTCGCGACCGCAGAGATCTTCGGCGTCTTCTCCATCACGGCGTCGAGCATGTCGGCAACGCCGCGCCCGTGGATGGCCGAGATCGGGTGCGGCTCGCCGAGTCCGAGGTTCCACAGCGGCGCAGCCTCGACCTCGTGCGAGGGGTCGTCGATCTTGTTCGCGATGAGGAAGACGGGCTTCGTCGTACGACGCAGCAGCTTCACGACGTGCTCATCGGTCGCCGTCGCGCCGACCTTCGCGTCGACGACGAATAGGATCACGTCGGCCAGTTCGATCGCGATCTCGCTCTGCGCAGCCACCGACCGGTCGATGCCCTTCGCCGAGTGCTCCCACCCGCCCGTGTCGACGAGCGAGAACCGGCGGTCGAGCCACTCAGCCTTGTACGTGACGCGGTCGCGCGTCACGCCGGGGGTGTCCTCGACGACGGCCTCGCGGCGGCCGAGGATCCGGTTCACGAGCTGCGACTTGCCGACGTTCGGGCGCCCGACGATCGCAACCACCGGCAGGGCCGGCAGGTACTCGTTGCCCTCCTCGTCGACGCGGATCCCCTCGAGGAGATCGGCGTCTTCTTCGTCGAGGTCGTAGTCGGCGAGCGTCTTGCGCAGCGCCTCGGCGCGCGCTTCGATCAGCTCCTCGTCGAGGTCTTCGAGGCGTTCGGCGAGGTTGTCGTCCGCGCCCTCGTATTCGTGGTCAGCGGCCATCTCGGCCCCCTTCTCGTCGCTCGTCGATGACGCGGATGACCGCATCGACCGACTCGTCGAAGTTCAGATTGGTGGTGTCGACCGTCTCGACGCCCTCTGCGGCGTTGAGGAAGTCGACGACAGTGCTGTCAGACGCATCACGGCGTCGCATCGCCTCGGCAACCTTCGCGACGTCGGCGGCGCCCATCTCCGCGCTTCGCCGTGCGGCACGGACGTCGGGGTGGGCCGTGAGCAGGATCCGCACGGGCGCGTCCGGCGCGACGACGGTCGTGATGTCGCGCCCCTCGACGATGACGCCGGGCTGCGATGCCTCCGCCACGATCCGCCGGAACAGTTCGTTGATCTTCGGCCGCACGGCGGTGGTCTTGGCCACGCCGGATACCGCCGCGGTCGTCTCGGGCGTGCGGATCGCGGTCGTCACATCGGTGCCGCCCACGCGGACGGAGCGCTCATCGGGGTCGAGCGAAATCTCCGGCTCGAATGTCGAGAACGCCGCCTCCACGGCGTCGGGGTCGTCCGTCGAGGCCTCGCCCTGGGTGACGTGCCATGCGAGGGCACGGTAGACGGATCCGGTGTCGAGATAGCCGAAACCGAGGCGCCGCGCGGTTTGCTTGGACACGCTCGACTTGCCGGACCCGGCCGGTCCGTCGATGCCGACGAAGAATGTCTCAGTCACCCGTGCTCGCAATCCGCCATCCGCGTGAGGTCAGGCCGTCGACCGTGGGCTGCACCGCCGCCGGCACGACCGCGATCTCGGCGAGCCCAAGGGGCGCCCCCGGCGAGTGCTCCAGTCGGAAGTCTTCCACGTTGACCCCGAGGTCGCCCAGGTCGCCGAAGAGGCGGCCGAGCTGGCCAGAGGTGTCGTCGACCATGACGACCAGCGATTCGAAGCGCCGCCGTGAGCCGTGCTTTCCCGGCAGGCGCTCGACACCGACGTTGCCGCCGCGGATCGCGTCGGCCGTCGTGCGACGGGCACCGGGTGCGTCCGGCGCGCGCAGCGCGTCTGCGACGGCGCGCAGGTCGTTCGCGAGCAGGTCGAGCTGCTCGACAATCGGATCCGCGTTCGCGGCGAGGATCTGAACCCACAGTTCCGGTGACGAGGCCGCGATGCGCGTCGTGTCGCGTGCACCCTGGCCGGCCAGCGACAGCGCCTGCTCAGGCGCGTCCGCGAAGCGTGCGGCGAGAAGCGACGCGACCACCTGCGGCACGTGCGAGACGAGCGCGACAGAGCGATCGTGCTCCTCGGGCGTCATCTCGATCGGGACGGCGTCGAGATCCAACGCGAGCGCCTCCACGAGTGCGAGCGCGCGGGAGGGCGTCTCTCCATCCCGGCAGACGACCCACGGGCGCCCCGTGAAGATGTCCGCTCGCGCCGAGATCGCTCCTCCCCGTTCGCGGCCGGCGAGCGGGTGGGATCCGATGTAATTGGTCAGGTCGACGCCTCGCTCGCGCAACGCACGCAGCGGCTCGAGCTTGACCGAGGCGACGTCCGTGACGACCGCGTGCGGGAACGCCGTCAGCTCGGCCTCGATGACATCGGCGACGACATCGGGCGGCGTGCACACGACGACGAGAACGGGGTCGTCGGCATCGGTCGCCGCGCTGCCGGCGCCGTAGTCGATGGCGAGCCGCAGCTGCGCGGGCGACGTGTCGGTGAGCCGCACGTCAACGCCGTTCTGTGACAGGGCGTGGCCGATGCTGGATCCGAGCAAGCCGGCTCCGACGATCCGCACGGATCCGTCGACGCGCGCTCGACGACCGGGCACGAGCGTATCGGTCGTCACTCGGTCTCCTTCATCTCGCGGGATTCGCGCGCGAGGGTCAGCAACGCGCCGCGCTCCACTTTATCGAGTTCGCGCGTCGCACCGGAGGCGAGTGTGCCGAGATTCAGCGGACCGAACTGTCGACGCACGAGCTCGACGACGGGGTGCCCCACCTCCGCCATCATGCGCCGCACGATGCGATTGCGGCCCGAGTGGAGGGTCAGCTCGACGAGGCTCGAGCCACGCGAGGAGTCAAGCACCCGCGCCTTGTCCGCCTGAATCGGGCCATCGTCGAGGTCGATGCCGCGGGTCAGGCGCGCGACCGTCTGCGCGGAGACGGCGCCGGTGACCTTCGCGATGTATACCTTCGTGACACCGAATCGCGGGTGCGCGAGCACGTTCGCGAGCTCCCCGTCGTTCGTCAGGACGAGAAGCCCAGAGGTGTCGGTATCGAGGCGGCCGACGTTATAGAGGCGCTCCGGCCATTCGCGCGTGAACTCGCGCAGATCGCGTCGATCCTGGTCATCGCGCATCGTGCTCACCACGCCGGTCGGCTTGTTCAGCACGACATACCGCTTCGACACATCGAGCTGGACAGCCTGACCGTCGACGTCGACGAGGTCGACATCGGGGTCGATACGCGTACCGAGCTCCGTGATCACGGATCCGTTCACCCGCACACGACCGGCGACGATGAGGTTCTCCGACGCGCGCCGCGACGCGACGCCGGCGCCACTGAGCGCCTTCTGCAGGCGCACGCCCTCGGGCTGTTGATCCGACATCCCTCTATTCTGACGGATCCGGCCTGATCCCTTGCCCAGTCCGCGGCTCAGGCGAAGTCGTCGAAGCCGTCCGCGCCGTCGTCGAGGAGCGGAGAGATCGGAGGCAGCTCGGACAGCGCGTTGATGCCGAGCTTCTCGAGCAGCAGATCGGTCGTGCCGTAGTGCATCGCCCCCGTCTCCGGATCCGCGTGCATCTCGGTGATCAACCCGCGCGCAAGCAGCGTACGGACGACGGAGTCGACATTCACCGCGCGGATCTGAGCGACCTGTGACCGCGTGACGGGCTGCTTGTACGCGATGACGGCGAGCGTCTCGAGCGCTGCCTGCGACAACCGGGCCGGCGCCTGATCTCCGATGAAAGACGTGACGATGTCGTCAAGACTCTCGCGCACATAGATGCGCCACCCGCCGCCGACTTCGCGCAGTTCGAATCCGCGCACCGGCCCGGCGTCCTCGCCGTCGTAGTCGGCCTTCAGCGCGGCGAGCGCGCGTCGCACGCCCGCGACCGGTCTGCCGACCGCGGTCGCGAGGTTCACGACGCTCATGGGCTCGTCCGCGACGATCAGCATCGCTTCGAGACGTTGGCGCACCTCGACGTCATCAGTTGTCATAGTCGGCTCCCAGCGTCGCAAGAGTCTCGTCGGTCCACGTCTCGGCCACCCACCGCACCGTCAGCTCGCCGAGCGGTTCGAGCTGTTCGAAGGCGACGGCCGCGTGCCGGTACAGCTCGAGGATCGAGATGAAGCGCGCCACGATGACGCCGGGGCCGTCAGCGCCCACCGCGAGCTCACGGAACGTTGTGGATCCAAGCGTGCGCAGCGACGACACGACGATCGCGGCCTGCTCGCGAATAGACACCTGCGGCGCGTGCAGATGGTCGAGCCCCACGGTGGGGATCTCACGCGGGGCGAACGCGAGGGTCGCCAGCGCCGCGAAGTCGTCAAGCGACAGCGTCCACGTCAGCTCGGGGGTCTTCGCACGGTACTTCTCCTCGAGCGGAACGTCGCGCGTGCGACGCGCGTCTTCGCGGGAGATGTTCTCCGCGAACCATGTGGAGACCTCTTTGAACGCGCGGTACTGCAGCAGACGTGCGAACAGCAGATCGCGCGCCTCGAGCACCGCGACCGCTTCCGCGTCGACGAGTTCTCCCTGCGGCAGCAGGCCCGCGACCTTCATGTCGAGCAGCGTCGCGGCCACCACGAGGAATTCGCTGGCCTGGTCGAGCTCCTCCTCCGGACCCAGCTCTCTGAGATAGGAGATGAACTCGTCGGTCACGGCCGACAGCGCGATCTCCGTGATGTCGAGCTCGTGCTTCGTGATGAGACTCAGCAGCAGGTCGAACGGCCCGTCGAAGTTCGCCAACGAGACGCGGAATCCCGTCTCGTCCGGCGGGCGCACCGCCGCGTCGAGGGCGGCGTCCGACGGATCCGTCATCGCCCTATGCGACAGCCTCGCGCCACGGCGCAGTGCCTACCGCGGATCGGGTCGATCACTACGCGACGGTGCCACGCCTCGTACTGAGCCGTGGCACTCCGCACAGTATCCGTCTGCCGCCTACGGCGGATCGGTGCGATCACTACGCGACCGCCCCTCTGTGCACGAGTTCGCGCGCGAGGCGGAGATACGCCTGAGCGGCATCATGACTCGGCGCGTACTCGATGATCGGAACGCCCGACACGCTCGCGTCGGGGAACTTCACCGTGCGCCCGATAACGGTCTCGAAGACCTTGTCGCCGAATGTCTCGACGATGCGCTCGAGAACCTCACGCGAGTGCAGCGTGCGCGCGTCGTACATCGTCGCGAGCAGCCCGTCGAGTTCGAGCGAGGGGTTCAGACGATCCTGGACCTTCTCGATCGTCTCGATCAGCAGCGCGACGCCGCGCAGCGCGAAGTACTCGCACTCAAGCGGGACCAGCACGCCGTGCGCCGCCGTGAGTGCGTTGACGGTCAGCAGGCCCAGCGACGGCTGGCAGTCGATGAGGATGACGTCATAGTCCTTCGCCACCTTGCTGAGCACGCGCGAGAGGATCGTCTCGCGTGCGACCTCGTTGACGAGGTGCACCTCAGCTGCCGACAAGTCGATGTTCGCGGGGATCACGTCGAGGCCGTCAACATTCGACGGGATGATCGCTTCGTGCGGGTCGCTCTTGGTGTCGAGCATCAGGTCGTAGATGGTCGGCACGTCGTGCGTCGCGATGCCGAGGCCGGCCGACAGCGCGCCCTGCGGATCGAAGTCGACCGCGAGTACGCGTCGCCCGTAGTTCGCCAGCGAGGCGGCGAGGTTGATGCTCGTCGTCGTCTTGCCGACGCCGCCCTTCTGGTTGCACAGCGCGATGATCCGCGCCGGCCCGTGTCTGTCGAGTTTCTCCGGCGTCACGAATCCGTTGTAGGGGCGGCCCGTTGGGCCGATAACGACGTCGTCGTTCTTCTTCGCCACCGATGTTCCTCCTGACACGCTCCGTCGAGTGTATCCGTCTCGTTACCTCCCAGCACGCAGGAACGCCGCGCGAGGCGGATGCGGGACCTCTCTCGGACGAACGTGAGAGGGGCACGTTCATGGATCCCGACGTCATGACTGCGGTACCATGACGTCACCCTGGAAGCAATGAGGCCCCATGTCCCTGACGTCTCCGATCCGCGCGGATGTGGAGGAACACCGCGAGGCGCTGCTGCGTGCCGCCTGCGGGCTCGTGGCCGAGCACGGCAGGAAGTCATTCACCGCTCGTGACATCGCCGAGCGAGCGGGGTTGAGCCAGGCCACGTTGTACCGACACTTTCCGTCGAAGGCTGCGCTGATCGATGCTGTCTCGGTCGATCGATGGGAACGCGCGCTGTCGTGGGCGGAGGAACATCGCGGCGAGCGCCCTGCCGTCATCGACGTCGTGTCGATCCTCGAACGCTTCTCGAACATGGTCACCGATGATCGCGACTTCATCGCGAACCTCGGACTCACGGTCGGTCAAGGCCCGAGCCCGATCGTGCCGGTGCGCGACGAGTTTGACCTTCGCTTCGGCGAGCTCTGGAACCGCGCACGCGGTCAGGGTCACATCCGCGCTGGCACACATCACCAGGACGTCATGGAGCTGGTGGGTGCCATTCGCGAACCCGTGCGGCGCACGAACCGGCTCAATATCGTCGTCGACGGCTTCTGTCTGGGCGCCGACGCCAGCGAGCTCATCTCCGTCGCGCAGCGCGTCAGCCCACCGTGGGACCACGACGCACACAGCTGACCGCCGCGATCTGAGACAGTTCGACGCGTTTGGTCTCGTTTCCACACGGCGACCGTCGCAACTCTGCTTGCATCACCGGCATGACGCCATTCGCCGACGCACACCCCGCAGATCTGACCATCAGCGAAGCACGCGCCGCTCTGCGTGCCGGCGCCCTGACCGCTGTCGACCTCCTCGAAGCGCTGCTTCGCCGCATCGAACAGCGAAATGGTGGGGATCCGTCGTTCGACGGCGCTCCGGACGCCGTCAACGCATGGGCACGTCTGTATCCGGAGCGGGCGTTCGAGTCGGCGCAGGCCGCTGACAAGCGCATCGCGGAAGGCGACTGGGCTCCACTCCTCGGGATTCCGCTGGCCGTCAAAGACATCATCGGCGTTGCGGGGCTCCCGCTCACGGCGTCCAGTCGGCAGCTGGAGGGCAGCCTCGCGGATTCCTCATCCGCGGCATGGACCGCGCTCGAACGCGCCGGAGCCGTGCTCGTCGGCCACACGCACACGCATGAGTTCGCGGCGGGAGGCACGACCGATCAGGTCGGCAACCCCTGGAACACCGCGCACAGCGCAGGTGGCTCGTCCGGCGGCTCCGGCGCCGCCGTCGCTGCGGGCATGGTGCCGGGGGCACTCGGCACGGACACGGCCGGTTCGGTTCGCGTGCCGGCCTCGCTCAGCGGCGTCTCGGCGTTCAAGGGCTCTTACGGCCGGGTGTCTCTCGACGGTGTTATTCCCCTCGCTGCCACGCTCGACCACGTCGGCCCGATCGCCCGCACGATCGCGGACTGCGCTGTGATGTTCGGCGCACTCACGAACGCGCGTGGCGCAACCGACCCTTGGGGCATCAGCACGCCGCGTGACATGGACGAGCCCGACGCCGTCCCCGCGCGCCTCGACGGCATCACGATCGCCGTCACCGATCGAACAGACAGCGTCGACGTCGACGCTGATGTACGGCAGGGTCTCGCTCGTGCGACCGATGCCCTGCACTCTCTCGGTGCCCGCATCCTCACGCTTCCCGCTCCATACGAACTCGACCACTCACATTACGACACCGTCCTCATCGCGGAGGCTCGGGCATATCACACGAGGTTCGCGACGACCCCCGAGCGGTACCGCGACAGCACTCGACACTTCATCGCCCCTGGCTCCACCCCTCTCAGTGCTGATGCGTACATCGCAGCCCAGAGCGCACGCATCCACGCGACAGAATTGTGGTCCGCGTGGTTCCGCGAGCACAACGTCTCCGCTGTGCTCGAGCCGACGACTGCGGCGCCGGCACCGCTGCGCGGCACCGGCTACGACGTGACAGAGAAGATCGGCGGCGATGACCCGCTGACCTGCTTCACCGCGCTGTGGAACTTCGTGGGGTTCCCCGCCGCCGCGTTGCCCAGCGGACTCAGTCAGGCGGGACTCCCGACGAGCGTCTCCCTCATCGGCCCCCCGCAGGCTGACGCCTCGGTACTCTCGATCGCTGCCGCGCTTCAGACAGTACTCAAGCCACTCGTCCTCGATCGGCCCGCCTGATGGAATCGGCAGTTCTGTTCTCGCTGACGGTGATCAGCACCTTCGCGTTCTACGCACTGCTCGCGTGGGGGCTCGGACTCATCTTCGGGCAGCTCAATGTTGTGAACGTCGCGCACGGTGACCTCGCGATGGTCGGCGCCTACACGATGTTCGTACTCGAGCCCGTGATCCCGTTCTTTCCACGCATACTCGTCGCGCTCATCGTCGGACTCGTCGTCGGGCTCGCCGCAGAGAGACTTCTCCTCGCACGCCTGTATGCGCAGGGGATGCTCGCGACCCTCCTCGCGATGTGGGGCGTCGGCATCGTCCTTCGACAGCTCGCCGAGGCGATCTTCGGGCCGACGCCGGCCTCGGTCTCTGCACCGATCACCGGCAGCATCGAGGTGCTCGGCACCACCTATCCGGCCTATCGGCTGGTCGCCGCCGCGCTGTGCCTCATGATCGTCGCCGCGTGCCTGGCGACCGTCTTCCTCACTCCTCTCGGCCTGCGTCTGCGCGCCTCCATCGACAACCGTTCGATGGCCGCCTCGCTCGGCATCCCACCGACTCGGATGATCACCGGCGCGTTCATGCTCGGCACCACCTTGGCGGTGCTCGCCGGCGCGCTGCAGAGCCCGATGCTCGGCGTGACTCCGTCGGCAGGAGTCGGCCTGCTCGCGCCGGCCTTCTTCGCCGTCATGCTGGGACGTCGTGGCTCGATGATCAGCCCCGTCGTCGGTGCATTCGTCGTCGCACTGTTGGACACCGTCCTGCGCACGTTCCTGCCGGAAACGGCTGCCGGCCTCATATTCTTCGTCGCGCTCATCGCGCTCATCGCCCTGCGCCCGCAGGGCCTGGACTGGAGGTTCCCCTCATGGAAAATCCCACGCACCGCAATCGCATGACCCGCCTCACGCCGACGCTCGCGTTGTTGGTCGCGCCCGTGCTCGCGTTGACTGCCTGCTCCGGAGGTTCATTCAGCGCAGAAGAGCCCGGCGGCGCGGATGACACGGACCGTGCGCTCAAGATCGGTCTCATCGCGCCCCTCACCGGCCCCGCTTCGCTCGAAGGAACTTCGATGCAGCAGGGCTTCGAACTCGGTCTCGACGCCGTGAACGCTGCGGGTGGCGTCCTCGGTCACGACGTCGAGCTCGTGGTCGTCGACGACATGAGCGAAGCAGCGACGTCGACACAGGTCGCGCAGCGTCTCGTTCGCGAGGAGCAGGTCGATTACCTGTTCGGCACCATTGCCGGCGACACGACGAACGCCGTCGCCTCGGTCGCCGCCGATGCCGAAGTGCCGTTCTCCTCGGCCATCATGGGCATCGTTCCCAGCTGCAGTGCGCACTTCTGGCCGTTCGGCGTGACTGAGCCGATGGTGCTTGAGGCGATCGTGCCGCGGATGGTCGACGAGTACGGCCCCCGCGTCGCGTTCGCCGGCAACGATTACCTCTTCCCGCGCGAGTACGCCGACGTGGCCCGCGCCGCACTCGACGAAGCCGGCGGCGAGTTCGTCGTCGAAGAGTACGCTCCGCTCGGCACGTCTGAGTGGCAGCCCGTCATCTCGAAGATGCAAAGCGCCGACCCCGACTGGATCCTCACGGGCGTCGTCGGTGGCGATGCGGTCGCGTTCACTCAGCAGGCCGAGCAGTTTGGTCTGCTCGACGACCGTGGATTCACCGGCACGACCCACCAGCAGGAGTTCTACGGCGCGATCTCATCAGCGCTGGAGGGGCGAACGACTGTTCTTCCTTACACCGACCAGCTGGACGACGAGGCGAACGAGGAGTTCGTGGCCGCCTACCGCGACGCCTATGACTTCGACGACCCGATCCCCGCCGTCGCGGCGACGTCGTACATGGCCGCACACTTCATCGCGTCCGCCGTCGAAGCCGCAGGTGACTATGCGGCCGAGGCGGTCAGCGAGCAGATGTCGCAGACGACGTCGGAGGGTGTCCTCGGCGGCGGCAGCTTCGATTCCGAAACGCACATGTGGTCCCAGAACATGTACGTCATCGAGATCGACGCCGACGGAGCCTACACGCTGGTCGAGGACCTCGGCGTCGTTTCCGATCCGCAGCCGAGGACATGCGCGTGACGCGGCCCACGCGCCGCATCGGTTACGCGCACGTCGGTGCGCTCGTCGCGTCGACGGCCGCAGTGGGGATCGCTCCGTTCTTCCTTCCGCCGTACCCTCTCGCACTGCTTACCCTCGCTCTCGCGTACGGGCTCTTCGCCTTCGGCCTCGACATCGCGTGGGGACGTGCCGGCGTCATCAGCATCGGGCATGCCGCATTCTTCGGAATCGGCGCGTACTGCGCGGCGATCGCGGAGTCTGTCGGCGTCCCACCGGTCGTCGGCGGGATCGTCGGCATCCTGGGCGCCGCGTTGGTTGCCATCGCCGTCGGACTCATCGGCCTGCAGCGCCGTGCCGCGATGTCCACGATGGCGGTCCTCACGCTCGCGCTCACGCTGCTGGTCGAGCAGGTCGCGCGATCGTGGCGCCCCGTCACGAACGGCAGCAACGGGCTGTTCGTGGAATCCCGCGGCCTGATCGCGGACTTCTACATCACGGGTGTCGTCGTCATCGTGACCGTCGCGCTCGTGTGGTATTTCGTGATCCGCGGGCGATGGGGACGACGTTTCCTCGCGGTGTCGATGGTTCCGGTGCGTGCCGCCCACCTGGGCGTCTCGGTGCGGGGGACGAAGCTCGTCGCATTCGCGATCAGTGCGGCGATCGCCGCACTCGCGGGCGTGCTCGCCGCCCCGACGATGGGGCTGGTCGTTCCGTCCACGGCGGGCATCCTGATGTCGACGCAGGTGCTCGTATGGCTCGCGGTCGGCGGCCGCGGCACGATATTCGGGGCCTTCTTCGGGGCGATCCTCATCACGGTCGGTGAGAGATATCTCGGGGACGTGCTCGGAAGCTGGTACCTGCTCGCGCTCGGCGTCGTGTTCCTACTGATCGTCCGCTTCGCACCCGGCGGCTTCGCCGGGCTGCTCGCGAAGCTCGCGCGCGTCAGCGATTCCGCTCGCGCCCGCCTCGGCACGCACATCCCCCCGTACACCGCTGCCACCGACGCGCCACGGGATGCGGATGGCACCGTGACGGCGACGGGCGTCACCCGGAGCTTCGGCGCGGCGCAGATCGTGCGCGGCATCGACTTCCGCGCCGATTCCGGCGAGAGCGTCTGCATTATCGGCCCGAACGGGGCCGGCAAGACGACGTTCCTCAACATCGTGGCTGGCGACCTCACCGCGGACAGCGGGGAGGTGACGATCGCAGGGCGCACCGCGACGTCCTGGCCGATCCACCGCCGCGCCCGCGCGGGTCTCGGAAAGGTCTTCCAGGTGCCGAGCCTCTTCTCGGACCTCTCCCCCGCCGACAACATCGCGTTGGCGCGCGCCGAGGCACTCACGGCGTCGCCTCTGCCGGTGGGGCTCGACCGATTCGAGACGATGTCCGACGGACCGGCCGCCGATCTCTCCCTCGCCGATCTTCGCGCTCTCGAGCTTGCGATCGTCCTCGCCTGGGGGCCCACCATCATCGTTCTCGACGAGCCCGCTGCCGGTCTCTCACATGATGAGTCGATCCGGCTCGCGCAGCTCCTGCGGCGCGTGTCTGCCGAGTCCGGAAGCACACTGATCGTCGTCGAACACGACATGGAAATCGTGCGTGAGCTCGCCGATCGTGTCGTGGTCCTCGCCGACGGGCGCGTGCTCGCAGAAGGCACTCTCGACGAGGTGGCCGCACTCGACGCTGTCCAGAATGCGTATCTGGGGAAGACACGATGACACTCGAACTCACCGACGTCACATCAGGCTACGGTCACGCGGACGTGCTGCGCGACATCCGTCTGCGCGTCGAGGAGGGCCAGGTCGTGGCGCTGCTCGGCCGCAATGGCATGGGCAAGACGACGCTCCTACGCACCATCGCGTGTCAGGTCACCGCGAAAAGCGGGACGGTCGCTCTCGATGGCACTGCGTACACACGAAGCGCCCGGATCGCGCGCGCCGGGTTGGCGTTCGTGCCCGACGACCGCGGAGTCTTCCCGACGCTCACCGTCGAAGAGAACCTCCGCCTCTCCGCGCGGCGCGGTTACTCACCGCCGATCGACGTCGCCGAGGTGTTCCCCGTCATCCGTGAGCGCGCCCGCGTCAAAGCTGGCGACCTCTCCGGCGGACAGAAGCAGCAGCTCGCTCTCGCCCGTGCGATGGTCCACGGATCGCGCATGATCCTCATCGACGAGTTCTCACAGGGGCTCCAGCCCTCGCTCGTGCACGCGGTGCTCGAGGCGGCCCGCGCGCTCGCGTCCGCGGGCATCACCACGTTGTTCGTCGACCAGAGCCCCGATCTCCCGCTGGACCACAGCGACCGGATCCTCGGAATGGAGAAGGGCGCCATCGTTCTGGACGAACCGGCAGAGCGCCTCCGGTCCGACCCACAACGTCTCGGCAACCTGCTCGTCGTCAGCTGAGCACGGCACCACCGACAGTCCGGCGGCGTCGGACTGCTCGAGCCACGCACCACAGGTGCCAGAGCAGCATTTCGCTAACGCGCATCCTCGGGCGGTCGTCAGACTGCTCGGGGATGCGCGCTCTGGTAGATGTCGCGGATGCGGAGGCGAAGGTCAGTTCTTGCGGTTGTAGATGAACATCGAAATCGGCCCGAAGATCGCCACGAGCACGGCGCAGTACACGAGAACGAGTCCGATGGATCCGGCGTCATAGACGCCGCTCATCATGTCACGCATGCTGCCGACGATGACACTGACCGGGTTGACGTCGACGAACGCCTGCAACCAGTCCGGCATCGTGCGCGGATCCACGAAGATGTTCGAGACGAACGTCAGCGGCATGAGGATGAACATCGACACGCCCATTGCGGCCTGCTCCGTGCGCATGATGAGCGCGACCATCGTCCACACCCACGACAGGCAGAAGCTGAACACCAGAAGCAAGACGAACGACACCGCCACCCCGGCGAATCCGCCAGCTGGGCGGAACCCCATCAGGAACCCGACCGCGAGGATGATGACTCCCGCGATCGTGTAGCGCACCTGATCCCCCAGCAGCGCGCCGACCAGTTGCGACGGCCGCCAGACAGGCAGGGACCGGAAGCGGTCGAATACACCCTTCGAGATATCGCGATTGAGGGTGATGCCCGTGTACATCGTGATCATCACTAGTGTCTGCACGAAGACGCCGGGGATGAGCCACTGGATGTAACCACTGATGTCTCCGGCGAGCGCCCCGCCGAAGATGGTGGAGAACATCACGGTCATCATCACGGGGAAGATCGTCACGTCGAACAGCTGTTCCGGGATGTGCTTGATCTTCAGCAGTGCGCGCCACCCGTACGTGATCGACGAGCTGATCGGCCCAGCGGGCGCAGGACGCTCGTCAGCAGGAAGCAGCACGGTGCGGACCTTCACGGTCGCTTGCTGCACGTCAGCGCTCATCGCGCCACCTCCGTGTTCTCCACGTCTTCGGCATTCGCGCGCTCATCCTCGGGCGGTTTTCCCGTGAGAGCGAGGAAGACCTCGTCGAGGCTCGGTTGCCCCAGCGAGAAGGTCTCCGTCTCGATTCCCGCCTCCGCCAGCGCGGCGAGCGCCTGCGCAGCCGCGTGGTTCTCAGCGACGGTGGCCGTCAGCGCCGCCGGGTCGGGTTCCTTGACCACGTCGGTGCCGAGGGCGCGCTCGAGCACGTCCGCGGCGGCCGCGCGATCAGCTGGATCGATGACCCGGACCGTGAGCGCTCCGGATCCCACCTGCGCTTTGAGCTGACCGGGCGTCCCCTCCGCGATCACGCGGCCGTGGTCGATGACGGCGAGGCGGCTCGCGAGTCGGTCCGCCTCCTCGAGGTACTGCGTCGTGAGCAGGATCGTCGTTCCGCCGTCGACGAGCGTGCGGATGATGTCCCAGACCTGATTGCGGCTGCGCGGGTCGATACCCGTCGTCGGCTCGTCCAGGAACATCAGCTGCGGCGTCACGATGAGCGATCCGGCGATGTCGAGCCGGCGTCGCATGCCGCCGGAGAACTTCTTGACCTGGCGGCCCGCGGCGTCGGCGAGGCCGAACGCGTCCAGGAGGTCCATGCCGCGTCGCCGTGCCGCATTCGCGGAGAAGCCATAGAGCCGGCCAAGCAGGACGAGGTTCTCGATGCCGGTGAGGTCTTCGTCGAGCGACGCGAACTGGCCCGTGAGCGCGACGAGTTCCCGGATCCGCTTCGGCTCGGCGACGACGTCGTGTCCGAGCACCCGTGCCTCGCCCGCGTCAGGCCGCAACAGCGTCGCGAGCATCCGCAGCGCAGTGGTCTTCCCTGCCCCGTTCGGCCCGAGCACGCCGTAGATGCCGCCGCGAGGGATCGCGAGATCGATCCCGTCGACGGCCCGGTTTGCACCGAACGTCTTCACGAGTCCGTGGGCCTCGACAGCCAGCGCGGATGCGTTCGTCATGGATTCCTCCCCAGGACAGTTGCCACGCGAACCTACGATAGATTCGCGTCGCCACCGGCGACAGGGGGATAGCCCGAAAAGTGTCGTCGGCGTCAGGCCGCTCGGGCCACGCACCGCAGGTGCCAAACTGCGCTATCGCGCATCCTCGCGCTGTCCTCAGACCGCTCGAGGATGCGCACTCTGGTAGATGTCGCGGAGCGCGTCGGCGGAGACGTGGGTGTAGATCTGCGTCGTCGTGACGGAGGCGTGCCCGAGCAGTTCCTGCACGACGCGCACATCGGCCCCGCCCTGGAGCAGGTGCGTCGCGAACGAGTGGCGGAGCGTGTGCGGCGAGACGTGCGCCGTGAGGTTCGCGGCCTCGGCGGCCTTCTGGATCACGAGCCACGCACTCTGCCGCGACAGGGGCCGGCCGCGTGCACCGAGGAAGAGCTTCGGCGTCGCCGTGCTCTTCGCGGCGAGCGCTGGCCTCACGCGCGTGAGGTAGGCGTCGACGGCGGCGCGGGCGAAGGATCCCACGGGCACGATGCGCTCTTTGTCGCCCTTGCCGCGCAACCGCAGGACCTCGCCGGCCCGAAGGTCGTCGACGTCGAGCCCGATCGCCTCGGAGACGCGCGCGCCCGTCGCGTACAACAGCTCAAGCAGCGCGCGATCGCGGATGCCGATCGGATCCTCGCCGGACGGCGCCGCAAGCAGCGCCTCGACCTCGTCGATCGTGAGGGCCTTCGGCAGCTTTTGTCCCTGTTTCGGAGGCGTCAGCCGAACGGACGGATCCTCATCGACGATTCCCTCGCGCGCAAGGAAACGATGCAATCCGCGCACGGACGACTGGAGTCGGGCGAGTGACGAGGCGGCGGGCTGCGGATCCGCGGACGCGATCTCGGCGACGAACGCGTTCACGAGATCCGTCGTGACGCCGTCGGTCGCGGTCACGTCCCGCTCGCCGAGCCATGCGGTGTAACCAGCAAGGTCGCGACGGTACGCCTCGACCGTGTGGTCGCTGAGGCCGCGCTCGATCGAGATGTGACGCAGATAGCTCTCGACCGCATGATCCAGCAGCACGACGGACCCTAGGGTGTGTTGATAAACGTGGCGCCGTCGCGAGCGGGTCGCGGTGCGTTGCGTCGCAAGGACAAGGAGGGAGGCGATGCTGCCGCATCGTCGACCGACGAGGACGCCGCGAGGCGGCGTGCCGCGGTCCGCGCAGTAGGTGTCATGTTTAGCAACACGCCCTATGCAGATCTCCGTCGCGCGGCGAGCAGCACGCCGATCGTCATTGCCGCGTTGTGGAGGTGGCCCTCGACGATCGCCTGCACGACGTCGTCGAGCGGAACCCACGCGGTGCGGATGTCGGCCTCTTCGTCGCGGCGCTCGAACGTCTCGGTCGCCGCGCGCACGCCGGTGGCGAGGAAGATGTGGATGAGCTCGCTGGAGCCACCGGGAGACGGCGTGAACGAGCCGAGCTCCTCCCACGTGTCCGCCACGAGGTCCGCTTCCTCGGCAAGCTCGCGCACGGCCGTGTCGCGGGGATCCTCACCCTCGATGTCGAGCAGCCCGGCCGGGATCTCCCAGTCGCGCGTACCGATCGGGTGCCGGTACTGCTGGATCAGCAGCACTCGGTCGTCGTCGTCGAGCGCGACGACCGCGACGGCGCCCGTGTGGTCGAGGTAGTGCCGCACGAGGGACGTCGGACCATACCGGAACGTGTCCTCACGGACATCCCAGACGTAGCCGTTGTAGACGGTCTCGCTGCGCGCGACGTCGACCTCGAACGGCTCGTCGCGAATCTCTGCGGACGGGTTCGATCCCGAGGTCATTCCTCGACCTCGAACAGCTCGCTGGACCGCGCCCGCTCGATCGCCGCGGCCACGAGGCCACGGAACAGCGGGTGGGCCTCCGTCGGGCGTGAGCGGAGCTCGGGGTGGGCCTGCGTCGCGATGTAGTACGGATGCTGGTCGCGCGGCAGCTCGACGAACTCGACGAGGTCGAGCTGCGGGTTGAGGCCGGAGAACGTCAGTCCGGCATCCGCGATCTGCTGGCGGTAGGCGTTGTTGACTTCGAAGCGGTGACGGTGACGCTCTTCCACGGCCGTCGTGCCGTATACCTCGGCCGCGAGGGACCCCTCCGCGAGTGCTGCCGGGTAGAGGCCGAGACGCATCGTGCCGCCGAGGTCGCCCCCGCCGATGATGTCGACCTGCTCGGCCATCGTCGCGATGACCGGGACGGCCGTGCCCGGGTCGAACTCGCTCGAGGATGCCCCCTCGAGTCCGGCGACGTTCCGCGCGAACTCGATGACCATGCACTGCAGCCCGAGGCACAGCCCGAGCGTGGGGATTCCTTGCTCGCGCGCGAACCGAAGCGCGCCGAGCTTGCCCTCGATGCCGCGGATCCCGAATCCCCCGGGCACGCAGATACCGTCCACGGATCCGAGATGCTCGCGCGCGCCTTCCGGCGTCTCGCAGAGGTCGGAGGGGATCCAGCGGATGACGACGTTCGTGTCGAGCGCGAAGCCGCCCGCCTTGAGCGCCTCGGTCACCGACAGGTAGGCGTCGGGCAGGTCGATGTACTTGCCGACGAGGCCGATCGTGACCTCGTGCCGCGGGTGGTGCACCGCGTCGAGGACCTTCTGCCACCGCGACCAGTCGACGTCGACGGCCTTCGCGAGACCGAGCTTCTTGATGATGACGCGGTCGAGGCCCTGCTCGTTGAGCGTCGACGGGATGTCGTAGATGCTCGGGAGGTCGACCGTGTTCACGACGGCGTCGGATTCGACGTCGCACATGAGCGCGATCTTGCTCATGTTGGCCTCGGTGACCGGCCGGTCGCTGCGCAGCACGAGCGCGTCAGGCTGGATACCGACCTGGCGCAGTGCGGCCACGGAGTGCTGCGTCGGCTTGGTCTTCTGCTCGCCGGACGCCCCCATGAAGGGCACGAGCGAGACGTGCACGAAGAAGACGTTGTCGCGACCGAGCTCGTGCCGCAGCTGGCGCGCCGCCTCGAGGAATGGCTGCGACTCGATGTCGCCGACCGTGCCGCCGACCTCCGTGATGATCACGTCGGGCTTCGGCTTGTCCGCGGCCTGCAGGCGCATCCGGCGCTTGATCTCGTCGGTGATGTGCGGGATCACCTGCACGGTGTCGCCGAGGTACTCCCCGCGCCGCTCGCGCTCGATAACCTTCGAGTAGATCTGGCCCGTCGTCACGTTGGCGGCCTGCGACAGATTGATGTCGAGGAAACGTTCGTAGTGGCCGATGTCGAGATCGGTCTCGGCCCCGTCGTCGGTGACGAACACCTCGCCGTGCTGGAACGGATTCATCGTTCCCGGGTCGACGTTGAGGTACGGGTCGAGCTTCTGCATGACGACGTGGAGCCCGCGCGCCGTCAGCAGATTACCGAGACTCGCGGCAGTCAATCCCTTGCCGAGAGAAGAGACGACACCACCCGTCACGAAGATGTGTTTGGTGGTGTCGAAGCCGTCCGCGTCAGAAGTCGTGGTCACGGGCTTCAATCCTAACCCCCGGAATCGGGATCCAGATGTGCGCGCCGCCGCGGCGGGCTGGGAATGGACTGATGTTGAGCATACTCACACCGACGCCCGAAGCGACAGGAGCTCGCGGGCATGCTCGAGAGCCGCGTCGGAGTCAGCCATGCCGCTCAGCAGCCGGGCCATCTCGGCCTCGCGCTCGGCTCCGGCGAGGCGCGTAACGCTCGAAGCGGTGATCGTGCCGTCGCTCGACTTCACGACGCTGAGATGATTCTCGGCGAATGCGGCGACCTGCGCGAGGTGCGTGACCGCGATCACCTGCGACGTCTCCGCGAGTTTCGCGAGGCGCCGGCCGACCTCGATCGCGGCCGCGCCGCCGATGCCCGCATCGACCTCGTCGAAGATGAAGGTCGGCACAGGATCGGTCGCGGCGATGACGACCTCGATCGCGAGCATGACGCGGCTGAGCTCGCCACCCGACGCACTCTTCGCGACGGGGCGAGGATCGGATCCGACATGCGGGGCAAGCAGGAAGGCGACCTCGTCGCGGCCGTACGCAGACGCGGCGCCGTCGCTGACCTCGACGACGAGCGTGGCGTCCGGCATCGCGAGGGCCCGCAGCTCCTCGGTCACGCGAGTGCCCAGGTGTTCGGCCGCGGTCCGGCGCTCCGCGCTCAGTCGGCCCGCCGCGCGGTCGAGCTCGGCCAGCGCCGTGTCGCTCTCCTCCTGGAGTCGCTCGACGCGGTCACCGTCGTCGTCGAGCTCGGCGAGGCGAGCGGATCCGGTCTCGAGCAGCGCGATCGCCTCATCGAGGGATCCGTGCAGGCGCACGAGATCGGCGAGCGCCGCTCGTCGTTCCTCCACGGCCTGCAGTTCGTGGGGCCCCTCTTCATCGAGATCCGCGAGATAGCTGGACAGCTCCCCTGCCGCATCACCGGCACGGATCGCGAGATCCGCGACGAGCTCCCGGACGGAATCCAGCGCGGGATCGGTCGCGCGATCGAGAGCGTGCCGCGCCTCCCCCAGGAGCGTCGCGACGTCGCCCGTCCCGTCTTCGCTCGAGAGCGCCTCACGCGCGGCCTGTGCGGCCTCGCGCAGCGCCTCCGCGTTCTGCAATCGCTCGGCACGCTCGGCCACCGCGACGTCTTCCCCGGGATCCGGCGCGACAGCCTCGATCTCGCCGAGCTGCACGCGCAGTCTCTCCGCCTCTGCGGCACGCGCGTCGCGATCCGTGACGAGCGCCACGAGCTCGGCGTCGATCTTCGTCCATGCGTCGAAGGCCGTGCGGTACGCGGAGAGCGCATCGCGCACGACGTCGCCGCCGAAGCGGTCCAGGGCGTCCCGCTGCGCCGGCTGCGACTTCAGACGCAGCTGGTCGGACTGTCCGTGCACCGCGACGAGCAGATCCGCGAGATCGGCGAGCACGCCCGCCGGTGCGGCCCGCCCTCCCACGGCGGCGCGGCTGCGCCCCTCGGCCGCGATGGTGCGCGACAGGTAGAGTTCGCCGCGCTCGTCGCCGGCCGGTTCGATCTCGCCACCCGCCTCACGTACGCGGTCGGCGACGGGCCCGTTCTCCGGAACGAGCCAGATCCCCTCGACGCTCGCGTGCGCATCGCCGGAGCGCACCGTTTGGCTGTCGGCGCGCTGCCCCATGAGCAGACCGAGCCCCGTGACGACCATGGTCTTGCCGGCGCCGGTCTCGCCCGTAATAGCCGTGAACCCCGGCCCCATCGGCAAGGCGGCGTCAGCGATGACGCCGAGTCCGGTCAGTCGCATCTCCTCGATCACTCGGGGCGCGTCCCTTCGTCGTTCGTCGCGCGGGCGGGTGGGATAACGGGAACAGCGTCAGTCATGGCGGATCCGCTGGGGCCGCGCCACCCGTGAACAGGAAGCTGGAACTTCGCGACGAGGCGGTCGGTGAACGCCGTCGGGTGGAGGCGCGCGAGCCGTACGGGGTCCGACGAACGTCCGATCGAGACTCGCGCGCCCGGAGGCAGCGGGTGCGTGCGGCGCCCGTCGCACCAGAGCACGCCGTGGGATCCGGAGATGCCGGCGACCTCGACCGCGATGTGCTGTTCCGGCCCGACCACGAGGGGGCGGGCGAAGAGCGCGTGGGCCGAGATCGGCACGACCGCCATCGCTTCGACGCTCGGCCAGACGACCGGGCCGCCCGCCGAGAAGTTGTACGCGGTGGATCCGGTCGGCGTCGCCACGACGCACCCATCGGCGCCGAAGCTCGACAGCGGGCGTCCGTCGACGCCGATGACGAGCTCGATCATGCGCTCACGGGACTGCTTCTCGATCGATGCCTCGTTGAGAGCCCACGTCTCGTACACGACGCGCCCCGCGTGGTCGCGCACCTTCACCTCGAGCGCGAGACGCTCCTCCACCTGGTAGTCGCCGACGATGACGCGCTGGACGGCGTCGTCCATGTCGTCACGTTCGATCTCGGCGAGGAAGCCGACGTGTCCCATGTTGATTCCGAGGACGGGGGCGGTGCCTCCTCGCACGAGCTCCGCCGCGCGCAGGATCGTGCCGTCGCCGCCGAGGACGATCGCGGCGTCGAGGTCGGCGAGCGGCACGTCCAGGCCCAGCACGCGAGCACTCGCCAGCTGCGGGACGAGGGCGGTGAGTTCGGTCCGGTCGCCCGCTTCGAAGACGGGTGTGGCCCCGAGCTCCTCGACGATACCGGCGATGCGCGCGGCAGCCGCGACGGTGTCATCGCGGAAAGCGTGCGCGACGATCAGGATGTTGCGCGCGTTCATCGTCCTCCTTCTCGAGCGTCGTGGCACAGGGTTCTCATCCCATTGTGTCGGATGTCCCACCGCCGGCGCGCGGCGGGTCGTCATCCCAGTGGACAGTCGCGAGGATCCGCTCGGAATCGGCGCTCCCGTCGACATCGCGCGCCAGGTGGAGGAGGTACTCGCGATTGCCGTGGGTGCCGGTCACGGGGCTCGGGACCACGCCTTGTAGGGAGAGCCCGAGCGGGCGGGCGGCGTCCACCACGCCACGCACGGCGCGGGCGCGCAGCAGCGGATCCGACACGACGCCGCCGCGCACCTCCGTGCGGCCCACCTCGAACTGCGGTTTCACGAGCAGGACGAAGTCCGCGTCAGGTCGCGCCACCGCGACCGCTGCGGGAAGGACGAGGGTCAACGAGATGAACGACAGGTCTCCCGTGACGACGGCCGGCGGATCCGAGAACCCGGTCGCCTCGGCGAGGCTCGCGGCGGTCATCGCGCGAACATTCATGCCCTCGACGACGTGGACATCCGGATCCTCCGAGATCTCGGGAGCCATCTGGTCGTGACCGACGTCGACGGCGAGAACGGGCGCGGCGCCCCGTTCCCGCAGCACCTGCGTGAAGCCGCCCGTGGACGCGCCCATGTCGAGGGCCGCGCGCCCCGACACGACCACATCGAAGGCGTCGAGCGCCGCGATGAGCTTGTGCGCGGCCCGGCTGACGTAGTGATCCGCGTCAACGTGGATCCGCTGCTCGGCCGCGACGCGCGCGGCGGGTTTCGCCGCGCGCACGCCATCGACCTGCACGCGTCCGTCGGCGATGAGCCGGGCGGCGTGGGTGCGCGACCGAGCGAGCCCGCGCGCGGCGAGCTCAGCGTCGAGGCGTCCGCTCACTCGCCGGTCTCGGGCGCTCGCTCGAGCTCGCGTGCGAGCTCGTCGTGCAGCGCCTGGTAGGCCTGCGCCCGCTCCGCGAGCGGCTGCGTCTCAATGAGCGCGAGCCGATCCACGAGGCTATCGTCCGTCATCCCTCCACGATAAGCGCGAGGACACCGTTCCCGTGGCCCCGCCGCGCCTTTCCCGGCATCCCCCACCGGTTCCGGTCGCGCAATCGCACCTTCGTTCGCCTTTTTCGGTGCATTTGCGCGACCGGAGATGCGATCGAGGCACCGCCACGGTCACGGACGGTGGAAACTGTCGCGGTACAGGCGCTCAGGGACGTCGAAGCCGAAGATCTGCCGTCCCGTCGACCAAATCGCGTGAGCTCCGGCACGCAGCAGATCGATGTCGCGGTCGCCCTCGGCGAGGATCTCGATCTCCGGTCCGCTGCCGGTGCGCACCTTCGCCGTGCCGACGGTGGTGACCCCGCCCCGCTGACTGATGCGCGGGTAGGGCTCGAACAGCTCGCGCAGGTCGCTCAGGATGAACGTCGGTCGCGAGTGCTCCGGCGCCGCGAGGACATGCTTGGGGCGGTCGATCCCCGTCAGCACGAGCGCGGAGTCCATCTCCGCCGCCTGCGCGCCCTGGATATCGGTGTCGAGACGGTCCCCGAGGAACAACGGCTTCTGCGCACCGAACCGGGCGACGGCGGCGTGGTAGATCGGCGCCTCCGGCTTGCCGGCGACGGTCGCGAGGCGTCCGACGGCGGTGTGGACGGCGGAAACGAGCGTGCCATTGCCGGGCGCGACGCCGCGCTCGCGCGGAATCGTCCAGTCGGTGTTCGTGGCGATCCACGGGATCCCGCCAGCGTCCTCCGGCGTCTGCAGCGCGAAGGCCGCCTCCGCAAGGTCGGTCCAGGCGACCGTGGGGTCGAACCCCTGCAGAACGGCCGCGGGCCGGTCGTCCGCGCTCCGCGTGACGACGTAGTCGGCCTTCTCGAGCTCGACGACGAGTCCCTCCCCGCCGACGACGAGCACAGTGGATCCGCTCGGCACGGTCTTCGCGAGCAGCTCGACGGCCGCCTGCGGACTCGTCACAACATCTTCGGGCCGCGTCCGCAGTCCGAGGTCGACGAGGTGCTGTGCAACGGAGGCGTCCGTGCGCGAGGCGTTGTTCGTGATGTAGCCGAGTCGGCGGCCGTCTGATTCCGCGCGATTTAGGCTCTCGATCGCGTGCGGTACCGCCCCAGGGCCGGCGTACACGACGCCGTCCAGATCCGCCAACAGCACGTCCACGCCGTCAAGCGGCGCACCGGTCTTCCTAGAAAAGAGCGCCATCGGGGCGGTCTTCCTCCTCGTCGGTGCCTGCGGCCGCCTTGCCCGACGCGCCGGCCGTCTCGTCGTCCGTCCCGGCAGTCCTGTCCGTCGCGTCCGTCGCGTCAACGCCCTCAATCGCGTCGGCGTCAGTCGCTTCGAAGTCAGTCGCCTCGAAGTCAGTCGCCTCGAAGTCAGTCGCCTCGACGTCAGTCGCCTCGACGTCATCGGCGTGCGGGGCTTCCGTGTCGTCGATGATGCCTGCGGCCGCGAGGATCTCGGTGACCTCGTCCTCGATCGAGAGTTCGCCCTCGCCGGGGTCGAACGAGGCGTCGTCAGCGATTCCTTCGACCGAGACGGTCTCGGAGGCGGGCGCCGTCGTCGTTGCCTGCAGGTTCGTGTCGACCGAGTGCTCATCAGCGCGATCCTCGTCAACGACAGTCTCACTGACGGGGTTCTCGTGAACGGAGCCCCCGGAAACCGAACCCTCGTCAACGATGTTCTCGTCAACCGAATGCTCATCTGGCGAGTGCCCGTCAAGCGAACTCTCATCAGCGCGGTCTCCGTCAACGGCGGCCTCGTTGGCGGAATGCGCGCCGATGGACTCCTCGTCGGTCACGACCTCCGGCGACGGGCCGGACGCGTCCTCGGCATGCTCGGTCACCGCGTCATCCCACCCGGCGCGATCGAGGTCGGTGCGCGGCGCGTCGATCTCGTAGATCTCGACCGTGTCGTCCTCGGCGAAACGCGCCGCGATCGCCTCGCCCGCGATCCGCGCCCGCCGCGACCACTCGGAAGCCTCGTCCTCGCGGCCCAGCTCCTCGAGCACAGCCGCGCGGGCAGCGAACAGACCGGGACTCCACTCGAAGGCGCGATCGGGATCCGCCTCCGGGATGTCCAGCTCGTGCAGCGCGAGCTCCGCCTGACCGAGGTCAAGACGAGCGCCCGACATCGCGATCGCGAGCTCGGCGCGCTGTGCCACCTCGAGCGTCGTGCGATCCGCAGCCCGCCCTTCCTCGAGCGCCTTCTCAGGGCGGCCGACGCCGCGCTCGCTGTCGACGATCATCGCGATGTGGTCGTTGCGCCCGGAGATCCGTCGCACCGTGCGCAGCTCGCGCAGTGCGAGCCCGAAGTCACCGGTGGCGTACGCCGTGATCGCGAGCGTCTCGCGCACGACAGCAACGCGGCCGGCGTGACGCATAGCGGCGCTCGCGTGCTCGTGGGCGAGGGCCGGGTCGTCGTCGATCGCGCGAGCAGCCATCGCCATGTGACGAGCGACGCGCTCCGCATTCTCCGCTGTCAGCGTCTTCAGCTCGTTGCGTGCCGAGGGCAGCAGGTCCTTCGGAGATACGTCGTCCGGGAGCACGGGGTCCGGGATGTGCTCGCGGTGCGGCGCGTTCGGATCCTCCGCGCGCTCGTCGAAGCGGTCATCCGTACCGTATCCGCGGCGGCGATCGGAGAAACGCCCGTCGTCACGACGCGGACCACGCCCACCGTCGAACGAGCGACCGCCGCGTTCGTCGCGTCGAGGACCGCCGCGGTCATCCCGTCGGAAACCTCCCCGGTCGTCACGGCGGAAATCATCCCGCCGGTCGCCGCGGGCGCCCCGCCTGTCGCCGTCGCCGTGGGTGCGACGCGGTCGGAAGTCATCGCGCGAGCCTCCGCGGTCGTCGAAACGGCGTTCCCCGCGGTCATTCGGACGGAAGGAACGTCGTTCCCCGTCCCGAGGACCGCGCGCCGCGTCACCGCGCCCGCGGTCATCACGACGCGGACCTCCGCGATACGACGAATCTTCCCGACGCCCACCCGAGCGGCGATCATCGCCGCGCCAGGAGCCACCACGATCCGAGTCACGCCCATAACGCCGATCGTCTCCGCGCGGGCCGCCCTGGCCGCCGCTCCGGCGGTCTTCGCCGCGCCAGTCGCGATCGTCGCGACGCGGACGCCCCTCACCGTGAGGGCGACGGTCGCCGCTCCGACCATCGCGGTCGTCACGACGTGGTCGACTTTCACCGTACGGACGGCGGTCACCCCCGCGACCGTCTCGATCGTCACGACGCGGCCGACTGTCACCATAGGGTCGACGATCGTCCCCACGGCCGTCACGACGCGGACGACTGTCGCCGTAGGGCCGACGATCGCCATCGCGCCCCCCGCGGTCATCACGACCGGAACGGTTCTCGCCGTACGAACGGCGGTCACCCCCGCGGTCATCGCGGCGAGGGCGACTGTCACCGAATGGGCGACGGTCACTACTCCGGCCGTCACGGTCGTCACGGCGCGGACGGCTGTCACCATACGGACGGCGGTCGCCGTCGCGTGAGCTGCGGTCGTCACGGCGAGGGCGACTGTCACCGCTGGATCGGCGATCGTCATTGCCGCGGCCGTAGCCGCGACGGTCGTCGGACCCGGACCTGCGGTCGGAACCGCCATCACGGAACGGACGGCCGCGATCGCGGTCGTCCCCGCTTCGGGACCCGCCCTGTCGCGGACGCTCGTTACGGGGAGGACGACGCTCGCCGTCGTCGCGGCGGTCTCGTCTGTCGTCACTGTCGTCGGTGGTCATGCCCACTCCCCTATGTTGCGCGGTCCTCCACGCTGTTGTCACGTCGCGTACGAGCGTAGGTGAAGGCCCTGTGAAATGCCGAAAGGGTCGCCCTGCGTTGGGCGACCCTTTCGTTTACGTGAAGTCCGGCAGTGTCCTACTCTCCCACAAGGTCCCCCTTGCAGTACCATCGGCGCTGAGAGGCTTAGCTTCCGGGTTCGGAAAGTGACCGGGCGTTTCCCTCTCGCAATAACCACCGAAACACCTAACCACAACCAACACGGACGTGTTGGCGTGAAGAATTGTGTTTCACCAGCATGCTTCATGCACTGTGAAATTATGTCCCCGGGACGTGTTTGTCCTCTGGGAACCACAAAGTGGACGCGAACATCTCATCAAGAAAGACAGAAATGTGAATGTTTTCAAGTCGTCGGCTTATTAGTACCAGTCAGCTACACA